>NZ_JAUSSZ010000006.1 GCF_030812595.1 Arthrobacter bambusae
CCGTTGGTTTACCGGCTCCTTCTTTAAAGACGACACGGTCGTTGCAACTCCCAAAAAATTCTGGGTGTTGCAACGACCGCTAGAACCAGCCGTGGAAGGTGACCGGCCGTCGTCGTACTTAAGGCCGTGCGGTTTTGACTTAGATGTTGAAGCCGAGAGCCCGCATCTGGTCTTTGCCGTCGTCCGTGATCCGCTCGGGACCCCATGGCGGCATCCATACCCAGTTGAGGCGCCAGTCGTCCACAATGCCGTCGAGGGACTGGCCGACCTGCTCCTCAAGGACGTCGGTCAGCGGACAGGCCGCCGTCGTCAACGTCATGTCGATGAGCAGAGCGCCGTCATCCTCGGAGTACTTCAGGCCGTAGAGCAGGCCAAGGTCCACCACGTTGACTCCGAGTTCGGGGTCGATGACATCCTTGAGCGCCTCCTCGACGTCCTCGAGGCTGGTGCGAGCCGCGTTGATTTCGGTCATGGCGGGAGTCCTAACTAGGCCTGTGCTGCTGCGGCAGCAGCGATGGTGGCTGCCCCGGCGCCCTTGGCGTAACGGTCGTAGCCTTCTTCTTCGAGGCGGTCGGCCAATTCAGGGCCGCCCTCTTCGACAACCTGGCCATCAACAAACACGTGGACGAAGTCCGGCTTGATGTAGCGCAGGATGCGGGTGTAGTGGGTGATGAGCAAGGTACCCATGTTTCCCGTGGCGTGGGCGCGGTTGACGCCTTCGGAGACGACCTTGAGCGCGTCGACGTCCAGGCCGGAGTCGGTCTCGTCAAGCACGGCGAACTTCGGCTTGAAGAGTTCGAGCTGGAGGATCTCCACGCGCTTCTTCTCGCCACCCGAGAAGCCCTCGTTGACGTTGCGCTGTGCGAAGTCGGCATCGATGCGCAACTGCTGCATGGCAGCCTTGACGTCCTTGGTCCAGGTACGCAGGGCAGGTGCTTCGCCGTCGATTGCCGTTTTGGCCGTGCGCAAGAAGTTGGTCATGGTGACGCCCGGAACCTCTACGGGGTACTGCATGGCCAGGAAGACGCCTGCACGGGCGCGCTGGTCAACGCTCATGGCCAGCACGTCTTCGCCGTCGAGGGTGATGGTGCCCCTCGTGACGTTGTAGCGCGGGTGGCCGGCAATGGTGGACGCCAAGGTGGACTTTCCCGAACCGTTGGGGCCCATGATTGCGTGGGTCTCGCCGGTCTTGATGGTCAGGCTGACGCCCTTCAGGATCTCCTTGGTGCCCTGCTCCGTCTCGATGCTGACGTGCAGGTCCTTGATCTCAAGAGTAGACATGCTCTTCTTTCTTTCGTAAGTCTTTAGGCACTTGGCGCTCAGTAGTTCTGTACTGAGGCACCGTTCACAACGTTGGTCACGTCCACGTAGACGTCGTCGCCGTCGATGGTGACGGCGAAGACGGGGACGGGGTCATAGGCAGGGAGCTGCAAAGGCTGTCCGGTGCGCAGATCGAACTGGGAACCGTGGCCCCAGCATTCGATCGCGCAGCCTTCAACTTCGCCCTCGGCGAGCGAGATGTCCGCATGCGAGCAGGTGTCGCCGATGGCATGAATCTGTCCCATCGAGTCCTTGACGATGGCTACCGGGTAGTCATCGATCAGGATGCGCAGCGCCTGCTTGACCTGGATCTCGTTGGCGTTGCATACCAGTTCGCCTTGTGGCTGATCGCTCATAGTCTGCTTTCCCTGCTTGGCTTGTATTAGTTGTCGCTCGCGGCGAGCTCACGCTCAACAGCTTCGGTGAGGCGCTCTTCGAGCGCCGGTACCTTGATCTGCTGGATGATCTCGTTGAGGAAGCCGCGGACCACCAAACGGCGGGCTACGTCTTCCGGGATGCCACGTGCCATGAGGTAGAACAGGTGCTCATCGTCGAAGCGGCCGGTGGCGCTGGCGTGGCCGGCACCCTCGATCAGGCCGGTCTCGATTTCCAGGTTCGGAACCGAGTCGGCGCGTGCACCGTCCGTGAGGACCAGGTTGCGGTTGGCCTCGTAGGTATCGGTGCCTTCGGCTTCCTTGCGGATCAGGACGTCGCCAACCCACACGGTGTGCGCGTTGCGGCCTTGCAGGGCACCCTTGTACAAGACGTTGGACTTGCAGTTGGCCACGGCGTGGTCAACGAACAAGCGCTGCTCAAGGTGCTGGCCGGCGTCGGCGAAGTACAAGCCGAACATCTCGGCTTCCGCGCCCGGCGCAGTGAAGCGCGTGGACGGAGTCATGCGCACGACGTCGCCGCCGAGGCTGACCACGATGTGCTTGAACTTGGCGTCACGGCCCAGCTTGGCCTGCTGCGACGACGCGTGGACGGCGTCGTCGTTCCATTCCTGGAGCGAGATGACCGTCAGCTCGGCACCGTCCTCGACGAGGATTTCGACATTCTCCGAAACAATCGCGCTGCCCTGGTGGTCAAGGACGATCCGCGACTTGGAGAAGCGCTCTGCCACGATCACGATGTGCTGGGCGGAGGCTTCCGTGGAGGTGCCTGTCAGCAGGACGGACACTTCCCCGTCGAGCTGAAGTTCGGCGGCCACCGTGATGACGGTGGCCTCGGTGAAGTTCTCCCAGGCATTGGCGGACACCCGGTCCTCCGGAATGGCCGCCGAGCCGATGCGGCGGTCATCCCGTCCAACGGTTTCGACGACGACGCCGGCGGGAGCGGTGACGTCCACGGACGGCGCCGTACCGGAGAGGACCTCGGTGTGCAGGCCGCGAAGCCGCTTGAGCGGGGTGAAGCGCCAGTCTTCCTCGAGTCCCGTCAAGGGCTTGAAGTCAGCGAGCTTGTACGAGGTCAGGCGACCTGCGCGCGAGCTGTCGGGGATGCCGACACCGCCGCCGTGCGAGTGGCTCTTGGCTGAGGCCCCGGCAAGGGGGCCGGCCGACGGCGCCTTTTCCGGGGCCGTCGACGTTGCGGTTCCGGAATTAAGCGGCGAGAGGTTCTCGCCCTCCTCAGTGAAGCCGTCGATAAATGGCTGTGCCGAGGGCGCGCCGATGCGCGCCTTTTCAGTAGTGATTTCAGTCATTGCTAACCGACGGATCCTTCCATCTGCAGTTCAATCAGGCGGTTCAGTTCAAGGGCGTATTCCATGGGCAGTTCACGCGCGATCGGCTCAATGAAGCCGCGCACGATCATGGCCATGGCCTCGTCCTCGGGCATACCGCGGGACATCAGATAGAAGAGCTGCTCTTCGCTGACCCGGGATACGGTGGCCTCGTGACCCATCACGACGTCGTCCTCGCGGATGTCGATGTACGGATAGGTGTCGGAACGGGAAATCGTGTCCACGAGCAACGCATCGCAGCGCACGGTGTTGGCCGAGTGCTTGGCGCCCTCGCGGACCTGGACCAAGCCACGATAGGCCGCACGTCCGCCGCCGCGCGCCACGGACTTCGAGATGATCGAGCTCTTCGTGTTCGGAGCGATGTGCACCATCTTGGAACCGGTGTCCTGGTGCTGGCCTTCGCCGGCAAAAGCGATGGACAGGGTCTCACCCTTGGCGTGCTCGCCAACGAGGTAGACAGCCGGGTACTTCATGGTCACCTTGGAGCCGATATTGCCATCGATCCACTCCATGGTGCCGCCCTCTTCGCAGACGGCGCGCTTCGTGACCAGGTTGTACACGTTGGTGGACCAGTTCTGGATGGTCGTGTAGCGGACGCGGGCGCCCTTCTTCACGACGATTTCCACTACGGCCGAGTGCAGCGAGTCCGAAGTGTAGATCGGAGCGGTGCAGCCCTCGATGTAGTGGACGTAGGAGTCCTCGTCCGCGATGATCAGGGTGCGCTCGAACTGGCCCATGTTTTCCGTGTTGATACGGAAGTATGCCTGCAGCGGAATGTCCACGTGGACGCCCTTCGGGACGTACACGAACGAACCGCCGGACCATACAGCAGTGTTCAGCGAGGCGAACTTGTTGTCGCCCACCGGAATGATGGTGCCGAAGTACTCCTGGAAGATCTCCGGGTGTTCGCGGAGCGCGGTGTCGGTGTCGAGGAAGATAACGCCCTGCTTCTCCAGGTCCTCGCGGATCTGGTGGTACACGACCTCGGACTCGTATTGCGCTGCGACGCCTGAAACAAGGCGGCTGCGCTCGGCTTCCGGGATGCCCAGTTTCTCGTAGGTGTTGCGGATGTCCTCGGGCAGGTCTTCCCACGTGGCAGCCTGCTTCTCGGTGGAGCGCACGAAGTACTTGATGTTGTCGAAGTCGATGCCGGAGAGGTCTGCACCCCAGGTGGGCATGGGCTTGCGATCGAAGTACTTCAGGCCCTTCAGGCGCAGGTCGAGCATCCATTCCGGCTCATTTTTCTTGGCCGAAATGTCGCGGACTACCTCTTCGTTGAGACCACGGCGTGCGTTGGCGCCGACGTCGTTCTTGTCAGCCCATCCGTACTCGTAGTTGCCGATACCGTGCAGCTCGGGATTCTTCTCCAGAATCTCCGAGATCACAGCACCGTCAGCTAGCGCTTTCTCTGCTGTTCCTTCAGCTAATTGACCCGTCATCACGGCCTTTCTTACTGATTGTTGGATTCGACATGGGGCGCGACCGGCACCTTCGGAAGCCCAAGGGCCTCCTTGGTGGATGGCCTGCCGGTAGGAATGTGGGTGGTGCAGACATGTCCGCCCTGCGCGAGGGTGGAGAGCCTGCGGACGTCGACGCCGACCAAACGGGAAAACAGTTCGGTCTCAGTGTCGCAAAAAACGGGAAATTCCGCGGCGAGCTGCTGGATGGGGCAATGCCCTTGGCACAGCTGGACGCTCGAGAGGGAAGCGGGCAAGGGCGCCTTGGTCTCTATCGACGCAGCCGAGGCGACGTATCCATCCCTGCTCAGGGCCCTGGAAAGTGCCACAGCGCGAGCCGCGATGTCGGATCCCGCTTGGTCGATTTCGGGCGCGTAGCGCTGTTCCATCTCAGCGAAGCGCTCCGCCGCGTAGTCCCTGACAGCTTCTTCGCCTGCGACGTCCCTCAGCCGCCGCAACGCGGAACTGGCGATGTTCAGGTAGTCATCCCCGAGCTTCGACTGCCCTTGGGAGCTCAGGACGTAGCGACGGGCCGGCCGGCCTGCGCCGGCACCCGCTTTCGCGACGCGCTTTACCTCTATGACTCCGGCGCGCTGAAGGTGATCAAGATGCCGTCGGACAGCTGCGGGGGTGAAACCCAGCATGTCGCCAAGCTCAGCCGCACTGACGGGTCCGTGCTCCAATACCGCGTTGAGAACACGGTTCCGAGTGCGGTCTTCCGCATCAGCCACGCCGACGGCTGTGCCACCGGGCACAGGCAAGACCGCGCTGGACCTTGCAGGCATGGAAACAGAACTCCTCATGGAATACACAACACAATCATGTCGTAATTTAGTCCGGGCATCCAGTAAGGCAAGGCTGGCCTGCCAGCACCCTGCCCGCCGCACCCCTACTACTTCACGTAGAATACTTTGGTGCGATCCCCCGAATCCCCTGTCCTCACCATCGATGGACTCATCAAGGACGTTGGCCCGCTGGCCTCCCTTGACGGCAAGATGCTCCGGGTAGTCAGCGGCCTGTCCATGTTCGCAGAACGCGGCCAGATCACCGCCTTGCTCGGCGCCAACGGCGCTGGCAAGACAACGACGCTCGAATGCGCGCAAGGCCTCCAAAAGCGTACCGGCGGCCGTATCGGCCTCCTCGGCGAGGACCCGGACACGGCCGGCGCGAGCCTTCGTTCACGGGTCGGCGTGATGCTCCAGGACGGCGGCCTCCCGCCGTCGGCCCGTCCCATCCCGTTGTTGCGGCACATTGCGGGCATGTACCGGAACCCGCTTCCCTTGGACGGGCTGGTAGAGCGTTTAGGCATCGACACCTTCAGCCGCACCGGCGTCCGGCGCTTGTCCGGTGGCCAGAAGCAACGGCTCTCTCTTGCCGCAGCCCTGATCGGCAACCCCGAAGTCCTGTTCCTGGACGAGCCCAGCGCAGGGCTAGATCCACAGTCCCGCCAAATCGTCTTTGAACTCATCGCCGAGCTGCGGGATGCCGGCATGGGCATCATCCTCACCACGCACCTCATGGATGATGCCCAAAGGCTTGCGGACTATGTCTACATCATCGACGCTGGTCACAATGTCGCAGAAGGCACCGTCGCCGAACTGTTGAGCCACGGTCACGATGCAGTGGACGGGGTGGCTGAACGCACCCTGTTCTTTGATGCCCCGGCAGGCCTGGACATTGCCGCGGCCATCGGCGACGGACTGACCATCACCGAGAGCCGGGCGGGGAGCTACTCCATCGCGGGCACCCTGACACCGCAGCATCTGGCCAAGCTGACGGCCTGGTGGGCAGAGAAGGGCATCATGCCGGCCTCCCTCCGCTTGGAGGCGCGCAGCTTGGAAGATGTTTTCCTGGACATTTCCGGAAGGGATATCCGATGACCAGTACAACCCCCGCGCTCACCGCACCCCATGCCGGACCGGCACCCTTGGTGCGAAGGATCCTGCTGCAGGGCCGCTATGAAACTTTGACCATGGTCCGGAACGGCGAACAGCTGATCCTCGCGGTGATCATGCCTTTGCTGGCCTTGGTGGGGCTCACCGTCACACCTTTGCTCGATGGCTTGGGCGCCAGTCGGGTGGACATCGCGACCCCGGGCGTCCTCGCGCTGTGTGCCATGTCCACGGCGTTCACCGGCCAAGGCATCGCCACCGGCTTCGACCGCCGCTACGGGGTGCTCCGCTTCCTCTCGACCACTCCCCTGGGCCGGACTGGCCTCATTGCAGGCAAGATCATTGCCGTCCTGGCCGTCTTGGTCCTTCAGGTCCTGGTCATCGGCGCCGTCGCCGCGTTGCTCGGCTGGCATCCGCGTCCCGAAGGGTGGCTTCCCGGCCTGGGACTTCTGGTTCTCGGTGCTGCAGCCTTCACTGCGCTCGGGCTGCTGGTCGCCGGCACCGTGCGGCCGGAGGCAACCCTCGCCATTACGAACCTCCTCTGGATCCTGCTGGGCGCCCTCGGCGGAATCGTGGTCCCTGCCGAGCGCTTGCCGGAATTGGCGCAAAGCATCGTGCACTTCCTGCCCTCGGGCGCCCTGGGACAGTCACTCAGGGACGCTTTCCTCCACGGCAGCGTCTCTCCGCAATACGTGCTTGTGCTGTTGCTGTGGACCATCGTCCCTGGCGCGGCCGCCGTCCGATGGTTCAAATGGAACTGAGCGTCCCCGCCGTGGAACCGAACCGTCAGCGTGAAATTGAGTACCGAGAATTGAGAAAACTGTGAGCACGGCTTCCCGCCTCCCGAAGTCCATCCAGCAGTTGACCGCCAAGCTCCCTACGGAAGTCAACAGCACCATCCGCAGGCTGGCGATGTTGTCACTGATCGGCCAGGTGGTCCTCGTTGTCACCGGCGGCGCGGTCCGGCTGACATCCTCGGGGCTGGGCTGCCCGACATGGCCGCGCTGTACCAGCGGTTCCCTGGTGAATACGCCGGAGATGGGTATCCACGGCTTCATCGAATTCGGCAACCGCACACTGACGTTCGCCTTGGCCGCCGTCGCCGTCCTGATGCTGGTGTACTTGTGGAACCTCCGCAACGATCGTCGCGACCTCTTCCTCCTGGCTGTGGGCCTGCTGGCCAGCATTCCCGCACAGGCCATCATTGGCGGAATCACTGTGCTGTCCAATCTGAACCCCTGGGTTGTCGGACTGCATTTCCTGGTTTCCATGGCCCTGGTTGTCTTCTCCACGCTGCTGGTAAACCGCGCATACGGCCGGACCGGCCGCTTCATGAAGCGGCCGTTGGCAGCGATTCCTGGCGCAATGAGTCCCGTCATGACCGCCGTGGCGTTCTTTTCGGCAATCGCCGTTTGCCTCGGCGTCGTCGTCACCGGCGCCGGACCGCATGCCGGGGACGCTAACGCTCCGCGGAATGATCTCGACTGGGACCTCTTTTCGCACATCCACGCAGTTCCGGCGTACCTCATCACCGCGGGGGCCGTCTTCGCCGTCTACTTCGTCCTCCGCAAGGGAATCACCGGACTGTTCCGCTCAGCGACCCTCCTGCTGCTTGCCGTAACGGTCCTGCAGGCGGTCATCGGCTTTACCCAGTACTACAACGGCATCCCTGCCCTCCTGGTGGGCGCGCACATGTTGGGTGCCGCCCTGCTCATGAGTGCCGCCACGAACGCGGCGGATGTGGCCCGGTTCAGCCCGAAGCTCTAGGCGTTCCTCCTTCGACGACTGCCGCCGTCGTACCTCAGCAGGTGTGGGAATAACCGCACATCAGGCTTCGGCGGGGTGGAGGACTACCTTGGTCCACGGTTCACGGTCAGGTTGGGATGTTCGGTTCCGCCAGGGTCGTGGGCCCGGTAGCCGACGCATTCGCAGCCCCGGTCTGCCCCGAACCCCATGGTCTTGTCCTTGACGAATTCAACAGGGCCCACCTCGGCATCGTTAACAGGGATGGCACCGATCTGTTCCGCCCGTAAGGCGGTACCGGATCACCGGAGCCTGAAGCGTAAGGTCTGGTTTGATCGTGCAGCACCACGAAAAAGACCCTCCTCCACATCATGGGACGTGAAGGAGGGTCTTTCGTTTTCCCGCTAAAGCTGCGCGGGCGTTTGCGGATGAGCCCCTATAAGTGACCGGGCGTTTGCCGATGAGCCCGTACGTCAGCCGCCGACGATCGGGGAACCGATGAACGGGTCCACCGCGAGGGCAATGAAGAGAAGCGTCAGGTAGCTGATGGAGCCGTGGAAGACCTTCATGGCTCCCTTGTTCGAGACGTCGCCGCCCTGCGCCCGGTTGTAGAGGGCGTGGGACTCGTACAGGAACCAGCCGCCCGCAAGGACGGCGGCAATGGTGTACACCCAGCCCGCGCGGCCCACCGGCACCAAAAGCAGCGAACACGCAACCATGGCCCAGGCGTACAGGACCACCTGGACGGAAACCACCTTGGCGCCGGCGATGGCGCCCAGCATGGGGACGTTGGCGTTGCGGTAGTCCTCGCCGTACCGCATGGACAGCGGCCAGTAATGCGGAGGAGTCCACAGGAAGATGACCATGAAGAGTACGACGGCGGGCCACTCGACAGTGTTTGTCACCGCCGCCCAGGCGATCAGCACCGGGAAGCAGCCGGCCGCGCCGCCCCAGACGATGTTCTGTGCCGTGCGGCGCTTGAGGATCATCGTGTAGATGACAACGTAGAAAACAATCGCACCGAGCCCGAGCCACGCCGAAAGCGGGTTGGCCCCGAACCACAGGATGGCGATGGAGGCAGCACCAAGGATCCACGCAAAGACGAGGGCTTCGCGTGGGGTGACTTCGCCCGTCACGAGGGGCCGCTTTTCGGTGCGGTGCATCAACTTGTCGATGTCGCGGTCGATGTAACAGTTGAAGACCCCCGCGCTGCCGGCGGCGAAGGCGCCGCCAACCAGCGTGGCCAGGATCAGCCCGATCGAGGGAAAGCCCCGCTGAGCGAAGATCATGGTGGGCAAGGTGCTGACGAGGAGCAGCTCGATCACGCGGGGTTTGGTCAGAGCCAGGTACGCCTTGAACTTACGGGACATTCCATGCTTCCCCACAGCCGGGGAAGCATTGATGGGCGTATCTGTTGTGCTCACGTTGGCAGTCACTCTGTTCTTTGCTCTGGTGTTCTCGCAGCGGCGGCGCCTGTCGAACCTGGCACCCCTGCATCCGGGCACGGGTGAACGTGCATTCGATCGGCGCATCCGATCCGCTTTGGCTCAATGCATTCAATCGATGGCGCACTCGCCGCTGGTGGCCTCCAGATATCATACCGTGGCCTGTCCGACGCCACGGCACCCGGAACTTTCCCCTGTTTCCGAAAGTTCACCGGCACTTTGGCGTCGCGGTGATTCATAAAACGGAATTTGCGTCCATTTTTTGAGATTCCCACCGTTTCGCCCCGGGAACCGGGCTAAGCTGTCTGGAGATCAGTTCACGCAGGTTTTCGAGAAAGCGTATTCTCAGACGTGCATGTCTGGATGATAGATCAACGTTTCAATGGTGAACGGCTGGTAAAACTTCGCAGCGGGCGCCATCCTGTGCCCAGCGCTTGCCATGTCCGCATCACCAGCCGTCAGCACAGAGAGGGGCTCGGTTTACGTGCCACATTTGGAAGAGCAAGAACTGACTTGGACAAGCCTGGACCAGCGCGCCGTGGACACCGTCCGCGTTTTGGCCGCTGACGCCGTCGAGAAGGTCGGCAATGGTCACCCCGGCACGGCCATGAGCCTTGCACCGGCCGCATACCTTCTCTTCCAGAAGCTGATGCGCCACGACCCGAAGCACCCGGACTGGATCGGCCGCGACCGGTTCATCCTTTCCCCCGGGCACACCTCGCTGACCCTGTACATCCAGTTGTTCCTCTCCGGCTACGGCCTGGAACTGAAGGACCTTGAGGCCCTGCGCACCTGGGGATCGCTGACCCCCGGCCACCCGGAGTACAAGCACACTGCCGGCGTCGAAATCACCACCGGTCCGCTGGGCCAGGGCCTGGCCTCCTCGGTAGGCTTCGCCTACTCCCAGCGCCGCCAGCGCGGCCTGTTCGACGCCGATGCCCCCGCCGGCGAGAGCCCGTTCGACCACACCATTTGGGTCATTGCCTCCGACGGCGACCTCCAGGAAGGCGTCACCTCCGAGGCATCTTCGCTGGCCGGGCACCAGGAACTGGGCAACCTCGTGGTGATCTACGACGAGAACCACATCTCCATCGAAGACGACACCGATGTGGCATTCACCGAAGACGTGCTGAAGCGCTACGAGGCCTACGGCTGGCACACCCAGCGGGTCGACTGGACCAAGACCGGCGAATATGTCGAAGACGTCCAGGAACTGTACGCCGCACTGCTCGCCGCCAAGGCCGAGACCTCCAAGCCGTCGATCATCTCGCTGCGCACTATCATCGGCTACCCGGCCCCCAAGAAGCAGAACACCGGCAAGATCCACGGTTCCGCCCTCGGCACCGAGGAAGTCGCGGCCCTCAAGGAAGTCCTGGGCTTTGACCCCGAGCGTTCCTTCCAGGTTGACGAGGACGTCCTTGCACATGCCCGTGCAGTCGTCGAACGCGGCGCAGCCGAGCGCAGCGAATGGCAGGCCTCCTTCGAAGCGTGGCAGACCGCCAACCCTGAGGGCGCGGCACTGCTTGAGCGCATCGAGGCCAAGAAGCTTCCTGTTGAGCTCGACGCCGCGCTGCCGGTGTTCGAAGCAGGCAAGGAAGTCTCCACGCGTGCAGCGTCGGGCAAGGTCCTGAACGCGATCGGGCCGGTCCTTCCGGAACTGTGGGGCGGCTCCGCCGACCTCGCCGAGTCCAACAACACCACCATCGAAGGCTCGCCGTCGTTCATTCCGGCCTCGCGCTCCACAGGCGCCTGGAAGGGAAACCCGTACGGCAGGGTCCTGCACTTCGGTATCCGCGAGCACGCCGCCGCGTCGATCGTGAACGGCATCTCGCTGCACGGCCGGACCCGGGCGTTTTCCGGCACCTTCCTGATCTTCAGCGACTACCAGCGTCCTGCGATCCGGCTCGGCGCCCTCATGGGTGTGCCGTCGCTGTACGTCTGGACCCACGACTCCATCGGCCTGGGCGAAGACGGCCCCACCCACCAGCCGGTAGAACAGCTGTCCACCCTGCGCGCCATCCCGGGCCTGGACGTTGTCCGCCCCGGCGACGCCAACGAGGTCTCCGCAGCATGGAAGACCATGCTCGAAAACCACGAGAACCCGGCCGGCATCGTACTGACCCGCCAGAACATCCCGACCTATGCACGCGGCGAGGGCGTCGCCGAGGGCGATACCTTCGGCTCCACCGC
This sequence comes from Arthrobacter bambusae, assembly GCF_030812595.1. Lineage (GTDB taxonomy): Bacteria > Actinomycetota > Actinomycetes > Actinomycetales > Micrococcaceae > Arthrobacter > Arthrobacter bambusae_B. The sequence continues at coordinate 11,786 of NZ_JAUSSZ010000006.1, forward strand.
AGGCGTCGCAAAGGGCGGCTACGTCCTGGCAGAGGCTTCGAAGGACGGCGCCACGGTTCCGGCCGACGTGATCCTGATCGGCACCGGTTCCGAGGTGCAGCTCGCTGTGAACGCCCGCGAAGCGCTCCAGGCCGAAGGAATCGCCACCCGCGTTGTCTCCATGCCGTGCGTCGAGTGGTTCAACAAGCAGGACTCCGCGTACCGCGAGTCCGTACTCCCGGCCGCCGTCAAGGCCCGCGTCTCGGTGGAAGCCGGCCTGGCGCTGGGTTGGAAGGACTTCGTCGGCGACGCAGGACGTTCCATCAGCCTCGAGCACTTCGGCGCCTCGGCAGACTACAAGCGCCTCTTCAAGGAGTTCGGCATCACGGCAGAAGCAGTCGCCGCCGCCGCAAAGGACTCCCTCGCGGGTCTCAGTAGCTGACAACGCGCCTGAGACGAATCCGACTGCAAGCAATAGATTTCCAAGGAGATTAAAGAAATGACTACGACTCCCACTCAGCAGCTTTCCGACGCCGGCGTATCCATCTGGCTTGACGACCTTTCCCGCCAACGCCTTTCCAGCGGGGGCCTGCGCAAGCTCATCGAAGAGAAGAACGTCGTTGGTGTCACCACCAACCCGTCCATCTTCCACGCCGCCATCACCGCCGGCAGCGACTACGACGCCGTCATCGCCGAAAAGGCCGCCCAGGGCGCATCCGTCGAAGAGACGGTCTTCGAGATCACCACCACCGACGTCGCGGATGCCTGCGACCTCTTCGCCCCGGTCGCAGCAGCGACCAAGGGTGTGGACGGCCGCGTCTCCATCGAGGTTGACCCCCGCCTGGCGTGGGACACCGAAGGAACCATCGCCGAGGCCAAGCACCTGTACAAGAAGGTCAACAAGGACAACGTCCACATCAAGATCCCGGCAACCCTTGAGGGCCTCGCCGCCATCACGGCAACCCTGGCCGAAGGCATCAGCGTCAACGTGACCCTGATCTTCTCCCTTGAGCGCTACCGGGCCGTCATCAACGCCTTCCAGTCCGGCCTTGAGCTGGCCAAGGAAAACGGCCACGACCTCTCCAAGATCCACTCGGTCGCCTCGTTCTTCGTCTCCCGCGTGGACACCGAGATCGACAAGCGCCTGGACGCGATCGGCACCGACGAAGCCAAGGCCCTCAAGGGCAAGGCCGGCGTGGCCAACGCCCGCTTGGCCTACCAGGTCTACGAAGAGCTCTTCTCCACCGAGCGTTGGGCAGTCCTGGCCGAGGCCGGCGCGCTCCCGCAGCGCCCGCTGTGGGCTTCCACGGGCGTCAAGGACCCGTCCTACCCTGACACGCTTTACGTGACCGAACTGGTCGCCGCCGGCGTCGTCAACACCATGCCGGAAAAGACCCTCGACGCCACCTTCGACCACGCCGTGGTCACGGGCGACACCATCTCCGGCACCTACGAGGAAGCAAACGGCGTCCTCAACGCTCTTGAGGGCCTCGGTATCTCCTACAACGACGTCGTCGCAATCCTCGAATCCGAAGGCTTGGACAAGTTCGTCGCCAGCTGGAAGGAACTTCTGGCCGACGTCGAAGGTGCCCTCGCCTCTGCACGGAAGGCTTCCTAACCCACATGAGCACTCTCAGCTACGACGCCAGCGGTGCTGCGCAGCAGGCCATTGAGCAGCACATCCCGGCACTTGTCGAGGACCGTATTGCCACCAGGATTTTCGCGAAGGACCACACCTTGTGGGGTCCGGATGCCGAATCCGAGGCCGCGATCCGTCTCGGATGGGTGGAAGCGGCAACGGTTTCCCAGCCTTTGGTCGGGGAGATCCTGGAACTCCGGGACGCTCTCCGCGCCGAAGGTGTCTCCCGCATTGTGCTGTGTGGCATGGGCGGCTCTTCGCTCGCTCCCGAGGTCATTGCCGGTACCGCTGGCGTCGAGCTGACCGTGCTGGACAGCACCGACCCCGAACAGGTCGGTGCTGCCCTCGCGGACCGCCTGGCCGAGACCGCGATCGTGGTCTCGTCCAAGTCGGGGTCCACCGTGGAGACCGACTCGCAGCGACGGGTATTCGAGCAGGCCTTCACTGAGGCCGGCATCGATGCCAAGAGCCGCATTGTCATCGTGACCGATCCCGGTTCCCCGTTGGACAAGGCGTCCCGTGAAGCCGGCTACCGTGCCGTCTTCAACGCCGACCCGAACGTCGGCGGCCGTTTTTCGGCGCTGACGGCTTTCGGGTTGGTCCCCAGCGGCCTCGCCGGAGTCGACATCCAGGCATTCCTGGATGAGGCCGAGGAAGCTGCGGAGATCCTCAACGAAGACTCACCCGAAAACATCGCGCTCCGGCTCGGCGCCGCACTTGGCGGCACGAGCCCGCTGCGCAACAAGATCGTCATCGTCGAGGACGGTTCCGGCATCGTCGGCTTCGCCGATTGGGCCGAACAGCTCATTGCCGAGTCCACCGGCAAGCTCGGCACGGGCCTCCTGCCGGTAGTTGCAGGTCCTTCCGCACCCGAAGTCAGCAGCGGTGCGCAAGACGTCCTGGTGATCCGCCTCGTCGGGGCCGAGGCCGACGTCGAGCTCGGCGAAAACGAAGCGGCCATCGCCGGTGGCCTCCCCACCCAGATGTTTGTCTGGGAGTTCGCCACCGCCGTCGCAGGGCGCCTCCTGGGCATCAACCCCTTCGACCAGCCCGACGTCGAAGCGGCCAAGGTTGCCGCGCGCGGCCTCCTTGACGCTCGTCCCGAGCCGACCCCGGCGAACTTCGTCGACGGCGCGATCGAGGTCCGCGGGGGCGCGTGGCTGGGAGACGCGGCAACGGCCGCCGACGCCGTTCAGGCGCTCCTCGGTGAACTCGGCACGGATGGCTACCTGAGCGTCCAAGCCTATTTCGACCGGATCGCCTTCGCGCAGCTGGAAGGCATCCGCGACGAACTTGCCGCTATCAGTGGCCGTCCGGTCACTTTCGGCTGGGGTCCGCGCTTCCTGCACTCCACGGGACAATTCCACAAGGGCGGACCGGCCATCGGTTCGTTCCTGCAGGTTACGGCTGCCGCGACCGGCGACATCGCAATCCCGGAACGGCCGTTCACTTTTGGTCAGCTGATTGCCGCCCAGGCGGCCGGAGATGCCCAGGTTCTGGAGGACCACGGCCGTCCGGTCCTGCGGCTGCACCTCACGGATCGAGGAGCCGGCGTTGCCCAGCTCCAGGAAATCGTCGCCGCATTGGCCGACCAGGCCAGCGCGCTCGAAAGCTAAGGCACAAACGCAAACATGCCAGAAACTGAAATCGCATACAGGTCAACGGCAAAGGCAGGCCACCGCAATCCCCTCCGGGATCCTCGGGACCGTCGCCTGAACCGCATCGCAGGGCCTTCGTCATTGGTGTTCTTCGGAGTCACCGGTGACCTTGCCCGCAAGAAGCTCATGCCGGCGGTCTACGACCTCGCCAACCGCGGACTGTTGCCGCCGAGCTTCGCGCTCGTCGGCTTCGGCCGGCGGGACTGGAGCAACGAGGACTTCGCGGACGAGGTCAAGGAGAGCGTCAAGGCACACTCCCGCACCCCGTTCGACGACACGGTCTGGAAGCAGTTGTCCGAAGGCATCCGCTTCGTCCAGGGCGAGTTCGATGACGACCAGGCATTCAAGCGCCTCGGCGCCACGCTTGACGAACTCGACGAGAACCGCGGCACCCGCGGAAACCATGGTTTCTACCTGTCCATTCCGCCCAAGGCCTTTGAGCAGGTCTGCCGCCAGCTGTCCAAGCACGGACTGGCTCAGGCCGGCGAGGGCCAGTGGCGCCGGGTGGTCATCGAGAAGCCGTTCGGCCACGACCTGGAGTCCGCGCGCAAGCTCAACGACATCGTGGAGTCCGTATTCCCGCAGGACGCGGTTTTCCGAATCGATCATTACCTGGGCAAGGAGACGGTGCAGAACATCCTGGCGCTGCGCTTCGCCAACCAGCTGTTCGAGCCTTTGTGGAACGCCAACTACGTTGACCACGTCCAGATCACCATGGCAGAGGATATCGGCACCGGTGGCCGCGCCGGGTATTACGACGGCGTCGGCGCGGCACGCGATGTCATTCAGAACCACCTGCTGCAGTTGCTGGCACTGACCGCCATGGAGGAGCCCATCTCCTTCAACGCCGACGACCTGCGTGCCGAGAAGGAAAAGGTCCTCGCGGCGGTCAGGCTCCCCGAGGACTTGTCCACCCACTCGGCCCGCGGCCAGTTCACCGGCGGTTGGCAGGGAGGCGAGCTGGTGCAGGGATACCTTGAGGAAGACGGCATTCCGCCCAACTCCAAGACCGAAACATATGCGGCGATCCGTCTGGACATCAACACCCGGCGTTGGGCCGGGGCGCCGTTCTACCTCCGGGCCGGAAAGCGGCTGGGCCGCCGGGTCACGGAAATCGCCGTGGTGTTCAAAAGGGCGCCCAATCTGCTCTTCCGCGGCCACGGCGAGGACGACTTCGGCCAGAACGCCGTGGTCATCCGCGTCCAACCCGACGAGGGCGCAACCATCCGCTTCGGTTCCAAGGTTCCGGGCACCCAGATGGAAGTCCGCGACGTCACCATGGACTTCGGCTATGGACACTCCTTCACCGAGTCCAGCCCGGAGGCCTACGAACGGCTCATCCTGGACGTGCTGCTGGGCGAACCTCCGCTCTTCCCCCGGCACCAGGAAGTCGAAGAGTCCTGGAAGATATTGGACCCCTTCGAAGAATACTGGGCCGGACTCGACGAACAGCCCGAACCCTATGCTCCCGGCAGCTGGGGACCAGCCTCGGCCGACGAGCTGCTTGCCCGCGACGGACGAACCTGGAGAAGGCCATGATCGTAGATCTTCCCAACACCACCACCTCCAAAATCTCGAAGAAGCTCACGTCCCTGCGTGAGCAGGGAGGCGTGATCGCCCTCGGACGGGTTCTGACCCTTGTGGTCGTCACCAAGTCCGGCCTCGAGGAAGAAGCCATTGAGGCAGCCAATGAGGCCAGCCGGGAACACCCTTGCCGCATCATCGTCCTCGCGGACGCCGGCAGCGAGGCGCCGACCCACCTCGACGCCCAGATCCGGGTGGGCGGGGACGCCGGAGCATCTGAGGTCATCGTTCTGCGCGGCTACGGTGAACTCGCGACGGAGAGCGAATCCCTCGTTGCGGCACTGCTCCTGCCCGACGCGCCAATCGTGGCCTGGTGGCCGCACGGAGCCCCCGAGAACGCTTGCGAGACCTCGATCGGAAGCATCGCGCACCGCCGTATCACGGATTCCGCCAACGAGGCCGACCCTGCTGCGGCACTCGCCCGGATCCGGGAAACCTACCGGGCCGGCGACACCGACCTCGCCTGGACACGCCTGACCAAGTGGCGCCTGCAGCTCGCGGCAGCACTGGACCAGGTAGACGAATCACCCGTCACGGCCATCGTCGTCGAGGGTGCTTCGGACTCGCCCAGCACCCTGTTATTGGCCGCATGGCTCGCGCTGGACCTCGACGCTCCCGTGCAGATTGTCGCCGACCCGGCAGGGACAGGCATCCGCAGGGTACTGCTGAGCCGCGCCACCGGCGACGTCCAACTGTTCCGTCCTGGCCTCACCGTTGCGGAACTGACCCAGCCGGGCCAGCCTGCCCAGCGGATTTCACTGCCGCGCCGGAGCCTGCGGGATTGCCTTGCCGAAGAATTGCGTCGCCTGGATCCGGACGATGTCTTCGGAGAAGTGATTACTATGGGACTGCCCCGAACCAATAGCAAGGAGTGACCGTCCCAGTGAGCGCTGACCCCAGAGTAAGCATCCATCCCGACTCCGCCGTCCTTATGGCCGCGATCGCAGCAAGGCTCATCACGAAGCTGGTGGACGTCCAGGACAAGCACGGCGAAGCTACGGTGGTCCTCACTGGCGGAACCGTAGGCATCGGCACCCTGAAAGCGGTTGCCGACTCGCCCGCGGCCCCGGCCGTGGACTGGTCCCGGGTGAACTTCTGGTGGGGTGACGAGCGCTTCGTTAGCAAAGACAACCCCGACCGCAACACGGTGCAAGCGCGCGAGGCACTGCTTTCCAGCCTGCCGGTGGACCCGGCCCGCGTTCATGAACCGGGATCTTCGGACGAGTTCGCCACCGCGGAGGAGGCGGCCGCGGACTACGCGGCCCGGCTTAAGGCCGCAGCCGTTGCCGAGCACGCCGCCGACACTTCGGACAGGCGACCCGAGGAGGCCGCCGAGTTGCCTCGTTTCGACATCCTGCTGCTCGGTGTGGGTCCGGATGCGCACATTGCATCGCTCTTTCCCGAGCAGGCCGGTATCCGTGTGAAGGACCGTACGGTCGTGGGGGTCGAGAACTCCCCCAAGCCGCCGCCGTCGAGGATTTCGCTGACCTTGCCCGCCATCAACTCCGCTGAGGAAATCTGGATGGTTGTGGCAGGCGAGGACAAGGCCGGGGCAGTGGGACTCGCCCTTGCCGGGGCCAACCCGGTCCAGGTTCCCGCCGCCGGTCCCAGCGGCCGTTCGAGGACCCTGTGGCTCATCGACGAGAATGCAGCCTCACGTGTCCCCCAGCAGCTCGTCCGCAAGGACCCCGCGGGCGCGTAGCCGCTTGAGCGCTCCAGCCAGGACCACTTCCGCGTCCTGGCTGGAGCGTCTTTCTTTAACGTAGTCCAGGTGGCTCTTGAAGACTTCTTCGTCCGCACGTTCCATCGTGGCCTCGCCCTGTTCGCGGACGGCAACCAGGCCGCATTTCGGGCAGTCCCATCGGATCGGGATTTGATCTTCCGGGAGCTTAACGAAAACAAGCCGCGTTTCGTGTCCCTTGGCGCACCAATAGGGAACACAAATACGCGGCAAGCTTTCACCGGCTGCAGATTCGGTCTGGTTTCCCGGGGCCGATCCGACTGTCACGCCGGCCCGTGTGCCCCGGAATCCTGAAGTACCATGAACCATCGTCGATCCCCCTGAGAGTTCGGCTGCATGGCGCTGAAGGCCACGCACCCCATTCTAGTGAGCGGATCCGCCCAGCGCGAGGATCCGACAGCGGCGATGTGCACTCCGGGCGGGCAGGCTCCGCCCGAAACGCAAAGGCGGGACTTTAGTGGTCTCCGCCGGCTGTGAAGCGCATGATGAGGCCGAGTCCGATGATCACGACGCCCCAAGTGCAGCCCAAGACGATGGTGAAGCGGTTGAGGTTTCGCTCTGCGACACCTGAAGAACTCAATCCTGAGCTCATTCCGCCGCCGAACATATCGGACAATCCGCCACCACGCCCCTTGTGGAGGAGGATGAGCAGTGTCAGCAGAAGGCTGGTGATGCCCAGCAGGATCTGCAGAATGACTTGAAGAACGTCCACGACGGCCTTTCAGAAGAACGGATAACGGGAGCGGAACCTAAACCGGACTAAGCCGCGCTGAGGTGGCTCTCGAACCTGACAATGTTAGCAAACTCGGCGGGGTCCAGGCTCGCGCCACCCACCAGCAGTCCGTCGACGTCGTTTTCGGCCATGATCGCCGCCGCGTTGTTGGCCTTGACCGAGCCGCCGTAGAGGAGGCGGGTCTTGGCTGCCACAGCCTCGTCGAACAAGGATGCAAGCTCTGAACGGATCGCGGCGCACATCTCCTGTGCGTCTTCGGGACCTGCCACTTCGCCCGTCCCGATGGCCCAGACCGGCTCGTAGGCGACAACCAGTTCGCCTGCCTGGTCCGCAGAAAGGCCTTCGACGCCGGCGCGCAGCTGGGCCAGCGTGTGCTCCACGTGGTTGCCGGCCTGGCGGACCTCGAGGCCCTCTCCGACGCACAGCACCGGCGTGAGCTCGTGCCGGAAAGCCGCCTTGACCTTCGCGTTGAGGAGCTGGTCGTCCTCGTTGTGGATGGTGCGGCGTTCGCTGTGTCCCACCAGGACATAGGTGCAACCGAGCTTGTTGAGGAACTGGCCGGAGATATCCCCGGTGTACGCTCCGGAGTCGAACTGCGAAAGGTCTTGTCCGCCGTAGACGACCTCCAACTCGTCACCCTGAACGAGGGTCTGCACACCGCGCAGGTCGGTGAACGGCGGGAAGACCGAAACCTCGACCCGGCTGTAGTCGTGCTTGGCGTCAGACAGCGTCCAAGCCAGCTTCTGCAGCAGGGTGATGCCTTGGACGTGGTCCATGTTCATCTTCCAGTTGCCGGCAATGAAGGGCTTGCGGACGAAGTTTCCGTTGGCAGAAGTTGTCACGAGTGCTCCAAAGATGCGTTGAGAGAGGGAAGCCGGCGGGACGCATGCCTTCCAGGCAGGGCGTCCCGCCGGCCGTGTGGCCTTAGCGGTCCAGAACGCTCAGGCCAGGAAGGTCCTTGCCTTCAAGGTATTCCAGGCTGGCGCCGCCGCCGGTGGAAATGTGGCCGAACTGGGAGTCCTCAAAGCCGAGGGTCCGAACGGCTGCCGCGGAGTCGCCGCCGCCCACCACGGTGAACGCCGGCGTCTCGGTCAAAGCCTGGGCAATGGCACGGGTACCGCCGGAGAAGGCTTCGAATTCAAAGACGCCCATCGGGCCGTTCCAGAACACGGTCTTGGCTGCCTTGATCTGCTCCGCAAAAGCCGCTGCCGATACCGGTCCGATGTCCAGGCCAATGCCCGAGGCACCAAATGAGCTGTCTTCGATGGCGTCCGCGGCGACCACTTCGTGTTCGGCGTCGGCGGCGAAGCGGCTGGCCACCACCACGTCGGTGGGAATGACGAAGGCGGTACCGGCATCGGAGGCACGCTTGAGGTAGTCCTGGACGACGGAGATTTGATCAGCTTCGAGCAAGCTGCCCGCGACCTTGTGGCCAACCGCGGCAAGGAATGTAAAGAGCATTCCGCCACCGACGAGGATGGTGTCGGCCTTGCCCAGGAGGTTGTCGATCACAGCGAGCTTGTCAGAGACCTTGGAGCCGCCGAGAACGACGACGTACGGGCGCTGGGTATCCGTGGTGAGTTTGCGCAGGACCTCCACCTCGGTGCGCACGAGGTCCCCCTGGTAGGAAGGAAGTTTGGTGGCCACGTCGTAAACGCTGGCGTGCTTGCGGTGGACAGCGCCGAAGGCGTCATCCACGTATGCACCGTTGTCACCGGTCAGCGCTACGAGCTCATCCGCGAAGGCGCCCCGCTCGGCGTCGTCCTTGCTGGTCTCGCGGGCGTCGAAGCGGACGTTCTCCAGGACCAGGACGTCTCCTTCGCCCAAGGACCTGGCCAGCTCCTTGGCGGACTCCCCTACGGTGTCTTCCGCGAGCTGGACTTTGAATGGCGCGAGCTCCGCAAGCCGCGCTACTGCGGGCTTGAGCGAGTACTTTGCCTCGGGAGCGCCCTTGGGGCGTCCCAGGTGGGCCGTGACGAGCACGCGGGCACCGGCGTCCGAGAGCTTTTCGATGACCGGGAGGGAGGCCTTGATGCGGCCGTCATCGGTCACTGTAGAGCCGTCGAGCGGCACATTCAGGTCACTTCTGACAAGAATGTACCGCCCGCGGACACCTTCAGCGATCAGTTCGTTGAGGGTGTGAAATGTCATGTGTCTACCCTAGCCCAGCTTGGATGCGACGAGCTCCGTGAGGTCAACGAGGCGGTTGGAGTAGCCCCATTCGTTGTCATACCAGGAAACAACCTTGACTTGGTTGCCGATGACCTTGGTGAGGCCGGAGTCGAAGATCGAAGAAGAGGAATCACCGACGATGTCCGAAGAGACGATCGGGTCCGCCGTGTAGCTGAGGATGCCCTTGAACTGCTCGGTCTCGGAAGCTGCCTTGAGTGCGGCGTTGACTTCCTCAACGGTCACTTCGCGGGAAACCGTGACGGTCAGGTCGGTGGCGGAACCAGTGGGCACCGGGACGCGGATGGCGTAGCCGTCGAGCTTGCCCTTGAGTTCCGGAAGGACGAGGCCGATCGCCTTGGCAGCACCCGTGGAGGTGGGAACCATGTTGATCGCTGCGGCGCGGGCACGGCGAAGGTCGCTGTGGGGGCCGTCCTGCAGGTTCTGGTCTGCCGTGTAGGCGTGCACCGTGGTCATGAGGCCGCGCTCGATGCCGAAGGCGTCGTTGACGACCTTGGCCAGCGGGCCGAGGCAGTTGGTTGTGCATGAAGCGTTCGAAATGATGTGGTGGGCAGCGGGGTCGTAGAGCTCGTGGTTGACGCCCATGACGATGGTGATGTCTTCGTCCGAGGCGGGAGCGGAGATCAGGACCTTCTTGGCACCGGCGTCGATGTGCTTCTGTGCCGCGGCGGCCTTGGTGAAGAAGCCCGTGGACTCGATGACGATGTCAACGCCCAGTTCGCCCCAAGGGAGGTTCGCGGGATCGCGCTCTGCGAGGACCTTGATGATGCTGCCGTCGACAATGAGGTTGCCCTCCTTGACTTCAACCGACTGGGTCAGGCGACCGCCGACGGAGTCGTACTTCAAGAGGTGGGCAAGCGCCTCGGGACTCGTGAGGTCGTTGACCGCAACAATTTCGAGGTCCGCACCCTGGGCGAGTGCTGCGCGGAAGTAGTTGCGGCCGATGCGGCCAAAGCCGTTGATACCAATACGGGTGGTCACTATTCAGTCTCCTTGGTGCTCTTGCAAGCACACCTAGTGAGTCGGATCTTGATTCCAACTAACAATTCCCGCACATCATTGGGCAGAAGTGATTATCAGATCGGAGGGCGACCAGCCACGTTGCTGAAGGCTAACCGCCTTCCGTGACCCATCTTACGTTTAACTACGTCTGCCCCCGCAACTGCGGGGGCAGACAATCCGGTATTTGGGCGAAATTCACCTGAATGTGAAGTTTGTTACATCCTCATGTATTCCGCGTCACGCACCGAGGTGGCACGAGCCTTGCTAGAGAACGATCAGCCCTGTGGCGTTCGCGCGGGCCGCTTCGAAGCGCTTCGCGACGTCTGCCCAGTTGACGATGTTCCAGAATGCCTTGACGTAGTCAGCCTTGACGTTGACGTAATCGAGGTAGAAAGCGTGCTCCCACATGTCCAGCATGAGCAGGGGCGTGGTGCCGACTGCGACGTTGCCCTGCTGGTCGTAGAGCTGCTCGATGAGGAGGTTCCCACCGATGGGCTCGTAGGCGAGGAAGCCCCAACCGGATCCCTGCAGGCCGAGCGCGGCTGCCGAGAACTGGGCACGGAAGGCATCGAAGGAGCCGAAGGCGTCGTCGATGGCCGCGGCCAGCTCGCCCTCGGGCTTGTCGCCGCCGTCCGGGGAGATGTTGTTCCAGAACACGGAGTGGTTGATGTGGCCGCCGGTGTGGAACGCGAGGTCCTTGGAGAGGCGGTTGATGTTGGCGAAGTCGCCCTTGTCGCGAGCCTCGGCCAACTGGGCCAAAGCGTTGTTGGCGCCTGCTACATAGGCAGCGTGGTGCTTGCTGTGGTGCAGCTCCATGATCTTCGCCGAAATGTGCGGCTCAAGTGCTGCGTAGTCGTAGCCGAGCTCGGGCAGTACGTACTCTGTCACGAAATCCTCCAATGCAGTGGACCGGGGTCCGGTTGGTAACTCTCGTTTTGTTCATCCGACCGGCGAAGCGGCCGGAAATCTACACCCTCACGATTCTAGGACGGGAGCTTTATTCGTCCATCATTTCGGGGGTCACATTTGCCTCGGTGCCCGGGATCCCCAGGTCGCCGGCCTTTTTGTCCGCCATGGCAAGGAGCCGGCGGATCCGCCCCGCGATGGCGTCCTTGGTCATGGGCGGGTCGGCAAGCCGGCCCAATTCATCCAGGCTGGCCTGCTTGTGGGCCACCCTGAGTTCACCGGCGTACTTGAGGTGGTCCGGAACGTCGTCGCCCAGGATTTCCAGCGCCCTGTCCACGCGGGCGCCGGCGGCGACGGCGGCCTGGGCTGAACGGCGCAGGTTGGCGTCGTCGAAGTTCGCCAGGCGGTTGGCCGTCGCCCGGACTTCCTTCCGCATGCGGCGTTCCTCCCACACCATGAGGGCGTCATGGGCGCCCATCCGGGTGAGCAGCGCGGCAATCGTGTCACCGTCACGGATCACCACGCGGTCCACGCCGCGCACCTCCCGCGCCTTGGCCTGGATTCCGAGGCGCCGGGCGGCGCCTACCAGGGCAAGTGCCGATTCCGGCCCGGGACACGTGACCTCAAGCGAAGAGGACCGGCCAGGTTCGGTGAGGGATCCGTGAGCCAGGAACGCGCCGCGCCACACAGCTTCCGCATCCGACGCCGAACCGTTGACGACGGCGGAAGGCAAGCCACGTACAGGCCGTCCCCGGCCGTCCAGGAGCCCGGTCTGGCGGGCCAGGGCTTCGCCGTCGCGCACGACTCGGACGACATAGCGGCTACCCCGCCGGAGTCCCCCGCCGGAGACGACAATGATCTCGCTCTGGTGCCCGTAGACTTCGGCGATCGCGGCGCGCAGCCTCCGCGCCGTGGCGGCGAGGTCAACCTCCGCCTCGATCACGATTCGGCCCGAAATGATGTGCAGCCCGCCGGCGAAACGCAGCATGGCCGAGACTTCGGCCTTGCGGACGGACGACTTCTTGATGTCCAGCCGGGAAAGTTCTTCCTTGACCGATGCGGTCAGTGCCATCGTATGTTCCTAACTATTCCCGAAGATATCGTGATACGCCGATGCCAGACGCAGCGGGTCGTGGACTGGACGGCGGCTCGACGCCCCCACTTTACCCAAGACCACCTCCGCACCGATCATCCCGGCAGCCCGTTCGAATTCCTTGAGGTCCGATATCGAGGAGGGATCGGCCAGGACAACGTCCACACTGAACTCCGGCGCGTAGTGCCGCAAGGCATCCAGGTGGTCCGCTGCGGACATGCCGGAGGTTTCCTTGGTGTCCATTGCAAGGTTCATGGTGAGGCAGCGTTTGGCGGGAGTGTCGCACAAGGCCTGGCGCATTTCGGGCAGCAGCAAGTGCGGCAACACGGACGTGTACCAGGAGCCGGGGCCCAGGATGATCCAGTCCGCAAGCTCGATGGCAGTCAACGCTTCGATGCAAGCGCGCGCGTCTTCCGGACGCAGCCTGACGTTTTCGAGCGATCCCGCGACAGCGCACTTGGCCTGGCCTTTGACGGCCTGGAACTCGTACCCGCCCCCGGGCAACGGCACACGGACGTCGCCCTCGATGTTCAGCGGCTGCGTGGACATCGGGAGGACCTGGCCACGCGCGCCCAGCAGGGCGCCTGCCCATTTCAATCCGGCCACGGCGTCGCCGAGAAGCTCCCAGAGGGTGACTATGAGCAGGTTCCCCATGGCATGGTGGTCCAAGGAGCCTGGGCGACCGCTGGGAGTCTTGAAGCGATGCTGCATGACGTCCCGCCAGGTGCGCCCCCAATCGGTGTCATCGCAAAGGGCGCTCAGCGCCATTCTAAGGTCGCCCGGCGGAAGGACGCCGTACTCCTCGCGCAGCCGCCCGGAGGATCCGCCGTCGTCGGCAACGGTGACAATCGCAGTGAGCTCCGTGGTCAGCAGCCGCAGCGCCGACAGCGATGCGGAAAGCCCGTGTCCGCCGCCGAGCGCCACGACTGTGGGGCCCTTGGCAGGCTGGCTGCCCTGGGTGCCCTTCGGTGGAACCAACGGCAGGGGTCCGGTCAGGACCCCCATTACTCGCGACCCAGATCGCGGTGGCTTGTGGTGACGGTGACCCGGGGGTATTGCGCCAGCCGTTTGGAAAGCTCGACGGCGACCGCGACTGAACGATGCTTGCCGCCCGTGCAACCAACGGCAATGGTTGCGTAGTGCTTGTTTTCCGTCCGGTAGCCGTCGAGGACGGGCTCCAAGGCAAGGACGTAGCGGTCAATGAAGTCCTTGACTCCGTCGGCACCCAGCACATAGTCGCTGACATCGGCGTCGAGCCCCGTGTGCGGACGCAGTTTCGGAACCCAATGGGGGTTGGGGATGAAGCGTGCATCCGCCACGAAATTGGCGTCGACGGGCAGGCCATATTTGAAGCCGAAGCTCATGACGTTCAAGCGCAGCGCCACGGGGCCTGTGTCGGTGAAAAGTTCGGTGATGGCGGTAGCCAGGCCGTGGACGTTGTACGTGCTTGTGTCCAGGACCACGTCTGCCGACTCCCGGAGTTCCTTCAGGACGTCGCGTTCCGCCGAGATGCCGTCGAGGATACGGCCACCCCCCTGCAGCGGATGCGGGCGCCGGCCCTGTTCGAAGCGCCGCACCAGCACGTTGTCGCTGGCATCCAGGAAGAGGAGGCGGAAGGTGATTCCGCTGGCGCTGAGTGCTCCGAGCGCCGTCCGGATATCGGTGAAGAGCCCTTTGCTGCGCACGTCCACGACGACCGCGAGCTTGGGAATGGACTGGGGCGCGTGCGAGACGATTTCAGCAAGCGTCCCCAGCATCTGCGGCGGCAGGTTTTCAACAACGTACCAGCCGTGGTCCTCCAGGGCGTCAGAGGCGGTGCTGCGGCCGGCTCCGGACATGCCAGTCACCACCAGCAGTTCCGCTTCGACAGGCTTGACGGGGATGAGGCCGTCCTGCTCCGCGCCGGATTCTGCTGTTGCCTCTGACATCAAGTTTCCCCGTTTCTGAGATGGTCCAAAGTTTCTGGCATGATCCGAAGGCGCTCCGCCTTGCGCAGGTGCCCGCCTCTTACCCTAGCTAAATTTCAAGGATTTCGCCGGTGGTCATGTTCACGGCAGGAGCGGCCTCTCCAGCGGCGCCGGCTGCCGCCAAGTGACTGACGACGGCTTCCGCCAAGGCAGGGCCGATCCCCTTTGCGGCAGTGAGCTCGAGGGCCGTTGCCGCTTTGATCTTCTTGAGGGAACCGAAATGCGCCACGAGCGCCTTCCGTTTGGCTTCGCCGAGGCCAGGAACGCCATCGAGCGCGGACACCGTCATCGCCTTTCCGCGCTTTTGCCGGTGGAAGGTGATGGCAAAACGGTGGGCTTCATCGCGGATACGCTGGAGCAGGTACAGTCCCTGCGACGTGCGGGGCAGGATCACCGGGAAGTCGCTATCCGGCAACCAGACTTCTTCGAGCCGCTTGGCCAGGCCCACGACGTAGACGTCGTCGATCCCCAGTTCCGCGAGTGCCCGCGCGGCGGCGTTCACCTGGGGTTGCCCGCCGTCGACGACGACGAGGTTGGGCGGATAGGCGAATCTCGCCTTGGCACCCGTGAGGGCGGCATCGTCCGACGGTTCCCCGCTGCCGGGGTTCGGAACTTCTCCGCTCTTGGGCAGCTGGGCGGACTTGTCCTGCAAGTAGTGCCTGAAGCGCCTGGTAAGGACGTCGTGCATCGCAGCGGTGTCATCGCTGGCCGCCGCGCCGGTGATGGAGAACTTCCTGTAGTCGGCTTTCTTGGGGAGGCCGTCCTCCACCACCACCATGGACGCAACCACGTTGGTGCCCTGCACATGGGAAATGTCGTAGCACTCGATCCGGAGCAGCGGCACGGGAAGCTCAAGCGCTTCCTGCAGTTCCTGGAGCGCCTGGGAGCGGACGGTGATATCGCCTGCCCGACGGACTTTGTGGAGCTTCATCGCGTGCTCGGCATTTTCGCGGACAGTGGACATGAGGGCGGCTTTGTCTCCGCGCTGCGGCACCCGGATATCCACTTTCGCGCCCCGAAGGCCACCGAGCCATTCAAGCAATTCATGATGGTTGCTCGGAATCTCCGGCACGAGTACTTCGCGCGGAATGCGGCCCTGGTTGTCGCTGTCTTCTCCATAGACCTGCTGCAGGAGGTGCTCGATGAGTTCCGGAGTGGTGACGTCTTCGACTTTTTCCACGACCCAGCCCCGCTGGCCGCGTACCCGGCCACCCCGGACGTGGAACACCTGCACGGAAGCCTCGAGGTCGTCGTCGTAAAGGGCGAAGACATCCGCGTCCGTGTCTTCGGAAAGCACGACGGCGTTGCGTTCGAAGACTTTGCGCAAAGCCGCGATGTCGTCGCGGATCCGTGCCGCGCGTTCGTAGTCGAGTTCCGCCACGGCAGCCGCCATGTCTTTTTCGAGGCGCCGGATAAACTTGCCGGCCTCGCCGCCCATGAAAGAGCAAAAGTCCTCGGCCAGGGCACGGTGTTGTTCAGGAGTGACGCGCCCCACGCACGGCGCAGAGCATTTGTCGATGTAACCGAGCAGGCACGGCCTGCCGCTGGCCTGCGCCCGCTTCAAGACACCCGGGCTACAGCTCCGCACCGGAAAAACCCGCAGCAAGGTATCCATGGTTTCGCGAATCGCCCCGGCAGTGTAGGGGCCGAAATAGCGCGTGCCTTTGCGGCGTTCGCCACGCATGACCTGGACCCGGGGAAGCTTCTCCCCCATAGTGACCGCAAGGTACGGATAGGTCTTGTCGTCACGGAAGACGACGTTGAAGCGGGGCTTGAATTCCTTGATCCAGGTGTATTCGAGCTGGAGGGACTCGAGCTCGCTGCCCACCACAGTCCATTCGACGCTGCTGGCCGCGTGCACCATCGCATGCGTCTTCGGCAGCAGGCCCGCAGGGTTGGCGAAGTAGGAATTCAGCCGGGAGCGGAGGTTCTTCGCCTTGCCCACATAGATGACACGGCCGTGCGCGTCCCGGAACCGGTAGACGCCGGGAGTGACGGGGATTTCTCCGGTCTGGGGTCGATAACTCGCTGGATCTGCCACAGATCCAGTCTAGTAAGGGAATCGGGCTCCCCCGTACGGACCGAGCGCCCGGCCCGGGCATCCCGACTACTCGGCGGACTTGCTCTGGTTGTAGCTCGTGGAACGTTCCTGGCCGCTCAATACGGCAATGGCATCCATGATCTTGTCCGTGACTTCGCGCCGGGCAGGAAGGGAATGGTCCGGGCCGGTTTTTTCGAAGTACAGCGGCTCGCCCACCTTCATGGTGAAGTGCTGGGGGCGGACGGTGTTGCGGTCCACGGGTTGCAACTTGTCGGTTCCGATGAGGCCCACCGGCACCACGGGAGCCCCGGTGGTCAGGGCAAGCCAGCCGACGCCGGTACGGCCGCGGTAGAGCAAGCCGTCACGCGAGCGGGTCCCCTCCGGGTAGATACCGATGCCCCTGCCGTTCTCCAGGATGTCCAAGAGGGTCTTGAGCGCCTGCACACTTGCCGCTTGCTCTCCGCGCTCCACGGGAATGGATCCGACAGCCTGGAAGAACGCCTTCATCGCACGGCCCTTGAAGCCCTTGGTGGTGAAGTATTCGGCTTTGGCGAAGAAGCCCACCGGACGCGGCATCAAAGCCTGCACAATCACGCTGTCCAGAAATGACAAATGGTTCGGGGCCACAATGAAGGGCCCTTGCTTGGGCACATTTTCCAGCCCGATGACCGTGGGCCGGCAGGTGCCGGAGATCAGTCCGCGAGTGGTCCAGCGGATGACATCAAAGGCTTCCATCGTTCTGCACCTCGCTCAGGGCCGCCGCGCGGACAGCGTCAAGTTCTTCGATCTTCTCCAGCAGCTGTGCCGTGGTGTCCACGACGGCGACGGCGCCGGCTTCTTGAAGTTCGCCGTCGGACGCGAACCCCCAACTGACCCCGATGCAGTCGAGTCCGTTGGCCATGGCGCCGGCAACATCCTGGTGGCGGTCCCCGACCATCACCGCAGGCTGGGAATCCAACGCGGCCAACGCGGCACCAACGATCGCCGCCTTCCCCGGAGCCGTGTTGGCGGCCCTTGACTCGTCGTCGGGGGCGCCGCAGATGGAGGCAAAGAAACCGGCAATGCCGTGGTGCTCCAAAACGATGCGCGCCAAGCCTTGGGGCTTCTGGGTAGCCACTGCCACAGGCCGTTGCGACTCCGCGAAGAACTCCAGCAGCTCACGCATACCGGGATATAGCCGGCTTTGGCCGATTCCCACCGAACGGTAGTAGCTGCGGTAAAGCCCGATCACTTCGTCAACTTTTCCCGCGGGCACCCCTGCGATGTGTTCCAGGGAATCGCTCAGCTTGGGTCCGACCATGGAATCCAGCACGCCCTGTTCCGGCACACGGAGGCCCATTTCGCCCAGCGCCGCGGCGATGCCACCGGTTATGCCGCCTGCAGGATCGACAAGGGTGCCGTCCAGATCAAAGATTACGGGCACCATTGTTTGAGTCACCGGGTTAGTTTCTCACGAGTTGAGGCATGCCTGAAACTCACATGCCGGCAAGGGAATACTTCGACCGCAGCCGTGATATTCCCTTGCCGTTCACGCAGGACTAACCGAGAATCTCCGCCAAGAAGGTGGCGGTGTGGCTTTCCGTGGACTTGGCAACCTGTTCGGGCGTGCCCGTTGCAACGACGCGCCCACCGCCTGAACCGCCGTTGGGGCCCAGGTCCACAATCCAGTCTGCGGACTTGATCACGTCGAGGTTGTGCTCAATGGTGATGACCGTGTTGCCCTTGTCCACCAACCCCTGCAGCACCATGAGCAACTTGCGGATGTCCTCGAAATGGAGGCCCGTGGTGGGCTCGTCCAGGACATACACGCTCCGGCCATTCGAACGCTTCTGCAGCTCCGACGCGAGCTTCACGCGCTGCGCCTCGCCACCGGAAAGGGTGGTGGCGGGCTGCCCGAGCCGGACATAGCCGAGCCCGACGTCGACGAGGGTCTTCAAATGCCGGGCGATCGGGGTGAACGCGGCAAAGAACTCGGCACCCTCCTCGATGGGCATGTTGAGGACATCCGCGATGGTCTTGCCCTTGTAGTGGACTTCGAGGGTCTCGCGGTTGTACCGCGCACCATGGCACACCTCGCAGGGAACATAGACGTCCGGCAGGAAGTTCATTTCGATCTTCAGGGTGCCGTCGCCCGAGCACGCCTCACAGCGGCCGCCCTTGACGTTGAAGGAGAAGCGTCCAGGCTGGTATCCGCGGACCTTGGCTTCGGTGGTTTCCGCGAAGAGCTTCCGGATGTTGTCGAAGACGCCGGTGTAGGTTGCCGGGTTGGACCGCGGGGTGCGTCCGATCGGGCTCTGGTCCACGTGGACCACCTTGTCGAGGTGCTCAAGGCCCGCCACGGAGCGGTGCCGGCCGGCAACCTGCTTTGCGCCGTTGAGCTTGTTGGCGAGGACCTTGTAAAGAATCTCGTTCACCAGGGTGGACTTCCCTGAACCGCTGACGCCCGTGACCGCAGTGAAGAGGCCAAGCGGGAAGCTGGCGTCGACGTTGTTCAGGTTGTTTTCGCGGGCTCCGATGACTTTGAGCTCGCGCTTCTTTTCATACTTGCGCCGCTTGGCCGGGATGTCGATCTTGCGTCGCCCGGACAAGTAGTCGCCGGTCAGCGAGTCCGTGTTTTCCAAGAGCTCCTTGTAGGAACCGGAGTGCACCACCTGGCCACCGTGCTCGCCGGCGCCAGGTCCGATGTCCACTACCCAGTCGGCCTCATGGATGGTGTCTTCGTCGTGTTCGACGACAATCAGCGTGTTGCCGAGATCGCGCAACCGGGTGAGCGTCTCGATGAGGCGGCGGTTGTCCTTCTGGTGCAGCCCGATGGACGGCTCGTCCAGGACATACAGGACACCGACCAGGCCGGAGCCGATCTGCGTGGCGAGTCGAATGCGCTGGGCCTCACCGCCGGACAAGGTCCCCGAGGGCCGTTCGAGATTCAGGTACTCGAGCCCCACATCGAGCAAGAAGGTCAGGCGTGCCTGGATCTCCTTGAGCACCTGGTGGGCGATCTGGGCCTCGCGGTCGGTCAGCGTGAGGCTCCCCAGGAAATCGGCGCAATCACGCATGGGAAGGGCCGCTACTTCTGCGATGGACTTGCCGTTGATCAGCACGGACAGCGACGCCGGGTTAAGCCTGGCACCGTTGCACGCAGGGCAAGGAACCTGCCGCATGTACTCTTCGTAGCGGTCGCGTGCCCAGTCGGAGTCAGTTTCGCCGTGCTTGCGGTGAACGTACTGGATGGCGCCTTCGAAGCCAGTGCTGTACTTGCGCTCCCGGCCGAACCTATTACG
This sequence comes from Arthrobacter bambusae, assembly GCF_030812595.1. Classification (GTDB taxonomy): domain Bacteria; phylum Actinomycetota; class Actinomycetes; order Actinomycetales; family Micrococcaceae; genus Arthrobacter; species Arthrobacter bambusae_B. Next base: position 31,600 of record NZ_JAUSSZ010000006.1, read on the forward strand.
GTACTGGACGACTACCTTGTGGTCCTTGCCATGCAGCACCGTCTGACGAACTTCCTGCGGCAGCTTCTCCCACGGGGTATCCATGGAGAAGCCGAGTTCCTGGGCAAGGCCTTCCAGGAGCCGGTTCCAGTACTCCGTGGTGGCAGTGCCCAACGACCAAGGCGCGATAGCCCCTTGGTTCAAGGAAAGTTCGGGGTTGGGGACCACTAACTCTTCATCGACCTCAAGCCTGGTGCCGATACCGCTGCACACGGCACATGCGCCGAAGGGGTTGTTGAAGGAGAAGGAGCGTGGCTCGATTTCGTCGATGGCCAACGGGTGCTCATTGGGGCAGGCAAGGTTTTCCGAGAAGGCCCGGATCCGCGCGGGGTCCTCGGCGTCGAGATCCACGAACTCGACCAGCACCCGGCCTTCCGCAAGTCCGAGCGCGGTTTCGATCGAGTCGGTCAGCCGTTGGCTGATCCCTTCCTTGACCACCAGGCGGTCCACGACCACTTCAATGGAGTGCTTGAATTGCTTGCCGAGTTTGGGCGGATCGCTCAGTTGGACGAGTTCTCCGTCCACCCGGGCGCGTGAGTACCCCTTGGCGGTGAGCTCTTTGAAGAGTTCGACGAATTCGCCCTTGCGTCCGCGGACCACGGGGGCAAGAACCTGGAAGCGGGTGCCGGATTCGAGTTCCAGCAACTGGTCGACTATCTGCTGCGGCGTCTGGCGCGTGATGGGTTCGTGGCACACCGGGCAATGTGGCCGGCCGACACGTGCCCAGAGGAGGCGCATGTAGTCGTAGATCTCAGTGATGGTACCTACGGTGGAACGCGGGTTCTTGCTCGTCGATTTCTGGTCGATGGAGACCGCCGGGGAAAGACCCTCGATGAAATCCACGTCCGGCTTGTCCACTTGCCCCAGGAACTGGCGGGCGTAGGCGGACAACGACTCAACGTACCTGCGCTGGCCCTCAGCGAAGATGGTGTCGAAGGCCAAGGACGACTTACCCGAGCCTGACAAGCCCGTGAAAACGATCATGGCGTCACGGGGAAGATCGAGATCGACGTTGCGGAGGTTGTGTTCACGGGCTCCCTTGACCACGAGCCGTGACAGGTCATGTCTTACGGTTGTGGCGGGTTGCTGCACGGAAACGCTTGCGAAGGATTCGACGGCGGGGACTTCAGCTACGGCTTTAGGCACCCACTAATGCTAATCGAAAACTTCTTCGAATTTCCATGTGGCCTCCAGCACCCTACCGACGGGTATCAATCGGCGTCATAGGCGGCTGCCAGAAGCTGGACGGCTTCCGCGAAGCTGGCGCCCTGCGCCTTGGCCGCCGCCGAGTAGCTTGCAGCCACCGCTGCCAAAGCGCTCCAGCGGTCATCGCGCGCGCACACGATTGTTCCGTTGCGGCCACGGGTTGCGACTACTCCCGCAGCCTCAAGCTCCTTGTAGGCCCGGGCCACGGTGTGCGGGGCGACATCCAACTGCTCGGCCAGGCTGCGCACTGCGGGAAGTTTGGTACCCACGGCCAGGGTGCCGCCGTCGGCCAACTCGATGATGCGGAGCCGAAGCTGCTCGTACAGCGCGACGGTGCTGGACTGGTTGGGACGCCATGAACCGGGAAACTCAAGCGGGCTCATGATGCTTCCATTTCCCCTTGACCGGCGCGATGCTTGGCGGACCTCACCGGCATTGCGGCGAGTTCGCCCACTCCGGCGGCAAATTGCGCTTCATGCAAGCGGGCGTAGTACCCGCCCCTTTCCAAGAGCGAGCGATGTGTGCCGTGTTCAACGATCCGTCCGTGGTCCATGACGAGAATTAGATCAGCGTCGCGGATAGTGGACAAGCGGTGCGCAATGACGAATGATGTCTTGTTGCTCCGCAGCCTGTGCATCGCTTGGCGGATGAGGACTTCCGTGCGGGTATCCACCGAGCTGGTCGCCTCATCCAGGATCAGGATGGGGCGGCCCGAGAGCCGTGCGCGCGCAATGCACAACAATTGCCTTTGGCCCTGGCTGAGTGGTTCTCCTCCGTTGCTGAGCATGGTTGAGTAGCCGTTGGGCAGCGAGCGGACAAAGTGGCCAACGTGGCTCGCTTCGGCTGCCGCCACGATCTCTGATTCGCTGGCGCCCGGGAGTCCATACTCGATGTTCTCCCGGATAGTGCCCGAGAAAATCCATGGATCCTGGAGAACGACGCCGAAGTTCCGGCGGAGTGCATCCCGTCCCATGCCGGCGATGTCCACGCCGTCGATGGTGATCCTTCCGGAACCGAGTTCGTGGAAGCGCATGAGGAGGCTGACAAGGGTGGTCTTCCCCGCTCCGGTGTGCCCCACGATGGCCACTGTCTGTCCCGGTTCCACATGGAAGGACAGGTCCTCGATGAGGGGTGCATCCGGCCGGTAGCTGAAGGAAATGTGCTCGAAGGCAACGCGCCCTGTAGGCGAATCCGAAGGGAGCCCCAAGGGTCCGTCAACGCCTCGTCCGGCGTCTGCGCGGCCGACGCCGCCCGGTTCCGCCGGTTCAGCTGTCAATTCGGCGGCGTCCAAGAGCTCGAAGACCCTGCCGGCGGATACTGCGCAGGATTGCAGGACCTGGGCCATTCCGCCGATCTGTCCCAGGGGCTGGCTGAATAGCCGGTTGAATTGGATGAAGGCCTGGATGCCGCCGATACTCATCGCCCCGGCGAGGAACTGGAGGGCACCAACAATCGCAACCCCCACGTAGCTGGCGTTCGACACGAAACCCATCAGGGGAGCCATCAACCCCGAGGCGAACTGTGCCTTCGAACTGGCGGCATACAAGCCCTCGTTGTGGTCGGCGAAACGGACCGCCATCGCGGACTGGGCGTTGAAAAGCTTGATGGTCTCGTGGCCGGTGGCTGTCTCCTCCACAAGGGAGTTCACGTCTCCCGTGGCCTCCCACTGCCGGACAAAGTATTTCTGCGAGCGTCGGGTCACGACAATCGACGCCAATGCCGATAACGGAACAGCCATGAGGGACACGACGGCGAGGAGTGGCGAAAGCAGCAGCATCATCCCGAGGGCTCCGATGACCATCAGCGTCGAGGTCAAGAGCTGGGAGAGGAGCTGGTTGAGCGTCTGCGACACGTTTTCGAGATCGTTTGTCGCCCGGCTCAGGACCTCGCCACGGGAGCGGCCGTCGTAGTAGGCCACGGGCAGCCGATGCAGTTTCGCTTCCACGGCTTCCCGGAGGTCATATGCGAGCCTTTGCACGGCGAGGGCGTTGAGGCGTCCCTGCGCCCAGCTGAGCAGCGACGTGACGCAATACATGCAGGCGGCCACGAGCAACAGGAAGACGAAGCGGCCGGGATCGAACCGGGCGCCGAACACCGCGGCCGCGACGACGTCCGTGGCGTCGCCGAGTACCTTGGGGGCGCTGACGTTGAGCGCGACAAAGCCGCAGATGCACAGGATCGCCGCGGCCATGACCGCCCGGGCGGGCTTCATCAAGCCCACCAGGCGGAGCAGCGACCGTGATGGGGTCCCCGCAGGGGAGAGCTGTTCGCCTTCGCCGCTCACGCGGCCTCTTCCGTTTCCAGCTGGGACGCTACGATTTCCCGGTAGGTTCCAGATGACTTGAGAAGTTCATCATGGGTGCCTTTTGCCACCAGGCGGCCCTCGTCAATGAGCAGTATCTGGTCCGCCGACACTACGGTGTTTATGCGCTGGGCAACGATGATGACGGTTGCCCCGCGGAGTTCCGGCTCGAGCGCGGCACGGAGCTTTGCTTCCGTTACTGTGTCCAGCGCCGAGAAGCTGTCGTCAAAGAGGTAGACAGACGCAGGGCGCAGAATTGCGCGGGCGATGCATAGGCGCTGCCGCTGGCCGCCGGACAGTCCGGCGCCGCCCTGGGACAACGTGGTCTCCAGTCCTCGGGGCAGCTCTCTCACGAAATCGGCCGCCTGGGCCGCCTCGAGGACGTGCCACAACTGGGAATCCGTCGCGGACGGCAGCGAAATCCGCAGGTTCTCGGCAATGGTTCCGCGGAACAGCCAGCTCTCCTGGGGCACGACGCCGAGCTGGTTGCGCAAGGCATCGAGGGGAACAGCAGCGATGTCCCGGCCATCAAGGGAGATCGTTCCGCTGCTCACGTCGAGCAGTCTCGGCACAAGGCTGACGATGGTGGATTTGCCGCTTCCGGTGGAGCCGATGACCGCCGTCGTGGTTCCCGGAGGCGCGTGGAACGTGATGCTTTCCAAGACGGGCGTCTCGGCTCCCGGGTAGGCGAAAACGACATTGTCGAAGCGCACGCCTTCCGCCGAAGGACGGACTGCCACCCCGTCAGGGGTAGCTGCCGACAAGACCCTTTCAGAGTCCGTGTTGAGCACTTCGGTGACGCGTTCAGCGCTGACCGCGGCCCGGGGCGCCGTGCTCAGGACGTACATTGCCATCATGATCGCGAGGAGGATCTGCATGATGTAGGCAATAAATGCAGTGAGCGCACCCAGCTGCATTTCTCCCGCAATAATGCGGAGGCCGCCGAGCCAGACCACTCCCGCGGAGGAGAGATTGACCACTGTCATGACCAGCGGAAGCATGGCAGCGACGATCCGGGCAGAGCGGAGATTGTTCTTTGTCAGGGCGTCGTTGGCTGCCTCGAACCGTTTCATCTCGAACGACTGGCGCACAAAGGCACGGATGACCGCGGTCCCCAGGATCTGTTCGCGGAGCACGCCGTTGATCCGGTCCACCAGCCCTTGTCCCTCGCGGTACAGGGGGACCAGCTTGCGGACAATCACCAGCATGATGAGCAGCAACACAGGAACGATGGCGAAGACGATCCAGGAAAGGGCAACGTCCTGCTCGACTGCCAGGATCACGCCTCCGATGCCCATGACGGGTGCTGCCACCAGCATGCTGAAGACGAGCACCGTGATGTTCTGCAGTTGCAGGACGTCATTGGTGGTCCTGACCACCAGGCTTGCCGGTCCGAAGGCTACGACGTCCTGGCCCGGCATGGAATGAATCTTGTCGAAGAGTTCCTGCCGCAGCCCGCGGCCGACCCTCATCGCGACAACCGCGCCCAGGTAGCCGGCCAGCACGGCGGCAAGCACCTGGATGACCGTGAGAAGCAGCATCCAAGCACCAAGGCGCAGGATCACCTCGCTGTTCCCGGCGACGAGGCCGTCGTCGACGATCTTGGCGTTGAAGGTGGGAAGGAGGAGTGCGGCAGCAGTCTGGACAAGCTGCAGGAGAACAATGGCCAGGACGTGGGCTTTATAGGGGGCCAGACGCTGAAACAGCAATGATGCCAGCACATTGCCTCCATTCGTTGGACTCCGGAGCCGCGGATTCCACACGATGCCGCCCCTAGATCGCGTTGCCATTGTAGTTCAGATCACAGTGCGAATCCTTGTCATCGGGGCACTTCCGGAGCCGTTCCTTTCGTGCCGGGCTGCCTCATCCCTGCTTTTGTGCCACCGCAAAAATCCGGCGGAAGGCAAACACAGTGCCGTGCCGCTCCGTTGGATAGGCCTCGCGGAGCGCTGCGGCGTATTGCTTTTCAAAGGCGCGCGCTTCTGCGTCGGAAAGGGCAGCGAGCACTGGACGCAGGCCGGTCCCCCGAACCCACTCCAGCACGGGATCAGCTCCCGGCAGAAGTTGCTGGTACGTGGTTTCCCAAGCGTCGGCGTCGCATCCGGCGTCGAGCATGATCCGCAGGTAGTCGGCCGGTTCCCCGACAGCGTCGTCGTGGCGGAGCACACCGGACAGCTTTCCGGACCACTCCGGCGACGCCGCCAATTCGCGCATGAGCACGTGGGATGGGGCATTGAAGTTTCCGGGGACCTGGAGCGCAAACCATCCACCCGGCTTCAGCGCTTCAAGCCAGGCGGCGAGCATCGTCAAGTGGCCCGGGACCCATTGCAGCGCCGCGTTGCTGACCACGACGTCGGTGTTCGCTTCCGGCGTCCACCCGGCGATGTCGGCGTGCACGAACGAAAGACGAGGTTGCGCGGCAGCGAGGAATTGGGCTTTCGCCAGCATTTCGGCCGAGGAGTCCAGCCCGACGACGACGGCGCGGGGCCAGCGGGCCGCAAGGGTCGCCGTCAAGTTCCCCGGCCCGCAGCCCAAATCCACGACCTGCCGCGGGTCCTCGGCCGGAATCCTCGAGGTCAGGTCAAAAAACGGCCGGTCGCGGTGATTGCCGAACTCGATGTACTTGGCTGGATCCCACTTCAATGCATCCTCCGTCGTCGCTCTCCGCGGTCTGCTCCACCCCACACTAAGCTGGAAGGCAATGAAACTTCTTGAGCAGCTCCCGACACCAAGCAACGCCGGAGCAAGCAACGCCGGACCGGGCAGCGCCAGCGTTGACCCGGACGAAATCTACGCACGCTTCGTCGAATGGACGCAGAGCCGGGGGCTTCAGCTCTACCCTGCCCAGGACGAGGCAATCATGGAACTCGCCTCCGGTTCCAATGTCATCCTGGCGACCCCTACCGGTTCCGGGAAGTCCCTTGTGGCGATCGCCGCGCACTTCGAAGCGATGTCCCGGGGCACGCGCAGCTACTACACAGCCCCCATCAAGGCCTTGGTCTCCGAGAAATTCTTCGCCCTCTGCGACATTTTCGGAGCCGAGAACGTCGGCATGATCACCGGTGATTCCGGGGTCAACCAGGATGCCCCGATCATCTGCTGCACCGCCGAAATCCTCGCCAACATCGCTTTGCGCGAAGGCAAGGACGCCGATCTCGGAACCGTCATCATGGACGAATTCCACTTCTACTCCGATCCCCAACGCGGTTGGGCGTGGCAAGTGCCGCTCCTGGAACTCCCCCAGGCCCAGTTCCTGCTGATGTCGGCCACCCTGGGAGACGTCAGCCGCTTCGAAACCGGCCTGAGCGCACTCACCGGGCGGCCCACCACCACGGTCAGTTCGGCCGAACGGCCCATCCCGCTGCACTATTACTTCCAGGAAACGCCGGTCCACGAAACCCTCGAGGAACTGCTGAGCACCAAACAGGTTCCCGTGTACGTGGTGCATTTCAGCCAGGTCGAAGCCATCGAGCGGGCCCAGAACCTCATGAGCGTGAACATGTGCACCCGCGAGGAAAAGGACAAGATCGCCGAGCTGATCGCCGGTTTCCGGTTCGCCGCGGGCTTCGGGAAGACCCTGAACCGGCTGGTCCGCCATGGCATCGGCGTCCATCATGCCGGCATGCTGCCCAAGTACCGCCGCCTCGTGGAGCAACTGGCACAGGCAGGACTCCTGAAGGTCATCTGCGGCACCGACACTCTGGGGGTCGGAATCAACGTTCCCATCCGCACAGTCCTCCTGACGGCTCTCAGCAAGTACGACGGCGTCCGCACCCGCCTCCTGAACTCCCGGGAATTCCATCAGATCGCGGGCCGCGCGGGCCGCGCAGGCTATGACACTGCCGGAACAGTCGTGGTGCAGGCTCCCGAACACGTGGTGGAAAACGCGAAGGCTATGGCAAAGGCCACCGCCAAGTTCGGCGACGACCAGAAGAAACTGCGGCAAGTGGTGCGGAAGAAGCCGCCGGAAGGTTTCGTCTCCTGGGGCCAGCCCACCTTCACCCGTCTGGTGGAGTCCGTGCCGGAACCGCTGACCTCGAGCTTCACCGTGACGCACGCGATGCTGCTCAACTTGATGGAACGCCCCGGCGACCCGTTTGCCGCAGCCCGCCGTCTCCTCACCGAAAACCACGAGGCCCGGCCCGCGCAACTGCAGCTCATGAAGAAGGCCTTGGGTATCTACCGTGAGCTGTTGGCAGCCGGAGTCGTGGAACGCATTCCCGAGGCCGAGCAGGAGGAAGAAGGCCGTTCCGTCCGTCTGACCGTCCACCTGCAGGCGAACTTCGCACTGAACCAGCCGCTTTCGCCGTTTGCCCTCGCCGCGCTCGAACTCCTGGATCCGGAGTCGCCGTCGTACGCCCTGGACGTCGTGTCCGTCATCGAAGCGACCCTCGAGAAGCCCCGCCAGATACTTTCCGCGCAGCAGAAGAAGGCACGCGGCGAGGCCGTCGCGGCGATGAAGGCCGATGGCATTGATTACGACCAGCGCATGGCAATGCTTGAAGAGGTCAGCTACCCGCAGCCGCTGGCGGAAATCCTGGGCGAAGCGTTCGAGGTGTACCGGAAGGCCGCGCCTTGGGTGGGCGACTTTGAGCTGGCTCCCAAGTCCGTGGTCCGGGACATGTATGAGCGCGCCATGAATTTCGGCGAGTTCGTCCAGTTCTACGGGCTGGCGCGCTCCGAAGGGATCGTGCTGCGGTACTTGGCCGACGGGTTCAAAGCCCTGCGTCAGACCGTGCCGCAGGATGCGCTCCGCGAAGACCTCCAGGACCTCATCGCCTGGCTGGGTGAACTGGTCCGCCAAGTCGACTCCAGCCTGCTCGACGAATGGGAAGAGCTCACCTCCGGGGCGGCTCCGACGCCGCACGACGCTCCGCCTCCTCCGCCGCCGTCGCTCACGTCCAATGTCCGCGCCTTCAGGGTCATGGTCCGCAACGAAATGTTCCGGCGTGTTGAGTTGTTCGCGGACGAGGATGCGGCAACCTTGGGCGAGCTCGACGCCGCCAGCGGCTGGGATGCTGAGCGCTGGGAAGACGCTTTGGACGACTACTTCGACGAACACGACGACATCGGAACCGGCCCAGACGCCCGGGGCCCGGGACTCCTCATCATCACAGAGGAACCCGGCATCTGGCGGGTCCGGCAGATTTTCGATGACCCGGCGCGTAACCATGACTGGGGCATTTCCGCCGAAGTGGACTTGGCGGCATCCGACGAGAGCGGCACCGCCGTTGTCAGGGTGACCGCGGTCAACCGCCTCTAGGCGCCTAGTAAGCTCGAAATATGAGTGTTGTCCGCCCTGCCACAGTGTCCGATGTCCCCGCGATCCTGCAGATGATCCATGAGCTTGCGGTCTACGAAAAAGAGCCCGATGCCGTGAAGAACACGCCGGAAATGCTGAGCGAGGCACTGTTCGGCGAGAGTCCGCGGGTGTTTGCGCACATGGCGGAAAACGCAGCCGGAGACGTTCAGGGATTCGCCTTGTGGTTCCTGAACTACTCCACGTGGGAAGGCGTCCACGGGATCTACCTGGAAGACCTCTACGTCACCCCCGATGCACGGGGCGAGGGCCATGGGAAGGCGCTCCTGAAGCATCTGGCCGCCACCGCCGTCGAACGCGGCTACGCACGGGTGGAATGGAGCGTCCTGGACTGGAACGAACCGTCCATCAACTTCTACCGCAGCCTCGGTGCGGTGCCCATGGACGGCTGGTCCACGTTCCGGCTGACCGGCGAAGCCCTCGGTGCCTTCGGCAGCGATGACAAGGCCATGGCTCGTGGCTGAGCGGGTGGTTGAGGATACGGCGCACACCATCCGCGCACGCCACGAATTCCGCGGTGTCCGCACCACCGAGCACTTGTTCACGGTCCCCCTCGACCATTGGGGCACCGGGGCTGACGGCACCGCGGAAACGATCACCGTCTTCGCCCGCGAGTTCGTCTCCGCTGAGCACGCGGAAGAGGAAGCAGCGCGGCTGCCCTGGTTGCTCTACCTCCAGGGCGGGCCCGGCGGACGCGGAATCCGGACCACGTCCTTGTCCGGCTGGATGAAGGCTGCCGCGAGGAGTTTCCGCATCCTGATGCTGGATCAACGGGGCACGGGCCTGTCAACTCCGGCGGACCGCAAGACCTTGCCGCTTAGGGGAGATGCCGCGGCGCAGGCGGCCTACCTCACGCATTTCCGGGCGGACTCGATCGTGGCCGATGCCGAGCTCATCCGGGAGGCCCTGGGCTCCGGGCCTTGGACCGTTCTTGGCCAGAGCTTCGGCGGTTTCTGCGCCCTGACATACCTGTCCTTCGCGCCGGAAGGCTTGAGGGAAGTCCTGATCACGGGAGGGCTCGCGCCGCTGGAAGGTCCAGCCGAGCGCGTGTACCGGGCCACCTTCCAAAGGGTTGCCGAACGTAACGCGGAATACTTCGCGTGGTATCCGGAGGACCGCGAGCTGGTCACCAGGATTGCCCGGCATCTGGAATCCAGGGAGGAGCGGCTGCCCGGCGGAGAACGCCTCACGACGGAACGGTTCCAAATGGTGGGATCGTTCCTGGGCGGGAACGCCCGCGTGGATGCCCTGCACACTCTCCTGGAAGATGCCTTTGTGCCCTCCCCGGACGGAGAGCGCCTCTCCGACGCGTTCCTGGAACAGGTCCACGGGCTCGTCTCCCGGGCATCCAATCCCCTGTATGCGGTCTTGCACGAGTCCATCTACGGCCAGGGGCAGGCCACCGACTGGGCGGCGTGGCGGGTTCTCCTGGAATTTCCTGAGTTCCAGCCGGAGGCAGCCGAGCCGCTCCTGACCGGAGAAATGGTCTACCCCTGGTATTTCGAACAGGACCCGGCCCTTGTACCCCTGAGGGAAGTAGCCGCGCTGTTGGCCGGCAAGCAAGACTGGAAACCCCTTTACGACGTATCCCGCCTGAACGCGAATACCGTCCCCGTCGCGGCTGCCGTCTATCGTGACGACATCTACGTGGACTTCCAGCTCTCCATGGAAACCGCGGCCGCGGTCCGCGGACTGCAGGCCTGGACCACAGGGGACTTCCACCACGACGGCATCGGCGAAGACGGCGAAGGAATCTTCAACCGGCTCTTGGGGATGGTGCGCGGGACGAACTGAGCCCCGGCCACAACGATGGCCGGGGCTCCGAAGTCGTGCCCGTAGTTGTCAGTGGCCGCTGACCTTGTTCGTGCTCTTGCGGGAATCTTCCTCGAGCCGGGCGTCCAGTTTGGATTTGCTGGCGGCCGGAGTCAGGAGGCTCGCGATCACCGCCACCACGATCGTGCCGATGATGACCGCCAGCGACACATAGGTCGGGATCTCCGGAGCCCATTCAACATGGTGGCCGCCGTTGATGAAGGGCAGTTCGTTCACGTGCATGGCGTGCAGTACCAATTTGACGCCGATGAACGCGAGGATGACCGACAACGCGTGCTTGAGGTAGACCAGCCGGGTCATGAGGCCGCCAAGCAGGAAGTACAGCTGGCGTAGGCCCATGAGGGCGAAGATGTTGGCTGTGAAGACGATGAAGGCGTTCTGCGTCAGTCCGAAGATGGCCGGAATGGAATCCACGGCGAACAAGAGGTCCGTCATGCCGATGGTCACGAAGACGATCAGCATGGGCGTGAACAGCTTCTTGCCGTCAACCGTGGTGCGCAACTTCCCGCCGTCGAACTTCTCCGACATCGGGACGACTTTGCGGATGCGGCTAATGATCGGACTTTCGGCGGCATCCTCCTCGTCTTCGCCGTGGTCCGTGGCCTGCTTCCACGCGGTCCACAGCAGGAACGCGCCGAAGATATAGAAGACCCAACTGAACTGCTCGATCACCACCGCACCTAGGGCAATGAAGATACCCCGCAGGACCAGGGCAATGATGATGCCCACCATGAGCACTTCCTGCTGGTACTTACGGGGCACCGAGAACCGGGCCATGATGATGATGAAGACAAAGAGGTTGTCGATACTCAGGCTGTATTCGGTCACCCAGCCGGCAATGAACTGGCTGCCGTGCTCAGGGCCGGCAAAGAGGAACAGCGCGCCGGCGAACACCAAGGCGAGGCTGACGTAAAAGGCGACCCAGAGGCCCGCTTCCTTCATGGAGGGTTCGTGCGGACGCTTGAGCACCAAGAGGAGGTCGACGAGGAGGATGATTCCGAGAACGACGAAGGAGCCGATCTCAAACCAGGCGGGGAGTTGCATCTAAAATGCCTTTCGCAGGTACGCCAAAAAGGCGTAAGTCTCTCCGACCTGCCTGCGTCTCCATGCCTCAAGGCAATCGACGCTCAAACGGCGATCCGCTAGGCCCGGCGAGGCGTCTGTGCCTGGCGTGTTGACGGACTTAGCGCTTGGGATACTCCCCTACGTAGGCCCAACTTTACCTTAGGCGTGGCCCGCGGACTGCATCTGGCGAAGTTCGCGCTTGAGCTCGCCCACCTCGTCACGGATCCTCGCAGCGATCTCAAACTGCAGTTCGACGGCGGCCGCGTGCATCTGTTCGGTCAGCTGTTCGATGAGACCGACCAGGTCTTCCGCCGGCGCCGCGGCCAGGCCATCCTGCCGGACCTTCGAAGCGCCCTTGCCCTTGCCGGTCCGGCCGCCCTTTCCGGTTGCGGCCAGCAACTCGCGGGTGTCGGCGTCCTCGCGGGCAAGCTGATCGGTGATGTCTGCAATCTTCTTGCGCAACGGTTGCGGATCGACACCGTTCTCCGCGTTGAACTTGACCTGGATTTCCCGCCTTCGGTTGGTCTCCTCGATCGCGTGGGCCATGGAATCGGTAATCCGGTCGGCGTACATGTGGACCTGCCCGGAGACGTTGCGGGCCGCGCGCCCGATGGTCTGGATGAGGGAAGTGGCCGAGCGCAGGAAACCTTCCTTGTCGGCGTCGAGGATACTGACGAGTGACACTTCGGGCAGGTCGAGGCCCTCACGAAGCAAGTTGATGCCTACCAGGACGTCGAAGCTGCCCATGCGCAGTTCGCGGAGCAGTTCCACGCGCCGGAGGGTGTCGACGTCGGAGTGCAGGTATTGCACCTTGACCCCGTGGCCCAGGAGATAGTCTGTCAGGTCTTCGGCCATCCGCTTGGTCAACGTGGTCACCAGCACGCGTTCGTCGCGTTCCACCCGTGTCCGGATTTCGCCAAGGAGATCGTCGATCTGGCCCTTGGTCGGCTTCACGATGACTTCGGGATCGATCAGTCCGGTCGGACGGATGATCTGCTGGACGAATCCGTCGGCCTTCCCCAGCTCGTACTTCCCGGGGGTCGCCGAAAGATAGACGGTCTGGCCCACCCGCTCCAGGAATTCGTCCCATTTGAGCGGCCTGTTGTCCATGGCGGAGGGAAGCCGGAAGCCGTGGTCCACGAGGGTGCGCTTCCGCGACATATCACCCTCGTACATGGCTCCGATCTGCGGAACCGTGACGTGGGATTCGTCGATGACCAGCAGGAAATCGTCCGGGAAATAGTCCAGGAGGCAGTGCGGTGCTGTGCCGGAGCCGCGGCCATCGATGTGGCGTGAATAGTTCTCGATCCCGTTGCAGAAACCCATTTGCTGCATCATCTCAAGGTCGTAGGTGGTGCGCATGCGCAGCCTCTGGGCCTCGACCAGCTTGTTCTGGCCTTCGAGGACCTTAAGCCGCTCCGCGAGCTCTTCTTCGATGGCAGTGATGGCGCGGGACATACGCTCCGGCCCGGCAACATAATGCGAAGCCGGGAAGATGTACATCTCGGTTTCCTCGCGGATGACGTCGCCCGTGACGGGATGGAGGGTGTAGATGTTTTCGATCTCGTCACCGAAGAACTCGATGCGCACGGCAAGTTCTTCGTACATGGGGATGATCTCCACGGTGTCTCCGCGGACACGGAAGGTGCCGCGGTGGAAGTCCATGTCATTGCGGGTGTACTGCATCGAGACGAATCTGCGCAGGAGATCGTCCCGGTTCATTTCGGCGCCCTTGGTGAGCGTGACCATCCCGGCGATGTATTCCTCCGGAGTACCCAGGCCGTATATACAGGACACGGTGGCCACCACCACAACGTCGCGGCGGGTCAGCAACGCGTTCGTAGCGGAGTGCCGCAGCCGCTCGACTTCCTCATTCACGGAGGAGTCCTTTTCGATGAACGTATCCGTTTGGGGAACGTACGCTTCGGGCTGGTAGTAGTCGTAGTAGGAAACGAAGTACTCCACCGCATTGTTGGGCAGCAGTTCCCGGAATTCGTTGGCAAGCTGGGCCGCCAGGGTTTTGTTCTGGACCATCACCAAGGTTGGCCTCTGCACCTGTTCGATCAGCCAAGCGGTGGTTGCACTCTTGCCCGTACCGGTGGCGCCGAGCAGCACGACGTCTTTTTCGCCGTTGTTGATGCGTTCGGTCAGCTCCGCGATAGCGGCCGGCTGGTCACCAGCCGGCTTGAACTCGCTGATGACCTCAAAAGGCGCGACGACACGGTTGATCTCCTGGGCAAGACTCATGAATCCAATGTACCCCCGCCCGCGGACAGCTACTGTCCGCTTTTCGAGCCTTGCGCCACAGAGTACGACGGCGGTTGCCACCCGCTGCTTCTGGCCCACGCATCCATGAGTGGCCACGCGACCTCGGTGAACCACGGCTCCTTGGCTTCGGCATACCCCAAAGTCCGGCCGTCGCCCGCGTGTTGCTCGGCAAGCTCCTGTTTGAGGGCCGCATACATTGCCCGCGCGTCGGCGTCGGCGCGGAGCCAATCCCGGAACAACAGTGCATAACGCCAGCCCGGACTCCCCAGTACCCGGACATGGACGTTGGCGGGCCGGCCGGGGTCTGCGTTGCAATGGAAGCGCTTTTGCCATGCCGACGGGTCAAGGTCCGGCGGCTTGGGAGTGTCGCGGACAGAGGCGTCCCGCAACGGGAAACCGGCCTCACCCAGGGCCCCTGCTATCCGGTCTGCGGCCTCCAGCGAGGACACGTTGACCTGCAAGTCGATGATGTCCTTGGCCGGAAGGCCGGGTACCGAGGTCGAACCGATATGGTCGGCTCCCAATACCTCCGGAGATGCGCGACGAATCCGGGCAAGTAGCCGCCCGGCTCGGGCCGGCCAGTCGGGATTTGGCGGGCACAATACTGGGCCGCCGGATCTTCTTGCCGGGCGCCCCGCCGCGAGATTGCGGGCAAACGGCGCCAGGCGCTCTTCCCACAGGGTTTCCACGAACTGCGTAAGATCCTCAACGCTTCCGGAGTTCTCCAACACTATGTCGGCCGCAGCCAACCTTTCATCCCTGCCGGCCTGGGCAGCCATGCGGGACACGGCGTCCTCGACTGTCATCCCGCGGATCTCCGTCATGCGCCGGATCCGTTCTTCGTCCGGGGCATCCACCACCAGCACCAAGTGGAAATTGCTGCCCTGGCCGGTTTCCACGAGGAGCGGGATGTCCTGGACCACAATGTCGCCCGGTTTCGCGGTGGCGAGCATTGCGGCAGCCTTCTCCCTGACGCGCGGATGGATGATCGCGTTGAGCGCTTCCCGGCGATCCGGCTCGGCGAACACAATCGCGCCGAGGCGTGCCCGGTCGAGGCGCCCATCGGCGTCGACGATGTCTTCACCAAACTCGGCCATGACGCCCGCCAAACCCGGCGTGCCCGGCTCCACAACCTCACGGGCCAGCGCATCGGCGTCGATCAAGACAGCACCCAGCTCCCTCAGCCGGGCGGACACGAGTGATTTGCCGGAGGCGATCCCGCCGGTAAGTCCAATCTTCAGCACCCCTCCACACTAGACTGGGTCGGTGGCAGAACAGGACGAAAGCCGGGCGACCGCGTACACAACGTTGGTGCTTGGAGACGATTTCCGCCACGAACTCGAGATCAAGCGCTCGCGCTTCATCACTGTGCTGCGCCGCGCCTCCGACGAGGATGCCGCCCGCGCCCTGGTTTCTGAACTCCGCAAGGAATTCCACGACGCCCGGCACCATTGCTCGGCATTCGTCCTCGGCCCGGACCGGAGCATCCAGCGATCCAACGACGACGGCGAGCCCTCCGGAACTGCAGGGACCCCCATGCTTGAGGCGCTCATCAGACGCGAGACACAGCCCGGGATGACCGACCTCAGCGACGTGAGTGCCGTCGTCGTGCGCTATTTCGGCGGGATCCTCCTCGGTGCCGGCGGACTGGTCCGTGCGTACTCCGAGTCAGTCTCGTCGGCGCTGGATGCCGCTCCCCTGGTTCAGCGGCGCCGCTTGCGGATTTGTGAGATCGCCGTGGCCCACCACACGGCCGGAAGGCTGGAAAACGAGTTGCGCTCCGCAGGCTACGTGATGGGCGGGACAAGCTACGAACCCGCTGAAACCATCCTGCGCCTGGCCTTGTCCGATGACCCGGCAGCAATCGACGACGCCGTCGAGCGCCTCGCGGCCATCACCGCCGGTGCCGCGGTACTCCAACTGCGGGGAACGGAGTGGGTGGACCTCCCGGACTGAGCTTCCCACAGGGACATGCCCTCCCCTGACCCCGAGCAGTGGACATAGTGGGCATATGCCCGGTCCATGTTGCCGACGAGGGGCATGTCCGTGGGTGAAAGTCGGATCGCGCCGTGCGGGGTGGAGAATCCATGCTTGGATTAGCCTTGGACCGGCAAACGGCCTATTTCCGATTGTGGTCATTCGGCGATGCAGTCATTCCGTCTGAGCCAGGCGGGAGCGGCCTGGATCATGCCCTTCGGAACAGCTTGATGACGTAGACCGTGATGATGGCCAGGGCTGCCAGCAAGAGGAAAGCCAGCGGAGCAAAAGAAAGTACTGCCTCAGGAAAAGTAGGAACCAAGGGGTTCATAAGCCTGATCACACCCATCCGCACGAGACTACTCCGGGGCCGTCGGTTACCAATCGGAGATTAGCGGATCCTGAATAGCGGGTGGGACATATCCGATAGATCGTTATCAGTTATTTACCGCTAGCACGCTGGTAAACAACGCGGGGTCACTTACGGCCCATCCGAAGCACCGGAACGGGCCGTAAGTGACCCCGCGTTTGGACCGGGGACCTCGGAACCCCACTGGGGGGGAACGGAGTGGGTGGATCCCGGGCTGAGCTTCCAACAGGGACATGCCCTCCCCTGATCTCCAGCACTGGACATAGTGGGCATATGTCCAGTCGTCAAAGCGAACGAGGGGCATGTTCCCCGCTGACCCACGCGAACGCCTAAGGCACATGCTCTCCTCTGACCACCACCGCTGGACATATGACTGCTATGTCCAGTCCTTGCTACGAATGAGGGGCATGTCCCGTGGAAACAGGGCGGCAGGGCAGCCGGGAAACAGGTTAAGCAAAAAGCAGCCCCCGCGATTCGTGAATGAATCGCAGGGGCTGCTTCAATGAGGCCTGGGAAACCCGGGCCAGTGGCAATTAGTTGCCGGTCAGCTTCTCGCGCAGAGCTGCGAGGGCCTCGTCGGATGCCAGGGTGCCCGCGTTGGACTCGGTGGCAGCCGGCTCGGAGGAGTAGCTGGTGGCACCGGAGTCGCTCTCGCCGGAAGCGGCAGCAGCGGCGTCGTCAGCAGCGTGCTGGGAAACCTGCTTCTTGTGAGCTTCCCAACGTGCCTGGGCGTCAGCGTACTGCTGCTCCCAAGCGGCGCGCTGCGTCTCGTAGCCCTCGAGCCATTCGTTCGACTCGGGGTCGAAGCCCTCGGGGTACTTGTAGTTGCCCTCTTCGTCGTACTCAGCGGCCATGCCGTACAGAGCCGGGTCGAACTCGGTGCTGTCAGCGTCAACGCCCTCGTTAGCCTGCTTGAGGGAGAGGGAGATGCGGCGGCGCTCGAGGTCGATGTCGATGACCTTGACGAAGAGCTCGTCGCCAACGGAGACGACCTGCTCAGCAAGCTCAACGTGGCGGACAGCCAGCTCGGAGATGTGAACGAGGCCTTCGATGCCGTCTTCGACGCGAACGAACGCACCGAACGGAACCAGCTTGGTGACCTTACCCGGAACAACCTGGCCGAGGGCGTGGGTGCGGGCGAAGGTCTGCCACGGGTCTTCCTGCGTGGCCTTGAGGGACAGGGACACGCGCTCGCGGTCCAGATCCACTTCGAGAACCTCGACGGTGACTTCCTGGCCAACCTCGACAACCTCGGACGGGTGGTCGATGTGCTTCCAGGACAGCTCGGAAACGTGAACCAGACCGTCTACGCCGCCCAGGTCCACGAATGCACCGAAGTTGACGATGGAGGAAACGACGCCGGGACGAACCTGGCCCTTTTCCAGCTTGTTGAGGAACGTGGAGCGAACCTCGGACTGGGTCTGCTCGAGCCATGCACGGCGGGAAAGAACAACGTTGTTGCGGTTCTTGTCCAGCTCGATGATCTTGGCTTCGATCTGCTGACCGATGTACGGAGCGAGGTCGCGGACGCGGCGCATCTCGACGAGGGATGCGGGCAGGAAGCCGCGCAGACCGATGTCGAGGATAAGGCCACCCTTGACAACCTCGATGACGGTACCGGTGACAACACCGTCTTCTTCCTTGACCTTTTCGATGTCGCCCCAGGCACGCTCGTACTGAGCACGCTTCTTGGACAGAATCAGTCGGCCTTCTTTGTCTTCCTTGGTGAGCACCAGGGCTTCGACCTGATCGCCAACGGAGACGACGTCCCCGGGGTCAACGTCGTGCTTGATGGAAAGCTCGCGGGAAGGGATGACACCTTCGGTCTTGTAACCGATGTCGAGCAGGACTTCGTCGCGGTCAACCTTGACGACGATACCTTCGACGAGGTCTCCGTCGTTGAAGTACTTGATGGTGGCGTCGACAGCTGCGAGGAAGTCCTCAGCGGTACCGATGTCGTTGATCGCGACTACGGGGGTACCGGGCTTCTCGGTGGAGGTGATGGTCATGTAGTAGGGGCTCCGTTGTGGATAGAGTATCGGTCAGGCAAACCGCCCGCTTTCCGTTGCCGGTCCGCAGGACACGGCAAAACGCCGGGTCATCCTGAATTGTGGATTGTAAATTTGCGCGCACGTAGTATGCGCCCGTTCATTCTAGTCGCTCGCCTCAAGGAGGGTCAAAGCGGCAGCGTGTCACCGAGGCGCGCGAACGTCACTCCACGATCCAGCAGGCCCGGGAGGGCGCGTGCGTATCCCTCCGCGGTGCCGCTGCCCGGCTGGTTGAAGTGCGAAATCACAATCTGCCCCGCACCCCGGCCGGCCGCGATTTTGCCGACTTCCCCCGCGACCGTCGGGGCCGGGAAGGTTGCTCCCCCGTCGCCATTCAGCGTGAAGCTCACCGGGACCAATCCGAGGGCATTGGTGATGGCCGCCGCGACGTCGTCGTAATAGGCGGTTCCGGCCCTGAAGAACCGCGGGGATTTGCCACAGAGCCGCTCCATGGCCTCCTGGTTGCGCATGATCTCGTCATAGACCTCGCCCGCGTTGGCCGTGCCCGGGATGCCATACGCTGAACGCCCGTTGACGGAGAGCGGCTGGTGCTGGAAGCCGTGGTTTCCGAGTTCGAACAAAGGATCAGCCGCGAGATCGGCCGCCAGGCCGGGGTTGGCTTTGATCCAGCGGCCGTTGACGAACAACGTGGCGGGGACGTTGAGCTTGCGCAAGGTCTTGAGCAAGCGTTGATCGCAGTCCGAGCCGTGCGGGCCACCGCAGGCATCAAAGGTCAGGACGGCGTGCGGCGACGCCGTCTTCGAAACGACCCCAGTGACGTCAAGCCCCCATGAGACGGGCTTGCGAGCGGAGAATTCGGCCACAACCTGCGACTTCGACGGCGGCGCCGGCCGCGTTTCGGGTACGACCGGAAGCTGGCTGGCTGCCTCCATGACCGGCGTCGAACCCGGTGCGGGGCGAGCCGCGGGCGAGCTTGCCGGTTGTTCGGCGCATGCGGCCAAGCCGGCCACCGCGAACCCGGCGGCAATGGCCAGCAATGACCGCCGACCGGGCAGCCCTTTTTGGCCGGAGGAATGGCCCCCCGGCTGGAATTCCGTCATGGAATCCTTCTTCTGTTCGAGATCCTGCGTGTGGGTTTTGCCTAGAAGTGCGTCAGGCAGTGGGCGGGACGTTCGACGGCGAACATGTGCTGGGCAGCCAATGCTGCTCCGGGCGAGTGCTCGCGGATCCGGCCTGCCGAAGCCAAGATTACAGGACTGACGGCACCCAAATAGACCGACCCGAGGTCCGTGACATCCATGCTCAAGTCCGGGTTCCCGCCAGGCACCTCAGTGACGGTGACGAGGCCGCCGTCGGACGCCAATTCCCAAGTACCGTCCGCAAAACCGAGCGCATCATGGACCTGCAAGACCAAGCGTCCATCTGCGCCGTAGCGCCGGGCCGACAACGCTGCCGGGACGTCCAGGACGCGCAGCCACAACATGTCGCGGTAGTCCGATGCCGTGACGCAACGCCCGTCCACGAGTGCCCACGCAAGGGGATCTTCAACGGGGGCGTCGGCCCAGGACACCTGGTCGACGAGGTCGATGCTGCCCAGGAACTGCCACAGTTCCAGGTAGGCCTCGTCCGTCGAGGCGACAAGGTCAACGACCTCCACCGTGTATGGCTTCGTGTCCCAGCCGGCGAACTTGTAGGAAACGTAGCCGTCGATGGTGGCATTCGGTCCATAGTGGAGCGCGCATTTGATGGCCTTGTCCTCAGCGCCCTCGCGGTTCATCGCACCGGACACCTGGTGGCGGTAGGCGTCCTGCCTCACGATGGACCCCGGCGTGCGGTGGTGAACGCGTTCGAAAACCTCGGGCGCGAGTTCGAGGAGCACTCTTGGATCTGCGATCTCCACCCGGCCAACGGGTTCGTGACGGATGCGGAATTTCGGACCGGTGTCTACTTTGATGCTTCGCTCAAAGGTTGCGACCCCGAATCCGAAGCGGCCGTAGATCGAAGCCTCGGATGCGGTCAGGGCGGCCATCGCGAAGCCATCGTCCTTGGCATCGGCGAGATCGGCCGTCATCATCCCTCGCAGGATGCCGTGGCGCCGATGCGTTCCGCGGACAGTGACAGCGGTGATCTGGCGCGTTGGCAGTTCCCGGCCGTAGCCGACATTCAGTTTGTTTTCCAGCGTTCCGAAGGTCGCCACCGGAAATCCCGGGTTGAGCGCGTGCAACGGAGGTTCATCATTGACGTAAACGCCCGTCAGCTCACGGTTGTCCGCTTGGTACATCGCGAGGATCTTGTCGATGAGCTCATCGCTTCGTTGCTCGTCGTGGAATCCAAAGCCAACGGCGCGGAGCCACTCGCGTGCTTGTCCGTAGTCCGGATCCTCCTTGCCGACCGAACGAAAGCGCTTGATGGTGTATTTTTCGGTTGTTTCCCTGGGATCAGCCACGTCCCGAGCCTAGCCAGACCGCACGGGCCACGCCACCATCACGGCGGCGTGGCCCGGATCGGACGAAGGCTCCGGCCCGGGAACGGCCAGGCGCGGGCCGTGGCGCGCTAGTGGCCCGCCTCGTACCAGCTTGATCCGACGCCGATCTGCACGTCGAGCGGGACCTTGAGGTCGGCGGCGCCACTCATCTGCGTAGCCACAAGCTTCTCCACGACCTCCCGTTCTCCGTGTGCGACTTCCAGCACCAATTCGTCGTGGACTTGGAGGAGCATGCGGGACTTGAGGCCCTGGCTTGCCAATTCCGCCGAGACACCGAGCATGGCCCGCTTGATGAGGTCGGCCGCGGATCCTTGGATGGGCGAGTTCAAGGCAATGCGTTCGGCGGCCTCGCGCGCCTGGCGGTTGGTGCTGGTCAGGTCCGGCAGATAGCGCCGGCGTCCTTCGATGGTGGCGGTGTAGCCGTCGATCCTGGCCTGGTCCACCACTCCGCGAAGGTAGTCGCGCACGGCACCGAAGCGGTCGAAGTAGTCCTTCATCAGCGTCCGTGCTTCGTCCACGGAGATCTCCAACTGCTTGGAGAGTCCGAACGAAGTCAAACCGTAGGCGAGGCCGTACGACATTGCCTTGACCTTGGAGCGCATCGCGCTGGTCACCTCTTCGGGCGCCACGTTGAAGATACGCGAACCCACGTAGCGGTGCAGGTCCTCACCTTCCTTGTAGGCCTGGATGAGGCCCGCATCGCCGGAGAGGTGGGCCATGATGCGCATTTCAATCTGCGAGTAGTCGGCCGAGAGCAGGCATTCAAACCCTTCGCTCACCACGAAGATGCCGCGCACCCGGCGCCCTTCCTCGCTGCGCACGGGGATGTTCTGCAAGTTCGGATTGTTGGACGAGATGCGTCCCGTAGCCGCGATGTTTTGGGCGTACGTGGTGTGGATACGCCCGTCCTCCGCAACCGACTTCTTGAGCGTCTCCACCATCTGGGCAAGCTTGGACGACTCCCTGTGGGCCATGAGCTGCACAAGGAACTCGTGGCCTGTCTTCTCCAGCAGGGCCTTCAAGGAGGCGGCGTCCGTGGTGTAGCCGGACTTGATCTTCTTGGTCTTGGGGAGGCCCAGCTCCTCGAAGAGGACGGTCTGAAGTTGTTTGGGCGAACCGAGGTTCACCTCGTGCCCGATGGCGGCGAACGCCTGCTCCTGGGCGTTGTCGATGACCTTGGCGAGGTCAGCCAGTTGTTCGTTCATCCGTTCGATGGAAACGCCGATGCCGGACATTTCCATGTGCGCCAGGACGCGGGCCACCGGAAGTTCCAACGTGGTCAGGAGCGCCTCTGCTTTGCGCCCGGCGAGCTCGCTTTCGAAGTGCTTGCTCAGCGCGTGCACGACGGCGGCATGCTGGACGAGCGCCGCAGCCGCCTGGTCCGGTGTGCCTCCGAGTTCGAATTCAAGTTGACCCGTCTGCGCAACAGGGGTGGCAACCGAGATCTTCAGGTGGTGCTGGGCGAGCTCGGCGAGTTCATAACTGCGGCGATCCGGCTGGATCAGGTAGCCCGAGATGGCAGTGTCATCGACCACGCCTTCAAGACCCAGTCCACGGTTGCGCAACGCCTTGAGGGCGTCCTTGAACTCGTGCATGACCTTGGCTTCTTCTGGATCCTGCAGCCAGTTGGCCAGCACGGACTCGGCCGCCGCGTCGAGGCCGGAAAGCTCGACGTAGCCGGCACTGTTGTTGCGCACGATGGCCAGGGCTGCGGCGTCGTCGCCGATCCTTCCCGGGACGAGCTGCACGGCAAGGGCGGAGCGCAGTCCGGCTCCGGCCGCGAAGAAAGCTTCCAGGCTCTCGGCATCCGTGAGGGTGGCGAATGCCGGGGCTTCGATGGTGTCCGGAGCCGTTCCGGCGGTGTCGTCGCCGTACAGGTCGAAGAGGCGCGTCCGCAGGGTCCGGAATTCAAGCTCGTCGAACAGTTCCTCCACGGCCTGCCGGTCCGGGCGCGGTTCGTGGAGGTCCTCAAGGGTGACGGGGAGGTCCAGGTCCCGCAGGAGCTGGTTCAACCGGCGGTTCCGCTTCACGTTCTCCAGGTTCTCCCTGAGCGCGCCGCCCACCTTCCCGCCGATGGCGTCAACGTTCTCCAGGATGCCCTCCAGCCCGCCGTAGAGGTTGATCCACTTGGCGGCGGTCTTGGGTCCCACACCTGGTACGCCCGGGAGGTTGTCCGCCGACTCACCCACCAGCGCGGCGAGGTCCGAGTAGTAGGAAGGAGCCACGAAGTACTTCTCCTCGATGGCGGCCGCATCAAGCTTCGGGATGTTGCTGACGCCTTGCTTGGGGTAGAGCACAAACACGTTGTCATTGATCAGCTGGAACGAGTCCCGGTCCCCCGATACGAGCAGGACCTCGTATCCGGCGGCGTCGCCCTGGGCGGCCAACGTGGCCAGGATGTCGTCGGCTTCATAGCCGGGGAGGGCGATGGTCCTGATGCCCCATGCTTCCATAACCCTGGCAATGAGGCCGATCTGGCCCTGGAACTCAGGCGGCGTCGCGTTCCGTCCGCCCTTGTACTCGCTGTACTCCGCCTTGCGGAACGTGGTGTCGTCCGAAACGTCGAATGCCACAGCCACGTGCGTGGGCTTTTGGTCCTTGATGAGGTTGATCAGCATGGACGTGAAGCCATGTACAGCGTTGGTGTGCTGCCCCCTTGCGGTGGAGAAGTTTTCCGCCGGGAGGGCGTAGAAGGCACGGAAGGCCATGGAGTGGCCGTCCAGGACCAACAACCGGGGCCGGCCCTCACCAGCTGTGCTTGGTGCAGCGGTTGCTGAGGGGGTGGGTGCCGTTGCGATGGCTGTTGTTGCTGCCCTTGGCACTGACGTTGGAACCGGGTCCGGTTTGGTTGTTTCGCTCACAGGTGCCAGCCTAGTTCCCATGATGGACAATTTCACGCCGGGCCCGTTCACTGACGAACTCAACGCCGCCGGGGTTCCGCCGGAGTTGCACGGCTGGCTTTCCCGCTACGGCGTGGGCACACTCGTGGCGAAAATGGGCATCACGTTCCTTGAACTGGGCGCCGAACGGGCTGTCGCGACCATGCCGGTGGAAGGCAACACCCAGGTTGCCGGCATCCTCCACGGCGGAGCCCACGTGGTGCTCGCCGAAACCCTGGGCTCCTTCGCAGCGGCCTTGCATGCGGGAGAGGGACGCCACGTGGTGGGAATCGAGGTGGGCGCAACCCACCATCGCTCGGTTGCGAGCGGCCTGGTCACCGGCACGTGCACGGCCATCCACCTGGGCGGTACGCTCGCCACCCATGAAATTGTCATGACCGATGAACACGGCCGGCGGTTATCAACGGCCCGGATTACCAACATGATCCGGGAGAACAGGACCCGCTGACCCGGCACGTGCGGGAAAGCGGTAGCGCAACTCGACTGCCGCGCCGCCGAGGGTGCGGGACGAGATCAACTCAAGCGGCGCCGTCGGGCTCTCCACGGGCAGCAAGCCCTTACCGGAACCCAACGCGACAGGAATCAGGCTGACGATCATCTCGTCGAGCAGGCCCGCCTTGGCGAACTGGGCAACCAGGTTTCCACCGCCAACCAGCCACACGTTCTTCTCGCCGGCATCGGCTTCCAGGTCCGGCACGAATTCCTCGACGTCGCCGCGGACGAACGTAACGTCCGCGCCGGGCGGTGCTGAATATTCGCGGTGGGTGAAGATCCAACAAGGAACACCCGGATAGGGCCATTTGCCTGGTTCGTGTTCCACGAGCCAACGAAAGGTCTGCCCGCCCATGACAATGCAGCCGATACCCGCCATGAAGTCTTCGTAGCTTTCAGTGACGCCCTCGGCCTCTTCGAACTGGAGCAGCCAGCCGAGATCGTCTTCTTTCGTGGCGATGAAGCCGTCGAGCGAGGATGCCACGTAGTACTGGAAGTCCGCCATGGCCCCACCCTACTCATTACGCAGCGGGGTGCCCAGCTACTTCGTGAAGTAAGGAACGATCAGGTAGATGCCGAAAAGCACGGCGATTCCGCAGGCCGCAAAGCACAGGTAGGCAAAGGACCGGACCATGGCGGGCGACTTCTGCCGGACGTCGCCCGCGATGGCCGTGAGACGGACGCCGAGCGAATACAGCACTACGAGGAGGACTGCCGCCACGAGTGTCGCACCGGCTACCTGCAGCAGATCCAACCATTTCATGCCTTGATGTCCTTACTCGTGCTCTTGCTCAGGCTTTTTCCCTTGGAGCCCTTCTTGCGAAAGCGGACGGCGGTGCCGGCTTCTTCGACTTCGACGGCGTTGTGGTGGCCCACGTGCGACTTCCTCGAGGAGATGAACATATAGGCGACGACGGCGGTGCCCACAACTGCTGCGATGACCACGCCGGCCGTGCCGGTGCCGATGAGGAACGCGGTCAAGGCGCCCACGATCGCAGCGGCAGGAAGGGTAAAGATCCAACCGGTAGCGATGCGCCCCACCGTTCCCCAACGCACCGAGGTGCCTTTGCGTCCGAGTCCCGAGCCAATGACCGACCCGGAGGCCACCTGCGTGGTGGACAGCGCGAAGCCGAGGTGGGAGGAAGCGAGAATGGCCGAAGCGGTGCTGGTTTCCGCAGAGAAGCCTTGGGCCGGCTTGACGTCTGTCAGCCCCGAGCCCATTGTCCGGATGATGCGCCAGCCGCCGGCGTAGGTGCCGATGGCGATGGCGAGTGCGCAGGCTCCGATGACCCAGAGCTGCGGTCCGCTGCCGGCCGGTTGGGTTCCCGCTGCGATCAGGACGAGGGTGATGATGCCCATGGTCTTTTGCGCGTCGTTGGTACCGTGGGCGAGTGCAACGAGGCTGGAAGTGAAGATCTGGCCGGTACGGAATCCGCCGCGCTTCTGGGTCAGCTTGTCGCCGGTTTCAGGATCGTGCCGGGAAGTCAGGGCATAGGCGAGCTTGGTGCACACATAGGCCACGACACCGGCGAGCAGCGGCGAGAAGATAGCCGGAAGAATGACCTTCTGGATAACAGTGTCGAAGTTGACCGCGCGGAAGCCGATGCCAACGATCGTCGCGCCGATAAGGCCGCCGAAAAGCGCGTGCGAAGAACTGGACGGCAGCCCTTTGAGCCACGTGAACATGTTCCACAGGACTGCGCCCATCAGCCCGGCGAAGATGATCTCGGGAGTGATGTGGATGCCGTCCGTACCTTCGCGGATAAGGCCCCCCGAGATGGTCTTCGCCACTTCGGTCGAGAGGAACGCACCAACCAGGTTGAGCACCGCGGCCAAGGCAACAGCCGTCTTTGGCTTGATGGCACCCGTGGCGATCGGAGTCGCCATCGCGTTCGCAGTGTCGTGGAACCCGTTGGTGAAGTCAAAAAATAAGGCCAGCGCTATAACAAGCGCGACCATGAAGGTGATTCCCACCTAGTGCCCAATCTGCAGAGTCGACGATGCGCAGTTCCACTTCCCCGGGGCCTGCCTGATGCAAGCAGTTCAGAGAGTGTTCATCTGACTGTACTCGCGGAATTCATGATGGCGGGCGTGGAACCTTAAAAATCCTACGTGCCATTGCCAGCATGGCCAAACATGGAATCATCCAAGGAATTGCCGAACAGCCGCGATATCGCTCCGTGACAGTCCCCGCCGCGGGTCCGGGGAGATCCACAGCACCCGGGGGCCAAGGAATTCGGCCCAGGACCGGGCCGCGGCCTCATGGTTCAGCTGATCGTCCATCCATACGATGCGGTCGGCTCCGGACTCGTGGACATCCTTCAGCAAAACGTCCAGCTTCCACCACTCGCCGGACTGCTCGCAACCATCGCTGCTCAAGACGGTCCAATGCTCGCCATGCAGGCCAATAGCCGGGCACAGGAACTGCGGCGCAAGCTGCTGCCAGGTGGTCAGCCAGACAAACCTCGCCGCGGGATGGGTGGCCAGCTCATTGAGCTCGTCCACCAGTTCAGAGGCGTAAACGACGTCCAGGATCCCGGCGTCGGCGATTCTCCATTCAGTGCCCCAATCGGTGCAGCCCACGGGACCGAAGGGGTTCACCACGCCGTCGACGTCCAGATAGAGCGACACGGTGGTCATGCAGCCCCCTCCCGGATGTGCCCCCAAGGCCAGCGTAAGCCACTCGCCGGCGTCAGGGCAGTCCGGGGACAGCTTGCCGGCTCAGCTCGCGCGCAGGGTTGCCGCCGAAGACACTGTGCGCGGGGACGTCCTCCCCCTTCATCAGGAACGAATCGGCTTCGAGCACGGATCCTTCATTCATTGTGGTGCCGTAATGGACGAATGCACTTACGCCCAGTGTGCAGCCGGCGCCGATGTTGACGGCATCGAGCTTGAAGGTGCCGTCTTCCATGGAGTGGCATTGCGCGACGGCGTAAGCGTTGAGGGTGCAGTAGTCCCCAATGGTGACGAGGGTCTTTTCCGGCAGCCCGCAACCGTCGTCGAAGACCTTCTTGCCCATCCGGGCCCCCAGGATTCGCCAAATCACGGCTTTGAACGGCGTACCGTTGAACATTTGGACAATGCCCCCCGCTCCGAGTTTCCAGTAGCGCTCATGCCGCCAGAAGGGCACTTCGTAAATGGAACAAAAGGTCGGCGAAAGCCTCCTGAATCCGAGGGACGCCCACTCGACGAGGATCATCACGACGCCGGTGGTGATGACCATGGTTCCGACCGCGGCCAAGGCGGCGAGCGCTCCCAGGGAGGGCAGGAAAGCCTGCGATGCCCAGGCGGTGAGGAGAATCACATACAGCTCGGCCCAGCGGGCCAGCAGGTAGTAGATCACCGTCACGGTGTTGTGCAGGTTCTTTGCCGGGATCCGGCGCGCCCGTTCCTCAGGGGTCCTGAACCGGTCAAAGGTGCTGTCACGGTCCACAGTGCGCGGTATCTCAAAGGGTGGTGAGCCCAGGAGTCCCACCCCTTCGCGGAGCGGACCCTCCAAAGGCACCATCGTCTTGGTCCCCAGCAGGCAGTTATCCCCGATCCTGGCTCCGGCGGGGTAGGCGATGTTGTTCCCGAAGAAGCTCCTGGCCCCTATGACGGCAGGAGAGAGGCGGAATGCGGTGTTCGAGTAGTCGGCGTGGATGATCGACAGGCCATCCGAGACCATGGTGCCGCTGCCGACTGTGGTCAGGGTGGGGCTGTCATGCTTGAGCCCCACGCCGAAATTGGATCCGGTCTGCACGAGGTCCGGCTGGTGGTAGCCGAGAACGTTCAGGTAGTAGACGATCAGGGAGCTATCTCCGGTGAGCTGGAGGAGCGCCTTGAGGTTGGTCAGGCGCTGGGCTGTCCGAAAGAGTCCGAACCGGAAGCTGTAGAGCGGGTAGTCCTTGCCCGGGGCCAGAAGCAACGCAAGCAGCCTGGGAAGAGTGGCGGCGAGGGCGAAAGCGGCCAGGATGCTGCCGAAAAGAAGGACGGCCGAGATCAGCAGGAGCGCTTGCCAGAAAAGCGGCCGCGCCGGGTTCGTTTCTCCTGCGGGGAGCGAGGCGAGTACGAGGTCGATGGCTCCAAGCCCGATGGAAGACACCAGGACCATGTGGACCAGCAGGCTCCAGAAACTGAAGCTGGCCCGGCGGGCCGGCCCCGAATTGGCTCGTCCTGCCCTGCGGTAACTGACGTCGGTGGGCTCGGCAGGCGAGCCGGCCCACGCTCCCCCAGGCGGAACAGCCTGGAAGCGATGCAGGCAGGAGCTGTGCCCCAGTTGGGAGTCGTCGCCCATGGCCGTGTCAATGTCCAGCGTCGACTGTTCGCCGATCAGGACATTGCTGCCCAAAGTGACCGGCCCCGTCTGGATCCGGCCTGCCTGGGCACGGTAGCAATTGAAGGTGGTGTCCCTCCGGATAACCGTTCCACCCCCTACGGTCAGCAGGTCGGTGCAGGCGGGAATCCTTGACGAAAGGATCGTGACGCGCGGGCCGATCCTCGCCCCCAGTGCCCTGAGGTAGAGGGGGAAGACCGGGGTCCCGACGAACAAACGGAGCGGGCTTGTGTTGACTAAGGTCTTGACGAACCAGAAGCGGACATACCGCAAGGACCAGATAGGGAACTCCGCCGGCTTCCACCGGCCGATGAGCGCCCATTTGAGCGCAATGGGCATGACTGCCAAAGCCAGGAACGATATGGTGCCGACGACGGCGGAGCGCGCCAACAGGACGCCTGGCTGCCGGGACCCGCCGATCCACTGCTCGCCGGTGAAGGGGATGAGCACGACCACGTAGGCATAGAGCAGGCTGGCCAATGCCTGCAGGAGCCCGCACAGAAGGTACTGGGGAGTGCCTACCCGCAGGTACGGTTCAGCCGTCGCGGTTTCCGTGCCTTCGGCCGCGGACAGCGCACTCGCCCTGTCGTGAGCGGCGTCCAGGGCGGCTGCCAGCGCGGCGATGGTCGGATGTGCATAGATTTCGCGCATCGAGACTGAGGGTGCGTTGGCTACCTTGCGGACGTTTGCGCAGAAATGTGCCATCAGCAGGGAGTTCGCCCCGAGGTCGTTGAAGAAATTGGCGGTGGTGGAAACTGACGCGAGCTGGAGGGCCGCAGCCAAAGCCGGGGCGAGGGTCCGTTCCGTCGGTGTCACCGGCATGGTGTCGGCCACGTCCGTACTCACGGCGCGTGGGCCGGCCGGGGGTGGAAGGCGGCTGCGGTCAACCTTTCCACTCACCATCATCGGCATGCTCCGGACCGGCTGGAAATACCCCGGCACCATGTAGGCGGGGAGCCGCTCGCGCAGCCAGGCACGGATGTCTCCACCGTCCTCTTCGAGTGCGTTCTGGCGCAGCGTGTAATAGGCGGCAAGTTCGGTGATACCCGGTTCGGGCTCCCAGGTCTTCACGACAGCCATCGCTATCCCGGGCCTCTGCAGGAGGACGCTTTCGATTTCGCTCAGCTCGATCCGATAACCCCGGACTTTCACCTGCGTATCGGTGCGGCCGTGGTACTCGATCTCGTCGTGTTCGTTGAACCGGCCAAGGTCACCGGTGCGATAAATGCGATGGGACGGGTTGTCCTCCAAGCCAAGGAAATCGGGAATGAATGCCCTTTCCGTTAGTTCCGGCCGGTTGATGTAGCCCCGGGCCAGCCCCACGCCCGCCAGGCCGATTTCGCCCAGCTCCCCGTGGGGCAAGGCGCGGTCCTGGACGGGATCCAGGATGACCGCCGAATAGCCGGGCAACGGTTTGCCCAGGGTCACGGGCTTGCCCGGCTCCGCAGTGCCCCACGTTGCTGTCACCGTCGCCTCGGTTGGGCCGTAGACATTCAGGAAACGCCGGCCCGGCCGATGCCAACGCTCCACAAGGTCCTCCGGGCAGGCTTCACCGGAGACGAGCAGGAACCGCAGCCCGGGGACGTCGTCGTCGAGCGTGGCGAGCAGGGTCGGCACGCAACAAAGGGCCGTGATGTTCCGGGCCTCGATGAACTCGGCAAGATCCGGACCGAGGAGGTTGTTCCCGGGCGGCCGGGGCACCAAGGTGGCCCCCACCATCCAAGGCACCCAGATCTCCTCCACCGAGAAATCGAAAGCCGTGGTCATGCCCTGGTAGACCCGGTCGAGGGGTTCGTAGCCGTACGTCTCGGCCGCAGTTCTCACGAAGTGGCAGATGCTGGCGTGCGCTATCGCGACTCCCTTCGGCCGTCCGGTGGATCCCGAGGTGTAGATGATGTAGGCCAGCCCGTCGGCAGGGGACTCCTCCCCCGCCCAGGCCAAGCGGGCAGGGTCGAATGCGGCAATGCGGCGGTCCTCCTTGTCCACACGGACCGCAAGCGCCGCAGTGCCGGGCGGCAGGCCGTCCGCGAGGCGGGAGGCAGTCAAGATCATGGTGACATCGGCGTCGGCCGCAATGTAGGCAATTCGCTCGGAAGGGAACGCCGGGTCGAGGGGCACGTAGACGGCATGGGCCTTGAGGACCCCCAGCATGCTGACATAGGTCCGCACCGGGTCATCGAACAGCAGTGCGATCCTGTCGCGCGGCCTTACCCCACGGGCTAAAAGGTAGCGGGCGAGCCGGTTGGCCCGGGCGTCCAGTTCCTGGTAGCTAAGCGACCCTTCCGCAGTCTCCACGGCGGGATGACTGCTGCGGCCTTCGGCTCGTTGGCGGTCGCACCGGTCTTCGAAGAGCTCCTCAAGCCTCTCGCCGGGACTCCACCGGATGGATTTCCCGGGGGCCTTGCCGAGGAGGACCGGAGCGCCGTCCCTGAGGTGGATCATAGCTCCCGGCCCGGCAGCCGCTTCCCCGGGCGGCCGGCCTTGGTGAATGTGCCTTTCCATCTGCCCCTCCTGGTCCTGGGTCCGGCGCTAGCGGGGCGCCCTCGCGGTCCTGCCTTGGGTGACGGTGCCCTGCTCCGCCCTGATGCTGTGTTCGGCGATGGCGCTGTGTTCGGCAATTGCAGTTTGTTCGGCAATGGCAGTTTGTTCGGCGATGGCAGCCAGAAGGAGTCCGCAAGCGGCATCGACGATTTCTTCCGTGATGTTCAGCGGAGGCAGGAGCCTGACCACGCAGTCATCCCGGCCGCCGCATTCGAGTATCAGGCCCCGTTCCAAGGCATTACGCTGCACTGCGCGGGCCAGGCCGCCGGCAGGACGGCCTGTCTCCGGATCGGCGAGCTCGATTCCCCACATCAGCCCACGGCCCCGAACCTCGCGCACCCACCGGTTGCCTGCCAACGGCTCGAGAAGCCGGGCGATCTGCGCACCGCGGCTGCGGACGTTGCCAAGAACGTCGTCACGCCGGATGATCCCCACGGCTGCAGTCCCCGCGGCGAAGGCTAGCTGGTTTCCGCGGAATGTCCCGGTGTGGGCGCCGGGAAGCCACCGGTCGAGGTCTTTGTTATAGATGATCAGCGCAACGGGGAGACCTATTCCGCTGAGGGCCTTGGATGCAACGATGACATCGGGCTCGATTCCGTACTGTTCGAACGCGAACCAGGTTCCGGTGCGTCCGCACCCGGTCTGGATCTCATCGATGATCAAGGGGATTCCCAGCTCACGGGTTACCCTGCGCACGGTTCGCGCGAATTCCGCGGTAGCCGGCACGACTCCCCCTTCACCTTGGACCATTTCCATGATGACGGCCGCGGGAAGAGGTATGCCGCCGAGCGGGTCTTTGAGGGAATGTTCGAAGTACTGCACACAGTTGGTCGAGCAGGTCTCCGGGTCCAGGCCCACGGGACACTGTGCACAGTAGGAATAAGGGAAGAAGTGCACTCCGGGGATCCCGTTCGCCACCGGTTGCTTCTGTCCAACCAATCCGGTGAGCGCCATCCCGACAGCACTGCTGCCGTGGAATCCACCTTGGAAGCACACGATGTCCCCGCGCCCGGTGGCCGTCTTGCACAATTTGATGGCGGCGTCCACAGCATTCGCACCGGTCGGTCCGCAGAAGTGGATCTTCATCCGCTCCGCGAGTCCCCAGGGAAGCATGGACAGCTGCGCCCTGATGAAGGCATCCTTTGCCGGCGTCGGGAAATCAAGCCCGTGGCTCAGGTTCCGCACTTGTCCGGTCACGACCTCAACCAGTTCCGGATGACTGTGCCCGAGGGACAGAACCCCGGCACCAGCCAGGAAATCAATGAATACATTGTCATCGACGTCCCGCACGAAGGCTCCGGAGCCCTCGGCGATCGCGATGGGAAGATGCCGCGGATAGGTGCGTGCATTTGATTCGTTGGCTTCCTGGCGAGCCAACAATTCGGCTGATAAGGGTCCGGGGAGGGGCCCGGTTACGTGTGCCGTCAAGGTCTCCTGCTGGGGGTGTGTGTACATGGCGATCGGGTCCTTATCCCGTGGATCCGCGGTGGCGGATCAAATGACTGAGCGCTTCCCGCGCCGTTGCCTTTCGCGATGCGGGAAGGATGGGGTGGCGACGCTCCGGCCCCGTTACGTCGCTTTGCTGGCCTCCTCGCCCGCTTGGTCAAGCCCGAAGGCCAACCGCACGGCGCGCCGCGCGTCCTCAAGCACTGCGGCACGGACAACGACGTCGATGCGCATGTCCGACGCTGAGACCAACTCGATCTCGGCTCCCGCTTCCGACAGGGCCTTGAAGAGCTGCGAAAACACTTCGGCGTCGGTGCGCATGCCCAGCCCGATCAGCGAAAGCCTGCCGATCTGGCCGTCGTACTGGAGGTCCATGAAGCCAATGGCCCCCTGGGCAGCGGACAGGGCGGTGCGGACACGGAAGCCGTCCCGGCTGGGAACCGCCAGGGAAATGTCGCTCCCGCCGGCGCGCGCGAAGGAAGCGTTTTGAACGGCCATGTCGACCTGGGCGCGCTCATCGGCGAGAAGCCCGAAGATTTCCGCGGGCTTTCCCACGCCATCCGCGACGCCTATCACCTTGAGCTTCGCCACCGACTTGTCACTGAGAACCGCGGAGACCACAGGCCGCTCAACGGCGGGAGCCCGTTCCCAGACCGGCTTATGGTCCCACTCCGCTACCTGGTCCTGGCCTGGGAGGATCAGGGTTCCCATGCCACGGGTGAAGGACGAGCGCACATGGAGGGGGACCCCGAAACGGCGCGCATACTCGAGGCATCTGGCGTGGACGACTTTGGAACCCGACGCAGCCAGCTCCAGCATTTCCTCGTTTGAGATGACGTCGATTTTGCGCGCACGGGGAACGATGCGCGGGTCAGCGGTATAGACGCCGTCGACGTCGGTATAGATCTCGCACATGCCGGCACCCAGCGCCGCGGCCAAGGCGACGGCCGTGATGTCCGAACCTCCCCGGCCCAAGGTGGTGATCTCTTTTTTCTTCAGGCCCTTCCCCTGGAAACCGGCCACGATGGCAACTTCTTCGCGCTTCAAGCATGCGCGGATATGGTGCGGATCCACGTTGACAATGTGGGCCTTGCCATGGATTCCGTCGGTGATCAGTCCGGCCTTTTTTCCACTGAAGGTGCGGGAAGGAACACCCAGGTCGGACAATGCAATCGCCAAGAGCGTCACGGAGATCCGTTCACCCGTGGTCAGCAGCGCGTCCAGTTCGCCGGCGGGAGGACTGGGACTGAGGGACACGGCGAGGTCAAGCAGTTCGTCGGTGGTGTCACCCATGGCCGAAACCACCACCACCAGCGGATGTCCGGCCTCGCGGGTCTCGGCGATCCGCCGGGCCACTCGCTTGATGCCTGCCGCATCGGCAACGGAGGAGCCCCCGTATTTCTGCACTATGAGGTCCCGGGCCCGAAGATTTGTGCGCGTACGTAGCGCCGTCTGTTCGAGACCGGGGAAATGTTCTGGTCCGTCTACCTCCGGATGCCGACGGTCTGCTGGTAAGTCACGAATGCTGACTGCCTGCCGGTACATGGAGCCTCCTGCAGCCCAAATACCCCCTTGCCGATCTTACAACGTATCGGCCTCGCCAGCGGTTCACAGAGACGACAAAAGGAACTTTAAGATAATTCACTATCTTGACGTTCGTCACAAGAATGATATTCTGAATGCATGGAAAATCGCACCGGCCACTCCGCAGCGAGCATCAGGACCCAAGGCGTCAGGCCAC
Organism: Arthrobacter bambusae; assembly: GCF_030812595.1. Classification (GTDB taxonomy): domain Bacteria; phylum Actinomycetota; class Actinomycetes; order Actinomycetales; family Micrococcaceae; genus Arthrobacter; species Arthrobacter bambusae_B. The sequence continues at coordinate 65,909 of NZ_JAUSSZ010000006.1, forward strand.
TCGAGGACACAGTCCGCACCGATTTCAGCCAGGCAATGTCCTACGGCGGATATTTGGACCTTGATCGCCTCCTCACCGCCCAGCACCCGTTGAGCACCCCCGAACACCATGACGAATTGCTGTTCATCATCCAGCACCAGACCAGCGAACTGTGGCTCAAGCTGATCCTGCATGAGCTTCTCGAAGCCCGCCGGCTCCTCGACGTGGACAACCTTGCCAAAGCCCTCAAATGCATCGCACGGGTCAAGGCGATCCAGCGGACCATGACCGAGCAGTGGTCTGTGCTGGGCACGCTCACTCCGCGGGAGTACTCCGAGTTCCGTCGCTTCCTGGGCAGCTCCTCAGGCTTCCAGTCCCACCAGTACCGCGGCGTAGAGTTCCTGCTCGGGAACAAGAACCGCGCCATGCTCCGGGTCTTCGAGAGCGATCCGTCGGCGCACAGCCAGCTCAGCACCCTCTTGGCGGAACCGACGCTGTATGACGCCTTCCTGGCGGTGCTGGCCCGGGCCGGTTACGCCGTCCCGAAGAGGATCCTGGAACGTGATACGAGCGAACCGTGGACTTTCCAGGAAGACCTGGTCCCGGTCTTCCAGGAGATCTACGAGTCGGACGCCACCCCGTGGGGTTTCTACGAGGCTTGCGAAGACCTGGTAGACATCGAGGACAACTTCCATGCCTGGCGCTTCCGCCACTTGCGCACGGTGCAGCGGACCATCGGATTCAAGGTGGGCACGGGCGGTTCCTCAGGCGTCGATTTCCTCAAGCGGGCCCTTGACTTGACCTTCTTCCCGGAGCTTTACGCCGTCCGCACCGAAATCGGCAACTGAACGGTATTCCAAGAAACCCCATCCGTCACTTCAGGAGAGACATGAACAGCGCGCAGCAAACGCAACGGCCGACGTCGGCAGAACTCGACGCCACCGATCCCCTCGCCGAGCAGCGTGAGGCCTTTTACGTCCCGTCCGACGGCCAGCTCACCGCCTACCTCGACGGGAACTCGCTCGGCAGGCCGCTGAAGGCGACGTCGGCGAAGCTCGCCTCCTTCGTCGAGGACGCCTGGGGCAGCCGCCTGATCCGGGGCTGGGACGAACAGTGGATGGACGAGCCCACAACGGTCGGGGACCGGATCGGCGTCGTCACCCTGGGCGCGGCTGCGGGCCAGGTGACCGTGGGCGATTCGACGTCCGTGTTGCTCTACAAACTCATCCGGGCGGCAGTTGACGCCCAGCCCGGCCGCGATGAGATCGTCGTGGACCGGGACAACTTTCCCACGGACCGTTTCATCATCGAGGGCATCGCCGCGGAGAAGGGCGCCACCATCAAATGGGTCGCGTCCAATCCGGCCAGCGGCGTCCGGACCACGGACCTTGAAGGGCTGCTCGGCGAGCGGACCGCCGTCGTCGTGCTCAGCCACGTCGCGTACCGTTCCGGTTTCCTCGCCGATGCCGCGGCGGTCACCGCGATGGTCAAGGACTCCGGAGCGCTCATGCTCTGGGACCTCTGCCACTCCGTGGGCTCGGTGCCCCTCGAACTGGACGCCTGGGGCGTGGACCTCGCCGTGGGTTGCACGTACAAATACCTCAACGGTGGCCCGGGCTCCCCTGCCTTCGCTTACGTCAACACTTCGCAGCAGGAGCGCCTGCAGCAGCCGATTTGGGGCTGGATGGGCGCGGATAATCCCTTCGGCATGACAGAAAGCTACAAGCCGGCAAAGGGAATCCGAAGCTTCATCACCGGCACTCCCCCGGTGTTGGCCATGCAGCCGCTCAAGGACATGGTTGAGCTGATCGCCTCGGTGGGTATGGAGGCCGTGCGGGAGAAGTCCATCAAGCTCACTGAATTCGCAGCCGCCTTGGCTGAGGACATGCTGGTCCCGCTCGGCGCCGAGATTGTCAGCCCGCGCAACAGTGCGGAGCGCGGCTCGCACATCACAGTGGACCATCCCCTTTTCGGCAAGGTGACCCAGGCGCTGTGGGAACGGGGAGTCATTCCGGATTTCCGTCCGCCGCACGGACTGCGGATCGGCCTCTCGCCGCTCAGCACCAGCTATGCGGAGGTTGAGCTGGGAGTGACCGCCATCCGGGACGCCCTGACCGAACTCCTGTGAGCGCCGTCCTTGACGACATGGACTCCCGGCCAGGGAGCACCACGTCGTTGCTGCGAACGGTTATCGGCCTGTACCTCCGCGACGCCGGCGGATGGATGTCCACCAGGCACATCATCGCCCTTATGGAGGCCCTCGGCCTGACCGCTGCTGCATCAAGAACCGCGTTGTCGCGGTTGAAGAAGAAGGACATCGTTCTTCCGCAACTGCGTCACGGCGTTCCCGGGTTCGCCGTCACCGAGGGTGCCGCAGCGATGCTCGCGCGCGGCGACCGCCGGATCTTCACCCCCCGCCTGATGTCGTCCGAGGACCGCTGGTGCCTCGTATCGTTTTCCATCCCGGAGACGGAGCGGGAAAAGCGGCACCAGTTGCGGCGGAGATTGCACTGGATCGGCTGCGGAACGGTGGCGGCAGGGTTGTGGATCTGCCCCGATTCGCTCCGGGAGGAAGTGGAGGAGATCCTGGAGGACCTGGGGCTGCGCGCCATGGCCACGGTGTTCGTTGCGGACACTCCCCTGGTCGGCGGGAACCTCCGCGATGCCGCCTCCGGATGGTGGGACTTGGAGGCGGTCGCGGAACTGCATCGCGACTTCATCCGGCATCATGGTTCCGCAGCCGACGACGGCGGTCCGGTTGAGGGCTCCGACGGCGGCCCACCCACAGCCGGGACCTTCGCCCGCTATGTCCGATGCATCGACCGGTGGCGGATCATTCCCTACCTGGATCCGGGGCTGCCCGCTGGGTTTCTCCCCGAGGATTGGCCAGGCACGGCGGGAATCGCCCTCTTCGAGCGCATCCGGTCCGAGTATGCGAGTCCTAGCGCGGAATTCGTGCGGAGGACGTTGGAAGGGTAGTCGCTGAAGCACGTGATCGGGCCGGGCTTCAGGAGTAGTCTGGAACCATGAACTTCCCCGATGGTGGATGGTTCGCGAGGTTGTCATGACCCGCGTCTGGTTGCGTTGGTTGCCGGCCGCGCTGGTTCCGGTGGCCCTTGCTACGGCAGCCTTGTCCGGTTCCTACCAGGCAGGAGCTGCGACGACCCTGCCGCACAAAACGGCAGCGGAAGTCATCGCGATGATCGGCCACGCCGACGTCCGTGCTCTGTCAGGAACCCTTCAACAAAGTTCCGATCTGGGTCTCCCCCAACTTCCCTCCGTCGGGCCGACCGCAAGCCAGGGTCCCGCTTCGGTCATGGAGCTTTTGAGCGGCTCGCACACGGCCCGGGTCTACCTGGACGGCCCCGGCAAAGCCAGGTTCCAGGTGATGGACATGCTCGCCGAGCGTGACGTCGTCCGCAATGGCACCGATCTCTGGCTCTACAACTCGGCCGACAACAGTGCGGCGCACATGACGATGCCCGCTGAGCCGGCCCGCACACCGGCCCCGCACGCGGCACCGGCTCCGGGAGTAACCACTCCTGAAGTCCTCGCGCAGCACTTCCTCGCCGCCGTCGGGCCCACTACGGACGTGACCGTGGGCGACGGAACCACGGTGGTCGGCCGCACCGCGTACCAACTCGTGATCAAGCCGCGCAGTACCGGCACGCTCGTCGATTCCGTGACGATCGCCGTCGATTCCGCCTCGGGCCTGCCGATCGGCGTCGACGTGCGGGCACGGGGCCAGGGCCCAGCGGCCTTTTCACTCGCATTCACTGACCTGAGCTTGTCCACGCCGGACGCCGCCCTGTTCAGTTTCACTCCGCCCCGGGGTGCCGCAGTCGAAGAGAAAGCAACCCCGCAACTGCGCGCCCTCCCCGGTAAGACCGGGCAGGCGCCGCAGGCCAAGGCGGCATTCGCACGCCCAACGATCGCGGGCTCTGGCTGGGACGCAGTGATGGGCCTGCCCGCGGGCACGGTGCCCGCTGATGTCCGTTCGGCTCCGATGTTGGCCCAACTCACCCAGCCGATCCCGGGCGGCCGCGCCCTGACGACCAGCCTGGTAACGGTTTTGATGCTCGACGACGGCCGCGTCTTCGCGGGAATGGTGCCACTCGAGCGGCTGCAGGCCGCAGCCGCCGCGAAATGACGGAGGGACCTCCGCCGGCTGAACTGGCGATAGAGACGCAAAGCCTCGGCAAACGCTTCGGCCACCGTGCCGCCGTCGACGGCGTCGACCTGGCCGTGCCCCGCGGCTCAGTCTTTGGCTTCCTCGGCCCGAACGGCTCCGGCAAGACCACGACCATCCGCTTGCTGCTTGGCTTGGCGGCCGCCTCCAACGGCCGGATACGGGTCCTTGGCGGGGAGATGCCGCGCCAGCTGGCAACAGTCCTTCCCAATGTTGGCTCGCTGGTGGAAGGACCCGCCTTCTACCCTTTCCTGTCGGGGGCAGCGAATCTTCGGCGCTTGGACAGCGCCGATCTTCATGCCTCCCCGCGGACCCGCTCCGCTCGGGTGGATGAAGCGCTCGAGAGGGTGGGGTTGTCCCATGCAGCAGGCAAAAGGGTGCGTGCGTATTCCCTCGGGATGAAGCAGCGGCTGGGGATTGCGCATGCCCTGCTGCGCCCGCGCGAACTGCTTGTCCTGGACGAGCCCACCAACGGCCTGGATCCGCAAGGAACCCGGGAGGTGCGCAGCCTGGTCCGGTCGCTGGCGGCTGGAGGCACCACCGTGTTCGTTTCGAGCCATCTCCTCGCCGAAGTGGAGCAGATGTGCACCCATGTGGGCGTCATGAGCGTAGGCAAGCTCGTGGCCCAAGGAACCCTGCACGAACTGCGCGCCGCGGGGAAGGCCACGATCCGGCTCCGCACACCCGATATCGAGGCTGCTGTCCGTGTCCTCTCGAGGCTGGGCCTGCAGTCCGAACTTTCTGCTCCGCCGCCCGGCTCGTATGGTCCCGATGGCCGGAGCCTCGTCAGTACCGGGCCGCCCGGGCGGGAGGTGGCGCCCGAGGCGATCGTCGCCGCCCTCGTGGCCGATGGCGTCAGGGTCCGGGGCTTTGGCGTGGAGAACGCCACTTTGGAGGAGCGCTTCGTCTCCCTCACCGGAGAGGGGTTCGACATTGCTGGCTGAACAAGGAACCGGAGTCATGACCGGCGCTTCAGGCGCCCGGCCACCGAGCTCGTGGCCGCTCATGGCCTCCGAGCTCTCGGTGCTGTTCAGGCGGCTGCGGACCTGGGCAATGCTCCTGGCGCTCGCGGCGATCCCCATCCTCATTGCCGCGGCCGTCAAGCTGAGTGCGCATCCCGTGGCGCCGGGCCGGGGTCCGCCCTTCCTGGACCGGATCAGCCAAAACGGGCTCTTCGTCGGCGTGACGGCGATGATCGTTTCCGTGCCTTTGTTCCTGCCCCTCACCATCGGAGTAGTGGCCGGCGACACGATTGCCGGAGAAGCGAACCTTGGCACGCTCAGGTATCTGCTCGTGGCGCCGGCAGGACGGGTGCGGCTTTTGCTCATCAAGTACGCGGCTGCCGCCGTCTTCTGCCTGGCCGCGACCGTGACTGTGGCCGCCGCCGGCGCGCTGGCCGGCGTCGCGCTCTTCCCGGTGGGCCCCGTAACGCTGCTGTCCGGCGACACGATCGGCGTGGGCGAATCCGTGCTGCGGTCCCTGCTGATTGCCGCATACATCGCGGTGTCGCTCTTGGGGCTGTCCGCTATAGGGCTGGCGATTTCCACCTTCACGGACGTGCCGGTGGGAGCCATGGCGGCAACCGTCGTCTTGTCCGTCGTATCGCAAGTGGCAGATAACCTTCCGCAACTTGAGTGGCTGCACCCTTGGCTGTTCAGCCATTACTGGTTGGGGTTCGCCGATCTCTTGCGCCAACCCATCTCGTGGACGAGCTTCGGCGACAACGCCCTGCTGCAGGCGGGCTACATTCTGGTGGCCGGGGCCTTGGCTTACGGCAAGTTCACGAGCAAGGATGTCCTGTCCTGACACACTGCCTGCCCGTAAGCTCATGGAATGGCAAGATTCTTCGATGTCCACCCGCAGGACCCCCAACCACGCGCGATCGCCCAGGTGGTGAAAATCCTGCAGTCCGGCGGCCTGATCGCCTACCCCACCGATTCCGGCTACGCACTGGGCGCCCAAATCGGCAATCGGGAAGCCCTCGATCGCATCCGCTCGATCCGGCAGCTCGACAGCAAGCACCATTTCACCTTGGTCTGCAAGGATTTCGCGCAGCTCGGACAATTGGTCATGATCGACAACGACGTTTTCCGAAGCATCAAGGCCGTCACGCCTGGAGGCTACACGTTCATCCTGCCCGCAACGAAGGAAGTTCCGCGCCGACTCCTGCACCCCAAGAAAAAGACGGTGGGGGTCCGGATTCCGGACCACAAATTTGTCCAGGCCCTGCTGGCCGAACTGGGCGAACCGCTCCTTTCCAGCACGTTGCTGCTCCCCGACGAGGAGGAGCCCCTGACCGAGGGCTGGGAGATCAAGGAACGCCTGGACAACCTGGTGGAGGCCGTGATCGATTCCGGAGACACCGGCGCAGAGCCCACAACCGTGGTGGACTTCACGAGCGGCACAGCCGAAGTGGTCCGGCGCGGCACCGGCGATCCCTCCCGATTCGAGTGAGCGTGCGCGTCGCCGAATCCCGCGTCACGATCGACGTCGATGGCACACCGATCTCCGGTATCTACGGCCGGCCTGACAAGCCGTTTGCGACCCTCGCGCTCGCCCATGGAGCGGGCGCGGGCATGGAGCATCCGTTCCTGGACGGTCTCGCGCACGCGTTGAACGACGACGGCGTCGCGACTTTGCGCTTCAACTTCCCCTACCGGGAAGCCGGCAAGAGGTTCCCTGACCGGCCACCCGCGGCGATCGCTGCCTGGCGGGCCGTCATGGAGGTAGCGGCGTCCCGTTCGGAGGGCGAGCCGCTGTGGGCGGCCGGCAAGTCCTTCGGCGGCCGCATGGCGTCGATGGCGGTCGCCGAAGGCATGTCCGCGGCGGGACTCGTCTACCTCGGCTACCCGCTGCACCCGCCGGGCAAACCCGAGAAGCTCCGCGATGAGCACCTCTATGGACTCACGCTGCCAATGCTCTTCCTGCAGGGTACCCGGGACACCTTCGCGACGCCGGAGCTGCTCGAAAACGTGGTGGCCCGCATTGGACCCAATGCCTCCATCGAGTGGTGGGACGGCGGCGGCCATTCCTTCGAACGCGCGGGAGTCAAGAAGAGTGCGGCGGACATCGGAGCGTCGTTGGCGGCCCCGGTGACAGCATTCCTTCGCGGGGAGGGCTGAGCCTGCCTGGCAGGGGCCGGGCGTGAAGCTTTTCGCTCGATCTCAGGCTTTCGCTGCGGCAACGGCAACGCCAGGGGGCAGCGGCTCGTGCCGCAGGTACTCCCGGCGGAATCGGCCGCTGCCCGCAGTCAGCCCCCGCAGCACGATCGCGTATCGCAGCAGTTCCTGTTCCGGGACTTCGGCGCTGATCTCCGTGGTCTCCCGGCCCACGGATGTCGTTCCGGTCACGCGCCCCCGACGGGAGGACAGATCGCTCATGACGGCACCCACGTGGTCGTCGGCCACGAGGACCGTCACCGCCGAAATCGGTTCAAGGAGCTGAACGCTGCCGGCCGCGGCGGCCTCCCGCAAGGCCAACGCTCCGGCCGCCTGGAAAGCCGCGTCCGATGAATCGACGCTGTGCGTCTTGCCGCCTACCAGGGTCACCCTGATGTCGACCACCGGGAACCCTGCCCGAACGCCCTTGCTCATCTGGGCCCGGACGCCCTTCTCTACCGAAACGACGTAGGTGGCGGGGATGACCCCGCCAACAATCCTGTCGACGAACTCGAAACCGGCCCCCCGTTCCAGGGGCTCCACTTCGATATCGCAGATCGCGTACTGTCCATGTCCGCCGGATTGCTTGACGTAGCGCCCGTGGCCGGCGGACTGGGCCGCGAAGGTCTCCCGGAGGGGCGTGATGACGTCCACCGTCTGAAGCTTCACCCCCTGCTCCCGCAAGCGGTCCAGGACCGCCTCCGAGTGGGCCTCGCCCATGCACCAAAGGACCAGCTGGTGCGTCTCGGAGTTGCGCTCCACCCTGAGGGTCGGATCTCCGGCAGCGACCTTGGCCAGGCTCTTGGCCAGCGCATCCTCATCGCCGTGCGAGGCCGCTTCGATCGCTACAGGCATCAGCGGCTCGGGCATGTCCCAGGTTTCGACGAGCAGTGGAGCCTCGCGGGCGGATACAGTGTCTCCCGTCTCGGCGCTCGCCACCTTCGCCAACGCGCAGATGTCGCCGGCCACGGCGAACTGAACCGGCCGAAGGGTGGACCCCAGCGGCGAGTAAAGATGCGTGATCCGCTCGTCGCTGTCGTGGTCGGGGTGGCCCCGTTCGGCCAGGCCGTGCCCGCCCACGTGCACGGCGGAATCCTCGCGAAGCGTCCCGGAGAAGAGCCGGACCAGGCACACCCGCCCCAGGAACGGGTCAACGGTAGTCCGCACGACTTCACCAAGGAGCGGGCCATCCGGATCGCATGTCAAGGGTTCCACCGGGGTCCCGCCCAAGTCAGTTACGGTCGGCAGTCTTCGCTCCGTGGGAGGCGGAAACGCCCGGGTCAGCACCTCCAGCAGTTCGGTCGTGCCCACTCCTGTCACGGAGGAGGTTGCCAGCACCGGAAAGAACGTCCCCCGGACAATCGCCGTCTCCAAATCGTCTACGAGGGTATCTACGGGCACTTCCTCGCCTCCAAGGTACCGGTCCATCAAGGTCTCATCCTCGCTCTCGGAAATGATGCCCTCGATGAGCTCCCCGCGGACACCATCCGCGCCAGCCAATTCTTCCGCGGTCGCGGGACGTACCGCAGGCCGTGGCTCACCCGGGGTGTACTCAGATACTGAGCCCGAGAGTAGGCCGAGCACCCCCGAGACGGCATCGCCGTTGCGGACCGGCAAGTGAAGGGGCAGGACGGAATCGCCGAAGGCGGCCCGGCATTCGGCCAGGACAGCGTCGTAGTTCGCCCGCGGATGGTCAAGCCGGCTGATCACCACTGCCCGGGGCATGCCAACGCGCTCGCATTCACCCCAGAGGGCTGTGGTTCCGACGTCGACGCCGTCAACTGCCGACACCACGAACAACGCCGCATCCGCGGCACGCAGGCCCGCGCGCAGCTCTCCCATGAAATCGGCGTAGCCCGGGGTGTCGAGAAGGTTCACTTTGATTCCGTCGAAGACCACGGGCGCCGCCGACAGTCCGATGGATCGCTGCTGGTGGATGGCCGTCGCTTCGGAATCGCTCACAGTGGTCCCATCGACGATGGTACCCATGCGGGAAACGACGCCGGCAGCGTAGAGAAGTGATTCGAGCAGCATCGTCTTTCCCGCGCCAGAGCGGCCGATCAGGACTACGTTGCGGATATTCGCGGGCCGATCGGCCGGCGCCGAGGAAGGGTCCGCCCGTCGAAGATCAGGGTTGGTCCGGTTCGCCCCCTTCGTCGCACTGCCTGAGCCTTTCACCGACATGAGCACCTCCTGGAGTAGAGCCGGATCCCCCGCGTCCTTTGCTAACCGATTCCACACCCTGGACCGGCGCACGGCAAGAGCAATCCGGGCGCTCTGCGCCGAAACCGCGGGCTTACGAGAGCATGCCCCACACCATGCGAAGGGAAAAGGCCGCGCTCGCTGCAATGACAACTGCGAAAGCCACCAGCCACAGCAAGGACGGCACCCCGGTGGCACGGGCCAGGATGTAGGCGTCCGAGGACGCGAGCCGATCCCGGCGGCGGGTGTGGACCGAAGCCACCTTGAACCAGTCCCGCACGGCACCCACTTCGAGGGCTATGCCGAGTCCGAGCACCACATGGCTGACAGTCGAGGCAGTGGCGAACATGACAAGTAGTTGGGCAATCGCCGCGCTCAGGAGGGCCACGAAGATACCGGTGAAGTTCCGTAGAAAAACCAGTGCGAGCAGCAGTACAAGCGCACCGATGGACATTGCCGCTCCCGACCGGCCAGCCGAGACAGACCAGATGAGCGCCACGCCTACCACCGCGGGACTCGGATATCCCCAAAATCCGGACCAGGCCGCGCCGAACTTGCCCCGCCCACTGCTGAGCAGCTGGCCGGAATGGTCCAGCCCGATCCGGAGCCCGTGGACAACCCGACCCGTCATGAGGGCAGCGAATGCGTGCCCCAGCTCATGGACGAACGTGACGTAGAGGCCGAACCAACGCCACGTGGCCCGGGGGATACTCAGTACGACGGCCGCAACCAGGACGCCCCACACAACGGGCGCAGCGAGGTTCGGGACCTCTGCCGTGGTGAATCCCCGCAGCACGGCCTGCCACCAGTCGTTGGCCAGGTCAGCGGGACGCAATTCCATGTTCATCACCGTGGCATCCTAAAGAAAAAGCCTGTGAATGCCTCCCAGGCGCTGGAGCCGGCGGCGAGCCGACGTCACATCTTGCGCTTGGTCCTGGCCGTGGCGGGCGCTGTCCACGGGTCTTCGGGCCATGGATGCTTCGGATCGCGGCCGCGCATTTCTGCGCGGACCTGGGCATAGGGGCCGGACCAGAAGGAAGCCAAGTCATCCGTGACAGCCACCGGCCGCCTGGCCGGAGAAAGCAAGTGGAACAGGACCGCCACGCGTCCGCCCACCAGACGGGGCGTGTCAGCCCAGCCGAAGCACTCCTGCAGCTTCACGGCGAGCACCGGCCGGCCGCCGTCGTCCGCAACGTCCGGATAGTCGATCCGCACCTTTGAACCGCTCGGCACCTCAAGCCATTCGGGCACCAGCTCACCGAGGCGGCCCGCTTCCGGCCACGGCAAAAGCCGCCGCAACGGCTCGGCGAGGTCGATCCCGCTCGTGGCAGCGCCTCCTGCGAGCGCTTCGAGTTCCGGGGCCAGCCATTTGTCCAGCCGTGCCAGCAATGCCGGTTCGGAGACGTCCGGCCAGGGGTCGCCCAGTTCCCGATGCAGCAACGCCAATCGCCTGCGCAACGCATCCGCAGCACTCGACCATCCAATGGTCCCCAGGCCCTCTTTCGCCAAGGCACGGGCTACGGCTGGGCGTCCATCCTCGATGGAGGGGCGCACCGGCGTCGAAGAAAGAACGATCGCTCCCAGGCGCCGTTCCTGCCGGGCGGTGACGCGGCCCTGCTTGAATTCGGCTTCAACCGTGTTGCTCAGGAGATGGCCGGCGGCAGCTTCCGCGGCATCTGCCGCCAAAGGCGCGGCGGAGCGGATGACGGCGCCGGTCCCTGCGGCGTCCCTGCCGTCCCCGCGGGACACTTCGGCCACGGCGAGCCATTCGTGGCCCGTGAGCGGACTGCCCGCCGGCAGTCCGGCCCGTGTCCCGGAGGTCAGCAGGTAGCGTTCAGGTCCACCGCCTGGAACGCGGCGCGCCACGCGGTCCGGGAACGCGAGCGCTACGACGAACCCGACTGCTTCGCCCGGGTCTGCCGGTGCGGCCAGCGACGTCCCGACGCCGGATCCCTCCCGGCGCGCCATCGCCTCCATGCGGCGGACATCCGCGGCCCAACGCCGGGCGGCGTGGTCCTGGCCGGTCCGGAGCGCGGCCAGGAGACGCGTCAGGTCAGCACCGGGAGCACGTTGCTCCCCCGCAACAAGTGCGACTGCCTCGGCAGCCGTACGATGCCCGACGGCGGCGGCCCCATCCAGCAGCGCGCGTGCCAGGCGCGGGTCGGCGGGAATCCTTGCGAGTGTCTTTCCCACGTCCGTGGCGAGCCCGTCCGGGTAGATCGCGCCGAGTTCCCGCAGCACTTCAATGGCGTCCGCCATCGCGGCCTGGGGCGGTGCGTCCGGAAGTGCCAGTCCCCGGCCACCCGGTGATCCCCAACAGGCCAGGACCAGTGCGGCGCCCGTCAGGTCGGCGGCCGCGATTTCCGGTGTGGGGTGGGCTGGTGCGGCACCGTACGCCTTTTGCTCGTAGCAGCGGACCACGCGCCCGGGCCCTTGGCGGGCCGCGCGTCCGGCGCGCTGGTCGGCGGAGGCGCGGGAGCAGGAAACCGTGACCAAGCCGGACATGCCTCGGGCGGCGTCACGCCGCAGCTCACGGGACAGCCCCGAATCGATGACCAGCCGCACTCCCGGAACTGTCAGCGAGGATTCGGCCAGGGCGGTCGAGACAATGATCCGGGCAGATTCGCCAGGTGCCCGGCCTGAGACGGCGCGGTCTTGTTCCGCGGGGCTTGCCTGTCCGTAAAGCTCCAATACTTCCGCTTCCGGCATCCTCCCGGCCAGCCGGGCGCGCAGCCGGGCAGCGACGTAGGAGACCTCCCATGCGCCTGGGACGAACACCAGGGCGTCGACGTCCGGATCAGTTGCGAGTGTTTCGGTATACGACGCCGCGGCTGTGTCCGCTACATGGTCCAGGAAGGCTCGGGTCACGCCGCGTCCGTCCAACCGCGGCGCGGCTGCAGGCATCCAGTCCACCGTCAAGGGATGCAGTGGGGATGGACAGTCGACGACGGGTGCCGGCCCGCCGCCGTCGGGCTTTGTGTCTCCGCCCGCACCGACGGCGGCACCGCCAATCAGCCCGGCGAACCGCGGGGCGTCCAGGGTTGCCGACATCGCGACGAAGGTGAGGTCGTCCCGCAGCTCGCGGACCTCAATGAGCATTCCGAGCAACAGGTCGGTCTCCAGGCCGCGTTCGTGAACTTCGTCCAGGATCACGGCGCCGGCGGTCTCAAGCCCCGGATCCGCGAGCAGGCGGCGCAGGAGGATTCCAGGTGTGACGAACTCAATGATTGTCCCGGGGCCGGCCTGGCTTTCTCCGCGGACCGTGTACCCGACGCGCTCGCCGAGCCGGCTGCCGTCGAGGGCGGCGAGTCGCCGTGCCGCCGAGCGTGCGGCGACACGCCGAGGCTGGGTCACCATCACCCTGCGAGGCTTTTTCCCGGCGACGGCGGCGGCCTCGATGTTGGCAAGCAAGGGTGGCACCAGGGTCGTCTTGCCGGTCCCCGGGGGCGCCTGCACGACGGCGGCTCCCGCAGTTCCGCCTCCTACAGTTCCGTCGCCTACAGTTCCGTGTTCACCGAGGGCTTTGGCGAGTTCCCCCAACGATTCCCCGAAAACCAGTCCCGTCCCGATCGTGTCGAGGTCGAAAGGACGGTATGCGAGCGCGGCGTTCCGGTGACCGAGTGGGGATTTCACTCCTCCATTGTGCCTATGTGCGAACCCGCCCCTGAATGGTGGACTCTTCGCCGGATCGGGAGGACGATTAAAAGGCAGTTGCTAGAAGGAGGTCTGCGATGTGCTACGGCTACAGCAAGGATTTCCGGCGGGACACCAGGAAAGATGCCTCACAGGAACCAGAGGAACGCCCTGAACCCAAGGTTGACGCGAAGGACTTCAAGTTCTGGGCCTTCCCGCGCCGCCACCGTGAGTTCACGAACGATCCGGAGCCGGTTATCGACCGGACCCGCGAAAGGGTCTAAGCCACGAAATTGAAAGGAATGTCCCCCCAGGGGGCGTTCCTTTCGACTGTCTGGATGACGCCAGTTCCCTTGGATCGTGGCGCCCCGGTTCGCTCCTGGGGATGGCACCGCAGGGCCTACAACTTTCGTGGATACAGGGATTTACTGGAAGTACAACGTGCGCGGGTTCGTCCGCCTCGCTGCGGAAATTGGGCTCCCTTTTCCCTCTACTGCCACCGAAGGATCTCCGTCATGAACGCATCAGCACCACGCGATGAAGGCGGTGACCGGCCATGACTGCGGACGCCATCACATGGATTATCGTCTTGATTATCCTGCTGGTCATCTGGTTTGCGATGGCCGTCCACATCGTCACCCAGTATGAGCGCGGTGTCCTGTTAAGGCTGGGAAAGATCCAAGGCCTCAGGACTCCGGGGCTTGTGATCATCATCCCGTTCGTCGATCGGCTGAGGAAAGTTTCACTGCGGATCGTCACCATGCCCATCCAATCCCAAGGGATCATCACCCGGGACAACGTGAGCCTGGACATTTCCGCGGTCGCCTATTTCCGGGTGGTCGACGCTATCAAGTCCGTCCTCGCCATTGAAAATGTCTACGCGGCAATTGACCAGATCGCGCAAACCACGCTGCGCAAAGTAGTGGGCCAGCACACGCTTGACGAAACGCTCGCGGAAACGGACGTCATCAATGCCAACATCCGTCAGATCCTGGATGGACTGACCTTGGAATGGGGCGTCGAAGTGACCCTCGTGGAGCTCAAGGACATCCAGCTGCCGGACAGCATGAAGCGCGCCATGGCTCGCCAGGCCGAGGCCGAGCGTGAGAAGCGCGCCAAGATCATCGCCGCCGAAGGCGAATCCCTGGCCGCCGCCGCATTGGGCACGGCCTCAGACACCATGATGGCCCATCCATTGGCCCTGCAATTGCGCAACCTGCAGTCCATGGTGGAGATCGGCGTGGACAAGAACACCACCGTCGTCTTCCCGGCGCCCTTGATGAGCACCATCGGCGAACTCGGCGCTTTCCTTGCCCGCGAAGCCGCCGCCGCGAAAGCCGCACAACCACCGAGGACCATGACGGGAAGAACTATGGCGGCCGGGTGAAACTGAATTGCGCCAAAGCACCGGCCCCGCATGGAATCCATGTGCGGGCCGGTGCCAGCCGGGGTAGCTCGTCCCTGAGCCTAGGACGTGGCGCCTACGGAGGTTCCTTCCGCCGCGAAAACGGCTTCCGCTACATCCTCGCGCAGATGGTAGTCCCGGGCTTCGACCGGATACAAGGAACCACTGACCACGTAATAGCCGCGGCCTTCCCCTGGGCCGCCGGCCGCCGCATCTATGGCGGCGATCATCCTTGGATCCAACGGCTTTTCTGTGCCTATCTCGCGCAATCGAGCGAGGTCGTCGGCCTCCAGGCGACGGAGTAAACCCGGGATATCGCACATCTCAAAACACCGTCCTGTTCGGTCCATGGGAATCGTTTGCGCCGTCGCCCCAGCCCTTGGTGCATGCCAAGAACAGTAGGCCCGGGGGGCGCTCGTGACAAGGGTCCAATCCCTGTGAGTCCGTTGTTTGGACAGTGCTTGCTGCTGGTGGTGGTTTCATGCCTAGTTCTCAGGACGGTTACCTACTGTTCAGTAACTGGCGGCAGCATCGTCCGGGTGACTTCTCCATGCAAAGCCCACTCGGGCGAAAATGCCACTTTTTCCTCAACCCGGCGCGGCTTCCTGGCCGCCGCACTGACCGGCGCAGCTTTGACCCTGACGCCGGTTTCGTTCGCGTCAGCCGATACCGGAACCAGCAAGACCAAGACCATCACCGGCCATTTGGACCCGGGCGCCGCAGACTTCGTGTACTTGCCGGTCGAAGTTCCGGCAGGCGTCAACAAGATCAGCGTTTCCTACACCTACAGCAAGCCCCAGGTGGCTTCCGGACTACTCGGGAATGCCTGCGACATCGGAATCTTTGATGAGAAGGGCACCGACCTTGCCGGTAAGGGCTTCCGCGGCTGGTCCGGCGGATTCCGTACCGAATTCAGCATCAGCGCTGGCGACACGACCCCGGGCTACCTGCCCGGACCGATCGGGAAGGGCACGTGGAACATCGTCCTGGGCCCGTACCAGGTAGCCGAGCAGGGCCTCGACTACACCGTCAACGTCACGCTTGAGTACGGACCTGACGGCACTCCCTTCAAGGCACAGTACCCGCCGCAGCAGATCGCCGGCCGCGGCGCAGGCTGGTACCGCGGCGATGCGCACCTGCACACCGTCTACTCCGACGGAAAGCGCACCCCCGAAGAGGTTGCAGCCGGCGCCCGTGCCGCGCGGCTCGACTTCATGATCTCCACGGATCACAACACGCCCGCGTCCCACGGTGTCTGGGGGCCGCTCGCCGGAAACGACTTGCTCATCCTCACGGGTGAGGAAGTTACCACCCGCAACGGTCACTACCTCGCGCTCGGCCTCGAACCCGGCGAGTGGATTGACTGGCGCTACCGCGCCCGCGACAAGGGATTCGAGCAGGAAGCACAGCGGATCCACGCTTCCGGCGGAATCGTGGTCCCGGCCCACCCGTACTGCCCGTACGTCGCCTGCCGCTGGAAGTTCGGCTATGACGACGCCGACGCCGTTGAGGTTTGGACCGGCCCGTGGACCTTGGACGACGAGTCTTCCGTCAACACGTGGGACTCGATGCTGGCCCACTCCGTGCGCACGGGCGGCCGTTGGCTCCCTGCCATGGGAAACAGCGACGCGCACAGTGTCCCGCAGGTCATCGGGCTCCCCCACAACGTGGTCAACGCCTCGGCACTGTCACGTGATGCCCTGCTGGACGGCATCCGGAACGGGCGGAACTGGATCGCAGAGTCTGCCGACGTCTCGGTGGACTTCCAGGTGACCTCCGGCGGCAAGAGCGCGACTGTCGGCGAGCGGCTCAGCCTCGCGGCAGATGCTCCTGTCACGGTGACGGCGAAAATCGCCGGCGTGCCCAACGGCGTCGTGCGTTTCATCACGGATGAAGGACAGACCCAGCAAATCACGCTTCCCGCGTCGGGCCAGGGAACCAGCACGTGGATCACGACGCCGCAGCTCGCGGCATACGTGCGCGTGGAGGTCAGGCATCCGAAGATCGACGGAACCTCCGGCAGCGGTACCGAGATGGGTACGACCATCCCGCTCGGCCCCATGGCGGCGTTGACCAACCCGATCTTCCTCGGTAAGAACTAGCCCGCACCGCTCAGGGAGGCCTTGCCAGTACACCTATCATCAGGGCCTCCCTCACGTCGGAGTGATCCTGTTTGATGGATAGTGCCCTCCCTCCGTCCACAACAGGAGAAAAATGCTGACCGTAAATGCTTACGCCGCCCCGTCCGCGGGCGGGGACCTCGTCCCCACCACCATTGAGCGCCGCGACGTCGGCGCCCACGACGTTCTGATCGAGATCAAATTCGCTGGCATCTGCCATTCGGACATCCACACCGTCCGCGGCGACTGGGGACCGCAATCGTACCCGCTGGCCCCAGGTCATGAAATCGCCGGAATTGTCACCGAAGTCGGAGCCGAAGTCAGCCGGCACAAAGTCGGGGATCGCGTGGGAGTCGGCTGCATGGTCAACTCCTGCCGCGAATGTGAGAACTGCCGCAAGGGCGAGGAACAGTACTGCCTGCAGGGGATGACCGGGACCTACGGTGCGGTTGACCGTGACGGTACCATCACCCAGGGCGGCTACTCCACCCACGTCGTCGTGACCGAGGACTTCGTTGTACGGATCCCCGAAGGAATAGGGCTCGACGCCGCCGCTCCCCTGCTGTGCGCAGGCATCACCACCTTTTCGCCGCTGCGTCACTGGGGTGCCGGCCCCGGCAAGAGGGTTGCCGTCGTAGGGCTCGGCGGCCTTGGCCATATGGCCGTCAAGCTCGCCCACGCGATGGGTGCCGAAGTCACCGTGTTGTCCCAGTCGCTGAAGAAGATGGAGGACGGCCTGAGGCTGGGCGCGGACCACTACTTCGCCACGAGCGATCCGGCCACTTTCGAGGAGCTTGCGCGGTCCTTCGACCTCATCATCAACACCGTCAGCGCCCCGATCGACATCAGCGCCTACCTTCAGTTGCTGACGCTCGACGGCGCACTGGTGAACGTGGGCGCACCGGCGGAGCCGCTGCCGGTCAACGCGTTCGCGCTTATCGGCGGACGCCGGTCCTTCGCCGGTTCCATGATCGGGGGCATCCGCGAGACCCAGGAAATGCTCGATTTCTGCGCGGAGCATGGACTGGGTGCCGAGATCGAGGTCATCCCGGCCGACAAGATCAACGACGCCTACGAGCGCGTACTCGCGTCCGACGTGCGGTACCGCTTCGTGATCGATAGCTCAACGCTGGGCTAGAGGCAGCGAATGCCCCTGCGGGCGCAGGCATCACGGGTCGTTGGCCGCGTGCTTGCGCTTCGTGGGGGCTTTTGCTGTCCGGGGGCCAGTTTGGCGACGGGACGATCACCTACGATGATGTCCCCATGAGGGAAACACGATGAACAAGAACCGGCTTGAGGCATTCAGTGACGGCGTCCTGGCCATTGTCA
Source organism: Arthrobacter bambusae (assembly GCF_030812595.1). Classification (GTDB taxonomy): domain Bacteria; phylum Actinomycetota; class Actinomycetes; order Actinomycetales; family Micrococcaceae; genus Arthrobacter; species Arthrobacter bambusae_B. The sequence continues at coordinate 83,924 of NZ_JAUSSZ010000006.1, forward strand.
TCACCATCATGGTGCTCGAACTGCGGGCGCCCCCGGAACCGAGCTGGAATGGACTTCTCAGCGTCCTCCCGACATTCCTCAGCTACCTGCTCAGCTTCGTCTACGTGGGGATCTACTGGAACAACCACCACCACATGATCCATTTGGCCGACCGGGTCAACGGAGCCATCCTCTGGGCGAATCTTCACCTTTTGTTCTGGCTCTCGCTCTTCCCGTTCAGCACGCGCTGGATGGATGAATCGGGCTTCGTCGAAGTCCCCGTGCTGGCCTATGGGTTCAACCTGCTCTGCGCCGCGATTGCCTACTTCGTCCTACAGCAGGCATTGATTCACCAGCAAGGGCGCCAAGGTGCGCTCGCCCAGGCGGTTAGCAAGGACTGGAAGGGGAAGACCTCTCCCTTCATCTATCTTGCAGGCCTTGGCCTTTGCTTTGTTGAGCCCCTGCTGGCCGTCGCCGCGTACACCGTGGTGGCGCTGATCTGGCTCGTTCCCGACCGACGGGTGGAGCACTTCGTCACCCGCGCACACCAAGAACGCCCGGAGTTGGGCAAGCCGGGCCAGCCAGAAAACACTTCAGGCTCAGATCTTCCGTGAGCGGCGCTCCAACAAAAGGGTGTCGCGCCAATGGCCGGCCAACGGACCGGCACTCATGCGCGCAATGCGTTCGCGTCGGCCAACCACAGTGAAGCCGTTCGCCTGATGAAGGCGGATGCTGGCCTCGTTTTCGGGGAAGATGCTGGACTGGATCGTCCAGATGCCATGCGCTTCGGTCGACGCGGCAAGCGCTTTCAGCAGCCGGCTTCCGATACCGCGCCCGCGGGCAGGGCCGGCGACGTATACCGAGTGTTCGACCACACCGGCATAGGCCGGACGCGCAGACACAGCGGAAACGGCCGTCCACCCCAACACCTCGCCCGACCCCTCAGCAACGAAGCGGTGGTCAGGAAGGCGGCTTGCATCGAATTGCTCCCAGTCCGGAGCCGCCGCTTCGAAAGTTGCCTGCCCGGTCTCGATGCCTTCAGTGAAAATCGCGCGGACTTCTGGCCAATCCCCAGGACTCATGGGCCGGATCAGGACGGCTCCGGCTTCGGTCAACATTTACCCATTATGCACTTGGACGGACGAACCCTTGATTGAAGTCCTCGTCCTTGTTGCACTTGTCTATGAGCAAAGAACAGTTGATCATCATCGGATCCGGCCCCGCCGGCTACACCGCTGCAATTTACGCGGCCCGGGCCGGATTGAACCCCTTGGTGCTTGGCGGGTCGGTCACCGCCGGCGGCGCACTGATGAACACGACAGAGGTGGAGAATTTCCCGGGCTTTCCTGCCGGCATCCAGGGGCCCGAACTCATGGATGGCCTGCAGCAGCAGGCCGAGCGCTTCGGTGCCAAGATAGCGTTCGACGACGTCACTGAAGTCCGGCTGCGTGGGCACTTCAAGCGCGTGGTGACCGGAGCGGGTGACACACACGAGGCCCCTGCCGTGATCCTCGCGACCGGCTCCGCCTACAAAGAACTCGGCTTGCCCGAGGAGAAGATGCTGGCCGGACACGGCGTATCGTGGTGCGCCACATGCGACGGCTTCTTCTTCCGCGAGCAGGAAATCATCGTGGTGGGCGGGGGTGATTCCGCCATGGAAGAGGCGATGTTCCTCACGCGGTTCGCAAAGACCGTGACCGTCGTCGTCCGCAGGGGAGAGCTCCGGGCCTCCCGGATCATGGCCCAGCGCGCCAAGGACAATCCGAAAATCCGCTTCGCGTGGCATTCGGCCATCACCGCAATCCACGGCGATGCCAAGGTCTCCGGCGTAACCCTGGCTGACACCCGCAGCGGCGAAACGCGCGAACACGCGGCTACGGGCATATTCGTGGCCATCGGACATGTCCCGCGGACGGAGTTGGTTGCGGGGCAGGTGGAGCTCGACGCCGAGGGTTACATCAAGGTGGACTCCCCCACCACCGTTACCAATCTCTCCGGAGTCTTCGCTTGCGGTGACGCAGTGGACCACCGATACCGCCAAGCCATTACGGCCGCCGGCACCGGTTGCGCCGCAGCCTTGGATGCCGAGCGGTATCTCGCCGCCCTTGAGGATGCGGACAGCATCGCCACCGCACTTGTTGAAGAACCCACCCACGCCTGAAGCCCCAAGCGCGCCAGTCAAGCCGTGCCTAAAATCTACTTTTCGGTGTGCCTAACTTAGCGGTATCCTCAGAATGTCCGTATCCCCGATGTTGAGGAAACCATGGCTGCCACGATCGCGGAGCAACCGGCGAGCAAGGCCCGATGGAAGTCCCGGCTGCTCTTGTTGGGGCCGGCTTTCGTGGCTGCGATCGCCTATGTGGATCCGGGAAACGTCGCGGCAAACCTCACAGCCGGAGCGAACTGCGGCTACCTGCTCGTATGGGTCCTGGTGGCAGCAAACATCATGGCAGTCCTGGTGCAGTACCAGTCCGCGAAACTCGGCTTGGCCACCGGCCAGAGCCTTCCGGAACTCCTGGGCAAACGCTTGGGAACCCATCGGCGCAGGCTTTTCTGGGTGCAGGCGGAGGTGGTGGCCGGAGCTACCGACATGGCCGAAGTCATCGGCGGAGCCGTAGCCCTCAACCTGCTCTTCGGACTACCGCTTTTCATGGGCGGAATCATCGTCGGCGTCGCATCCATGTTCCTCCTGGCCCTCCAGTCCTCACGCGGCCAGAAATCCTTTGAACACGCCATCATGATGCTCCTGGCGGTCATCGCCGTCGGTTTCGTCTCGGGGCTGTTCGTCAATCCCCCCGAACCCGGCGGAGTGCTGGCCGGCTTGGTGCCGCGCTTCGAGGGCACGGACACGGTCCTCCTTGCTGCGAGCATGCTCGGTGCCACCGTCATGCCGCATGCCATCTACCTCCATTCGGCCTTGGCCCGTGACCGGCATGGCTTCTCGGAAGATCCCGCAGTACGGACAAGGCTCATCAAGACCACCCGCGTGGACGTCGCGGGGGCCTTGATGCTGGCCGGAGTCGTGAACATCGCCATGCTGCTTTTGGCTGCAACGAGCCTGCGGGGGGTCGAAGGCACCGCAACGATCGCGGGGGCCCACGCTGCCGTTACCTCGGCCCTTGGTCCAGTCATCGGCGTGGCTTTCGGCGTCGGTTTGCTTGCCTCGGGCCTGGCTTCAACATCCGTCGGATGCTACGCCGGCGCGACTGTCATGGGGGGACTCCTCAAAATCCGGGTGCCCATGCTGCTCCGCCGGGTGATCACACTGGCCCCGGCCTTGGTCATTCTCGGCGTTGGGATAGAACCTACCCTGGCACTCGTGCTGAGCCAGGTGCTGCTGAGCTTCGGCATACCTTTCGCGTTGATTCCGCTGATCCGGCTCACCGGCAAGCGCGAAGTCATGGGCATCCACACGGATTCCGCGCCGTTGAAAATTGCCGGGTGGACCAGCGCCGCACTCATCGTGGGCCTCAACTGCGTCCTTATCGTCTTGACACTCATGGGGAAGTCCTAGGCTTCATCCCGCAGCGCCGGCGCACATTCGGGAGGATGGCCGGACTAAGACTCGGTGTGAGCGCCTAAGGAGAACCCTCATGAGCAACCCCCAGGCCCTGGCCCGTCGGCTGGGTACCTTCGACGCGGTCGTGATCGGGTTGGGCTCCCGCCAGGTCCGCGCCGTCCCCGGCCAACACTTTCGGGGATGGACTGCTTGCCCATGGTGGGTACGGAATCCTGCAATCCGCCGGCTTGTTATTCTTCGCCTTTGCCGGCTACGCGAGGATCGCGACCATGGGAGAGGAAGTGCGCAACCGCCTCGTCAGGCTCAGTCGCTAGTTCACGATCTGGAGCGCAAGGAGGGTGGCGGGGCTGGACAAAAAGCCGAATCAGGGGTGGACGGCGAAGGGCGCACAGAGCAGGATTGAGCCATGAGCAACCATGAGGCACTTCTGAAGCAGGCCAGCGTTACCGCCACGGAAGCCACGCTCGTGGCGAAGTTCGAGATCGAGGGCAACATCCCTGGCTCCGGCGCCTTTGTTGTGGGCCTGGTCGCTGCGACTCCGGACTATTCCTCTCAACGAAGACTCGGCATCGAGTTCATGAACGGGGAGGCAATCGCCTTCTTCTCCTTTAACCACGACCAAAGCGCCGAAGAGAACTACGACCTCAAGGGTGTCGAACACTCGGAAAATACCATCACGGGCCACTTCCCCCTCTCGGCGATCAACGGCCTCGGCAAAGGACATGTGATGACGGCCTTCAGTGAAGCCGACGGCCGGGAGTACCAGTCCGGCGTCGTCGTGGAAGAGTCGCTCTAGGACCGGATACCTGAGATCCGAGGGACCGCACATCGGGTCCATCCCATGGTGTGTGCGCTTGCTGCGTGTCGCGCTGTTTCCCTGCGGACCGTGTCATGCGACACATGAGCGCGAAGGAATAGCTCCTGCCGGGTTACCGTTGACGCCAGTAGTTTAAAAACGCAGACCCGAAACACACAAAGACACAGGAGAATCCGTGGACTTCACCCCCGAATCCGGCACTATCACCATGTTCTCGACCACTTGGTGCGGTTACTGCAACCGACTGAAGAAGCAGCTGGACGCCAAGGGCATCGGCTACAACGAGATCAACATCGAAGAGGTTGAGGGCACTGCCGAACTCGTGGAGAAGCTGAACGGCGGCAACCAGACCGTCCCCACGGTCCTATTCCCGGACGGCACCGCGGCCACCAACCCGTCCGCCGCCGAGGTCGAAGCGCGCCTCGCCGCCTAACTCCGCCGGAGTCCGGGGGTCCCGCTGGAGTCCGGCGGTCCCGCTGGGTTTCCGTCTACAACGGCGCCTTGGTGCTCGTCACGGGGAGCAGGCTCCGGAACTCGCCGTCGATGAGTTCGGCGTATTCTGCGTATGCGGCGACGACGGCTTCTTCCACCGCGGGTACGTCCAGCTGCGGCAAGAGGTCGTTGGCCGCGCCGGCGGTGGCGGGGTCCCAATCCAGTCCGAGGGCTTGATAGCTGGCTGTCAGGACTTCGCGGATGGGCGCCGAGTTCTCAACGACTATCACCGAGCTGAACAGCCATCCTCCGGAGACCACCCGCTGGGCGGTGCCCACCAACTTGATCTGGTGTGTTGGAAAATCCGGGTCCAGGCCGTGGACGCTGAACTCACCCGGGCAGTATTCGCCGGGGATCTCCCCGACGGCGGCCTGCACCCCGAGGCGGCGGAGCGCGCCTGCCAAGAGCTCGCCAAAGAAGGAGAATCGGGACTTCGCCCCGGCGATCGCGTCCGTGTGCGGCTCCACATGGTCGATCACCAAAGTGCCCCGGTGGTAGGCGGCCGCCCGGCCGCCCGCCTTGCGGATCAACGGTTCGAACCCCAGGTCCTTGCATGCCTCGGACGCAGCTTGGAATCCCGGCAGCTTGGCATCGCGTTGCCCGAACGCCACGGTGGGGCGGGGTCGGTACAACCGCAGTGTTGGCCCGAGCAGCCCCCGCCGGGCACGATTGAGGAGCTCGATCCCGAAGTCCAGGTCATCGGCGACGCCGAGCGATTCTTCCTGGCGCGTCACCGTCAGCGTGCGCTGTGTTCCGGTATGGTCCGCAACCATCAGCTCTTCCTCAGCGTGAGGATCTGCTCAGCGCGGCCGAAAGGGCCACTGATGTCGTGCAGTACCGTGGACGTCAGGCCGATGCCGTCATTGCCGAAGGACACCATGTTGTCCAGGCCGAGCCACTCGCCCGCAGGTTCGCGGTACATGTGGATCTGCAGGTCAAGATTGGGAAAAATGTAGCTGTTCTTGCCAGGCGAAACGCGGGCAGCAATGCCGTTGGCCGTGTCCACGAGTCCAACGAGCCTTGCGAGGTCGAGGCTGTCCGCGGCATCGGTAAGCGGATATGCGGTGCGGATCCAGACTTTGCCCGAGCCTGCCCGGTGTCCTTCCGCGATTCGCATTTCCAAGGACCGGATGTAGCCGCCGGGCCACACACTGGCGCCGTCCCACGGCTTGCATTCGTCCGGGGCCGGCATGGCGAGGTCTTCTATGGCGGCGACGGCACTTGTATCACTCGTGGCCATGCGCCAGGCGGTGGCCCGGATCGCCACCCGTCCTGCCGCCGAGAGTTCCGCCTGAATCAGTTCAATCGTCCTGCCGGGGCGGACCGTGGCTGTGGTGATTTCGAATTCGCCGCCCGGGATCAATCCCAGGATTTCGTAGCTAAGGCGGGCCATCCGGACGTCGTCGCGGGGCTCATGGCGGAGCAGTGCATCAGCCATGAGGCCCGATGCCGGTGCCATGTGCTGCTCATGCGGATTCCACGCGCCCTGGGCGTGGATGGTTGAGCGCAACCGCCCATTCCCGAGTGCTTCATAGTAGAAGTCGCCTTCCGCGAGGTCCGGAAGCTCAATACTCAACGCCTGCCCTTTCGCCGGTCCGGTAATGGAACTCAGACCACTGTATCTTCTGGCGCCACAGCCGTCCGACGTCGACGCCAAATGACCAGACAGACGGCAAGTACGGCAAGCACGGCAACGGAGGCGGCCAGGAGAACGGCAGCCAAGGGGGAGCCCGCCATGACAGCAAGCCACGCATCTATCGCCGCCAACCCGATGGTCGCGTAGACGAAGGCCCAGATGCCCGAGCCCACGATTGCCGCAGGGAGATAGCGGCTGAGCGGCATTCTCGCAGCCCCAGCCGCCAGGTTGACGGCGGTTTGGAGTCCGATTGTCAGGAAGGTAAGTACGACGGCGTATGGGCCGAAGCGCTGTACCAGGACCTGCGCTTTGCTAACTTTGGGGCGATGCAGGGCGCGCGCAAAGCGCGTCCGCCCCATTCCCGCGGCTGCGCCGCGGCCGATCCAGTATGTCGCGTTGACGCGGACCATCACTACAGCGAAGAGCGCGATAAGAGCCACCTCAAAGGGCAGGTCCAGAATCTGATCCACGCGCGCCTCCCCGGTCTCCCTCGCCGCTAAGTTTTACCTTAGCTCAACGTGAAAGACGGCCGGCAGCTCAACGTGAAAGACGGCCAGCCGTCGCGGCTACGGCCTGCCGCCTGCGTGATCGATCGTGAAATCACCACCCGGGTACAGGATGGTCTCGTGGCCATCGTCAAATCGCACGAAATACGGCGGCGCACCATTTGCACCGCGGACTTCGATGATCTCGCCGTGCCGGTCGGATGCCCCCACCGTTCTGCCGTGAATGATGATCCGATCTCCCTGGGCTGCTTCCACAGGAATCACCTCCCAGCTTTCAGATTACGAGTGTTGGGCCGTCGTGGGAACAGGCTGTACGCACCCGATTGGCTGCCGCAGGAGGGCGTTGGTCACCCCTCACCGCTCGAACCTTGGAGCAGGCTGTGAATTCAGATTTGGGTGGTTTTTGTGTTCAACCTGTGCGACTGAAGGCGTACCCTACATTCATACGCCGCCTGGGGGCCCTCGTCTCGTGGAGGAGCCATGCGCAGACCGGATCAGCGTTTCAGGAAGCAAGGCCCACGGGTCGCCGGATTTCCTCGGATAAAAAACCCGAACAAGCACAAGCGGATCGGTGCCGTCCTGGGTGCCCTGCTGCTCACCGCGGGCGCCCTTAGCGGAGTCGCCGTTCCGGCACATGCAGCAGCAACCACCATCGTGAGTCTGACCTTCGACGACGGCAACGACAACCAGCTCGCCGCCGAACAGGTCTTGAAAGCCCATGGGCTCGTGGGAACCTTCTTCATCACCACCAGCTGGATCGGCACCCCGGGCTACCTGACCCAGGCCAATCTGCACTCCATCGCTGGTGACGGCAACGAGATCGGGGGCCACACTGTTACACACCCGGATCTGACCACGCTGACCACCGCAGCTGCCAGCGCCGAAATCTGCAACGGCAAGTCGACGCTCGAAAGCTGGGGATTCCAAGTCAGCAACTTCGCCTATCCATTTGCCGCGGAAAACGCGTCCGTTCAGACGGATGTGAAGAACTGTGGATTCGCCAGCGCACGCGGACTGGGCGATATCCGTTCCCCGGCAAGCTGCGCAAGCTGCCCGTTCGCAGAGACCCTCCCTCCGGCAAACCCCCTGGTCACCAAGGCTCCGGATGAAGTGGACAGCACATGGACCCTGCAGAATCTGGAGGACCTGGTCACCAACGCCGAGTCGACGGGCGGTTGGTTGGAGTTGACTTTCCACCACATCGCGGTCGGAACCGATCCCACCCTGACCATTAGCCCAACGCTCTTCGATACGTTCGTCACCTGGCTGGCCGCACGGACGGGCAACGGGACAACCTCCGTCCGGACCGTCGCCCAGGCCTTGGGGCAGTCGACCACGCCGCCACCCCCGCCGCCACCACCGGCGTCGAGCCCTTTTAGCGACGTCCCCAGCAATTACCCGTACTTTACCGAGATCAACTGGCTCGCAACGCAGGGGATCTCCACCGGCTGGGACGAAGGAAACGGCATCAAGACCTACCGCCCGCTGCAACCCGTGAACCGTGACGCCATGGCGGCCTTCCTGTACCGCCTGGCAGGCAGCCCGCCGTATACAGCCCCGGCAGTTTCTCCCTTCGCCGACCTGACACCACAAACTGCGTTCTACAAGGAGATCAACTGGCTCGCAACGCAGGGCATCTCCACCGGCTGGGACGAAGGAAACGGCATCAAGACCTACCGCCCGCTGCAACCCGTGAACCGTGATGCCATGGCGGCCTTCATGTACCGCATGGCAGGCAGCCCGGCCTACGCGGCTCCGGCGGCTTCCCCGTTCACCGATGTGACGCCACAGACTCCGTTCTACAAGGAGATCAACTGGCTGGCCTTCACCAGAATCTCAACCGGGTGGACTGAAGCGAACAAGACCGTGACCTTTCGGCCTGTAACTGCCGTTGCCCGGGATGCAATGGCGGCCTTCATGTACCGCTACAACACGCTTTTTCCTAAAAACTAAACTCCGTCTTCCCGGGAGCTAAGCGCGGGGAACTGCAGTTCGGGCCGATGCTTGGCCACCTCTTTCAGGATGGTGGAAACTGCATCCCGGACCACCTCGGCGTCTCCACCATCTTCGCGAGGTGCGTCGAGCGCCGCCGTGGCGTGGCGTACAAATGCGCCCCAATCGCCGCTTCCGGCACGGAGTGCCCTCAGTGGCGACATCAGGGCGGCGCGGCGCAGCCACTCGTCAGGTTCCTGCGCCCATCGATCCAGCACGCCGTCAGCACGCGCCCTGGGCTGCCCATCCAGCCGGGCGATCAACGGTCCAACAACGTCCACCGCAAGCGGATCGACTAGTTCGCGCCGCCCTCCATCGCGGACAAAACCCTCGAGGCGCGTCAAATCGGTATTGGTCAGCAGATCGACGTTCGACTGCAACAACACAATTGCCGCGAGCCGGCGTTCGAAAACGGGAACCGCCCACAATTCCGAGCTCAAGGCAGTGACCTCGTCGTGCGCGAGCCCCGAGTGGCGGCGGAGGGCGTCGCGGACAGTGCCGCGGACGGCACCGACTGAGGAGCCGTAATAACGGAGACCGCCTCCTAGCCGGGCCTGCGTATCTTCTGCGCGGATCCATGAGCTCTCCCGGCGTAAAGCCTCATCGATAAACCGGGCGGCGTCACTCATGTGAACATTCTTCCGCAACAGGTGCGCTCAGACGTACTCGCCAAACCCAAGGCAGCATGTCCTGCCCGGGGCACGCAAACGATGGGGAAAACAGCCGTGCAGTGAGACACTCGGTTTCATGCGCGAATTCGTGGTTCTCGGCACCGCTTCGCAGGTTCCCACCAGGACCCGGAACCACAACGGGTATGTGCTCCGCTGGGATGGGCAGGGCCTGCTCTTCGACCCTGGAGAAGGCACACAGCGTCAAATGATCCAGGCGGGTGTCTCGGCCAGCCAAATCACGCGCATCTGCATCACCCATGCCCACGGCGACCACTGCTTTGGGCTTCCAGGGGTGCTTTCCCGGATGGCACTGGATCGCGTTCCGCATCCGGTCCATCTGCACTATCCCGCGTCCGGCGAGGAGATGATCCGCGCGCTCGTCGCGGTGGCCTCCCCCGGCGTCGACCTCCGGCTGCATCCGCATGGGGCCGCGGGAGCCGTCGCTTCGGGCTTGGAGGTGCGCCCGCTGTTGCATCGGATCGAGACGTACGGCTACAGGGTTGCAGAACCTGACGGCCGCAGTCTCCTTCCGGAGCGGTTGGCGGCGGCCGGAATTACCGGGCGGGACATCAGCCTCCTCCAGCAGGACGGGAGCGTGGGCGGCGTGCGCCTGGACGATGTGAGCGTGCCGAGGCCCGGTCAAAGCTTTGCCTTCGTGATGGATACGGCGCCATGCGCCGGTGCGGAAGAACTCGCCGAGGGCGTCGATCTTCTCGTGGCGGAGTCCACATTCAGCGACGACGACGGCGAGCTCGCCGCCCAGTACCGCCATCTGACGGCGGGGCAAGCGGGCACATTGGCTGCCACCGCCCGCGCGGGCATGCTCATTCTCACCCATTTCTCATCACGCTACACCGACGTCGGGCTGCTCGCGCAGCAGGCCGGGGCGCGGTCCGGAGGGATCCCGGTGGTCGCGGCGAACGACTTGGACCGGATTCCCTTTCCGAAACGGCAGCGGTGGTCCAGCCGGTAAGGGCGATGCTGTCCAAGGCCGGTGGTGAGTAAGCCACCCGGAGTTTGCCGGCCGTAAAACGAGTACACTCCACTCGTTTCGGATCGCGGGAAAAGACTGTTGAATATATGTAGGAACACATTCGGCACCTCGACAGCTACCGGCCCTGACGGGACCGGAAAAGACGGGGCCGACGGCGGGAGGGCCCCTGGAGCCCGGGGCTCGGGGCTCTCTACCCCAGACGCCGCCGGCCCCCCGTTTTGGGCGTTGCCGGCCCCTCGTTTTGGACGTTGCCGGCCTGGCATCCGGAAATTCGTGCCAAGCGCCGTCCCGTGGGAAGGTCAGGGCTAGCCGTAATCCCTTTTCCGGGCAGGCATTTCCTCGGGATCAGTCCGTGTCCGGCATTACTGTCAGTGGCCGTCGATAGATTCGCGGTGAAATGACCGCCGAGAAAGGATCCGCCCCCGGATGTCCGTACCAGCTTCGTTTGAATCAGCGCCACCGAAGTCCGTCATGCCAGATTGGTATCCGGAGCTGCTGGCCTCGGTATCACATCAGATCCATTCCGGCAGGTCCAGGGCGGTCTCCGCCGCAAACCGGGAGATGCTTCTTTCCTACTGGGCCATCGGCAAGCAACTGGCACAGCGGGAATCCGAGAAGGGATGGGGAAGCAAAGTAGTCACACGGCTCTCAGCAGACGTCCGCTCAGCCTTCCCGGAGGCGAAAGGCTTCTCGCCACGAAACCTCCGTTATATGAAGTCCTTTGCGGAGGCTTGGCCGGACTTCCCAATGTTGCAACAGTCTGTTGCAACATTGCCCTGGGGCCACAATGTCATCTTGCTCGACAAGCTGGCGGACCCAGCTGACAGGGCTTGGTACGCCGACCAGGCCCTGGCCGAGGGGTGGTCGCGCAATGTTCTGGCACTTCAGATCGAAAGCAGGCTTCACGAGCGCTCCGGCAAGGCAATCACCAACTTCAAGGCGACTATGCCGCCGTCGGACTCTGATCTTGCGCAACAAGCGTTCAAGGACCCCTATGTCTTCGATTTCGTCGCGATGGCGGGCAAGCGGGACGAGCGCGACCTTGAAAGCCAGTTGATCCGGCACGTTGAAAAGTTCCTCTTGGAACTAGGCCAGGGCTTTGCGTTCGTGGGTCGGCAGGTGAGGCTCACGATCAGCAGCGACGAGTTCTTCACGGATCTGCTGTTCTACAACTTCAAACTGCGCTGCTTCGTGGTGATTGAACTGAAGGCCACCGCCTTCAAACCGGAATACCTTGGGCAAATCAACATGTACATGTCTGCCGTGGACGATCTGCTCGCGCACGCCGACGATCAGCCAACCATCGGGCTCTTGCTGTGCAAGACCAAAAACAACGTGGTGGCCGAATACGCCCTGCGCGGGTTCAACAAGCCGGTTGGCATCGCGGAATGGGAAGCCGAGATCGCGGGATCCCTGCCCGAAATCGCTTCGACATTGCCCAGCATCAGCCAGCTGGAGGCTGAGCTTTCGCAAGGCGTCAACAACCAGCGGGGATTGGTGTGAGGCAGCCCCGGCGTCTGCGCTAAATTGTCGGTGCCTCGTGTGATGCTTTGGGTATGGGGAGTAGGACCGGTTCGAGCGCAGACAACAGCGCGGGCGCGGCCAGCGGCGCGGCCTTGGATGCCATTGCCGCGTCCGTTGCCGTGCTTGCTGCCTGCATTGGCACGGGCGCGGACGGCTCCGAGTCGCCGGGCCCCACTCCCCCGGCAGACGCCGAGCCGCATGACGGCTCCGATCCGCTGCGTGACCCTGCCCTGTTGCACGGCTCCGATCCGCTGCGCCGGCTGGCGGATGCTTGTCTGGACGGCCTGGCGGAAGTAGTCCGGCTGGAAGCCCGGACCGCCGCCCTGAAAACGAAGCTGGCCGCGGACTATGTGCGGGCTGCCAGGTCCCTGGTGTCTCCGGTGGCCTCACCTCACGAGCGCACCGCCCAGGAGCTTGCACTGGTTGCCGAGGTCGCCTGCGTCCTGACCGTCAGTGAACGCACCGCCGGGGCCTTCCTGTCCGCATCCCGGGCACTGACCACGGCTCTGCCTCTGACCCTGGCCGCCCTTCAGTCCGGGGCGATCTCGTGGCAACACGCACGGATCATGGTCGAGGAAACCGAGGACCTGGAACCTGCCGGAGCCGAAGCGATGGAAGCACACTTCCTGGACCCCGAAGCACCGACCCCTGCCCGGGGCTGCCCCGCCGGGGAGCTCGTCCCGGCCCGGTTCCGCGCCAAGGCACGCACCTGGCGGGAACGCCACCACCCGGTCGGCATCGAAGAACGCCACGCGAAAAAAGTCGGGGACCGGCGGGTCGAATACCTCCCGGACCGGGACGGCATGGCGTGGCTCTCGGCGCACCTGCCTGCAGCGACCGCGGCGGGAATCTGGGAACGGACCACCGCGGCTGCCCGCGCCCTCCAAGGCCCTCACGAGACCCGGACCCTCGCCCAGCTCCGCGCCGACATCACCGCCACCTGGCTCCTTACCAACCAGGCCACCGGCACTAACACCACCGGAACACCCGGCGGCGGCTCGGGAGTGGGCGGAAGGCCCGACGGGGGCGCCGGACCAGGGCGGGCTTGTCCGGTCCCGTCCCCGAGGGCGCAGGTCCTGGTCACCGTACCCGTCCTGGCGCTGCTGGGCGCCACGGACGAACCGGCCATGCTTGACGGCTATGGGCCTATCCCGCCCTCGATCGCCCGCCGCCTGATTGCCGACGGCGCGGACTCCTTCCACCGCGTCCTGACCGACCCCCGTGACGGCGCCCCGTTGGAAATCGGACGCACCAGTTACCGCCTCACGAAGGCCCAGCGTCAATGGCTCCGGCTTCGCGACGGCAAATGCCCCTTCCCCGGCTGCAACAACCACTCCTTGGACAATGAAGCAGACCATCTCTTGGCGTGGGCCGACGGAGGCACCACCGGGATCTCCAACCTGGGCCAGCCCTGCCCCAAACACCACCGCCTCAAACACCGGACCGGATGGACGCCCACCGCGGCCAGCAAGGACCACCCGCCCGGGTGGACATCACCGTCCCGGCGGCTCTACTCCAGCGAGCACCAGGACTGGGAACCACCCCACTGGCCACCCGACACCCCAATCACGGACACGGACATGGAGAGAGACGGGGACACGCACCGAGGCACGAGCATCGGACCGGACCGAGCTACCGCACATCAGGAACACGAACTCCCGGTGGATCCGTTCCCCGACTGGCACCTGTTCACCGCCGCACACCCTTGGCCCGACGCCGACGACGCCGACCCCGCTAACGATCCGCCATGGCCAGCGCCCCTGAACGACCCCTTCCCGGAATGCGCCGCGTTCCACGACCCCTGATCGAGTTGAAACCTTCCGGGAGGTCCCGTGCCAGGAAACAGGCATTACATTACCCAGCGGCTGCCCCCGAGCTGCATAGCTGGTCAGGTGTTGCGGTGTGCCGGGGCGAAAGGCCTCACGCGGTGGGTTTCTTCGGCGCGAATGAGGTGCATGAGCGCGTTGATGAGGGCCAAGTGGGTGAACGCTTGCGGGAAGTTGCCGAGATGACGCCCACTCACCGGATCCAGCTCCTCGGCGTAGAGCCCCAGTGGACTGGCGTTGGACAGCAGGCGTTCACATAATGCTTTGGCTCGGGCCACTTCTCCGATCTCAACGAGGGCTGAGACGAGCCAAAACGAGCACATGGTGAAAGTCCCCTCATCGCCCGCGAGCCCGTCGTCGGTCTGTTCGGGGCGGTAGCGCAGGACGAGTCCGTTCCGGGTGAGTTCATCGGCGATGGCCAAAACGGTGGCACGAACGCGGGGATCACTGGCTGGCAGGAACCGGACGAGCGGGACAAGGAGCAGCGAAGCATCGAGGTTCGTGGTGCCGAAGGACTGGACAAACACTCCGCGATCGTCGACTCCGTTGCTGCAGATGTCGTCGTGGATCTCCGCCGCGACTGTGTCCCATTTACGGGCGTAATCAGCTTCGCCGTGCAACCGTGCCAACCGGGCGCCGCGATCCAGGGCGACCCAGCACATGAGCTTGGAGGAGGTGAAATGCTGCGGTTCGCCACGGACCTCCCAGATGCCGTGATCGGTGTCTCGCCAGTGGGAGGCAGCCTGCTCGACCTGGCGCAGCAGGATGGGCCATAGCGACTCGGGGAGCTGGTCACGGGACTTGGCATGGAGGTAAACGGAGTCCAGCATCGTGCCCCAAACGTCCAGCTGGCGTTGGTGGACCGCAGCGTTGCCTACGCGGACAGGCCGGGCCCCGTCGTAGCCTTCCAGACCCTCGACCACGGACTCGGGCAAGTCCCTTTCGCCCCCGATGCCGTACATAATCTGCAGCTCGTCCTCGGCGGCGACGTCGCGGATGAAGGAGAAGAAGTCGTCTGCCTCTCGGTCCAGGCCGAGCGTGTACAGCGCCCACAGCGCGAAGGTGGAGTCCCGCACCCAGGTGTATCGGTAGTCCCAGTTTCGCTCTCCCCGGGGCGTCTCGGGCAGCGACGTGGTGGCCGCGGCGATCAGCGCTCCGGTCGGCGCGTAGGTGAGCCCCTTCAACGTCAGCGCGCTGCGTTGCAGCTGCTCCCGCCAGGGGTGGTCCGGGAACTCCCCGACAGTGATCCATTGCCGCCAGAACTCGGTGGTCTGCCACTGCTTCTGGGTGGCTTCCTCCCAGGTCCTGGGTGGAGGCACCGACGCCCATGAGAGGGCGATGAACGCCTCCTCGCCCTCGGTCATCTGGCTGCGAATGATCGCGATGGGGCCCTCAATGCCCAAGCGGCGGTTGGTGGTGAGGCAGAGAACCAGATCCTCCTCGTCGCTGCTGATGGTACTGGCCTCCCCGTATCCGGGACTGACGAACTCCCATCGTGCCCGGCGTCGGCCGTAGTCGAAGACAGGCTCGCATAGGACGGACAGCTCTACGGATCCGCTGACACACCGGACGGTACGCAGCAGGCAATGCTCCGCTTCGTAGTTCGTCGGCGGGCGGCGGTATCTGCGCGCCCTCTTCTCCGTGTGGTGCCAGGGGCCCATCACCAGGGCATCCCTCACAATCATCCAGCCCGTTCTGGTCTGCCAGGTGGTCTCTAAAATGAGGCTCCCGGGCAGATAGCGGCGCGCAGCGGGCTCCCGGACGCCGTATGGCGCAACCTTGAAACCGCCCGCGGCCCGGTCGAGAATGCTGGAAAAAGCACTCGGTGAATCATGACGCGGCAGGCACATCCACTCCACCTGCCCGCTCGGGGCGATCAGGCAGTTGGCCTCACAGTCGGACAGGAACGCGTAGTCTGCGATCGGCGGGAACGGGCTCATGCCCGGCGCAGGCCGCTTCCCGCCCGCACCCCCAGATCCGCCGTCGATCATCATTCACCCAGTATGGCTCCGCGACACTGGACATGACCATGCAGCCGCGGAGAAGAACAACGGCCTGCAGCACACCGCCGATGATTGCGATCCGCGTCATAGACCGATTCTGTCCCGCGCCCCGGCATCCCGGCACCCCTTGCGATATCGGGCTCCGCGCTAACAGATTCGGAGGCGCGGGTTCCGGACCGGTCCTTCAGCCGAGTTCGCGCCAGCCGTGGCGGGTCAGCTTCAGCAACTCAGCCAGTTCGCGGCGGTTCCGATGACGGTCTGCCCGGCGCTCATCGCGCAGACCGTCTGCGTCATGGCACAGCGGGCAGCAGCAGGTCCTCGTTCCGGTGTACTGGAGTTCCCAGTGGCAGAACCCCGGGGCCATGGAGACACCCGTGTCCTCGACCCGTTTCAGGTACTCCTGGACGGTGGCAGGGAGGTCGCAGATGCCGTCCCGGTGATCGTGGACAGCAACGCGGCGCAAAGTGCCGTCCCACAGGCGGATACGAAACGGCTGGGTCTTCTCGGTACGGGACATATGACGCTCCAACACTTCTGCGGCAGCGTCCATCCCACGGGATTACGGGTAGGTCACTGCCGCCTAGATAGGTCGGCGTCACGAGGTCTGCGGAACATGAGGCCCATTTTGGCACCTGGCCAGGGCACATGACCAGCCGGCGACTGTCCGTTAGCGATCGCATCGAGGCGCCGGAGCGCCCTTTTTCGTAGTGGTGGCTTGTGCTCACATGTGCAGCCGGACGATGAAGAGGAAGTAGCACCAGACGGGCAGCGAAAGCACTGACAACACGGCAATCGCGGTCCGCACTAGGGATTGCTTGCGCAGGGTCGCCGAAAGCAGCCTGAATGTGAGGATTCCGATGATTCCTCCGACGCAGTTCAGGATCACGTCGTCGATGTCCGATGCTCCAACCGCAAACGCGCCCTGAATGATCTCTACGGCGACGCTGACCGAGGCGACCGTGAGCATGGTCAGCCATGCGCTCGCCCGAGGTCGGAACCACGATACGTAGACTCCAAGCGGGACGAAGATCAGGATGTTCCCGACGACGTTGGCGAATGCCACCCTCCCGGTCCCGGACGAGTGGCTGGACACATATTCCGCGATACTCGCGAACGGGATGAGATTTATCGAGCTCTCGGAACCCGGTGCGCGAGAGAAGAGAAGCAACCTTAAGAGGAAGGCCGCGTAGAGAACGACGGCGGCGAAGATGGCCACGGTCTCCGCCTTCGCCCGTTTCGTGGTCAATCGCCAGCCCGGCACATCATCCGTGGCTGCGGTGGGTTGCGGTTGTACATCCATCCGGACGGACGTTACAGAGGGAACCTGTCGTGTTCCTGTGAAACCTGGAGTCGACACCGCCGCCGTAGGGAAAATCCTCCACCCTATTCCCTACGGAGGAACCAGAAAACAGGGAGACCTCTTTCAGTTATCGCCCAGCATCGGCTCGTACAGTAGTTGCGGGTCGGAAACACCCCGGCCCGCAAACGATTCGAAAGCGGAAGGAAATAGGTAGAAATGCCGACAACCCCCACATTGAAGACCCGCCTCGGCGTAGGAGCAGCAGCGGTCATCGCTGCCGGCGCCATTGCCACCGTGGGCATCAGTGCCGCCTCAGCATCCCCCACGTCTCCGTCCCCCTCGGCGACGTCAACGGCTACCCCGTCCTCCCAAGCCAAGACAGGCGCCCGCGCCGGCATGTCCGGCGTCGGGGCTTTCCTGCACATCCAGGCGAACAGCCCGCAGGCTGCAGGTGACCGCGCAGCGAAGGCCGCTACCGCCCTGGTGAATCACCCGCAGGTATTCGCCAAACTCCCCGCCGCGCTGCAGGCGGATGTGAACGCCCTCAAGGCTGCCGCACCGGCTGACCGGGTGGCCGCGGCCTACAAGATCAAGACCACGGCCCTGTCCGGCGGGTACGGCGCAGACATCCAGAAGCGCGCCGAAGCTGCCGAGAAGAACGCGACCGGCTCCGCCGGCCTGCGCTCGGAACTGCGCAAGGCTTTCAGCTCGGCCAACCCGGGCGCCGGATTCCAGAAGGTCGCCGACCAGGTCATCAGCCACCCGAAGCTTCTCGCGAAGCTCCCTGCCAACCTGCAGGCTGACCTGAAGACCCTCAAGGCGGCAGCGCCGGCCGACTTGGACGCCCAGGCCAAAAAGATCAAGGACACCGCGCTGAACGGCGGATACGGTGCCCAGATCCAGAAGGCTGCCGAGGCTCTCGAAAAGAAAGCGGCGGCCGCGGCACCGACTGCATAACAGCATCCTTTATTCCGGCAGAGGCCGGGGAGTATTCCGGCAGAGGCCGGGCAGCCCCTGTGGTTGCCCGGCCTCTGCTTACCCGGAGCGGGAAGCTCGGGGATTTCATGCTCGCGTTAGCCTACGAAGATGCAGAACGGATGACCGGCCGGATCGGCGTAGACGAACAGCGGCTCATTCGGATCCTCCGAACGATCAAAGCGGAGCTCGGCCCCTAATGCCAGTGCCCTGGAGTGTTGATGTGTGAGGGCTTCCCGGTCAGGAACAGTGAAATCGAGGTGCATCTGCATTGGCACATCAGGCGAAGGCCACGTCGTCCGCTTCAAATGATCAACCTGCTGAAAAGCGAGCTTACGAACGCCCTGCGCATCAGTGAGGACAAGCCAGTCGACATCATCAGGGAAGCCCTCGGCGGCGGGCTCGTCTCCTGACCGGTACTGGAGTCCGAGAAGCTGGCGGTAGAACTCCGCCAGTCCTCGCACATCTGTAGTGTCGAGAACCGTGTGAAGTAACTGAGGAAATCCGGCCATGGGCCGAGACTAACAATGACCAGCGTCTTCCAGCCAGCGCCGCTTTGCTTCGAATGGAGGATGTAGGGCACATCAGCAGATGGATGGAGCCGAAGACTGCCCCTGCTCCCGGTCTGTCCACCAGGAGTGCTTGC
Source organism: Arthrobacter bambusae (assembly GCF_030812595.1). GTDB lineage: Bacteria > Actinomycetota > Actinomycetes > Actinomycetales > Micrococcaceae > Arthrobacter > Arthrobacter bambusae_B. The sequence continues at coordinate 102,805 of NZ_JAUSSZ010000006.1, forward strand.
ATCATTCCGCTTTCCAGGACGGGCGACTTTTAGCAGTGCACTCGTGCGCTCAGGCTCGGCTCGCGCCGGCGGGGACGGCCGACAGCAGCTTCCGGTAGCGCACGGCGTGCGCGGCCAGTTCATCGTGGCTCACCCTGGGCGCGGCGTGAAGGATCAGGGGTTCCGCCATCTCCAACCCGCACAGGTGGGCGGAGGCTTCCAAGGGTCGCAGCAGTTCGGCCATAGTGAAGCGGTTGTGTCCTGTGGCCGTGTAGGACAACTCCGGGCCGCCCGTGGAGATGACCAGCTGCAGACGCTTGCCGTGCAAAGCGTCCCCGCCTGCACCGTAGGCGAAGCCGTAGGTAAGGACTTGGTTCATCCACTCCTTCAGCACGCCGGGAACGGAGTACCAGTGCCAGGGAAACTGCAGCACGATCATGTCGTGCTCCCGCAGGAGCTGCTGCTCCCGGGCGGCGTCGAATCGCCGGTCCGGGTAGATGGACCCGAGGTCCCGGACGGTTACACCGTCCAGGTCAGTGAGGGCCCCGGCGAGCTGAGCGGTGATCCGGGAGGTATTCAGGTCCGGATGGGCGACGATGACAAGGGTGCGGGGCGCGGTCATGGGCGGGCTGTGCTTCTTTCAGGGTATCTGCAGGAGGCCGGCTTGGCGGAAGTTAGTCGTTGGTGAGGACGACGCGGAAGCGTGCACGACCTGACATCATACGGTCGAAGCCTTCTGCTGCCTTCTCCAGCGGGTAGGTCTCGATCATCGGGCGAACGCCGGTCAGCGCGGCGAAGCGGAGGGTGTCTTCGGAGTCCTTCGCGGTGCCTGAAGCGTGGCCGGCGATGGTGCGGCTGCCGCCGACGAGGTCACCCGCGTTCACGGCGAGCGGTGTGTGCGGAACGCCCAGAACGACGAGCCGCCCACGGGCGCTCAGCCCCGGTACGGTGACGGACATCGCCTCGGCGTCGGTGACAGTCGCCAGAACGACGGTGGCGCCGCCGAGTCGCTTGAGTTCAGCCGCGACGTCGGTGGTGGTGCTGTCGATGTAGTGGTGTGCGCCGAGCTCCTTGGCGAAGGATTCCTTTTCGGCGCCGCGGGCGATGGCTACGGTTTCAAAGCCCATCTTCGCGGCGAACTGGACGCCGAGGTGGCCGAGGCCGCCGAGTCCCAGAACTGCGACCAGGTCTCCGGGGCGTGCGCAGCTGTGGCGGAGCCCGTTGAAGGTGGTGACGCCGGCACACATCAGGGGGGCCGCGTCGGCGAAGCTGAGTGCGTCCGGGATCAGTGCGAGGGCGTCGGCCGGGGCGACCAGGTACTCGGCGTGGCCGCCGTCGGAGGTCAGGCCGGTGGTCTTTCCGACCTTGCAGGAGATGAAGTCCCCGCGCTGGCACGATTCGCATTCGAAGCATGCCCCGCCGAACCAACCCACGCCCACGCGCTGGCCCGGTGTCCAGCGGGTGACGCCTTCGCCTACGGTCTCGACGGTTCCGGCGACCTCGTGGCCTGGTGTCCGCGGGTAGGACGAGGCGAAGCCTGCCGCGCCCATGGCGTCGCTGTGGCAGATGCCGCTCGCCGCGACCTTGATCAGGACATGCCCGCGGGGAACCTCGGGAACATCGAGCTCGACGGCCTCAAGGGAAGTGCCGGGATTGGCGAATTGGACAGCTTTCATGGTGATGGTCTCTTTCGTCGTCAGTGGCATGCGGTCGGCAGCGCCCCCCAGGATGGGGGCACGGCTGTGGTTTGGAAATTAGCGGACAATCTTGAAGTTGAACTCGGGTGTGCCGAGGGCGCCCCAGAGGCGGAGCCAGACGGGCAGGAGGATCTCGGTGCCGCGGGCGGTGGTGATGTCGCCGAGGTCGATCACATCACGGTGCCCGAACTCTTTCAAGAGCCCGGTGACGGTGTCCTTGGCCTCGGCGTCGTTACCTGAAACGAAGACCGTGCCGGGGTCGCCGAGGCGGTCCGGATAGGCCATGAGGCCGGCGTTGAGGGTGTTCAGGGACTTCACCACCCGCGCTTGCGGGTAAGCGCGGTGGATCTGCTCGCCGAGGGAGTCGGTGTCCTTGACGAACAGGGTGGGCGGCATCCCGTTGCTGAAGTCCAGCGGGTTGGCGATGTCCAGGATGATCTTACCCTCAAGGTTCCCGGCCCCGGCCTGGGCCAGGACGTCCAGGGAAGCGCTGCCGTTGATCGCGTTGATGATGAGCTCGGCGCCGGCAGCCGCATCGGCGAAGCCTGCCAGGGTGGTCCCGGGATTCTCCGCGGCCCAGGCCGCGAACGGTGCGGTGCCCATGGCGTCGGACTCGGTGCGGGCCAAGGTGGTCTCGGGGTTACGCGTTCCGATGGTGACGGTATGGCCAAGTTCAATGAGGCGGGCCGCGATGGTGCGGCCAACTGTGCCGGTTCCGAGGATTGCGGTCTTCATGGATGGATCTCCTTGCTAGATACAGATTGCGGCTTGCTCATACAGGTTTTTGTTCGGCGCGGAATCCGAATGGTTAGCCATCAGCTGATCTGGACCCCGCCGTCGACGTCCAGGACAGTGCCCGTGATGAAGGTGTTTCCCATCAGGAACACGGCCGCGGTGGCGACGTCGTCGGGCAGTCCCGCGCGGCCGGCAGGCACGTTCGCTGCGTAGCCGGCGAGCATGCCTCGGCGCATCTTTTCGGGCATTCCGGCGTAGGCCGGGGTGTCCACCAGGCCGGGGGCGATCACGTTGACCCGAACCGGAGCGAGGTCGATGGCATTGGCCTTGCCGAAGGCCTCAAGCGCAGCGTTGATCGCAGCCAGCCGACGTCGCGCCACCTACGGTCGATGCCTTCCAGGAGTTCAGCCGGGAGGGGGCCTCGGCCGGCGGCCTCGATGTTCCGGCGCAGGTGGGGCAGTTTGGCGGTGCCGACGATGGCAGCCGATTGGCCGGCTTCAACCTGAGGACCGGCCTTCCCTACGGCAGTACCGACCGGCAAGAGCCGTTCCTTGATCTTCCCGCACAGTGGCGTTAGGCAACCGACTGAACCGGGGGGAGGCTTAAAGTTCCTACGCAGCAAAAGTTGGGACTTCGTCAAAACCATAAGCATGCTTGCTATTTTTGCCCACTCACGCCTATGCTGGTTCCCTGTCCGAGTCCGGACCGTTGCCGGAATGCCCCCTCCATTAGAAGGTGGGCCGGCATCAGGCAGCCCCTCGTCGTTCCCTGGCGGTGAGGGGCTGTTTTCGGGTTTAAGGCTTGTGGTCGATGATCCGCCGTCGCGCAGTAACACGCCGCGTAGCAATTGACAGCGGTCTCACCGTGGTCTTCGCATCTGAAAAATAGGGGAAATCATGAAAGCGAAGAGGGTGATGGCAAGCCTTGCCTTGACCGGAGTTCTTGCAGCGACGGGCGCCGTGGCTGCTAATGCTTGGACCCAGTACCCAGCTGAGGGTGGAACGTGGAATTACGGGTATAACACCGGGATCTACTCGGACTAACCCGTTGGCGAGCTTTGAAGGCCCGCTGCGGCAAGGGCCAATCCTACGGGGGACCACGTCTAAATGCTCAAAACTCTTGTGCGGCTGACATCGTTCGGCATCGCCATTTTCCTATCCATTCTCGCCGGGATTGTTATCTCCACAGCCGACGATGCCTTCCCATTGGGAGCAGATTTCAAGGTGCGCCTTGACTTCACCCACAGCCAGCTGACAAAAGACCAAGCCATCGCGGATCTGGATTCGATCGCAGACGCCTCGGGCCTGCGGCTCGCCAAGCTCGTCGCCGACCCGAACGACTTCTTCAATTCCCGATCTCTCTACGCATTCGGACAGAATGCCTCGGCGGAGACCCGGAAAATTGACTGGTTCAAGCCCGGAATGACTGGCCAGCTGCTTCCATCCGGCGAACTGGGAACCGCTTCGCTCAATGGTCCCTACGTTTACTCAGGGAGCCCTACCGCCGTCGGACAGTTCATCGGCTGGATTGATTCCCATGGGATTGGCAGGAATGTCGTCGCACAACAACACGCGGCCTTCGTATTTCAGGACTATGGGCTCATCGAGGAAGAATCGATCGCCGTCAACGTCGCACTCTCAAAGCTCCCTGTGTTCGGGCGCCGATCCAGCCGGAGGGCCGGAGTCGTCGGCCTCGTTTCCGGCGACGAGTCCGGAGAACCGTGCCGCCGCCGGCTCCCGGCACTCCGGCCCGCAAGCGTGCCACATCAAGGGCCAGCGGCCATTCCATCCCGGAAGGCTTACAAATCGGGCCCTGCACGTTTACAGCGCAGGGCCCGATCTCACAAGAGAACTAGAACTCCCAGTCCTCATCCTCAGTATTGACAGCCTTGCCAATCACGTAGCTCGAACCCGACCCCGAGAAGAAGTCGTGGTTCTCGTCAGCATTGGGTGACAGGGCTGAAAGGATGGCCGGGTTCACGTCCGTGACGGAAGCCGGGAACATGGCCTCGTAGCCGAGGTTCATGAGGGCCTTGTTGGCGTTGTAGTGCAGGAACTTCTTGACATCCTCGGCCAGGCCGACACCGTCGTAGAGGTCGTGCGTGTACTGGACCTCGTTTTCGTACAGCTCGAAGAGCAGCTCAAACGTGTAGTCCTTGATCTCCTGGCGCTTCTCCTCGGAGACCTTTTCGAGCCCCTTCTGGAACTTGTAGCCGATGTAGTAACCGTGGACAGCTTCGTCGCGGATGATCAAGCGGATGAGGTCTGCCGTGTTCGTGAGCTTGGCACGGGAGGACCAGTACATCGGAAGGTAGAAACCGGAGTAGAACAGGAATGATTCCAGCAGCGTGGAAGCCACTTTGCGCTTGAGGGGATCGTCGCCCTGGTAGTAGTCCATGACGATCTGCGCCTTCTTCTGCAGGTTCTCGTTCTCGAGGGACCAGCGGAAGGCGTCGTCGATCTCCTTGGTGGAGCACAGGGTGGAGAAGATCGACGAGTACGACTTCGCGTGCACCGACTCCATGAAGGCGATGTTCGTGTACACAGCCTCCTCATGCGGGGTGAGGGCATCCGGGATCAAGGAAACGGCGCCGACCGTGCCCTGGATGGTGTCCAGAAGGGTCAGGCCCGTGAACACGCGCATCGTCAGCTGCTGCTCTTCAGGCGTCAGCGTGTGCCAGGACTGGACGTCGTTGGACAGCGGCACCTTCTCAGGCAGCCAGAAGTTGTTGACCAGGCGGTTCCAGACCTCCACGTCCTTGTCATCCTGGATGCGGTTCCAGTTGATCGCTTCGACGTGGCTGAGCAGCTTGACCTTCTCGGTCATTTCGTCCCCTTAACGTATGTGTTCTTTAAGGTAAGCGTACGACGCCGGGCGCTCACCCGGCGTCGTACTCTTCAGTTTTCAGGCGCGGCGGCTGCCGCAAATAAACAACCGTTATCGGTTACAGCATGCAGGAAACGCAGCCCTCAACCTCGGTCCCTTCCAGCGCAAGCTGGCGGAGGCGGATGTAGTAGAGCGTCTTGATGCCCTTGCGCCATGCGTAGATCTGCGCCTTGTTGATGTCACGCGTGGTGGCGGTGTCCTTGAAGAACAGTGTCAGGGACAGGCCCTGGTCCACGTGCTGCGTGGCGGCGGCGTAGGTGTCGATGATCTTCTCGTAGCCGATCTCGTACGCGTCCTGGTAGTACTCCAGGTTGTCGTTGTCGAGGTAGGGAGCCGGGTAGTAGACGCGGCCGATCTTGCCTTCCTTGCGGATTTCGATCTTGGCAGCCACCGGGTGGATCGACGACGTCGAGTTGTTGATGTAGCTGATGGAACCGGTGGGCGGCACGGCCTGCAGGTTCTGGTTGTAGATGCCGTGCTCCATGACGGAAGCCTTCAACTCGCGCCAGTCGTCCTGCGTCGGAATGTGGATGCCAGCGAAGAGCTCGCGAACGCGCTCGGTCTCCGGGGCCCATTCCTGCTCGGTGTACTTGTCGAAGAACTCGCCGCTTGCGTACGTGGAGTTCTCGAATCCACCGAAGGGCTGACCGGTCTCGATGGCCAGCTTGTTCGAGGCCCGGAGGGCGTGGAACAGCACCGTGTAGAAGTAGATGTTGGTGAAGTCCAGTCCTTCTTCGGAACCGTAGTGGACATGCTCACGGGCAAGGTAGCCGTGCAGGTTCATCTGGCCGAGGCCGATCGCGTGGCTCTGGGCGTTGCCCTGCGCGATGGACGGAACCGAGTTGATGTAGGACATGTCCGACACCGCGCTGAGGGCACGGATGGAGGTCTCGATCGACAGGCCGAAGTCCGGGGAATCCATGGTCTTGGCGATGTTCATCGAACCAAGGTTGCAGGAGATGTCCTTGCCGACCGTCTCGTAGGTCAAGTCCTCGTTGTAGATGGAGGGCGTGGAAACCTGCAGGATCTCCGAGCACAGGTTGCTCATGGTGATCTTGCCGGCGATCGGGTTGGCCCGGTTCACGGTGTCCTCGAACATGATGTACGGGTAGCCGGACTCGAACTGGATCTCCGCGAGGGTCTGGAAGAACTCGCGGGCGTTGATCTTGGTCTTCTTGATCCGGGAATCGTCAACCATCTCGTAGTACTTCTCGGTAACTGAAACGTCCGAGAACGGCACGCCGTAGACCCGCTCGACGTCGTACGGCGAGAAGAGGTACATGTCCTCGTTCTTCTTGGCCAGCTCGAACGTGATGTCCGGGACCACGACGCCGAGGGACAGCGTCTTGATGCGGATCTTCTCGTCGGCGTTTTCACGCTTGGTGTCCAGGAAGCGGTAGATGTCCGGGTGGTGGGCGTGCAGGTACACCGCACCTGCACCCTGGCGGGCACCGAGCTGGTTGGCGTAGGAGAAGCTGTCTTCGAGGAGCTTCATGACCGGAATGACGCCGGAGGACTGGTTCTCGATCTGCTTGATCGGGGCGCCGTGCTCGCGGATGTTGGTCAGCGAGAGGGCTACGCCGCCGCCGCGCTTGGACAACTGCAGCGCCGAGTTGATGCCGCGGGCGATCGACTCCATGTTGTCTTCGATGCGCAACAGGAAGCAGGAGACCAGCTCGCCGCGCTGGGCCTTGCCGGCGTTGAGGAACGTGGGCGTCGCGGGCTGGAAGCGGCCGTCGATGATTTCGTCGACGAGGCGGCTGGCCAGTTCTTCGTTTCCGCGGGCAAGGTGCAGGGCAACCATGCAGACGCGGTCTTCGTAGCGCTCCAGGAAACGCTTGCCATCGAAAGTCTTGAGCGTGTACGAGGTGTAGAACTTGAAGGCGCCGAGGAAGGTCTCGAAGCGGAATTTCTTCTTGTAGGCGCGGTTGAACAGGTCACGGATGAAGTTCATCGTGTACTGGTCGAGGGTCTCGCGCTCGTAGTACTGGTTCTTGACCAGGTAGTCCAGCTTTTCTTCCAAGTCATGGAAGAAAACGGTGTTGTTGTTCACGTGCTGCAGGAAGTACTGATGCGCGGCCTCGCGGTCGGCCTCGAACTGGATTTCTCCGTTCGGCCCGTAGAGGTTCAACATGGCGTTGAGCTCATGGTAGCCAAGGCCCTTGTAGGCCTCCGGCAATGGCTTCTTGGTTGCCTTGACTGCTTCCACGGCGGTGGCCTGCCCTTCGGACCTGGTTACTTCTGTATCTGCGACAGTCGTGTCCAAAACTTTTCCAATCCTTGATTGACCCGGTCAACATCTTCCGGGGTCCCCATGAGTTCGAATCGATAAAGAAGCGGAACCCGGCATTTGGTGGCGATGATGTCCCCCGCCATGCAGTAGTTTTCCGCGAAGTTGGTGTTTCCTGCTCCGATGACGCCGCGGATCAGTTCCCTGTTCTGCGGGTTGTTCAGAAACCTGATGACTTGCTTGGGCACTGATCCTTCACCATTCGTGCCGCCATACGTGGGCAGCACAAGGACGAAGGGTTCCAGTGCGAGCAGCGGCGCGTCCTTGGCGTGGAGCGGAATGCGTGCCGCGTCAACGCCGAGCTTCTGGACGAAGCGCTTGGTGTTCTCAGATGAGGAGGAAAAGTAGATGAGGTGACTCCGCGTGCTGACACCTTCGGTCATTGCTTGAGCAGGTGCTGTTTCCAGCGCTGCCATGGGAGTCACCTCGACTACATTTGGAATACTTAATTGTTGTGGCGCAGCCGTGAAGGACTAGGCCACCGAAGCGGCAGCCAGTGCCAGCTCTTCGATCTTGTCCGGACGGAATCCTGACCAGTGGTCCTGCTCGGTCACCACGACGGGGGCCTGCATGTATCCAAGGGCCTTCAGGCGCTCAAGGGCCTCGGCATCCTGGGAGATGTCAACGCTCTGGTAGGCGATGCCCTTCTTGTCGAGTGCGCGGTAGGTTGCGTTGCACTGAACACAGGCCGGCTTCGTGTAAACCGTAACAGTCATGGTTCCTGTCCCCTTTGTTGAAGTCTCTGATCTTCGTTCGGCAGGCCCCGCCGGTTCCGGTTCCGAGTCCGATGCTGGCCCACTGGGCCGCCGAGGCGGCCAAACGCTCTATTCATGTCTTGTGCTGGTTTCCCGCTCAATCCGTAAATTGATACTACATGTAGTGCAAGCGCCTCAGCGGAACCCCAAGATGATGTATTACAAGTATGTCATTTAACGCACCGGTAGTCCACAGGCAAAGGGGGTAAAAATGTCCGGGAATCCGCCAAATCCGTAGACGTAATCCACACCCTGTGGACTACTTAGCCACAAATTAATCGCCAGCGTGTCGCTTGGTCACCGGCGTGTCGCACTGGAGCCAGCGGAGCCGCAGCGGTGCCGCAGCGGAGACCGAATTCACACCGCTATGCTGGCTGGGCACGGTTTTCGGCCGGCACCGAGCCTAAGGATCACTGATGGTCAACCTTCTCCACCTGCGGACGCTGCTTGAAGTCACGCGGCTCGGTTCCTTCGCGGCCGCCGCCGGGCGGCTGGGCTACACCGCCTCAGCCGTATCCCAACAGATGGCGGCACTGGAACGGGACACCGGCGTCGAACTCTTCCACCGCTCCGCGCGCAGCGTGGTTCCCACCGAAGCCGCCCTGACCATGGTGCGCCACGCCTCCAAGGTGCTTACCGACGTCGAGACCCTGCTGGCTGCCGCCTCGAGGAGCACGGACTCCCCCATCCAGGAACTGCGGCTTGGCATCTTCCCAAGCCTGGCAACGTACGTCCTGCCGGACATCCTGCGGAACCCGCGCTGGAAGAAGCTGGGCATTGAACTCCGCGTGTGGGTGGCCGAGCCTTCCCAGACCATCCAAGGGCTGCGCACCGGCGGCGAACTGGACCTGGCGCTCGTGTACCAAGTGGGCCAGTCCGGTCTCGCGTGGCCCCACACCCTGGAACGGCACTGGATCGGCGACGACAACTTCCGGGTGGTGCTCCCCGCATCGTGGGGCATCCGGGAAGACGCCGAAATGCAGGCCTCGCAGCTCTCCGACATGCCCTGGATCATGCACCACCCAGGAACCAGTGACGCAGTAGTGATCGAACGACTGTTTGCCAGTTGCAATCTGCACCCGCGCGTAGTGGCCTACAGCGATGACTTCCACGCGAGCCTCGAGATGGCGGCAGCGGGACTCGGCGCCGCCCTCGTTCCGGAGCTGGCGCTACGGCACCGGCCGCCCGGCGTCGTGGTTCTGGATGTGCCGGACATCCGGCTCGCCCGCAATGTGTTCACGCTGCTCCTCAACGAGAAGCGCACAGCGCAAGTGCAGCTCTTCACCGAACTGCTGGCCGACACGCTTCGCGGAAGCACCGCGGCGGTCCTGGCAGGGAGCGCGGCCGCCACGCCCAAATCGGCGCAAAAGTCAACGCCCAAACCGCGCTCCTGAAATCTTCCCGGATGCTGGAACACGCCGCTTGTTTGGGACTATCTTGAAGACATGAGCAAGGTAGCGAGCAAGCATTTCGGGGAAATCGAGCTCAACCACGGGCGGGAGCACTGCTACGTGGCCTCGCACGAGCTCGCCGGAAATCCCCTCGAACTGGATCTGAACGTCACGGCACATGACCACTTCGACGAGAAGGCGCTCCACAAGGTGGACTACCGCCTGAGCTACCTCCCCGAACTGGTGGACCAGGTCCGGGACATGATTTCCGAGGAGCTGGACCAGGACGGCACCAACCCCCAGCAGTTCCTCCATTTCCACTGCAGCCAGCTCAAGGAAGAGCAACTGCAGGCGGTGTTCGGCATCCGCGACAGGACGCAGCTCACCAAGGACGTTTTCCTCAAGGCCCTCAAACTAGGTCATGTCGCGATCTACCCCGGCCAGCCGGAGCGCTATTTCGTCCTGGATTTCACCCTCGGCTCGCACTTCACCGACGAGCTGCTGGTAGCGGCTGCGGACGAGGACGGCGTAGTGGACGACGAGATCCTCTGGGAATGACCTGACACCGGAGGCAGAACTGAAAAGTACGACGGCGGCCGGCCACCTTTCGAGGTGACCGGCCGCCGTTGTTTGTACTAGCAGTCGTCTGAACTACGTGAGCACTACTTGGCTGCTTCGAGCAGTCCGGCGCGGACCGTCTTGGTGGCCTTGACCAGGTTGCGCAGGGACTCCTCAGTCTCGGCGTAGCCACGGGTCTTCAGGCCGCAGTCCGGGTTGACCCAGAGCTGGCGGGACGGAACGTGCTTGACGGCGGTGGACAGCAGCTCGGTGACTTCGGCCTCGCCCGGAACACGCGGCGAGTGGATGTCGTAGACGCCGGGACCAACGCCGCGGCCGAAGTGGTGCGCCTCGAGGTCGTGGACAACCTCCATGCGTGAGCGTGCTGCCTCGATGGATGTGACGTCGGCGTCGAGGCCGTCGATCGCGTCGATGATCACGCCGAACTCCGAGTAGCAGAGGTGGGTGTGGATTTGGGTGGCGTCGGCAGCACCGGCGGTAGCCAGGCGGAAGGAGTCGACGGACCACTTCAGGTAGGCGGCGTGGTCAGCCTTGCGCAGGGGCAGGAGTTCGCGCAGCGCGGGCTCGTCCACCTGGATGACCTTGATGCCGGCGGCTTCGAGGTCGGCGATTTCGTCCCGCAGTGCCAGGCCGACCTGGTTGGCGGTCTCCCCCAACGGCTGGTCGTCGCGGACGAAGGACCAGGCCAGGATGGTGACCGGACCGGTAAGCATGCCCTTCATCGGCTTGCTGGTGAGGGACTGCGCGTATTCGGCCCAGGCAACCGTGATGGGAGCCGAGCGGGTCACGTCGCCCCACAGGATGGACGGACGGGTGCAGCGGGAGCCGTAGGACTGGACCCAGCCGTGGACCGTCACGTCGAAGCCTTCGAGGTTCTCGGCGAAGTACTGGACCATGTCGTTGCGTTCCGGCTCGCCGTGCACCAGGACGTCGTAGCCGAGCTCTTCCTGCAGCTCGACGACGCGCTTGATCTCGTCCTTCATGAGCTGTTCGTACTGCTCGTTGGTGAGATCGCCCTTGTTGTTGCGGGCACGGGCGGAGCGGATTTCCGAGGTCTGGGGGAACGAACCGACGGTGGTGGTGGGCAGCGGCGGCAGGTGCAGCGCTGCTTCCTGGGCGGCCTCGCGGACCGAGTATTCGGAGCGGCTGAAGTCGGCCTCGGTGAGCGCAGCGGTCCGGGCGCGGACGTCGGCGCGCTGGACGCCTTCGGCGGTGGCGCGGGAAGCGATCACCGCGGAGGCTTCGTCGATGGCGGCCTGTGCGGAGGCCGGGTTGGCCAGGTAGTCCGCCAGGACCTTTACCTCGACGGCCTTCTGGTCAGCGAATGCGAGCCAGCTGCGCAGCTGCTCCGAGAGCTGGGTCTCCTCAGCTGTGTCGTGGGGAACGTGCTGGGTGGAGGTGGAGGTGCTGACGGCAAGCTTTCCGGCTGCAGCCTTCAATTCGTCCAGCTTGGCGGCGGAGGCAGCGAGGTCGTTGCGCCAGATGTTGTGGCCGTCGACGACGCCGGCAACCAGGGTCTTGTTGCCCAGGCCGGCCAGGGCGGCTGCGGACGGTACCGCGCCCTTGAAGACGTCAATGTGCAGGGCGTCGATGTTGGTCGCGGCAAGGGTGCCGAGCTGTCCGTCGAGGGAGCCGTAGGGAGTGGAGACGAAGAGCTGCGGGCGAGCCGCTGCACCGGAAAGGACCTCGTACGCGCGGGCGGTGGCAGCCTGGATTTCCGTCGCCGGGGTGTCCTGGTCAACAACCAGTGCGGGTTCGTCCAGCTGGATCCAGCTGGCGCCGGCAGCGGCGAGCTTGCCGAGCAGTTCAACATAGACCGGGAGCACGTCCTCGAGGCGGGAGAGCGGAGCGAACCCGGCAGGAGCGTCGTCCGATGCCTTGGAGAGCAGCAGGTAGGTGACCGGGCCCACGATGTACGGGCGGGTCTCGATGCCGTTGGCGAGGGCGAGCTCGAATTCCTCGACGATGCGGTTGGAAGCGAGCTTGAAGTCGGTTTCCGGGCCGATTTCCGGAACGAGGTAGTGGTAGTTGGTGTCGAACCACTTGGTCATTTCCAGCGGCTGCTGCTCCTTGTTGCCGCGGGCAAGCGTGAAGTAGCCATCGATATCGAGCTGGCCTTCGGCGTTGAGCAGCTGGCCGAAACGGGCCGGGACGGCGCCGAGGTGTGCAGTCGCGTCGAGCACCTGGTCGTAGAAGGAGAAGGTGCCCGGAACGGCGGCGGCTTCGTTGAGGCCGAGTTCCTGGAGTCGCTTTGCGGTGGTCAGCTGAATGTCCTTGGCAGCGGCGTCAAGGGCCGCGCCGTCGATCTTGCCGGCCCAGTAGGCTTCAACGGCCTTCTTGAGTTCGCGACGGCGGCCGATGCGCGGGTAGCCGAGAATCGAGGCTGCGGGAAACTGGGTGGTGTTCTGTTCAGTCATGGGAACTTCCTTGAGGCAGTAGGTGCAAATCGATGTGTCTAGGGGTCGCGGACCAGCGTCGGCTGGTCAGCTGACGAGTTCTTGCCGGCGGGCGATGGCGCTGAGCCGGCTGGCCGGCCGGGCCGGTCGGGGCAAGGCAAGCTTGTCCAACACGTCCAAGGCGCAAGCGTGCTCGTTGAAGGTGTACAGGTGGATGCCGGGGGCGCCGGCCTGAAGGGCGGCGTTGGCCAGGTCCACCGTGGCGCGGACTCCGATCCTGCGCCGTTCCGCGTCGCTGTCCGCTGCCGCAAGGCGTTCGATCAGTTCCGGCGCCGGTTCGACGCCGGTGAGCTCGCCGAGGCGCTTGAGCCGGCGGAGGCTGGTCAGCGGCATGACGCCCGGAATGATCGGGATGGTGACACCCGCACGCCGGGCGCGGGAGATCAGGTCCGCATATTGCTCGGTGTGGAAGAAGACCTGCGTAATAGCGAAGTCGGCGCCCGAGCGCTGCTTCGCGAGCAGCACCTCGACGTCGTGCTCCACGCTCGGCGACTCCGGGTGGCGTGTGGGGTAGGCCGCCACGCCAACGGCGATCTTGCCGGCGCACAGTAGTGCCGAACGTCGCTGCTCCACGCGGCGGATCAATTCGACCAGGTCCTGGGCGTAACGAAGCGCACCGTTAACGGGCTGGCCGCTGTCTTTCGGAAGGTCGCCGCGCAGCGCAAGGATGCCGCGAACGCCGTTGTCCAGGAGTTCGCCGATGATCTCAGCCAGCTCCTGCGGGGTGTTTCCCACGCAGGTCAAGTGGGCCAAGGGCCGCAGGGTGGTTTCCAGCAGCAGCCGGTTGATGAGCTCGACGGCGGTGTCCCGGTTGGATCCGCTGGCACCGTAGGTGACAGAGACGAAGTCGGGGTCCGTGGCCTCGAGCTCCCCAATGGTCGTCCAAAGGGACTCCGCGGCGGCTGGAGAGCGGGGCGGGAAAAGTTCGTAGGACAGGGCCACAGGGGCAGCGCCGGTCAGGTTTGGATGGGTGTCGATGAGGCTTGGTGGTGACATTTGCGTCCTTGGCTGTGTGTCAGCGGGCCTGCGTTCACGGACGGGAAAGCCAGGTCCATGGACTGCAGAATCGGTGAATTGAGTTTGGGGATACACGAAACGAACTCCAGCAGGGCGCAGCCGCGACTGTTACGCCTGGAATGAAGTTGTCCGTGTGCAAATGTCAGGCCCACATGGGGGCACCCACACCCTCCTGCCTGCCTTCAAGAGGCAGATCCTGCGGAGGATCGCTGACACGTTACCGCGGCAACTTGGTTACGACTCTAAATCGGGCCTCCGGGCACCACAACTCCCTCACCGAATTAAGACGCACTTTTACGCTACGTTTCGCCTGATTTCTGAAGATTCTTCGCCCGGACTGTCGGCAGGGTTCAGGCCGCAGATAGTACGCCATGGGATCCTCGCCGCAAGCCCTCCCCAGGACGGTCCGGCAGGTCTATTCTTTTGCCATGATTCAGCTTCCCGCCAGTTACCAGGAGTACCTCGCAGGCAAAGAGGAAAGATTCGTCCAGACCGTCCGCCCCATCCTGATGCAGTCAGCCGCGGACCAGCTTCACGGAGTCCGCGTGGTCTATAACCCCAGCGGCCACCAAGCGCACTTGGATGACTCGATCCCGTACGGCACCATCGTCGAGGACATCGACTAGGCCACGTGTGCCGGTATACCTGATCAGCCCTTCATCGCGCCGGAAAGTGCAAACGCACTGCCGGAGCCCCTGGCTACCACCGTGTAGAGAATGAGCACCGGGACCGAATACAAGATGGAGAAAGCGGCGAGTTCTCCATAGGCGATGGCTCCATGCTGGCCAAAGAAACTGAAGACGGACACCGAGGCCGGCTGCTTGGAGTTGGACAGCAACAGGATGAACGGGACGAAGAAGTTCCCCCAGGCCTGTATGAAGACGAAGATGAACACCACGCCGAGCCCTTGCCTCATCAGCGGCAGGACAATTCTCCGCAACGTGGCCAGTCCCGAGGCACCGTCCATCCAGGCAGCTTCCTCCAGCTCAAGCGGTACGGAATCCATGAAGTTCTTGGTCATCCAAATAGCCATCGGCAACGTTGTGGTTGCCATGAAGAAGATGGTCGCCGGCATCGAGTCCAGCAATTGCAGCTGCACGAACAGGCCATAGACCGGCACCATGATCGCCGTGACCGGGAGCGAGGTGCCGAACAGGATCGCGTAGAGGAACGGCTTGTTGAACCGCGATTGGTAGCGGGATAGCGGATACGCCGCGAGCACTGCAGCCGCCAGGTTCACGACGGCGGTTCCGGCGGAGAGAATGAAGCTGTTCACGAGCGGCTGGAACAGCAGCCCGGGCGTCAGGACCGCGGCAAAATTAGCGAACGACGGCGATTGCGGCCACCGCGTCTCGTATCCGGCGTTCGGATCGACGGAGGCAAGGAGCAGCCACGCGAGGGGCAACACAAAGCACAATCCGATCACGGCCAAAGCCGCGTTGGCAGCCAATCGGACGCGGAGCCGCCCACCGGCCACCGGCGTCGTGCGGTTCCCGGCGAGCCGCTGCGCGCGGCGTAGGGAGCTCACGATTTTGCCCCGCGTACCAGCCTGACGTAGACAGCTCCGAAGACCATGCCGATCAGGATCAAGATCGAAGCGATCGCAGTGCCGTATCCGATGTCTCCGAGCTTGAAGGCTTCCTGGTACGCCAGCACAGGCAAGGTGGTGCTCGCGTTGGCGGGGCCACCCGCCGTCATCACCCAGATGAGGGTAAAGACCGCGAGCGTCTGGAGGGTGATCAGCATCAGGTTGGTGGCGATGCTGCCGCGGATGATCGGAAGCGTGATAAAGGCCAGGCGTTGCCAACCCCGGGCGCCGTCCATGAGCGCGGCTTCGGACACATCGCGCGGGACTTGGGAAAGCGCGGCCCTATAGACCAGCATTGAGAATGCGGTGCCGCGCCACACGTTGGCCAGGACGATCGTGGCCATGGGAAAGGCATAGAGCCAGTTGGTGCCTTGGACACCGAACATTCCCAGGAGTTGGTTGAGTGTGCCGTCCTGGCTGAAGTACGCGTACGCCGCGAAGGCCGCCACGATCTCCGGCAGTATCCACGAAGCAACCACGACCGTGCCCACCAGCGACGCCGTTGCTCCCCCGGATCTGGTCATCAACAGGGCGATGGCCAGGCCAAGGGCGTTCTGTCCAAGGATCGCCGAGACCGCCACGAAGACCACCGTCAACCACACGGAGAGCGGAAAGACGGAATCCGTCAGCATCCGGGCGTAGTTGTCGAAGCCGAGCCATTGCGGGTTCAGGGCCGCCTTTCCGGACAACGCGACGTTGGTGAAGGACGAGTAGAAGGACCACGCAACAGGTGCCAACATGAAGACGCCCAGCAGCAGGATTGACGGCACTACCGGCAACAAGCGGAGCCTGCGGCGAAGAGCCCCTTGGATGGTGGATCTGCGTCGTATCGAACCGTGGCTCAGGGAATCAGGGACAGCCATGCGTCATTTCTGCATGGTCTTGGCGTCGCCCACGAGATTCTTGACCGAAGCGTCGTATTCGGCTGCGGCCTCCGCTGGGCTCTGCTTGCCGGTGATGACGGCCTCAGTGGCCTGTTGGACGGCGAGGGAGATCTTCGGATAGTCAGCCGTCGCCGGGCGGTAGTGCGTGACTGCCACCAGATCGGAAACATCCTTCACGAAGGGGTTCGCCCCCAGGTAACCAGGATCGGAAGCGACATCGGTGCGGACGGCGATCTGTGAATTGTTGATGTCGAAGGCCAACGCGTTCTTCTTGTTCACGGCAGTGGTCAGGAATTTGAAGGCCAGGTCAGGGCTCTTGGTCTTCGCGCCGACGGCGAGCGTCCATCCACCGGACATGCTCACGCCACCGGGATCCTGGCCGAACTGGGTGGGGAACTTCGCCACTCCCATATCCTGCGCATAGCCGGCCCATTCGTAGGAACCGCCCTTCTGCCAGAACGACGGCGCGTAGGAGCCTTCCACGGTGGCGCCCATTTTGCCCTGAGGGAGCCACTGTCCGAAGACTTTCTTCCATACATTCGAATCGAGCGCATCCGCGGGTGTCACGGAAAGCTTCTCGTCGTAGAGGGTCTTCAGGAACTGGAGCGAGTCGGTGAATCCCTTGGAACCCACCACCCATTTCTTGTCGCTCTCCGAATACAGCGAACTTCCCGTTCCATAAAGCAGTTCGTAGAAGCTCTGCATAACCGTTCCCTCACCGGTACCTGTTCCGGCGTACATGCTGAAGGGAATCACACTTGGATCGGCGGCCTTCATCTTGCGGGCCGCGGCCAGGATGTCATCCCAGGTTTTCGGCTGCCAGGGCAGCGGTATGCCGGCCTTCTGGAGGACTTTCTTGTTGTACCAAATCGCCCTGGTGTCGGTGCCGAGCGGGACGGCATAGATACTGCCGTCGTCACTGCGCCCCGCGGCCTTGGCACTCTCATTGAACTTGGACCACTCGTCCCACGCGGCCAGTTGCGAATCGAGTTTGAGCAAGTATCCGGCGTCGACGTCCGAGCGGACCTTGAAGGTGTCCTCGTAGAAGACGTCCGGAGCGGTGTCAGGGGAACGCTGGGCCAGCGCAAGCTTGGTGCCATAGTCGTCGTCGCTGGCCTGGATGGGTTCCAAGTCCACGGTGACGCCAGCGTTTGCTGCTTCGAATTCCTGCTTGGCGTCCTGGAACACTTTGTCCAGGGCGGTGAAGGAATCCGTCTTTTGATAGACGATCTTGACGGTTTTGCCGATGGCTTGCGGTTGGGCAGAGCAGGCGGCCGACGCCAAAAGGCCTGCGGCCACGAGCAGTGCTGCTCCGATCCGGACTGGGCGACGCATGATTTTCCGATCTTCAAGCGGCTGCTGCCCCCACACTTCAGCTGGCCCAGCCTGTTGCCAATATTGATAATGGAGCCCTGCTAAGCAGGATGTCGTGAATGCCTCAGCCTTCCAACAGAAGCCGCTGGGCGCGTGGCGCGAGCGTATGTTCCAGGACCAGGCAGGCCGCACCGATCGCGCCTACGTCTTCGCCCACTCCTGTCCCCACAACCTCGATGCCGTGGATGCTGTTGGCGGCACTGTTGGCGGCGAGCAGGGCAGGAACGCGATCCAAGTAGCGTTCGGACAAGCGGCCCCAGAACGGCCCCCCAAAGACGACCCGTTCGACGTCGAGGGTGTTGGTCACCACCGCAACCGCACGTGCGACCAGGACCGCCGACTTATCAATGATCGCGATGGCGCGTTCATCACCGGCATCCGCGGCATCGCAAAGCCGGGCAAAGCCTTCCTGCACTTCCGGTCCTTCGGTGCCCTTGGCGCCACCGTTCAGGACACCTTGCTCTTCGGCTTCCGCCACGAGGACCTGCGGGATGCAGGAAGACTTGACGCACCCGCGCAGGCCGCAATCGCATTCGGGCCCGTCCGGATCGACAATGATATGGCCGATTTCGCCGGCGTTGCCGGATGTTCCACGGACAACTTCGTCGTTCAAGACGATCCCGCAGCCGATCCCGGTGCCCATATACATGAAAATGAAACTTCCGGTGCCACTGGGGCCGCCTGCCCATGTCTCGGCGACAGCTGCACTGGTGACGTCTTTGTCCACAAGGGTCTCAAACCCGGTGGCGTCGGCGAGGGCGTCCCTCAGGTTCACCCGGTCCCAACCCGTCATGAGGGGCGGATCGACGACTGTACCCTGATCAAGGTCTATGGGTCCCGGTGCCGCGACTCCGAGTCCTGCGATCTTTCCCGTGTCAACACCGGAATCTTCGACGAGCGCCTTGATTTCCTCGGCGATGGCGGCGATGACGTGCTGTGGATTGCAGCCGCCCGGGGTGGGAATCCTGGAGTGCTTGACGACGTCGCCCACCAGGTCCAGGACGACAGTGGTGATGACCGCGGGATCAAGGTGGACGCCAAGCGCGTACATTCCGGACGGGTTCAGGCGCAGGATGGTGCGTGGCTTACCCGGACCGCTGCCTTCCTTGCCTGCCTCCACAATGAGCTGTTGATCCAAGAGGCGGCGGGAGATATTCGAAATGGTCTGCGGTGAAAGGCCGACGATTTGGGCGAGTTCCACCCGGCTCAGTCCGCCCGACGAACGCCGGATTGCGTCGAGGATGACGGTCAGGTTGAAGTCCCCCATGCGTGGCAGATTGGTTCCGCGCCTCGGAGTCGGCTGGCGGATCTCAGTCACGGAATTCCCCTAAAATCATTCGAATAATGCTGTTGCATTTGCATCGTACGGCACGTGTGCTTGTCCCGGTATGCTCCCACGCTGCCCGGGCGTCACGGACCCCGATCCAGCTGATGGGAAGCACAGGAATATGGCACTCATGCCGAAGGCCGAGCAGGACGTCACCGCAGGGTTGGTGCGGACTTTGCTCAAGGAGCAGTTGCCGGGGCTCTCGGACCTGCCGTTGGAGTTGGTGGCCAATGGCTGGGACAACGTCATCTATCGGCTTGGCAAGGAGTGGGCGGTCCGGTTGCCCCGCCGGGAGGCAGCGGCGCAACTGATACTGCATGAACAGCAGTACCTCCCCGCGTATGCGACGCGCTCCCCCGTGCCGCTGCCCGGTCCCGTCCACTCCGGACAGCCCTCTGCCGACTATCCGTGGCCTTGGAGCGTGACTCCCTGGTTGGAGGGGCTCGACGCGGGGCTGGTTTCCCAAGAGTCACGGAACGCAGCGGCCGAGGACCTGGCCGCGTTCCTGATCGCCATCCACGTTCCGGCCGCACCGGGAGCGCCCGTCAATCCGGTCCGCGGCGTGCGTTTGGAAGCGAGGTCTGCCGCGGTCATTGACCGGCTCGGCGATTCCAGCCGCTATCCGCAGGCGGTGCGGTTGCGGACGCTTTGGACCCAGGCTTGCCTCGCCCCGCCGTGGAGCAGGCCAGGGGTGTGGCTGCATGGAGATCTCCACCCGGGGAACGTCCTCCTTGGGCCTGATGGCCGTCTCGCGGCCGTCGTCGACTTCGGAGACCTCGGAGCCGGGGATCCCGCCGTCGATCTTGCGGTCGCGTGGTTGATGTTCGACGACGGCGGTCGGCGCCGTTTCAAGGCGGGCTTCGGACGCGCCGTGGATGCCGCCACCTGGGCCCGGGCACGCGGCTGGGCCCTGGTCCTCGCGACGGCGATGCTCAGCTTCTCGGACGACAATCCGGTGATGGCGCGGATCGGGCGCTTCGGAGTGGAGCAGTTGCTGTCGGAGCACTCCTCGCCTAGCGCCTGACGCTGCGTGTCACCGTGAATTTCGGATTCCGGCCGATTTCGGTGGTGGGACCGATCAGCCGTTCCAATGCCGCGCGGTACTGAAGGTGGCTGTTGTAGACGGTCCAGAGTTCGCCGCCGGAAGCGAGGACCCGCGCGGCGGCCTCGAACATCTTGGTTGCCGCGCCGGCGTGGACGCTCGCGCCGAGGTGGAACGGCGGGTTCAGCAGGATGAGATCGGCGCTGCCTGGATCGAAGGTGGACATGGCATCGTCCTGGACTACAGTGATTCGATCGGCCAGCCCGTTCGCTGCCGCGGTCGCCCTCGCGGATGCGACTGCTGCGGCCGATTGGTCGGTCGCGGTGACGCGGGCCTTGGGACGGCTCCGGGCGTACATCGTGGCCAGGATCCCGGTCCCGCAGCCCAGGTCTACCGCATGGCGGGCTTCGGGGATCCTGTCCAGGAAGCCCAGGAGGAAGCGCGTGCCGATATCCAGTTTCGTGCCCGAAAACGCACCCCCGTGGGCACAGACCGTCATCCCCAGCTCGGTGTTTTGCTCCGAGACCGGGAACGGCGGCGGAGTGGCAGGCCGCGTGGGATTGGTGGCGAGCAGCACACGTGACTTCCGTTGCGCCAGCTGCGGTTGAACCGACCCAAAGCTACGTTCAAGGACGGCGTTCATCCCTACGGACATGTGCTTGACGCGTCCTCCGGCCAGCAGGACGGCTCCCGGCGCTGCAAAGCGCGCAACGGCGTCGACGATTTCTTCCAGTTCCGCGAGGGACTTCGGCAACTGCATGATCACCAGTTCGGCGCCATCGAGCAGCCCGGCTCCCAGCTCGAACTGGTCGAAGCGGCCGGACAACCCGGACGATTCGGCGTTCCGCTGCAGCGCGAGCCTGCCGGCGAAGAGGTCCTGGGTCACCCGGACATGCCCGACCCCGAGGGCAGTCAAAGCGCCCAGGGTCAGTGCTCCATAGCGGTCACCGATCACCGCAACGCGGGTTTCCGGGTTTCCGATGTAGCCCGCCGCAGTCTCAAGCAGGAGCCGGTCGGTGGCGTCGTGTGCCTGCAGGTTTTCGGCCTCGACGTCGGGGAACCGGCGGAGGGTGCCGAACAGCGTCTCAAGGTGTGCATCCAGCTCGGTCAAAGTCACGGTGCACCAATCTATCCCCCTCAGGAACCCTCGACAACACAGGCGAGGCGGAGGAAGGTGGAGAATGCAAGTAACCGACCGTCCGAACGCTGCTGAACACACGGCACGCGCCGCAAGCAGCCAGGACACCAGGGTCCGCTGCGAAGGGCGAGCCACGTTGCGGACCTCGAAGACCAGGCTCCCGCTTCCCTTGTGAGCAGACCATGACTGTCAACCTCGTCACTCAGCTTGAAGTAAAGTCGCACAATTCCCCGGATGAGATCCGGCGCCCGGATAAAACCGTGGTGGAAAACGTCACTGTCGGTGACTACACCATCGGGCGCCTCAGCTTCGAGCCTGGCTGGAGTTGGGCGGATTGCATCAAGCCGGTGGTCCACACCGATTCCTGCCAACTCAACCACGTGGGGTATTGCGTTGCTGGTGCGCTGGAAGTCGAGACTACCGACGGCAAGAAGATCAGCATCTCCAAAGGAGATTCGTACACCATTCCACCGGGACACAACGCCTGGGTCGTAGGCGACGAAACCTACTCGGCCATCGAGTTTGTCAGCGCAGCAGAATTTGGAGCAAAGCCCGAGTAACACTGACCCTCTCAGGCCCCGCACTTCCCACGTAGGGACGAAAAAGGGAACCACCCGCACGGGTGATTCCCTTTTCCTTGCTGCAGACGTACTCGACTGTTCGAATATCTGCCGTGAAGTGGAGCTGAGGGGACTCGAACCCCTGACCCCCTGCATGCCATGCAGGTGCGCTACCAGCTGCGCCACAGCCCCAAACTTTGCCCGCCGGAACTTCCATCCCTGCCGGAGCGACTCGTCAATACTAAACCACAACGATGTGAGATAGGAAATCGAACGCCGTCGGTTCCAGAACAAGTGCGGTGCAGTCGTAAACCCAGCCACTGCTGAACGTTGCGGCCGCGATGGTAGCCTGTTTCTTTCGTGATCTTGATTGTTTCTTCCACCGAAACCTGGAGAGGTCTCCACGCGGATCATGCAGCAACGTGCCAAAGCTACCCGGATAGCAGTCATTGAGGGAGCAGCGTCGATCTTTGAAGAGGTCGGCTATGGGAATGCAAGCCTCAGCGCTGTCACTGACCGCGCCTCGGTCACTAAGGGCGCGCTCTATTTCCATTTCAAGTCGAAGGAAGACCTGGCGCTGGCGGTCATCGCCGAGCAGCACAGCATCGTGCGTATCGCGGGAGAGAAGATCGCCGCCGCCGGGTTGCCGGCACTGGAAACCATGATCGCAATGTGCCGGACATTCGGGCAACAACTACTCGACGAGCCCGTCGTCAGGGCCGGAATCCGCCTGACATTCGAAGCCTCGGCATTCAATGCCGACGTCAAGGGTCCCTACCAGGACTGGGTCGACACCATGGAGATGCTGACGCGCCAGGCCCAGGTGGAGGGCGACGTGCGGCCCGAAGTCGACGCCGGAGACTTCGCACGCTATTTGGTCGCGTCCTTCACGGGGGTCCAGATGGTTTCCAACGTGCTGACCGAACGGCGCGACGTCCTCAAACGGATTGACGACATGTGGGGTTTCATGATGCCTGCCCTCATGCCGATTCACTAATCCCCACCGGCCGGCAGCAGCGAATCGCGGGCTGCACCTACCATGCCTTCCACCGCGTGGGCCAGGTGCGAACCGCGGTTACTGACCCCGTCCCAGCGCACCAGCGCCTGGGCATTCAGGCCGTCCACCATACCCAGGATTTGCCAAGCGACAGAGGGCGCGTCGGACGTCTCGAACTCGCCGGCTTCGATCCCCGCCTCAACAACACGCTGCACCACGGCCTGCCATGCATCCATCTGCTCACGGACACAGGCTGCGAGCGCCTCGTTCCGGCGCCCCAGGGTCCACGCCTCCACCCAGATGGCTGTGACGTCGAGACGGCTGCCGTCCATGAGCGTTTCCAAGAGCATTCCGAGTCGCTCCGAGGGAGTCGGCAAGCCATCCAGAAGGCCGGAAACCTCCTCGGTCTCCTCCGCCACAATGGCGGCAAAGACGCCCGCCACCAGCGCGTCCACAGTGGGCTGGTAATGCGCAACGAGTCCTGACGCAACGCCCACCCGCGCTGCGACGTTGCGCAGCGTAATGGCGGAGAGTCCCTGTTCGAGCGCTATTTCCCGGGCGGCATCTGCTATCTCGGCCGCGCGTTCGGCCGGAGTCTTCCGCGCAGCGCGTTTCTGTATGGTGCTTGACATCACAGAACAGTCTAAAGTAGTTTCCTTCTTATTGATCATGCGATCAACAAGAAATTTCCGACGCGGGAATTCCCAAATACGAATCGCAAAAGTACCCAGCCGCGCCCAAAGCGATGATGCCCTGGTCCCGCGGCTTCAACCTCACAACAAAGAGGAGACTTCCATGGCCTGGAGAATGCCAGTCGAAACCGCACCCCACGAGCGCACCTGGATGGCGTTTCCCCGCCCCGGCCTGACCTTGGGCGACGACGCCGCCTCCGCGGAAGAAGCGTACGCGGCTTGGACCGCCGTCGCGCATGCGGTGTCCGAGTTCGAGCCCGTCACCATGGTGGTTGACCCCAGTGAACGGGACCGCGCCCACCGCATGCTGGGCGCCGGGATCGAACAGCTTGAGGCGCCCCTCGACGAATTCTGGATGCGCGACGTCGGGCCGACCTTCGTCGTCGACGACGACCGTCCCGGGGTGCTCGGCGCAGTTGACTGGATCTTCAACGGCTGGGGCGCACCGGCATGGTCCGAATGGCAGAAGAGCGCCGGCATGGCCCGCTTCGTTGCCGAGGAGTCCGCTGCGGAACTGATCACTTCGCTGTTGGTCAACGAAGGGGGCGCCATCCACGTCGACGGCGAAGGCACCGTCCTCGTGACCGAGACTGTCCAGCTGGATCCACGTCGAAACCCCCATACAGACAAAGCACGCGTCGAAGCGGAATTGTCACGGACGTTGGGCACTACCCACACCGTGTGGGTGCCGCGAGGCCTCACTCGTGACTATGAGGACCTCGGCACGCGTGGGCACATCGACATGGTGGCCACGCTTCCCTCCCCCGGCCGGGTCCTCCTGCACGCGCAGACCAATCCCGAGCACCCGGATTTCGAAGTCAGCCGCACCCTCCAGCGGTTCTTCGAAACCCAACAGGACGCCGCAGGCAAGCCGTTCGAGATCACCCTGCTTCCCGCGCCCGAGACCCTGCGCGACGAGGAAGGCTTCGTCGATTGGAGCTATGTCAACCACCTCGTGGTCAACGGCGGCGTCATCGCGTGCGGCTATGGCGAGGAGAGGGCCGACCGCCTGGCCGCCGAAATCCTGGCGGAGGCCTACCCGGGCCGCCGCGTCGTCACAGTGGACGCCCGGCCGATCCTTGCCCGGGGCGGAGGAATCCACTGCATCACCCAACAGCAGCCCAAACTCAGCAGGCAGGCCGCACGATGAGCCGATTCGACGTCGTCGAGGCCTCCATCGCGCAATTGCGGGCAGCCCTTGAGGCCGGAGAAGTGACCAGCGAGGAACTCACCCAGGCGTACCTGGACCGCATCGAAGCCTACGACCACAACGGCATCAGGTTGAACGCCCTGGTGGTGATGAACCCCGAAGCGCTCGCAGATGCCCGGGCGTCCGACGCGCGCCGGGCGAGCGGCACCACCCTCGGGCCCCTCGACGGCATTCCCTACACCGCCAAGGACAGCTACCTGGCCAAGGGACTCACTGCCGCCGCAGGCTCCCCCGCGTTCGAAAACCTCATCGCGCAGCGCGATGCCTTCACTATCGAGCGCCTCCGCGCGGCAGGGGCCGTGCTCATCGGCCTGACCAATATGCCGCCCATGGCCAACGGCGGCATGCAGCGCGGAGTCTATGGACGCGCCGAGAGTCCGTACAACGGCGATTTCCTCACGGCGGCTTTCGGTTCCGGGTCCTCGAATGGCTCGGGCACAGCGACGGCCGCGAGCTTCGGGGCCTTCGGCCTGGGCGAGGAGACCTGGTCAAGCGGCCGCGCACCGGCGTCGAACAATGCATTATGCGCCTACACGCCGTCGCGCGGAGTCATCTCAGTGCGCGGCAACTGGCCGCTGGTCCCCACGATGGATGTGGTGGTGCCCCACACCCGGTCCATGGCAGACCTTTTGGAACTGCTCGATGTCATTGTGGCCGATGACGCCGAAACGCGAGGCGATTTCTGGCGCGCGCAGCCGTGGGTGCACATCCCGGCCGCGTCCTTGATCCGTCCGGCTTCCTACCCGGCCCTGGCACCAGTCGACGGCGACGCCGCGTGCGCGGCTTTGAAGGGCAAGCGTTTCGGAGTGCCGCGCATGTACATCAACGCCGACGCCGATGCCGGCAGCAACGAGAACCCTGGCATCGGCGGACCCACCGGTCAACGGATCCAGACGCGCGATTCGGTGATGGAGCTATGGGAGGCTGCACGGCGCGACCTCGAAGCCGACGGCGCCGAGGTGGTGTTGGTGGATTTCCCCGTGGTCTCCAATTACGAAGGCGACCGCCCGGGCGCGCCCACCATCGCCACCCGCGGATTGGTGAGTCCGGAGTACCTCCGGAAGGAAATTGTCGATCTCTCGGCCTGGGCGTGGCACGATTTCCTGTCGGCGAACGGGGATCCGGCGCTCAACAGCCTGGCCGACGTCGATGGCACGGCGATCTTCCCGCACCCCGAAGGTGCGCTTCCGGACCGCTACGACGGGTTCGATGACGACATCGCCGACTATCCGGCGCATATCCGGGC
The DNA here is from genome assembly GCF_030812595.1 of Arthrobacter bambusae. Classification (GTDB taxonomy): domain Bacteria; phylum Actinomycetota; class Actinomycetes; order Actinomycetales; family Micrococcaceae; genus Arthrobacter; species Arthrobacter bambusae_B. The sequence goes on from NZ_JAUSSZ010000006.1 coordinate 128,648, forward strand.
GCACGCAGTTGCATCCATCGCCGAGATCCCGCTCCTTGAAGAAGGCCTGCGCGGACTCGAAGAGACCCGACGGGTGGACCTTGAGGAATGGATGGACGGCCTCCGCCTGGATGCGGTCATCTTCCCCGCCGCCGCCGACGTCGGACCAGCAGACATGGACGTCAACGAATCCTCAGCCGATCTCGGCTGGCGCAACGGTGTGTGGGTGGCCAACGGCAACCTCGTTCCGCGCCATCTGGGAATCCCGACCGTGACGGTTCCGATGGGAACCATGGCCGACATCGGGATGCCCGTGGGGCTCACGTTCGCTGGCCGCGCCTACGACGACAGCGCACTGCTGGGCTTGGCCGCGGCCTTCGAAGCAACAGGGAAGCGTCGCACCGTTCCCCCGCGCACTCCGCGCCTCGCCTGACAATCAGGTGGACTCGTCGTCGAAAGGAGCCTTCTGCCCTGCCGCCAACCGCACCACCGGGCGGGGAGGAGGCTGAACCGGAGCCTGCGCCTGGGTTGGGGTGAAAGGCTCCGAAAGCGGTTCGTCCTCCAGGAGGGCTTCGCGGATAATGCGGCGGGGATCGTATTGGCGCGGATCCATTTTCCGCCAATCGATGTCCTCGAATTCGGGGCCGAGCTCCTGGCGGAGCTTTTCCTGCGCGCCGGAAGCCATGCGCCGCAGTTCGCGGATAAGCCGGCCAAGCTTCCTTGCATACTCTGGAAGCTTGGTCGGTCCAAGGACCAAGACTGCAATGATCAGGAGAAGGGCTACCTTCTCGACCGAAATATCGATCATGGCTCCATTCTAAATCCACCGCCCGGTCGCTCCGGGCGGCACGTTGTTCAGTAGCTCGTGCGCAGCGGATCGGGCACAGCGGACCGCTTAGGAGATCGCAAACAGCGCCACGGCAAGTCCTGCGGCAATCAACGCCTCACGGACACCCTTCAATCGGGGCACAGCATGCGATCTGCTCTCGGCCGGCATCGCGAAGGTACGCAACACCCACCCCGTTGCGGCGAAAATCATGAGCACAGCGCCCATGATGTCGGCAAGGATGACGCCCAGTTGGTGTCCTGGGTGATCCGACACCGATCCCGATCCACTCGACGCGGATAGCAACACCCAGCCCGAAAGCGCCGCCACCACTGCGCCATAGATCGCCGACCAGCGGCCTTGCCCGCCCGCCCGCGACCCTTTGAACACAATTTCGAACACGAACAGGAGGAAGGCAACGCCAATCGCCGCTCCCAGGGGGACTACGCCGAGCGGCGCCCATCCGAGCCCCACGGCTGCCATGGCCGCGGCCAATATGCCTGCTGCAGCCGCGTCGATCCGGCCCCCGACACTCCTGGCCCGGAAGATGGCTGCGAACCCCAACACAGCCGCTGCCCCGAAGAGCACCACCAGGGCGCCTACAACAAACCAACCTCGGAACATACTTTGCCAATCCTCCTGCGCGCTTCCGGTTGAAACCCACCCGCAGTCATATCACTTCCGAATGGGAGAATCCTGCATGCTGCGCGGAGATCAGCGCTGGAACAACAGGGCAAGGACTCCGGAGCGGACAATGATGATGGTCCCGAGCGCTACGTACACCAGGGGGATAACCCAGTTTCCAGCCCGCCGGCAGAGCGCACCCACCTTCGGGTGCGATGTCAGCCAGTAGCCGGCCGCGCACCAGACCGCCACCATCACCGCGAAAGTCAACCCCGTCACCACCGAAGGAGCCGGTCCCAGCGAGCGGAAAAGCGGAATGTATACGGAGATGTTGTCTCCACCGTTGGCGACCGTTACGGCTACAACCACCGGAATCGTCAGCGACCGGGGCTTCGGCGGGCGTCCGGGCGGATGGGCAACCCTGAGCAAGGCGTAGCAGCCCAAGATGAGCGGCACCAGGCCGAGGAATCCCACCCATTCGATGGGAACGGGGGCGAGGGCCAATGCCGCCGCGGCCGCTGCCAGGGTCAATATTCCGATGCCGATGTACTGGCCTACCCAAATTCTCCACAGCCCGGGCACCGTTCGCGTCCTGGCCGACAAGAAAAGGACGGACAAGACCAAAAGGTCATCGAGGTTTGTCGCCGCGAAGGCTCCAGCCGCTGTCAATACGGTGCCGCCCAGATCTTCCATCGCAGATGAGACTACCGTTCCGAGCTTGCGTTCCCGCTCCGGCCACACCGGCTGGCACCTTCGACTCTTCCGTGGCAGCATCGGACAGTGACTAGCGATACCCGTCAATACGTCGAGCCGGAACGGCCGGAACCGGCTGTTCCGCTACTGGGCGGAGACGTGACGGAGGGGCTCGTCCGGGTCGGCGATACCGTGCGGCGCCCTGTCAGCGACGCTTCGCAGCGGGTCCGCCGTCTCCTGGATTTCCTCCAATCGGGCGGATTCCAGGGGGCGCCGCGCTTCCTGGGCATCGACGAAAGCGGCAGGGACACCCTCAGCTTCGTTCCCGGCGACACCGCCGGCCGCCCTTGGCCGAGCCGGGTGGCCGAGGAAGCGAGCGCCATCAGCGTCGCTCGCTTGGTAAGGGCCTACGATGACGCCGTGCAGCCGCTTGGCGTACCCGATTGGGCACGCAAGGGCGACGACGCCGATCCGCACGGGTGCCCGGCCTCGATTGCCGGACCCGCAACATTCCTCGCCCACATGGACATCACCCCCGAGAACGTCGTCTTCCGGGGCGGTACCGCCGTCGCCCTGATCGACTTCGATTTGGTGCGCCCCGCAACCCGGGCGGAAGAGGTCGCGAACTTGCTCCTCTGGTGGGGCGCCTGGATGCCCATCGCCGACCGCGATCCGGTGATGCGCAAGGTGGACGCCGCCTCCCGGGCTGCCGTGCTGGTGGACGCGTATGGCCTGGATCCAATTCATCGCGCCGAGGTAGTCGACGTGGCCAGGAACGGCGCCGAGCGCTCCTGGCATTTGATGCGGCACCGGGCACTCACCCAGGGCGGTGGCTGGAAGCGGATGTGGGACGAAGGCATCGGCGACAAGATTCTTCGCCGCCAAGCTTGGCTCGCCGAAAACGCCGCCGCTCTCCACGCCGCGATCACCTGACGGAGGCTGCCCGGCCGTTCCGTGTGACGATCATCAGGCGGCTCCACGCCCAACGTCGCTCTTAACCGAGCCAGATCGGGCTTGTCCTCATTGGCCTCACTGGCGGGGCAGTTGCGGTGGAGAAGGTCTTCGCGATTCCGGGTTTGGGCCGCGCGGTGCTGGGCGCGGCGAGCGCCCAGGACATTCCCGCCGTGCTCATCCTGGCCGTTCGGGCGGGTTCCCTCAGCGCGGCGGCCCGGCACCTCCTGTTGGGACCGGACCCTCGGCCGAGGGCGCGGCGATAGCCGTCACCCTAGTCAGTTGGGCACCCCTGGCCGCCCACACGGCGGCCTTGGCACAGGAGGCCCGGGCCCAGCCCCATGTGAAGATCCTCCCGGTCCTGGGCGTAGGACGGGTCCGTGTCCTCTGGCGCTATATCCTCCCGGCCATCCTTGGCCCGGTGTTCCGGCATTCGATGCTCCGGATACCGGGAATCGCGCTCGCCTTGGCCGCCTTGGGATTCCTCGGCCTTGGTCCCCATCAGCCATCGCCCGAGTGGGGGCTCATCCTCGTTGAAGGAATCAACTACGTGGAGCGTGCCCCCTGGGCCGTTGGCGCCCCGGCGTCGGCGTTGATCCTCGCCTCGATCCTGGCAGTTTCACTCTCAAGTGTGACGTGGTCCAGAGGACGCCCCGCAACAACCGACCAACTTTGCGCGTGACGCCGCTGCGCCGGCCCGGAACCGCGCGGCTGGAACGGGGAAGCCGCGTCTAAAGTGGTAGATCGTTGAGGAGGCGGGCTGTGCCCCTGGCGGTTCCGGCTCCGATTGACTCATTCGAATATATGTTCGAAAATTGAAGTATGTCATCGCGCCTGTCTTCCGCCTCGCCGGCCTCGCTGCGCGATGACTTGCAGGCGCAGATCCACCTCATGCAGGGCAAGCGCGGAAGTGAACGCTCGCTGCCTGTGCTTCCCTCACTCAGCAGGCTCCTCCCGGGCGGGCTGCGCCCGGGAGCGGCGTACTCCATACAGGGATCCATGTCGCTGGCCATGGCCTTGTTGGCCGGGCCCTCACGCGATGGCTCATGGTGCGGGGTCGCAGGGCTGCCTGACTTCGGGGTGGAGGCAGCAGCAGGATTCGGCATTGCTCTCGACAGGCTGGTGCTGGTTCCTGACCCCGGGACCAGCTGGACGCCGGTAATCGCCGCCATGGCGGACGTGCTCTCGGTGGTGCTTGCGCGTGCTCCGGAAAGAGTCGCACCCGCCGAGGCAGCCCGCTTGGGAGCCAGGCTCCGGGAGCGGAGTGCCGTCCTCCTTGTCCTGGGGCCATGGCCGCAGAGCGAGGCCGTCTTGCAAGTGAATGGATATGAGTGGTCGGGGCTCGGGGAGGGCCATGGACATCTCACCCGGCAGGAGCTCGAACTCGAGGTCGCCTTGCGGGGCAGTTCCCGCAGGGCCTCCGTGGACCTCGCGGACAGCGGCCCGGTAGGGCTGTCCCGCCATCGGATGGGAGCATGATGCTGTTCCAGCTTGAAACCCCGGTGCGCGCGTTGGTGACCTGGTTCCCGGATTGGCCTCTCGTTGCGGCCCGCCTGGCAGATGCCCTGCCGCCTGTTGTACCCGCGGCAGTGATAGGCCAAGGTGTCATAGCTGCTTGCTCCGCGGAGGCCCGGGCAGAGGGAGTGGTCCGGGGCTTGCGGCTGAGGGAAGCCCAGACCCGTTGTCCTGAGCTGGTGGTATGTGCCGTTGACCCTGTGCGGGATGCGAGGGAATTCGAGCCTGTGGTCTCCTCCCTTGAGGAACGGACTCCTGGCGTGGAAGTGCTTCGCCCCGGCCTCTGCGCTACCCGGGCCAGGGGTGCCTCACGGTATTACGGCGGAGAGGAAGCGGCCGCAGGTGCCGTGCTTGAAGCGGCGGACCGCCTCGGCGTGGAGGCACGGGTGGGGATCGCCGATTCCGTGTTTGCCGCCGAGCAGGCAGCCCGGAGCACCAGCGAACTCTCTGCCGTTCTTGTGCTTCCGCCGGGTTCTTCGCGGGATTTCCTGGCCCCATTTCCCGTGGAAGTACTGGGCCAGCCGAAGCTGGCTTCCTTGCTCAAACGCCTTGGCATCCTCACTTTGGGGAATTTCGCCGATCTTCCCGCTGCAGATGTCCGGTCCCGTTTCGGTGCTGCCGGAGTCACTGCGCACGCCCTGGCAAGCGGACAGGATCCCCGCACGGTGGTCCCCCGGACTCCCCCGCGGAAACTGGACCAACGGGTGGAATTCGAACCCGGCTTGGACCGGGTTGACCAACTCGCCTTCCAGCTCCGCGCAACGGCGGACGCCTTTGTGGCCGGTGTGCAGGCAGAAGGCTTGGTCTGCACGGAGCTGAGGGTTCTGATCACCGACGAAGCAGGAAGCCGCTCCGAGCGGACGTGGGGCCACCCCCGACACTTCACTCCCAGCGACGTCGTGGACAGGGTGCGTTGGCAGCTTCAGTCACAGCCCCCTGTCAACAGCAGAATGCCCGACGGCGGAACGCACGACGGCGGCGTGGCCCGCGGCGGCCTGTCGTCACCAGTCACAAGGGTCGAGTTCGTCCCCGTCCGGGTGGACTCCATCGCCCATCATGGGCGGGCGCTCTTCGGAGATGGCGCTGAGGAACAGATTCATCATGGACTCAGCCGGATCCAAAGCATGCTGGGACATGAAGCCGTGGTAGTGCCTGCGATCTCGGGGGGTCGCTTGCTGGCCGAGCGGCGCCGCCTGGTTCCTTGGGGAGATTCCTTGCCCGCGGGAGCGCCCGCGTTGGCCTCCAGACCGTGGCCCGGCAGGATTCCAGACCCGCAGCCCGCTACGGTGTTCGCTTCCCTCGTCCCTGTCCTGTTGCTCGATGCCAACAGGGAAAAAGTCCTTACGGACCACCGCGGCGGATTGCTTGCCCCGCCAAGGTGGTTCTGTCCCGGCGGAGACCCTGCCCGAGGACGGCTGGTAGTTCAGTGGGCCGGCCCCTGGCCGTTGCGGCAGAGATGGTGGGACGCCGACCACCGCCTTGAAGCGGACCGGTTCCAGCTTGTGGACGGAACCGGAGAGGCTTGGCTCCTCCTCCTGGACGGGCAGAACTGGTGGGCAGAGGCCCGATACGACTGAACAGCAAGAGTGGAACACCGAACTTTAGTCAGGAAGACGAACATGGCCTGGAACAACCCGTCAATCCCCTGGTCGGAGTTCGAACGCACGCTCTCGGACCGGCGTGTGCCGGACATAGGCAAGGCCAAGGGAGACGGCGGCGACAGCCCCGCCTGGTCAAGGAAACGCGGGCCGTACCGTCCGGTCCCCCTCGATCCCGCAAGGGTCGCCTCCAGGTCGGGTGCCGGCGTCGTGCCCTATGCCGAACTGCACGCGCATTCGCACTACAGCTTCCTTGACGGCGCCTCATCACCCGAGAAACTGGTTGAGGAAGCCGTCCGTCTGGGGCTCCATGCCCTCGCGCTGACTGATCATGACGGCTACTACGGGATTGTGCGCATGGCGGAAGCAGCCGAAGCCTACGAGCTGAAGACCGTGTTTGGCGCTGAGCTGTCGCTCGGACTCAGCAAACCCCAGCAAGGGGAAGCCGATCCCGAAGGTGACCATTTGCTCGTCCTTGCCCGCAAGGAAGAGGGCTACCACCGCTTGGCAGGGGCGATGACGTCCGCCCATCTGGCGGCCGATGCGGAAAAGGGCCACCCCATCTATGACCTCGATGCGCTGGCGCATTCCCTGCGGGACCATTGCCTGGTGCTGACCGGATGCCGCAAAGGCTCGGTCCGGAGGGCCCTCATGAGCGACGGCGAGCAAGCCGCTGCCGCCGAGGTGGCGGCCTTGATCGAAAGGTTCGGGCGGAAAAATGTGGTGGTGGAGCTCTTCGATCACGGGAATCCCCTCGACAGCAGCCACAACGACGCCCTCGTCCGTATTGCCGAGCGCGCGGGCATACCTTTCATCGCCAGCAACGCCGTTCATTATGCATCCCCGGAGGGATACCCGCTGGCAACGGCCATGGCGGCTGTCCGGGCACGCCGCAGCCTGGAGGAAATGGACGGGTGGCTGCCCGCGAGCAGCGGCGCCCATCTGCGGAGCGGTTCCGAGATGGCAGCGCGGTTCGCGCGCTATCCCGGCGCGGTCGAACGGACTGTCGAGATCGCCGACGAACTAGCGTTCCAGTTGCGGGCCGCCCGTCCGAAGCTCCCCAAGCTCGATGTTCCAGCAGGGCACACCCTTATCAGCTGGCTCCGGCACCTTGTTGAAGAAGGCATCCGGGACAAATACCCGGACGCCGACGAACGGGTCCATCGCCGGATCCAACAGGAACTCGCAGTGATCGAAGCGAAGAACTTCCCCGGCTATTTCCTGATTGTGCACGACATCGTGAAGTTTGCCCGTTCCCGCGGCATCCTCTGCCAAGGCCGGGGTTCCGCGGCGAACTCGGCCGTCTGCTACGCATTGGGGATCACCGCCGTCGACAGTATCTTCTACAACCTTCCGTTTGAGCGTTTCCTCTCCAGCCTCCGCGAGGAAGAACCGGATATCGACGTCGATTTCGACTCGGACCGACGAGAAGAAGTCATCCAGTACGTCTACGGCAAGTACGGACGGTTCAACGCAGCCCAGGTAGCGAATGTCATCAGCTACAGGCCGAAGAACGCCGTCAGGGACGTAGCCAAAGCGCTCGGCTACAGCCAAGGCCAACAGGATGCCTGGTCCAAGCGGCTCGATCACTGGGGCGACCTCAGCGATGGCAAGACCAACAACATCCCGTCCCCGGTCCTGGACCTCGCTGATCAAATACTGGGCTTCCCCCGGCACCTGGGCATCCACTCCGGCGGCATGGTCCTCACCGAACGGCCTGTTGGCGAGGTAGTACCCATCGAGCGTGCCCGGATGGAAAACCGCACGGTCCTGCAATGGGATAAGGACGATTGCGAATGGATGGGCTTGGTCAAATTCGATCTTCTCGGCCTGGGCATGCTCGCAGCCCTGCAATACTCGTTCGATTTGATCGACCAGCACTTCGGTGAGCGCTGGACCATCGAGACCATTCCGCGGGAAGAACCGGCCGTGTACGACATGCTCTGCCGTGCCGACTCGATCGGGGTGTTCCAAGTGGAATCACGGGCCCAGATCAGCACGCTGCCGCGGCTGAAACCGAGGGAATTCTACGATCTCGTGGTCGAAATCGCGCTGATCCGCCCAGGGCCGGTCCAAGGCGGTGCCGTCCACCCATACATCCGACGCCGCGCCGGCACGGAAAAGATCACCTATCTTCATCCCTTGCTGGAGCCTGTGCTCAAGCGGACCTTGGGTGTGCCCTTGTTCCAGGAGCAGCTCATGCAGATGGCGGTTGCCGTGGGCGGCTGCACCGCCGAGGACGCGGACCTGCTCCGCCGCGCGATGGGCTCCAAACGGGGCCGGGAGAAGATCGAGACGCTGGAGGCCAAGCTCTATGCGGGGATGGCCGCCAACGGGATCAGCAAGGATGACGCCGACGCCATCTACGGCAAGATCCAGGCCTTTGCGAACTTTGGTTTCGCGGAATCGCATTCCTTGAGCTTCGCGGTGTTGGTCTATGCAAGCTCATGGCTGAAGCTGCACTATCCCGGCGCGTTCCTCGCGTCCCTGCTCAGGGCACAACCCATGGGCTTCTACTCCCCGCAAAGCCTCGTGGCCGATGCCCGCAGGCACGGGGTCCAGGTGCTGCGTCCTGATGTACTCCATTCCCTTGCCGAGGCAACACTCGAAGTGCTCGATGAGGCTGCAAAGGCAGAGGCGGCCCAGGTGGGCGGCATGGATTCCTGCTTGCACTTCCACCAGCCAAAAATCGGTCCCTTCCAACAGGATCAACCACGCGAGGACCACCTGCACCGACGGGATGGCTCACACGCGGTGCGGCTGGGGCTCGACGGCGTCACGTCCATCGGAACTGAGGTCGCGAAGCGGATCGTCGCCGAGCGTGAGGAGCATGGCGCCTACCGCGACATGGCGGATCTGTCCCGCCGCGCGAACCTCAGCGCGGACCAGTTGGAGGCACTCGCGTCCGCGGGCGCACTCGATTCGCTGGGGATGAACCGCCGCGAAGCGCTGTGGCTGGCCGGGGATGCTGCGCTTGAGCGGGAAGGACAGTTGCCGGGGACCCGCGTCGCCGTCCAGCCTCCACTGCTGCCCGAGCTCTCTCCCCAGGAAAACGTTGCCTACGATATGTGGGCCACAGGCATCAGCACCGATGACCACCCGATGCGCCACGCCCGCGGAGCCCTGGATTCCAGGGGGGTGTTGCGGGTGGACCGGCTCTCCCAAGTCGAGTCCGGCACGCGTGTTGAGGTGGCCGGCGTGGTGACCCACCGCCAACGCCCCCAGACCGCGCAAGGGATCACCTTCGTCAATCTGGAGGACGAGAGCGGCATTCTCAACGTTATCTGCAGCGTTGGCCTCTGGAAGAGGCATCGCCGCGTGGCCCGGGAATCATCCGCCCTGATCGTCCGGGGTTTCCTTGAACGTTCGCCGGAGGGAGCCACCAATCTGGTGGCGGACAAGCTGGAATCCTTGGTCCTGACGGTAAAGTCCAACTCCCGGGATTTCAGGTAGTAAAAAACCAGTTCCGCGCCGGGTTGGTCACTGCCGGGGCATCCCGGAACTGTTCGGGCTGCGCAACCCAACCCACACCGTTGGCGATGACCCTCTGGATCTGCGGCTGGTGGTAGACAGGGTATTCCTGGTCACCCGGGCTGAAGTAGAAGATCCGTCCCTTGCCGCGGGAGAACGTCACTCCGGAGCGGAACACCTCGCCGCCTTCGAAGGAGCTGATGAAAATCAGGTCGTCCGGCTCCGGGATGTCGAAGAGTTCCCCGTACATTTCCTGTTTGGGGATCAGGATGGGGCTCTCCACTCCGGCTGCGATCGGGTGCGATGGCTTGACCGTCCACACGAGCTCGCGTTCGCCGTCGTTGCGCCACTTGAGCGAACATGTCGTACCCAGAAGCCGGGTGAAAATCTTCGCGAAATGGCCTGAATGCAGCACCACGAGTCCCATCCCGCCCAAGACGTGCCGCTGCACGCGTTCCACAACTTCATCGCGCACCTCGTGGTGCCCGATATGCCCCCACCAGAGCAGGACGTCGGTGGCGGCAAGCGTTTCCTCGTCCAGGCCGTGCTCAGGATCGGCCAGGATCGCCGTGCTTATTTCCGCATCCGGATAGAAGCTCCGCAAGCCCGCAGCGATGGCACCGTGGATGCCGTCGGGGTACATTTCGGCCATGGTGTCGGGCTTGTTGCGGGCCTCATGGATGGCCTCGTTCCAGACGACGATCTTCAGTTTCTTGTCGGTCATCAGAGCACCACTTCGCGTTGTTCGAGTGCGGACTTGTAGCAGGCATCAAGGATGAGCGCCCTGCTCAGGGCGAGCGATCCGTCGTGTTGTCCCCAGACCGTCTCCCCGCCGCGGACGGCGGCAATGAAGTCGTCGACGACGGCCTGGTGGGCAAGGCCGGGAATAGCTTCGGGCTCGTAGTCGGCGTTTTCGCCGTCCTTCTCCGTGAAGATTTTCAGGCTGCCGACCGGTTGCAAGGGCGCCCCGACGGCGCGTAGTTCAGCACCGCCGTCGGTCCCGTACACGGTGAAGTCGAGCAAGTCGTCCACCTCACGGTAGCTCGCCCAACCCGCCTCAAGGATCAAGGTGCCTCCGCCTTCGAGTCGGATGAAGGCGGAGGCGAAGTCCTCGACTTCGAATTTGTGGCTTGCGGGCCCCGCGGTATAACGGGCGTTGCCGCCACGGCCCAGCGGACCCAGCTCCGAGTGTGTCTGCGCAGAGACGGTCAGGACCTTCGGTTCGCCCAGCAGGTGGAGCGAGTAGTCCAGGACGTGGACTCCGATGTCAGCGAGCGGACCGCCGCCGGCCAGCTCCGGATTGGTAAACCAACTGCCCAGGGTGGGGATGCCGGCTCGGCGAAGCCAGGAACCCTTGGCGTAGTACGGACGTCCGAGTCCGCCGTCGTCGATGATGGCTTTGAGTTTTTGGATGTCGCCGCGGCGGCGGTGATTGAACGCGACATCCAAGACCCTGCCGGCCTTCCGGGCCGCCTCGACCATGGCGCGTCCTTCTTCGCCGTTGCGCGCCAATGGCTTTTCGCTCAGCACATGCAGCCCACGCTCCAGCGCCGCTATGGAGATCGGGGCGTGCAGGAAGGTCGGAACGGCGACACTGATTGCGTCCAGGCCTTCCAGACCGATCATGTCTTCCCAACGGGCGAACGCATGCGGGATGCGGTATTCCTGCTTCATCTGGGCGAGGAGATCTTCCTCCATCCCGGCGACAGCGACGATGTCAACGCCTTCGATGCTGTTGTAAGCCTTGAGGTGCTGTTGGCCAGCCCATCCGATGCCCACAACGCCTACCCTGAGGCTTGATGGCGTTGCTTGTTGTTGAATGCCCACGGTATCCCTGACCTTTCTCAGATATCGATTAGGGCCAATAAATACGCTTTCATGGGCCTCCGAACAGCGTCAATCGGTTAAGCGTTTCGACTTTTATGCCGTTTCCGGATCCGCGCATGCCACGAGCCCCCGCCGTGCGGCATGCGCCTAGACTGAGGGCCGGAAAAGGAGTCTCCATGGCCAAAAAACCAACGATCTACGACGTCGCCGAACGCGCCGCTGTCTCGATTGCCACCGTGTCGCTCTCCTTCACCCAGCGGCACCGGGTGCGCGAATCCACCAGGGAATCGGTGATGGAAGCTGCGCACGAACTCGGCTACTTGCCAAGTGCCAGCGCGAGGGGCCTGGCCCGGGGGAAAACGGGAGCAATCGGGCAGCTATAGCGGCGATGGTTACTTTAACGGAGCGCGCCCCCGCTGCTCGAGCCGCAGCGGGGCGCGCATTCCTAGGCGTTCGCGATCAGCCCCAGTTCGGCCTTCGAAGCGAGGGCTGGGTGCTTCGGGAAGACCCGGACGGTGTAGCCGAAGGACCCGGAGCGGTTGATCAGGATGGACCCGGTGAACAGGTGGCGCCCGTTGCCGAGGTCCTCCGATTCGCTCAGCTCGACCAGAGCTACGTCCTCCAGTTCGTCCCCGTCCTGGGCCCGGCCATACGCCACTTCCACCGAGACGTCCTCGGGCGTGATGTCGTTTAGGGCGATGTAGGCGTTGACCTGGAGGATGTCGCCGATCTGCGGTTCCTCGGAGACGCCCACGGAGTCGACGTGTTCCACGATGAGCTGCGGCCAGGCCTCCCCGACCTTCGTGATCCAGGCCGCCAGTTCCTTGGCTTCCTTGAACGACGCCGTTCCCGCTTGCCTGCCGGCGACGGCCGCCGGGCGGTAGAGGGTGTTGACGTAGTCCTGGAGCATCCGTTCGGCCGAGACGGCCGGGCCGAGGTGGGCGAGGGTGTGCTTGATCATGGAGACCCAGTGCGTCGGGACGGCTTCCGGGCCGGACTGCGAGGGCCCGGCCGCGCCGGCGTGTTCGGAGACCGTGGAGCCGTAGAAACGCGGAGCCACCTGGGTCTCCAGGAGCTCGTAGAGCGCGGCGGCTTCGATGTCATCGCGTTCGGTGGGCGAGGCGTCGTTGTTCGCGGTCGGGATCGCCCAGCCGTTCTCGCCGTCGTACATCTCATCCCACCAGCCATCCAGGACCGAGAGGTTCAGGGAGCCGTTGATGGCAGCCTTCATCCCGGAGGTCCCGCAGGCCTCCAAAGGCCGCAGCGGGTTGTTCAGCCACACGTCGCAGCCCGGGAACAGGGTGCGGGCCATCGCGATGTCGTAGTTGGGCAGGAACACGATCCGGTGCCGCACGGCGGGGTCGTCGGTGAACTTCACCAGGTCCTGGATCATTTTCTTGCCCGCGTCGTCCGCGGGGTGGGACTTGCCGGCGATGACCAGCTGGATGGGGTGCTTCGGGTGCAGCAGCAGCGCCTTGAGCCGGGCCGGGTCGCGCAGCATCAGGGTCAGGCGCTTGTAGGTGGGCACGCGCCGGGCGAAGCCGATCGTGAGCACATCCGGGTCCAGCACGGTGTCCGTCCAGGCCAGCTCGGCATCCGCGGCCCCGCGCGTCTTCCACGCCGCCCGGAGGCGCTTTCGCACGTCCTCAACCAAGGCCGAACGCAACTCGCGTCGCAAGCCCCAGAGCTCGGCATCATCCACGTCGTAGACCTTGTCCCAACCGGTGGCATCCACGTCGGTGCTGCCGAAGTGGTTTGCAGCGAGCCGGCTCATCTTCGGATCGATCCAGGTGGGTACGTGGACGCCGTTGGTGACGGAGGTGATGGGGACTTCGGAGTGGTCGAAGCCTGGCCAGAGCCCGGAGAACATCTCACGGGAGACCACGCCGTGGAGTTTGGCCACGCCGTTGGCCCGCTGCGCCAGGCGCAGGCCCATGACGGCCATGTTGAACACCGCGGGGTTGCCGCCGTCGTAGTTCTCCCTGCCCAGTTCCAGGACGTTCTCCACCGGAACGTCCGGGGCCAGGCCGGCGTCGAAGAAATGCCTGATCTGCACGGCCTCGAAACGGTCGATACCGGCCGGCACAGGGGTGTGGGTTGTGAACACCGTGGACGCCCGCCCGGCGGCCAGGGCCTCGGACCAGCTCAGCGGCGCCTCGGAGGACATCAGCTCCTGGATGCGTTCGATGCCCAGGAACCCGGCGTGGCCTTCATTGGTGTGGAAGACCTCCGGGGCCGGGGTGCCGGTGAGCCGCTGGTAGACGCGCAGCGCCTTCACCCCGCCCATGCCCAGCAGCAGCTCCTGCTGCAGGCGGTGGTCCCCGCCCCCGCCGTAAAGGCGGTCCGTGATCCCGCGCGCGGCGTCGTCGTTGGCCGGAACGTTCGAATCGAGCAGCAACAGCGGCACCCGCCCGACGTCGGCCCGCCAAATGTGCGCGCGCAGCTTCCGGTCACCGGGAAGGGGAAGCGTAACGAGAGCCGGCGAACCGTCTTCCTCGCGGAGCAGTGTCAGGGGCAGGCCGTCCGGGTCAAGGACCGGGTAAGTTTCCTGCTGCCAGGCATCCCGGGACAGGGACTGCTTGAAATAGCCCGCCTGGTACAACAGCCCGACCCCGATCAACGGCACACCCAAATCCGAAGCGGCCTTCAAGTGGTCTCCGGCCAGGATGCCCAAACCGCCCGAATACTGCGGAAGGACCTCGGTGATCCCGAATTCGGGCGAGAAGTACGCGATGCATGACGGAGCGTCCGGCCCCAGCCCCTGGTACCAGCGCGGTTCGCTCAAGTACCGGTCCAGATCCGCAGCCGCGTGCTGGACACGCTCCACGACGGCGTCATCTGCTGCGAGCTGATGGAGTTCCTCTCGGCTCACGAGGCCCAGGAAGGTCATGGGGTCATGCTCGCTTTGTTCCCAGGCCTCCGGGTTCAGGGCGGAGAACAGTTCGCGTGTCGGCAAGTGCCAGGACCAGCGCAAGTTCTTCGCCAGCCGTGCCAGCGGGCCGATTGCTTCCGGCAGAACCGTACGGACGGTGAACCGTCGGATCGCTTTCACTTCCGGCCGCCTTCGAACGCGGACAGGGCCGGTTTGGTCGACGTTTCCATGGGGTGCCTCCAGGAGGTTGTTGTGGTGATGAGGGAGATGTTGGCTACGGGTGGGGCTGCTGCGGCGCCGGATGCGGGAGGCCTCTGCGGGCACCAAGGGCGCAAGGAGGCGAAGGGGCAAGCGCTTACATGCTGTGGGAGGACATCATGGGCCCGCTTGCGCCGCGCGGTTGTGAAACTCAGGCGCAGGTGGTGGCCTCGGGGTTCCGTTTTCGCACTATTCCGCGGCCCTCACGAGCCGCGAAGCAGGGGACTCGCTTGCTCGTGGACCTGCTGCGAACTGCGGGATTCCTGTTCCGGTTTGTGCGACATCGACGGCATCGTCAATTCGAAGGATTGGTACCGAATGATTCCAAGCACGACTTACTTCCTTAGTCTCCGGGAACATCGATCGGTGACCATCCCCCAAGTTGTGGCAGGAGGAATCTCATCGCCGTTCGTCGACGCGCCTTGTCGACGCGGGTCGATGGCTCGACAGTAGTTGGCCGCGCGAGGGTGTGTCAAATATCACAATCAAGCGCGTTGGGGGCGCGTCATAAAGCCCCAAAATGGCTAGCTGGCGCGTGCAACGGCGGTACTTCCGCGCAACGTGAGCACCGGCTCAGCGAGCCACTGCCCGGCGTCTGCGCCTCCACTCATGAGGCGTCGGGTCAGGAATTGTGCTGCCTCACGTCCCATGACGCTCGGTTCGGCGGACGCCGTCGTCAGGGCGGGCATGAAGCGCTCCGCGGAACCTGCGCTGGTGTTGATCGCGACAATGGAGAGGGATTCCGGGATTCGCCATCCATGGGCTGCCGCAGCCCCCAGAAGGCCGGCGGTGGCTGCTTCGTTGATCATCACAAGTCCGGTCGTTGCCGGAGCTTCTTCCAGGATCCGGCCGAAGACCTCGCGACCACCGGCAAGCGAGGTCTTCGCCGGGTAAAGACTTGCATTGATCCCGTGCCGCGAGGCCGAAGCCGCAACGGCATCCCAGGACCGGACCATTGGGCCGTATCCGGTGTCCAAGGATTCACGCGAGTGCGTCACCAAGCCGATTTCCGTGTGCCCCAAGCTAGCGAGGTGAGACACTGCCAACTCCCCCATGGCCTCGAAATCCGCGTCCACGAATGTCAGCCCATCGGCATCCGTCGGCCGTCCGATCATGACGAAAGGAACACCCGTTTCCATCAGGACCGGGATCCGGTCATCGTTTGACCTGACCTCCATCAAAAGGATTCCATCCACCAGGCCTTGCGCCACGATGCGCTGCATCTCGCCCAAGTCGTCAGGATCCATCGGCCACAGAAGCAGATGGTAGCCGTCAGCACGCGCTTGCTCTGCGGCACCCTGGACGTATTCGAATTCCGTGGTGTTCATGCCTTGCTCCCCGATCGGGAAAATCAGCGAGACGATGCCGGTCCGCTTGCCGGCCAAGCCCTGGGCGAGCAGGTTGGGCGTGTAGCCAAGGTCGGACATGGCCTGCAGGATGCGTTCGCGCGTGTCGGGGGCAATCGGCCTGACACCGCTGAGGGCATAGGACACCGTGCTCCTGGAAACGCCTGCTTCCCGCGCAACATCAGCCATGGTTGCCAAGGACTATCCCTCCGTTGTGTCGGTGACTGCTCGGCGACGGGCCCGCGAATGACCACTGCCCGCCGGACGGTAATGCCTCATAGTAAACCGTAATAGGTTGGCAAGTGGCGTGCATGTCGAGTATCTGCAGGTTCTACTGGGTGGCACCGTCTGGGATTATTTCCCCGGCGCCTCGCTCTCAAGCGTCTGCAGCTCACGGGTCTTCTCAAGCATTCTCCGCAACAGGCGATTAAGCCTTTCGACATCGTTTGCGGAAAGGTCCCCCAGGATAATCTCCTGTCCACGCATCGAGATGGGCAACATGGACTGATGCATTTCCGCGCCCGCATGGGTGAGGTACATGGGTCGGGAGCCGCGCGGTCCGTCGATCAGGACCACGAGGTCACGATCGAGCAGGGTATTGACGCTCTTGGAAACTACCGCTTTGTTCAGGCCCAGGAAATCCGAAACGTCAGTTGCGGATGCGCCGGGACGAATAGCCAGCGCAGAGATGACCCGCCAATCGTTCGTGCCGAGCTTGAACCGTCTGCGGAGCTCGTGGGACTCCCTCCACACAAGCGCATTGGAGAGCAGGGAGAGAAGCCTCGGCGTGAAGTTCTCCGGATCGATCGTGTCGGCCAGTGGATCCGTCACGGCTTGAGGAGGAACATGGGCCCGCGTTCTCTGGTCTGTCTCGCCTTGCATGGTCCTCCTTATGGCGGCGCGAAATCCGCACCAGCGTGGTCGGTTCTTAGACGAGTCTCTCAGACGATGGGACATGCCCACGGGAACCTCCGGGGGCCACGCTTTGCTTCCGACCATAAACTAGTTTAATAAAAATCCTGTTTACACGTAAACAGGATCGTGTTAGTGTCACTACGTCGGACCCGGAACACCAACTTTCCGACCACGAGTGAGTCGATGAGGACGCCACGACAAGGCCGAGGATCGGCATCCGTGTCATTCAATGAGGAGGCATGAGATGGGCCACATGAGCCTGACGACGGGCGGGAGCCCGCACACCGTCGAGGAATTGAAAGAACTCGCTTTCGAGCTGAGATCAAAGTTGCTGCATCTGTGCGGCACCTATGAGGGGGCCGTGCACATCGGGGGTGATTTGTCCGCCGCCGATATTTTCACAGCCCTCTACCACTATGGCCTCGATGTAGACCCCACGGACATCGCCAACCCCGCGCGTGACCGTTTCGTGCTGAGTAAAGGCCACGCCGCCGTCTGCATGTACATTGCGATGGCCATGCGTGGGTTCTTCCCTTATGAAGGGATAGTCGATACGTACGGCCAGCTTGACTCTGCCTACGGGATGCACCCGTGCAAGGTGCACCTCCCCGGGGTGGAGTGCTCAACCGGATCGCTTGGTCACGGCCTGCCTTTGGCTGTCGGGATGGCGCTGAGCGCCCGGGGCCGTGGAGAACTCCACCGCGTTTTTTGCCTGCTTGGCGACGGCGAGACCGGCGAAGGCTCCGTATGGGAGGCTGCGATGGCAGCCCGAAGCAACGAACTTGGCAACCTGGTCGCCTTCGTCGACCGTAACCGCCAGCTGATGACGAGCTTTGCAGAGGAGCGAGTCGTCTTTGAACCGTACCCGGACAAATGGGCGGCGTTCGGCTGGAACGTCGTCAACGTTGACGGGCACGATATGGCCGACCTCGTCGGCGCCATCGACCGCCTGCCCGAAGTGGACAGCAAACGACCGACCGTGGTCATCTGCGAGACGGTCAAGGGGAAGGGCGTGGACTTCATGGAACGCAACCTGGCATGGCACGCAGGTTCTCTCGGAGCAGCCGACCTGGAGCGGGCGATGGCAGCACTCGAAGCATCCCGCGACAAGGAGTCAGTCTGATGCCCGTTACCTTTACCTTCGGAGAAATGCTCTCAGCGCGGTCCGTCATCGGATCGACTCTCGCCGAACTCGGCGACGAGCACGAAAACCTCTGGGTGCTCACGCCCGATATCGGAGCGACGCTCGTCGAGTTTCGCGACAAGTACCCGCAACGCTTCCTGGATGTGGGCCTCGCCGAACAGGCCTGCGTCGGCATCGCTGCAGGTTTGGCGTACGACGGAAACATCCCGGTTGTCTCGGGCATGCTCCCGTTCCTCAGCATGCGTGCACTCGAACAGGTCCGAAGCGACGTCTGCTACCCAAATCTCCCAGTGAAGATCATCGGGACACACGGCGGCCTGGTCGGCAACGGCGGTTCCACCCACTACGCGGTCGAAGACCTGGCGCTCATGTGCGCACTGACGAACATGACTGTCACGTCCATTGGCGATCCGTTGATGGTTGGCGAGATCATCCGTCAGTCAATGACCATGCAGGGACCCATATACATCCGACTCGCTGTGGGCAAGAAAGACAGGGTTCTCTACGAGCCGGGGCAGCACGATGTGCGCATCGGCAAAGGAATCGTTGCCCGCGAGGGCACCGACGCCACGATCTTCACCCATGGGACGGTGGTCGCGCAGGCATTGGATGCCGCGGAGGAACTGGCGAAAGACGGCCACTCGGTGCGCGTCGTCGACATGTTCACGCTTAAACCGATCGACGAGGAACTCATTTCGCGGTGCGCCGTCGAGACCAACGGTCGGTTTGTCGTCGTCGAGGACCATCTGGCGTACGGGGGCCTCGCTTCCCGGGTCGCCGATGTCGTCGCAGACCGCAACATCCACCTCAGCGCCTTCGAACGGCTCGGGATTCCCCAGGTGTACGCGGGGTTCGGTGACGACGAGGAGTTGCGAAACAAGCACGGCTACGGACTCGAGGCAACGATCGCAGCCACACGGCGTGCGATCGCCGCGCAGTCCTGATCCACCACCCTGTCATGCGCTCAATGGAGAGACAAAATGAAAACAGTAGCTGTCACCAAGATCGGGAACCTGCGCGACCCGGACGAGAGGGCCCGTGGCCGAATCGGGCTTGTTGATTTCCCCCAGCCACCAATGGGACCCGAGGATGTGCGGATCCGCGTCGCCTACTCAGCGATCTGCGGATCGGACCCGCACCTTGCGGAAGGATTCTTCGGCACACAGGTGCCGATCGGGCTCGGCCACGAGCTCTCGGGCGTCGTCGAGGCACTGGGCGAGAAGGCACATCGAAACGGACTGCGGATCGGCGATCGCGTCGCGGGAAACTTCCTCCGGTTCTGCGGTACATGCACACCCTGCCGCGGCGGACAACAACAGTTCTGCGAGCACATCCAGGAATACAACCGCCCCGGCATGGCCGAGACAGTAACCTGGCACGAATCACAGGTCTACAAGCTGCCGGACACTGTCTCCTTGCTGAGGGGCTGTCTCCTGGAGCCCACCTCCGTTGCCGTGAGAATCGCGGATAAAGCCAACATCAAGGTCGGCGACCGTGTCGCCGTCTGCGGAGGCGGCCCGATCGGCCAGCTGGCTTTGCAGGTTCTGAAGATGAACGGGGCGACCTCCCTTACCCTTATCGAGCCGATTGCCGAGCGCCGCGAGATGGCGCTTCGCTACGGTGCCGACGCCGTGATCGATCCCATCGCCGACAGCCAAGTGCTGCGCATGCAGGAGATCACCGATGGCCGCGGGTTCGACGTCGTGATTGACGCCTCCGGATCGACGCGCGCCGTCAGCGGACTGCTCGACCTCGCCGCCAAGGGAGGAACGATTGTCTACGGGGCGATGTACCCGCAGGACTTCGAGATGCCGCTCAACCTCTCGGATTACCTCTACCTCAAGGAACTCACGCTCACCGGTGTCTTTGTCTCACCGTATGCTTTCCCGCGCGCGCTGCAGATCCTCCCGTACCTCGATCTGGGCGATTTCATCCAGACAGTGTTCGACATCGAGGACGCAGAAGCGGCCTTCACTGCACATATGAGCGGCAAGCACCCGAAGGTCGTCATCCGTTGCAACCAGATCGATGACGGGAGCCGTGCCGCATGACCATGCTGAAACCTCCTGCGAATCAGACCGCCCTGATCACGCCCGCCCCAGCCTTTGAAGCGCGCGACATCGTCAAGCATTTCGACGGGGTGCATGCCCTCAACGGCGCGCACCTCTCGGTACAGCCTGGCGAGATCCATGCGCTGCTGGGTGAGAACGGTGCCGGCAAGTCGACTCTTATCAAGATCGCCACCGGACTGTACTCACCGAACGCGGGAACGCTGCACCGCAATGGTGAAACCGTTGAGTTCGCCAACGTGCGAATGGCCAATCGCGCCGGTGTCGTAGCGTTGTACCAAGAGCTCTCCATCGTCCCGACGATCAGCGTGGCGGAGAACATCCTCCTGGGCGAACAAATTCCGAACCGGGCCGGCCTGGTTCAGTGGAAGACCCTTCGACGCAGGGCAAAGGAGCGCTTGGACAGCCTGCACCAGAAGATCCCGGTCAGTCAGCTTGCCGGGGAACTCTCCCCTGTCCAGCAGACCATGGTCGCCGTTGCGCGGGCTCTTGCCGCTGACGCCCGCGTCCTCATTCTCGACGAGCCGACCGCATCGCTCACCGACACCGAGATCCGGGACCTGTTCATGGTTCTGCGCTCCCTGCGCGATCAAGGTGTCGCGATCATCTACGTCTCGCACCGACTTGAAGAGGTCTTCGAACTCTGCGACCGGCTCACGATCATGCGCAATGGCGAGACGATCGTCACGAAGCGGGTCGCCGACTCCACCATCAACGAGGTCATCTCGACCATGGTGGGACGCTCCACCGGGGAACTTTATCCGGATCGGGGGACGGCCACGGCTACCGTCGCCCTGACCGTCGAAAACCTGCACGGACACCGGGTCAGGGACATCTCGTTCACCGCCCATGCAGGTGAGGTCCTCGGCATCGGAGGCCTGGCAGGTTCCGGGCGCAGTGAACTTCTGCGCATCCTTTCCGGTGCCCAAAAGCACAGATCCGGCGAAATCACCGTGGATGGCTCAGCGCTGCCCAACTCCCCCGGAGTTGCCAGAACACTCGATGCCGGCATCGCGCTCGTCCCGGAAGAACGCCGGAGCCAGGGAGTGATCCTGAGCGCATCGATCCAGGACAACATCGCCCTCTCAAACATCTCCGCGGTAAGCTCCCTCGGCTTCGTGTCGGGAGGGCGGATCGCCACCATCGCCCAGCGCGGGATGGCAGAACTGCAAATCAAAGCCCGTAGCCCGCGCCAACACGTTGGAGAGCTGTCCGGAGGCAACCAGCAGAAAGTCGTCCTGGCCAAGATGCTTGCGCGCAAGCCCAAGGTCTTGCTCATGGACGAGCCGACCAGAGGCATCGATGTCGGCACGAAAGCGGAGATCTACCGGCTGATCCGCCACCTCGCCGCCGAGGGAACGGCGGTGATAGCGGTCAGCTCCGAGCTCCCTGAGCTGATCGGCATGAGCGACCGGATCCTCATCATGCACGAAGGCAAGATCTCCGGCGAGGTCGCCGCAGAGGGCGCCGACGACGAACTCCTCCTCTCGTACTGCTACGGAAAGCCAGAATGATCATGACAACCACCGCTCAAGCGACGAAAACCGCTCCAACCACTACCCCGGCCAGATCGATCGCCAGGCTGCTTCTGCACGGAGGTACCGTCTTTGCCCTTCTGGCGCTCATCGTGTTCTTCTTCGCAATGCGTCCGGACGTCTTCCTGACCTTCGTGAATGTGAAGAACATCCTGTTTCAGGTGTCCATTCTTGCGATCATCGCCGGTGCCCAGACCGTAGTCATGGTTGTGGGAGACTTCGACCTCTCAGTCGGTGCAACCTCGAGCCTCGCTGGCGCCGTCGCCGCATCCCTGATGCTGACCGGAGTGCCCATAGCCATCGCGATCACCGTCGCGCTCGGGGTCGGTCTGCTCGTCGGGCTCGTCAACGGCATTCTCATAGCCGTTGTGAACCTGTCCGCTTTCGTGGCGACGTTGGCGACCATGACCTCCGTGGTCGGCCTGGCCTATCTTGTGACCGCAGGAACCACGCTCTTCGATCTCCCGGACGGATTCAACAATTTGGGGCAGGGGCGCCTCCTCAACATCCCGTTGCCCGTATATTTCGCGATCGTCATCTCATTCATCCTGTGGGGGGCCTTGCGGTTCACGACGATCGGCCGCCGGTGGCACGCAATCGGCGGGAACGTGGAAGTATCACGGCTCTCCGGCGTCAACGTCCGGCGCGCCCGGCTGCTCGCCTTCACCATCGCGGGGCTGGTCTCGGCAATCGGTGGCATCCTCCTGGCCGCCCGGCTGGGAAGTGCGAGCGCGGTTCAAGGCGGCGACAACATGATGTTTTCGGTCGCCGCTGTATTCCTGGGCATGACCGTCATCAAATCTGGCGCCTCCAATCTCGGCGGCACGATGATCGGCGTCGCCATCATCGGAGTCATGAGCAATGGCCTGAACATCCTCGGCGTGAACGCCTATGTGCAGCAGGTTGTCACAGGTCTGATCATCATCGCGGCCGTAACTCTTTCCTCCCTCAAGACGCGGCAGAGGTAGCAACCCCCGCTCCGCCGACCGTCCGGCGGGCTTCCGCATGGACAACCCAAGAAGAACGCAACTATCACAAAGGAGTAGTAAGTGCGTATCAAATTCAAGATCGCTGCCCTCGCCGCAGCCACAGCATTGTCCCTGTCGGGCTGCGCGGCCTCAGCCAGTAGCAGCGACAATGGGAAACCCCTCAAAGTCATCGCCTTCACCTCGGGCAACCAGACCCCCGTCGGCGCTTGGTGGGTCAAAGCCGTTACGTCCAAGGCCAAGGATCTCGGCTGGGATCTGACGATGATCCAGGGAGATTTCGATTTCCAGAAGATGAACCCCGCGGTTGAGAGCGCCATCGGCAGGGGCGCGGACGTCATCCTCGACGGCTACACAGACATCGCTTCCATCGGTTCAATCGTCTCCGCCGCCAAGGACGCGAACATCCCGATTTTCGCCATGGACAGCTCCACCAAGGAAACCGACGGGTTTGCCGTCAACATCACCACCAACCAGCAGCAAATTGCCGACGCCACGGTCGGCGCGCTCGCCAAGACGCTTGGCGACCTGAAGGGCAAGACCGTCATGGTCATCGGCCATGACCCGCATCCCGGGATCCGCATGCGCGCCGACCTGGCGAAGAAGGCGCTCATCGCTGCGGGCGCCACCATCGCCGGGGATGACATCCAGAAGGTCAAGTCCCCTGCCTCGGGGCGTACCGAAGCATTGGCGCTCGTTGCCGACTACCTCAGCGCCCACCCGAACGGCCTTGATGGGGTGTGGGTCGGCTGGGATGACGCAGCACTGGGCGCGTCGAAAGCCCTCTCCGAAGCACACTCAAACGCGAAGGTGACAGGCGTCGACGCGACGAGTGAGGCGATCGCCCAGATCAAGGCCGGCGGAAACTTCCTTGCGACGATCGAGCAGCCATGGCCAAAGATCCTCGACAAGCTGGTCCAGAACGTCAGCGCCTACCAGAAGGACCGCACGCTGCCCAAGACGAAGTTCGAGGCCGACGACACGACTCTGGTTGATTCCTCCAACGCCGCAAACATCACCCCTTCGGACAAGTTGGGCTAGACGAGCCCTGGGTACGGGGCGGTCAGAACCGCCCCGTACCTCTCACCCGATATCGAACCCAGGAAGAGGGAATACCATGCGCCTTAAAGGCAAAGTCGCCATTATTACCGGCGGTGCAAGCGGAATCGGCCGGGCAACGGTGCACAAGTTCGTCCGCGAGGGCGCACGGGTGCTTGTTGCCGACATCGACCTGAAGAAGGCAGAAGAAGTCGTGGCCGAGGTGGCGGCAGAGGGATTTGAGGGCGCTGCCGCCGCGGCCCGGGTGGATGTCTCACAGTTCGTCGAGGTTGAGGCCACCGTTGCACACGCAGTTGAGCTGTTCGGGAAGCTCGACGTCATTTTCAATAATGCGGGAATTGCAGGGGGCCGGCCATTGCTCGATCATGATCCTGAGATCGACTACGCGCCGATGATCCGCATCGACCAGGACGGCGTGTACTACGGCATCCTCGCAGCGGGGCGGCAGTTCCGCGAGCAGGGAACGGGCGGAGTAATCATCAGTACCTCCTCGATTTACGGCGAGCAGGCGGCCGAGCTGGCCTTCTCATATAGTGCGGCCAAAGCGGCCGTGATTTCGTTCACCCGTTCGGCGGCATACGAACTCGCCGAGTTCGGCGTCCGTGCGGTAGCGATCACCCCGGGCCGTGTGGGCACGCCGATCATCAACCAGTTCAGTGAAGAACTGAAGCAAACGTTCTCATCGGAACAGCTTCGCGGTGTCCTGACCGAACCCGAGGAGATCGCCGACGTCGTAGCCTTCCTTGCCTCCGACGAAGCGAATGTGATCAACGGGACCGTGGTACACGTTGACGACGGATACTCCAGCTTCAAGCAGCGGTTCGCGCTGCCGACATTCTGAGGTAGGCAACCCATGGATGCCGATTTGGACGTGGCCTGCCACCTGAACATCTTCGTGCCGGATGTGTCAGCTGAAGAGCTGCCCGCGGCGCTGGATGCCATCGCTGCCAACGGGTATCGACGGGTCGTGCTGCCGCCGCTTGATCCGGACTCTGTCGATGCACCGGCGCTGCGGGCACTCATCTCGGGCCGTGGCCTGACTCCGATCACCATGGCAGGACAGACTCCACTCGCCGACGTGTCCTCACCTGACGCAGACATACGCCAAGCCGGTGCGGACTTGCTCCGCCGCACGCTTGAACTCACCGTAGCCCTCGGAGCGGATCAGCTGAATGGAGTGCCCTACGGCGTCTTCGGCCACCCTGCTGGTCCGGCGGACGCAGCGGCGTTCGAGAGGTCCGCGGCGGAAGTCGGGCGCATCGCCGACGACGCCCACAGCCGGGGAGTCCGCATGACCTTCGAAGTCCTCAACCGCTACGAGACCGCCCTGGTGAATACTGCCGCGCGAGCGATGGAGTACGTCGCCGCGAGCGGCTCCGAGCATCTTTGGATCCATCTCGATTCCTTCCACATGGCAATCGAAGAGGCGGACGCGTCGGCCGCCGTCCGCACGGCGCTGCCCAGGCTCGGCTACCTCGAACTCGGTCAATCCGGGCGCGGTTTCCTCTCGTCCGGCGCGGTCGACGTTGCCGGCATCGTGCGCCAGGCATTGGATGACGGCTATGAGGGACGCTGGGGAATCGAGGCTTTCTCACGCTCAATCCTCGACGCCGGTGCGGCCGACATGCTTTCCGTCTGGCGAAGTCCCTTCGACGCCGGCACGGCGCTCGCCGCCGACGCCTGGGAAACGATCGACACAGGCTGGGCGGCAAGTGTCGCGCGCAGCTCATCTCCAACCACCAGGGCATGAACAGAAAGGCAGGAAAATGACAACCTCCACCGAAACCGCGAACGCTCTCATTGACGAGGCGACGTTCGCCGGCAAGATTTACATCGACGGCGAATGGATCACGGGAGCCGGAGGCGAGGCCGCCTCCGTCGAACCCGCCACCGGGGCAACCCTCGCAATGGTCGGACTCGCCGGCCCCGACGACGTTGCCAGGGCCACAGAGAGCGCATCGCGTGCCCAGAAAGAGTGGGCAGCAACCCCGCATTCCGTCCGCGCCGCAGTCCTGCGACGGGCCGGTCACCTTTGGGAGAAGCATGCCGGGGAAATCTCTGACTGGAACGTGCGCGAAGTGGGCGCCATTCCCCCGCTCGCGGGATTCGCCCTGCACGTCACGGCCGCGGAGTGCTACGAGGCGTCCGCGCTCCCTTCTGCGACCCGGGGATCCATCCTTTCAAGCGAAGAACCCCGTCTCTCCTTGGCCGAGCACGTTCCAGTAGGAGTAGTGGGCGTCATCTCCCCCTTCAACGTCCCGCTGATCCTCGGAATCAGGGCCGTCGCACCCGCACTCGCGTTGGGCAACGCCGTGTTGTTGAAGCCGGACCCGCGGACCATCATCACCGGCGGGGTATCCATGGTGCGGATCTTCGAGGAGGCGGGACTTCCTCCTGGTCTACTTCAACTCGTCCCCGGGGGATCCGACGTCGGCGAAGCGATGGTCACGGATCCGCGCATTCGGGTCATCGCCTTCACCGGGTCCACCCGCGCCGGCCGCCTCGTCGGTGAGCTTGCGGGCCGGCATCTCAAGAGGGCGCACCTTGAGCTCGGCGGCAATTCGGCGTTCATCGTGCGGCACGACGCCGACCTTGACAAGGCCGTCAACCTCGCAACGTGGGGGTCGTTCCTGCACCAGGGGCAGATCTGCATGACCGTGGGACGCCATCTCGTGCACGAGTCCTTGTTCGAAGAATATGTCTCCAAGCTCTCCGAGAAGGCGGAATCGATGCACGTGGGTGATCCGGCAGGCGGACCCGTACACCTCGGCCCGCTCATCGACGAAGTGCAGCGCGACCGTGTGCATGCTCTGGTGCAGGACGCGGTCGCCCAGGGCGCTCTGCTGCGGGCAGGCGGTACCTACGACGGATTGTTCTACCGTCCCACCGTTCTGGCCAACCCACCCCGGCATGCCGCCGCTTACTGCGACGAGGTCTTCGGCCCGGTCGCTTCAGTCGTGCCTTTCGCCACGGATGACGAAGCAGTCGAGCTTGCTGCCGCAACCGACTTCGGCCTCTCCCTTGGGATTGTGACAAACGACGTGATGGCGGCGCTTGAGATGGCGCGACTGATTCCAACCGGGATCGTCCACATCAACGATCAGACGGTGAACGACGAGGCGAACACGCCGTTCGGCGGCGTCGGAGCGTCCGGAACCGGCTCCCGCCACGGCGGCGCCCAGGCGAGCATCGATGCCTTCACCGAGACCCGCTGGATCACGATGCGGCGCGAGCCAGGCTCCTACCCGCTCTGACGCACGTTCGGCTCTCGGAACTTGCCACAAAGCCCGGATAGAAGATTCAAGGAGTGTACGTGGAGGTCAAATTGCGCCGGGACGCGGTGGCTTAGGGATGGGCCAGATCCATGCGCCCAGTCACGTTGGTCATGAGGGTGCACGTTCCTCAACAGCCCCACGGGTGGTGACCCTGACACCCGCTCCGGCGATCGACAAGGTCTACTTTCTCGATGAGGTCAGGGCCGGGCAGGTCAACCGCGCCAGAAGGGTGGCCACCTACTTCGCCGGGAACGGCGTCAACGTGGCCCGGACCCTCTGGTTGGCCGGCAATACGGTTTCGGCTGTGCTTCCGGCCAGCCAGGAGGATCCCGCGTTCTCGGGATGCGACGACGACGAATTCATGCAAGTGGTGCGCCACGTCGACGTCGGGAGTCCGATCCGCACGAATGCAATCCTTGTCGACGAGTCGGGAACGACGACGAACGTTAACGCCCATCCGGCACCTTTGGCCCACGGACAGTGGGCGAGGTTATGCCAGGCTGCTGCCGAGGAGGTCCGGAGAGTCAACCCTGATTGGTTCGTGCTCGGCGGTGCCCTGCCGCTCGACACGGAGACCGGAGCCCCGGTCGATGTGCGGCCCCTCTTCGGCGCAATTCGCTCCCTCGGAGTTCGCGTCTGCATGGACACAGCCATAGGCACAGCCCCGCTGGACTGGGCGAAGGCTTGCCAACCGGACCTGGTGAAGCCGAACGCCGCGGAACTGGCGGTCATGGCCGGGATTCCCGTCCGGTCCCTTCACGATGCGGAGAAAGCGGCCGCCGTGGTGAGGGCACATGGAATCAACACGGTTCTGGCCAGCCTTGGCCCGGATGGCATCCTCGAGGTCAGTGACCAAGGGACGCTGTGGGCGCGCGGACCTGAAGCGCAAGTGGTCAACACGACGGGTGCCGGAGATGCCGCCCTGGCAGGATATCTCAGCGTTCCCCGTCACGACGGCCAAAAGCGCGGGCAGCCTGACGAGGGCCTTCGACGCGCGGTCTCGTGGGGGGCACTCGCCGTTCAGCAGGCAACCACGGTGCTTCCACACATCATCACAGACCCCATCGACGTCCTGGTCAGTTCCCCCGAGCACGACCACCAGCTCGGCTGAACAGCTCGACTCCCAACCCGAACGACTCCCAACCCGGACAAAGAAAAACACCCCGGTCCGAAGACCGGGGTGTTTTCGATGACTTGGGACATCCGAAATCACCAGAACGGTGGGCGTCCTGCAAGCGTACTCGAAAAAGTCCCCCAGCTGGCCCAGTTACAGAGCCTGGTCGAGTTGCTTGGCACCGGAAACAAAGCCACGGTATCGAACTCCCGCACAGTCATCGCAGCCGGGTTGGTACCCTGGTCACGCAGGTCTGGTGGGTAGGCTTCGAGAATGGACACAGACTTCGCCATTGAAGACACAGAGGACATCAGCCCGCTGGCATCTGACCTGGCTGATGAGCAGATCGACCTGCTCACCATCCTCTGGCGTCACCTAGTTGAGGCCTCGCGAGATCCAGATGGCCCGGTCTGGCCTGTCTGGCACTACGTAGATGTGATGTACTCGCACGGTCACCCTCAGGGGCTGGGGGCCATGGAAGTCTTGAAGTCACTCCCCCGCATCACAAGGCCCGATCACGCGGGAGCTGATTATGGTCTAGTTTGGTGGGAAGAGGCTTCGCAACCTTGGCCGCTGGCGAACTCGAAAATTGGTCTTTCCATCGCGGGACTCAGCCAACTTGGCCGTCACGGGTCTAACTCGACAAGTGTGGCGGATGCCTTGGTCAAGACAGTTTCATCGCTGGCTGAGGCCCAGGCTGCGGTCCCACCGAATGCACATCTGGTACCCACTGTCCAAAGGCGACTGGCCGACTTCATTGGCAATGAATTTGCCGCGACTGCCAAGCAACCCTTTGAAGTACCTCTGGTGCTGATTGGGGCGCTGCTGCAAAAAGAGTATGCCCACCTCAACATCCTTCAAAACGATGGATTCACCGTCAACATCATGGGACCTGACCTACGCCCGTTCGCCGGACTGAGCGACGCAGTAGGCTACCTCAACGAGATCAGCAAAGATGCAGCAGCCCGGGTGGAACCGCTCAGACACGTGGCACCCCTCCCCTTAATTCAAACCATCGACTATTTGTCGTACGTCTTGAACGACGACCCGGTCTGGAAAAGCGCGACTCCACGAAAGTTCGCCGAAGCCCCCAACCTCGCCTCGGCAGCCGCTCTCTCGGCCGCTTCACATTCCCAGGATCAGTTCGAATCAAACATCGGCGCACTGTGGAACTTGGTGGGCAATTTTTCGACCCCCAAGGCAGATTCTGAAGAGATGGAGCGTCTCTATGGCAAAGACGCATCTCGCAGCAGTCTGAACCAGCTCGAGTGGTGGCTTCGGCAGCATCTCGACAACCGAGCCTTCGAGCGGACCAAAAGTGCCTTGGCACAGATCCGGGACATCGGAAAGATCAGAAATGGTATCGCCCATGCCAGCGCGGATAAACGCAAACAGTCCCTTCAAGCGCAGCAACGATTAGGGATTCCCGCCGTGGTTACGCAGTGGGAGATAGCCTGGGAAACGATCAAGAGCACTCTGGCGGGGGCACTCGAGGTGATCCGTGAAGAGGTGCAGATGCGAGACCGAGCTGCCGACAGCTAGCCTGGTGTTGCCATGCCTACGTATCCGATTTGCAACAATTCCCTATTCAACGCAGTGGGTTGCAAAGCGGCCCGTACGGGGTGCCACCTCCTGTACGCGGACAACGGTTGTACCGTTTTAGCCGCTCAACGGGCCTAATGCACGGTGTCCACCGCTAATCTGAAATGTTCCAAACGTCCATGTTTTCTGGCATAGATGGCACGTGCACGGCGTTCGCGAGAGGATGCCCCTGAAGACTCTGGCGAATCGTCCTGACCGCGACGTAAGCGCAACGAGAAAAACAAACCGAGAAAATGAAGGCCGTCGCGGAAGTCCTCGGGGACCGGGTACTCCGCACCATCCAGACGCCGTTTATCTAGCGGTTCGGCGGATTCCGCGCGGACTCCTGCAGGGAACGCGGCAGACCCCGTCGGATTCTGCTGGATCATTCTTCTCGTCAAAGGACCCGTCCCCGAGATTCCGCGGCTCCGAATTAAATCCATTCGAATGATAGAGCAGAATCGCACATCCGAACGCTGAGCACCCGCCCCGGAAACGGCCTGCTCTCGATTTGCACGCCATCCAGCCTCTGGCTCGACTCCCAACCAGCTCGACTCCCATCCCGAACAAAGAAAAACACCCCGGTCCGAAGACCGGGGTGTTTTCGATGACTTGGGATATCCGAAATCATCAGAATGGTGGAGCTGAGGGGACTCGAACCCCTGACCCCCTGCATGCCATGCAGGTGCGCTACCAGCTGCGCCACAGCCCCATATTTTCGCTGCTTCGCGAACCGCCAACTGGCCTGAAAGAATCATCCAATTTTCGGATTCCTCCGAAGCAACTCAAATATCTTAGAACAGCATTTCCGAAAATTCCAAATCGGGCATATTCAGCCGATTTGCGCCGAAAAGCCTACGACTCCTCGACGGCCGGAGCCTTCGCCGAGGCGTCGTCACCGAGCTCCAGGTCCACAACCGGGCAGTCTTTCCAGAGGCGTTCCAAGGCGTAGAAAACCCTGTCTTCGGAGTGCTGGACGTGCACCACAATGTCGGCGTAGTCCAACAGGACCCAGCGGCCTTCGGAACGCCCTTCGCGGCGGACCGGACGCAGATCCTGCTTGAGCAGCTCTTCCTCGATGCCGTCGACAATGGCGTTGACCTGGCGTTCGGTCGGGGCCGAGGCGATCAGGAAGACGTCAGTCAGGGCGAGACGTTCGCTGACGTCCAGGGCGATGATGTCTTCGGCCAGCTTGTCCGCTGCCGCGCGGGCGGCGTGGCGGGCCAAGAGGACGGATTGTTCATGTGCAGTCACGGGACTCCTTGTATGCGGCGTCGAGAATAGACGAAGCCTGTTTGGTGGCAAAAGCCTTAGTGGTCAGCGGGAAAGTCCGCTGGTGATCATGATGATGCCCGCGATCAGGGCGATGGTTCCGATGCCAATGAGTCCCAGGACCAGAAGTCGGGTACGTTGAGCGCGCCCAAGTCCCGCGGTCGCGGCGTCGAGCGGTTCAAGGCCGTAAGCCGAACTCGCCGAAACGGGCGGATGTTCGGCCGCATCGGCGAACGCTTCGCCGTCGGATGCGGAGTTCGACGCCGGGCGTCGGCCCGCCGCTTTCGCCGCGGCCTCGGCGCGCGCCAGTACTCCTGCCCGCCCGCGCAGGCCGCGCGACTTGCCCGACGCCGACTGCCCAGGCTTCAGTTTCGGCGCGGGAGACGTCACAAGAGGAACAAAGGTGGTGCCCGGCGGTTTCATGACGGGACGATCGAGTCCCGGAACCTTCACGAATTCAAGCGGCGTGACCATGGCCAGGTTGCTGGCCACAGAAGGCTCGGCACGGACAGGAGCGGAAGGACGGCTGTTTTGCTCGGCGAGCTTTTGCTTCGCCATTGCCCTCTTGTTGAGGACCGCCTCGCGCTCAGCCTGGGCGATTTGTTCCGCCAAGGCCTCCGGATCTGCTGGCTCAGCATCGGTACCGGAAACCGCGGGTTCGACCGCCGGGACTTTCTGCACAGCCGATTCCATCGCCGCGATGTGCTCAAGCTTGTTGGACTGATTGTTCGCCTGGGCGGCGAGAAGCTCACGGGCCATCAAGGCCTGTTCGACCGTCATTTCCTGGCCCCCTGGAGGAGGGCCTGCCGTAACACGGACACCGCCGCCAGGTGCGACCCCCGGCCGATCCGCGCCGGGCCGCGGCTTCCCGGAACTCTGGGCCGGGACGTTGGAAGTCCGCGGCCCGGATCCTGGTGCCGGAACTACGGGGATTGCCGAGGTGCCCGGGGCAACTTCTTCCTGCAATTGCTGCAGGCGCAGCTGTCGGCGCGTGGGAGGACCGCCACGGGAAAGCTGCTGCTCTTTGTCCGCGAGTTCTTTGATGGCGCGCAGGGCAGCGCGGTCGCGTGCACGCGCCTGCGAAGAACGTTCCGAGGCGGGTTTTGCATCCAGTGGAGCATCGGCAACTCGGCGCACTCGATTGGCCGACGCGCCCCCGGACGCATGGTTGGCGTCCTCGGGGGCACCGGCCGCTGCTCCTGCCGGACTTGCGCCCGTTTCTTCCAGGCGTGCGTCCCGGGCTCGTCGAAGCTCACGCCGGCTAGGGATGGGGGGCTGTTCCTGGCTCATTCGAAACTCACTCGGTACGGGCTTGGTGTTCTGATCCGGTCATAGCATGCAGGGGCTCCCCCATGCCGGGTTTGCCCGAATACAACCTGTATTTGGCGATGTACTGCACAACGCCATCAGGTACGAGGTACCAGACGGGATTGCCTGCACCTACGCGGGCGCGGCAATCGGTCGAAGAAATCGCCATGGCGGGCACTTCCAACAGGCTGACATCTTCCCTGCCCATGCCATCAAGAACATGGCCAGGCCTGGTGACGCCGACAAAATGCGCCAAGGACCAAAGCTCATCGACATCTTTCCAGGACAGGATCTGCGCCAGCGCGTCCGCGCCAGTGATGAAGAACAGGTCCGCATCCGGCCGCTGGTTCCGGAGGTCACGCAGGGTGTCGATGGTGAACGTGGGACCGGGGCGGTCCACGTCCACGCGGCTCACCGTGAAATTGGGATTGGAAGCCGTGGCAATGACCGTCATCAAGTACCGGTGCTCGGCTTCGCTGACCTGCTTGTGCGACTTCTGCCAAGGCTGTCCGGTGGGCACGAAGACCACCTCGTCCAGACGGAACTTGGCAGCAACCTCACTGGCAGCAACCAAGTGGCCGTGGTGGATGGGATCGAACGTCCCGCCCATCACGCCCAAGCGAAGGCGGCGCCCCGTGTCCTCGAAGGGTTTTGCGGCGGAAATGTTAGTGGCCCAACCCTGGGTGCTTGGCGGGGTGCTGGCGGTGCGGATCGGAGTGTTCCTCGACAGGATCGTGGCGGTTGCCGAGGTTCGTGTAGGAAACGGCGATGAACAGCAGGACCAACAGGATGGAGAACATCGTAATGCCGATGACGAAAGGAGGGGCCAACAACGGTGCGGGCGCCTCGGCTTCGCCCCCTTGCGCGAGAATTGAGATGGCGATCTGCTGAAACTGCATTTTCTCCCCTAGCGGTTCAAAGGATTGTCGACGGCGGATCCCCCGCCGTTCAGGACTTCTGTTCTATGTTACAGCGTTGCTAGCCGCGGATCTGGCCTTCGCCCTGCACAATCCACTTCGTGGTGGTCAACTCGGTAAGGCCCATGGGGCCACGCGCGTGGAGCTTCTGGGTGGAGATTCCCACCTCGGCACCCAGCCCGAGCTCGCCGCCGTCGGTGAAACGGGTGGAAGCGTTCACGATGACCGCCGCAGAGTCGATGTCCGCGATGAACTTCTCGGCGTTCGCCAGATTGTTCGTCAGGATGGCCTCGGTGTGCCCCGTGGACCATTTGCGGATGTGCGCGACTGCTTCGTCGAGGTTGTCCACCATGGCAACGGCGAGGTCAAGGTCCATGTATTCCGTGGCCCAATCGACGTCATCGGCGGGGACTGTTTCAACGGAACCGGACAGTGCCGCTTGGATTCTCGAGTCGACGTGCAGGGTGACTCCGGCAGCCCGCAAGGCGGTGGCGACGGCGGGGAGCACTGTGGATTTCGAATGGACCAGGAGGGTTTCCACCGTGTTGCAAACGCTGGGCCGCTGCGTCTTGGCGTTAAGCAGGATGTCGACGGCCATCTGTTCGCTCGCGGACTCGTCGATGAAGATGTGCACATTGCCTTCGCCGGTCTCAATGACGGGCACCGAAGAGTTGTTCACGACAGTCTGGATCAGGTCCCGTCCACCACGGGGAATCAGCACATCCACCCTGCCGCGGGCACGCATCAGGACGTTCGCGCCCTCGCGGCCGAATTGGTCCACGCTCTGGACGGCGTCGGCCGGCAGCCCGACGGATTCCAGCGCATCGCGGAGGATGGTCACAAGTGCCGCGTTGGTGTGGGCAGCAGCCGAGCCGCCGCGCAGGATCACCGCATTGCCGCTCTTCAACGCAAGTCCGGCGATGTCTACCGTGACATTCGGGCGCGCCTCGTAGATTGCCGCGACCACTCCCATGGGTACGTTGACCTGGCGGAGGCGCAGTCCGTTAGGGAGGGTCTGGCCGCGGACCACGTTGCCCACGGGATCCGGCAGGCCCGCCAGGTTTTCGAGGGCTGCCACAAGGCCGTTGATGCGTGCAGGACTCAGTGTCAGGCGATCCAACATGGCGGCCGAAGTTCCGTTGTTGCGGCCAGACTCGACATCCTTGGCGTTTGCCGCGAGGATCGACGCCTGCTGTTCCAGGAGGGCGGAACCAATGGCGTGGAGCGCACGGTCCTTCCAGGCACGGTTCGCCTGGGCCACGCGCCGCGCGGCCTCCCGCGAACGGTCCGCAATCGAATATACGGCCGCTTCCAGTTGCTCGAGGGTGAGCGGCGCAGTTCCTGACTCCGGAGTTTCCGGCGCCTGGGCGGCATTGCCGGAAGCCAGCACGTCAGTCATCACAGGAGAATCGGGGGTCAGGGCCTCAGTCATTCTCCAAGTTTAGTGGAGCGGGGCTGCTGGACCAGCACGAGGTCGTCAACATGAACAACGACGCGGTCATATCCGCGGCCAAGGTCCTTCGCGAGCTCCTTGGTTGACCGGCCCAGCATGCGGGGAAGCTCTTCCGCGGAGTAGTTCACCAGTCCCCTGGCAATCACGGTACCCTCGCCGGAAACCATCTCCACGGGATCGCCCGGCTCGAAGTCTCCCTGTACCGACGAAATTCCGGCAGGCAGGAGCGAAGTATGGCGGTCGCGCACGGCCTTGACGGCGCCGTCGTCGAGCACCAAACTGCCCCGAACCGAAGCGAGGTGCGCCAGCCACAACAGGCGGACGGGCTTGCGGTTGCCGTTGATGGCAAACCACGTGCCCACGTCCGCGCCCGATAGTGCGGCGGCTGCATTGGCTGTAGACGTCACGAGGGCGTGGATGCCGGAGCCCGCGGCGATCGACGCCGCCTCTACCTTGGTGGTCATGCCCCCGGTACCGACGCCCGCCTTCCCGGCCTTGCCGATGGTCACCCCGACGAGCTCGGCGGGACCGGTGACGAGCGGAATGCGCTTGGCACCCAACGACGGCGGCCCGTCATACAGGGCGTCGACGTCGGACAGGAGGACCAGCGCATCGGCCCGCACAAGGTGTGCCACCAAAGCGGCCAACCGGTCGTTGTCACCGAAGCGGATTTCGTGCGTTGCCACGGTGTCGTTTTCGTTCACGACCGGCACGACGCCGAGGTTCAGCAAACGGTCCAGCGCCCGGTACGCGTTGCTGTGCTGCGTGCGACGCATCAAGTCATCCGCTGTCAACAGGACCTGGCTCACCGTAACGCCGTGCGCAGCAAACGCCTGCGAATAGCGCGCCATCAAGAGCCCTTGGCCCACACTGGCCGCTGCCTGCTGTGTGGCGAGGTCTTTGGGACGCTTGGCGAGGCCCAGCGGCGCGAGACCCGCAGCAATGGCACCGGACGAGACCAGGATGATCTCCGTCCCGGAATTGCGCTTCTCAGCCAGGGCGTGGACGAGAGCCGTCAGCGCTTTCTCCGAGATCCCGCCTTTGATGCTGGTCAGCGAGGACGAACCGACCTTGACCACGATCCGCTTGGCGCCGGCGAGTGCCTGGCGTTCGGCGGCGTCGTCGCCTTCGGTGACTTCCGCGGTGCGGGCCGTGCTAGTCGTCATTTCCGGCTTCCAGGCCGCTTTCCTTCAGGGGTTGGGCTGCCCGACGGCGGCTGACGGACTCGGTCCAGATGCCTGCCTTCCGCTCGGCTTCGAGCTCGGCGCGTGCCGCGGCCTTGGCTTCGCGGCGTTCGATCTGCTCCTCGCGCTTCTGCGAACGGGTGGGACGGTCGCCGATATCGGCCACCCGGATGTCCGTGCCTCGCGGCGTCGCCAGGAGCTCGGCGCCTGCCATCATGGTGGGCTCCCAGTCGAACACGACCCCGTCTTCTCCGCCGATCACCACGGTGTCGCCCGGCACGGCACCCATCTTGAACAACTCGGTTTCAATGCCCAGCTTGGCAAGGCGATCGGCCAGATAGCCAATGGCTTCTTCATTGGTGAAGTCGGTCTGCTTGACCCAGCGGACAGGCTTTTCCCCGAGCACCCGGAAGAGCGGCTCGAGGTTCTTCTCCTCGCGGCGGATCGTGAAGCCGGACTCGTTGACGGCCCGGGGACGCAAGACAGGCGCTGCGACTTTGGGAGGCGCAATCTCGATCGCCTTGCGGGCGTCCTGGACGATTTCGGCCATGGCGAAGCTCAATGGCCGCAGCCCTTCGTGGCTTGTGGCAGAGACTTCGAAAACGCGGTAGCCGCGCTGTTCGAGTTCGGGGCGGACGAACTCGGCCATATCCCGACCGTCAGGCAGGTCCACCTTGTTCAGGACAACTAGCTTGGGGCGTTCGTTCAGGGGAACAACTTCGCCGTCAACACCCGCGTAGCTCATGTCCACGGCGTATCTGTCCAGCTCTTGTTCGATGATCGCGAGATCGGAAAGCGGGTCCCTGTCCGCCTCCAAGGTTCCACAGTCCAATACGTGCACCAGTGCGGCGCAACGCTCTACGTGGCGCAGGAAGTTGTGGCCCAGGCCCTTGCCTTCGCTCGCTCCTTCAATCAGCCCAGGAACGTCGGCAATAGTGAACCGGACGTCACCGGCCTGGACCACGCCGAGGTTCGGGACCAGGGTGGTAAAGGGGTAGTCAGCGATCTTCGGCCGCGCTGCGGACATCGCCGCGACAAGGCTGGACTTGCCGGCGGACGGGAAGCCAACCAGCGCGATGTCCGCAATGGACTTCAATTCCAGGACGATGTCGCTGGAGTCGCCTTCAATGCCGAGGAGGGCGAAACCCGGCGCCTTGCGCTTCTGCGAGGACAGCGCAGCGTTACCAAGGCCGCCCAGCCCGCCCGCAGCGGCGACGAACTCGGTGCCTTCACCGACGAGGTCGGCAAGGACTACGCCGTCCTTGGTCTTGACCACGGTGCCGTCCGGGACGGGAAGCACAAGGGTTTCACCGTTCTTGCCGCCCCGCCAGTCGCCCATGCCGGGCCCGCCGTTGGTTGCGTGGCGGTGCGGTGCGTGGTGGTAATCAAGCAAAGTGGTGGTCTGGGAATCGACGCGCAGGATCACGTCGCCGCCATTGCCGCCGTTGCCGCCGTCGGGTCCGCCGAGGGGCTTGAACTTCTCGCGCTTGACAGAGACACAGCCGTGGCCGCCTGTTCCGCCGGATACGTGAAGTACTACCCGGTCTACGAAGGTCGCCACGTGTTTCTCCTCTAAGTGGAAATTACTGCTTGGAATGCGTATTGCCGGCTGATCTGCCGGCGCCCGCCCTAGTAAATTCTAGTGCGGTTAAAAAGACGGGTGGAGCGGGCCATACGGCCCGCTCCACCCGTTTAGAACGTGTTATTACTCTGCAGCTGCAGCAGCAACGATGTTCACGACGCGGCGGCCACGGCGAGTACCGAACTCAACCGCACCTGCCTGAAGGGCGAACAGGGTGTCGTCGCCACCGCGGCCGACGCCGGCGCCCGGGTGGAAGTGGGTGCCGCGCTGGCGGACGATGATCTCGCCTGCGGAAACGACCTGGCCGCCGAAGCGCTTTACGCCGAGGTACTGGGCGTTGGAGTCACGACCGTTGCGAGTGGAGCTCGCGCCTTTTTTATGTGCCATTTGAAATGCCTGCCTTTAAATTCTGGGGAATCTGTTGAAAACCTGAACAGCAACCAGTGGTTACTTGATACCGGTGATCTTGATCTTGGTCAGTTCTTGACGGTGACCCTGGCGCTTCTTGTAGCCGGTCTTGTTCTTGAACTTCTGGATGACGATCTTCGGACCACGGAGGTCTTCGAGGATCTCGGCCGTAACCTTGACCTTGGCCAGATCCGCAGCAGCGGAGGTGACCTTGTCGCCGTCCACCAGGAGCAGTGCGGGCAGCTCAAGGGTGCTGCCGGCTTCACCGGGGACGCGGTTCAGGGTTACGTAGTCTCCAACGGAAACCTTTTCTTGGCGGCCGCCTGCGCGGACAATCGCGTACACCACTTGGGCACTCACTTCTCTCGACGTTTATAACTAAATTTGCGTGCGGAACCCCGACCCGAAAACGGGCCTGGTTCACGCTGTGCCTCAACGCCGTGGACTCCGGTACGGAATCCATGAGTCATCCCTCGAACAAATCCAGATGGAAAATCAGTTCCACATGAAAGGTTCCTAGGGGCATAACCCAAGTGTTGGCGTAAGCACCGAAGATCTAGATTACGCTAGTTTCGCCTTCGGCTGCAAATGAGGCCAAGCCCGGAGGCTGCCACGTGATGGCCGCCACAGACTGGCGATGCCGCCATCCGGTACCGTGCCCGTCTACCTTACCGTGCGGACGAGGAAAAGCCCGGTTCACCGCTCCGACACGCTGCTGCGTCCGCAGAAACAGCACTGTCTCCGGCCTTTCCGCGATAGGCGGCGGGCTCAGGCGTGCAGGCGTGGAGCATCGAAGAACGCCGTTTCATAGCGGCAGGATTGCGTGAACGCCTCCATCATCGCCTCGCGGTCCGCGGGGGTTGCAGCCTGTGCGGCGGCATCCGTGATGTCGATCGCCGTGCGGGTGGCCTCGGCA
Organism: Arthrobacter bambusae; assembly: GCF_030812595.1. Classification (GTDB taxonomy): domain Bacteria; phylum Actinomycetota; class Actinomycetes; order Actinomycetales; family Micrococcaceae; genus Arthrobacter; species Arthrobacter bambusae_B. Next base: position 167,326 of record NZ_JAUSSZ010000006.1, read on the forward strand.
AATGCCTCGTCCGCGTACGTGCGCAGCCAGTCCGCATATGGGTGCTCGTCAGAGGCTCCCGACTCGACATAGCCGCGGTGGAGCCGCTGTCCCACCTCGGCGTACAACCAGTAGCAGGGCAATACGGCCGCCACCAGCATGGCGTAGCTGCCCGACGCCGACGCCGCGAGCAAATGGTCCACGTAGGCCTTGGTCACGGGGCCGAGCTCCCCGCTCGCCTGGCGCCCACTGAGCCAATTCCGATGCAATTCGGATTCGACTTCAAGGCATACCTGCGAGCTACGGGCCCAGAAGAGCTGTTCGGGTTCGCTGGGGGCGAGCGCGCTTGCCCGGGCCAGGACGCGGGAATAGCCGTTGAGGTACATGGCATCCTGCGACAGGTAGTAGCTGAACTGCGATTCGCTCAGGCCGCCGGACTGCAGATGTTGGATGAAGTCAAGGCCATAAATCGCGGCAAGTTCCGTTTGGGCGGCTTCCCACATCCGTACGGCAAAGTCCCCCGGCTCAAGGGCTTGCTGGAACGCGTGGAAATGATGGATCGGCCCGTTGCCCTTCCCCACTTCGAGGACCTCGGACTGGTTTAGGGCCTCCTGGAGCCAAGGCTTGACTACACGCAGGGCAGACTCCCAGTCGCCGAGCCGCGCCTTGGCCGTGGCCATCGCCGACGACAGGGAACATCCTGTGCCATGACTATTGCGGGTCTCCACCCGTTGGCCGGCGAATTCCACCACGTCCTGGCTCAGGACTCCCCCGGTGTTGACGAGGGCATCCGGGCATCCGGCTCCCTGCAGATGGCCGCCCTTCACCAGGACGGTATTTCCACAGGCAGCAGCCAGGCGTTTGCCTTGTTCCAGCGCCGATACCCAATCAGTGGCAACAGGCTCGCCAAGCAGCATGGCCAATTCAGGAAGGTTGGGGGTCACCAGGTCAGCGAGGGGCAGGAGTTCCCGGAGCGCGGTTTCGGCGGACTCCGCAAGCAGCCGGTCACCACTGGTGGCGATCATCACCGGATCCAGCACGACGACGGCGGGCCGCGCCGCCCCCAGCCAGCGTCGCACTTCGTCGATGACCGCGGCGTCCCCGAGCATGCCGATTTTGACGGCATCAACCGTGATGTCCTCGCTGATGGCATCCAATTGCTGCCGAAGGAACTCCACGGGAGGCACATGGACGGCAGTGACACCCTGCGTGTTTTGCACCGTGAGCGCAGTAATGACGGCCATGCCGTAGCCGCCATTGGCCGCAATGCTCTTGAGGTCTGCCTGGATCCCTGCACCACCCGAAGGGTCCGAGCCGGCAATGCTGAGGACCCTGGGGATAGGGCGTTTGATGGTTTTGAGCGGGTAGACGGCTGATTGGGCCGGAACAGTCATGCGAGACATCCCTTCGCCGGTGCTAACCGGACAGGTTCAACGGGTCTGGTCTCAGCCGGCTTGGTGCGCGGCACCCCGTGTCAATCCTCTAGCTTAACCCGGATAACACCTCGGCCGCCGAAGCCCCGGCGGTTTCCACAGAAGGGGAACGGCCGGGGCTTCGGACAGGGTACGGCGCTTAGAGTTCGGACTTGGGTACGCCGACTCCGAGGATGATCGGTTCCGCTGCCGCCGTCGACTTGGCCGGAGCAGCTTCCGGAGCCTTGGCCTCGTGCGCGGCCCCGCCGGAAGCAGCCACGGCAACCTCGTGGTGCTCCACGTCGGTGGCGTTGGCGGCACCCTGGGCCCGGCTGGCGCTACGGTTGCGGCGGCCGCGGCGTCCACGCGAGCCCGATTGCTGGGCTTCCCCGCTTGCAGCGGCCGCAGGGGCCTCTGCGGCCGTGTCCCGGGATTCCGTTGCTGTCGGCGCGGTGTCCGGAGCCTCTCCGAGTCCCGCGAACGCCTGGGCCAAGAGATCCAGGCTCATGGCAGGAGCGCCACTTGCCGGCTCCTCCTCGTGCTGAACGAACGGCAACGCAACTTCCTCGCCGCCGAATCGCAGGACAGGCTTCGAACGTCCCTCGCCCGTCGAAGCCGCTGCAGGAGCCTGGACCGGTGCCGAGGGGGCCTGGACCGGGGCTGCTTCCGCTGCATGCCCGTCGGCGAGCAATTCCGCGGCGTGGTGGAGCTCGTCGTCGTGCAGGTGGGCAGCGTGGGCTGCGGCGGCGATGGTGGCAAGGGCGGCGCGGGTGGCTGCCTGGCGGTTCGGATCAGCGGACTCCACGGAGTGGACCGGTACGGAAGGGGTGATCGGGAGTTCGGGAGTCCCCTGGCCCGCCCCCCTGCCGCGGCGGCGCTTGCGCTGCTCCGGGCGGACGGTCGGCTGTGCCTCCGTGCGCGGGTGGTGGTGCTCGGCGGCCACCACGTTGGCCCGACGGTGCTCCACAGGCTCGTCGTGCGTGACGACACCGCGCCCTGCGCACGTTTCGCACTGCTCACCGAAGACCTCAAGCAGGCCGGTGCCCATGCGCTTGCGGGTCATCTGGACCAATCCAAGCGATGTCACTTCGGCGACCTGGTGCTTGGTGCGGTCCCGGCCGAGGCACTCGACCAAGCGGCGCAACACGAGATCGCGGTTGGATTCCAGGACCATGTCGATGAAGTCGATGACGATGATTCCGCCGATGTCGCGCAAGCGAAGCTGACGCACCACTTCCTCGGCAGCCTCGAGGTTGTTCTTGGTGACGGTTTCCTCGAGGTTGCCACCGCTGCCGGTGAACTTCCCGGTGTTCACGTCAACAACGGTCATGGCCTCGGTGCGGTCGATCACGAGCGAACCACCCGAGGGCAGGAAGACCTTGCGCTCCAATGCCTTATGGATCTGTTCGTCAACGCGCCAGGCCGCGAAGATGTCCCGATCGGAGGTCCACTTTTCGAGGCGTCCCACCAAGTCCGGCGCCACGTAGGTGACGTAGGCCTCAATGGTGTCCCAGGCCTCATCGCCGGAGACGATGAGCTTGGAGAAGTCCTCGTTGAAGACGTCGCGGACAACCTTGATGGTGAGGTCCGGTTCGCCGTACAGCAGCTCCGGGGCCAGGATCTTGGTGGACGTCGACTGGCTTTCGATGCCTTCCCACTGCGCACGCAAGCGGTTGATATCGTGGGTCAGCTCCTCCTCGGAAGCACCTTCGGCGGCCGTGCGGACAATGACGCCGGCGTTCTCGGGGAGGCGATCCTTGAGGATCTTCTTCAGACGGTTGCGCTCGACGTCGGGCAGCTTGCGGGAAATACCGGTCATCGAACCACCGGGCACGTACACAAGGTAACGGCCGGGAAGCGAGATCTGGCTTGTGAGGCGCGCGCCCTTGTGGCCCACGGGATCCTTGGTGACCTGGACCAGCACGGAATCGCCTGATTTCAGGGCGTTTTCGATGCGGCGCGGCTTGCCTTCCAAGGTCACGGCATCCCAATTGACTTCGCCGGCGTACAGCACGGCGTTGCGGCCGCGTCCGATGTCGACGAAGGCAGCTTCCATCGACGGCAGCACGTTCTGGACCTTGCCCAGGTAGACGTTGCCGATCAGGGAGTCCTGCTGTGTCTTGGACACGAAGTGCTCTGCGAGCACGCCGTCTTCCAGGACACCGATCTGGATCCTGTCGTCGCGCTGGCGAACGATCATCTGGCGGTCAACCGATTCGCGGCGAGCCAGGAATTCGGCCTCGGTGATGACCTGGCGGCGGCGGCCGGTCTCGCGGGACTCACGGCGGCGCTGCTTCTTCGCCTCAAGGCGAGTGGAGCCCTTGACGCTCGTGACGCGGTCCGGGCCGCTGGTGGCCTCAACGTGTGCGCGGGGAGCACGGACACGGGTGACGGTGTTGGGCGGATCGTCGTCGCCACCACCCGTCAACTCCAGGTCCTGATCGCCACGGCGACGGCGCCGACGACGGCGGGAAGTCACACCTTCTTCGAGCGCTTCCTCGGTTCCGGCTTCTGCCTCGTCCTCGGACTCCTTGGAGGTTTCTTCTCCCGCGGCTTCATCACGCTCAGTGCCCCGGCGACCACGACGCCCACGGCTGCGACGCCGACGGCGGCTGCCTGCTTCGTCCAGTTCGTTGTCCTCGGAACCTTCTTCAGCCACAGCCCGGGATTCTTCTTCGACGACGGCCGGCCTGGCAACTGCACTCAAGTCCGGCGCCTGGAAGATCATTGACGTAACGGACGCTGGCTCCAGGAACAGCGAAGCGATCGGACTTGCAGCTTCCGCCTCGACGGCCTGTGCCTCGGTGGATTCCTCGGGCGCAACCTCAGCGGACGGTACCTCGGGCGCAACATCGGCAGCGGGCGCTTCAACCGCGGTCTCGTCGGCAACGGGCTCGGGGCTCTTGGCCTTCGTCGTGCGACGGCGGCGAACCGGCTTTTCGGGTGCAGCTTCGGCTTCTGCCGCGATTTCAGTTCCGACGACGGGAACCTCGGGCGCGTCGCCACCTTCCGGGGACGCTTCTTCAGTGAAACCCGGCAGCGTCTCGGGAGTTTCGACCTTCTTTCGAGCCCTGGTGCGCCGGACAGGAGCCTTCGGCGCTTCGATGTCCGTCTCTTCAGCGAGCGACTCGGCGGCGGGAGCTCCGGCGTCGGGGGTCTCATCCGCTACAACCGTCTTCGGTGCCGCCTTGCGGCGGGTGCGGGTAGCCTTTTTCGGTGCTTCAGTAGTCTCGGTTGATGCCGCATCTTCTGCGGCGGCTACAACTTGCTCATTATCCATATGTGGCAACACTCCTGCCCTTGCGCAACCGCCACATCCGGTGCCCAGAGGGGCAATATTGTCAAAACCCGCAGGCGTTGACAGAAGTCAGTAGTATTCTTTCCGGTTCGCACCAGCATGGGGGTGCGGCATCCTCGGAAAGCCGGCTTCGCTCCAAACCCGTTGTTCTAATGCCACAACCAGGTGCCGTCCATTGTCACTGCGGCCCTGCCGGGGATCATTGGATCCTGGGCATGCCCTGCATATGACTGGCGGTCTTGGGAACAAGATACCGGACCGGATTCCGCATGTGGATCGGCTTCCGGCCATGTTCATTCTCTCACACGCCTGCACTCCCGGCAGGAAGCACACCCCGAAAGCTTCCGTGCCGCCGCCCTCGCTGGAAGCGTCCTTCAGCCGCCGCGGCTAGAATCCTCCCAAGAGCAGTCCCCGGCCGCGCGCCGGGCCATCCAGAAAAGGACAGCCAACCATGCCGAGCCCCGCCAGCCCGAACCTGGCCAACAACGATGCCCGATCGCCCCGGCAGGAGAAGACCAGCCAGGAGAAGACCGGCCAGGAGAAGACCGGACAGGAGAAGACCGGCAAAGATCCCTACCGGGAAACCGCCGCCGAGCTGTCCATGCCCCGCATGGTCCGCGACCGCCCCTTTGCGTGGCTCCTGCTCGCCACCGGCGCCATTGCGTGGCTGGCTTCCGGTGCGCTCGTGCTTGAAAAGCTGCAGGTCCTCATCGACCCTAACCACATAACGGCTTGCGACCTCAATCCGTGGGTGTCCTGCGGCAGCGTCATGAAGACACCGCAGAGTTCGGTATTCGGATTTCCCAACATGTTCATCGGCATCGTTGCCTTCGCCGTGATCATCACCACCGCGATGGCGATCTTTGCGGGGGCGAAATTCGCCCGCTGGTACTGGATCGGGCTGCAGACGGGCGTCACGCTGGGCTTCATCTTCATCGTGTGGCTATGGTCCCAGGCACTGTATGCCATCCACATCCTGTGCCCGTTCTGCATGGTGGTGTGGGCCTGCATGATCCCGCTCTTCGTCTTCGTGACCATCAGGAACGTAGTGCATGGGGTCATTCCGGCGCCCGCAGGCCTGGCCAAGCTTCTGGGCGAATCCGGCTGGATCATTACCGCGCTGCTCTACGTCGGCGTGATCGCGAGCATTTTCTTTGCCTTCATCAACGTCTTCATCGGGACGTCGGGTTACTGAGCACTTATCCCTTAACTGACGCGGGGTCACTTACGGCCCATTCCGGACGTCCGGATGGACCGTAAGTGACCCCGCGTTGTTCGTTTACGCGCCGAACCAGATCTTGATCTCGCGCTCGGCGGAATCCACCGAGTCGGAACCGTGGACCAGGTTCTGCTGCACCGCCACGCCCCAGTCACGGCCGAAGTCGCCGCGGATGGTGCCCGGCGCGGCCGTCGTCGGGTCCGTGGTTCCCGCAAGGGAACGGAACCCTTCGATCACGCGGTTGCCCTCGAAGATGGCAGCGACAACGGGACCGCTGAGCATGAACTCGACGAGCGGCTCGTAGAACGGCTTGCCCAGGTGCTCTTCGTAGTGCTGCTCCAGCAGTTCGCGGGTGGCGTTGACCTTCTTCAATTCCACGAGGGAATATCCCTTGGACTCGATGCGGGCGAGGATGCTGCCGCTCAAGTTGCGGGCGACGCCGTCGGGCTTGATCAGTACAAGGGTGCGCTCAATGCTCACGGTTGCTCCAATGTTGAGTGTGTGGGTTTCCCAGCCAGTTTACGGGGTTTCGCTCAGGCGGACTGCCCGGCGGAGTCTTCCCCGTGCGCCGCGTCCCATTCGGCTTGCTCACGATCCCGCTGGGCGTTCTCGCGGTCGATCCTCATGCCTGCACGGATGCCGTACCACCAGCAGGCCGCGAAGAGGACTCCCACCACAAACATGGTGGGTTCTACGAAGCCGGACAGAACCAGCACCAGCTGCATGACCCAGCCGATGCCGATGCCCCACGGCTTGCTGAGCACGGCACAGGCCAGTACCAGCACGACGCTCAGTCCAATGCCGAAGGTCAGTATGAGCGCCGGCTGCACCTCTCCGCGCTTCAGTCCGAAGACAGCCAAGGTGGCAAAGAAGGCGACGAAGGCCTCTAGGAGCAGCACGGTCGAAGCGAACATCACCTTCGTGGAGCGGCGCTTCTTGGGCATCCCGGGCCGCCATTCGCGCTGGGCCTTGGTGAGTTTGACCATGGTCAGGAACCTGCCTTCCCAAGGAGCATGCGGGCTTCGGCCACCACGGTGATGGAACCTGTGACAAGTACTCCGCCAGCCAGGTCATCGTTGGCTTCGGCGCGTTCGACGGCCCACTCGATCGCGTCATCCAGCTTCTCGGCAATGTGGACGTTGTCCGCACCAAAGCCAAGGTCGACGGCGAGATCGGCCAGTTGCGCTGCAGGGATGGCCCTCGGTGAGCTGGACTGCGTGAAGCAGAACTCCTCTGCCAGTCCGCCCAGGGATTCCTTGAGCTGCCGCAGGATTTCTTCCGCGTCCTTTTCCTTCAGGACGCCGAGGACCACCACCAGCTTGCTGAAGGTAAAAGCCTCTTCGATTGCCTCAGCCGAGACACGGATGCCTTCAGGGTTGTGGGCGGCATCAACGATGATCGTGGGAGCGGTGCGCACCACCTCGAGGCGGCCGGGCGAGGTGACGTTGCCGAAGGCCTCGCGCACGAGGTCGCCGTCGAGCTCTTTTTCACCTCCACCGAAGAAAGCCTCCAGGGCAGCAAGGGCGACTGCCGCGTTCTCGGCCTGGTGGGCGCCGTGCAAGGGCAGCAGCACGTCCTCGTAGCGGCCCGCGAGTCCCTGGATGGTCAGCACTTGGCCTCCGACGGCCACGCTGCGGGATTCGACGCCGAATTCGACCCCTTCGAAGCGGAACGGCACGCCTACTTCGCGCGCCTTCTCCAGGAGCACCTGTGCGGCGTCCACCGGCTGGGCCGCGCTGATCAGGAAGCCGCCGGGCTTGATGATTCCGGCCTTCTCATGGGCGATGTCCTCAGTGGTGTCGCCGAGGTGGTCCGTGTGGTCAAGCGAGATCGGCGTCACCACGGAGACCTGTCCGTCACCTACGTTCGTGGCATCGGTAATGCCGCCCAGGCCTACCTCAATGACCGCTACATTGACGGGCTGGTCCGCGAAGATGGCGAAGCCGAGGATGGTGAGGCACTCGAAGTACGTGAGGCGGGGCTGCCCTTCGGCCTCGAGTTCCTTGTCCACGATCTCCAGGTACGGACGGATCTCGTCCCAGATCCGGACAAAGGTCTCGTCCGAAACCGGCTCGCCGTCAATGCTGATGCGCTCGGTGACCTTCGAAAGGTGCGGACTCGTGTAGCGTCCGGTGCTCAAGCCGTGGGCGCGAAGCCCCTCCTCGATCATGCGGGCGGTGGATGTCTTGCCGTTGGTGCCCGTGATGTGGATGATCGGGAAGGCCTTGTTGGGCTCCCCCAGCACGTCCATGGCCCGGTACAGGGGCGCAAGCCGCGGCTCCATTTTGTTTTCCGGGGCGCGGCCCAGAAGTTCGGCGTAGACGCTTTCTACGGAGAATTCGTCGCTCATGTACTAGGCCTCGATCTTGGTAACGGTGATCTGCGGCTCGGCCGCGTCGCCGGAGACGACAGGGTCGAGCTTGAGGGACAGGGTTTCGGTCTTGACCAGGTCTTCATTGGCACGCAATGCGTCAACGACGTCGTGGACAGCCAGGACCGTGGTGTGGATGCGGTCGCTGACGTTGAGTCCTGCGTCCTTGCGAGCCTGCTGGATGGCGCGGACCATGTCGCGCGCCAGGCCTTCGGCCGCCAGCTCCGGAGTGACCTCGGTGTTCAGGACCACGAAGCCACCGCCCGGAAGGACGGCTACGGCCGCGGACGAACCGTTGGCAGACTCCGCGACGACGGTCTCCAGCGTGTACTCCTGCGGTTCCAGCTCGAGGCCGCCCGCCGTGACCACACCGGCATCGGAAACAGACCAGTCGCCGGACTTGGAACCCTTGATGGCCTGCTGGACGTTCTTGCCCAAGCGCGGACCTGCCGCGCGGGCATTGACCACGAGCTTCTGCTCGATGCCGAATTCTTCCGGCGACGCCGTCGCGGCGTCCAGGAGCCGGACCGAGCGCAGGTTCAGTTCGTCCGCGACGACGGCGGCGAAGCCTTCCAGCGCGTCAGCGCCGGGTGCCACCACAGTGAGTTCCTGCAGGGGCAAGCGCACGCGAAGGTTGGCTGCCTTACGCAGGCTGGAACCGGTGGAGCAGATCTGCTGGACACGGTCCATGGCCTTCACGAGATCCGGGTTTGCCGGGAACAGGCTTGTCTCGGGCCAGTCGGCCAAGTGCACGGAGCGCCCACCGGTCAGGCCGCGCCAGATCTCCTCGGAAACCAAGGGGAGCAGCGATGCGGAGACACGGCAGACAGCCTCGAGTGCCGTGTAGAGGGCGTCGAAGGCGTCGGTGTTCTCGTCGAAGAAGCGCTGACGACTGCGGCGGACGTACCAGTTGGTGAGCATGTCCAGGTAGCTGCGCAGTTCATCGCAGGCCCCGGAAATGTCGTAGTCGTCCAAGCTGGCCGTCATGTTGCGGACGAGGTCACCGGTGTTTGCAAGCAAGTACTGGTCCAGGGTGTCCGTGTAGCCGTCGTAACGCAGCTTGGCGTCGTAGCCGGCCGCTTTTCCATCCACTGCGTTAGAAGCGTTCGTGTACAGCGTGAAGAAGCTGTACACGTTCCACAGCGGCAGGATGACCTGGCGGACGCCGTCGCGGATTCCCTGTTCGGTGACCACGAGGTTGCCGCCGCGCAGGATGGGGCTGGACATCAGGAACCAGCGCATGGCGTCCGAGCCGTCGCGGTCCAGGACCTCGGAGACGTCCGGGTAGTTGCGCAGGCTCTTGGACATCTTCTGCCCGTCGGAGCCAAGGACGATTCCGTGGCTGATCACATTGCGGAAGGCCGGCCGGTCGAAAAGTGCCGTCGACAGGATATGCAGCATGTAGAACCAGCCGCGGGTCTGCCCGATGTACTCGACGATGAAGTCGGCCGGGTTGTGGGTGTCGAACCATTCCTCGTTCTGGAACGGATAGTGCACCTGGCCGTAGGGCATGGAGCCGGAATCGAACCAGACGTCCAAAACGTCCTCGACCCGGCGCATGGTGGACTGGCCCTCTTCGGGTGAGCGGGGGTCGTCCGGGTTCGGCCGGGTCAGTTCGTCGATGAACGGCCGGTGCAGGTCAACCTGGCCTTCGTTGTTCACCGGCAAGCGGCCGAAATCGGCCTCCAGTTCGGCGAGCGAGCCGTAGACGTCAGTGCGCGGGTATTCGGGATCATCGGACTGCCATACCGGAATGGGTGATCCCCAGTAACGGTTGCGGCTGATGGACCAGTCGCGGGCGTTGGCCAACCATTTGCCGAACTGGCCGTCCTTGACGTTGCCCGGGATCCAGTTGATTTCCTGGTTCAGTTCGGACATCCGGTCCTTGAACTTGGTGACCTCGACGTACCAGGAAGACACAGCCCGGTAGATCAACGGGTTGCGGCAGCGCCAGCAGTGCGGGTAGCTGTGCTCGTAGCTCGCCTGGCGAACCAAACGACCTTCGGCGCGGAGAGCCTGCGTGATGGGCTTGTTCGCTTCGAAGACCTGCAGGCCGGAAATTTCCGCGAGGGGTCCGTGCGCGAATAGGTGGAGGAACTTGGCGCCTTCGTCGACGGACAGGACCACGGGGATGCCCGCGTCCTCACACACTTTCTGGTCGTCCTCACCGTAGGCGGGGGCCTGGTGGACGATGCCCGTACCGTCGGTGGTGGTCACGTAGTCCGCCACGAGGATCCGCCAGCCGTTCTGCGTGCCGTATTTCTCGGTATCGGAGAAGTAGTCCCACAGCGGCTCGTACTCGAGGCCGGCCAACTGGGCGCCCGTGTAGCTGGCGGTGACAGCGGCGGTGGCGGCAGCACCGTCGTCGTACCCTAGGTCCTTGGCATAGGTGCCCAGCAGATCGGCGGCGAGCAGGAAGCTGCCCGTCACCGGAGCTTCCGCGGAGGCTGCCTTGATCCCGTTGGGACCGGCCGGAAGCACTGCGTAGGAGATGTCAGGCCCGACGGCGAGCGCGAGGTTGGTGGGCAGCGTCCACGGCGTGGTGGTCCAGGCGAGCGCTTGCACGCCTGCAAGGGACTTGGAGAGTTCTGACTCCCCTGCCTTGATGGGGAAGGTCACGGTGACGGTCTGGTCCTGGCGGTTCTTGTAGACATCGTCATCCATGCGCAACTCGTGGTTGGAGAGCGGCGTCTCATCCTTCCAGCAGTACGGCAGGACGCGGTACCCGTTGTAGGTGAGGCCCTTCTCGTGGAGCTGCTTGAACGCCCAAAGGACCGACTCCATGTACTCGACGTTCAGCGTCTTGTAGTCGTTGTCGAAGTCCACCCAGCGGGCCTGGCGCGTGACGTAGGCCTTCCACTCGTTGGCGTACTTCATCACCGAGGCGCGGCAAGCGTCATTGAACTTATCGATGCCCATCGCTTCGATCTGGGTCTTGTCGGTCATGCCCAGTTGCTTCATGGCTTCGAGTTCGGCGGGCAGGCCGTGGGTGTCCCAGCCGAAGCGCCGTTCGACGCGCTTGCCGCGCTGGGTCTGGTAGCGGCCTACCAGGTCCTTGGCATAGCCGGTGAGCAGGTGGCCGTAGTGGGGAAGGCCGTTGGCGAAGGGAGGACCGTCGTAGAAGACGAACTCGTTGCTGCCATCGCGGCCCGCATCACGCTGGTCGATACTGGCCTGGAAGGTGCCGTCTTCATCCCAGTACTTGAGGATGCGCTCTTCGATCTCCGGAAACTTCACGGAAGCGGACACCCCTCGGGAGGTGCCGGACGGAGCTGCGCCTGAGGGTGCTGTGGAGGCCTTGGGGTAATACGTCATCTCTACATCCTGGGTTGAGCCGGTGAACACAAAGTTTCATTCAGGATGCGAGGACGGCGCCAGCCGCGTTGTTTCCAACCGTGCCGGTACCGCGGTACCACCTCACTTACCGCCGCTGGCGCTGCTCCCCTGGAAGGGAAGCTGCTCCGGCGTCGGCCGCTCATTGCTGCTGTGACGGGCTTACCCGTCCGGTTCTACTGACTCCCGTGGTGGCGGGGGCGTTCTTCCGGAAGCTCACCGGTGATGTCCGGGTCAAGGCTTGTGCCACAAGTCTAGCGGCAGCGGAGCCGCGAGCTCCACTTGAAGGCAGCCAAGCGCGCGACGCCGACAAGCTACCCCTTGCGGATCAACTTATGGGTGGCGGCCTGCGCAACAGGACGGACGATGATCTCGTCAAGGTTGACGTGGTGCGGCAAGGAAACCGCGTACTTGACGACGTCGGCGACATCTTCGGCCGTGAGCGGCTTCTCGACGCCGGCATACACCTTCGCGGCGGCGTCCGCGTCGCCGAGGCGGTTAAGGGCAAATTCCTCCGTGCGGACGAGGCCGGGTGCAACTTCGATAACGCGGATGTTGTTTTCGGCTTCCTCGAGGCGCAGGGCTCCGGTCATGGCGTGCTGGGCAAACTTGGCCGCGTTGTATCCGCCGCCGCCCTCGTAGGCCGTGAGTGCCGCGGTGGACGTCAGGTTCAAAACGGTGCCCTCGCCGTTGGCCCGAAGCATCGGCAGGAAGGCCCGGGTCAGCTTCAGAGTGCCGAGCACGTTGACTTGGTACATCCAGTCCCAGTCTTCGGTCTGCGCATTGGCCAAAGTGTCCGCACCCCGTGCACCGCCGGCGATGTTGATGAGTGTGTCTGCTCCCCCGGCCTCGGTGACGGCAGAGAGCAAGGCCGCGACGTCGTCGTCGTTGGTGATGTCCGCGGCGAACGGCACGGCGCCGCTCTCGGCGGCGAGCGCCTCGAGCCGTTCCGCACGGCGTGCGACGGCGAATACTTTCCATCCATCCGCGGTGAGGGCCCGCACGGTTGCTTCGCCGATTCCCGTGCTGGCGCCGGTCACTACTGCGGTCTTCGTCTGTACTCGCTCAGTCATGGCACCAACCCTAACGCGGTTCAGCGGACACCCAGCAAGAATTCCAGCAGCACGCGGGCGTGGTTGACTTCAGGATCGCGGGCGCCGAAGAGCAGTGTCAGGCGTTTCTTCCCGGCCGCCAGCTCCAGCAACTGCTCCACGGCGGGATTCTGTTCCAGTTCGGCCAGGTATGAGCGGCGGAATTCCTCGAACCGCTCCTGCATATGGGCAAACTCGGTGCGCAGCGGCGGCGAGGGCGCGATCTCCTTGAGCCAGAGATCCAGACGGGCGCGTTCTTTGGATATGCCTCGCGGCCAGAGGCGGTCAACGAGAACCCGGTAGCCGTCGTCGTCGGCTGCTTCGTCATAGACGCGCTTGATAGCCAAAACATCCTTAAGGTCGGTCATGGCCCGCATGCTACTGCACGCCCGCATGCCACGGAACAAAGGGGGCCGTGAAACAATTGGCGCATGGCTGAATCAACGCAGGGTACAGACACGCCCGCCACCGCCCCCATCAACGTTCCCGACAAGCCGGCCCTTGAAGGCCTCGAGGCTGCCCTGACGCAGCGCTGGCTGGACGAAGGAACCTACAAGTTCAACCCGGACACCACCCGGGAGCAGGTCTACTCGATCGACACTCCCCCGCCCACCGCATCCGGTTCGCTCCACGTGGGCCACATGTTCTCGTTCACGCAGACGGATGTCCAGGCACGCTACATGCGCATGACCGGCAAGAACGTGTTCTACCCGATGGGCTGGGACGACAACGGGCTGCCCACCGAGCGCCGCGTCCAGAACTACTACGGTGTCCGCTGCGATCCCGCCATTCCCTACAACGCCGACTACCGGCCGCCGGCACAACCGGCGAAGAACCAGCGCGACTTCGACGTCGTCTCGCGCCAGAACTTCATCGAACTCTGCGAGGAACTCGCCGTCGAAGATGAGAAGGTCTTCGAGAACCTCTTCCAGACCCTCGGCCTGTCCGTTGACTGGGACCTGACGTACCGCACCATCGACGACACCTCCCGTGCTGTGTCCCAGCGTGCCTTCCTCGCCAACCTGAACGCCGGCGACGCCTACATGGCCGAGGCCCCCACGCTGTGGGACGTGACGTTCCGCACCGCCGTCGCGCAAGCCGAGCTGGAAGACCGCGAGGTTGCGGGCGCCTACTACCGTTACCCCTTCTTCACTGCTGACGGCGAGAAGATCTACATCGAAACCACGCGCCCGGAACTGCTAGCCGCGTGCGCTGCGCTGGTGGCAAACCCCGACGACGAGCGGTACCAGCCGCTGTTCGGCAAGACTGTCACATCCCCCCTGTTCGACGTCGAGCTCGAGGTCAAAGCCCACCCGCTCGCCAAGGCGGACAAGGGCTCCGGCATCGCCATGGTCTGCACCTTCGGCGACCTGACCGACGTCACCTGGTGGCGCGAGCTGCAGTTGCCTACACGCGCCATCATGGGCCGCGACGGCAGGATCATCGCGGAGACCCCGGAGTGGATCACCACCGACGCCGGAAAGGAAGCCTACGCGGCGATTGCCGGGAAGACGGCGTTCTCTGCCAAGGAGGCGGTGGTTGAGCTTCTCATTGCCGCCGATCTGCTCGATGGCGAGCCCAAGAAGATCACCCACCCCGTGAACTTCTTCGAGAAGGGCGACAAGCCCCTTGAAGTTGTCACGTCGCGCCAGTGGTACATCCGCAATGGCGGCCGGGACGAGGACCGCCGCGAACGGTTGATCGCCCGCGGACACGAGATCGACTTCCACCCGTCCTTCATGCGCTCCCGCTACGAGAACTGGATCTCCGGGCTGAACGGTGACTGGCTCGTTTCGCGCCAGCGTTTCTTCGGCGTACCCATCCCCGTCTGGTACCCGCTGGACGCCCAGGGCAACCCGGACTACGCGAACCCCATCCTGCCCTCCGACGAGTCCCTTCCCGTCGACCCCGCGGCGGACGCGGCCCCGGGCTTCGATGAGTCCCAGCGCGAACAGCCCAACGGCTTCATCGGTGACGCCGACGTCCTGGACACCTGGGCCACGTCTTCGCTGACCCCGCAGATCGTGGGCGGCTGGAGCCGTGACGAGGAACTGTTCGGCAAGGTCTACCCCTTCGACCTCCGCCCGCAGGGACACGACATCATCCGCACCTGGCTCTTCTCCTCGGTTGTGCGGGCAGATGCCCTGCAGAACAGCGCGCCGTGGAAGCACGCCGCCATCTCGGGCTGGATCCTGGACCCGGACCGCAAGAAGATGTCCAAGTCCAAGGGCAACGTGGTTGTTCCCACCGATGTCCTGAACGAATTCGGCTCCGACGCGGTCCGTTACTGGGCTGCGTCCGCCAAGCTCGGTGCGGACACGGCCTACGAGATCGCCCAGATGAAGATCGGGCGCCGCCTGGCCATCAAGCTGCTCAACGCCTCCAAGTTCGTGTTGAACCTGGGAGCTACGGAGAACTCGGTGGTCGGCGAGGATCTGTCCGTCCTGAGCAACCCCCTGGACCGGGCTTTGCTGGCTCAGCTGGCCGACGTTGTGGCCCAGTCCACCAAGGCATTCGACAACTACGATTACGCCCGCGCCCTGCAGATCACTGAGTCGTTCTTCTGGCAGTTCACGGACGACTACGTGGAGCTCATCAAGGACCGCGCCTATGGTGCGGCCGGCGAGGCCGAACAGGCATCCGTGCTTGCTGCCCTTGCCACGACGCTGGATTCGCTGTTGCGTCTGTTCGCGCCGTTCCTGCCTTTCGCCACCGAAGAGGTCTGGAGCTGGTGGCGCGCAGGTTCAGTCCATCGCGCGGCGTGGCCGGCAGCCGTGGAAATCCTCGACGGCGACACCACCATGCTGGGCACTGTCGGCATCGCGCTGAGCGGCATCCGCAAGGCCAAGTCCGAGGCGAAGGTCAAGCAGCGCACCGAGGTCCTCTCGGCCACCATCACCGCCACCGAGTCGTTTGTTGCACAGCTGGAAGCCGGACTGGGAGACCTGAAGGCCGCGGCCAACGCGCAGGAGATTTCGCTGGTAGCCGGGGACGGGGAACTCACGGTAAGCGACGTGGTCCTGGCACCTGCCGAGGAGCCCGCCCAGGCGTAGTTTCGAGGGGCCCGGTAGTTTCAAGGGCAAAGGGGAAGCCCCATCAGCGTTTAGCCGTTGGTGGGGCTTCGACTCTTCGGCTGTCTGGTGACGTCTTGACAGTCTGGCGGAATCCGCGGACTTTCAGGTCTTCCTACCTCGTCACTGGTAGCCTGCATCCAACTTTGCCGAAGGCTGCGTCAGATGCATATCACTGAATCTCTGGTTTCCGTGTCCCTCTTCTTTCGAAGTGGGTAACTTCTATTCTTGACCTGCCCCCGGGTCAGCACAACCCCTCTTCCGGAACTACTGGGCTGTAATTCGCGAGCTTCGTGGCGGGCTTCCGGGGTTCTGGGCCGGGATGCTTTGTGGCACAGTGTTTGCTATGCCAGAACTTCCCGAAGTGGCCGGGCTGACTGCCTTCCTGGGCAGGAATCTGCTCGATGCCGAGCTGACGAAGATCCAGATCACTTCCTTTGCCGTGCTCAAGACGGCCGATCCGCCCTACTCGGCTTTGGAGGGGCGCAAGATCACGGGGGTTGAACGGTTCGGAAAATTTGTCAGCCTCGACGCCGACGGAATCCATTTCGTCTTCCACCTCGCCAAGGCCGGGTGGCTGCGCTACACCGAACAGCCCTCCCAGGCCCAGCTGAAAATGGGCGGCAGCAATATTGCCGCGAGGCTCGCCTTCACCAAGAACGACGGCGAAACGCACGTTGGTGTGGACCTCACCGAGGCCGGCACGAAGAAGAGCCTGGCTATCTACGTTGTCCGCAGCCCCTTCGATGTTCCCGGCATCGCGACGCTCGGCCCGGATCCGCTCAGTCCCGAATTCACGGCGGAAACCCTGGCAGGGATCCTTTCCGGCAACTCCCACCAGATCAAGGGACTGCTGCGGAGCCAAAGCGTCATGGCGGGCATTGGCAACGCCTACAGCGATGAAATACTGCACGCAGCCAGGATTTCTCCGTTCGCGATCGCCAAGTCCTTGGACATGGAAACAACGCAAGTCCTCTATGAGTCCATCGAAAAGGTCCTGGGTGCAGCGGTGGCCGCCGCAGTAGGGAAAGCCTCGAGCGAACTGAAAGACACGAAGCGGACCACCATGCGGGTTCATGGCAGGGCGGGAGAGCCTTGCCCCGTGTGCGGGACTACCATCCGCGAGGTTTCCTTTGCCGACACCGCGTTGCAATATTGCCCTGGCTGCCAGACAAACGGGAAAATCCTCGCGGACCGTAGGACCTCGCGATTCCTGAAATAACCG
This sequence comes from Arthrobacter bambusae, assembly GCF_030812595.1. Classification (GTDB taxonomy): domain Bacteria; phylum Actinomycetota; class Actinomycetes; order Actinomycetales; family Micrococcaceae; genus Arthrobacter; species Arthrobacter bambusae_B. The sequence goes on from NZ_JAUSSZ010000006.1 coordinate 184,325, forward strand.
TGGCTGCCGCTCAACCGGCCGCCACGGTTCAGGCTAGTTGAATTCCGGGCTTTCGGTACGGCTGCGCTTGAGCTCGAAGAAGTGCGGGTAGCCGGCCAACGTGACAGTGGCATCCCAGATCCGGCCGGCTTCCTCGCCACGGGGAATACGGGTGAGGACCGGGCCGAAGAAGGCCGTACCGTTGACTGCTACCACCGGGGTTCCAACGTCCTGGCCCACCAGGGATATCCCCGCTTCGTGGCTGGCGCGCAGCTGGGCATCGTATTCCTCGGAATCGGCGAAACGGGCCAGATCGGCGGGGAGGCCGGTTTCGGCGAGGGCCTTGGAGATGACCTCGGCGAAATCCTTGATGCCTTCGTGGTGGATGAGGGAACCCATCGCGTCGTACAGCGGCTTGATGTACTCGTGTCCGTGCAGCTCGCTGGCGGCAATGATGACACGGACAGGTCCCCAGCCGAGCTTCATTTTCTCCATGTATTCAGCAGGCAAATCGCGGCCTTCATTGAGGACGGAGAGGCTCATGACGTTCCAGTTGGTCTCGATGCCGCGGACATCCTCGACCTCACCGATCCAACGTGATGTCACCCAGGCAAAAGGGCACATGGGATCGAACCAGAAATCAACCTTGTTGGCGGTCTGCTCGGGCACAGGGAACTCCTCAGATAGGAATAAGGGGACGCGGTTGGCCGGACTGGTTTTCCACAAGGGGCGCATCCGGCACCAATGATGCAAACCGCGGGCTAGGCGGACTTATTCCGACGCTTCGCAATGACCTCATGCGCGATCATGGTGGGCTGGCCCTTCTTGTTCACTGCGTCAGCAGTGATGACAACGCTGGCGATGTCGTCCCTGCTGGGCAGGTCGAACATCACCGGGAGCAGGACTTCCTCCAAGATGGCGCGCAGGCCGCGCGCTCCGGTGCCGCGTTCAAGGGCTTGGTCCGCAATCGAGTCAAGGGCGTCATCGTCGAACAACAGCTCGACGCCGTCCAGCTGGAACATCTTCTGGTACTGCTTGATCAGGGCGTTCTTGGGCTTGGACAGGATTTGGATGAGCGCGGAACGGTCGAGGTTGGACACGGTGGTGATCACAGGCAGGCGCCCGATGAATTCAGGAATCAGCCCGAACTTGAGCAGATCCTCCGGCATGACTTCGCCATAGCTGTCCGCGTTGTCCTTGACCTCATTGAGCGGGGCCCCGAAGCCGATGCCTTTACGGCCTGAACGCGATCCAATGATCTCCTCGAGCCCAGCGAAAGCGCCGGCCACGATGAACAACACGTTGGTGGTGTCTATCTGGATGAATTCCTGATGCGGGTGTTTACGTCCGCCTTGCGGCGGAACCGAGGCCACTGTGCCCTCAAGGATCTTCAGGAGTGCCTGCTGCACGCCTTCGCCAGAGACGTCGCGCGTGATCGAGGGGTTCTCGCTCTTGCGCGAAATCTTGTCGATCTCGTCGATGTAGATAATGCCTTGCTCGGCCTTCTTGACGTCGTAGTCTGCGGCCTGGATGAGCTTCAGCAGGATGTTTTCGACGTCTTCGCCGACGTATCCGGCCTCGGTCAGCGCCGTGGCGTCGGCGACGGCGAAGGGTACGTTCAGGCGACGCGCCAGGGTTTGTGCCAGGTAGGTCTTGCCGCAGCCGGTGGGACCGATGAGCAGGATGTTCGACTTGGCGATCTCGACATCTTCGTGGTGTCCGCCTTCACCCAGGCCGGTCTTCGGTGCGTGGCCTGCCTGGATGCGTTTGTAGTGGTTGTAGACCGCGACGGCGAGGGATCGTTTCGCGGGCTCCTGGCCAATGACGTATTCCTGGAGGAAGTCGAAGATTTCCCGCGGCTTGGGCAACTCGAAGCTACCAAGATCCGATACTTCGGCGAGTTCCTCTTCGATGATCTCGTTGCAGAGTTCGATGCACTCGTCGCAGATGTACACGCCGGGCCCGGCAATCAGCTTCCGAACCTGCTTTTGGCTCTTTCCGCAGAAAGAACACTTCAGCAGATCCGTGCTCTCGCCAATCCGAGCCATGTGGGAATCCCTTCGTTTCATGCGGGTGGTGCAGCCCCGTACCTCTCCGCAGTTTTGCAGGATCGCAGCGGGGGCGCCACCATGACAACTTCCACTGTAGGACACAATGGGCTGCTTGGGTTGAAACAGAACGCCGGTGCGGTCCATATTTCCTGAACCGCACCGGCGTCGAGTTTTGGCCAGTTACCTTGCGATCGCCTGGGGCTTGATCTTGCGGGAATCCAGCACCTGGTCGATCAATCCGTAATTCATCGCCTCGGCGGCGGTGAGGATCTTGTCGCGCTCAATATCGTTGTTGACCTGCTCCGGCGTCCGGCCGGAGTGCTTGGCAAGTGTCTCCTCAAGCCACGAGCGCATGCGCATGACTTCTGCGGCCTGAATCTCAAGGTCCGAAGCCTGGCCCCCCTGGCCGCCGGACAGCGACGGCTGGTGGATCAGGACCCTGGCGTTGGGCAGTGCGAGGCGCTTGCCCGGAGTGCCGGCCGCAAGCAGGACGGCAGCGGCACTGGCCGCCTGGCCCAGGCACACGGTCTGGATCTCCGGACGAATGTACGTCATGGTGTCGTAAATCGCGGTCATGGCGGTGAACGATCCGCCCGGGGAGTTGATGTACAAGGTGATGTCGCGGTCCGGGTCCGTGGACTCCAGAACCAGCAGCTGGGCCATGATGTCGTCAGCGGAAGCGTCGTCAACCTGCACGCCCAAGAAGATGATGCGGTCCTCGAACAGCTTCGTGTACGGGTCCTGGCGCTTGAAGCCGTAGGGCGTGCGCTCTTCGAATTGCGGGAGGACGTAGCGGCTGGACGGGAGATTACCGGCAGACCATCCAAAGTTGTAGTTCATTTTATTGCTCCTGATCTGAATGTTTCTTGCTGCCGGTTACTTCTCGGAATTCGACGAGTTGGCGGTACCGCCGCCGCCGGCTACAGAGCCTGCGTGGGCGGAGATCTTGTCGAAGAAGCCGTATTCGAGCGCTTCGGAGGCGGTGAACCACTTGTCGCGGTCGTTGTCCTTGAGGATGGTTTCCACGGTCTGTCCAGTCTGTTCGGCCGTCAGCTCAGCCATGACCTTCTTCATGTGAAGGATGAGCTCCGCCTGGATCTTGATATCCGACGCCGTGCCACCGATGCCGCCGGAAGGCTGGTGCATCAGGATGCGGGCGTTGGGCGTGGCGTAGCGCTTGCCCTTGGTGCCCGAGGAAAGGAGGAACTGGCCCATGGAAGCTGCAAGCCCGGTGGCCACAGTCACGACGTCGTTCGGGATGAACTGCATCGTGTCGTAAATGGCCATGCCTGCGGTCACGGAGCCGCCGGGAGAGTTGATGTACAGGTAGATGTCCTTCTCCGGGTCTTCAGCCGAGAGGAGGAGGAGCTGCGAGCAGATCGCGTTGGCGTTCTCATCACGGACTTCGGATCCGAGCCAGATGATGCGCTCTTTCAGCAGGCGGTTGTAGATGTAGTTGTCCTGGGCCGCTGGATCGACTGTTGCCATCCTGGGGGCCTCTGCGTGCTGTGACATTAGTACTTACCTCTCGCTGGTGACAGGGCCATTGCTGAACTTGCCATCCCTGATCTTCACTACTTGGACACTAACCGTTTTCCACGGCGATTTGTTCACCCAAATAGCGCTGTTCGCTGACGGCGCACGATTGCGGGAGGGGACACTTTCCCTGCTCCCGGGGCTTAAACCAAGCCGCCCCCGGATCCAGGATCCGGGGGCGGCTTGAGTTGAAACTAGAACTTTACTGCAGCGGGGTCATCGCTCGGAACAACCGCGGCCTCTTCGGCTTCAGCTGCTTCTCCTGCTGCTTCCCCTGCCGTGGCCTCTTCGCCGGCGGGGCGGACGAAGTCGCTGAGGTCCACCTTGTTGCCTTCGGAGTCGACTACCTCAGCCTGGCCGAGGACGACTGCCAGTGCCTTGCGGCGGCGTACCTCGGAAACCATCATGGGAACCTGGCCGCTCTGATCGATGATCTGGGCGAACTGGTTCGGGTCCATGCCGTACTGGCTTGCAGTGGAGACGATGTAGTCGATCAGCTCGTTCTGGCTGACGCTCACTTCTTCCTTGTCGGCAATGGCGTCAAGGATGATTTCGTTCTGGAATGCGCGGGCCGTGTTGGCTTTGACCTCGGCGCGGTGTTCCTCGGTGTCGTGCTCGCCTTCACCGTGGGCGTTCTCCTGGTTGAAGTGCGCTTCGAGCTGCTCTTCGACCACAGAGTCCGGAACCGGAACCTCGATGAGCTCGACGAGCTTGTCCAAGACCTTGTCGCGGGCTTCGACGCCCTGGCCGACGACCTTGGACTCAGCGGCCTGCTTGGCAAGGTCTTCACGCAGTTCGGCAAGGGTGTCGAACTCGGATGCCAACTGGGCGAAGTCGTCGTTGGCCTCGGGAAGCTCGCGCTCCTTGACCGTCTTGACGGCAACCTTGACCTGGGCAGCCTCGCCGGCGTGCTCGCCGCCAACCAGCGTGGTGTCGAAGATTGCTTCTTCTTCGGCCGAAAGGCCTGTGACGGCCTCGTCGAGGCCTTCAAGCATGGTGCCTGCGCCAACCTGGTAGGACAGGCCGGTGGCGGAGTCGATCTCGGCGCCGTCGATCGTGGCGGTGATGTCGATGGTCAGGAAGTCACCATCGGCGGCCGGGCGGTCGACGGACTTCAGGGTGCCGAAGCGGCCGCGGAGCTCGTCGAGCGCCTTGTCGACGTCGGCGTCGGAGGACTCAGCCGCTGCAACCTCGACCTTGATGCCTGCGTAGTCGGGCAGCTCAACCTCGGGACGGACGTCGATCTCAACCTGGAACTTCAGCTCGCCGTCGGTCGAGGACGGGTCCGGAACCTCGGTGATCTCGACCTCGGGACGGCTCAGCGGGCGCACGCCGGTCTCCTGGACAGCGGCCTGGTACCAGCCGTTGAGGCCATCGTTGATGGCGGTCTCAAGAACGTAGCCGCGGCCAACGCGCTGGTCGACGATCTTGGACGGAACCTTGCCCTTGCGGAACCCGGGAACCTGGATCTGCGAAGCAACGGTCTTGTAAGCGGCATCGATGCTCGGCTTCAGTTCCTCAAAGGGAACCTCAACGTTGAGCTTGACCCGCGTGGCGGTGAGGTTCTCGACAGCGCTCTTCACAGTCTAAGTACTCCTGGTTTTGTGGGATGGGGTTCTGCCGCGTTCCGGATCGGAACAGGCACACAGAGTCGGGGTGACAGGATTTGAACCTGCGACTTCCTGCTCCCAAAGCAGGCGCTCTAGCCAAGCTGAGCTACACCCCGTGAATGCACAGGACAGTCTACGGGCATCTCGCCGGAGAATGCACATTTGACACTTGGCCCCTGGATTAGGTTTAGTTATATCCGGCTTCAACAGCCACCGGAAAGATGCGCGGAACACTCCGAAAGTTTCATGGGGTGCATGCGTTCTACCCGGGGACGTAGCTTAATGGTAAAGCCTCAGTCTTCCAAACTGATTACGCGGGTTCGATTCCCGTCGTCCCCTCCATGTAACGAAGGGCCCCTCGATGAGGGGCCCTTCGTGTTTCCGGGGTTTCCGGGGTGTTTGCCCCGGCCGTGCACATTCTGCTGGATCATCGGCCCTGACACCTTCTAGCACCCCGGAATCACGCGGCGGGCGTTCTTGGCCGTCCGAATGATCCAGCAGAATGTCACGCCGCCCCTCGACAAAGGGGCACGGCGCGGGCGGTGTAGATGCTTCGGTGCATGGCCGCCGTTGCTACAAGATCCTCGTTATCGGAGCCGATCTCTACGGGGATCTTCCCGTAGACCTTCCAGAAAACACCCATGAGGTTGATGAGGAGCTCGTTGTTCAGCCCGGCGTATTCGCTGGATCTGGTCATGGACCTCGCCGGTCACCGGGATCCGCGGGGCAACGTTCCAGCACCAAGCCGTGCGGCGGCGGAATGACCGGGCGCCGCCGAACGAGGTGAGCGATGGCCGATTGGAGGTACCCATCGGCCAGCCAAGGAACGCTTCAAGCTCGGAGCGTCTGCTGACATCCTGGCGTTCCCCGGAGCGGCTAGCCCCGCAGCCCTGGCACCGGTAGCGCTGCTTGCCCGCAGCCGTTTTTCCGTTCCGTACCAGCGCCTGATTCCAGAGCTTAGCTATGCCGAAATTCGCCCGCCAACACTGGGAAGCAGGCCCCTCCCATACACACGTTTTGTCCTATAACCCGTGTTTGCCCCCGCCATCGCCTGACTTAGTTCTGGCAGCCAGGGCACCAATAGAGTTTGCGCCCGCCAACCTCGGCCACTCCTACCGCTTCGCCGCATCGTCGGCATGGCTGTCCCTGCCGCTTGTAGACAAAGTGCGCCTCGTCGTCGAGCACTCCGGCGTTCACGCCACTCCACAAAGCCGCCGGGGTCGTCACAATCCGCCCGGCACAGACGCCGTCGGACATGGCCGCCACGGTGTCATCCCACAGGCGTCCGGCGGTTTCGGTGCTCAGCGAACTGCCCGGAGTCCACGGATCAACGCGTTGACGGAACAGCACTTCCGCGCGATAGATGTTGCCGATCCCGGCCACCACCGCCTGGTCCATGAGGAGGAGCCCGACGGCGGTCTTGCGGCGCAGCAAGCGGCGGATGAACTCCTCGCGGTCGCCCGTTCGGTTGTGGAGGGGATCGGGACCTAAGCGCGCGACGACGGCCGCTGCCTCTGCCTCGGTGATCGCCGCGCACGTGGTGGCGCCCCTCAGGTCAGCCCAGCCATTCCCCGAAACGAGGCGCACACGGACGGCGCCCGCGGGCGGTGGCGGACCCGCGTAGCCCATTGCGGGGCTCCCTGCGTCGGGCCCGGCGTCGCGTGCGAACGTCTCCCGTTCGCCGATCCGCCGCGGAGCCCCGATGCTCGAGGCCCCGCTGAAGGATTCATCGCCGCCGAAGTTCCACGCGCCATAGAGCCCCAAATGCACATGCAGAACCATCCCGTGGTCAAAGCGGAGGAAGAGCTGCTTGCCGTGTGCGGTCGCTTCGAGGAGTTCGTGACGGTCCAAAACCGCCGCACCCGCGGCGAAACGGCCTTGGGGGCTGGAGACCTCCAGCATGCGGCCGGCGAAAACGTCCTGGAACTGGCGTGCCAGGCGATGGATGGAATGCCCTTCAGGCATTACGCGACGATTTCGCCGGTGTTCTCGTAGATGGCGATCTTTCCGATGCGGCGGACGTGGCGTTCGTCGTTGCTGAACGGTTCTTCCAGGAAGGCCTCGATCAGTCCGGTGGCTTCCTCGACGGTGTGCTGGCGGCCGCCGACAGCAACCACGTTGGCGTCGTTGTGCTCGCGCGCAAGTTTCGCCGTGGACAAGTTCCACGCCAGCGCGGCCCGGACACCCTTGACCTTGTTCGCAGCTATTTGTTCGCCGTTGCCGGATCCGCCCAGGACGATGCCCAACGCGTGGACGCCTGCCTTTTGGTCGGCCACCACAGCCGCCGCCGCGTTGATGCAGAACGAAGGGTAGTCATCAAGGGCGTCGTATACCTGGGGGCCGTGGTCGACGACTTCGTAGCCTTTGGCGGTCAAGTGGCTGACGAGGTGGGCGCTGAGCTCCATGCCGGCGTGGTCCGTGGCGATGTGGACGCGGGGTGTGGTCACAGGAAGTCCATTCAGTCTGGCGCGCGAACGCGGCAAAGCCGGGCGCGGCGGTGAGGGATGCGGTTCCTAGGTTACTAGGATCGGGCCTTGGCTCACCTCTTAAGACGAAGCCGGGCCTCCGGGCTCAGGGGACCGGAGGCTGCTCGCCGTGCTGGGCACGCGCCGCGACGCGGTTCAGGATTCCTGCAAGCCTGTCCGCCGCGGCCGAGGTCCCGGCGCTGAACGCCACCCTCCGGCCGCTGATCTGACGGACAACGACGGCGGGGCCGCTGCTGACCAGCATCGCGGTGGCGCCCCCGTGGTGCCGGAGTCCCCAGCCGCCGAAGTCGGCTGCCCTGACTTCCTGGGCGGCTGCACCTGCAATGTCCACGGCCGGCACTGTGAGGACCCGCAGGATTCCGGCGACGAAGACCTGCACTCCTCCCCTGTCCGCCCGGACCCGGACAAAAAGGAAACACGCCCCGACGACGGCGACCACTGCCAACAATGCGCCCAACCACGGGACCGCGACCGCGATCAGCGTTGCGGGGAACAAGGTGGCGACGCAAATCATCACGAACACCGAGCTCCGTGCGTGAACCCACAGCAGCATGGAATCTTCCGCCAGACCGGGGTCTTCCGTCCGGATCCTTTCGGCCTCGAGGGCGGCATCGTCTTCCGGCGTCCAATGCGGGTCGGGCTTGAAAGCCATCATCATCACCACGCCCAAGGGCAACGCCGCACCCGCGCCCAGCGCGAGGACCGTGGCATCAACGTGCGAACTGCGGGCGTCGGCGAGGCCCGTTTGCCCCACAAGGCCGGCGGCCAGCACTGCGGTGATGAAGAGCGTCACCATAAGGCCCATGCCCATCATGACCCGGCGCATGATCACGGGCCGGGCAAGGGGAACAGCTTGGATGAACACCAGCCAACCCGTCACGACCAGAATCCCTCCTCCGCCTAAAACGTAGGCCAGGAACGGCGCGAAGCTGATTCCGCCGTCGGCGTTCCATGCAATGGCGACAGGATCCGGAAGGTTGTTTCGCAACATGAGTGCGCATACGCCAAAGGCGCCGGCGAGCAGCAGCGGAAATGCCACCGCAAAGCGGAGTGCCCGAAGGTCCAGCGAGTCGCGCATCTTTCCCATATTCCAACGCTACCGCGCGCCGCCGACACTGTGATCGAGCTTCCTTGCCAAGCCGGAATCAAGTGAAAGAATGTCTTCACAGCGCCGGCGCTGGCTGAAACCAACCGGCTTCCCGAAACCATTCTTGGAGGCAAACCTTGCCAGGCCTGAACCTGACGCGCGCCGAAGCCGCACAGCGCGCGGAATTGCTCACCGTGAGCTCGTACGACGTCACCCTGGACTTGACGAAGGGCTCGACGGTCTTCGGCTCCACCACGGTGGTGAAGTTCTCCGCCGTCGAGGGCTCCTCCAGCTTTATCGACGCGATCACCGAGACCGTGCACAGCGTGACGCTCAACGGCACGGAACTCGATCCGGCGGTGGTGTCCGACGGCGTCCGCATCCAGCTGCCCGGGCTCGCTGCGGAGAACGAACTCAAAGTCGTTGCCGATGCCCCCTACATGAACACCGGTGAGGGCTTGCACCGCTTCGTGGACCCGGTGGACAACGAGGTCTACCTGTACACCCAGTTCGAGGTGCCCGATTCCCGCCGCATGTTCGCTGTGTTCGAGCAGCCGGACCTGAAGGCGGCTTTCACGTTCACGGTCACAGCTCCCTCGCACTGGGACCTCGTCTCCAACTCACCCACTCCGGTACCGGTGGAGACCACTCCCGGGGACGACGGCTGTGCGCGCTCGGTCTGGCATTTTGCGCCCACGCCCCGCATCTCTTCATATGTCACTGCCCTGATCGCGGGACCATACCAATCGGTCCGCAGCAAGGTCACCAGCTCCGATGGCCGGGTCATCCCGCTTGGCGTATTCGCGCGAAAGTCCCTCATGCAGTACCTGGACGCCGACAACATCTTCGAACTGACGCGCCAGGGTTTTGAATTCTTCGAGTCCCAGTTCGGTTTCCCGTATCCCTTCGAGAAGTACGACCAACTGTTCGTTCCCGAGTTCAATGCCGGCGCCATGGAAAACGCCGGCGCCGTGACCATCCTCGAAGGCTACGTTTTCCGGGGCAAAGTCACTGGCGCCCAGATCGAACGCCGTGCCATCACCGTGCTGCACGAACTGGCCCACATGTGGTTCGGAGACCTCGTCACGATGCGCTGGTGGAACGACCTCTGGCTCAACGAATCCTTCGCCGAGTACATGTCCCACCTCGCCGCAGTCGAAAACACCGAATTTGCCCGGGCCTGGACCACTTTCGCCTCCGTGGAGAAGTCCTGGGCCTACCGGCAGGACCAGTTGCCCACGACGCACCCGATTTTCGCCGAGATCAACGACCTCCAGGACGTCGAGGTCAACTTCGATGGCATCACTTACGCCAAGGGGGCTTCCGTGCTTCGGCAGTTGGTTGCCTGGGTGGGACCGGAACAGTTCATGGCCGGTGTCCGCGAATACTTCCAGAAGCATGCGTGGCAGAACACCGAACTGGTGGACCTCATGAAGGAACTCGAAGCCGCCAGCGGCCGGGATTTGGACCAATGGGGCAAGCTCTGGCTCGAGACTTCCGGTGTCAACACCCTCTCCCCCGAGCTCGAGGTGGACGCCAACGGGAACATCACCTCTTTTGCGATCGTTCAGACGGCTATCGACGAGCAGCCCACGTTGCGGCCGCACCGCCTTGCCGTAGGGTTCTACAACCTTTCAGCCGAAGGCAAACTCAAGAGGACCCACAGGGAGGAGCTCGACGTCGACGGTCCCCGCACCGAGGTCCCCGCGCTTGCGGGACTGGCACGCCCGGACTTGGTCCTGCTCAACGACGATGACCTCGCCTACGCCAAGGTGCGCCTCGACCCGACGTCCCTGGCCACTGCAAAGGCCCACCTGAAGGACTTCGCCGGCAGCCTGCCCCGCACGCTGGTGTGGGGCTCGGCCTGGGATGCGGCCCGCGACGGTGAAACTCCGGCCCGCGGCTACGCCGAGCTGATCCTGGCGAATATCGCGTCCGAGACGGATTCCTCGGTGATCCAGACCCAGCTCCGCCAACTGGCCACCACCCTGACCTACTACGTTGCAGCTGAGCACAAGGATGCCGCTACGGTGGCCGCGGCCGACACGCTGTGGGAACTCTCGACCACCGCCGCTGCCGGCTCGGACGCCCAGCTCCAATTCGTGAAGTCCTTCGCGCTGCTTGCCGCGAGCAGTTCCCAACTGGACACCATCCAGGCGGTCCTGGACGGCAGCACTGTCCTGGATGGCCTGACCGTTGACCAGGACTTGCGCTGGGAACTCCTCACCGCGCTGGTGGTGGGCGGCCGCGAAGGCCAGGATCGGATCGACGCTGAACTTGAGCGCGACCACACCGCCAATGGCCAGAACGCGGCAGCCTTGGCGACGGCAGCCCTTCCCACCCCAGAGGCCAAGGCCGCCGCGTGGAAGAAGATCGTGGTTACCGGCGAGCTCTCGAACGCCATTCAAAGTTCCGCCGTCACGGGCTTCACACGGGTGCTGGACACCTCACTGTTGGAGCCGTACGCCGAGGAATACTTCGAGGCCGTACCGGAGATTGTTGCCAACCGCACCCACGCCCTGGCGCAGCAAATCGTCGTCGGGCTCTACCCGGCGCAGCTGACCACGCAGGCCACGGTTGACCGCACGGACAAGTTCCTCGCCGAACTGCCAGTGGACAGCAACGCCCTGCGGCGCATGATGCTCGAAAACCGCGACGGCGTTGCCCGCGCCCTCAAGGCCCGCGCGGCGGACGTCTAAGAGGCCGTCAGGCAACTCGCCATCAGGCCCCGGTTCCGCTTCAAGGGAACCGGGGCCGTTCGCTTCGCCGAACGCGAAAGCACCGCCGTTAGACTTTCCGCATGAGCCTGGACGAACACCGCTACTCCCTGACCGTGCGCTGGACCGGAAATCTGGGCACCGGGACTTCCACCTACCGTGGTTACACCCGGGACCACGACGTCGAGATCCCCGGCTTGCCCGTCCTGAAAGGGTCCTCGGACCCCACCTTCCACGGCGACCGTAGCCGGTACAACCCCGAACAGCTCCTCCTCACCGCCCTTTCCCAGTGCCACATGCTCTCTTTCCTGCACGTCGCGGTCAAACACGGGGTGGTTGTCACCGATTACGTAGACCACGCCGAGGGCATGATGAGGCTCAATCGCGACGGCAGCGGCCAGTTCGAGACCGTCACCTTGAAGCCGCGGGTCACGGTTGCGGACCCGGAGCATATTTCCCTGATGGACGAGTTGCACCATGAGGCCAACCAGGTGTGCTTTATCGCCCGGAGCGTAAATTTTCCCGTTCTGCACGAGCCGAGCACGACGGCGGCCGCCAGCTAGCCGGGCGGCAAGAAGGCCCTACGCCCCGAAATCACGATGCGGATCCGGGCGCGCTCCGGCGATAGGGTTGAACGTGGACAAAGTGTTCAGCGCCCGGCAATCAAGGGCTTGGCGAACAATTGGATCCCGTGAGGAGCATTCCCGCATATGAACGTCGCCTCGTCGACCGACAACATCGTGGCCGATGCAGCCAAGATCGATTACGCGTCCATCTTGGTGACAATAGGCATTGGGTTGCTGTTCTGGGTTGTGGCCCGGTTCATCATCCTGCGCATTACCCGCCGGGTGGCGGAGGGCACCAGCCTCTTCAAGAAACCCCATTTCAGGTGGGTCCAGCCGGCTTTCCGGGCGCTCGACCATGAGCGCCGCGCCCAACGCGCCCACACCATCGGCTCGCTGCTGACAAGCGTGCTCAGCGTTGTTGTGGTGGTCATCGTCGCCATCTACGTCCTCAAATACCTGAATGTGGATATCGCCCCACTGCTCACAAGCGTCGGCATTTTGGGTGTGGCCATCGGCTTCGGCGCCCAACAGCTCATCCGCGATTTCCTGTCCGGCATCTTCATCACCATCGAGGACCAGTTCGGGATAGGCGATGTGATCGTGACCACCGAAGTGATCGGCACCGTTGAGTCCGTGGGACTGCGGATCACACGGCTCCGGGCCGAAGACGGGGCCATCTGGTACCTGCGCAACGGAGAAATCCTGAGGGTGGGCAACCGCTCGCAAGGCGACTACGTACCGGAGGAACAAACCGTCCCTGACGACGTTCCGCCTGCTCCCCCAGGGACCGTGCCCGCTGAAACCGCGGCTTCCGGTGCGCCCCAGCCGTCCAAGGAATCCCTCAAGGTCCGGGACCAGAAAGCAGGTGAGTGACATGGGAAGCCAGCCGGAAGCCGGAGCACCGCAGCCGGAACAGCGGCGTCAGCTGATGCAGAACGATCCGTTCAGCCAGCCGGCGTACACCGACAGTTTCTATGAGGCCATCGGTGGTCATGAGACTTTCGTGAAACTCATCGATGTCTTCTACGACGGCGTCGCCGGAGACCCGTTGCTCCGGCCAATGTACCCGGAGGAAGACCTCGGCCCAGCCAAGCGGCGGTTCCTCATGTTCCTTGAGCAGTACTGGGGCGGTCCGGGCACGTACAGCGAGGAGCGTGGGCACCCGCGCTTGAGGATGCGGCACATGCCGTTCCAAGTGACACCCGAAGCCAAGGACCGTTGGCTCTTCCACATGCGCGCGGCAGTCGATTCGCTCAACCTGTCGCCGCTTCACGAGGGAACGCTCTGGGACTACATGGAGCGCGCTGCCCTCACGATGGTCAACAGCCCGTCGGTCCAGCAGCCCTGAGCCTGCAGGACTGGGTTGCCGGCCTGCCCCAATCTTTAGCGGGCCTGGAAGCCCAGGCCCGATCCGGATCGTGCCAGGATGTGGCCCCGGCTCCCGCTGAGCCGGAACCAGCGGCCGTTGCGGAAGAGCCGGTGCTCCCCGTCGCCAAGGAAACCGAGCGCCAGGGCCGCGAACGCCGCGCCGGCGGGCACGCCCTCGAGCCCCGGGATCTCCCGGCCCCACACGGCCGCCCTCGCGTTGTTGACGATCAAGGCGCCGGGCTGATCCGGAACAATCCCGGCCACCTCGGCAATGCCGGCGTTCGCGACGGACTTGAGTTCGGCGTCGGGCACTGAACCCAGCGGCTCCCAACCGCTGCGCGGTGCCCCGACTCCGGCCCACGATTCGGAAACGGTCGACGGCGGGATGGGAAGCTCGACGTCGTCGGCACCGGAACGCGCCAAGCGATCCAGGACCGAGGAAAGAGTGACGGTGACGTCCGCATGCGCGTCAGCTGCGAGGGCCATGGTCCGAAGTCCGAGGATGGTCGGGGTCGCTTCGCCCAGGATGCGCGGCCTCAAGACACACACGTACGCCGCCAGGACGTGTCCGCTTGCCTGCAGCCGGATGGCGCCATCGTCGATGCTCTTGGCACGCGTGACATAAGTGCGGAGATCCGCCAGATCACGTGGATCGGCGAAATGGAAGGACTGGGTCAATACATCGGACACATCATCGACTCTACCGGCATGTCCGCGGTTGAGAGGGGTCAAGGGGGCGTCTAGAGTCGAACCATGACTGACGCGCACGCCGGCCTGGAGCACCAGGTTGCCCTTGAGGACCCCACAGCAACCCTCATCGATCTCTTGTCCTTGGCCGACTTCGACGGCGCCAGGACAGACGAGGACATTTTCCTTGGGCCGTCCCAGAAGCAGCCACGCCACCGGGTGTTCGGCGGCCAGGTCCTCGCCCAGTCGCTCGTAGCCGGCATGCGCACGGTGGAGGACCACCGAACCGTCCATTCCATGCATGGGTATTTCCTTCGTCCTGGGGACGCCAACCAACCCATCACTTTCAGCGTCGAACGGCTCCGTGACGGACGCTCGTTCTCCGCGCGTCGTGTGCACGCATACCAGGAAGGCCAGCCGATCCTGTCGATGATCGCTTCCTTCCAGACAGAAGCGGAGGGCGTGGAACACCAGTCCTCCATGCCAGCCGGAATTCCCGACCCCGAAACGCTCCCGAGCACGGCGGAACTCTTGGGTAAGTTCGACCATCCGTTTGCCCGCCATATGTCGTTCAAACGCCCCTTCGATGTCCGGCACGTCGATCCCGCGATCTATGTGGAAGCGCCCAGTGACCGGGTCGCCAGCAATGCAGTCTGGATGAAGACTTTTGGCCCGATGCCGGATGAACCCAACCTCCATTTGGCCGCCTTGGCCTACGCGAGCGACTACACCATCCTGGAATCCGTGCTGCGGAAGAACGGACTAAGTTGGATGACGCCGGGCATGAGCGTGGCGAGCCTTGACCACGCCATGTGGTGGCACCGCCCCGTCAGGGTGGACGAATGGCTGCTCTACGTGCAGGAGTCCCCCAGCGCCGGCGGCGCCCGCGGCCTGGCCACCGGCAAGATCTTCAGCCACGATGGCCAGCATGTCGCCACGGTGGCGCAGGAGGGCATGCTCCGGATCCCGTCGTAGCTGTCCGGCCGCGACCACGGACGCGGTCGAAGATTTCGCAACACAGAAGGCCGGCGCCCCGGATATATCCAGGGCGCCGGCCTTCTGTGGTGCAATCCGCTTTAGTCGCGGGTCAGCTTGCGGTGCGTGACGCGGTGCGGCTTGGCAGCGTCCGGACCGAGGCGTTCGACCTTGTTCTCCTCGTAGGACTCGAAGTTGCCCTCGAACCAGTACCACTTGGACGGGTTCTCCTCGTCGCCTTCGTAGGCGAGGATGTGGGTGGCAACCCGGTCGAGGAACCACCGGTCGTGCGAGACCACCACGGCGCAGCCGGGGAACTCGAGCAGGGCGTTCTCAAGACTGCTGAGGGTCTCGACGTCGAGGTCGTTGGTGGGCTCGTCAAGAAGCAGGAGGTTTCCGCCCTGTTTGAGGGTCAGTGCCAGGTTCAGGCGGTTACGCTCACCACCGGAGAGCACCCCTGCCTTCTTCTGCTGGTCCGGTCCCTTGAAGCCGAAGGCCGCCACGTAGGCCCGCGACGGCATTTCAACTTGGCCGACCTGGATGAAGTCGTTGCCGTCTGACACGACCTCCCACAGGGTCTTGTTCGGATCGATGCCGCCGCGGCTCTGGTCCGAGTAAGAGATCTTGACCGAGTCACCGATCTTGAGGTCGCCGCCGTCGAGCGGTTCGAGCCCAACGATGGTTTTGAACAGCGTGGTCTTGCCGACGCCGTTGGGGCCGATGACGCCGACGATGCCGTTGCGGGGCAGCGTGAACGAAAGCCCATCGATCAGGGTGCGATCCTCGAAGCCCTTCTGCAGGTTCTTCGCTTCCAGGACCATGCCACCCAGGCGCGGTCCCGGCGGAATCTGGATTTCCTCGAAGTCGAGCTTCCTCGTGCGGTCAGCCTCGGCTGCCATCTCCTCGTACCGGGCCAAACGAGCCTTCGACTTGGTCTGGCGGCCCTTGGCGTTGGAGCGGACCCATTCGAGTTCCTCGCTGAGGCGCTTGGCCTGTTTGGCGTCCTTCTTGCCCTGGATTTCGAGGCGGGCGCGCTTCTTCTCCAAGTACGTGGAGTAGTTGCCTTCATAGGGGTAAAGGCGTCCGCGGTCTACTTCACAGATCCATTCGGCGACGTGGTCCAGGAAGTAGCGGTCGTGGGTGATGGCGAGGACGGCACCGGGGTAGGAAGAGAGGTGCTGCTCCAACCACAGGACACTTTCGGCGTCCAAGTGGTTGGTGGGCTCGTCAAGGAGCAGGAGGTCAGGCTTCTGCAGCAGGAGCTTGCAGAGGGCTACGCGGCGGCGCTCACCACCGGAGAGGACAGTGACGTCGGCGTCGCCCGGCGGGCAACGGAGTGCGTCCATGGCCTGTTCGAGCTGGGAATCGATGTCCCACGCATCCGCAGCATCGATGGCTTCCTGAAGGTGGCCCATCTCCTCCAGCAGGGTGTCATAGTCGGCGTCCGGGTTGGCCATTTCCTCGGAGATCTCGTTAAAGCGCTGGATTTTCGAGTAGATCTCGCCCACGCCTTCCTGGACATTGCCCAGGACGGTCTTTTCCTCGTTCAGGGGCGGCTCCTGCAGGAGGATGCCCACGGAGTAGCCGGGGCTGAGGCGGGCTTCGCCGTTCGACGGCGTGTCGATGCCTGCCATGATCTTCAGGATCGTGGATTTACCGGCTCCGTTCGGGCCGACGACGCCGATCTTCGCGCCAGGGAAGAACGACATGCTCACATCGTCCAGGATTAGTTTTTCGCCAACGGCCTTGCGAGCCTTGGTCATCGTATAAATGAATTCCGCCATGCCGTTAAATCTAATGGGTGGCAGGGGATAACTCACATTCGGCCCGGTTAGCGGGAATCCCCGACGAAGCATTTGCCGCTGGCCAACACGGGCAGGACCGACACGGAAACCTGGCCGTCCCTGATCTCGCCCATGACGCAGTCCTTGTCCAGTCTTGCCGCGGCCTCAATGGCGTCGACATCCAGTCCCGTCGGCGTCTTGCTCGCGGAAACCTCCACAGCGGACGCGGGGATGCCGGCCGAAATGAGTTGTGATCGCAGGACATCTTGTGCCGGTTTGGGGGTTGCGGCCGCGATGGTTTTGAGTACGGATTCCATAGTTTGCTTCAGTCCGGCAGTGCCCGCGGCCAGCGATGGCGATACCGATGCCGATGCCGATGCCGATGCCGATGCCGATGCCGATGCCGCAGCTGTTGGACCTCCAGCGTTGGGTGCGACAGCGGGAGGGCTGGTGGCCGCGCCTGGCGACGCAAACGGTGAAACCGGCGCGCTTCCTGATACGACGGGCGAAGGTGCCGTGCAGCCAGTCATCACTCCGGCTACGAGTAATGGCACTGCAAGCAGCAAACCCGGGCGTCCGGCCGCATAACGGCGTCCTGTTGGTTTTCGCGGCGTTCCCCTGCTCATCACCCGGCCATTCTGCCATGCGGCGCACTGCTTACCGCGCCGCACGGCGTCCGCTGATGTCCGCGGGCGTCCGCGGCGTCCGCCGCATGGGCTGTTCGAGGCGCCGGCACCGTTTCATGTCTGGCGCTATTTCGAGGCTGACGACATTTCATACTTGGCGCCATTCATACCGCTGCGTCCACGAGTTCTCCGGTGGCAGTATCAACGAGAACAGGTTCTTCGCCTTCTCCGGCCGAAAGAAGGACTCCCCGCGAGGCAGCGACATTGCCGTCCTCGTCGTCGTGGGGGCCGTCTTCACTGTCTTCATCCGCAGAGGGCCACGGGTTCTCCGGCTCCGCCTCAGGGGCCGCAGGCGTGCTTTGCAGGCTGGTGCTACCGGAGGTCCGGATGAAGTTCGCCGAACCCCACATGAGATCGTGCCCCACCGCCTCGGCGACGATTTCGGCAGCGTGGTAGAACTTGCCGTCGTGTTCCCATTGCCTCAACTTGAGCTTCCCCACCACGATGACACGCTGGCCTTTCTTGACGCTGCATCCAATGTTTCCCGCGAGATGCCTGAACGCCTGGACGCTGAACCAGTTGGTGTTGCCGTCCACCCAGACATTGTTGGCGCGGTCGAATTTGCGCTCCGTGGAACCCAGCCGGAACGAGGCTGTCCCCGTCCCGCCCGGGGTCGTCGAACTTTTAGGTTCCGAGGCAACGAATCCCCGGACGGTGATGATGTCATTCATGGTCTGGTCCTAACGTGAGTTGAGCTGCCTGTCTGGCACTTTCAGCTTCACGTGCCGCACGGATCTGCGGCAGTATCCAGTTCGTCTATGTGGACAGCCGGCCCTAAAGGCCGCCTGTGGCGGAATAGTCACCGTCCAGACGGAGCTGACTACACAGGCCGCTGCCGCAAGGTAAACTCTTGATGGCGCCCCAGCTGCGTGCTGTGCGTGCGTCGCCTGCCTCGGTAGCTCAGAGGATAGAGCAGGAGCCTTCTAATCTCTTGGTCGGGGGTTCGATTCCCTCCCGGGGCACTAAAAGGCGGCCCTGACCTGCGGAAACGCTGGTCAGGGCCGCTTTGGTTTTCGTGAGGCCGTAAAGACCCGTGGCCAACCCGGTTCAGGACCTAGGCTTGAGCCTCGAAATCCCGCGACGGGGGCGGAAGAGCACATGCGTCTTCTTGTCGAAGAACACCAAGTAGGCAATGAAGGAAACTCCTATGGCTATGGCCACTCCGCGCACCACCGCGAGGGGGATCCACTGAAAGACACTCAACTGGTCCGTGAGTCCAATGAGCACGAAGAAGGCCGTCAAATAGAAAACCGTCCGGAGCTGGGCGCCGTCCGCGATTCCCGTCACGGTAAAGAACACCAGCAACCACAGCATGTACCAGGGCTGAATGACCGGCGCGAGGACCACGACGGCGGCGAAGGCCCAAGCCATCCGACGAACCACGGTCTTGTTGAAGGCGCGTTCGTCGTCGATGGGTGCGGGCAAGCCGATGCCACGACCGGGCGTCCGTACGGCGAGCCACACGATGGCGAGCGCCGAAACCGCAGTTCCGGCAGTCTGGATAACGTCCGAGACGGGAACGCCGGGACCGCCGAAAAGTCCGACGACGAATCCCGACAGGTGGGCCAGCAAGCCAACCGGCGCGTACCAACTCCATACAGCGCCAGGAGTCTGCAGTGCACCTAGCCAGCCAAATCCCAGGCCGTTCACGAATCCTGCGACGGCCATGAGCCCGAGGGACAAGCCGAGCGTAACCGTCCAGCAGATCATCCGACGGCCCCATCCGGCACGGGAACCGGCCCACAGCAATCCGGCGAAAGGCAAGGCAATCAAAGTAATCGGCTTGATGGCTATCGAGGCAGTGATGAGCAAGATTCCAAGCACTGGCCGTTTAACCGAGGCGAAGTACACCCCGGCAACTACCAGGCCCAGCATTAGCGAGTCGTTGTGGGCACTTGCAATGAAGTTGATCAGGAGCGCCGGGTTGAGGACCCCCAGCCAGAGCGCCCTGTCCGGGTTCACGCCGTGGAGTGCTGCCAAGCGGGGAACGTACGCGGCGAGAAGAACAACCCCGGCCAGCCCCGCGAGACGGAAGGGAATCAGGGCAACTTCGGGGAATCCCGCGTCGGAGATTCCTGTACTCACCCACACAGTGCCCTGTTCGATCCACAGCCACAGCGGACCGTAGGGTGTTGGCGCTTCGGTCCACAATTTGTCGGGCCCGAGTGAAAAGTAGTTGCTCAGGGCGGAGATGCCGTTGGTATAAGGATCCAGGCCTTGAACCATGAGCCGGCCTTGGCCGATGTAGGCATAGGCGTCCCTGCTCAGCAAGGGGAGGCTGAACATCATCGGCACTACCCACATCCACAATGCCCGCCGGAGCACAGGCCGTGAGGACGAGTTCCATCCGCCGATCCGCTGGGCAAGGCGCAGCCATGAGCGAAGAAGAAGGAGCGCACCGACGCAGAGCATCACGGTGCAGAGGATCACCCCGACCGGTGAAGTCCTGGCCATGATGAAGAGGGGCGTGCGGATAAGGGAGCTGCTGGTTGTTGCCATCCAGCCGACCCCGACGGATCCTGCCACCATGAGCAAGGAACCGATGAATCCCTGGAGAATTGCCGTCCTTGCGGCCTTGGCGATTACAGTGCGGTGGGCCGGGGCATTGGAGCCGTCAAGCGCCTCTGGATGAGTCAACGAACTCCCCACCTCACGCTCACGAAACTTCGACGTCACCATCAAACAAAATCCTGTCCGGTTCCCTGCCGCGCCCGGGCCAAAGTGGCACAGCCGGCTGCCATGGATTATTGCAACTGTAGCATCGCCACCCGCAGCTTCCCCGGGGCCGGTCCGGGCCGCGGTCTGTCCGCGAAAGTGGCCTGGGATAGGATGAACTGGGCTCTGGTTTGATGCCGAAGACCCACAGCCACAATGGTTCCGCATGAAATTCAGCATGAAATTCCGTGGAACCGATGTTGTCTGGAGCGGCTCCGGCCGTTACGGCTTGCGGCACCCTTCGACAACAACTACCTAACAAGGATCCTCCCATTTCCACGGACTCATTCTTCAGTGCGCTCACGCGATTCCGCCGTCGGGTTCTTCCCTCTCCGGCGGAGGAAAAGCTCAACTCCCCGAAGGGCCTGCTTGCAGCTTTCGTCGTAGTGCACTTGGTCTTCCTCGTGTTCGCATTGACCGTTTCCCTGCGCGGCGAGGCCTTCAGTGACACCTTCATCTACCGGGACTGGACCTCTGCCGGTTTCCGGGATGAGAACCTCAGCGGAGGGCCCAGCCCTTGGGTCTACCCCGTTCTCGCCCTGGTGCCGATGGCCATCGCGGGCCTGGCTGGCCCCGGTCCGTTCTTCTTTCTCTGGGTGCTCATGATCACCGTGCTCGACGGCGTCGCCCTCGCCAAGCTCACGGGCTGGGGACGCCGTCGGGAGGCTATTCCGGCGGCATGGTGGTGGCTGGTCTTCATCCTCATCATGGGCTCGCTGGGATTCGCCCGGGTGGATGGCTTTACGGCGCCCATTGTGCTGATCGCCTTGGCGTACGGCGTGTCGCAGCCTTTCGTCGCCTCGCTCCTTCTGAGCGTTGCCACCTGGATGAAGGTCTGGCCGGCAGCGGTCATGCTTTCCTTGTTCACGGTGGTCAAGCAGAGGACCAAGGTAGTTGCGGCCGGAATCCTGACCAGCGTTTTGGTGGTCGCCCTCACGGCGGCCGTGGGTCAGCTTCCCAAGCTCCTCAACTTCCTGACCCAGCAAGGCGATCGTGGCATGCAGTTGGAGGCCACCTTCACTACTCCTTGGTTGTGGCTCTCGGTCCTCCACGTGGGTGACTCGAGAATGTACATGAACACGGACATCAACTCGATGCAGGTGGATGGCCCGGGCACTACCCTCATGTCCTTCTTGATGCAGCCGCTTCTTGTCCTGGCCGCAATCCTGGTGGCCGCGCTGACATTCTGGGCCCTTCATAACGGCAAGCGAAGCGGCGGCTCAGACCGCACCGAGCTGTTGTTGGCGGGATCCCTCACCATGGCCACGGCTTTCGTGGTCTTCAACAAGGTCGGCTCTCCCCAGTTCATGGTCTGGCTGGCCCCGGCTGTCGCCGTCGGGCTCGCCCACAGCTGGAAGGAATGGCGGGTTCCCGCAACGATGCTCATCGCCATCGCTGTGGCCACATATTTCATCTACCCGCTCTTCTACGACGCCCTGAGCCACAACAACCCGTGGATGGCATTGGTCCTGACCATTCGAAACGTCCTGCTGGTGATTTTGTTCTGCTGGTCCGTGCGCCGCCTGTACCTTTTGGGCAAGAAGACCCCGGCCGCTGAACCGGCCGCCGCTGCCAAGGAGTCCTGAAATTTCCGTTCGATTCTTTGACGGGCTGGCCCGCGTGCGCGACGCCGCCCTGCCGCCTGCCGCCGTCGCTTGGTTCGGCCGTCCGTCCAGCGTTTGGTGGGGTTTCGCCGCCGTCCATGTGTACTTCCTCGGCTGGATGGCGAGTTTCTTCATGTCCGGAAACACCTTCAGCGACACTGAGCAATACCGCCAGTGGGCCATGGCCGGCTACAACCCCGCGGATCTCCATGGGGCAATCAGCCCTTGGGTATATCCGGTGCTCGCCCAGATTCCGATCTTCCTGGCAGGCATCGCCGGCCCAGGGCCATACCTGCTGGTATGGACGTTGATCATCACTGCGCTCAATGCCGCCGGTTTGTTCATCCTGACCCGGGGCCCGCGCAGGGCAACGGGGATTGCCCCGGCGTGGTGGTGGCTGTTCTTTACCGTTTTCATGGGCTACCTCAGCTTCGCCCGCGTGGAGGGCATTACGGCGCCGATCGTGTTGGTCGCACTGCTGTATGCCGCCACCCGGCCCGTGGCGGCCGGCATCCTCCTCAGCATCGCCACGTGGATCAAAGTCTGGCCGGCCGCCGTTCTGGTGCCCATCGTCATCGCAAGCCGCCGCAGGCTGCGGATCATCGCCTGCGGCGTCGCTGTGACTGCGATCGTCGCGTTGGGCACCTACCTTTCGGGGGGCCTCCCGCATATCCTGGACTTTTTGACCAACCAGGGCGAGCGCGGCATGCAACTGGAAGCCACGTTCTCAACGCCGTGGGTCTGGTTGAGCGTGCTCAACATCGCCGGCTCGAAGATCGCGGACAACGTCGCCATCAACTCCACGGAGGTATACGGGCCGGGTGCCAACGTGGCGGCATTCATGATGCAGCCGCTCTTTGTGCTTGCCGCCGTCGCGGGCTCCGCCCTTTTGCTTTGGGCGCTAAGGCGCGGTGCTGAACCGGAAGAGTTGTTCCTCGAGGGCGCCCTCATGATGACCACCGCGTTCATCGTGTTCAACAAGGTGGGATCGCCGCAATTCATCATCTGGCTTGCCCCGGTTGTGGTAGCCGGGCTGACCCACGATTGGAATCGTTGGCGCGTTCCTGCCGCCCTCCTGATGGGGATCGCCATGACGACTTTTGTGATCTACCCGCTGTTCTACACGCCGCTGATCCACGCCAACCCCGTGATGGCGGCAGTGCTCACCACACGGAACGTGCTTCTGGTTGTCCTGCTCTGGTGGTCCGTGCAGCGGACGCAGGAACTGGGCCGCAGGTCCAGGGCGAAAACCGCTATTCAGAGCGCCTGAGCCGCTGCTCGAGCCTGCGGAGCAGCTGCGCAGGGCTTGATTGGATCAGCAGTCTGCGCGTGTGAATGTCCAAGAACATCAGATAGACAGTGAATCCCACGGCCACCAGGAAGGACAGGGAGGAAACTTTGACGTTGAGTTCCACGAAGGACAGCACCGAAATCTGATCCTGCGCGCCGAACGCCACGAAAAAAGTGACGGCGACATAGAGGGACTTGATCTGCCAGTCGTCCCGGATTCCCGTGACCGCGAGCAGCGGGATGAACCACAGAATGTACCACGGCTGGATGATCGGGGAAAGCATGACGACGGCGGCGAACGCCAGTGCCGCCCGTCGCACGAGCCGTGAATAGTCGCCCCTGAACATCAGAAGCACCACGAGCCCGATTCCGGCCCACTTCATGAGGCTCCGGAGTCCCGTGGCCATAGTGGACCCCGGCAGGCCCAGGAGATTGGCGACCATCTCGACCTGCTGCCCCAGGAAACCCGACGGCGAATATCCCGTGTATCCAGGTGTCGGATCAAGGATGGCCCAGACCCATCCAAAGCCAAGGTTGTAGGGAATTCCGCTGACCGCCAGGACGGCGAAGCTGATGCCCGCCGTCGCGCCCCAGAACAAGAACCGGCGGGCCCAACTCGCAGCAGGACCGGCCCACATGAGGCCCACGAACGGCAAGAGAAGGACCGTGATCGGCTTGATGCCGATGGAAGCCGTGACCAATAGAAGCCCGGCGATGTGGCGCCTGGTGGCCGCAAAGTACATTCCAGCCACCGCCAGGCCCACCATAAGGGCATCATTGTGGGCGCTCGCGACGAAGCTGATGAGAAAGAGCGGGTTGGCAACTGCGATCCACAGCGCGCGGCCGGGATTGATGCCGTGGAGTTCGGCGAGCCTTGGAACGTACACCACGCAAAGCAGCACGCCCATGGTGGCCAAAACGCGAAAGAGCAAAACGGAAAAATCAGGTTGGGCGTCGGTGATGCCCACTACCCACCGGGCGAGCCACAGGAAGTAGGGTCCGTACGGTGTCTTGGCTTCAGCCCAGGCAGGATCGGCGCCGAGGGAAAACCAGTTGCTGAGCGTGGAGATGCCTGCCGTGTAGGGGTTCTGGCCTTCCAGCACGAGCCTGCCCTGGCCGGTGTAGGCATACACATCGCGCGAATAGATGGGCACGGCGAACATCAGGGGTGCAGCCCATGCCGCAACGGCGGCTACCACCGACCTCAGCGAGCCCGGCCCCCAGTCCTTGAGCCTTTGCCCGAGCCTCAACCATGACCTCACCAAAAGCATGGCCCCCGCAGTCAGCAGGATGGTGGAGGTGGTCACGCCCCAGCCCTCTGTGCGCAGGGCGATGACAAGAGGGTGCCTGAACATCGGCGAACCGTTGGCGATCCAGCCGGCGCCGATCGAGCCGACGAAGATCATCAAGGATCCGAAGAATCCTTGCCATATTGCCACGTAGGCCTTGACCGGGCCGGGGATTCCAACGCCGAGGTGCGTGGCATTCGGGGAATAGAGAGCTGCGACGGCCTTCTCCGACGGCGCCGCGGGTTCCTTTGCTTCATCCCGGCTATTTGAGGTGCCCACGCCCGTTCCGCCTGCCGTCATGATCTTCCGTCCCTACCTACATTGGTCCAGCTCATCGATGCAGGCAACCACCGCTCGACAACGGCCCAGTTTACCAGCCACCATATGCCGCAGGCGCGGATTGGAGCGTCCCGCCACCCCTCGCGTGCGCCCGAACGGTAGGCTGGGCGGGTGCCTATTACTAATGAACGCATCGTCTGGATCGACTGTGAGATGACCGGCCTCGATCTGGAGAACGACGCCCTGATCGAGGTTGCGGCCTTGGTCACAGACTCGGAACTCAACATCCTGGGTGATGGCGTGGACGTCGTCATCAAACCGGAAGATGCCGCGCTTGAACAGATGAACGACTTTGTCCGCGACATGCACACCCGTTCGAAGCTCCTGGACGAGCTCCCCCACGGCAAGACCATGGCGGAAGCCGAAGCAATAGTCCTCGAGTACATCGAGAAGTGGGTACCCGATCCGAAGAAGGCACCGCTGGGTGGCAACTCGGTCGGAACTGACCGGATGTTCCTCGCGCGGGATATGCCCAACATCGTCGAGCACCTCCACTACCGGGTCATCGACGTCAGCACCATCAAGGAACTCTCGCGCCGATGGTTTCCCCGCGCCTATTTCCAGTCGCCGGCCAAACATGGCGGCCACCGCGCGCTCGGAGACATCAGGGACTCCATCGACGAACTGCGCTACTACCGCGAGGCCGTGTTCGTCCCGGCTCCAGGGCCTGATACTGCAACGGCGCAGAAGATTTCCAAGCAGATTGCTGCCGGTCCCGGAACGCCGGCGAACACGTGATCTGCGGCACCTTTTCCGGAAATTTCATCCAAACGGTCAAAAGTGGCAATAGCACCCCCCAAGACGGGGTATAGTTTTTGTCGTTGCCTTCGCAGCTGGCGGGTCATTCCTGAAGCATAGAAGGCGCATGGTGGGCGTAGCTCAGTTGGCAGAGCGCCTGGTTGTGGTCCAGGAGGTCGCGGGTTCAACCCCCGTCGCTCACCCTCACGAGATCGGCAGCAGTTTGTCGATCGCCGCCAAAGGCCGTACTGGTTATCCAGTGCGGCCTTTGCTTTGTCCGGGCCGATGCCGGCCACCCGCTCCAAACCAGAGAACCAGAGGAACACCTGACATGACCGTCCTGCCAGTCACCATCTGGGGCGAACCCGTGCTTCACCGCCGGGCGAGCGAAGTGGAAGAGTTCGACGACGATCTGCGCACTCTGATTGCCGACATGTTTGAGACGAATGACGCAGCCAACGGCGTGGGACTGGCCGCACCCCAGGTGGGGGTCGGCAAGAGGATCTTCGTCTTCAAATACGCGAATGACGACGAAGCGCCGGACGAAGGCGTCGTGGTGAACCCGGTTCTCACCCTCTCCAAGATCCCCGGTGCCCTTCCGGATCCCGAGGAAGACATCGAAGGCTGCCTGTCATTCCCCGGGGAGCACTACCCCGTGCAGCGGGCCGAATGGGCACGAGTCCAGGGCTTCGACGGCTACGGCAAACCGGTGGATTTCGTGGCGACCGGATGGTTCGCAAGGATCATGCAGCACGAATTCGATCATCTCGACGGCAAGCTCTATGTGAACCGACTGGTTGACCGTTACGCCAAGAAGGCCATGAAGCAGGCCAAGAAGAACGGCTGGGGAGTGCCGGGCCTGAGTTGGATGCCGGGCGTCGACCCGGACCCCTTCGGACACTGACCGATGCCCGGCATGGCGCAGGACGAATTGTTCAGGCTTCTCGACATCCACGGCGAGGACGCTTCTGAGTGCGCATCGCTGCTGGGGTCGCCTCCGGGTGGCGGAACGCGGCAGGCCCTGGCTATCCTCCACACCCGGCTGGGCGCCTTTCCAAGCGAGTCTGCCTCCGCGGATGGCTGTACGGAAACGGACTGGATCGAGGCCCTCCTGCGCTTCTCCCCTGTGGTCTACCGCCATCATCTTTCCCTTGGCATCCCGCCGGAAGCTTCGGCCGCGATCCTTGCCGATGTGGGCCTCAATCTTCGCATCAACCGACGGGTTCATGGACGCTTCGGCCTGGACACGTGGGGGTGGCTGACGCTTCACATGGCCGGAAACATCTTCCGGATCGGCCGCCTGCAATTCCATCTCGTCCCCGGCGGCGCGGGAGGCTCAGCCGCAGCAGGCGACTCTTGGGTGCTGGGGGTGCACATCCCCGAGGATGGGGGCCTCTCCCCTGACCTCGTTGACGCGAGCTTCAAGCAAGCGAGGGAGTTCTTTGACAGATACTTCCCGGACAAGGCGGTCTCCACGGCGAGCTGCGAGTCGTGGATGCTGGATCCGTACCTTGCGCAGAAGCTCCCGGACAGCAACATCGCCGCTTTTGCCCGCCGGTTCACCTTGGACCGCTGCTCCGACGCCCCGGGCGACGCTGTCTACTTCACCTTCCGGCACCGGGGCATGGCAAACCTTGACCGGCTCCCCCGCGAGACCTCGCTTCAGCGGGTGGTATTGGAAAGGATCGACGACGGCGGAGTCTGGCAACTTGGACACGGCCACTTGGCGCTTCCTCCAGCGCAGGCCAAGCCCGCCTGACCGGGCTTGCACGCGCACTCAAGCTTGCTACATCGCCCTGATGGTCTGCTGACCGGGGCACGAGTCGAGGACGCGCCTCATGGCGTCTTTCTCCGCCTGGGTGATCCAGAGCCGATAAGCGGCTTTGACGGAAACCTGCCGGGCCACGTAATGGCAACGAAAGCCTTTGTTGGCGGGCAGCCAGCTCGCTGCGTCGCTCGCGCCCTTCTTCACGTTGGCGGGACCGTCCACGGCAATGAGGTTCAGGGGATCATTGGCGAGGCTTTGGCGTTGTTTGGCAGTGAGTTGCTGGGCGCCCTTCTGCCAGGCATCCCCGAGAGCAACCACATGGTCGATCTGTACGGCCGAGCTGCTCCCGGAGCCCCGGCGGAAATGGATGTCCCGCCCGGTGTACGGCTCACGTAACTCTCCGGAAGCGATCTTGCATTTGGAGCCGGCAGTGAACTCCGCTGCCTGAAGATCCCGCCTGAGGATGTCGTTCCTGGTATCGCAGCCGTTTCGATCGACGTCGAGCCACGCCTGGCCGAATTCGTTGCGTTCGTAGTTGTCCTTGGCTGCCCGCCCCTTCACCGGAAGCGCCTCGAGGGTATCGACGGCTGAACCGACGGGTACAGGCTGCACAGCTTCCACCGGCTTCATCCAGCTCGGGTCAAAGACCGGAGCTTCAGTTACCCCATTGTCGGCGTCCTGGCCAACGGCGAACTGGCCGGTGGTGAAGAACCATCCAATGCCGGCAAGCCCACCTGCGAGGATGAGGGACACCAGCACCCAAGCCTGCCGGGACTGGCGGCGGGCACGTCGATAGGCAGCCCAGGTGCTGCTCAAGGGATTGCGTCCTTTCGGGAGGAATGCGTCCCTTGAGACTAGATGAGGCACCGACAGTCGGCGCGGATATCCACAGTGTGGAGGACAAGTCAGGGTGTCGGAATGATCACAGCGCAGGCGAAAGACAGGCTGTTCCCGACGGACTGCGGCTCCGTTGGTGCGGCGGCTTACTGCTCCTTGGTGACGCGCCTCAGGTCTTCGGCTGCCAGCTCCAGAAGCGCCTCCAATTGCAGGACGCGGTCCTCGGAAATATCACCCGCCGCGTGCGCGGCCTTGGCTTCGTCGAGCAGGCGCTGGGCTTCCTTGAGGTTGGCGCGCGCTATGTCCAGCGCGTGTTCCAAGGTTGTGTCGTGTTCCAGAATCTTTTCGCTTTCCATGCGTCCATTCTGGTCAGGTTTCCCGGCTGATACCAGCGCATCAGCCGGGAAACCCCTGTGTCTTTCCTGGCTCCGGCCGGGGCCGGCTAGACGCCGGCGGGTTCCAACGTTGCCTTGGGTTCAAGGTTCACGGGGACACCGCGTGCCGGGAACGACGGCGGGTTCACGCCGGCCATTTCTTCCATGACGCGCACTACCTGGCAGGAGTAGCCGAATTCGTTGTCGTACCAGACATAGACCACGAGGTTCTTGTCGTTGGCGATGGTGGCCAGGCCGTCCACGATGCCTGCGCGGCGGGAGCCGACAAAGTCAGTGGAGACGACCTCCGGCGAGTCGATGAAGTCGATCTGCTTCCGCAGCTCCGAGTGCAGGGACATCTCGCGAAGGTAGTTGTTGACCTCGTCCTTTGTGGTTCCCTTTTCAAGGTTCAGGTTCAGGATGGCCATCGACACGTCCGGCGTGGGGACCCGGATCGCGTTGCCAGTCAGCTTGCCCTGCAGTTCCGGAAGAGCCTTCGCCACGGCCTTGGCCGCACCTGTTTCGGTGATGACCATGTTCAGGGCAGCGGAGCGTCCGCGGCGGTCGCCCTTGTGGAAGTTGTCAATCAGGTTCTGGTCGTTCGTGAACGAGTGCACGGTTTCCACGTGGCCGTGGATAACGCCGAACTTGTCGTTGAGTGCCTTGAGCACCGGGGTGATGGCGTTGGTGGTGCAGGAAGCCGCCGTGACGATCTTGTCCGAGTCCTCGATGGAGGAGTGGTTGATGCCGTGGACGATGTTCTTCAGGTCGCCCTTGCCCGGAGCCGTGAGCAGCACGCGCGCCACACCTTTGCTCTGCAGGTGCTGGGACAGGCCTTCGGCGTCGCGCCACCGGCCGGTGTTATCGACCACCAGGGCATCCTTGATGCCGTAGGCCGTGTAATCAACAGTGGAGGGGTTGTCCGAGTAGATCACCTGGATCTGGACACCGTTGGCCGTAATCGTGTTGGCGGCCTCGTCCACGCGGATGGTGCCTTCGAAAGAACCGTGCACCGAGTCGCGGCGCAGCAGACTGGCACGCTTGACGAGGTCGTTCTCGGCGCCCTTGCGGACCACGATCGCCCGCAGGCGCAGTCCGTGGCCGCCTCCGGCCTTTTCGATCAGGAGACGGGCCAGCAGGCGGCCGATGCGGCCGAAACCATAAAGTACGACGTCGGTGCTGGTCCGGTCGTCCGCGCCGCGGCGCCCTACGACCTCGGCGAGTTCGGCGCGGAGGAAGTCTTCCAGGGGCGTGCCCGCGGCCTCGGCCTTGTACTTCTCGTTCAGGCGGGCGATGTCGATCGCGGCGGCACCGAGGTCGAGTTCGGCAAGGATGTTGAGCAGCGGGGCGGTTTCTTCGAGCAGGAGCTCGTCCTTGCTCATCCGACGCGCAAAACGGTGGGCTTTCAGGATGTTCATCGACGACTTGTTGATGAGGCTGCGCCCGTGGATGCTCGTCACCACGTTGTTTTCACGGTACAGCCGGCCGATCACCGGAATCATGGCCTCGGCCAGCGCTTCGCGGCCCATCCACGTATCAAGACAAGAATCTGATGACTGGCTCACAGAACTACCTTCCTAGTGTCAGCTACATACGTCCTCGTACGTAGATGGCGGCCGCCCGGAGTAATCCTGCGGCACTGGCATCGGCGGGACTTCGGTCTGCCCGGACACCTCGAACGCTACAAAGAAAAACCGCCGGCTGCGGACGCAGAACCGGCGGTGGAACCTCTACGTTCACTATCCATTCTAAGGTCCGGCACCCGAAGCCTTGGCCGCCGTATTGCGTGAAATCACTCACACAAGGCTGAGGGATGGGTTGACCGATACGCCGGGTTCTGTCCTCCCGCGCCGTTGCCGGCGAAGGAGTGGCGACCATCCATCTACGAACGCCGTTACCGACGCCCTCCAGCGGCCTACCCGGACACTCGGGCGAGCAGCCCTCGATCGTGTCCTGTCTGGCCTTGCTCCGGGTGGGGTTTACCTAGCCTTCCTGGTCACCCAGGAAGCTGGTGGTCTCTTACACCGCCGTTTCACCCTTACCTGCTGCCCGCATGTGCTGGCACGCGCGGGCGCAGGCGGTCTGTTCTCTGTGGCACTGGCCTGCGGGTTACCCCGAGTGGGCGTTACCCACCACCCTGCCCTGTGGAGCCCGGACGTTCCTCGAGCCACTCACGTGGCGCGCGGCCGCCTAGTCAACCCATCCGCCCTATAGTCTACCGGCGCAGGGCTCTGCACCCGGACCAGTCAATGGGTCCCGGCATTGACGCTAATATCGACTGGTGCTGATTCTCCTTCCGCCTTCCGAAGGCAAAACTCCCGCCGTCCGGGGCCCCGCCGTCGACTGGGAGTCGCTGAGCTTTCCGGAACTGAACAGCTACCGTGCGAAGGTACTGGACGCGCTTGGCCTCGTCAGCGCGCACGAGGACGCACTGGCCCTGCTGGGGGTCGGAGCGTCCCTTCGGGACGACGTCGAACGAAATACCCGGCTCCACGCCGAACCCGCAGCCCCGGCCCACCAGGTTTATTCGGGTGTCCTCTACGACGCGCTCGGCTACAAAACCCTGACCCCGGCGCAGCGCCGCAAGGCGGTGGAGTCGATCCTCGTGGTGTCCGCCCTGTGGGGCGCCATCGGCTTCGGCGACCGAGTGCCCGCCTACCGTTTGTCCATGGGAACTGCACTGCCCGACGTCGGGCGCCTCGCGTCGTTCTGGAAGCCGCAGCTTGCGGAGGTACTCGCCTCGCGGGTTGAGGGCGAACTGTTGGTGGACTGCCGTTCCAGCACCTACGCCGCGGCGTGGGCTCCGCCTGCGGCGCAGACGGTTTCCGTCAATGTCTTTTCCGAGTCCAATGGCAAACGCACCGTCGTCAGCCACTTCGCCAAGCACACCCGAGGCGAGCTGGCCCGGCACTTGCTGAGCCGTCGGGGCAAGGCGCCGGAGACGCCCGAACAGCTACTCAAGGCCGCGTCCGAAATCTGGACAGCGGAGTTGACGAAGGGCACGGCGCGCAAGCCGCACACCCTCAGCATCATCCTCCCGGGGACTGCTTAGTTCCACTCGGCGGAGCGCACCAGGATGCAGCCGGAATCGGGGCAGAACACGATTTCGTCCTCCGCAGCGGCCTTGACCTCGGCAAGGTCGCCGGGGCTGAGCGTCATCCCTGAGCCTTCGGACTTGCCGTGGAACAGCCTTGCGGCCCCTACACCGCGCTTGGCCAGGGTCTTTTCGTAGATTGCCAGCATCCCGGCGTCGAGCCCTTCGGCGAAGCTTGTCCGCTGCGCGCGTACTTCGGTCTCTTCGGCAACAAGCTCGGCGATCGCGGTGTCCAGTTCGGCACGGATCACCGAGAAGGAACCCTGGATGTCATCGACAATCTGCTGTTGCGCGGCTTGCCGCTCCCTGAGCCCGTCCAAGCGTTCCAGGATTTCAAGCTCCACATCTTCAAGGTCCGAGCGGCGCTTGTTCAGTGACGCGATGTCGCTTTGCAGCGCAACGAGGTCCTTGGAAAGTCCGGTGCCGCTGTTCAGCCTCGCTTCGTCCCGCTCAATGCGGCTAGCCACTTGCTCGACGTCCGCCTCTGACCTGCGCAGCTCTGTTTCGGCGTCATGGACGGCAAGTTTCGCGGTCCCGAGCGCCCCGTTTGCCACGCTGAGGGCGTCCTGAAGATCGGTGATGCGGGGATCAGACTCCAAAGTGCGGCGGCGGTTCGCCAAGGATTTGAGCTTCGCATCCAACCCCTGCAGTTCGAGCAATTTCAACTGTTCCGCCGGTGCTGCCTTGGCCACGCTTACCTCCGCTTGATCGAGCCGGGGTTGATAGTCTGCCCCGGCCAGGCCTGGGGCCTGCTTGTGTCGACTCTAGCGCCTAACGTGCTTGCCTGCCTCGCTACATCCCACCGGCGCCCTCGCCCGCCGGTATTAGCCGGGAGTCAGAATGAAGTCCCAAGGATCGCTGTTGGTGGAAGCCACCCGGATTTCGACGTCGTGGCCCTGGTCCGCGAGCACGTTGCCGAGCGCTTCGGCCGCGGCGGGCAGCCAGAGCCACTCGCTCGCGAAATGCGATACGTCAACGAGGTACGGCCTGCCGTCAACCGCGGATTCGCGGGCTTCGGACGCCGGGTGGTGCCGCATATCCGCGGTCACATAGATATCCGCCTGGCTCGCGCGGACGGCCTCGAAAAGGCTGTCTCCGGCTCCGCCGCAAACAGCGACGCGGCGCACCAGGCCATCCTTGTCCCCGGCAACCCGTACGCCACCGGCCACTGAGGGCAGGACCTCGAACACACGCGCCGCGAATTCTCCCAGGGTCATGAGCTCGGGCAGGTCGCCGACCCGGCCGATCCCCTCTTCCGGCAGGCCGTGCGCGGCAGGAGCTAGCGGGACAACGTTGTCCAGCCCGAACGCGTCGGCGAGGACATCCGAAACGCCACCGACGGCGGAGTCCCCGTTGGTGTGCACGGTCAGCAGCCCGGTGCCTGACTCAATGAGCCGGTGGACAGCCAGGCCCTTGGCGCTCGTGGCAGCAACGGAGGAGACGCCCTTGAGCAGCAAAGGATGGTGGGTCACGAGGAGCTCGGCGCCCCATTCGATCGCTTCTTCAATAGCGGCGAGGGTCGGATCCACAGCGAACATGACTTTGGTGACGGTGGCGGTTGGTCTTCCGACCACCAGGCCGACCTCGTCCCAATCCTCTGCGAGCGATTCCGGCCAGAGCTCCTCCACAGCCAAGAGGACCTGACCGAGTGTCGGGGTACCGGGCGTCCCGGCTGCACCGTTCTCCGGTTCTTCGCCGGATCCTGTATCTGCAACCGGGGTGTTCACAGCTTCCATGCATTACATTCTTGCGCATCAGGCGGCCAAGACGCGCTAGCGGCTGCCGGACTGTTTAGGATCCCTGCCAGCCCCCGGGCCTGTGCCGTCACAGTCCCGTAAGGTTGTGCGGGAATCATCCAGGGCTCCCGGCCATTGAAGAGATCATGAAAACTTTTGTACTTGGCGGAGGCTGCTTCTGGTGCCTTGACGCCGTCTACCAGAAAACCAAGGGCGTCAGCTCCGTGGTTTCCGGCTACACAGGGGGCCACATCCGCAACCCTGACTATTACGATGTCTGCTCCGGAATGACGGGGCACGCGGAGGTCGTCGCCGTGACCTTCGACGAGGACATCATCCCGGCGGACATCATCCTGGACATGTTCTTCGCCCTGCACGATCCCACCACCCTCAACCGCCAGGGCTACGACGTCGGTACCCAGTACCGTTCCTCGATGTTCTATACCACCACCGAAGAAAAGATCCTCTTCGAGGAAGCCATCCTCCGGAACCAGAAACTGTGGTCCAAGCCGATTGTGACCGAGGTGAGCAGGCTGCCGGAATTCTACGAAGCGGAG
The DNA here is from genome assembly GCF_030812595.1 of Arthrobacter bambusae. Taxonomy (GTDB): domain Bacteria; phylum Actinomycetota; class Actinomycetes; order Actinomycetales; family Micrococcaceae; genus Arthrobacter; species Arthrobacter bambusae_B. Next base: position 218,198 of record NZ_JAUSSZ010000006.1, read on the forward strand.
TCGGTCCACCAGAACTACTACGCCAAGTTTCCCGAGCAAGGCTATTGCCAGGTCATCATCAACCCCAAGCTCGCCAAGGCCCGGAAATATTACTCTTCGTGGCTCCGCGCGTAGCAGCGTGTAGCACCGCTCGTTAGGCTGACCTCAGCAATAGCTATTTCAGCGAATCCACAGAATCCAGAGAATAGGCACGATTACATGGCACGGATCTACGACGACGTCACCCAGCTGATCGGCGGAACCCCCCTGGTCCGCTTGAACAGGCTCACGGAAGGCTTGGACGCCACAGTTGCCGTGAAGCTGGAGTTCTACAACCCCGCCAACAGCGTCAAGGACCGTATCGGCGTGGCCATCATCGACGCCGCCGAGAAGTCCGGTGCACTGAAGCCGGGCGGCACCATCGTCGAGGGAACCTCCGGCAACACCGGCATCGCCTTGGCCTTGGTCGGCGCGGCTCGCGGCTACAAGGTCATCCTGACCATGCCGGAAACCATGTCCACCGAACGCCGCGTCATGCTGCGCGCCTACGGTGCCGAGATCGTCCTGACCCCGGGTTCCGAAGGCATGCGCGGCGCCGTCGAAAAGGCGCAGGAGATCGTCGCCAACACGGAGAACTCCATCTGGGCACAGCAGTTCGCGAACGAGGCGAACCCGGCCATCCACCGTTCCACCACCGCCGAGGAAATCTGGGCGGATACCGAAGGCGGCGTGGACATCTTCGTCGGCGGCGTCGGCACGGGCGGAACCATCACCGGCGTCGGGCAGGTCCTGAAGGAGCGCAAGCCCGAAATCCAGGTTGTGGCCGTTGAGCCGAAGGACTCCCCGATCCTGAACGGCGGAACGCCCGGACCCCACAAGATCCAGGGCCTCGGCGCGAACTTCGTCCCGGAAATCCTCGATACCAACGTCTACGACGAGGTCCTCGACGCAACCCTCGAGGATTCGGTGGCCACCGCGCGCGCCCTCGGCACCAAGGAAGGCATCCTGGGCGGTATCTCTGCCGGTGCGGCCGTTTGGGGCGCCCTGGAGCTCGCGAAGCGTCCGGAGAACAAGGACAAGCTCATCGTGGCAATCGTTCCCGACTTCGGCGAACGTTACATCTCCACCGTTCTTTTTGACGACATTCGCGGCTGATTGCGGACTCCGCGCAACCGCTTTCTTCCCTTTCCTGTAGAAAGGTCTTTGTGAGCTTCTTCGCAAGACTTATGGAGGACCTCGAGGCCGCCCGGTCACATGACCCGGCGGCCCGAGGCTCCTTTGAGAACTTTTTTGCATATTCCGGGCTGCATGCCATCTGGGCGCACCGCCTGACGCACAAATTGTGGCAAAACCCCGGGCTGCGCTTCCCGGCACGGCTTATTTCGCAGCTTGCCCGCTTCCTGACCGGCATCGAGATCCACCCCGGCGCGACCATCGGCCGCAGGTTCTTTATTGACCACGGCATGGGTGTGGTCATCGGTGAGACTGCCGAGATCGGCGAAGACGTCATGATCTACCACGGCGTGACGTTGGGTGGCCGTTCCTTAGCGAAGGTCAAGCGCCACCCCACCATCGGGGACCGGGTCACTATCGGAGCCGGAGCGAAGGTCCTTGGACCCATCACCATCGGCGCAGACAGTGCCGTAGGCGCCAATGCCGTAGTGGTCAAGGACGCACCACCTGAGTCGATCATCACCGGCGTTCCGGCAACGTGGCGCCACCGCGATGCCCAGAGCGAAACCAAACCCGCCGTCGATCCTGCCGAGTACTACATCGAATACCGGATCTAGCCCGAAAAGCGCTTGTAGGCATTCCAGAAAACGGTGTCGAACGCGCGGTCGGGAAGTACCCTCCGCAAGGCCAGTATGGTCCAGGCTCCCCTGCCCACCGGGTAGCGGGTCCTGGGCCGGCGCGAGGTCGCGGCATGCACAATAGCGCTCGCCACGGTGCGCGGGTGCGTCGAGAGCGCCGTTCCCGACGTCGATGCCAGGGCAGCTGCCACGATCCCGGCCTGCTCACGATACGGTCCTTGCCCGGAGACCGCCAGCAAGCTCTCCCCCGCGATGGTTCCCCATTCCGTGTCCGTGCCCGCGGGCTCGATGATCGCAACGTCGATCCCATGGGGCTTCAGTTCGAGGCGCAGCGAGTCGCTGAGGCCCTCGACGGCGAACTTTGTCGCGTGGTACCAGGCGCCCAGGGGTTCATACATTTTGCCCCCGATCGAGGAGACGTTGATGATCCTGCCGGAAGCTGCGGCACGCATCACGGGAATCACCAGCTGGGACATCCGGGCGAGACCGAACACATTGACCTCGAACTGGCGCCGTCCCTCATCCAGCGGCACCTCTTCCAAGGAACCGTAAGACCCGTATCCGGCGTTGTTGACCAGCACGTCGATCCGTCCCTGTTCAGCCAGGACAAGGTCTACAGCGGCCTTCATTGAGTCATCCTCAGTGACGTCCAGCGACAAAACCTTGATTCCGTGGGCTTTGAGCGGCTCCATTTTCGCTACTCGCCGCGCCCCCGCATATACGACCATTCCCGCCTTCCTGAGCTTGACGGCGGCTTCGAAACCGATTCCGGTTGATGCCCCGGTGACAAATGCGACGCGTTGTGGCATGGACTGCTCCTCGTGTGGCCTGTGGCGTTTTCTTTCCGGACCTGGATACGGCAAAGGCCGGCGCCTCCACAGTATCGGGGAAGTGCCGGCCTTTGAGCAGTAGAGTGGGGCAGCAGGGTCCCTGCGTGGCGACGCAGTCGACACGAAAGGACCTGCCCCAATCTTTAGTGGGTGTCGACTGCCGAGATCTCGGACTTGTCTTCGCCCCACAGGGTGTGGAACGTGCCCTCGGCGTCAACGCGGCCGTAGGTGTGCGCACCGAAGAGGTCGCGCTGACCCTGGATGAGGGCAGCGGCGAGGCGCTTGCGGCGGAGGCCGTCGTAGTAGGCCAGCGAGGAAGAGAACACCGGAACGGGGATGCCCAGCTGGACCGCCGTTGCCACCACGCGTCGCCATGCCGGCAGCGCGCCCGCAATAGCCTTGGTGAAGGCCGGGGCGAACAGCAGGTTGGCCGGCTTCTCTTCGGCCGCGTAGGCGTTGGTGATTTCCTTCAGCAGCTCGGCGCGGATGATGCAGCCGCCGCGCCACAACGAAGCGATTTCATCGAGCTTGAGGTCCCAGCCGTATTCCTTCGCGGCGGAGGTCAGCATGTCCAGGCCCTGGGCGTACGAAACCAGCTTGGAAGCGTAGAGCGCCTGGCGGACGTCCTCGATGAAGTTCTCGGGGACCTCGACGGCGATTTCCTCGCCGGCGAGCAGTTCCTGGCCCAGCTTCCGCTGTTCCGTCTGGGAAGACAGTGCACGGGCGAAGACCGACTCTGCGATGCCCGAGACCGGGGAGCCAAGCTCAAGGGCGGAGATGACTGTCCAGCGGCCGGTGCCCTTCTGGCCGGCAGCGTCGACAACGACATCGACGAACGGCTTGCCCGTCTTGGCGTCAACGTGCCCAAGGACCTCAGCGGAGATTTCGATCAGGAAGGACGCGAGTTCGCCCTTGTTCCATTCGGCGAAGATCTTGGACTGCTCGGCCGGCTCGATGCCCGCGCCCGAGCGCAGGAGATCGAAGGCTTCACCGATGACCTGCATGTCTGCGTATTCGATACCGTTGTGGACCATCTTGACGAAGTGTCCGGCGCCGTCGGTGCCGATCCAGGCACAGCACGGCTTGCCGTCAACCTTGGCGGAGATCTTTTCGAGCAGCGGGCCCAAGGCGTCGTAGGACTCCCTGGAACCACCGGGCATGATGGAGGGGCCGTTGAGGGCGCCCTCTTCGCCACCGGAAACACCGACGCCCACGAAGTGCAGGTCTTTCTCGGCCAGGGCGGCTTCGCGGCGGCGGGTGTCCTCGTAGTGCGAGTTGCCGGCGTCGATCACGATGTCACCGGGCTCGAGCAAGGGAACGAGCTGGTCGATGACGGCATCGACGGGCTTGCCGGCCTTCACCATGATCAGGACGCGGCGGGGCTTCTCGAGGGAGTCAACGAGTTCCTGGAGGGTTTCCGTGCGGATGAAGTCGCCGTCGGTGCCGTGCTTGGCCAGCAGGGCGTCGGTCTTCTCGACGGAACGGTTGTGGAGGGCAACGGTGAAGCCGTTGCGGGCCAGGTTGCGGGCCAGATTGGCGCCCATCACCGCGAGGCCGGTGACACCGATGTGTGCTGACATCAAAACTCCAATTCATTCTTGTGCGTCGAGTCCTGCTCGGAGCGAGGAAACGCTTTCTAGAGCAGTAGCTGGAATAAACCATACGTATTCGGACCACGTCTGGGAAAGTTGCGCCCACGTTTTGGAAACGTCCGCGTCACAAAAGAGTCTATGTTGCGAGCTCGTACCGTGGGGAGTTTCCAGGTGCCCGGACTTCCAGTGGCGGGGCGCGCTGCGCCACTATGCTTACCACTATGTCAACCAGCCTCCACTACCGCGCTGTCGAGCATCTGGGTACCCGGATCGTCGGCGGCATGCTCCCCACCGGTCACGTCATGTTGGCTGAGCACCTTGAGGAGGAACTCAAAGTGTCACGGTCGGTGGTGCGGGAGGCCGTCAGGGTGCTGCAGTCCTTGGGACTGGTTGAAACCATCAAACGCGTCGGCATCCGGGTCCTCCCCGCGCACCGCTGGAATCCCTTCGATCCACTGGTTATCCGTTGGCGCTTGGCCGGGGAAGGCCGCGGCGCACAGTTGCGCTCCCTCGCGGAACTCCGCTCCGCCGTCGAGCCCGTAGCCGCGGAGCTGGCCGCGGAAAACGCTCCTGATGCCCTGCGCAGCGAGCTGCTGGAAATTTCGCTGGCCATGCGTGAAGCAGGCCGGGCGGGCGACATGCCCACCTTCCTGGACCTCGACATCCGATTTCACGCCCTGGTGCTCTCCGGGTCCGGAAATGAAATGTTCGCGAACCTGATCGGGCAGGTCACGGAGACCCTCACCGGCCGGACTGTCCACGGCCTCATGCCCGAACATCCGAAGGAAGCCGCTTTGCAATGGCATCTGGATGTTGCCCAGGGCATCAGCGACAGGGACGGCGACAAAGCCCGCGAGGCCTCGTCCAACATCATGCGGGAGACCATCGCGGACCTGTCACCGAGCTGGGAAGGCCAGCCTCGGGTATTTGTTCCAGTCGAGCGGCGCTGATCGCCGACGCCGCTCCACTGGTGCCTTGATCGGCCGGGAGCCTAGTCCACGGGCTGGAAATTCAGCAGGACCTTGCCCGACTCGGCAGAGTTCTTGGCCACCTCGAAGGCTTCCAGGCCGCGGTCCAGCGTGAATTCGTGGGTCACCACCGGATCCACGTAGAGCGAACCGTCCGCGAGCGCGGCAATGACCTCGTCGATTTCGTTGTTGAAGCGGAAGGAGCCGAGCAGTTCGAGTTCGCGGGTAATGGCCAGCGAAATGAACACCGGCTGCGGTCCCGAAGGCAGCAGCCCGACCATGACCACCTTCCCACCGCGTACCGCGCCCTTGATGGCCGACGCCAGTCCGAAGTGGCTGCCGGAGGACTCGATGACGACGTCGGCCTCCACGGCGGCGATCGCTTCGGCGTCGTCGCCCTTGAGAACCTCGTCCGCACCCACAGCACGGGCGATCTCCAGGGGCTTGTCGTGCATGTCGACGGCTACTATCCGGGTTGCGCCCGCGCGCTTGAGCACGGCAACTGCCAGCGCGCCGATCGGACCGCTTCCGATGACGAGCGCCGTTTTTCCGGCTACGTCCCCTGCGCGGGCGACGGCGTGCCAGGCGACGCTGGCCGGCTCCACAAGCGCCGCCGTGCGCAAGTCCAGCGTGGCTGGAAGCGCCCGGAGCATGCGGGACGGCAGGGTGGCGTAGCGGCTGAAGGCGCCGTCCGTGTGCGGATACCGCGCCGCACTCCCGAGGTAGGTGCAGCCCGGGGAGAGGTTGGGGCGGTCTTCCGGGTACCTGGCTGCACCCGGAGCCGGGGTCGCGGGGTGGACGGCGACGGCGGTTCCGGCTGCCGGGCCGCTGCCGTCGGCGGCCTGCTGGACAACCGTGCCGACGATTTCATGCCCGAGCACCATCGGAGCCTTCAGGATTGATTCCCCCGCCGCGCCATGGAGCCAGTAGTGCAGGTCCGAGCCGCAGATGCCGCCGTAGGCGATTTCGACGACGGCCTGGTCCGGGGTCGGAACGACGAGTGCGATGTCCTCGATGCGAAGGTCGCCCGCGGCGTGGGCCACAACCGCGGGTGAGGACTGGGGAAGCTGGAAGCTGCTCATTAGACGACCACCGTCATTCCGCCGTCGACGAAGATCGTCTGGCCGTTTACGAAGTTGGAAGCCTCGGAGGCAAGCCAGACCGCCGGACCCGCGAGATCCGCCACCGTTCCCCATCGGTGGGCCGGCGTCCGGCCCAGGATCCAGGAATTGAAGTCGGGATCGTCCACGAGGTTCTGGGTCATTTCGGTGTGGATGTAACCGGGCGCGATGCCGTTGATCTGAAGGCCGGAGGCCGCCCATTCGGCGGTCATGGCGCGTGTCAGGTTGCGCAGGCCGCCCTTGGCAGCGACGTAAGGGGCGATCGTTGGACGTGCCAGGTCGGTCTGCACCGAGCAGATGTTGATGATCTTGCCCCGGCCCCGGGGGATCATGTGGCGGGCGGCTTCACGCCCCACGAGGAAGGCGCTCGTCAGGTCGGTCGTGATGACCCGCTCCCAGTCCTTCACCTCCAGGTCCAGCATCGGGACGCGGTGCTGGATTCCGGCATTGTTGACAAGGATATCGAGGGGGCCCACATTCTCTTCGACCCACGTGATTCCCCGGGCCGCCTCGGTATCGCTGGTGACGTCGAAGGCACAACTGTGGATGCGTCCGGGCCCGAAGTCCGCCGCCATGGCAGCTTCCGCGTCCTTGAGCCGTTCCGGGTTGATGCCGTTGAGGACAACGGTGGCACCGGCGTCGGCCAATCCGCGGGCAAGGGCATTGCCGATGCCGCGGCTGGATCCGGTCACGAGCGCGACGCGCCCGGTGAGGTCAAAGAGTCCACTCATGGTTGTTTCCTTACGTGGTTCAGAGGGCTACGGAAGAGTCGCTGAGGTTGGCGATGGCCTGGCGAACAACGGCGAGGTCCTGGTCGCCCAGGCCTTGGTCGATCAGTTCGCGGTAGAGCTCGACGCCGGCAGTCGCCATGGGGACGGCGGCACCGGCCGCTTCGGCGCTTTCGAGCACGAACTTGAGGTCCTTGTGCATGAACTTCGCGGGGCCTGTGGGAGCGTAGTCCTTTGCTGCCAAGCGTGGGCCGACGATCTCCAGGACCCGGCTTCCGGCGAGGCCGCCGGCCAGGACGTCGAAGAGGGCCGAAGCATCCATGCCCGAGCGCTCCGCGAGTTCGGCGGCTTCCGCGAGCGCCGCCGTCGTGGTCCCGACGATCAGTTGGTTGCAGGCCTTGGCCAGCGAACCGGCACCCAGGTTGCCCATGCGACGGACCGTGGTACCCATGGATTGGAACACGGGAAGCGAGCGCTGGAAGTCTTCTTCGCCCGCTCCCACCATGATGGCCAACGTGCCGTCCTGTGCACCTTTCGTGCCTCCGCTGACCGGGGCGTCGACGACGACGGCGTTCCCGCCGCTTGCGTTCTGGACGGTCCGGCCGAATTCCTTCACGGCGCTCGGGGACACGCTGCTCATGATGATGATTGTGGTTCCCGGAAGCGGCGCGTCCGAGCGCCAGGACTCGAGCAGCGGGGCGGCGGCATCCTGGATGTAGGAGAGATCCGGAAGCATGAAGATGATGAGGGGTTGGTCCCGGAGTGCTGCAACGGACTCCGAACGTTGGCCACCGAGCTTCTCGAGTTCGGTAAGCGCCCCGGCCGAACGGTTCCACGCAGTCACCTCCCAGCCGTTGCCGAGCAGATTGGCTGCCATGGGAAAGCCCATGAGCCCGAGTCCCACAAAACCTGCCGTTTTGGCGGTCATCGTTCGCATACACCTCACTTCATTGTGGTTCATCTATCAAAAACTGTTCAATATCCTAGCCTCAATTCAGTATGATGAACACTATGACGACTGATGAACTCACCATCGCGATCGCCGTCCCGCTCGAAGCTGAGCATGTGGAGCGTATCCGCGCAGTAGATCCGAGCATTAGAGTGCTCTACGATCCCGAGCTCCTTCCCCCGGAACGCTTCCCGGCCGACCACTCGGGCGATCCGGATTTCAAGCGGACGCCCGAACAAGAGGACCGCTACTGGTCCATGTTGAACAGGGCCCAGGTCCTCTACGGCTTCCCCAACGAGAATCCAGCCGGCCTGGCCCGCATCGCGCGGAGCAACCCGCACCTGCAGTGGATCCATGCCATGGCGGCAGGTGCCGGTGGCGCAGTGAAGGCCTCGGGCCTCGACGGCGAGACCTTGCAGAAGTTCAAGGTCACCACCTCCGCGGGCGTGCATGCCCTCCCGCTGGCCGAGTTTGCAGCCATGGGCATCCTCAACGGCTTCAAGCGCAGCGCGGAACTTGCACAGGACCAGGCCGCCAAAGTCTGGCCCGAGCTGCGCACCCCCACCAAACTCATGAACGGCTCCAAGCTGGTCATTACGGGCCTTGGCGAAATCGGACTTGAAACCGCCCGCATCGCCCGCGCGCTTGGCATGAAGGTGAGCGGAACCAAGCGGAACGTCGAAGCGATCGAAGGAATCGATGAGGTCGCGGACAACGATGGCCTGGCGGGACTGCTGGCTACGGCCGACGCCGTCGTCAACACCCTCCCCGGGACGCCGTACACGGAGAAGCTCTTCAACCACGAGGCCTTCACGGCAATGAAGCCCGGCACGGTTTTCGTCAACGTTGGCCGCGGAACCGTGGTTGATGAGGAGGCGCTGCTCGAAGCCCTGGACAACGGCCAGGTCTCCTATGCCTGCCTGGACGTTTTCGCCGTCGAACCGCTCCCCCAGGACAGCCCCCTGTGGAACCACCCGAAGGTCATGGTCTCGCCCCACACATCCGCCCTCAGCGCCGCTGAAAACCGGCTCATCGCCGAGCGTTTCGCCGGCAACCTGCGTACGTTCCTCGACGGCGGCGAGCTCCCCCACCTCGTGGACACGGTGCACTTCTACTAAGCGCATCCTCACTGAAGCGTTCGCAAAGCGGCCTTTCCGGTTCAACCGGAGGGGCCGCTTTGCTGTGTGGGGCACACCTGCATTGGCCAAAACCAAAGCGACGGCCCCTCCTGATTCGGAGGGGCCGTCGCTGCATGCGTACGTCGGGTACGGGACGCTGCCTAGCGGGCGTCTTCCAGGGCCGTCAGATCGCGGCCAACCGTTTCCGGCGTGAAGAACGTGGTGATGTATGAAATCAGCGCCAGGACCAGCGAATAGACCGCCAGGACCACCCAGGAGTTCCCCGTGGCGGCCAGGAGGGCAGCACCAATCAGGGGAACGAGGCCGCCGGCGAAGACAGCCGAAATTTCACGGCTCAAGGCCACACCCGTGAACCGGTACTGCGAACCGAACAATTCCGGAAGCAGCGGGCACTGCGGGCCAAGCATGGACTGCACACCGAGGGCGATACCGACCACCATGACGGCCCACACGAGGGTGACGTTGCCAAGAGTGACGAGGTAGAAAGCCGGAATAGCGAAGATTGCCTGGAACAGGGCCCCGTAGCGGTAAACCTTCACTCGACCAATTCGGTCCGACAAAGCGCCGAACGCAATCACCATGACAGCGGCGAATCCAGCAGCGATCAGCAGACCGACCGGGCCGATGAACTTGTCTCCCGGGAAGACTCCTTCCTTGACGGAAATGAAGGAGATGAGGAGCGTTCCGTAGATTGACGAGTTGCCGTTTTCACCCATGCGGAGGCCGATGCCGATCAACAGGTTCTTCCTGGAGTGCCGCCACAGTTCGCCAACGGGGTTCTTCACCACGTTCTTGTGCTTCTCCAGCTCCTGGAACACCGGGGTTTCCTTCAGCCTGAGGCGGATGAAGAGGGCCACAATGATCAGGATGAAACTGGCCAGGAACGGAACACGCCATAGCCAGCCCTCAAGAACGCTTTTGTTGGCCATGCCAATGAGCGCAAAAGTACCGGCGCCGAGGAGGGTTCCAAGCTGGATGCCCACGAACGGCAGCGAAGCGAAGTAGCCGCGGCGCTTGGGCGGAGCGACTTCGGAGATCAGCGTTGTTGCGCCAGCCTGTTCGGCTCCGGCACCGAGGCCCTGGACGATCCGAAGCACCACGAGGAGGACGGCGCCGAGCATGCCGGCCTGTTCGAAGGTCGGCAGCAGGCCGATCGCGAAGCTGGCAAGGCCCATCATGCCGATGGTCATCAAGAGGACCATCTTGCGGCCGAAGCGGTCTCCGATGACTCCGAAGAGGACGCCACCGAAGGGGCGCGCCGCGAATCCGACGCCGTAGGTGGCGAACGACGCGATCAACGCGCCACTTTCGCCCAAGGGCTTGAAGAACAGCGGTCCGAAGATCAGGGCCGAAGCCAGACCATAAATGTAGAAGTCGTAGTACTCCAGAGCGGATCCTACGGAACTGGCAAGAGTTGCCCTTCGCAGCTGTTCCGGCTCAACTACTGCGCCGTCCGCCTCAGCAAGCTTTGTCTTAGTACTAGTTGTCACAAGCACTCCCTCAAGAACACTCCAGACCCCCGTTGGCCTGGCGAGATAGTGTCAGCCGCCATGGCGTGAATCACTATAGTGAACAGAGTACAGCACGTTGAACAACTTTCAAGTGGTGTAATCAGATTTATTTATGACCCTCAGCGGGAGCGGGGTCGGCTAGCCCATCGGGTTGCCCAGCGAATGGGCAAGTTCCTTGAGCTCCTTCACCATCAGGGCTGCCTGCTCCTCGGAAAAGGTGGCCTTCAGGGCAGTCACCGACAGTCCGAGGCTGGGGCCGTGCGCCCCATGGGTCGGGACGGGCACGGCCAGGCAAACCACGCCGAGCGTGGACTCCTCGTCCTCCAGGGCATAGCCCTGCTTGCGGATCGCTGCCACCTGGGCCTTGAGCTCAGCAGCACTCCGGAGGGACTTCGGGGTCATCACAGGCAGCTCCACGTCATCCGGGAACATCGCCTCGATGTCGTGGTCGTGAAGCTGGGCCAGGAGGACCTTTCCGACGGCGCTCAGGGAAAGGGGCATTTTGTCGCCGATGTTCGACGTGAGCCGGACGGCCGGGTGCCCTTCGTAGCGAGCCAGGTAAATGATGTGATCGCCGTCGATCATCGCAATACGCACCGTTTCGCCGGAGAGCGTTGGCGCCTGTTCGCAGAACTTGTAGAACTCTTGGACTTCATCGAGGCGGCTGAGATACGCGGCACCAAGTTCAACCAGCTTTCGGCCGAGTGAAAAGTCGGCGCCTTCGCGGGTGATTAGCCGGGCTTCCTCGAGAGCCATCAGCAGGTTCGACGTCGAAGACTTCGGAATCCCGAGCTCGCGGGAAAGGTCGCTCAGCGTCAGTCGGCCCGAGGGTGCTTCCGCCAGGGCATCCAATACCGCGGCAGCGCGGGTCACGGCAGGCGCCGGCGAGGAGCTCCCCAGTCCATCGGCGGAACGGGGGGTGCGGGAATCGGCCATGATTCTCCTTCGCAATCGTGCGTCTGGCGCAGAGCTGGCGCGTGCCTGGAAGAAACACCGCCCCAAGGCAGCAGAATCCGATCCGCGGCAATCACGCTTGTTCAATCCACTGAACAACCACCATCATAGTGGCTTGATGCCGGGATGAGACGCGCCGGACGGAGAGTGGCTTCCTTTCCATATCCAAAAATTCTCTGTATATTCATTTTTGAGCTCTCCACCGCGGCATCCCCCAATAGTCGCGGTGGAGGGCTCTTCCAATTCCCGGCTCGGATCGGGTACCGGCGTCAGGCTTGTTGGCGCCAAGGAGTGAGCCGGGGAAGCCAACGCGGAACGTTGGCACGGTAGGCCTCATACTCGGCGCCGAACTTCCTCGCCAGAGACGGCTCCTCGTGCAACCTGACGAAAGCCACCACGGGAATTGCGCCCAGCGCGGCCAAGCCGAACAGCTTCGGCTGTCCCAGGAGGAGGCCCTGCCCGGTGATCGCGGCGCCGATGCCCACGTAGATGGGGTTCCGCACGAACCTGTAGAAGCCGCTCACCACGAGGTTCTTCGGCGGCGCAAAAGGTGCCGGCGTGCCCAATCCTTCAAGGGCGAACCGTGCAAATGAATTGGTGATCACGGCCGCGCCGGCGCCGATCAGCAGGACACCCGCGCACTGGGCCGCCACTCCCCCGGGCACGGGACGTTGCACCTTCCAGCGGGTCACCACCCATGGCAACAGGCCTGCGACGGTAGCAGGAGCCGACGCGAACACGGCTGTACCGATTTTGGCTAGCCGCATTTCACGTACTGCATCCTCCGACGCCGTCATGCTGCCATTGTGAGCCGCCAAACCATGGGCGGCAAGCACCATGGCCGAATGCTTCCATGACGCAGGGAAGTGTTGCCGGCTAGGGCTGGACCATCCGCTGGTCGGTGTTCGTGTAGGTGATCGAGTCTGCCGTGGCCCCGACAAGGCCCATCGTGACTTTGAGGAGGCCGGGCGCGACGTCGTCGAGGGGTGGAGGCGTGTCGGTGCCGAGCGCCAGGCTGCGCCCGGAGGAGGTCGTGCCGGTGACGGATCCCAAGTAGACGCTGACGTGCCCGCTGAGCACCATCTTGTCCGCCGATGTGACGAGGCCGGGGCCGTTGGCGTGCCGCACGGTGAGGGTAAACCCGTTGATGGTGATCGAGTCGGCCGTGATTTTCAGGGCGCGTTGGCCGCTGCCGTCGGCGGTCGGCACGGTCACGATGCTGACCGAGCTGAGGCCCGTGAAGGACAGGCTCTGGGAGCCCATTGAGGCCGGCGTCTTGGTGAAGACCGGCGTTCCGCCGTCCCGGGGCGCCGCCACCGGGGCGGTGGATGTCGGATCGGGGGTCGCGGTGGGGTCCGGGCTCGCCGTCGAGCCGACGCCCGGGACCGCCGGGCCGGTGGGGCTGGAACCGAGGCCCGGCAGCTGGGTGCCGGGCACCGTGGGGAGTGGTCCCGGGGCCGGTCCCTGGGTGGGAGTGCCCGGCCCCGGCGTCGAGGTGGGGCAGGAGACCAGGAGCGGCACGCACAGCTCAGTCGGGGCGCTCTCAGGGGCCCGAGCAGCTCCGAGGGTGAAGGGCAGCGCGATGATCGAGCCGGTCAGGACGGCGGCCACGGCGCGGATGCGGCGTACGTTCACTCCGCTCTCTTTCCTTGCTTGGCCCCCGCGCCCATCCACGCGACGACAAGGACTCCCCCGGCCCCGGAGAGGAGCATGCCGATGATGAAGCCGCCCATGTTCACGCCGACCAGGGAGTAGATGGCCACCACGAGCGTGAGGATTCCGTAGAACACGTGGTGGGCCGGCATGGTGATCGACAGGACTCCCAGCAGCACCAGCGCGATCGGGATGACGGTGGCCTGGAGCCCTTCGATCCCGAGCTGGATGTGGAGGTGGCCGAGATCGAGCTGCCCTGAGAAGAACATCTCCACCCCGCCGAGGCCGGCCAGCATGCCGCCGACGAACGGCCGCCCGCGGCGCCAGTCGCGGAACGCGGCGGCCCGTCCGGGCGTCGCGTCGCTCCGGGACTGCGCGTGCACCCCGTCCTCCGTGGTCGTCGACGCGCGGCTGCTCAGAAGCATCCCTTGGACCCATCCGTAAGGTCCATGCTCATCCCTGTCAGGGTGAACACTGAGGCTTGCGTGCTCCAGGCCGTCTGCTGAAGGTTCGTGATCGAGATGCTGCCGGAGTCCTGCGCGAAGTCACCGGCGGAGCCCTTCGCCGCCGTGTTGACCGTCGAGGCGTCCACGCCGATCCGGATGTTGCCGAAGGCCGCATCTCCCTTCAGCCCGGTCATCCCGATCTGCAGGTCAGAGGCCGTGGCGGGGTTGCCGCCGCCGCCGGCCTTGATGAGCACGCCCACCTTGCCCAGCGGAGTCTCCGTGACCACGGCCTGGCACAGGTTGGAGAGGGTGGCGCTCTTGATATTGGCGATCGCCACGGCATGCTCTTTGCCTTCGGTGTCCTTGGCGACGCCGGCGTACTGGGAGAACCCGGTTCCGTCGAGCTTGGAGGCACCGATCTGGAACTGGCTGCCGGACACGGCGAAGGAGACGGGCACCGCTCCCTCGGCGACGCCGCCCATCAGGAGTGAGGCGACGAGGGCCGAGGGCACGGCGACGAGGATGATGCGGCCTGCGTGGGACGCGCGCATCCTGCGGACACGCTGAGAGATGGGGAACTTCATTGATCCTCCTGGAACATGGGCCGCCCTGAGCGGCGGGCACTCGGTCGAAGATATCGAGCTTGTTGACTATTAGTCAATAGGGGTCCGACGTGAAGTCCCGCGGATCAGTAGACTTTCTGCTGTGTCCGAACCCCAGCGCGCCCGCCTCAGCCCCCACGACCGAAGGGCGCAGCTCATCGCGGTCGGAGTCAACTTCCTGACCGACCACACGCTGGACGAACTGACCATGGACGAGCTCGCCCGCGGGGCAGGCGTCTCACGCCCGCTGGTGTTCCACTACTTCGAGTCCCGGCAGGGCATGCACCGCGCAGTGGTCACGACGGCGCGGGACAGCCTGCTCGTTGCCAGCGTTCCCCGCCAAGACCTCGCGCCGCGCGAGCGGATCCGGGACACGCTGCTGAGGATCACCATGTTCGTGCAGGAGCACCGTGGAACTTTCTACTCGTTGGTCAGGGGCACAGCCAGCGGCGACCCCGCGGTGCGGAGGATCGTGGACGAGTCACGCGACCTGAACGCCGGCCGCTTGTACGATTCCTTCATCGAACTTGGCCTGGCGGACACCCCGCTGCTGCGCATCGCCCTGCGGTCCTGGGTCGCGTTCGCCGAGGAGACCCTGATCAGCCTGGCGATCGAGCGGGAGACAAGCGCCGATGACGTCGTGCAGTTCCTGGAGGCGTCCCTGCACGGCATGGTCAACTCCGTCTGCGACCAGCGGCTCTGAGGCCCGGGCCTGAGGCCCGGGCCTGGGGCCCGGGCCTGGGGCCAGGGCCTTGGCCCAGGGGGCAACTACTTTCGACTCGAACGGCAACGGCCCAGGCGCTTCACGATCAAAAGAAAAGAGCCCCTGAGCTGCGTTTACACAGTTCAGGGGCTCTTTTTCTTGGTGGGTCCTACCGGGATCGAACCGATGACATCCACGGTGTAAACGTGGCGCTCTACCAGCTGAGCTAAAGACCCAAATAGTGATTTCAACGCCCTCAGCGCTTCAACCAACGAACATGTACTCTACCGGATCAAGCGGCCGGAACACTAATCGGCTGCTCGAAAAGGCAACAAGTCGGGAAGTTCAGCGGCAAGCCACGCCAGCGCGCCACTCACGCCGGCTTCCACTTTGAGGTCCGCGAACCCATCGCCGCGGGTCGGTCCACGGTTGATTATCACTACCGGCTTGCCGAGTTTCGCTGCGTGCCGCACGAACCTAAGCCCGCTCATGACGGTCAACGACGAACCTGCCACCAGGAGCGCCCCGGCTTCGTCCACCATGGAATACGCGCGCTGCACCCGGTCCTTGGGCACATTCTCACCGAAGTACACGAAATCGGGCTTGAGCGTTCCCCCGCACACAGGACAGACCGCGACGACGAACGATCGGATCAGCTCGGGATCCTCCACCGACGCATCGGCGTCGGGTGCCATTTCCACGACGCCGGACGCCTCGGCGGCTTCAAGGAATCCGGGATTGATTTCCTCCAGAATGGACGCCACGAGCCGCCGGCTAAAAACGTGTCCCTCTTCAAGGCAGATCACACGGTCGTAGCGGCCGTGCAGGTCCACCACATTGATGCTGCCCGCGTCCTCATGCAGGCGGTCCACGTTCTGCGTAATGAGGCCCGTCATGAGCCCGCGCCGCTCAAGGAGTGCGACGGCGGCATGTCCGGCATTGGGATCGGCGTGCCGTAGGTGGGACCAGCCTAGGTGGTTCCTCGCCCAGTAACGACGCCGGTTGGCTGGACTTCCGATGAATTCCTGGAAGGTCATCGGATTACGCGGCGCGGCTCCCGGGCCACGGTAGTCAGGGATCCCGGAGTCAGTGCTGAGGCCTGCTCCTGTCAGAACAGCAAGCCGCTTGCCGCCGAGAATCCCGGCAGCCTGGCGGAGAAGGTCAACCTCTCCTGGATCGAGTTCGGCCGTGGGGGCTGGCGGCAGTATGGCGAAGCCGGTCATTCCGACGCCGGGCCGTTGGGCACTCATCGATGCTAGGCCTCGCCGAGTGCTGACAAGGCCTGGCGATATTCCGCCAGGTCGCGTGCCTGGCCGCGCGGATTGACAACGACATAACGCACGATGCCCGCGGCATCAATGATGAACGTGCCCCGCAACGACATTCCCGTAGCCGCATCAAACACGCCGTACTTCTGGGCGACTTCCCCGTGCGGCCAGAAGTCGGCCAAGAGATCGAACCCGTAGCCTTCTTTGTCCGCGTATGCCCGCAGGGCGAACTTGCTGTCGACCGACACCCCCAGGACCGTGGCGTCGGCGTGCTCGAAAATACCCAGATTGTCACGGATCTCGCACAGTTCCCCCGTGCAGATTCCGGAGAAGGCGAAGGGATAAAAGACCACCACGACGTTACGGCCGCGGAGACCGGACAATCGCACCGGTTCCCCGAACTGGTTCACGAGCTCAAAATCCGGGGCTTCCTGGCCAACGACGGGAACTCCTGGACGAAGTCCGGGAGGATTCAACCTGGTGTGCGTCACTTGTTCTTCTTGCGCGCCACGAGCCGCGTGGCGCTCCAGTCCTTGGAGACGCCCGCGGAGGTTGTGCAATGCAAGCCTGCAGTGGGAGCGGCGTCCTGGATATCCGAGGGCGATACGTAATTGTCACGGCCGGACTTGGGGGTCAGGACCCAGACCACGCCGCCTTCGCCCAAGGTGGTCAGCGAATCGACAAGTGCGTCGACAAGGTCTCCATCACCATCACGCCACCAGAAAATGACCGCATCCACTACCTCGTGATCGTCTTCGTCAAGCAGCTCGGAACCCGTGAGTTCCTCAATGTCATCACGCAAATCGAAATCGACATCATCGTCGTAACCGAGTTCCTGAATTAGATCCCCAACTTTGAAACCCAATCTTTCCGCCACATTTACCGATGTGGCGGCGTCGGCCTCGCTCACGTTTCCTCCTCTTGAAGTGATTTCGATTACTACAAGCCAACACCCTTTGAGCGTGTGCTTCAAGCCATTGTCCCGCGTTCCACCATAATCCGCGCCCAAGCCACGGCTAAGCCATCGCGACAATCGCGGTTGTAGCCATGGCTGGGACTACAACTGCCTTTCGATGCAACAGCTTGAGTGTGACATACAACGCCTTCACGACAGCGCGGCTACGCATCGCGGCTCGTACAAAGCTACAGTGGCCATTGAAGACTTTGGCTGCAGGGCAACCGCCCGCCGCGAATAGCGCAGCTTGAGCTCAAGAGAACCTGCCCGGCGCACATGACCGGGTTGTTGTAACCGATATGTCGCACACGCCGCGTTCATGACGGGCAGTTACCCTGCCAGACCTGAGGCGACGATGAATGCGCCAAAAGAGAGGTTGGACGTGGCTGCAGGAGAAGAGACCTCACACATCCTTAGCGGGTTGACTTCCCAGCTGCCTGATCGTGATCCGGAAGAGACTGCC
>NZ_JAUSSZ010000007.1 GCF_030812595.1 Arthrobacter bambusae
GGCGTCACGGTATACGAAGTAAGCGGAGAACCGCCGTTGGCCGGCGCCGTCCACGACACCACAGCGGAAGCGTTCCCCGCCGTCGCCGTCACCCCTGTCGGAGCCGCAGGCACCGTGGGCGCCGTAACGGTGACAGTCACCGGGTGGGTGACCGTCCCAGTCAGGCCAGCGTTATCCGTCACCGTCAGCTTCACTTGGTAGGTTCCGGCCGCGGCGTAGTTATGCGATGGCTTCACGCCGGTCCCTGCCGGTGACCCGTCGCCGAAGTCCCAGCTGTACGAGGCCACAGTTCCGTTCGGAGCCGTCGAAGCTGAACCGTCAAACGTCGCCGCCAAGCCTGAGGTCGAGGACGCGAATGCCGCCGTCGGTGGTTGCTTCGGCGTATTGCCCAAGGCTTGGGCAACCGTCTGTACGAACGTTGTCCCGTTGGCGGTTCTCGCCGCGAGCCATGTAATGAAGGTGCTGAAGAGCGTGGGGTTAATGGTCAGGGTTGGGTCTGTCCCGACGGCAATATGGTGGAAAGTCAGTTGCACCCATCCGCCGCCCGGTTCTGCGTTCGTCACCAGGTCTTCAAGGTTCTGCAGCGTCCAGGTGCTGTCCACTTCATCCGGTGCCGCTGTGTTGTAAAGATTGGCTGGCGGAAGGGTCTCTGCGAAGGGGCAAGCCGAGCAACTGGCGGGCGAACGGATGTCACCCAGATTGCGGGCACTGGCAAAGCCGCAATTCTTCACGATTTGCTCGACGGAAGAGTTTTCCGCGGCGAAGGGATAGGCAAAGTTGGTGGCGTTGAACCCCCAGCTTGCAAGAGTGGTCCTGCCGCCGCAAACCTCGTTAGTGGCCGCCGAGGTGGACAAGGTAGTGAGGTCCGGATGGGTCATGGTGTGGCCACCGATCTCGTTGCCGTCCGCAGCGATGCTGTTCAGGTTGGCTCGGGTGAGCCATGACGGATTATCGATCCAGCTGGTCGTGATGAAGAATGTCCCGTGCAGTCCATGGGACTTCAGGACCTGTTCTGCGGCGAGTTGGTCGTCATTGCCGTCATCGAAGGTCAGGCTGACGATGGTCTTCGGGAGCGCCGCGTGAGCTGGGACGTTGATGCAAACAATGGAGAAGCCAATCAACAATAGGGTTGACGCCAGGGAGCTCCAGCGGAACCACGCGCGATAACCGCCCGGCACCTTCCTGCTCCACGGTGAGTTCCGCGAGTTCCGCCTTTGCTGCCGCCACGAAAGTACCCTCAGGAGCCGCATGGGGTCCCCCTTTGTCTGAACAGAACGGGTTAGGTGCCCAGTCCGGATCTTAGGGGGCGGACAATGTGCGGCTTAAGAGTAGGTTGTACCTGTTCTTCGACCGGATCGTGCCGTAATTACATGGGTTCCCTCACCGACGGAAGCTAGCCGGAGAGGATGGCCTTCCCCGCCGGGAAGGCCATCCTCTCGTTCCTCGATCTTCTGGTCTCCTAGTGAGGGCTATGTGGCGACGGTAGCCTCGGGGACCGCCACCGCGCTGCTGCGTCGCAGAACGGCTCCCAGCGCCACACAGCAGCCTGCGGAAACTACCAGTGGAACCGCAAACAGGTAGAAAATGGTGACCGGCGGCATCCCGGCGTCGATCAGGTATCCCACCATGATCGGGGCGATGATCGAAATCAAGCGTCCAACTCCGATCATCCAGCCGAAGCCGGATGCCCGGGCCCTGGCGGAATAAAGGGGCGGCACGATCGTGTAGTAACCCGCGACGCCCGAGTTGGTGAGCATGCCAAGAAGCACGGCGACACCCAGTGCCACCCCAATGGTGCCGAAAGAACCGGCGAAAGCAAGGTAGGCGGCGGCGGAGAGCAGCAGGCAGATCGTGTTCAGCCTACGGCTCTTGACCCAGGTGGAGACGATGCCGAATCCGATGGACCCGACAATGCCGCCGGTACTGACCAGGACTCCCGCGGTGACCCCAACCTGATTGTCTCCCGTGGCGGCCGCCAGGATTTTGGGGGTCCAGGTGTTGGCGAAGTAGAAGGCAGCGATCAGGAAGGCGTAACCCAGCCACATCAACAGGGTCTGCGCCAGCATCTTGCGTCCGAACACTTCCTTGAACACGCTATCAGCGGCTTCGCTTTGTGGGGCTTCCGGCAGTTCCGTCAGGGGTGCGCGGCCCATTTTGACCAGGATGCGGTTCATTTGGGGAAGGGAACCGGCTTGGCGCTTCTCCGCCAGGTACTCCAGGGACTCCGGCAAGGTGAACCAGCAGACGATGAGCATGGCAACGCTGATGGCGGCGCCGAAGGCGAAGGAGGCGCGCCAGCCGTATCCAGCGATAAGGACGCCCGCGATGGCTCCGCCGATGGAGCCGCCGATCGGATAGCCGGCCGAGTAGATGCCCATGGCCAGGCCGCGGCGCTTGTCCGATGAGTACTCGGAGACGATGACGCTGAGGTTGGCGATCATTCCGCCGATGCCAAGTCCAGTGAACACGCGGCATGCGATCAGCTGTGCGACGTCCACGGTGACAATCGACAGGATCATGCCCAGGGAGATGATTGCCAGGCACAGCAAGGTCAGCCTGCGCCGGCCGATCCTGTCTGCGAATGGCGTAAGAAAGACGGAGCCGATGGCCATTCCGAACAAGCCGGCGCTGAGCAAATAACCCAGCTGGATGGGCGGGACGTGCCATTCGGCGGAGAGCGCGGGCGCGGCGAAGGACATCACCAACACATCGAACCCGTCAATCATGATCAGGACCAGGCATACCGCCACGGCCATGATTTGGAACCGGCTCATCGGTGAGTTCCGGATCTCGCTCTTGATATCCATGCAAGGCCTCTCGGGAAGATGAAACTACCTATATGAATAGCTAGTTTGTGAGGCAAAGCACTATCTGTCAATAGAGGTGTGAGGGGTCTCCCTGGCGACTGATCAGAAGTTATCGTCGAACGAATCGATCAGCTTGATCCCGTTGCGGGCCCAGTCAATCTCCGTCTGGGCCTTGGCTACCAACCCCTCGTAGGTGAAGATTTTGTAGGCCGTGATGCGCCGGTGGTCCTGCTTGGGCATGGCGGCGAGCCGCTTGTTCAACATGGCGTTGGTGCCGGTCTGCAACTCGTGGATTTTCTCCTCCCACTGGCCGCGGCACATCGTGTAATAGGCGATGTGGGCCAGCATCTGGGCGCGCGCTGCCGCGGGGTCGGCCCATTCCAGGTATGCGGCCTTCAGGTGCGCGGGATCGCGCTCACGGGAATACTCCAGCGGGCTGTTCATCCACTCCCGGAATGCGGCGGCTCCGGCTTCGGTGATCCGGTATTGCGTCTTCTTGCCGCGCGGACCCCATGGGATCTCTTCTCCTGCGAGGAGCCCGTCCTTCTCCATGCGACGCAGTTCTGGATAGATCTGGGAATCCGGAGCATGCCAAACGTAGCCAACCGAGGAGCCGAATTGCTTGGAGAGTTCGTAACCGGTCATTGGTTCCACTGAAAGCAGTGCCAATAGTGCATAGCGAAGGCTCAAGTCCGCTCCTTTTTCTTCTTCAGCTCTTGCCAAGTAACTATATTGATAGATAGTCTGTGATCCATCGCACTAGCTTCGGCCATAGATGGCTGCAGAGGCGACGCACTTAAGAATTCCACAGACCACCCCGGCGGTGTCATTGTCGACGCCGGTCCGGCGACTGGAAGGACGAACCGTGACAGAAGTCCGGACCCAGAGCTCCACCACCAACAAAGTGCTCGGCTACCCGCTCAACGTCTGGTACGTTGCCGCGTGGGACAAGGAGGTGGGCCGCAAGCCGATGTCTCGCACGGTGGCCGGCCGGCCCTTGGCGCTGTATCGCACCGAGGACGGCAAAGCGGTGGCCTTGGCTGATGCTTGCTGGCACCGTTTGGCTCCCTTGTCGATGGGCAAGACAGTCGGCAAGGACGGCATCCAATGTCCGTACCACGGCATCGTCTATAACTCTGCAGGGCGTTGCGTGTCGATGCCGGCGCAGGAGACCATCAACCCCAGCGCCACAGTGCCGTCCTTCCCCGTGGTGGAGCGGCATCGCTATGTTTGGGTGTGGCTCGGCGACCCCACCAGGGCGGACCCCTCGCTGGTTCCGGACATGCATCAAATGGACTCGGACCAGTGGGCCGGGGACGGCGAAACCATCTACGCGCCGTGCAACTTCCAGCTGGTGCTGGACAACCTCATGGACCTCACGCACGAGGAATTCGTCCACTCCTCCTCGATCGGCCAGGAAGAGCTCAGCGAGTCGGACTTCACGGTAACGCACGACGACGGCACCGTGACCGTCGCGCGCTGGATGTTCAACATTGACGCGCCGCCGTTCTGGCTCAAGAACATGCGCGACAAGTTTCCCGGCTTCGAGGGAAAAGTGGACCGCTGGCAAATCATCACCTTCCGTTCGCCATCGGTGATCAATATCGACGTCGGTGTCGCCAAAGCCGGCACGGGGGCGTTTGAAGGTGACCGCAGCCAAGGTGTCAACGGGTTCGTGATGAACGCCATTACGCCGGAGACCGATACCTCCTGCCACTACTTCTGGGCGTTCATGCGCAACTACCGCCTCGACAGCCAGCTCATCACCACGCAGTTGCGCGACAGCGTGCACGGGGTGTTCGGGGAGGACGAGGCCATGCTCGCGGCGCAACAAGCGGCCATCGATGCCAACCCGGACTACGAGTTCTACAACCTGAACATCGACGCCGGCGGAATGTGGGTGCGCAGGCTGATCGAGCGCCAGCTCGTGTCCGAGGGCCGCCTGGTTCCGGTTGCGCAGTAATGGCAGCGACAAACATCGAGGTTTGGCAGCTGGGCACAGTTGTCGAGGTGCAAACGATCGCCACCGACATCCAGCGGGTCGTGCTGGAACCGTCATTGCCGAAGAAAGCCGAACCGGGATCGCATATCGACGTGATGGTCACGATCGACGGACACAAGGACCGGCGCTCGTATTCGATCGTCGAATCCAGCGACGACGGCACCCGGCTGGTCATCAGTGTGCTGAAAGCGCCCCTGAGCCGGGGTGGCTCCCTGTTCATCCACGGGCTGCGGGCGGGGGCGGAGCTGGAAATCACCCAGCCGCTGCAAAACTTCCCGCTCCGGATCGGCGCCCAGCGCTACATCCTCCTGGCGGGTGGCATCGGCATCACGGCGATCATCAACATGGCCCGGGTGCTGCGGAACCTGGCCTCGGACTACACCTTGGTGTACGCGGGACGCAGCCGTGCGGCCATGGCCTACCTGGACGAATTACGGCAGCTTCACGGCGGCAACCTGGTGGTGCACATCGACGACGAAGGCACGCCCCTGGACGTTAGCGAACTCGTAGCTTCGGCCACCGAGGACACGGAACTGTACATGTGCGGTCCTATCCGGCTCATGGACGCGGTACGCCGGACCTGGATGGAACGTGAGCTGAGCTACCCGAACCTCCGCTATGAGACCTTCGGCAACAGCGGTTGGTACGACCCCGAGGAATTCATCGTCCGGGTCCCGGGGCTGGGGTTGGAGGTTCCCGTGGGGCCGGGCCGCTCGATGTTGGAGGCACTCGAGGACGCTGGTGCCGACATGATGTTCGACTGCCGCAAAGGCGAGTGCGGGCTCTGCGAGGTCAAGATCCTCGCGCTAGAGGGCGCCGTCGACCATCGCGACGTCTTCTACAGCGCCCGGCAGAAGAAAGCCACGGAGAAAATGGCGTGCTGTGTCTCCCGGGCCGTCACTTCGAAGACCGGGCTGGCGGCCGAAGCCTCAGCTACCGGTCCGGCGGTGGTCACCATCGAGGTTTCCTGACGCGCTGGTCTCCGGAGAAGAATGCACAGCCCGCCTCCTATCCGAACGGCGGGTAGTTGCCTTCCGAGACAAGTTCGACGCCGTTGGCCGTCCGCATCATGGGGCCATGGCCCGGCAGGATGACGTCGGCGTTCAGCTGCCGCAATAGCTCGACGCTTGCCGGTACCTCCGCCGGGCTGTGGTGGAAGACGGCCGGCAGAAGCTGCGGTCCGCGTACCGGGCTGACCGGGTGGCCTGTAATGAGTGCGTCGCCTGTGACGAGTGCGTTGGCAGCCGGGATCAGGAACGACGCGTGGCCCGAGGTGTGACCGCAGGATTCGATCATCCGGGGACTTCCAGGGAGCATGTCCAAGGTTCCTTGGTCGATCGCGGCAACACCGGCCACCGCCACGTCGGACAAGCCCCCGGCCCGGACGGCGTGCACCGCCCAGGCTCCGATCCTCGGCCGGAGCACCCGCAAGCCAAGGTCCTTCACGGTTACCTGTTCAAGGACTTCCCGCCTGACGTTGGGCAGCTCGGCTTGGCTGGCGAAAACCGGAATGCCCATGGCGGAAAGCCTTGGCGCATTGCCGATGTGGTCGGAATGGCCGTGGGTCAACAGCACCGCGGCGGCATTCTCCAGGACGAGGCCCAAGTAATTCACGCTCGCATTAAGCAGCGGCCAGTTTCCGGGGTATCCCGTATCGATGAGGGCGAATTCATTTCCGCGGCGAAGGACGGTCCAATTGACGGCCGGTCCTTCGACGAAATAAACGTCCTCGGCAACCTCGTGCACGTTGTCCTTCGCGGACCAATGACTGGACATGCTTCCTTCCGTTCGGGGCACCGGATTATCGTATCGGCACCAGCAGGCATGGCCCTTTCGTGAAGCCGCATTCCCACGGGATAATCGTCACCATGACCTTCGCTTCGCTCGCTGCCTTCGCCGGGCTCTGCCTTATTCTGTCCTTGACGCCCGGACCGGACACGTTCCTGGTGTTGCGCATCGCATTGAACCGGCCCAGTGCCGGTATCGCCGCCGCAGCCGGTTCGGCGGTTGCCGCCATAGCATGGGCGGCGCTGGTGGGCGTCGGGCTGGCAGCGATCCTGGAACAGTCCGCGGAGGTGTTCCGCTGGCTGAAGATCGCAGGTGGCCTTTACTTGCTTTACCTCGGCATTTCCTCGTTCATGAAGACGCGGAAGGCCGCTAAGGCCGGTGCGGGAGCCAGCAACGAAGGTGGTGCCCTCCGGTACAGCAAGCTCGGCGGCCTCGGCGCGGGGGCACTGTCGACGTTGCTCAATCCGAAGGTGGGCTTGTTCTACTTGGCGATCGTCCCGCAGTTCATCCCGCAGGGCGGGGATACCATGGGCACGGCAATGATCCTGGGCTTGGTGGAGGCGGTCATCGCGTTCACGTACCTGGCCATCGTCGCGCTTGTCGCATACAAGGCGATGAGGTGGCTGCGGCGCCCGAAGGTGAGCACCGGCGTCGAACGCGTCAGCAGCGGCATCCTCGCCGCCCTCGGTGCCGGCGTCATTGCCTCCGGCGCGAGCAGCTAGCGCCCGCAGCTGGCCTCGATTTCGCTTGCGGTAAAACCTTTGCTAAAGTCATAACCGCTTCATTCCTCCGTAGCTCAATTGGCAGAGCATTCGACTGTTAATCGAAGGGTTACTGGTTCAAGTCCAGTCGGAGGAGCGCATCAAGCCCCGCACCGATATTCATTCGGTGCGGGGCTTTCTTTTTCGCTGAATTTTCCCCCTGCACATTCGTAAATCACACGAAGTCCATTTCCACCTGCAGGAATCTCGCCGCTTCGGCGACTGCGGACTGGTAGGCGTCGTCTTCGGTGGGCGGCGTCCTCGGCTCCCGCGGGTGCCATTCGTGGGCGGCGGAGTGGACGCGGGTGAATCCTCCGCCAGGGGGTGCGTAGAAGATTCCGAAGCGTTGGACAGGCCACTCGGGAGAGGTCTCCGGAGCCACCAGCAGGGCCGCTCCGGTGCTTGGATTGAACCATTGCGCAATCGGGCGACGGCGATCTTCCGTGAAGAGACCGGCCGCATAGAGGGCCGCGGATTGCGGGCTTGTCACAGTGCATAGGCGATCCCACCACAGCGGCAGGATGCCATCATCCCTGCGCTGCCATGGGGCTGGAATAGGTTGCAGTTCCTGCCAACGGGGCACATCTCAACTTTATCGCCGGGCCAAGACGGGCAACAGGCCCCGGAGCGACGGAAGGCTCGCCTAGTCCCGTTTCCAGGGCCCCGGGTTGATCCGGTAAAGGATCGCGGAACCGACGACGGCGCCCAGCAGCGCTCCGAACACAGGATTTCCGGCCCCGCGGCCCAGCATGAAGCCGACGACGGCGCCCAGCGCCGCTCCGAGGAAGAGCCCCCTGCCATTGCGGTGCGGTTTGCGAGTCATGGTTTGAGCCTACTTCTCCGCGCGGAAGTCCGGGCCCCAGGCAGTAGCGGACGGGAGCATCAGCGGACGGGAGCGTCAGTGGATGGAGGGGACGGACCGAGGCCGCACGACGAGCCACAGGGCCGCGACGGCGCCGGTGAGGCATACGGCCTGGACGGTCCCCATGGGAACGGCAGAGCCGACGCCCAGCCAGCCAACCACGGGCGGAATGATGCCGGCCATCAGGAAGTTCGCGGCCCCCAGCAGGGAGGCCGCTGTTCCGGCCTGCGCGCTGTGGTTGGCCAGGGCAATCACCTGGACGCACGGGAACATGAAGCCGGTGGCAAGGATGTAGAACCACAACGGGACCGTGATGCCCCATAGGCCAAAGCCGAGTAGATCAGACCCCAGAATGAACAGGGCCATCAGCAGCATCCAGGCCGTGGCAAACACCATGATCCATTGGGGCGCCACTCGCCGGATCACCCTGGAGCTGATTTGGACACCTGCGACGATGCCGAGGGAGTTGACCCCGAACAGCAAGCCGTATTCCTGCGGGGAGAAGTTGTAGACCTGTTGGAATATGAAGGTGGACGCGGAAAGGTAGGCGAACAGCCCGCCGAAATTCAGGCCGCTTACCAGCAGCATCCCGACAAAAATCCGGTCGGAAAAGACGGCCTTGTACCGTTGGGCCGCCGTCGACGTCGTCTGCCGGCGGAGCTCGGCAGGATAGGTTTCCCGGATCAGGAACACGGCGGCAATGATCACCAGGGATCCGTAGCTCGCGAGGAAATAGAAAATCCCCGGCCACGGCACCACCAGCAGAAGCTGTGAACCGATGATCGGAGCCAGAATGGGCGCAAGGCCATTCACCAGTGACATGCGGGAGAACATCCGCACCATGGCGTAGCCCGCGAAGAGGTCCCGGACCATGGCCATGGCCACCACGCCGCCGCCGGCCGCGCCGATGCCCATGAGGACGCGGAAGAGGGCAAGCGTGCTGATGTCCGTGGACAGTGCCGCGCCCAGGGAAGAACCGATGTGCAGGGCCGTGGCAAGGATCAAGGGCACGCGGCGTCCGAATTTGTCGCTGAACGGGCCCACCGCCAATTGGCCAATGGCGAAGCCCACCGTTGTGCCGGTGAGTGTGAGTTGGATCGCAGCCGCTGACACGTCGAAATGATGCTCCAGCGCGGGAAAAGCCGGCAGATAGAGATCCACGGTAAATGGACCCAAGGCTGTCAATGCGCCAAGTAACAGGATATAGAGGAGTTTTTCTCGTCGACTGAGGGAATCACCCGGTACAGGGGGAGGGTTCACGATTATCAATCCTATGTGCGACAGATCATATTTAACAGGGATGGCGGGGGCGCGCCGCATGACCATCCCGGAAGTTGAGGCTGAAGCTGAATGGTAGTTTTGTGGACAGGCGCGCGTGGACGGTTGTGATCGTCTCCGTGCCGGAGCCGGGTAGGAGCAAGAAGGAAGCAGTGAGGCGGAACCTATGAGTGGACGTCACAGCGGCCGGGTTGGCCAACGCCCGGGCATTTCGGCGTTGCCGAACACCGTGAAACTTGCAGCCCGGCTCGCGCCGCGGCAGCTCAACGACGAAATCAGCCTGGCCAAGCTTGAACTTAAGGGCAAAGGCAAACGGCTGGGTATTGCCGGTGCTTTCGCCGGCGTCGCGCTGGTCTTTTTCTGTTTGCTCGTCATTGCCTTGGTTGTTGCGGCGATCCTGGGCCTGGCCACGATCATGCCCCCTTGGCTGGCTGCGCTTGTGGTTGCGGCGGCGTTCCTTTTGATCATTCTCATCGGAGCACTCGTCGCCTTCCGTGGGTTCAAGGGGGCTATGCCCCTTGTACCTGAGAAGACCATCCGCGGCATCAAGTACGATCTCGGCGTCGTGAAGGAAGGCACTTCTTTCGATGCCAGCATCCTTGATCCGTCCTCGGAAGCCTACAAGGCGGCGGAAGCCGCGAAAGCTGCCGCAGCTGAGAAGGCCAAGGCTGAAAAGGCCGCCAAGGCCGCAGCCCACAAAGCCGAACTACCCCCGGCTCCGAGCGAAGCCGAGCTTCTGCGCCGCCTGGAGCAGCGCCGAGAGCACCTCGCCGACGTACGCGATCAGCTCGGCGTCGAGCTCGACGTCAAGACCCAGGGTAAGGTCCTCCGCGACGTTGCTGAGCAAAAGCTCGACGACGGACGCCGGTTTGCTGCCGACAAGCTCGCAGATTTCAGCGAGAAAGTTCCCCCCGGGCTGCCGGAGCGGCTCGGCGCGCGCTGGAAAGAGCTCTTGCTCTTCGCCGCTTCCGCCACGGTGGCGGCTGTAGGACTGCGGAAGCTGTTCAAGAAGTAATCGGGACCGCGTTCACCAGCGGCAGCTGCGGACCACGGAAAGGGGGAGAGGTGAAGTTCATCGGCGCAGGCGCGCGTCCGGGCCAGCCACAGATCGACCATGATCTCATCTTCACCGTCCCCAATTTCCTGACTGTATTGCGCTTTATGGGCGTCCCGCTGTTCGTGTGGCTGGTGCTGTGGCAGAGGGAATACGGTTTCGCTGTGCTGGTTCTTGCCGTCATGGGCGGCACTGACTGGGTGGACGGCTACGTCGCCCGCCGTTTCAACCAAGCCTCCAAATTGGGCCGCATCCTCGATCCGGTCGCGGACCGCCTGGCACTCATCACCGTTGCTGTCACGCTCGCCATCGCGGGCGTGGTCGATTGGTGGTACCTGGCCGCCCTGGTGGTGCCCGACGTCATCCTTGGCACCGCCTCATTGATCTATTTCCACAGCCACCCCGACCTTCCGGTGAGCCGGATCGGCAAGATCCGGACCGCGTTCCTGCTCCTGGGCACACCTCTCCTGGTCCTCTCCAAGCTCGCGGTTCCCTCCGCCAATGTCTACTTTGTGATCGCTTGGATCTGCTTGGGCCTGGGCCTGGCAGGGCACTGGGTGGCGGCCTACAACTATTTCTGGGCAATCCTCCGCAAGGGCAAAGAGCTCAAAGCCAACGACGGCGGTCGCAGCTGATGGTCTGGTTGGCAGTCCTCCTTGCGGTTCTCGGCGCTTTTTGCCTTGCCATTGGCGCCCAGCGCCAGGGCAGTGCGGTCAAGGCCGATACGGGCGGCCTTGCCCTGAGTTCCCATGGTTTCTTGAGGCTTCTCCGAAATCCGCGGTGGATGCTCGGCCTGCTGTTGCTTGCCCTGGGCATGGGCATGAACGCCATTGCCCTGGTGTCAGCACCCCTGACGGTGGTGCAGCCGATCGGTGCCATTGCTTTGGTTATTACGACGGTGGTCAACGCGAAGGACCAAGGACTCAGCATCAACCGGGGCACGGTCGTGGCGATCTCGGCGTGCGTGACCGGCTCAGCCATGTTCGTGCTGCTGGCAGTGAATGCCACCCAGGAGAACCACCACGTCAGCGGCGAGGACGAGATAACCATCGTGCTCCTTTTGACCCTCGCCGTCGGACTTTTCGGGACCTTGGCTGTCATGTTCCGGCACCGCCTGAACGCCTTCGTCTACATCCTGGGGGCCGGGGTGTTGTTCGGATTCGTGGCCGTCCTGACACGCATCATCGGCAGGCACCTGCTGGACCCGAACGGGCACTTTCTGCTCAACGTGCAGTGGTACACCGTGGTGGCCATCGCCGCTGCCGGAGGGCTCGGCTCGTGGTTCGTCCAGAATGCCTACTCCAGCGGGCCGCCGGATCTGGTGATCGCGGGCCTGACTGTAA
This sequence comes from Arthrobacter bambusae, assembly GCF_030812595.1. Lineage (GTDB taxonomy): Bacteria > Actinomycetota > Actinomycetes > Actinomycetales > Micrococcaceae > Arthrobacter > Arthrobacter bambusae_B. Next base: position 11,896 of record NZ_JAUSSZ010000007.1, read on the forward strand.
TCGACCCCATCGTCGGGATCGCCATCGGGATCGCCATCTTGGGTGAGCTTCGTCCTGATGTCCACGCCGTGCTCGCAATCGGCATGGCTGTGGCCGCTTCCCTTGCTATCGTGGGGGTAATTGCCCTGAGCCGGCACCATCCGGAGGTCACCAAGCGGAAACGTGACGCGAAGGCGGCTGCAAGCCGGAAGGCCTAGGGCAAAGTTCGACGACCGTGCCCCGCACACCTGCGGCAGGCAACCGGCGATGACACCGCAGGGCCAGGCGTTTTGCGATGTTCGCACCGTGACCATCAGGAGTTCTCCACGTGACCGTTCCCGAAACCAACAAACCCCTCACCATCCTCATCGCGGCGGAGACATACCGCCCGAATGTCAACGGTGCTGCTCAGTTCGGGTACCGCCTTGCCAAAGGCATGAAGGCGCGCGGGCACAATGTCCACGTGCTTGCCTGCCGGGCGGACAACGGCAAGAGCTTCACCGAGTTCGGGGATGAAGGCACAGTGCATCGCTTGAAGTCCCACGGAGTCTTCACGCACGAGTACTTCCGCATCTGCTACCCGTGGGAAATCAAAAACGACATCCGGATGCTCTTCGACAAAGTGCAGCCCGACGTCGTTCACATCCAGAGCCACTACATGATCGGCGAACACGTTCTCTACGAGGCGAAGAAGCGCGGCATCCGGATCATCGCCACCAACCACTTCATGCCCGAAAACCTGAACCCGTTCCTGCCGTTCCCGCAGTGGTTCAAGGACATCATCGGGCGCGTGTCGTGGAAGGACATGGGCAAGGTCATGGGCCAGGCCGACGTCGTCACCACTCCCACGCCGCTTGCTGCGAAGGCCATGCACCAGCACGCCTTCCTTCGGAAGGTCCTGCCCCTGTCCAACGGTATTGACGCGGCCGCCTATGAACTGGCGCCGGGCGAAGAGATCGAACCGAACGCCAACCCCACGGTCCTCTTTGTCGGCCGGCTCGCCGAAGAAAAGCATGTGGACGTCCTGATCGACGCGGTGGCCAAGACACCCGCCGATCTCAACGTGCATCTTGAGATCGTCGGCGGTGGCGAGGTCCGCGCCGCACTGGAAGCCCAAGCCAAGCGCCTGGGACTCGGCGAGCGGGTCAAGTTCCTGGGACTTGCGAGCGATGAGGACCTAAGGAAGGCGTACCTTCGCGCCGACCTGTTCTGCATGCCCGGAACCGCCGAACTGCAGTCGCTCGTGACCCTCGAGGCGATGTCGGCGTCGACGCCGGTTCTTCTCGCCAACGCGATGGCCCTGCCGCACCTTGTGCGCGAAGGCGAGAACGGGCATCTGTTCACGCCAGGGGACAGCAACGAGCTGGCAGCCAGGATCACCGAGCTCTTCCGTCTGCCTGCCAGCGAACTCGAAGCCATGGGCAAGGCGAGCCGCGCCATGGTGGAGCCGCACAGCATCGAGGGCACACTGCAGACGTTCGAGGACCTCTACCGCGGAGCGGGCTACGAGGACAAGGTCATCTAGCCACGTGGACCGGCTCGGCTCCCGGTTGGCATCGGGAGCCGAAATGTTTTGCTAGAGTGTTTTGGCTGGCAGGACGCTGGCAAGCGGCCGCTGGCCCACTCGGGGCTATAGCTCAGCTGGTTAGAGCGCGGGACTCATAATCCTAAGGTCCTCGGTTCAAGTCCGAGTAGCCCTACCCGAAGAGTGCCCCTGAACTGCGGAAACATAGTGATGGGGCACTCTCGTTTTTGAGTTATGAGGTCATTGTCCACCGGAAACCCACCTGAAACGTTTTGGACTTAGCTACCGAACGCCTCGAGAAGTGAGGTGTTATCCGGTGCTTCGTGCGTCTTCTGGACGTAATGCTTCCTGGTCACGTCTTCGCTCGAGTGGCCGAGCTGGGCGGAAGCGACAGCCACGCCTGACGAGGCTTCCAGCAGTGTTCCAACGGTCTTTCTGAAGGTGTGCGGGGTAACCCATTGGAAACCAAGATCTTCACTCGCCGCACGCCACTGCCTGCGCAAGTTGTTCGGATCGCGCAGCGAACCAACTGCCGAGGGGAACACGACGTCCCACGGATTGGCCTCCACCTGCCCGATTTGCCGCCTCTGGAGCATTTGCACGGCGAATGACGGTAGGAAGTACCTTTGCCGGGAATTTGCGCTCTTAGGGTGGTCCTGGATGGTCAGGCCCTGCTTGGGCACGTAGACAATCGTCCCGGTCACCGTGACCGTTGGCCTCTCGGATTTTAGGTCCACGTCCTTCCACCGCAGGGCCAGGGCCTCACCAATGCGCGCACCCGTGGCGAGCATGATGTCAATGACGTCGAGGATGTCGACGGTGGGGAATCGGCCAGCCTGCGTTTTGTCGGCTTCCCATTTCCTGAGACCGGTACGCAGTGCCACAACCTCAGCCACGGTTAGCGCGCGGACTTCCTTGTGATTTATCGGGATCATAGCCACGTCCCGCAAAGGGTTCCCATCGAGGGCGCCGTGGCGCGCTGCGAGGCCGAGCATTCCAGACAGGACCGTTTTACACTGCTTGGCCGTGCTGTAGCCGTGCTTGAGCCGCGTGGTCTTGAGGAACCGATCCAAAGTGGAGACTGTCGCTTCGCGAATCCGCAGGCCGCCGAGTCCCGGAGAAACGTAGTGGTCCAGGATGTCCCTGTAGCGGGTGCGCGTATTGATTGCGCGACCAGCATCCTCAAATTCCGCCCACCAAATCACGGCGAGTTTGTTGATCCGAGTCTCTGACGTGATGTCTTCGCCGGCGGGCATGGAACGGTCGGTGAGCGCAGCAATCAGCAGCCGTTCGGCCTTCCCGCCTTTGTCGTTCCTCGACGTAGCCGTCGCCCGAGCCTCCACTTTTCTCGTGACGCCATCGAAGTCCCGGAATCTGGCCATTGCGCGCCAGACTCCCGGCGATACCTCGTCCCGGCTGATTTTCCCCCAGGTCCCGATCTGTAGCGGCGGTCTAGGCATTGCCAGCGCTCCTTTCTCGCCAGATTGCCCTGCTCGAGCTCATTTTAAAGCTGCCAACCGACATTTCTAAGGCCCGGATCTCGGTTGGAAGTGACGTCGAACCAGTTCTCCGGCTGCTGGGCAACTGCCGCGCGTGAGAGTCCGTCAATGAGCTCCTGAATGCCTGCGGTCTGCGCATGACGCTCCCTCTCCGAGTCCTCAGGGATGGGCCCGAGCGGGAGCGGCGAGTCTTCGAGGCCCCATCTGTCGCGGTAGATAGCAACTGTGCCGATCACCCTTCTAATGTCATCGTTTTGCATGTTCGGCGGAAGAGCGCCGAGAAGGTTTCGCTTCCATTCGGTGTCGAGCATCAGGGCTGCTTTGGTGATGCCGTATGTCCTGCGTTTGATCCGTTCCACGACTTGGCCGATCATGTTCGCGAGGTCTGGTCGGGCGGTGCGTATGGGCTCGGTCAGAGGGTCTGTCGGGTGTCCGGCAGTCCCACCGAGAAAGCTGAGAAGCCGGGAGTGGAGTACCGTCGTGGGATCTTGCGCTGAAGCGCTTGTTTCCAAAGCTTCTAGGAGAATGCGCTGTGCGGTGGGTCGGCTGATACTTGTGGTTCGACGCCACGCTGCGACGATGGGTCCCAGCGCTGGAGATCGTTTCAGCTCGGCGAGTCGTTCGGGCGCATGATGACCGAGGAACCTTGCAAGGTCCTCCGCTGCCGCGATCTGTGCTAGGTAGTCGTATTCGGCGCTCAGCCGCTCAAGACTGTCTGCTTTCGCTTGCTCGGCCTCGCGGACTTCGTGAGCCGTCCGTTCGGCACCTTCGGCTGCGAGCAGTTCTTCCAGGATCTCGCGCCATGACGACTGCAAGGTGGGATCAAGCGGCTCATGGTCAGAGGGGTCGTTCTCGCTGACGTAGGCGTAGTTGCCTCCACGGCCGCGGGTCATGCTCACATAGAAAAGTTCGCGAGTGAGCCGGCTCTCCGTGACGACGGTGTGGCCTTCGTCGACCGTGATCCCTTGGGCGCGGTGGGCCGTCGTCGCATATCCAAGCTCAACTGCCGATTCAACATAGGCCCGGCGCAGCGTGACTGCGGCGCCGGTGTCCCTGCGGACTGCCGTAAGCGAGCCATTGGGCCAACCTGTACGGACGACGTCGAGCATGGTCCCGTTTCGGATGAAGTCGCCACTGCTATCCACGATGGAGCGATCATTCCGACGGGCAACGACGACGTCACCCGTGCCTGCGCGGAGTCCGTCGCTGAGCGGAACTGTCCGTTCCCCATCGACCACACGCTGGATGATGCGGTCTCCCTGGGCACGCTGGTTCAGGATGCTGACGGTGTCATTATCGGCTGCAATGAGAATGGACGACTTGCCCTGTTGGATGTTCGCCTGCCAGCTCAGGTAGGCGTGGTCGACCATGTCGAGGTAGGCCCCGTGTCGGATGCGTCCGTGCCGCTCATAATCGGTGATTGCGGCGGAATCGCCTGCCCGCAGCTTCAGGGAGGCGTCCTGCTCCCAACGCTGCTCGAACCGCCAAATGGTGTTGAGCCGTACAGTCTTGTTTTGCCGTTCCAGCCAACCGAGGATGCCGCCGGCGTCGATGGCATCCAACTGCCCGGGATCGCCCACCAGGAGTATCTTGGCGTCGGCATCCCGGGCTTGTTGTACAAGAGCCGACAACTGAAGGGTGGAGACCATGGAAGCCTCGTCGATGACCACCAACTGATTCCGATGAAAGCGCCACCTGTTCTGTTCGGCAGAGAGCCGGGCAGCCGTCTGTGCCAGTTGCGTGGACTGGGGGCTTCGATCAGTTATGTGGTTCTTGAGCTGCTGCTCGGCATCGAAGAAGCGTGCAGCCCGGCTTCCTGCACCCTGGCCGACCGACTCGTAAAGCCACTTCGAGACATTGTCCGTGACCATCGACAGCTCACGCCCAAGGACCTCGGCGCTCGCCGCCGCGGGCGCCAAGCCGACCACAGTGCCGGCGCCGAATTCTGCTTCCCATGCGACCTTAACCGCGCCGAGGGTGGTGGTCTTTCCGGTACCCGCGGGGCCGACGACGGCGTCAAGCCGGTTGCCGCTGAGGAGAACGTTGGCTGCGGCCGCGCGCTGATCCGAGTGCAGATCGTGCTGACCACGATGTTTATAGCTGGCGAGTGACGCCATGGCGACCGCTGGACGCACAGCAGGTCCGCCGTCGTCGTTCCTTGCTTCCATGACGATGTCCTCATGGGCAAGAGTCGCCGCGTCCGTGTAGAGGCGGGTGCCCTGGAAGTCGAAGGCGCTTTGCTCCGCGAAGCCGAGATCGGGCTGCGCGTCGGCAGGAAGGGTGTAGCGGTTCTCGTTGAGGGGCACAGACTGGGTTTCGGCGGCGGAGGCGACGGCGTCGACCATTGCCCTTCGGTCCTGCGGCGTGTTGCAACGGATATCGGCGCAGACCCGCTCAGCCTCGGCGAGGATGTTCCATCGATTCCAGGTGGCGCGTTTGGCCGCGACGCGCTCGCGGGTCAGGGACGCGACGGTGTCGATCCAGTTCGTCGTGAAGTCGCTGGCGCGGAAGGGGGCCTTGTGGGAGCGTCGCATGGTGTTGGCCAGCATGAGCCTGGGTGCGAAGCCTTTGGCGACTGCGCGTGCACGCCACTGCGCCGAGAGCTGGGGGAGCGGCGCGATTGTTTCTGCTTTGGGAGTCCGCGTGGACAGGGTTGCTTGTTGGCGGAGTTTGATGGTGGTGGTTGCCGTCGGGGGAGTGCCGTGGTGTGTGGTCCATTCGGCGACGAGCTTGTCGGTTTCCAGGTCGATGAGGCGGGATCGGTTGGAGAATTCGCGGATCAGCGAATCATCGACGCCGACGAGCTGCTGGGTTGGATTGTGAGTACTTATTGCGGGTGAGCGGATTTCGGTGTCGGTGCCGAGGTTTCGGTGGAGGGCATCGAAGAGCAGACCGTTGTAGTGTTCGCTCGCGGCGACGGCGGCCTTATAGAGGGTTCGCGAGTCCAGGGTGACCCAGGCGCCGTCGTTGATGCGTTGGACGCGGTTGGCGATGACCATGTGGGTGTGTAGCTGTGGGTCGCCTGCCCGGGACTCCCAGTGATCGAAGGCAGCGGCGATGGCGCCACGTGTGCCGAGGTGCGCGACGCCGCTGCGTCCGGCACGGGTGTGGATGACGGATTCTTCGAGCCACTTCAGGGTGGCATTGACGGCGTCGTGGTGGGTTTGCCGGATTTGGTTTTGGATACTTTGGGGGCTCATTGCCCAGAGGACCGAGACGGATTTTGGGACGCTGAAGGTCAGGTCGAAGCCGACGACGGCGTGGCGCGTTTCCGTCCGGCCCTGCGTCGCTTGTACGAGGGTCGGTTGGCCGTGCGGGCGGCCCAGGGGAGTGCCGGTATCCGGGTGGACGGCGTGGTCATAGATAGCCTTCGCGTCGGTTTCGGCGACGGCGTCTCCGGTGATCCGGTTGATGCCGGGGAGGCCTGAACCGAGCCAGCGTCCCGGAGGCGTCCCGGCCTTCATGTAGTAACTGGTGGCATCCGCCGGGGTGACGGTGCGGTCGTCCATCATGGTGGTCTTGAACAGATATCTCAGGCCGGACTGGGCGGAGAGGCGGGCGATGGACATGGTCATCGCCTTGGCGCTCCGGGGCTGCGGTGGGCGGCAGTCCGACCGCGACTGCGGAGCAGCGCCTCCGCGCGGGATTGCTCGAAGCCCTGGCGAGGTTCACTCCCTTTGTTCTCTTCCACGACGGTTCATGGACGTCGAGTCCAACTACGACATGACTTGGCGTGAGCAGACGTCTGTCACTTTTCCGTAGATAGGCGTTGATCGCACCCTTGGTGCCAGAGGTGTAGCTGGCGGGAAATATCTTCCGCGGCCCAAGGAGTGAGAATTGTGTGCCGCTTGGTCACGTCGCCTCACTTGTGCAGATGAGCGCACAGAACTGGTGTGGCGCTGGGTCCGTGGTGTGCTGGATGGTGCCGCAAAACGCGTGACCCAAACACGTCATCGTCGCCGGCGACCTGGCCGCCTGCGGGGCGAGAGGGGCACCTACGCGGGGCAGATCCACTGGTGAGTAACGGGATCTCACGGGCCCCACACCGTCAGCGGTCCTTGCGGGTGGAGGCTTTTCGGCATAGGCCGCCCTCACCAAGTGAAAAGTGTCCGGTTGAAATCTGAGACCCTGGACCGCCGGTGTCAGAAATATCTAATTCCGACCCAATCCTGACGGCAGGTTGGGTGAGCCCCATCAAACCACGGCTTTCGCGTCGTTTCGTTACTTCAAGTTCGCGTTGTTCGGGTCACATCAGCTTGCCTCGCTGGAGGCGGCGCCTAGATCCTTGCACTACCTAGCTTTTTTGTACTTGTCTGAGCGTGCCCAATGGAGGACACATTTTATGACTGACGTTCTGTGGTTTTCTGAGCTTGGCTTGTCCGACCTTGACCAGGTCGGTGGTAAAAATGCTTCCCTCGGCGAAATGGTCCGGAACTTGGCCACGGCCGGGGTGAAGGTCCCGGATGGTTTCGCCACCACGGCGGACGCGTATCGGCGTTTCTTGTCCGAGTCGGGCCTTGATGCCCGTATCGAAGGCGCCTTGGAGGGCCTAGACAGCGGCGATGTGGCGGAACTCGCCCAGGTGGGCCAGTTCATCCGCGACCTGATTCGCGCCACGCCGTTCCCGGCGGGTTTCGAGGAGGAGATCCGGGCCGCGTATGACCGTTTGTTGGAGGATCATGGCTGGGATGTGTCTTGGGCTGTGCGTTCGAGTGCCACGGCCGAGGACCTGCCGGACGCGTCCTTTGCCGGCAGCAGTCCGAATTCGTCTTCACCGGTTGACTCGTACGTCGACACCTGCGCCAAAACCCGCAACCTCAACACAACGAAGGACCCTCTTATCCCATGAACATCTTCCTGTGATCGTACAAGGCCTTCTGGCCGTCATGTTCGCCATGGCCGGTGGAATGAAGACCATCCGGCCCAGAGACAAACTCATCGATGCTCTCCCTTGGGTGGCCGACTTCTTGACCCCCACGGTTCGCTTCATCGGCACCGTAGATTTGCCGGAGCCACGGACTCATAGTGCCCTCCGTGACAGGAATCGTCCGGATCCTGACACCTTTGGCTGCAACCGGCATGGCAATCACGATGGTCCTGGCGGCGATCACCCACGCACGCCGAAAGGAACCCGCTGCGATTGGCTTTAACGCCGGCCTGCTGATCATGGCTGTGCTGGTCGCCTGGGGCCGCTTCGGTCCCTATAGTCTCTGATCGCCTGCCCGCGCCTTTCGGGAGATCCACCGGTGGCATCCCTCGCGCGGACCAGCGTTTCGTATAGGTCCAGGACGCGATGCCGCCTGGTATCGGATCCGACCCCGCGAAAGCGACCATACGTCCGTCATCGCAGCATCCGCATGTCACTGACCGAGGTGTCTATATGGCTGTGTCGTCCGCGTCGTAGCTTGGCCCGATTTGGCGGCGGATCTCGTCCATCGCTGCCATTACTGCCACGCTCTCGCTCGGTGGGAGGATGGTGCCGGACGTTTGGCCGGCATGGACCAGGCGTTCCAGCTCGGCCGCCTGATACTGCATCCCGCGGCTGGTAACGGGCTCGTCGAATCGTTCCACAACGGATCCGTCGACGCCGAACGCCGTGAACGGACCGGAGTTGTTTCGCGTAGTCGAACCATATGGGGGAGAAACCTCGTCCACATAGGGAGCTTGGGTTCTTGCGCGGAAAGGACTTGCTGGTTCCCTGAGAGGACGGACTGGTCCGCATGGCGCAAGCCCAGGCCTAGCCGGGCCTAGCCGAGAGCTGTCAGGGTGGTTAATCCCGCCTATTGCCCCGAAGCGACACGTCCGGTCGGCTGTATGCCCTGCTCGGTTATTCACGCGTACGGCTTTTAGATAGCCTGGACCCTCATGTTAGTTGAGGATTGGCCAGAGCTGCGGCGGAGTAGAACAGCTCTTTGCATGCCGCTCGCCAGGTAGAGGGCGGGACATGAGTGAAGGTGCTCCGCGAGGTGGTCCTCAATGCGCTGCCAGGCTTCAGGGGCGGAACCCGGATCCGGTCGGACAGCCATGATCCGAACGACGCGACGCGTCGGTTGCCGTCCTTCCGGAGCGTCGTTCATGAGTGCGTGACTCGCTGCGAGTCCCTGAGCATCCTCGAAGTCGTGCCTGGTTGGGACGATCTCCAAATTTGCGGGGGGTCCGGAAAGGCAACGGTCCTCAGCATAGTTGGCTACGACGGGCAAGCGCCTGCCAGTCCGTCCGGCAATTGGTCGTTCGCCGAGGCCGCATCGAAGCCGTCGGTGGCCGCTAGCAGGGCAAATCCCCCGCCCAGGCAGAATCCGATGACTCCCACCTTCCCAGTGCATCTGGTATCACCATTGAGCCAGGAACGGGGCCGTCGTGATGTCCGTGAAGACCCGGCCCGTCCCCGATGTCAGCTAGCGCATGGTCGACACGAGGCAGTCCCTCGCGCCGTCGTCGCTGTCGAGCTCTACGGCAAGCGTCAGGTACCCAGCCGCGGTGAGCCGGTCCGCATGGCGTCGGCGCTTGACGTCGTCGAGTCCAAACGCTTCGTGGATGAGAACGACGCCGGGAAACGGACCGATTCCGGCGGGCTTGGCGAGGTATCCGCGCGGAGTGCGGGAACCACCTGCGGCCGCGCTCACAATGCTCAAATCAATTCGCATAGCGGGTGTAAGCCCTCCTTGGCAACGAATCGCCACGTAAACCGACCGCAGAATGATCCCTGCCGATTGTCGGTCGGTGGCTCGAGCGAGCGCGCCGTTCGTCTTGGGGACGCTGGGCGGCGTTCGGTTCTCACGTGGTGAGAAGGACTTTGATGGCCTGTCGCTCATCCATGGCTTTGTAGCCTTCTGCGGCGTCGTCTAGAGGCAGAGTGAGGTCGAAGACCTTGTCGGGGTTTATCTTGCGATCCCAGACGAGTTGGATTAGCTCCGGCAGGAAGCGGCGGACGGGCGCGACGCCTCCCGCGAGCTGGACACCGGAGGCGAACAGCTCCATCGGGTCCAGCTGCGCCCCGACGGGGACGCCGACGTATCCGACGTTGCCGCCAGGACGGGTGGCGTGGATCGCCTGGCGCAGTGATTCCGTCGTACCGACGGCCTCGACTGTGGAATGCGCGCCATATCCGCCGGTGAGCTCTTTGACGTGGGCCGCGCCGTCTTCGCCGCGTTCGGCGACAACATCGGTGGCCCCGAACTCGAGTGCAAGCTTCTGCCGTTCAGGGTGGCGGCTGACGGCGATGATCCTGTCGGCCCCCAGCTGCTTCGCAGCACGGCCCACGGCGCCGTCGCCAACGACCGCGACGGACTTGTCTGGCCCGTCCTGCGCGGACACAGCAGCGAACCAGCCGGTGCCCAGCACATCAGAGCAAGCCAGCAGCGAGGGGATCAGCTCGGCACCCGGCTGCCCAGGAGTAGCGATCAATGTCGCGTCGGCGAACGGGATGCGGGCCTTTTCGGCCTGGGTTCCGATCGTGGGCATCTCCACCCGGTTGGGACAGTAGGACCGGAACCCGGCCTGACAGATTTCGCAGCCGTCACCAGAGGCAACGAACGGGCCGACGACGAAGTCGCCGGGCTTGACGGTTGCGACCTGCGCACCGGTCTGCTCAACGATGCCGACGTACTCGTGCCCGATCTGAGAGGGGCCGGGCAGGGGAGCAAGGCCACGATAGGGCCACAGGTCGGAGCCGCAGATGCAGCTGGCTGTGATGCGGATAACCGCGTCAGTGGGATCGATGATCTGAGGATCCTCGCGTTCTTCCACGCACACTCCCCCGGGGCAAGCATGATCACTCCGCGCATAGCTCTCTTCCTTCCCTTCGGGTGTTCCGGTTTTCATCGAGTGGGCGCGCCCAGATGGCGATCCCTGCCGTACGGGCGAATGGACGGTATGAAGGCCGCAGCCCTGCGGTCAAACCGAACTCAGCCCTCCGACGATTCCAACATGTAGGACGGGTCGGTGGGAGACCCTCTCAGTGCCTCCCACAACCACTGCGATGCCCGTAAGGTCATGCTGGTCTTCGCCGGGATTGTCGGACCGATGGCATTGAGATACAGAAAATACCGGGAGGCCCTATTGGACCCTCCCAGGCCCGGCATCCCGAAGGTCTAATGGGAGATAGCAAACCGGAAACCACTTCTGGAACATCACTGGCGCGCTTGGCGCGCCAGGCGCAAGCAAGGAGATATTAATGCGTGGAGTTGTCATGTACACGGCTGGGGACGTCCGGGTCGAGGAGCGTGAAGACCCGAAGATCATCGATCCTACCGATGCGATCATCAGCCTGACCGCGACCTGTATTTGCGGCTCCGACCTGTGGCCCTACCGCGGCATCGAACCGGTAGATCACACACCCATGGGGCACGAGTACGTTGGCGTGGTGGAAGAGATCGGCTCCGCGGTGAAGACGATCAAGCCGGGCGACTTCGTCGTGGGTTCGTTCGTCATCTCGGACAACACCTGCGAAATCTGCCAGTCCGGGTTCCAATCAAAGTGCGTGCACGCGGAGTTTGTGGCGCAAATCGGCACCCAGGCCGAGAAAGCCCGTATCCCTTACGCGGATGGAACGCTGGTGGCGACGCCCGGGCAGCCAGACCCGGAGCTGATTCCTTCACTGCTCGCCACGTCCGATGTGTTGGGAACTGGCTGGTTCGCCGCCGTCGCCGCTCAGGCCGGCCCAGGCAAGACTGTCGCCGTAGTAGGCGATGGAGCGGTAGGCCTGATGGCCATCCTCGCGGCGAAAGAACTGGGCGCCGACCGGATCATCGCCATGAGCCGGCATAAGGACCGGCAGGAACTGGCCAAGTTCTATGGCGCGACCGACATTGTAGAAGAGCGTGGCGGCGAGGGCATCGCCAAGATTAAGGAGCTGACCGGCGGGCTGGGTGCACACTCAGTGGTCGAAGCGGTCGGAACCCAGGAATCGTTCATGCAGGCCGTTGGCGCGACCCGCGGCGGCGGGCACCTCGGCTACGTTGGCGTGAACTACGACGTACACGTCCCCGGCATCGAGCTGTTCTTGGCCGGCATCCACACCCTCGGCGGACCTGCGCCGGTGCGCCGGTTTCTGCCTGACCTGATCCGGATGGTCTGGGATCGGAAGATTGATCCGGGCAAGGTCTTCGACCTGATCCTTCCCCTCGACCGGGCCCCGGAAGGATACAAGGCGATGGACGAGCGCACCGCTACCAAAGTCCTGCTAACCCTCTGAACCTACATCCTGGGCGGGGGCCGATGCGCCCCCGCCCTCCCTACATAGCCCGCACTCACATAGGCATAGCGTGAAGATATGACCAAGAAAGACGACATCCGGAAGTTTCTCGTTTCCCGGCGCGCGAACGTCACGCTCGCGCAGGCTGGCCTGCCCGATGTTGGAGACGAACGACGTGTTCCCGGGCTCCGGCGCGAAGAGGTCGCCCAACTCGCCGACGTCAGCGTCGAGTACTACACACGGCTCGAGCGGGGCAACATCCACGGTGCGTCAGAGAGCGTCCTCAACGCGATCGCCCGCGCACTGCACCTCACCGATGTCGAACGCGAACACTTGCTCGACCTCGCCCGCATCACCCCTGCGGCCGCGAACCATGCGGAGAAAACGACGGCGGCCGTCGCCGTTCGTCCTTCGGTGCAGCGGGTCCTCGATAACTTGACCGTGCCCGCCGTCGTCTACAACGCCCGGCAGGACCTCATCGCCTCGAACCTTCTCGGGCGGGCGCTGTTCTCGCCACACTTCGAATCCGACCGGCCCAGCATCGCCCGCTTCATCTTCCTCGACTCCCGCGCCAAGGACTACTACGCGGATTGGCCGCTCGGGTGCAGCCTGACTGCCGCGATGCTTCGTTACGAGGCAGGTCGGGACCCGCTCAATGCCGCCCTCACGGAACTTATCGGAGAACTTGCCACCCGCAGCCCCCAGTTCCGCAAAGACTGGGCGGACCAGGACGTCCACGAACACCGCACGGGGCAGAAGGTGTATCGACACCCTGAGGTCGGCGACATCGAACTCACCTACGACGTGTTCGAGATGCCGGGCGAACCAGGACTGTTCATCGGCACTTACACCCCGGAACAGGGTTTCGAATCAGCCGACAAAATCGCTCTGCTCGGCAGTTGGGCGGCAACCCAGGAATTCGGCCGCCTGATTCCCCCTGAGACGTAAACAAGATCGTCGGAAGTCGGCTCCGGTCGGCCGAAGAGGAGCCTGCCGAAGCGCTGGGGCTGAGTATGCTCCGTGGTTGGGAGCCTTGCATCCGAGTCAGAAGAAGTGAGTAGGTCCTTAGCGCCCTTCGCCGCGTGCCGAGTGTCCTTCGGTTGCAGCTTGTGATCCAAAATCCCGCGTATTCCCGCAGCGCCATATTCGCGGCGACCCTGATGGCTTCGTCGAACTGGAGTTCAATCTTGAATCTCCCCGTCGTGCTCGTGACGCCTCCTTCTCTCCGGTAACGCCATGCGAATGTTTGGTTGCTTTTACTGGTCAGGCGGTGCAGGGATTCCCTGCACCGCCTGACCCTGTGTCCGTTGGCTAATTATTCCCCTCGACCTGTTGGGGGATGTTTGAATGGCTACCCGATGCGGAAGTCAACGGCGCCGGGCTGGGCCGCCGTCGCCAGAAGGCGTTCCTGGGCTGCCTTGTGCTCCGATGAGTAGCCTTCGGCGGGAGATGCTGCCTCTGGCCTGCCTACATAACCAAGGCGGAACCGGCCAAGACCCATCTTGAGCAGCTTGGGCAGCACGTAGCTCCACGCACCCATGTTCTCGGGTTCTTCCTGAAGCCAGACGATCTCTTCCAGCTCAGCTGCGGCCGCCACTTCCCTCATGATCTCTTCATGCGGGAACGGGTACAGCTGTTCGATACGGATAAGGCGGACACCTTCGCCCAGACGTTCCTTGGCCTCCACGCCCACCTTGCCGGAGGACAGAACAAGACGGCGAGTGCCGTTACTGGGCGCCCCGGTGGCCAGGACCGGGTGGAACGTACCGGCAGTGAAATCCGCCATTGGCGACTTCGCAGACTCGGCCCTCAGTAATGACTTGGGCGTGAAGATGATGTGCGGGCGCGGTTCATCCAGGGCTGCGGCGCTGACGAGAGCGTTGAAGTACTGTGCGGCCGTGGTGGGGATAAGGATGCGGGAATTGTCGCGGGCAGCCAACTGAAGGAACCGCTCCAAGCGCGCCGAGGAGTGCTCAGGACCGGCGCCCTCCCAACCATGCGGGAGCAGCGCCACAAATCGGCTTTCGCGGCCCCACTTGTCGCGGCCGGCCATAATGAACTGGTCGAAGATGACCTGGGCCACGTTCACGAAGTCACCAAACTGCGCCTCCCACAATTGGAGGGAATCTGTGTTGGTGCGACCGTAGCCGTATTCGAAGCCGACGGTGGCAACTTCCGTCAAAGGTGTGTTCGCCACAAGGAAGGGCGCGCCGCCAAACGTCAGCCGCTCGGCTTTGTACCCAGTCTGAGAGTCGTGAACCACGATGTGCCTGTGGCTGAACGTCCCGCGCTCCACATCTTCGCCGGTAAACCGAAGCGGCACGCCGGCTTCGTTGATGTGCTTGAGAGCAAGCAGCTCTGCCTGACCCCAGTCGATCAGGAAGTCCTGGCTACGCATGGATCGCTTCTTGTCGAACTGCCTCATCAGCTTGGGATGGATGGCGACATCATCGCGGGACTGCTCAGATGCGTCGAGGACTTCGGCGACCCAGGAGGCGGTGATTGACCGCAGCTTGTCGTGCACGGCGGGGCGGGGCACGAATTCCTGGTTGACCACCGAATCGAGATCGAAGACGCGAGCCTTTTCCAAAGCGCCCACCAGGTGCTCTTTGGCCACGGACCGAGCCTCATCGACGTAGGTGTCCTTCACCAGGCCGGCAGTTGCCAGAGTGGACGCATAGATCTGGTGTACCGGCGGGTGCTGGTCGATGTCGTTGTAGTAGACGGGCTGGGTGTAGCGGGGCTCGTCGGTTTCGTTGTGGCCGTGACGCCGGTAGCCCTGGACATGGATGACAATGTCCGTGCCGAACCGCTCGCGGTAGTCGAAGGCGATCCTCGCCGCCACGAGGTTGGCGTCGACGTCGTCCGCGTCGGTGTGGATGACCGGGACGTCGAAGCCGCGGACGACGTCAGATGGCCAGGATGTTGACCGCAGTTGGAGAGGAGTGGCGGTGAAGCCGAGCCGGTTGTCCTGGACAATGTGGATCGTGCCGCCCACGTTGTAGGGTTCAAGCCGCTGCAGGTTGAAAGTCTCGTACACCACGCCCTGTCCCGTGAACGCGGCGTCGCCATGCAGCAAGACGGGGAGCACCCTTCGACGTGCCTCCGCCGGGGACAGGCCCTCGGCGATGAGCTGGTCTTGCTTGGCCTTCGCGGCGCCAAGCGCCACTGGCGAAACGAATTCGAGGTGGCTAGGGTTCTGCTCCAGCATCACGCCGATGGATGAACCATCAGTATCCGTAAACGCACCGCCGCCGCCCAGATGCTGCCGAACATCACCGGAACGCGCATGCAATGTCGAGTGCGAGGTTGGAAGGAACTCGGCCAGAATCCGCTCCATCGGCCAGTTCAGGATGTGCGCCATGATACTGAGCCGGCCGCGGTGCGCCATGCCAAGCACGGTTTCGGTGTAACCCTTCCCGGCAGCCTGTCCGGCCATTTCGGCCAAAGCCAGCACCGAGGACTCAAGGCCTTGGACGGACAGTGTCTTCTGCCCGAGGAATTGGGTCTGCAGGTACGTTTCGAACACGTCGATCTCCGTTGCAAGCCGCAGGGCCTGTAGTCGGCGATCAGCGGTAGGCTGTGGAGTTCCGTGCCTGACCAGGTCGGCGAGCCAGTTGCGCGTTTCCGGATCGGACAGGTGCGCAAACTCGACTTCGACACCGTTGGGCAACCACGATCCTTCGTCGCGGGCACGGACGGGCTCCAACCGGGCGACGGCTGTGCTGGCCGTGCCGTTGAACTCGGCCAATCGGACGTCGTCCTCGGACGACGCCGACACCGGGAGGTCAAGCAGGGGGTCCGGTTCTTTTTGGAGTATCTCCTGCTCCAGTTGTGCAAGGAACTCCTGCGAGCGAAGGTATTTCTCTACGGCGCCTAAGAAGCTCCCGGAGTCTGCTCCCTGAATGGCGCGGTGGTCATAGGTCGAAGACAACGTCAGCACGGGGTCCACGGGATGCGTGGTGGCCAGCTTTTCGAGCCCCGCAGGGACACCGATAGCACCGGCGGCGACAATGATGCCCGGACCTGCGGGAAGCAGGGGTACACCTGTTGTGGAACCGAAACGACCAGTGCTGGTGAGGATGAGTGACGCTCCACGTAGCTTGGAGACGGAGATGGTGCCTGCCCGACACTCCTGAGACAGCCCTCCGAGATGCTCAACCAGTTCCGGAAAAGTGAGACGGGCTGCATCCTTGATGACGGGCACCATGATGGAATGCCCTGCAGAAGTTTCGACGTCGACCGCAACTCCGAGGTTGACGGTTCCCTCTTCTACCAGCACGAGATCCGTGCCGTCGTTTTCAATACGCCGACGCACGGCGGGAACCTGCTGCTGGGCGGCACGGGCCATGGCGGTCGCGAGCACGGCAGCAATAGGAACGTTGAAACCCTGCGTGCGGAGCCTTTGGCGCCATTCCATGAGCGCCGAGACTTCAAAAGTTCTCATGGTCGACGCGGTGGGGACACTGAGACTTGCCTCCATGTTTCGGGCAAGTGCTGCGCCCCTGCCCCGGAGGACCTTGCGGGAGTCTGGGTCCGGCGTGCCGTGCTGGCTCGGGGTGGAAGCCGGGGTACTGGTGTTTTGAAGCATCTCTTTATCTTTCGCGCAGTGTGCGGGCGAGGCATAGGGCCAAGCAGAAGGAGCCAGTTAGGCATAAAACTGATGTATTCCATACTCTCTGTTATGGATAAGCCTCACCAATACCCATTTGTGATGCGGTAATGCCAGGCTGCTATCTGCCGTTTGAAGCGCCACGTCGAAAATGAGGTAGCTGCCGTCTCTATTGGCCGAAATCGATGGGAAGCGGTCTCTGTCCGGTGCGGATCTGGTCCCACGTGCCGTCTGCCATGGGCCAGAACTACAAGGAAATCGCACCGCCGGGCCCTGTCCGTGCCGCCCGACACCCGCTTCCATTACGCTGCGGTGGTCCCGGGCGGGCCCCATACTCCACGTGAAGGAACACTCGTCCTCGACACTAAGCCAGGCCTACCAAACCACTCCTTCAACGGTCAGGGGACGCCTTAAAGCGGAAGACCAAGGGTTTTCGCCAAGCACATGTCAGCGTTCGTTCCTGTCCCTCGTAGATGCAGATGCGTGATGGAACAATCACAATTGATTATTTGCTATTCGCTTGCAAAACGTCTCACGATGGGCTGGTTCGCTGTTATCCATGTCCACGAGAAAACCCGCAAAGACCTACCTCGCAAAACTAGAACGGCAGAGATGCCCTTGCCGAAGAAAGAAAAATGTCGATATCGACGGTGTCCGCAAACCGTTACGTCGTCTGAGCTTGCGAAATCGAAAAGTCCTTCACACCCCGACCGTCGAGCGCATAAGAGTTATACCGCAGCCGTGGGATGCGGACCGTCTCCGAACAATAACGTTAGGAGGAATCAGTGTCGATTCCAGATGAGTCAGAGATCACGAAACACGAATCTCTCCAATTGGCCCAGCGCGAACTTGAAGCGACTGAGCCAATCAAAAGGAAGGGGCATGTGAGGCGTATCGCCTTTGCGACTGCCATGGGGGCCCTGATCGAAAGCTACGACTTCGGAATCTACGGTTTCGCTGCTGCGTTCGTTTTCCCAAAGACGTTTTTCCCTTCGCTCGGCCCGTCGGCCGGCCTCATTGCGTCTTTCGCAACCTTGGGGGTGGCATTCGTTACGCGACCGCTCGGAGCTGTGATCTTCGGGTACTTCGGAGATCGGTACGGGCGCAAGAAAATACTTGTCGCGACCGTGCTCGGAATGGGGCTTTCCACGGCCTTCATGGGCATGGTGCCGTCCGCCGACATGATCGGCGCGGCAGCGCCGATCATCGTTGTGCTATTGCGAGCCTTGCAGGGTATCGCCTTCGGAGGTGAATGGGGCGGAGCGCAGCTATTTGCAACCGAACATGCCCCGGCGGATCGTCGTGGCCTGTATGGAGTTTTTCCTCAGATCGGAAATGGTCTGGCCAATGTCCTGGGCCCACTGACCTTGCTGGTTGTCAGCGTAACTCTTGGTCTGGGAGCATTCACATCGTGGGCATGGAGGATTCCATTCCTTGCGAGCTTTGTCCTCGTAACTGTCGCACTCTACATTCGTCTTAAGGTTGAAGAGACCCCAATTTTCGAGAAGGCACGGAACCGGAATGCGCCCGCTCGCGTCCCGCTCTTCGATACCTTCAAAAATCAGACCTCTACGGTCCTCAGGGCAGGCGGGGCGATTCTCACGACGTTCGCCTTCTACTTCATAGTGCAGACGTATCTTCCCAGCTACGGTGTGCAGAAACTCGCGCTTTCCCAAAACGAGGTGTTTGGGGTCACCGCACTAGCAGGGGTCGTCTACACTGCGGCTGCGTGCGTGAGCTCCCTGCTCTCTGACAAATTCGGGCGCCGCCGGGTGATCGGCTCGGCACAGTTGTTTGGAGTGGTATGGGCGATCGCACTCTTCCCAATCATTAACCTCGGCACGATTTCCGCCTTCGGTGTCACATTGTGCATCACTACGATGGTCGCCGGAACGGCGCTCGGGGCCGTCGGCGTGCTGGTACCCGAACAGTTTCCAACTGCATACCGTTATACGGCAACGAGCATGTCCTACCAGCTCGCCGCGATCCTAGGTGGCGGAGTCATCCCGATCATCGCTCCAATGATCACCGGGTCTCCGGCTGGTCCCGTCGGATTCGGCATCGTGCTTGCTGTGATTTCGGGAGTTGCGGCGCTATGTACATTCTCCCTGAAGGAAAAGGCTAACGAAAGCATGGATTGGAGTCTTGACCGGTGAATCTGAACACTGCGTTAGCTCCTCTCGATGCGACCTTACGGGACGCGGCCCCGCCCTCTTGCCATGGCGGTCCGCCGAGGAGCCGCAGGTTTGATCAAAAAGTTCGAGCCCAAATTGCCGAAACCCTCCGGGCTTGAGCGCAACCGGTTAGCGTGGTGCGGGATCTGGAGGCGGCTTCCACAGTCTGGCCTCACAAGTCCGACCGGGGTCTAGCAGACCTTGCGCCGTAAAGGTCATTCGGCGGATCCTCCGTCCCGGCCACACAGCCATGCATCGCTTGAAAGGAATCCCTATGTCACTCGAACATCGAGGCGCATTCTCCACCGGCCTGCCCGACTCAGAAGACGCCTTCGTTCAGCGTCGTAACGATCATGTTCAACGGGCCATTAAGATATGCGCGTCAGCAGTTTTGTTGGGCCTCCCGAACTCTGGACCGCGTTCATGAAAGCGGCGGTCTTCCTAGGGAACAGAACCCTTGAGCTCCGGGACTTCCCTGACCCCCGACCAGGATTTGGTGAGGTTCTTGTCGCTGTCCGGGCCTCGGGATTGTGCGGGAGCGACCTTCACATTTATCGCGATGCACCGGGGAAACCCGCTACCTCCGGGAGCTGCATCATGGGGCACGAACCTGCGGGAGTGATCCACGCGGTCGGCGCTGGAGTGTCGCCCGATCTGGCAGCTGTCGGTCAGCGGGTGATCGTTCATCACTATGCTGGCTGCACCTATTGCGACGCTTGCCGGTCAGGTTGGCCCCAGATGTGCACGACTGCACCGGCGCGCGTCTTCGGTATTGACGATCATGGGGCGCATGCGCCTTTTATGCGCGTCCCCATCGCAAGCCTTGTTCCGCTTGATGACAGGTTGACGTTCGAAGCCGGTGCAGCGATCGGCTGCGGCACGGGTACAGCTTGGGGCGCGCTGGATCGTCTCGGCGATGTCGGTGGAGCAACCATCGCGGTATTTGGTCAAGGCCCTGTGGGGCTCTCCGCCACCCTTCTGGCGACCGCTCGTGGCGCGCGCGTAGTCGCGATAGACCCCGAGCCGGCTCGACGGCTCCAGGCCGAGCGTTTCGGGGCAATTGCGACGATCGACCCGATGTCGGTCAGCGCAGCTGCTGCCGTGCGGGAGCTCACTGACGGTCCGGGTGTGTCGCTTGCGCTCGAAACATCCGGGTCCACTGCAGCCACCGCCGACGCTATTGCGGCGCTGGCGCCGTGGGGAAAGCTTTGTCTTGTGGGCTTGGGCGGAGAGGTTCAATTTAAGGTCTTCGATTATCTCAGGAGTCAGATGACTCTCCTGACATCATGGACCATGTCGGTCGTCCAGCTTCGACGCTGCGCGGAGTTCATCGCGCGTAACAACCTTCCGATCGGGGACCTCTATAGCCACCGATGGCGGTTAGACCAGATCGTCGACGCATATGAAGAGTTCGACAAACAAAGGGCAGGTAAGGGCGTCATTACTTTCGATGGTCCATCGACGTAGAGATTCGCTGGACGGGTTCTTGCGATTCATTTCCGCCTCGGCCCTTAATGGCCTGCGAGACAGGAAGGGACTGCGCGCTGTTCGGCAGCGCGCCGTCTACCTCCACAACCGGACAGCGCATCACTGTCAACCGCCATTCGGATCTGCCCACGGCTGCCGGACCTGCGCTGCGATGGGAAGATTGAGGTACGCCTGATTCACCGCTGACCGGACGAGGACAGACGCAACCCCTAGTCCGTGAGGACTGGGGACGAGATCGCGGAACTCGTACGGCTCGCCGCACACAGAACGGACCTGGTCTGCGACCTAAGTGAGCGTTCAAACAGCCTCTGGGCAACCATGGAATAGTTTCCCGCGTACCAGGCCGCCTTCGACCACTTCCAGCGTGAGGGCGCGCACGTGCTGCTGGCCCGATGCCAGTCCCCGGACAGGATTTTTCGCGCTCCGACCCACCCATCACGACTTGGCCGTAAGCAAAGCGCCGCAGCCCCGCAGAGGTGGAAATGCTCGTCCTCAAGCTCGCCACCGAGATCCCCTTCACCTCGCCGGAGGTTGACGACCGGAGGACTGGTCCAGGCCCGATTTCGCGATCACGAGCATGCCCGGAATCCTGCTGGACTTTCCGGATTCGTTGCGACCGGTGCAGAGTACGGCACCAATCGAGCAAGCAGACCGGCCCGCCGAAGTTGCACCCGCCCTGCTCGACTCCGGGCGCGTGAGTGGCAAACTACCAGCGCAACTCTACGACCGCAGCGTCCTGTGCACCGTGTCTCTCGACCGAGACGATGACCCCACGCTAACGTGTCTTCGAGGCCTACCAGGAACGTGCCGACTGTGAATACCATGAGCAGGCCGTACGCGCTCCCGCCGCCGCATCAACGTCGTTCGGGCTATCTCAAGAGCTGGCAAACCTCAATCGGCGGTATCTCGGTCGCTCAGGCGGATTGACATCCTCACCGAGACTCATTGCACTCCTCTGCCCGCAGGCCTCACACGCACTGCATGAGGCGAACGTTATGAGGCGAGGGTTTTTACCGGCTCGGACGAGTGCCCCCGGATCGAAGAAACCGGCCACGGTGCTGAACA
This sequence comes from Arthrobacter bambusae, assembly GCF_030812595.1. Lineage (GTDB taxonomy): Bacteria > Actinomycetota > Actinomycetes > Actinomycetales > Micrococcaceae > Arthrobacter > Arthrobacter bambusae_B. Next base: position 33,431 of record NZ_JAUSSZ010000007.1, read on the forward strand.
AGCGAGAGGGGCGGCGAAGTTTTGATCTTCACCGCCCCTCTCCGGGACACACTGAATAGGTTGACGATACCGGGGGAAATGGCGTGTTTGGCTGCTGCGGGGATGTCTGCTGCAGTCATCGCTGCACGCGAGCTTCCTGCTCAGTCGCTCAGCTCTTGAACGCTTCCTTCAAGTTCCTTGCATCCGCAAACTCGGCGAATCACTTTCGGCCCAGCGACGAATCTAGCCAAGATCTTCAAGCGGTACCTTGTTCGTTTCCTTCGAGAAGACGGCTGCGACGGCAGCTGCTATGCAAGTGATTGCAACGATGACTGGCGCTGCCATCCAGTTGTCCCTCGTGACGAAGGCCGTGGCAATGGCTGGCACAAAGCCGACCACCACAATGCCAGCGTTGAAGCCCACAGCTGAAGCCGAGTATCGGACACGTACGTCGAACAGCTCACCAGAGAATGTTTGGCTTACGGCGTTCACAGCGGCGTAGAAGATCGAGAAAGCCCCAATAATCGTCACGAATATCATCGGAATGTTGTGTGCGACGATTGCTGCGAAATAAGCGAATGTCATTACTGCAGAAGTGATAGCGCCGAATATGATCAGCGGTCGGCGGCCGATACGATCGGAAAGGAGCCCCCAAAAAGGTTGGAAGACCGCATTAATTCCGTAACCTGCGATTGAGGCCCAGATCATGGTGGTAAAAGAAATGTTTATCCCGAACTCAGGTCGAGTGGCAAAGGCCAGACCGAATGTGAAAAGCATGGTGCCGATCGATGCGCTCGTCGTGAGCAGGAGGACCTTGATAATGCCCCACGGGTAGCGCCGAAGAGCGGTGAAAAGCGGGATCTTTATTTCCTGATGATCCTCGACAACCTCTTTGACGAAGATGACTGGCTCCTCGAGCTTCGTTCGCATAATTAGCGCGACGACCACAACAATGGCACTGGCGAAGAAGGGGATGCGCCATCCCCAGGAGAACAGGAGATCATGTGGAAGGGCCGCGATTGGTAGGAATGCGACGTTTGCGAGTACGAAGCCGACGGAATTTCCTGACTGTGTAAACGATGTATAGAACGCTCTCCTGCCGTGCGGGGCCGACTCCAGCGTAAGCGTACTGGCTCCTGTTGTTTCTGCGCCCGCAGACAGTCCCTGAACAAGTCTCATGACCACCAGAAGAACTGGCGCGAGAAGTCCCACCTGTGCATATGTAGGAAGGAAACCCATGGTGAATGTCGACAGTCCCATCAGTACGATTGTCAACACCAGGATGCGCTTGCGGCCGAACTTGTCGCCAAAGTGTGCGAAGACTACGGCGCCGGCGGGCCGCGCCACGTAACCAACGCCGAGGGTGCCAAGAGAAAGCAAGATTCCGGTCGCGGCGCTGGTCCCGCTCGGAAACATTATCGTCGGGAAGACGGTGGCTGCAGCCAGAGAGTAAAGAAAGAAGTCGTAATATTCGAGCGCACCACCCACCAGAGCCGATACGGCAGCGCGACGTGCACGAGACTTCTCTAGCTGAGTGCCGCCCGTCGGTTTGGATATTGCGGTCATTGCATTTGTGCTGGCCACGTTAGCTCCTTTGCTGAAGTGGTTGGATCGGGTTGGTAGAGCTTCGGTATGCGTGCCGCGTATGCATTACCCGGCGGTGCGTCCGCCGTCAACCGGCAACACGGTTCCGAGGGTATAGCCGGCCTCCGGCGAGGCGAGCCAGAGTACCGCGGAAGCGATCTCCTCAGGTTGGCCGAGGCGTCCAATTGGCTGCGTGACCTCCATTGCCGCGATGCCGTCCTGGCTACCACCGGTGACCACGTGGGCCAACTCTGTATCAACCGGTCCGGGGGCTACTGCGTTCACCCGGATGCCCTGACGCGCGTAGTCGAGACTCGCTGCCCGAGTTAATCCCGCTACTGCGTGCTTTGCCGCCGTATATAGTGCGAAGCCCTTCCGTCCGCGCAGCCCTGCACCCGAAGAGGTGTTTACGATGGCTCCGCCGCCGCTCTTCAGGAGCGCCGGGATTTCGTATTTCATGCCAAGGAACACGCCTAGTGCGTTCGACTCCATGATTATCCGCCATTCGTCGAGGGTCGACTCAGCCAATGGCGTGGGCTTCTGGATACGGCCGACGTTGTTAAAAGCGACATCCAGTCGTCCGAATTCAGCCATCGTCTCATTGACAGCCGAGCGCACTTCGTTTTCCGACGTTACGTCGACATGTAAGGTGATCGCTTCCCCACCCTCTTTACGGATAAAGTCCGCCGTCTCGCTGTTTGCTTTGTCGTCGAAGTCCGCGAGTGCGAGCCGCGCTCCCTCGCGGGCGAACGCGATTGCAGTCGCGCGCCCGATTCCCTTGGCTGCCCCTGTCACAAAGACGATCTTGTTTTCGAACCGGTTTGCTGACGTCGTCGTCGACATCGAAACCCCTTTTCTCGGCAGGTACATGTCTGCCGTTCAACTTTCATTTGTAAGTCGGACCTGGCCGCTGTTTGGGTGACTAGCATCACAGGGCTTTGCCCCATCGTGATACGTGATGTAATCGAAAGGCAAATGACCTATTGTGATAGCCCCCATCAATTGCCGGCATTCCCGCGTTGGATCGGAACCTGGTCGCGGCAGGCGAGAGGAAAGCCTCGCATTTTCTCGGGCTCTTCTTACGGCGTCGGAGAGGCGTTCTAAGTTCAGCATGAGATGAGGTGATGTATCCATCACTGAATAACATTGGCCAAACGAGCGCACCACTGGTCAGTATGACTACTACGGGTGAAGCAACTGAGTCCGGTTCCTGGCATTGAAGCCCGAATCCTGGACGGCAGTGTTGGCGTGCCCCCTGTGAAACGTGAACGGGCCCTCAGCGCGGCTGTTTTGCTGCCGGCCTCCCCAACTTGGTGGAGTTTGCATTTTGGGGGAGTAGGTGGAATGTGCACTTCTGCTGGTGCGGTGTTGCGGTGGCAACGACGCCATGCCGGTGACAGACTTTCGCGCGCGTTAATTATCGCCTTCACACTGATGGAATGTTCCCTGTTTGTCCATGCGGGAGAAGAACGAGGAGAGTCTGTATTAAGACACCCTCGCATGACAAGACATACGTTGTGCGAGCGAGAATTGAATGAGACAAGGACCCCGTCGAACTGTTTGGCTGGGCTTGAACTTGCAAGAGAATGGGTAATACGGATGACAGCGAATGTGGTGGGCACTCGGTCGAACGTCGGGTACATCTCAGCCGAAGGGGTGGTTACCCCACACGGCGGATACGTCATGCCGATTGAGAATCCCTCGACCGGCAGGCAGATTGCCGAGCTCCACGAGGTAACTGCCGAGGAGCTGGACTGGATCATCCAAGGTGCACAGCAGACGTACGAGTCGTCCTGGCGTCACACCGCTCCTGATGTGCGCGGGCAGTTGCTGTCGGCATGGGCTGATCGCATCGCGGAACATCGCGAGGAGCTCGCCGACATCGAGGTAGCCGATGTGGGGCATCTCCGTCGAGAAGTGCTCGCCGAGCTTGGATCGTGTGAACGGACTCTCCGGTACTATGCGGGCATTGCAGACAAGATCGAGGGTCGAAGTTTCGCTCAGTTGCCGGAGCGGCTCTCTTACGAGTTGCGCGAGCCATTTGGGGTCGTGGCAGGAATAAGCCCCTATAACGGAAACGCTAATTTCGTCGCAATGAAGGCGGGGCCCGCGTTGGCTGCGGGCAACTGCATTGTCATCAAGGCGCCGGAAGTCGCCCCTCTGCTCAACTTCAGGCTGGTGGAGCTCGCGCTCGAGGCGGGGTTTCCCCGGGGGGTCATCAACGTTGTTACGGGGCGGGGCGCAATCGTAGGACCGCTTCTATGTCAGCACCCGAATATCGGGATGATTGCCTTTACCGGTGGCCCTGTTTCTGGTCGGGCGGTGCTCACGCAGTCGGCCACCAACATCGTGCCCACGGTCCTGGAACTGGGAGGAAAGAGTCCGGCCATCCTGTTGCCCGATGCCGACTTAGAAATGGCCATCCCGTCGGTGCTTCACTCGAACTTCGCCAAGAGCGGTCAGAGTTGCGTGGCTGGTTCTCGTATCCTCGTCCATGAGTCAATCTATGGCCGTGTTCGTGAAGAGCTGGCGGCGCGCGCAAAAACCGTGCGTGTCGGGCTTCCGGGCCGAGAGTCTTCCCAGATGGGCACTCTCATCAACCGGCAGCATCGAAGCAGAGTCGATGACCTCGTTCACCGATCGGTCGAGAGTGGAGCGACGCTTCTGGCAGGTGGCGCGCCCGCCGAAGACGGCGAACTCAGAGACGGCGCGTTCTATCAGCCGACTGTGCTTGGCGACGTAGTTGACGATAATCCGGCAGCGATCGAGGAGTTTTTCGGGCCGGTCGCCAGTGTTTTGTCGTATGGCAGCTTGGACGAGGCCCTCGCGCGTGCGAACAACACGCCGTTTGGTCTTAGTGCCCAGGTATGGAGTAACGACGCCAGTGCGATCCAGTACCTCTCTAAGAATCTTGTCGCAGGAACAGTCTGGGTCAATACTTACCGTTCATTTCATCCGACGGTGCCGTTTGGCGGTATGAAACAGAGCGGATTCGGTAAAGAGAATGGTTTTGATTCCGTGGCTATGTACACGCGCCAGAAGGCTGTGGTTTGGGATCTCTCGACAGAACGCATCCTGCCTTACAGCGACTAGTTGGCAGTTATGGGCAGAGTTCGTCTGATTGTTGGCGTAGCCAAAGGCGTTGCATGAGGGACGACGTCAGCCCCGTACGGTCAGCGAGCCTGTCGTAGCAGCGGTGCAACGGCACAACATTGTTTTACGGGGCTTGAGGCCGTCAACGCTTTGGTCGGCCCTACTAGCTTTTACGTCGACGTTCGCGGGCCGCCCGCCATATGAGCCGAGCCTTGCGTAATCGATCTGGTCGGAGGGCTCGGGATGGCGGAGCTACGCGCTCGCGTCCCTTCCTTATGACGGGTCTCGGGAAGGGAACGCCTGGGCCAAGGCCGGCGTTGGTCGTGAGTGTCGCCAGTGCGCTGGACGTCGTTTCCCGTATGTTCGTGAGAACTGCCGCTCGCCCAACCGCCTCAACCTCTGCCCGTCTGGGACCTTTATCAGGGTGCTAATGTTCGCTTCCGTGTCTCGCCGGTGCGCGGAACGTGGTAACGAACCCCTGGTATACGGCGGTGTCGCCCGTCGCACCTTCCCTGTGCGCCCGCTGAGGTGTATGCAGTCGCGGCCCCGGAGTGCGCCCTGGACAGGTGGGCTCCCGGGACGAAGATGAGGAGTTCGCGCTTACGCTGCTGCGTCGAAGCTGGCTGCCGGTGCCCGATTCCACAGATACTCGATTGGATTGTTGGAAGTGCTCTACTAGCTGTTCTCGGCCCTCGATATAGAAACGCCACATTCCGGCCCAGCTAATAGTTCCGTTAGCCGGCGAGGCTCTGCGGTGGCGACTGATCATTCCAGTGAAGGAACATACGGCGCCGAAGCATCGAAGCGCCTCATTGAATCACCGAACGAATGCTCCCGACATAGAGTCTGCAATAAAGCCCACTGTGTCTGAAGGCTGTGCGCATCTTTCTCTACCGCACGCTGTCCGCGGCATCACCGCGAGATCCGCGGCACAGCATCCAACGCCAGCGCCGTAATCGGCCTCGCAGCCAACGCCTCCACCAACTCAGGTCGCAAACCCGGAGCCAGCATCCCAATCAAGGTCGCCCCGTCCGCCAGGCGTCCGATCTCTTCCGCGCTGGGCGGATTTATTCTCAGCACTACCTCACTGCCCCACGCTTCGTCCGCGCCTACAATCAGGGCACCGGCCGCAGCATATGCTTCATCACGGAACGACGCCGCTTCCCCAGCCCCCTTCTCGACTAATACTTCGTAGCCCAACTCGGCCAGTTGCCTGGCTGTTACGGACGTTGCTGCGACCCTTGTCTCTTGGCCTAACTCGGCCACAATGCCAATACGTGTCACTAGTTACTCTCTTTCTCTCGCATTTTGATGCGACGGACCCGGGCTTGTTCCCACGGGGTCCTCGACTTCTGCCCGTATCTTTCAGCGGACGTCGAACGATAACCTCCCTGTATCTCGTTCCCAGACGCGTCCTTTATGGACGGCGCAGGTCGCATCCGACAGGTGGGCTGCCCGGGCGAAGCGGCCGACTGCAGCTCGACCGCCTCTTGTATAGAGGCTGGTGCCCGGCACCCGGGCGTTCTGCGAAGCACCGATCCAGTTCTGTGGGTACTATGAGACGCCGCAAATGAGTTGCCTCGCGGAATACCAACAAGTCAGCAGCCAGACGGCTGGCAAATGGTGCCACGACAGCTCGTTCCAGCGAGACACCGTGATGTCCTCCAGCGGCGGCCTGCTCCTTTACTGGTCCTTCACGGCCCGCCGCAGGATACGTTTGGCCCGCTCGGTGACCGGGCGGTCGATCATCTGTCCGTCCACCTGCGCGGCACCCCCTTCGGCGCCGATCACTGAGCGCGCCCACTCGATCTCGGCTTCGGTGGGTGCAAACGCCCCACGAACGGCGGCCAGCTGTGCCGGATGGATACACAGCTTCCCGCCGAAACCGAAGTTCCGGGCGAGCCGGGCGGAGTCTGCAACCCTGCCGCCGTCCGCGATCTCAGTGGACGGCGAGTCCAGCGGGGCAGCAATGCGTGCCGCACGGGAGGCCAGGACCAGCTGCGCCCGGGCATTGTCCAAGAACCGGTCTCCGCCGTCGGCATCGATGTCCAGTGCGAAGTCGATGGCGCCGAAGGCGAGCCGGGTCACTCCCGAAACCCTCGCCAGCTCCACGGCATTAACGACGCCGACGGCCGATTCGATCAGCGGAACAAGGGCCAGGTGCCCGGGCATCTTCGCGCGCAGCTGCCCCAGGGCACCGGCGTCTTCAGCCTTAGGCACCATGAAACCGAGCAGGCCGCTCCCGGGCACCGCGGCGGCGAGCAGCGCGGTGATCTCGGCGTCGTACTGGCTTGAACCCAACGGATTTACGCGCACCAAGGCGCGCATGCTCCTGACGTCGGCGCCCGCGGCGAGTGCCGCCAGCACCGCGGCAAGCGCGCCGGCCTTGGCGTCCGGCGCGACGGCGTCCTCGAGATCAATGATCACGACGCCGGAACCCGCGGCGACTGCCTTGGCGAATCGCTCCGGGCGGTCGCCGGGGACGAACAGGGCGGTGACCGCCGCCGCCACGGCGTCTGTGGTAGCGGCAGGCGTGATGCTTCCTGTCGGCGCCGTCACTGGGCGTCGCCGATCAGCGGCAAGCTGGACTCGTCCGGACGGACAGACTCGACGCCCGGCATGTGGCCCTGCCGGTACACCATGAAGGTGCGGCGGTAGCTGATGACGATCTTGCTGTCCTGGTTGAAGCCTTCTGTGGCTACGGTCACCAGGCCGAGATTCGGGCGGGACTTCGATTCCCGGGTGGCGAGAACCTTGGAGCGTGAATAAATCGTGTCGCCCTCGTAGACGGGGTTCGGCATGCGGACTTCATCCCAGCCCATGTTCGCGAAGACGTTCATGGATAAATCGATGGTCGACTGGCCTGTGACCAGCGCGAGCGTGAAAGTGGAATTGACCAGCGGCAGGCCGAATTCGGTGCCATTGGCAAAATTTCGGTCCACGTGCGTCTTTGCCACGTTCTGCGTCATCAGGGTGAAGCACTGGTTGTCTGCCTCGGTCACCGTCTTGCCGAACGGGTGGTAGTAAATGTCCCCGGGCGAGAAGTCCTCGAACAAGCGGCCCGTCCAGCCCGGTACTACACGGCTTTCCTCGGCCGTTGCCGGGGTTGCTTTTTCGGTCATCGATGGTCTCCTTGGCTTTCCACTGTTTTCCTCCGGCCCCTGTCGGTGGAGGTGTAATATATTCTGCTTCCTCGCCAGTTTTGCTTGTTTTGGCCCTAGATGTCAAGGAAAAGCAGCCGGGCACGATCCGGGGAGTATGCCTTGTCAAGGCTCAATATATTGAGTATTGTCAGTTTCCAGACGGTGGTCCAAGCGCCACCTCCACCGATCAAGGAGCACCGATGACCACTCTGTCCGCCGACCTCGAACAGCTGCGAGAGAAGACGCGCCTCCTCTGCGCTGGATTTCCCGACGAGTACTGGCGCGAGACGGATCGCAACCGTCGCTACCCGCAGGAATTCGTGGACACACTGACCGAGGCCGGATTGCTGTCCGCGCTGATCCCCACTGAGTACGGTGGCCTCGGCCTGGGCCTGACCGAGGCCAGCGTCATCATGGAGGAAATCAACAAATCAGGCGGACATTCGGCGGCCTGCCATGCTCAGATGTATACGATGGGGGCCCTGCTGCGGCACGGCAATGACGCACAGAAGAAGGATTACCTGCCCCAGATCGCCGCGGGCAGGTTGCGGCTGCAGGCCTTCTCCATCACCGAGGACAAGGCCGGCTCGGACACTACCAGCATCGAGACCGCGGCTGTGCGTGACGGCGAAGACTTCATCATCACTGGCCACAAGAGCTGGACCAGCCGGATCGACGAATCCGACCTTGCCTTCGTACTGGCTCGCACTTCCGAGAAGCCCGTAGGCAAGGGCACTGACAAGACTCACGGCCTGACGCTTTTTTTGGTGGACCTGCGACAGGTCCGGGCTGAGCAGCCGGACACGCTCAAGGTCGTCAAGGTCCGCACTATGTTCAACTACGCAACCAACCAAATTTTCTATCAGGGCATGCGGGTTCCGGCATCGGCCGTGATCGGCGAGGTCGGAAAGGGCTTCCGCTACGTCATCGACGGCTGGAACGCCGAACGCATCCTCCTGGCCTCAGAGGCCATCGGCGACGGCTACTGGTTCACGCAGCGTGGTGTGGAATACGCCAACAGTCGCGAAGTGTTCGGCCGGAAGATTGGCGCCAACCAAGGCGTTCAGTTCCCTATCACCGACGCCTACATGAAGGTCCGGGCTGCGGACATGATGCGGTACGAGGCGGCACGGCTCTTCGACGCCGGCGAGGCGTGCGGCGCGGAGGCCAACATGGCCAAGCATCTGGCATCGGAGGCGAGCTGGGCAGCGGCAAATGCGTGCCTGGACACCCATGGCGGTTATGGCTTCGTTGACGAGTACGACGTGGAACGGAAGTTCCGCGAGACACGCATGTTCCAAGTGGCGCCGGTCAACAACAACATGGTTAAGAGCTTCGTGGCCACCAAGGTGCTGGGGTTGCCCCGCTCCTACTAAGGCGGGCGCGGAGTGGCGGCCCTCCAACCCTCCTCTGGTGTGAGCTGCCTAATGGCTTACCGAGCAGCACATCCACACTGGACGAACTGGTACATCTGTCCAAATCCGACTACATGTATTTAGGAGCAAACGATGGACATCCAGCTACAACCAAATTGGCAGCGCACTCTCGGGCAACTTGTAGAGATTTGGAGAGACGGGAAATTTGTCCGCGAAGGAACAGTGGAGGCCGTCATGCCGGACAACTCTTTTCTTTGGATTTCAGCGGACGGCAACTCTTCCAGGCAGATGATCTCCCGCCATGACGGTTACCAGGTTTTCACGCATTTCCTGCCACCGCGTTCGAAAGACCACTAGAAATTCCCAGCGAGATGAAACTTGCATGGTGTGATCCAACCCTGCAAGCAATATCATGCAGGATTGCGGACTGGCGGCGATACAGGGCTGGGGATTGGCATACCCACTACGTATGCCGAGATAACGATCGAAGAAGGAAGGCATACGAACATCCGGTGGTGCATGTCGACATGGACCACCGGATGAACCACTTGGTCAATTTGCTCCCCCAAGGGCATTACGCCGTGACTGCTGAGCCGCCTACCGTCATCCCTGAGCGACGCAGCGTTTTAGACCGGATCGTTTGGGCTGGTGCCCACCTCCGCTGAACCCTAACAGAAACCATGGCGGAGGCCTTCTCCATCCGCCCACAGATGACCGAACGCGCCCGCGCCGTGCGCGGAACCTAAGCGTTGCTGCGCAGCCGGGCTCCCACGTTCGCCCCGCGGGAAACAGATCGCCGGATGGATCCGGTGCCCGCGTTGCTGGATCGGCCACGGCAGCCCGGCACCCCGCACGCACATCCGCCGTGGCCGATGCCGTATGTTAGGTGAGGAAAAATGATCAGAAAGAGTGCGCAGACCATGACCAGCCGCAGTCGACGCAGCAACGCACGCCCGCAACTGAGCGAGAAGGCGACCGCACATATCCGGGGGCTCATTATGTCCGGTGAACTGAGGCCAGGGACACTAGTCCGTCCCGAGACAATCGGCGAGGACTTGGGCATCTCGACCACGCCGGCACGCGAGGCGCTCCAAGCCCTTCGTGTGGAGGGCTTTCTGGAACTGGTGCCGCGGCACGGGTTCGTCGTAGGCCCGCTCACGGGCCAGGATATCCGGGACCTTTTCCAAGTCCAGGCCCTCATCGGCGGGGAGCTTGCAGCCCGCGCTGCGGCAAAGGCCACAGAGCAGGACGTGGCCGAGCTCGAGGCACTGCACCACGAGTTGATTGCGGCCGCCGCCCGGAACGATCACGACCGCCTCGAAGAGAAAAACCACGCCTTTCACCGCGAGATCAACCTGCTGGCTGATTCCCGCAAGATCATCTGGGCACTGGGCCTGGTTACCCGGTACGTCCCGCGGCAGTTCTACTCCTCCATCCCGGGCTGGCCTCGGGCCACTATGGATGACCACGCCGAACTGCTCCAAGCCATGAAGGCGAAAGACCCGGAGGCAACGCGGGTCGCGATGCAGCAGCACCTCGTCCATTCCGGCGAACTGCTTGCCTCCCACTTCGACGCGCGGGTCGCCGCCGCCGAAACGGATAACGAGCCGATGTATATCGCGCAGACGGACCCCGGCGAGGGGCTGGCTACGGCCTGAGCCCCGCCTGCCTTAGATCGCGAATAACCCTTCGGAATCCTCCGTTCGGTCCCGTCGCAACGGAGCCGCGCGCATGAGATCACCTCGAGCCATGGCTCGTATGTACCAAACCAGGGTGGGAGCCACTTTATAGCAAGCGGGTAACCTCGGTTTCCTCGTGGTTGGGGGCCACCACCGGATTGACTACCTGAATATTTCGGGATTGCGTGATGGTGCAGCCCATCTCGTCCGCGATGATCTGGGTGGGCTCTTCCCAATGCGCCGCCAGCCACTCCGAATCGCCTGAGGACCGCCTTCCGCTCATCGAGTGACATTGCGGGCAAGGTGGTTTCAGCCAATGCCCGCTGCGCGGATTCAACGGCCTGATCGATGTCCTCGCGCGAGCCGGACGGTACTTCAGCGACGACGGTTGATGTACTGGCGGTCGGAGTCGTCAGTCGAGTACGCGAAGGAACTCCGTGGCGTCATCCATCGACTCGAGCTCCTGGATCATGCCGATCACCGAGTCGACCTGTGCAGGAGAAGGCCGGCGTATAGCGGCGGGGGCACATTCTCGGAATTTCTCCACGAGGTCGTCCCAGATCATCGGTGCTTCAATGCTGCCGGGCACTTGCGTGCCGATTCTTGTGAAGCTACGTCCGTCATAGGTTATGACCTCCACGCGCCCATGCGGGAGCTCGAGCTTCCAATCCAACTCACGATCTTCGATAGGTTGGACCCGCCTCGCGACATCTAGCACGCGGGAATCCTGAAGCCCCGTGTCGGTGAAGTCCCAAATCGACAGGCCTTGGCGTACTGCAGCAGTCGCGACGATGAATGGCAAACTGAACCTCGCGTCGATGAGTGTTTGCGGCGCTCGTCGAGTCTCCAATGGTGTGCACATGAGGCTGTGGTAGTCGCCGACATAGACTCGGATCTGACGAATGTCCTCGACGCTGAGGCCCTCCTCCTTCATAATTTCTATTGTCGCCTGAGCGTGGCTGTGAGACGTTCCGACCGCGGGCCATCTCTTGTACAGAGTCGTCCCGCCCTGGTAGTCGTGTCCAACATCAGCCAGGATGGTTTCTCGATCGTAGCCCCCGGGAAAGTAGTTATTGAAGACACCATGAGTTCCCTCGAAGGGGGAGTCGACGCATGTAACGCCCTTGTCGGCGAGGAGGGTAGCGAGGACAGCACCCTTCGCGGAGAAACCCGCATACATACCCCGGAAATCTCCACCGAGTCCTCCCACGACTTCCGCCAGTCCACATGATTCCTGAGTCGCGATGCCAAGTGCATTCTGGATGCGGCCCTCAGGCATCTCAAGAATGCGGCACGCACCGGCCGCAGCGGCGAAGACGCCCAGGACCGGTCCCGGATTCCAATCCTTTCTCCATACGATATTGCGTCGTAGCCGCGCAAAAATATCCTGACCCACAGCCAACGCCGTGATCAACTCACGTCCCGAAACCTTGCCTCGGCGTTCCGCAACGGCGAGAACCGCCGGAATAACTGAGCTGCCAGCATGTTGGCCCCAGGGCGTCAGATCGTCGTAATCGAGTACATGAGCAAGCGTGCCATTGGCGAAGGCCGCCATCATCGCGGGCACTCGCCCACCGAAACCAAGGACTGATGCCTCAGGGCGTCCTCCGCTCTCGTGCACGACTTCGATCGCGCCGCGTGCGGCGGGCTCAAGGCCGCTGCCAGCCAGACAGACTCCTACGGTGTCGAGAAGGCTATTCCTCGCGGCGGCCACGGCGTCAGCACTCAGGTGCTCGTACTCGGACTGGGCCGCAAGGTGAGCGAAGTGCCAGGATACGTCAGCCGAGTGTTCGATATTCCGCATTCCAGGTCCTTTCATTTATCAAACTTTGACACGATCCAATTCCTTCTTCGTTCGTAAAGGTTCAGATCGATGGCTCGGGTTTCGAGACTGAGGCTCATGTCTCAACTCGTACTCGAGCCACATTGCCCAGTGAGTCGGTCGATTCAGACAATTTCTGGAAGTAGGGCTGAGAGGTTCAAACGTGCGGCTGGGGGGTGGCCTGGTAGGCCACGAACTTCCATGAACCCTTTTCGTTCACCCAGACGGCGAGGGCACTGTTATTCATTGTCATGGGAGTTCCGTTGACGGTTAGGTCGGCGTTCATTTGAAGATTGACTAGAACTGTGTTGCCGATGACTGTAATTTTTTCGCACTTGTGGTCTATTCGGTGGTACCTGACAGCGCCTGTGCGCAGCTTGTCTATGTAGGCTTTCAGAGAATCCCTATTGCCTCCTGAATGGGTGTAAACGAGCTCCGGGTGGCATAGTCTTTCGAATGTGTCCACGTCACCGGCGAGGACCGCGTTGTAGCGTTGGTCTTCGAGTCTTTGAATGACGGATGCTGGGTCGACGCCTGAGTCAGTCATGAATCTTTTCCTCCATCTGTGCGGTGAGGAGCGACCGGGCAAGGTGGGCCCTGAGCTCCTTTCCTGCTGATTGCAACCGGATATCGTTTTTGGATTTTCCACGCCTATGCCAAAACCTCATCCATACCTTGCCTTCTCGATCGTCTCCCTCGGGCAACGGAGCGACAGTCGGTTGGTCGGCAAAGCTAATGATGAGGGAGCCCTCGACTCCGGCGACGGAGCCGCCCTACCTGGGTGCGGCGACTAGAAGTAAAGACCGAAGACGGTCAAGCCGGTTGCGGGGCGGGCGAGTCCGCATGGCTGATCACTCCGGTCAGGCCATTAATTGTCGATTCGGTAGCGCCTGAGCTTGTCTTCATCGATGTCGACTCCGATTCCCGGGCGCTCCGACGGAATGAGGACACCCTCCTTGACCACGAGCTGCTCAGTGACAAGATGGTCCGTGAAAACGTTGAAATAATCGAGTTCCCCGGGTTCGCAGGCCACTCGCGGGAACGCGGATCCGAAAGCGAGCGAGGCCGCCGTGCCGACCATGCTATCGGCCTGGGTGCCCAGCAGCGTTCGAGCACCGAGCGCGCCAGCCAGAGCCACCAGCCGGGCGGACTCTGTGAATCCTGTCCGGGTGGTCTTGATGCTAAGCGCCCGTGCCGCGCCGGAGGTCAGCTCCCGTGCGGCATCAGCGACGGTGGGAGCGCTCTCATCGGCCATTACGGTGATCGGGACGTGCTGGGCCAGGCGCCGCCGTCCGATAATGTCCTCGGCCGGGCTCGGCTCCTCCACGAGGTCCAGACCATAGTCGGCCATGGCCGTCAGGGCCCGGATCGCTTCCTCGGCGCGCCAGCCATGGTTGGCGTCAACGTAGATCGTAGCTTGGTCGCCGACCGCCTCGCGGACGGCTGCAATGCGCGCGACATCGCTGCGCAGCCCAGTGCCGACTTTCACCTTAAAGGCACTGATGCCACTCTCGACCACGGCCTGGCGGGCTTCGTCTGCTGCTTCCCGGGCTTCGCCCATGGTCAGGATCCGGGTCACGCGGATAGGTGTACTTACCCCGCCCAGGAGGCGCCACGAGGGCATCCCTGTCACCTTTCCGCGCAAATCATGGAGGGCAAGGTCAATAGCGCCGCGAGCTGTGTTGTTCGCTATAAGCCACGACGTCTTCTCGTAGAGATCCTCGACGGCCAGCGGGTCGGCGCCGACCAGCGCGGGCTCCAGCCACTGCCGGATGGCCGCCACGATCGATGTCTGAGACTCGCCGTAAACGAATGATCGGGACGAGGCTTCACCAATGCCTACCAGGCCTTCGTCCGTGTGCACGCGCACCAAGACGTGTTCGGCGCTATTCAGTACTCCTGACGCAGCGACAATCGGATGGAGGTACGGGATCGTAAAAGGAACGGCCTCGACAGATGTGATCTTCAAGTGATGTCTCCTGAGGTTGCAAACCAGTCCCCGTGGGTTTTTGAGGTTCCTGGCTCAAGCTGCTACTAGGGGGCCAATACAGTGTCGCCCTCGACGTCGGGCCTTGGGCTCATGGAACCGAGCCGATGGGCCTCTCGCTGGGTGGGCGAGTTGACGTCGGTCCGCTTGCCAATCCGGTCCCAATGGCTTACGACAAAACTACTGACTGGTTTGAATTGTCATTCCGGTAGGGGACGGTTGCTGGTTTCGCTGATAAAGAAGGCTCCAATCGCCGAGGGCACGACCACCGCCATCAGGAGCCAAGCAGGCGAATAGACATTTCCGGTCGTGCTGACGAGCCACTGGGCGATATAGGGGGTTGGCCCGGCAATCACGGATACGATAAGACCCATCGAAAGTGCGAAGCCCGTATAGCGGATTCTGGTTGGGAAGGACTCCAGGACGGGGGGCACCTGAGTTCCTGTCCCCATCCCGTGCACGATCGCTATGAGGATGAGGCCTAGTGTAGGAAGAACGTAGCCGCCCATCTGGATCAGGGCAAAGGCCGGATAAGCTGATACGAGGGTTACGACCACGCAGGCGAACAGCATCGGACGGCGCCCGAAACGGTCCGACGCGAGGCCCGCAATCGGTTGGACCACGATCATGACGACGACCGCAATGGAGATGCAGACTAGCGCCCCTCCGCTGGAGAGTCCAGCCGACTTCGTTAGGTATGACGGCATGAATGTCATGAGAAGGAAACCCGGGACCTGAACGGGCAGGTTGAAAAGTGTGGCGCGGCCCATCATCTTCCATCCGGCGACATTGCCGACAACGGCTTTGAGCGGGCTCCGGCTCTTGGCGCCCTCCTGCTCGATGTTATCGAAAACAGGCGTTTCTTCGAGCCGGCCTCGGATGTATAGCCCAATGCCGCCCATAGGTAAAGCGATGAGGAACGGGATTCTCCAACCCCAGCTCTGCATTGCCTCAGCGGACAGCGTCGACACCAGCAGAGTCGCTACCAGCAACGCTACCAACTGCGAACCCATGACGGCGATCGACAGAAAGCTGGTCTGGAAGGCCCGGCGCTTGTTTTGCGAATACTCGCCGATGAAGAGTGCGGCACCCGGAAATTCGCCGCCGGCTGAGATTCCTTGAACGAATCTAAGCAGGGCCAGCATGGTGGGCGCCCAGATGCCGGCCATTGCAAAGCTCGGAAGGATCCCGGTCATGACAGTTGCCCCGGTCATGACGATGATGATCGCCGCCAAGGTTCGTTTGCGCCCTATCCGATCGCCAATAGGACCCCACAGCAGCCCACCGAGAGGCCGTGCGACGAAAGCCAACGCAAAAACTGCGAAAGTTTGGAGAATTCCAGCAGTTTCATTGGAGCTTGGGAAAAATACTGCGGCCATAACTGAAGCCAGAGCCCCAAATGTCACCAGGTCGAAGTATTCGACAAACGTTCCGATCGACCCAGCCACCAGAACATTCTTGGGTATGGGCCTGGCGGCTTGTTCCTCAACGAGAGGTAACGAATTGAGACTGCTCTTCTCTGCAGTTCCGGTCATGAGCTCTCTCCTTTGAGAAGCGATCCTGTTGAATTCGAGAAGTAAATTGTAGAAAAATGCGAGTCGGATGCCCCACGCAATGTCGTGGGGGAGTGCGTAATAGCCGACCGACACGCATGCGGCCAGCATGCAGCCTTCTCCGGCCCTGTTCGCCAGAGCCCACAAAGTCGACTGAATCAACGACAACAGGGCCCGGCCGCCTAACCAGGGCCTGCCGGCACCGAACCATCGGCGTCGACATCATCCCCTGACGGGCCACCGGCCAGGGGATGACGTCGACTGCGTGCTTATCGACATGCCCGAAACCTTAGGCGCCGCCGGAAGGCACATCAACCAGCCTCAACGGCCCTTACCGACAAAGCCGATGAAGAGTCCGGGCTAACGGCAGCCTCGACGGCCGGAGCATTGAGTAGTTTATTGTCCGACCCAAGCTTTGGACCTAATGAACGCACTTTACCGGGAGTGCGTGACAGTCTCGGCACGGGGCCTGGTATCGAATATTTTCCATACTCTTCGCTCTCGACGGCGACGAGATTGTGTCGGGCAGCGATGTGAGGGTCTTTGGAGATGTCGCTGGGTTTGCTGACTTTTTCCGCGATCACTCCGACGGATTTCAGGCTCGCGACTGCCTCGTCGGAATTTTGCGTTCCCAACCATGCGCCGAGGGCTTCCTTTATCACCGAGACCGGGATGTCATCCTCGCCTTTGACCTCGAGATGTCCACCTTCCTGCAGGAATGCCACGACGTTGCCGACATGCTTTCCGGTGGCCGCCGAGACAACCACGAACTTGCCGTCGATCGTGGGCAGAATCTCTGTAATGAAGCCGCCGGCAAAAGGGAACGATGCCCCTGCGCGGGTTGAATCTATTCCAAGAACTTCAAGGAAGGGCACCTGCCAATCGATCATCCTGAACAGGCCCTCATATAGAGGCAGGTCGATCATCTGTCCGAGTCCGGAGGTGTTCCGTTCATGGAGTGCAAGCATCACACCAAAGGCACCGAAAAGGCCTGTAACAAGATCTCCGTGGGAGTAGCCCGGGTGAACTGGTGGGGCGTCGGTGTAGCCCGTGAGGTTGGTAGCACCACTGAAAGCCTCACTGATTTTGCCGAAGCCCGGACGCGCACTGTAAGGACCCGTCTGGCCGAAACCAGAGATTCTGAGCATCACCGCTCTGGGATTGATGCTGTGGACATCATGCCAACCCAACCCCCACTGTTCCATAACCCCGGGACGATAGTTTTCAATCACTACATCCGCGCTTTCGACCAGTTCGCGAGCGAAGGCCGCTCCTTCGGGGCTGCCCAGGTCGACTTCCACACTCTTCTTGTTCCGTGCGCTCACCTCGAACCACAGTCCACGCGCATTTTGTGGGCCCATCTTCCGAAGGCTGTCGCCCTGGTTTGGACGCTCAATCTTTATGACCTCGGCACCGTGATCGCCCAACAGGCTTGCCGCGAAGGGCCCGGCAATCACGTGTCCGAATTCAAGTACTCGGATTCCTTCTAATGAGGACATTGCTTCTCTTCTCGTATTTTTAGTTGATAGGGCTGGCGGTGAGTCTGTACTCTGAGGCACGTTCAAGCGTGGCTCGAGCGGTGACGCCGTGGGCGGTATCGATCATCTCGCCGTCGAGCGCAACCGCGCCGCGGCGCTCTGAATGCGCCTGTTCGAGAGCTTCGAGGACTCGTTCGGCCCTCTTTATCTCTTCGTCGCTCGGACCGAAAGTAGTATTGGCGGCGAGCACATGCGAGGGGTGAATTAACGTCGCTCCGGTATATCCGATATTTCTCGCTTGTTGGAGTTTCTGTTGCATCTCCTCTTCACCATGTCCTACCGACGCAGACACCATGGCATAGGTGGCACAACCGGCAGCTCGGCCTTCCAGCTGAACGTGTGAAAGCAGGTACAGAGTTTCGAGACCGGACCTCGTTGGCGTGAAGCCGACCGATCGTGCGACATCGCCGTCTGGAATCGTGCCTGTCATCAGACTCTTGACACGCTCATCGCAGCTGCCGAGTTCAAACGCCCTGCGGATGCCTGCAGCGCTCTCCAACATCACGTGAACGTCAAGCGGCCGGGTTCGGTTGGAGTTCTGTTCGATCAGCTTCAAAGCGCTTATCAGCATTTTCAGGTCGTCGACGCTCTCTGCCTTCGGAACCACCACGCCAGTACAGCGTGATGCAACAATGGATTGAATGTCTTCGAGAAGGTGCCCGGAATGTATCTCGTTCATTCGGGCAAGCAGCTGGACTTGTCCGTGATCTTCCGCCCTGATTGATTTCAGGGCCTCTCTGGCGGCTGGTTTATCGGCTTCAGCAACAGCATCTTCCAAGTCGAGTATGAGGGCGTCCGCGCCAGCGCTGACTCCATTGCCAATCCACCTAAGCTTTGTCGCCGGGATAAACAGCAGGGACCTGAAAAGCTGACGCGAATGGTTATTACCAGCGTCGGTTGAGATCGTCATTGGGCTCCGTGCAAATCGAGATGGAGGTTGGCCATTCAACGCCCATCGAGGTGATGACTCACGACTTTCACTCCGGTGATTCGAGTCACAGATCGTGTTCAATCCATCCTGCGTGGTGATGCGAGCGCATCGCAAATGCCCATTTTTGATGTGTATATCATCTGCTCGCATCACCCGCTGTGCGGACAGGGGAGTTCGCGCCGCCTCGCCTAGGCGCTTCGGACTGGGGTGAGGACCCCTTGCGAAGCGGTTGGGGGCGGTTCTGAAGTGGGACGATGCGCGGCCGTTAGATTGGCGCGCCGAGGAACCGCAGGCTAACGAAGGCTGGACTGTGCTGGGGTCGCCCGTGCTAGGGTGCGCTCACCGGTGATTTCATCGTGCGTCCTCACCGCGGCGAAGACACCGATCATCAACTCGGAAAGCCGGGACGACGGCAGACGGCCGCCTCTAATCGACTGTGGACGATGCACAAGTTGCAAGTGAGCGGCTGAGACCATGATGAACTCTGCCCGCGGCCTTCGTCGCCAAATGCTGCCAGCGTCGGGGATGATCCTGTCCCGCTATGGTCGATGTTCAGCGCACCTATGTCCATCAACGAGAGGAATGATCCCTTGGATTTCAAAACACCCAGTCGGGAGTTAGTGAAGGCCCTGGCGCCAACCGGCGTGCTTCGTGCGGTCATCAACCTGGGAAACCCGGTTCTCGCCCAAGGAGACGCTTTCTTGCCAACCGGCATCACAGTGATGCTTGCGCGCGAAATGGCAGCATGGATGGGCCTCCAGGTTGAGTTCCTGTGCGTCGAGGCAGCGCGCGATGCGTACACCGCCATGGCTGAGGGGAGGGCTGACGTGTGCTTCCTTGCCGATGAGCCGAAGCGACGTGAGCATATTGCTTTCACTCCGCCTTATGTGGTTCTCGAAGGCGTATACGCCACGGCACCACTCGCCCCGTTCGAAGATGCGACCAAGGTCGATAGAGCCGGCGTGACGATAGCGGTACGACGTGGGTCAGCTTACGACCTCTACCTGACTCGAACGATAACTGAAGCGCAGATCGTTCGTGCAGAAGCGGAAACGGATGCCTACGAACAGCATGAGTTGGACGTTGTTGCCGGGGTTCGGCAACCGCTGACGGCCTACGCTTCATCCTCAGGTAGTCGCATCCTTGAGCCGCCATTCATGCGCATCCAACAGTCGGTCGGGCTTCCGAAGAGCACGGCTGATGAGACTGTTGGCGTATTGGCCGACTGGCTCGAGCATATTAAGTCGACTTTGCCCATTCGCACGGAGCTGGACCGAATAAACGCAGGAGGGTAGCTAGTCTGTCCTGGACTCGTGTATCGGCAGAGTGCGCCCATGTCAGAGCGTAATGGTCCCATCAGAAAAAACGAATGGTCGAGGCTTCCCATCACGCGCTACTATCGCAATTATCCGCTTTCCAAAGGGACTTAAATCGAAGGGTCCCCTTTTCCTGCGGACTCAACACGAAAGGGGAGCTGCATCCCAATGCGGTCTCGGATTCATCATGTGAACATTTCTGCTCCAAAGTTCGAGGAGACAATCGCCTTCTACAACGACATGTTCGATTTGGTTGATTTTCAGCCAAAATTTGCGAAGGATTACAACCAGCGAGGCGGGACTCGTTTCGTAGGGCCACAGTCTTCTGAGATGTCAGAGACAGGCGAGCCGCCTACCATTCACATCTCTGATTCCACCCCCGAGTACGCGAAGAGCGTGAAAGAGCTTGGCATCAACCCTCGGCTCAATGGGCATATCGCGATCGCAGTCGACGATATTGAGGAAGTGAAGTCTCGTCTTACTGCTGCCGGCGTCTTCTTCGTTGAGGCCGGACGCTGGGCTGTTCAGGACTACCACCAGATTTACACTTACGACCCCTCAATGAATCTCATCGAGATCAATCAGGCATTCTGACCGCACAGCGGAGTGGGCAGGTTCAGATCAGGGTCCGGGTTGTGACGGTCTCACTGGACATCCCGACTGAGCTTCCCCTCCAGCGGAAAGTCTTTGAGCCTTCGGTTTTAAGTCTGTTATGCAAAAACTCACGACGTGCGGAGAAATAGATTTATGGACTTGTTATTGGCCGGAAAGACTGCCATCGTCACAGGTGCGAGTAAGGGGATCGGGCTTTCGGTAGCTACTTCCTTGGCTCGTGACGGCACCAAAGTCGTGATGGTCGCGCGCAGCCGCGATGAGCTTGAGCGCGCATGCTCCCAGATTCGCTCCGAGGGCGGAGAGGCCCTAGCGATATCCGCCGATACAACTGACGAAGCAGCTATCAGCGAACTTGTTGCCACTGTGGTGAACGTGTTCGGCAGCGTTGATATCCTCGTGAACGCGGCCGCGCAGGCCGCCGACTCGACGAAGTCCAGCGGTATCAAGGATCTGCGCGATACGGACCTGCTCCGAGAGATTGACACCAAAGTGCTCGGCTACCTCCGTTGCGCTCAAGCGGTGGTGCCCCATATGGTCGGATCCGGCTGGGGGAGAATAATCAATGTTGCTGGCCTAGGTGCCCGGTCGACAGGATCTACCTTTAACTCGATCCGAAATGTTTCTGTCGCAGCTATGACCAAGAATCTGGCTGATGAGCTGGGTGAGTCCGGTATCAACGTCACCGCGGTGCATCCAGGAATGACCGTGACGGAACGAACTGGAGATCTGCTCGAGCGCATGGGCGCAGCGAGTGGCGAGGATGTCAGCGCGGTGAAAGCGCGTCTTGATAACGCCATATCCATCGGGCGAATGGTCACCTCTGCCGAGGTGGCGGACGTTATCACCTTCCTTTGTTCTCCACGCAGCGTTGCTGTCACAGGCGATTCGATTGCGGTGGGCGGCGGCCAGCGCGGAGTGATCCATTACTGACGCATTTGATGCCTTCCCAATGCGCTCGAGTGTCCCGATGCGCTCGGTGTATCTTGGGTGTCTTGCGGGTCCCCGCTAAGCCGGCGGACCCGCAAGACCGAACCACCGCCGGCCACCTTTGGCTCGCGTCCGCAGGACAGGAGTAGACATGGCGTCCCTACCGCTGGAGGGAATCACGGTCGTCTCGCTCGAGCAAGCCGTTGCTGCCCCGTTTGCGACGCGACAGCTCACCGACCTAGGCGCTCGAGTGATCAAGGTTGAGCGCGACACAGGTGACTTCGCTCGGGGCTACGACGACAGAGTCAGTGGTATGGCCAGCTACTTTGTCTGACTGAACCGTAGCAAGGAATCGAGCGTACTGGATCTTAAATGCGACGGCGGTCTTAAGCTCTTGCGCCGGCCCGTCGAGAATGCAGATATCCTCGTTCAAAACCTTGCCCCAGGCGCGATGATCGACTGGGTTCGGAGCAGATGACGCGCTCGAGCTAAACCCACGCTTGATCCACACCTCTATTTCAGGCTATGGCAGGGGTGGATCCTGCGCTACAAAGAAGGCATATGACCTGCTGATCCAGTGTGAATCCGGCCTGCTGTCCGTCACGGGCACCCCCGAGAGCCCGGCGAAAGTCGGTGTGTCCATTGCGAATATATCTGCTGGGATGTATGCCTTTTCCGGAATCCTGACCGCCCTAGTCCAACGCGGTAAGACCGGGCACGGTGACGTCCTCGAGGTATCGATGCTTGAGGCGTTGCCGAATGGGTCTCGCCGAAACCACAGCGCATCATCAGCCATAGCAGTCGCGGACGATGCGATGAGGCCTTGTGTGGATGAAGCCGACCGGGACCCCTTCCACTGGTGCACCACGAATCCATGCGCCTAGGTCATAGATGGCTGGCCGCATGCGAAGTACGTGTCCGCTTGGCAGTCAGACAGGAAAGGTTGCCCAGAGTTGGGGCTAGGGCGAGTCCACAAGCGTCGCGGAGGGCCACTCACCTGACAGGACTAGTTGCCGGGAAACTTGCAGTAGCTCGGTGGCAACAGCTTCGACCGAACGAGGTACCCGAGCAGTCCGCGGCAGACCTATCACCACAGAGCGAGACACGCTCGGCTCCGAAAGAGGGGCACCGCTGAGCTTGCCTTGCTGTACGTCCTTGGCGACACCGGCAGCGGGCAGAATTGTCCAGCCCCGACCGGCCAGCACCATCTGCTTCTGAATGTTCAGCGAATTGGTCTCGATAATGATATTCGGGTTGAGAGCGATGTCCGCCCGCGCCTTGTCGATGAGCGTGCGTAGACTGTGTCCGACGGTTGGCAAGATAAGTGGTTCATTGAGGAGCCGTTGCCAGGTGCCCGTCTCTGTAGGTAATAGGCCAGCTTTGGCTGGTGCCACCACCCAAAGGAGCTCATCAAGCAGTGGCGTCACACGCATCGAGGTTGTATCTGCCACATTGTAGAGCAGGGCGACGTCGAGAATGCCATCGTCCATCCATTCTTTGAGATGGCGAGAGACTCCTGACAAAAGGTGCAGGTTCACACCTGGGAATTTCTTTGCTACCGAATCGACGAGGGCGGGAACTATCAGATCCAACAGGCTCTCCAGTACGCCTACCGAAACTTGCCCCGTTACCTCGCCCAGCACTGGAGTCAGTTCAGACCGGCCACGTTCCAACTCTTGCAGCGCACGGCGGGCATGAGAGAGGAAAACCTCCCCAGCCGAGGTGAGAACCATGCCATTGCGTGTCCGATCGAAGAGCAAGACGCCCAGCTCGTCCTCTAGCGTCTTGATTTGCCGGGTAACCGCCGGCTGCACGAGATGCAACAGTTGAGCAGCACGGGTGACGCTCTCCACTTCTGCCACGGTGACCATGGCAATGAGCTGCTTCATCTCCATAGGAACTCCTTGGTTGGGATGCATTGACTCGAACCTATGGATTCAGGAGTCGCATTCTCCAGACTCCGAACTACGAAGTCGCAGCACTCTGATTACATTCACCGTCGGGCACTGGTGTGAAAGCGCATGCCTACGGTAACACAGTGCCGGAGATGCGCTGGGAGGTCGTCTCCTTCAGAGCCTCGAACGGACTCAACCTGCGAATACGACTCAACGCGGGGGTAGCATCGGGTGGGCCCGAGGGCGTACCGTCGTCGGCAGGCGATCGGTTCAGATCCTTGTAGCGCTGGGCCGTTAAAGTCATCGGTTGAAGGAGCCGGAATGGCTGGGTGGAATGCTGACACGGCTGCCGGGCCCGTCGGAGCTGGCGCGGTGACATTGGTTGAGGGCTCGTCCTTTTGCATCTCATCCGCCAACGGTGACATTTCACCGGAATACCCGCACGGACTGTTCGTCGAAGACGCCCGCATAGTGTCCCGCTGGAACTTAACTGTCAACGGCGCGCCGTTGGAGCCGCTCGCGGCGAGGGCGAGGGAGCCCTACCGCGGTCTGTTTGTCGGACGCGTGCCCAGGTCTGACGGGTATGCGGACAGCCCTCTGATTGTCGAACGCTTACGGGAGGTCGGGGCCGGATTCTTGGAAGTGATAACCGTTCGGAACTACTCGCCGGACGCTGTCGAGTGCTTGGTTGCCCTCCAGGTTGAGGCAGACTTCGCGGACCTCTTCGAGGTGAAGGAGGCACGCGTTCAGCGGCGCTGGGAAGAATCCCGCGAAGCGAAAGAAGATTCGCTAACCATACGGGCTGCCTGGCGGGAGATTCGAAAAGGTGTTTTGCTATCGGCAGCCGGAGCCGACATCGCCCTTGACGGCCTCATTTACCGGATCAGTGTCCCTTCGAACGGAGAGTGGAGCGCCACAGTGAGCGCGGTGCCCCTCACCGACGGAAGCGCTCCCTTGGCGGGATTCGACCGGCCGCAGAAGGGGGAAATGTCCCCTCGCGACCGACGCCGTCAGGAGTGGGTGTCCAGGATTCCTGTGCTGCACATCGGCAACCGCTCAATCGAGAGGACCCTCCGGCGTAGCTACGATGACTTGGGTGCGCTTCGCATCGAGGATCCTGACCACCCGGAGCGCGTGATGGTCGCCGCCGGAGCCCCCTGGTTCATGACTCTTTTCGGTCGCGACTCGCTCTGGGCGTCCCTCATGGCACTTCCGGTGGACCCCTCCCTGGCCTTTGGCACCATCCAGACACTGGCGGACCGTCAAGGAAGCGTCGTGGATGAGATGAGCGAAGAGGAACCGGGCAAGATTTTGCATGAGGTGAGATTCGACGTCTCAAGCGGACTAGCGCTGGGGGGCAAATCAACGTACTTCGGCAGCGTGGATGCCACCCCGCTTTTTGTGGCCTTGTTCGGCGAGGTCAGCCGCTGGGGATTCGCCAGAGAAACGGTATCAACCCTGCTGCCGCACGTTGACCGGGCGCTGGAGTGGATCCGCCAGTATGGAGATAAGGATGGCGACGGCTTTGTTGAGTATTCCCGGCTCAATGAGCGTGGGCTGATCAACCAGGGCTGGAAGGACTCGTGGGACGGCATCAATTTTGCTGACGGGACGTTGGCCGAGCCTCCGATCGCCTTATGCGAGGTGCAAGCGTACGTATACAGCGCGTATCTTGCGCGGTCCTGGATAGCCTTCGATGCCGGCGAGATGGAACTCTCTGCCGAATACAGGGATCGCGCGGCGGAGCTAAAGAGACAGTTCAATGAACAGTTTTGGCTGCCCGACCGCGGCTACTATGCCATCGCCTTGGACGGCCACAAGCGGCCCGTCGATGCGTGCACTTCGAATATGGGCCAATGCCTGATGTTTGGCATTGTGGACGAGGACAAAGCTCCTCTTATTGTCGATCGGCTCATGTCCCCGGAAATGTTCAGCGGCTGGGGTGTACGAACGCTGGCCAGCGACATGGGCGCCTACAACCCTGCGAGCTACCACAATGGATCGGTTTGGCCCCACGACAATGCGATCATTACTAACGGACTCATTCGCTACGGCTTCGTAGAGCAAGCGCAGCGGATCTCTACAGCCCTGTTCGAAGCGGCAGAGTACACGGACGGTCGGTTGCCCGAATTGTTCTGCGGCTTCAGCCGCGAGCACTTCGACGAACCCATCCCCTATCCCACGGCCTGCTCACCACAGGCCTGGGCCGCAACCACCCCCATCCAACTGGTGAAGAACCTGATGGGCTATTACGCCGATGTAGCCCGGGGCGGCGTGTGGTTGGATCCGGTCTTCCCCGCATCCTTCGGAGATCTGCACATTACTAACGCGCCCATGGCGAACGGCAGGATCACCATAGACATCGCCGATTCCGTTGCGACTGTTCAGGGACTACCCGACGGAATCCAGTTCCACCATGGAATCCGGCCGAGGGCTGCCGAGTTGGCGCAGCAGGCCACGATACCGAAGCGACCAAGCGAGGCCAAACGTAAGGGTGCGTAGGAGTTCCGACTCATTTCGGAACCGCGAAGAGGCCATGTAGCGGAGCGTGGAGACCGATGGCCGCGGTTCCAGACACCCTGCCTCGGTTCGAGCCTGTCTGCGCAGATAGGTGTCTAACGGTTGGGATGGTCCTACCCGCACTGGCGCATGTAGCAATAGGCTCTGACCTCGCCGCAAATCGTCCCGAGCATCTCGAAAGTGCTCCAACGAGCCGCCATCGCCCGGACAGAAGACATCGTCACCGCCCTTGAGACGGTAAGGATTCGAAGTTAGCTAATGGCCGAGATTCCGCGTATGCCCGAAGTACTCGCAGACGCCTCCGAGGCGTCCATCCAGACCTGGCTTGTCTCGTCGGGCTCCACGCTGGTCGTCGACCAGCCCATCGAGGAGGTTGAACCCGAGAAGGCGACCGTTGAGTTGACGGCGGAGTTCGCCGGCGCACTCGGGCGAATCTTAGTTATCCGAAGGTGACAACGTCTCCGCCGGAGACGCGATTGCCGTCCTCCTGGGCAGGAGATGAAGGCGACGATGCCGTCGAGGAGCCCTCGCGGGTGCCGGGCTGGTAAGCGGCGGCGCCCCTGCGCAGGCGGCCACCCCATTTGCCCCGACGAGTCTTACTCAAATGGGTGCTTGTGCAGGTCCGACATCACGGAGCATTCCCTGGCTAGGTCGAACCGCTTGACGTCCGGTTTGGATGCGAGATTGTGGTTCCTCGGTTCCATCGCACAGTATTGGTCGGGAAGAAGGTCGACGAAGGTGACTCGTCATATGTTTCACGGCTGCTGACGGCAACGTCGACTTCGGACGTGCGGAACATCAGTCTCTGTCGGCGGTCTGCCCGCGGTCGACGCCGGATCCCTGCAGTGCGCCAGCGAAGTCAAGGCCGTCGGTTCCCCCAGATCATCCTCGCAGCAGGCGAAAAGGTTGGTTGGACCGGGGGACTTGCCCTCACCGAGTAACAATCGCTGCCGGGTCAACGCGCCCGGACCCAAAATGAAACACGGCCTCCCGAAGGCGCCGGTGTTTCCCTTTGGCCCCCGAAACTACTTAACATGCTGTTCGTCGGCTGCCCTGCGGAAGCGTGCCAGGAGGGTGTGCATGAGTAGGAAGACGAACACCGTCAGGCAAAGAATTGCCCCGATCGCGAATGTTGCACTGATCCCGGAACCGGTGGGGTGAAGATCCGGTGCCAGGTTCGCGGCGAGCACCGCGCCGGAGACCGCGGTGCCGAAGGAGCTTCCCACGGTGCGAAGGACCTGGTTGAAGCTAACGGAACTGCCCAACTCGTCTGCTGCAACACTCCGGGCGATCAGAGCCGGCATGGCGGCGTAGCTCGACCCCGTTCCCAGACCGAACACGAGCATCCCGATCAAGATCTGCCAGAGTTCGGCGTGGGCAAACCAGAGCAGGATGCCGGCCGCAGTGATCATGCTGGCGCCGATCGGCAGCAGCGTCGCCAGACGGATCTGGCGTGCCAATCGGCGCACTAGACGGTTCGCGCCGAAACTGCCCACCGACAGCGGGAACATAACGAAACCTGCCCAGAATATCGGCAGCGCGATGCCGTAGCCGGTGGAGGTCGGGGCCTGGGCTACGAGGCTGGAAATCGAGAGGCCGATATACATTGCGGCGCCGAGCCCGACTGCCGTGCCGTTGGCCAGCAGGACCTCACCGTTCCGGAGGACCCGAAGGTTGATCAGCGGATGGTGGGTGCCCAGCTCAGTTCGAATCCAAGTCGTCAGGACGGCTGCGGCGAACAAGAAGGCCCCAAGAGTCCACAAGGAGCCCCAGCCCCAGTTCGCTCCTTCGCCGATGCCCAGGAGCAGGGTTCCGAGACCGAGACCGAGCAGGACAGCCCCGGCGTAGTCGAAGGGCACCCGCGGCGCATGTTCGTCAGGTCCTGCCGGGACGACGCGTAAGACGAAAATGATGGCCGTGACCACGAATAACGCGGCGAACCAGAACGCGAACCGAAAGTCGAACAGTCCCGCGATGACTCCCGTCAGAGGATAGCCGATCCCGATACCGGTTGAAACGGTCACCGAGAGGCTAGAGATGGAGAACTGGACCTTGCCGGCAGGCACATAACGGCGGGCAAGAGCGATCGTCACCGGGACAATCCCGTAGGTCAGCCCCTGAAGCGCCCTGCCGAGCAAGAATACCGTGAAGTTGGGCGCCAGCGCCGCCGTGATCGAACCGATGAGAATGATCGCCAGGGCTGATATTAAGAGCCGCTTCTTGTGTGGTCCGTCGCTCAGCCGTCCCATCACGGGGGTCGCGACAGCGCCGACAAGGAGGTTGACGGTGAGCATCCACTGCGCCGTACTGACCGACACGTCCATCTCGCGGGAGACGGAGGGCACCAACAGCATTCCTAGCGAGCTCACGATAGCTGAGGAGAGCGCCGCGTAGATCAGAGTTGTCATCAGGCGCGAGCGCGGCTCAGTCAACGGAAGCCTCCAAGCCAAGCCTCCGGAGGACGGGGATGACCACGTGGAGTGTCGTCGGCTTCTCGCTGGCAGAGCTCTGGGCGAAGGCAGCTCGCATCCCGGCAGGCGCACCCGGTGGCGAATGCGACTTTTCCCGTGAAGTCATAGCTCGTCTCGGTTCCTTCCTCGTGCTTTCTCACCTGTTCCGCCGGCGCCTCCAGACATTCGACAGACCACAACTCTTACCCACAGAACGGCGACACCGCCGCGGCGTTTCCGCAACCCTGCTGAGCACGGCGACGACGCCGCCGGTGCGGTGGCCACTTCGATCGGGCCCCGCAGACCCGCCGTTTGACGCCGTCCACGGCGAACTGCGGTAAACAGAGAATAAGCTCGGGTCGTACGGTGAAGTGCAGGACTCGAGCCTGTTCTACTTAAATGGAGATTTCCATCGGTTCCCGGGTGTTTCGGAGTGCCTCGTTGGGAACGATGTCGTGAGGGCCAAGCCGGTCTGAAGCGGACTTCGCGTGGTGCCAGTACGGGTAGATCAGCGGCGGTGCGGAGACATTGTCCAAGCGGTATCGCTCCTCTTCGGTGAGGGTAATATCTGCGGCAGCGAGGTTGTCCAAGAGCTGTTGCTCGGTTTTGGCACCCACGACGAGCGACGCCATGCCTGGCCGGCCCAGCAGCCACGCCAGCGAGATCTGGGCGGCCGAGACCCCGCGAGCATCGCCGATTGCGACGAGTTCGTCCACGATGTCATACAGGGCGTTCTGGTCACGGACCGGCGGCTCGTTCCATTCGGCGAGTTTACGAGAACCCTCCGGTGCTTGCTGCCCGCGCCGGTACTTGCCCGACAGCAGACCACCCGCCAGCGGGCTCCAAACCAGCACTCCGACGCCCGCGTCCTCAGCGATCGGGAGCAGTTCGTACTCGGCCTCGCGAGCCTGCAAGGTGTAGTGAATCTGCTGTGAGACGAACGGCTGGTATCCGTTTCGCTCGGACACGCCGAGGGCTTTCATAAGCTGCCAGCCCGCGTAGTTTGAACTGCCGATGTACCGCACCTTGCCTGAGCGCACGAGTGAGTCGAGTGCTTCGAGTGTCTCTTCGAGTGGTGTCTGTCCATCCCATTCGTGTACCTGGTACAGGTCGATGTGGTCGATATCGAGACGACGTAGGCTCGCCTCGGCCTGGGCGACGATCTGATGGCGCGACAGTCCGCCGTCGTTAGGACCGTCTCCCATAGCCATGCGCACCTTGGTAGCGACGAGTGTCCGGTCGCGTCGACCTTTAAGCGCCTGCCCCAGCATTTCTTCAGACGCGCCATACGAGTACACATTCGCTGTATCGACCAGGTTCACCCCGTGATCCAGCGCGACATCAAGTAGTCGTCTCGCCTCATCCAGGCCGGTACTGCCGGCGTAGGCGAAAAAGCCCCGACCGCCAAACATCATCGCCCCGAGGGTGATGGTGGAGACTTTCAGCCCTGAACGTCCCAAATTGCGGTATTCCATGATGATTCCTTTCTCGTGCAGAATTTATTTGTTTAGGAGCAGTCACTGTTTAGGGGCGTCCACGAGTGTGGCTGACGGCCATGCGCCCGAGACCACCAGGTTGCGTGAGACTCGCAGCAGTTCGGCGTTGACGGCTTCGACCGCACGCGGAATGCGGGCGGCCCGCTGCAATCCCACTACGACAGAGCGTGACAGCCTTGGCTCGGCCAAGGGTGCACCGCTGAGCGTGCCCTCTTGGATGTCTCGAGCGACGCCGGCGCCGGGCAGGATGGTCCAACCGCGCCCGGCGAGGACCATTTGTTTTTGAACGCTCATGGAGTTTGTCTCGAGAGAGATCTTCGGCTCGATTGGAATATCAAACCGCGCCTTGTCGATGAGCGTACGCAATCCGTGTCCCAGAATCGGAAGAATCAACGGTCCCCTCAGTACCCGGTCCCAAGTGACAGGTTCTGCGGGCAGCAGTCCTGCGTCGGCAGGAGCGACGGCCCAGAGGCGTTCGGAGAGCAGCGGCTTTACGCGCATCGCCGGCGTATCGGCCAGATTGTAGAGTACTGCGATGTCGACAACACCGTCGTCCAGCCATTTCTGCAGGTAGCCGGAAAACCCCGACATGATCCGGAGTTCCACGCCGGGGAATCTCTTGGCAACTGAGCTGGCAAGCGGGGGAACGATTACGTCAAGCAAGCTCTCCAATACTCCCACAGACACAAGTCCGGTGACGTCACCTGTCTGCGGCGTCAGTTCCGTGCGCGCGCGTTCCATCTCCTGAAGCGCGCGGCGGGCACGGAGAAGGAAGACCTCACCGGCTGAGGTGAGGACCATGCCTTGGCGTGTCCGGTCGAAGAGTACGACGCCGAGCTCGTCCTCGAGCGTTTTGATCTGCCGCGTCACTGCAGGCTGAACGATATGGAGCATTTGGGCTGCGTGTGTGACGCTCCCGGCCTCGGCTACGGTCACCATGGCTACGAGCTGTTTCATTTCCATGTGACTCCTTGGTTCGGGAGTTGTGTCCAGGAGATACGACTGCCGAAGGCCAACCGACAAATTTGGTTGAGCTAGGGCATCAACTTTGGGGGACCTTGCCGGGGCCCGCCATTTGACGTGGCACCGGCCGCTCGTTCGACGCGTTTTTCGCCGTCCCTGCTGACCAGTGCCACGTGCCGAGCGGACTACGGGGCCAGCAAGACCTTGGAGGCCTGGCGTGTTGCGGTGAGGTGGATGGCATGGTCAAGCTCGCCGAGCCCGACGGTCTTGACATCTATCGCTGCGAGCCCGGTGGCCTTGGCTAGCATTTGGGGTACGTCCTTCCAGTCCGAAATGTCGTGCGCACGTGCGCCGACAAGGCTTTTCTCGGTCATGGCGAGCCGGCCCGAGTTGATCTGGACAGGGTCCGCAGGCAGTCCCACGCAGACAACAGTCCCGCCTGGTGCGGCGAGCTCAACCGCTAGCGACACGGCGGACTCATGGCCGGCCGTCTCGACCACAACGTCGAATGCGCCTGCTACCGCATTGGTGTCGCGACCGACGACCCTGATCTCGTCTACGCCCATCGAGGACGCAAGTTCCAATTGTTTGAGATCGGCTTCAGTGCCGATGGCGGTGGTCGACACTCCGTCCTCTGCTCCAAGCGCCGCGATTGTCATGAGACCGACCGATCCGGGACCAATTACTGCTACTTTCATGCCAGCCTGAACTGAACCGCGTTTTAGTGCGTGCAGGCCAACCGCGAAGGGCTCCGCGAGGGCCGCGACGACATCGGGGACCTCATCAGGGACAATGGCGACATTGCGCCGAGGGACAACGAACCGTTCAGCGAACACTCCGTCGATGTCCAGCCCTAGAACCTTCAGATTCTGACAGAGCATCGACCGGCCTGCCAGACAAGGGGGACATGTGCCGCACACGACGTGCCCCGAGCCTACTACCCTGGAGCCAACCGGGAGTCCGCTTCCTGGGGCTGATGCAACGACTCGCCCCAGGTACTCATGTCCGATGATTTGCGGAAAATTGGGCCGGTAGGTCGCTTGCGCGGCTGCATTCCACTGGACGAAGGACACGTCCGTTCGACACAGTCCACCGTAGATCAACTCCAGGAGAACTTCGTCTTCTCCGACCTGAGGAACCGGCATATCGCGCAGCTCCACACCGCCGGGGGCGGCTTTACTCTTCACAAGGGCTCGCAATTGTTCCTCCTGGACCTAAACTTTACGAAGACAGCGGTGGGACGGAACGAGCCGCGGCGCGAAATGATTTCACCTTGCTGGAAGCTCACTCCATGCAGCCGTCGTGGTGTCAGCTTCCGTGCCCGACACCACGTCTTTATCGCCGCGTGTATGACCCACTGCAGCCATACTGCCCAGTGATACCGGACTTTTCAAATAACATTCGGTGATGCCGGCATCACCCCATCACATGCCCAATGCACGTTGCTTTCAGCCCTCGCCCCAAGAGTGGGCACATGGCGTTGGAACGTCGGTTGACTCCTGCAGACCCGGCCCGGGAAGAATGCGGGCAGGGCATGGACCCATCACAAATGATCATTTGCGGGGCACTCACTTCACGTCAGATGATGGATATCAACAGGCTGTGACTCGGGTCACCTAAGTGTTGAAGGCATCAGACCTCCCGATGATTCGAGTACGCCGGTCCGTCCTCGGTGGGAGCGGCGGCAGTGAACGGAGAAGCTAACAGTATGACTGGCCAAAACAATAACTTTTCAGGCAAGGTCGCGATGGTGACAGGTGGCGGGAGCGGGATGGGCCGTGCCACCGCCCTCGCGTTTGCAGGAGCTGGGGCTCGCACTGTGGTTGTCGACCTGTCGGAGGAAGCAGGCATAGAGACCGTAGATCTCATTAAGGAACAGGGCGGAGAAGCTATTGCCGTCCGGTGCGATGTAACCCGGAGCGAGGATCTAAAGGCGGCATTGGAAGCGACGGTCGCAGCCTATGGACGTCTCGATGCAGCCTTCAACAACGCCGGCCTCGAGCATGGGTTCATAGCCACGGCGGAGATCTCTGAAGCTGAGTTCGACCGTATCGTAGACGTGAGCCTGAAAGGGGTCTTCCTTAGCATGAAGTATCAGATCCCGGTCATGCGTGCCAACGGTGGTGGCGCCATTGTTAATAACTCATCCGCCGCTGGGCTGATTGGATTCAGAGGGCAGGCGGCCTATACCGCAGCAAAGCACGGCATTGTGGGCCTCACTAAGTCAGCAGCCCTCGACTATGCGCCGGAAAAAGTGCGGGTAAACGCAATCTGTCCCGGCATCGTCGATACCCCAATGATGGACCGGGTGACGGGCGGTACGTCCGAGGGGCGCGCTGCAAATATCGCAATGGAGCCCATCGGGCGCATGGGTCGCCCCGACGAGATCGCGAACACCGTGCTGTGGTTGTGCTCCGACGCTGCATCCTTCGTCATCGGCCATGCGTTGTCGGTCGATGGGGGAATGATCACGGGTCATTTCGGCGAACGCTGAAATACATATAGACCAAGCCGGTACTAATCGCAGGAAACTGCCGAACCTAATGGAAGGAGAACCTGGTGCGTGCCAACGAATCAACAATCGAATTTCTGACCGAGTATTACGCCGCTATGGAGGCGAAGGACACGGCGCGCTACAGTGCCTATTTCGCGGACCACATGACAGCCACCTTTGCCAACGCTCCAACGCTCGAGGGCGCGGATGCCTTCGTCGCAACGCTTTCAGGCCTACTCGAACAGATCGAATCGCTTCATCATGACGTCGTCGCTGCTTGGGAGGAGGACGATGACGTCCTGATCTTTGAGTCGGTCGCGACCTGGACACTCCTAGATGGCAGATCCGTCACTATACCGGCCTGTTCAGTGTGCAGGGTGGTCGACGGTAAGTTCACGGACCAGCGGATCTATGTGGACAATGCACCGCTATCCGCCGCACTTGAGCAAGCTGAGACCGTAAACGCCTGACATTCGCCGATTACGGCCCAGGATGCGCTAAGCCTGGCACGCCCAGCCTTAGCCCAAGGTGAGGATGGCACCAGTCGACCCCGTTCATCAGATCTTCACAACCGAAAATTTCAGTCTAGGGACGCCGAAGTCTCCTGCCGCTTCGCGAACTCGGCGCCACTACCCGAGACTCGTCCGCATAGCGATTGACGCTGAAAAGAAAAGGTAAAGTTTTGCGTAAATACGAACAGATCTCGGGAGCTACCGAGCAACGGGGCTGGAAAAATCCGGTGTCCGGGCCGGGCCGAGAAAAGGCGCCATCCGGCCTGATCACCGATCTAAAGTACCGGTTTCCTGGCCGATACATAGCAAGTTGGGGAGCTTTAGCGCTTGCCCTTTTGGTCATAGCCCTCGTTGTGCCGGTTACACTCCGCCCGGATGGGCTCAGGGTCTCGACTGCGCTGGCTGGAGTGCTCGCACTCGCGTCCCTCGGGCAGATGCTCGTCGTGATGCTGGGTGCGATCGATCTCTCGGTTCCTGCGGTAATCACATGCTCCGCGGGCGTAGTGGTGCATTACGGAACACAGGGGGCGAATCTTCTCGCAGTTGTCGGCGTAGCACTGGCAGTCTCCGTCGTGATCAGCCTCTTGAACTGGTTGTTCATATCAGTCATCCGCCTGAACGCCATCATCGTTACGTTGGCGACCTTTGGAATCGTTACTGGCGCGGTCGTGCTGTGGACCGGTGCGTCGTTCTCAATGACTGGTCTGGCGCCGACGGACATGCAAAATTTCACCCACTGGTCCTTCTTGGGTCTCAACGCGTGCTTCATTGTCGCGGTCGTGGTTGGAGTGATCATTGCTCTGGTTCTATCCAAGACCCGCGGCGGGCGGCAAATCGCCGCCATCGGATCAAATAGGCGTGCCGCGCGGTTTCACGGCATCAATGTCCGTCGCATCGAATTCTTCACCTTCGGCGGTGTGGGACTCCTCTACGGTCTCGCGGGCGTATTGGTGGCGGGCTTTGTCGTGACGCCGGATACGTCGGTGGGCACGCCGTACCAACTCGCTACCATCACCGCGGTCGCTATTGCGGGTACAGCGTTCAACGGCGGCCCGTCCAGCGCCGCCAGTGTGGTGTGTGCTTGCTTGTTCTTGCAATTGCTCGATCAGGCACTTTCGATTTACGGGTTCGCCGCCGGCCCTCGGGTCGTGGCACAGGGCGTGGCTCTTGTGCTCGCGGTATCGGCGATCACCCTCGGGCAGTTCGCGCTCTCCGGGCTGCGCTGGGGCAATCGCGGTATCCATCGAGGCGGCGGACGAAACCCTGAACAAGGTGTGGGGTCGAAGACGACCCCATCATTCAATATCAAGGAGACAATATGAATACTAGTCGCGCGGGATGGGCCGGATTCCGACGGGATCGCCCCTCACTGCCACTTGTGGCGGGGGTTGTGCTTGCCACGATTCTCACGGGCTGTTCCACCACGACGGGGGCAAACACCTCCGACAACGCCTCTCATGGCGTGCCTACGGATCTGATCACAGCGTCCTCAGTGGATCCCACTCAGCTTGCGGCGACGGCGAAGAAGGCGCTCTTGGCAGATGTGCCGGTCGCTCAACTTCCCCCAGTCGTGGCAGACACGTTCGCGGTAGCGTCAAAACCCCTCACTGATGCGCAACTGCAGCAGCTCAAGACCTGCTTGGGAGCGCGCTCCTGTGACACCGGACACGGAACGCTGACCGTTGCGATCAACGCCGACTTCACCAACAACCCGTGGTGGAGCGTCCGACGTGCAGAGGCCACAGCCCAGGCGATCGCCTACCCCCAGGTCAAGCGGATCATCTTTACCAGCTCGTCCAGTGGGAATATTGCTGAGGTTCTTTCCAACTTGAGAAGCCTTATAGCCCAGAAGGTCGACATTATTGTCGAGGATCCGGTTTTCGGTCCAGCAGTTCTTCCGGCTGCGAAGGAGGCGCTTACCGCGGGCATCGCCTTTGTAACCGAGAACTCGCCTCTTCCCAACGAGGCGACGGCATCGGTCACCACGCAGCTCCCCTATGACCTGTGCGCTATGGGCACCGGTGCTGTCCAGAAGATTACGGCCGGGGCGGGAACTGCGTCGAAGTCATACGCCCTCTACACCGGGGTCCCAGGCAATGCGGATGCCGCTGAGTGGCAGCCTTGTGCAGAGAAAGCGTTGAAAGCGGCTGGCTGGCAGCAGGCTGTTTCTGGATTCACACAGTGGACACCACAGGGGGAGACCCAGGCCGCGAATGAGCTTCTCGCCTCGGGTAAGGACGTCTCCGCAATGCTCTACGACTACTCCAGCGATACCTTCCTGCGGCCCTATATCGCTGCAGGAAAGACTCCGCCGGCCTCATTCGTCGACACAGCCAACTATTCCGCCTTCAATGTCTACGACGACGCGAAGAAGGCTGGCCTCAAAGCAGAGAACTATGTGTCCAATGGGCACGTTTGGTACGGACGTCTGGGAGTGACTGCAGGGATCGAGAGCAAGCTCGGCGTGAATGTCCCTAACAAGGTTCTCGCTCCCGTCCCGGTGGTGGGGCTCGCCGATATCCAGGATCAAAACGTATCGGGGATGCCTGCAAACGTGCCGCTACCTACCCTACTCAACCCTGAGTTGGCCAACTTGGCCCTCTCCGCCGGTTGAGTCGTTAGTCCAGGTGCCGGTTGGGGTTCGGACCGTCGGACCTCAACCGGCAACCCAAACAACCATGTGGACCTATCCACGTAGGGAAGAACTACTAATGACGAAGCAACAAATTATGGTGACCTCAGATGGCGAGACGCGCGGATCGTCGAGCTCTGACCCGGCCCTCGTTCTGACGAATGTGTCAAAGTCGTTTCCTGGTGTCCGAGCACTCGCAGAGGTCGACTTTGAATGCCAGGCCGGCGAGGTCCATGCCCTCGTCGGAGAGAACGGGTCAGGAAAGTCGACGCTGATCAAGATTGCCGCAGGCGTCCTGATTCCGGATAGCGGCTCAGTGCTCATTGAAGGACGTTCGCTGTCGCGAGGTGGCATCCGACAGGCGCGCGGCCTCGGACTTATGACCGCATACCAAGACACCTCATTGGTTCCGGAGCTGACGGTCGCTGACAATATCGCCCTGTCCTTTGACGCCGTTGGCGAAAAACGGCCCGGCGACTTGAACTCCCTGTTGGCGGCCTACCAACTGCCCTTCAAACCGTCAGCAACCGTCTCCTCGCTTGGCCCAGGGGCCCGTCAACTCCTTGAGGTCGCGCGTGCGATGTGTCACCGCCCGCGCGTGTTGCTTCTTGACGAGCCCACGGCTGCGCTGGACATGAAGCTGGCCGCTCACCTCGAGGAACTAGTGCGAACCGCCCGTGGCGAAGGCACTGCCATTGTCTACGTCAGCCACCGGCTGGAGGAAGTCCGTCGCCTTGCCGACCGGCTCACCGTTCTTCGCGACGGTGTTATCCGGGGGACCTACAGCTCCCGCGACTGGAATGTCGACGACATCGTGGAGCTGATGGTGGGCGCGAAGACCGAGCTGGAGTTTCCTCAGCGTGGCAATCAGCTGTCGGAAAAGCCTCGCCTCGAGGTCCGCAGCCTCGCCGGGTCCGACTTCGGCCCTGTTTCACTGTCGGTCCGGGGTGGTGAGATTGTCGGAATCGCCGGCGCGGAGGGCAACGGCCAGCGCGCTTTGCTGCGTGGTCTCATCGGAATCGGTCAAAGCGACGGAGACATCGCTGTCGATGGCGGGGTGCTCACCCGGAACAATCCAAGTACTGCGCTGCATGCCGGGATCAGCTTCCAGAGTGGGGACCGGGCCGCGGAGTCCGTTTACGGCCCGCTTCCAGTGATGGATAACCTTACAATTCAGTCCGGCGCAGCGAATGGGCCGGGCGGTCTCGCTGTGCTCAGTCGGCTCAAAGGCGCGTTTAGCCGCGCCGCGGCGCAGTTCGGTATTGTCGCCGCGTCTCCGTTCCAGCCGATCAGCGCGCTTTCCGGGGGTAATCAGCAAAAGATCGTTCTTGCACGACCGACCTTGCGAACACCGAAAGTGCTGGTTGTTGACGAACCAACCCAAGGCGTTGACGCACGCGCTCGGATGGACATCTACAGGATGCTCACAGATGCTGCCGACGAAGGTATTGCAGTCCTGGTGAACTCTTCTGACTCATCTGAATTGGCGGGGCTGTGTGACCGCGTCTATGTCATGTCGCGTGGAGAGATCAGCGCCGAACTAGTGGGCCCGACCACTGAGACGGAGATCGTTCGAAGCTTTGTGAGCGCCGCGGGAATCGCCGAGCGCCCGGACACGAAACTCACCGGCCCGGCGAGGTTTACACGGTCGCTCGGTCAACTGACCTCTTACGTCCCAGTCATCGTGCTGCTGCTGCTCTCGGCGCTCTTGGCAATATATACGGGCGCTCACTCGCCTGTATTTTGGACCGGACCAAACCTGGCCAACCTGATGCTCCTGAGCCTGCCGCTCGCGTTCGTCGCGCTCGGACAACAATTCACCTTGTTGTCGGGAGGCTTCGACATATCCGTGGGTGCCACAATGAGTCTCACTGTGGTCCTAGCGTCGATGACGCTTCCAGATCTGAGCGCTGGATCATTGCTCCTCACCGTGCCTTTGCTGCTGCTAGCAGCGGTTGCCGTCGGAGCTGTGAATGCCCTACTTATCGGGCCGCTCAAAGTCAATCCCATTGTTGCGACCATCGCGACACTTGGAATCATTCAAGGGATCGCGATCGTCCTTCGCCCTCAACCAGGTGGAATGATCGCGCCTGATCTGGGCACAGCCTTCAGTTTGGGATTGGGCTCCATCCCGGCACCATTTGCAATTCTCGTGGTCCTCACGATCGCACTGGAGATTTGGCTGTACCGCACGCGCGGTGGACTGGCACTCCGTGCGGTCGGCTTCAACGCTCAGTCCAGCGACCGCATAGGGCGGCGTTCGGTTCTTGTTCGCTCCGCAAGTCTGATTGTCTGTGCAGTGGGAGCAGTAGCGGGCGGCATCTGCCTCGCCTCTCTCACCGGAATTGGTACCAATGATGTGGGTGCTGGGTATTCCCTACCGTGCTTCGCCGCAGTTTTCCTCGGCGGTGCCGTGCTGACGGGGGGCCGCGGTTCCTTCGTTGGCGCCGTTCTGGGTGCGGTCTTCCTGTCTCTGATCGACAATGCGACGCCCTTGCTCAACATTCCTGACGGAGCCAAGCAAGCACTTTACGGAGCCATCCTGGTCATCGCCGTCGCCGCCTATGCGGGAGTGGAGCGCGTGCGAAGTGGCCGAGGCCGAACTGGGAAGCGTCATCCCCTTAGCTCGAAACAGAGGCTCAAAGCCTAATTGGGCGGTCGGGGTGAACGCTCCGACCAAGTACCGTAAGTCGGTTTTGAAACCCACACATAACTACCGAAAGGAAAGCACTATGACAGGCGAATACCGCGATCTGCGTGCGCGACGGATCGTGACAGGCTTGGACGACCAAGGTCGGTCAACAATCGTAAGTGACGCACTCACCGATACCAGGCTCGTCACTGACGCTTTCATGCGCAATGACCTATGGCAGGCCAAGGAAGTCCCCGGCTCAGCCCTGGCGGAGAACAGTCTTGCCGAGGTCGCCGTCATCCCACCTCCGCCACTGGGTTACACCTACAACATCACGGCGTTCCCGCCAGATCATGAGTGGGATTACGAGGCTGGCTACGCGCAAGCTCTGGCAAACGCGGCAGCCTCCGAGTCGACGAGCGACCAGGACATTCCCGGCATGCACACGACGGAGACGGTTGACATTGTCACGCTGCTCTCCGGTGAGCTTTGGGCCATTCTCGAGACCGGCGAGACGCTGCTCACGCCCGGTGACACGCTCGTCCAGCGGGGCACCAAGCACGCTTGGCGAAACAAGGGGGACGTGCCGGCGGTTATCGTGGCCATCCAGATCTCGGCGACCCGCCCTTGAACAGCGATCAAAGCCAGAGTGGCAACGGCGTCCTAATTTTCGATTGACGGAATGTCAAAGGTCAGGTGAGAGGAAAAACAATGACCACCACATCCCAGCAGAACCTCGCTCCGAGCGAACAAGCCCAGGGCTTTTTGTCCCGCGATGAGCACCATCTCTTCATCGACGGTGAGAAGGTCCCGGCCACGTCCGGGAAGACGATGACCACCCTCAATCCTTCGACCGGTGAGGTGTTGGCGCGGCTTGCTGCCGGCGATCAGTCCGACGTCGATCGGGCGGTCCTGGCTGCACGCAAGGCGTTCAAAGGTCAGTGGAGCACTTGGACGCCTTACGAGCGGCAAGCCTTGCTGATGCGCGTCGCCCAGGTACTTGACGAAAGATTCGAGGAACTGGTCCACATCGAGGCCATGGACATGGGCGCCCCGGTCTCGAGGTTGCGCAACACCAAGGCCACCTTGATGAAGATGCTGTCGTTCTTCGCCTCACAGGCAATGAGCATCACTGGCGAGACACTGATGAACGGCCTCCCCGGCGACGTCACCACGATGACCTTGAAGGCGCCGGTTGGCGTCGTTGGGGGCATCATCCCTTGGAACGGTCCACTCAATGGTCAGTTCTGGATCGTCGGTGCCGTGCTTGCCAGTGGGTGCACTGCCGTGCTCAAACCGGCTTCGGAAGCTTCTCTGTCGGTGCTGCGTGTGGCCGAGATCCTGCATGAAGCGGGAGTGCCTGCTGGAGTCATCAATGTCGTCACTGGCTCCGGCAAAGAAGCCGGACACGCGCTGGCTGCCCACCCCGACGTCGACCGCATCGCCTTCACCGGATCAACCCAAACCGGCCGAAGCATCATCCAGGCATCAACCGCGAACATCAAAAAGCTGCAACTGGAACTGGGCGGCAAGTCGGCGGACATCGTGTGCGCAGACGCGGATTTGGAAAAAGCAGTACCCGGAGCCGCGATGGGTGTTTTTGCCAACTCCGGCCAGATCTGTTTCGCCGGCACCCGGGTGCTGGTTCAGCGGTCCATCGTCGATGAGTTTACAGAGCGGCTGCTGGCATACATGGAGACCCTGCGGGTCGGGCGTAGCTTGGACGCCGCCACGACATTGGGCCCGGTTATCTCCCAATCCCAGTTGGACACGGTGCTGTCCTACATCGATATCGGCCAGAACGAAGGGGCTGAGTTGCTCTGCGGCGGCCAGCGGCTGGAGGGGGAACTCGGCAGCGGATACTTCATGCAGCCGAGCGTTTTTGGTGGTGTGACCAACGAGATGCGGATCGCCCGCGAAGAGATCTTCGGCCCTGTTTTGTCGATTATGCCTTTCGACGACGTGGACGAGGCCATTGCTATCGCAAATGACAGTGAATACGGCCTGGGGGGAGCAGTGTGGTCACAAAGTCTTTCCACTGCATTACGGGTGGTCCAGGGAGTGCACACAGGCACGATGTGGGTGAACTGCTACGGCTACATCGATCCTCTGGTCGGCTTCAGCGGAACCAAGCTAAGCGGGTACGGCTACAAGGGCACCGCTGCACATATGGACACCTACCTGTACACCAAGAGTGTCTACATGCAACTTTGATCGTGCGTAACGGGAGGAATGCAACGGCGTGAAATTGCGACGGCCGTCTGTACACTGCCGCTGCCGGATGAATGGCCGGGCGAAAAGGCTCCCAAGAACAGGTTGCCGTAGTTTCGTTCCGCCAAAGTCGAGGTCGGAACGGCAGCGTTGTGGCCCACGAGGTTTGTGATCCTGCCGTCGTTTCCAGGGAGGCCGTCCGACCATGGCGGAACAGGAAGGGACTGACTCCTCCGAACAGTGCGCCGCTCTTTAACATCCGTGGCATTGCTGTTCCGGCGTTCGGCCCCGGCCTCCTGTTCAGTCTTGGACAGGGCGCGATCCTGCCGGTGGTGGCGCTGTCTGCCCTCCAACTTGGGGCTTCCGTTGCGATGGCGGCTGTAATCGTCACCCTGATTGGCCTGGGCTC
Organism: Arthrobacter bambusae; assembly: GCF_030812595.1. Lineage (GTDB taxonomy): Bacteria > Actinomycetota > Actinomycetes > Actinomycetales > Micrococcaceae > Arthrobacter > Arthrobacter bambusae_B. Next base: position 75,188 of record NZ_JAUSSZ010000007.1, read on the forward strand.
GTGGGTTTTCAACCTACCGGCGTCCATGATCACCCTGAAGTTCGGTGAACGCTGGTCCATTGTCAGTGCGGCCGCCGCCGGAGCGCTTGCCATGGTGGCTGCCGCTGTGTCGTCGTATATTGGCGGGCTCTGGTTGTTGGCGGTGGCGATGACCGGCGTCGGGATGGCTACCGCCGTCTTCACTCTGGCCCGGCAGAAGTACCTCACCGAGGCGGTGCCGGTGGAGTTCCGAGGCCGCGCCATGTCCACGCTGGGGGGCGTGATTCGTATCGGCACGTTTATCGGGCCATTCATCGGCGCCGCAGTCATTACTCTCGTCGGCACCAGCGGCGCGTACTGGGTGGGTGTGGCAGGGATGTCGGCTGCCGGCGTGCTGGCGGCGAGCGTCCCGGACCCGGTGCTGGGGGAGGGGTCCGAGTGCAAGACCGGTCCGGAGCCCACCCTCCGCGCCGTGCTTGTCTCGCATTCCGGCGTTTTCCTGACGGCGGGCGCGGGCATTCTGCTGTTGAGCGCCCTACGCGCATCCCGTCAGGTGGTCATTCCGCTGTGGGCCGGCCACTTGGGCCTGGATCCGACGCATGCTTCGTTGGTTTATGGACTCTCTGGGGCAATCGACATGCTGGTCTTCTATCCGGCGGGCAGGGTGATGGACCGGCGCGGGCGGCAATGGGTGGCGATTCCCTCCTCGGTGATCATGGGCGCGGCGCTGGAGTTCATCCCGCTTACCGCGGGGTTTACCAGCCTGCTGCTTGTGGCGCTGCTGATCGGCTTCGGCAACGGGATCAGTTCCGGCCTGGTGATGACGCTGGGTGCCGACTTCTCGCCGGACCGGGGCCGTGGGCAGTTTTTGGGCCTCTGGCGGTTCATGGCAGACGCCGGGTCCACCTGCGGTCCGATGCTCCTCTCGGCGGTTACGGCCGCCACAACCCTCGGTGCCGGCGCGACCGCCACCGGGGTCCTCGGGTTCGCAGCGGCAGGCCTGTTCGGCCGTCGTGCTCCGCAGATTCAATCACCGCCGCAATCGCTGACGCCATCCTCCATGCCAGCGGTCCCACGGATACATTCGTCCTGCCACGCCTCGTCCAGGCCGGATACGACGTCATCAAAATCAGCAGCGGCGGGCGGAAGCTCTACGCTGTGGACGCGGAATCGGAACAATTTGCCGTGGTCCATACTGACCGAAACCGGGGAAAACGCCAGCGGCTCCGCTCAACGAGACGCCTATGAAACCCAGCGGAATTGGCGCATTCGGTCAGCAGTCACCAATCTGCCGAAGGAGAGCCCGCGAAAGTGAGCCGGGGCGAAGACATCAGCCGATTCGGCCAGTTCCTTGGCAATTCGATCCGCATTGCGCTGGCCGCAACAGGATCGATGTCCCACATGCCGATCCACTCGGGCTCCGTCAACTGGCCTATGGTATGCACGGTATCTCCCAGCAAGAGTGCACGTTTGCCCTCACTGTGGATCAGATAAACCGTGCTGCCTGGAGTGTGACCCGGTGCCGGCCGGGCAATGATCCCAGGAAGCAACTCCAGTTCTGCGTTGAACGTCTTGACACGGTCAGCAAGAGGATAAACTACTTCCCGAACGACGGGTACGCTGTGGGACCCGTCATGAAATAGTCCCAATCATCCTGATGGACGCGAACCGTCGCGTTCTCAAATGTGGCTTTCCCGTCCGTTGTGGACCACCCGATGTGGTCCCAATGCATGTGCGTGAAGAGAACGTCGGTGACATCACCGGGCTCAACGCCGGCTGGACGCAAATTATTTAGTAGCTGCCCCGTCGTGGCTCGCTCATCGGAGAACACCCCGCCTCCGGCGTCGACTAGAACCGTTCGCTGGTCAAATCGAATCAGAAATGCACCAATATCGAACTGTAGACGGCCGTGTTCATCGGCGGGATGATCTGCGCAATCCCAGACCTTGCCGTCAGGATGCGAGACCGCTGCCTCTATAGGCTCGCGGGCTGTGCCGTCGACGATTGGCAGGATGTCAAGGCTTCCGATCCTCATTTATCGGCGCCCAACTGCGGCGCGCCTGCGTCTTCCACGCTGATGTAACCCAGCCCTCTCGTCTCACTTTCTGGCGTGCCACAGATTTTCCCTCTTCAACACTTAGTTGATCGTTGGTCTGCTCGGATCGCAAACTACGTAAAATTCATTCATTCATTCAGTCGGTCAAGGTCAAAGCTCACCTGAAACCGACTCCAACACGTCAGCTGCGTCATCGATGAGCTCGAGGTTAGCGATGAGGTCCTGAGCTCGTCGCGCGCCTTCTCCTGGAACCGGGATCGCCGCGGCTGCGGCACATTCCTTGAACTTCTGGCCGAGTTCATTCCACGTCATCGGCGCATCAGCGCTTCCTGGGGTGTTTTCGCCGACACGAACGTATTTCCGGCCGTCCCCCATCACGATCTCGACTATGCCGTTCGGTAACTCGAACTTCCAGTCGAGATCGGGATCCCGGATAGCAACGACCTTTCGCGCCAGGTCCAGAACTTGTGGATCGTTCAATGCCTCGATCGTCAATGCCGTTGCAGACAGCGAGCGTTTGGCTGCCGCAAGTGCGACAAGGAAAGGTAAGCCGAACCGGGCCTCCAGGAGCGTGCTCGGTGCTTTGCGGATCTCTGGCGGCACACAAAGGATTTCGTGAGCATCGCCCACGAACACCCGAAGTTCTGCGATGTCTGCGACATCGAGCTCGTGGTCGGTGACGAGTCCGATTGTCGCGTGGATGTGGCTGTGAGCGGTGCCGATTGCCGGCCAGGGCTTGTAGAGAGTCGTCGATCCTTGATAGTCCACACCAAGGTCTGCGAGCATGGCCGCCCTGTCGTATTCCCCATTGAAGTAGGTGTCGAAGACTCCTGTCTTGGATTCGAAAACCGTGTCGACTCCAACCACTCCCTTCGCCGCAAGGAGCGCCGCGGTCGTGGCGCCTCTTGCGGGAAAGGCGCCATAGATGGCCCCCAATTCGCTGCCCGCTCCGGAGACAACATCCATCACTCCACTGGCCTCGCCACTTGCGATGGCAAATGCTTGGTTGATCTGATGTGCACTGAGTCCTAGCACCCGTCCAGCAGCCTCGAAAACGCCCAGCACCGTGGATACATTCCAGTCCTTCTTCCAGTCCACATTGCAACGCAGCCGGGTGAAAATGTCCTGACCGACCGCTACTGCGGCGATGAGATCCTTACCCGAAACCCCCTGCTTATATTCAGTGACGGCCAATACGGTGGGCACGAGGGACAATGAGCAATGTTGGCCCCATGGAAGATAGTCGTCATAGTTGAGGCTGTGTGACATCGCGCCGTTCGCGAATGCGGCAGACGTCGCGGGTACCTTGAAACCGAACCCAAGAACGGATGCCTCCTCCCGCCCGGCGCCCTCCCGCACCAAATCGACCACAGGTCGCACCGACGGTTCGGTTCCGCTTGCCGCCAGCATCACGCCCAATGAGTCCAGCAACGTCTTCTTGGCGGCTTCGACAGCTTTACCAGGCAGATGGTCAAACTCGACTTTTGCCGCGAGCTCCGCGAACCTCATTCCAACATTAGCTGCGTCAGACAACTCGGTGCCGTCGTTCATACCACTTCCCTCCAAGGATTATGTCTGGTTTGTCAAAAGACCAAGTAGCCACCGTCGGCGACAATGGTCGATCCGGTCACGTATGCCGAATCATCTGCCGCCAGAAACAGTGCTACCCGCGCAATGTCCTCAGGTTCGCCGAGTCGCCTCAAGGGATTCCGGTTCTCCACGCTCTCCTTCGCCGCTGGATCGTTCAAAACTCGATCCATCATCGTCGTCGCAACGACCCCCGGAGCGATCACATTAGCCCGCACTCCGTCCGGGCCATAGGTCTGGGCAAGCGCTTTCGTAAGCCCCACGATGCCGGCTTTCGCGGTGGCATAGACATGGTTCGGCGCGCCGGTGAACGGTCCTGCCACCGAGGAAACGTTGATAATTGAGCCTTGGCGACGCTCAAGGATGTATGGCAGTACGTGCTTACCGATCAGGAATACGCTCTTCCGATTCACGCGGGTTGAGAGGTCCCAGAGCTGCTCGGTCACCTCGTGAGTCCCGCCGTCCTGAGAATCATCCCGAGGGCCGAAACATCGGAAGTTCGTTCCCGCGTTTTTGTAAAGGACGTCGATCTGGCCGAACTGATCAGCGACAGCCTTAACCACTGTTTGAACACTGTCGGCATAGGCGACGTTGCACGCGAAAACGCGAACGCGTGGGGATCCGATCTGCGCCGTAGCCGCGGCCAGCGCAGCGTCATCGACGTCCAGCATCGCCACGCGAGCACCCTCTTCGGCGAAGATTCGTGCGGCGGATAATCCCTGCCCTTTAGCTGCACCAGTAATGATCGCCACCTTGCCGTCGAGACTGCCTGACACGAGTTGTTCCTTTCGGTGATACCGAGCGAGTTTTCGTAATCTCAACCGGTGGACAGAATCTGGATTTTCCCGTCTTTGGGGACACGTGGTTATGAGGCAAGTCCGTGAATAGATCTACTGTGTTGTCCGTGTAATAGTCGGCCATGTCCTTTGGCGTCCATTGGGTGGTGCCGCGATTGGTTAGGTCGAATTGGACTCAATTCGGACTGTGTTGAGCCCTATTATTAGGTGTCGTGTAATAAACAACAAATGATTGTACGTGATGTACGGATCAATTGCATGCATAAGTAGGGCATGAGGCGCGCTGATATATGTATCACTCAATATCATTGGCCAAATGGCCGCACCACAGGTCAGTGTATCTACTATGAATCTAGGCGAAGTGTTTGGGTGTTTTTGATTGCGCCGACATAGCACGGGGAGGGGCGGTCTAGCATCCGGGCTAACGCCAGTACGAATGTTTTTGTGGGTATGGGTTCCGATCCGGGAGCGCCGGAACCCTTTCATCGATGCCGGAAGGGCCCCATGGAAACAACTAACATCACTTTTCGTACCCGCAAATGGGTGCGGCCCGAGGACCTCAACGCGAACGGCACGCTGTTTGGCGGCAGTCTGCTGAAGTGGATTGACGAGGAGGCTGCCATTTATGCCATCCTGCAGTTGGGGAATGGAAGGGCCGTTACCAAGTACATCTCCGAGATTAACTTCGTAAGCTCGGCCGTGCAGGGTGACCTGATTGAGATGGGTTTAACGGCAACGCGCTTCGGCCGCACCTCGATGACCATGCGCGCTGAGGTGCGCAATATGGTCACCCGCCAGAGCATCCTCACTATCGAACAGATCATCTTCGTCAACGTCGACTCGGCCGGTAAGCCGGAACCACATGGCTACACCGAGGTCACCTATGATCGCGACCGCGTCCCCACGCAGCATCTGACAGCAACGACAAACCGGGATTAGCGGCAATGCAGATCAGTGCTCGGCCCACCGTCACTCGGGCGAGTCAGGCCCGTACTTGCGCGAGCCTTCCTGGATAGGCGGACGCTGATCCGAAGAACATGCATGGCGGCGAGAGACAATGGCACGCCCGTGGCCTGCTGCACCCTCATCAACACGGATGCGGTCTTGTCGAGGTCTTCAATGGTCAGTCCGTCCTCATCCCGCATGCGGATCATGGCGTCCTTGAACGTCTTCACGAGACGCTTCGCACGCGGGTTGATCAGTTTTGGATCCACATAGGACGCGTTGGTGGTCGAAGTGAGAACCGCGGCGTGGACCCTCATGGTGCTTTTGCTGTGGATCAACGGTTACCGGCACGACTTCACCACCGACGAGGGATTCGCCGTGGCCGTTGGCGTTGCCGCGGGAGAGATTGAACTGAATGGTGCTGCATCGCTGATTTCCCGCCACATGGTTACTATCTTGAGGGGGCGGGCAAGCATCCCTCTGCCCGGGGTCGGCCTGCCTTCGCGGTCTTGGCGCGCCTGGTAATTGTCAATGTTCGAAGTCGTCTGCGCACCGACCTGTGAACACTCGCTCGGGTGCCGTCGACTTTGGTCATGCGGCGTGTCCGAACTCGTGTGCACGACCGGTCGTCGTTTCATGGTGCTATGGACGAGGAGATCGTCGATGCCGGAAGGGTGCGTGAACGGGGCCTCGTGTCGGCGTCTGAGTCGGTGTGGGCTGAGGCGGTCCGTCGCGCTGAGGTGATCGGCTCACTTGCCGAGGCCGAGCAGGTCGGCCACGCTGCGGTGGATGCGGCCGCTGCTGCTCTGGGCGTTGGACGGCGGCACGTGTATGCGCTGCTGCGGCGGTGGCGGGGGCGAACATTGACCTGGCCCCGGACGAAGGTCTGCTGCGGATGCTGGCCGAACGCACCGCAGTGCCCCACGATCGCATTCGCCGGATGACCCTGGCGGGCTGGGAGCCATGGGTCATTGAGCCCGCCGAGCCGGAGGGCGAGCCCGGCGCGGCGTTCGAGAACTTCGTCGGGCAGCACTCCGTCCTGCTGGGGCCGAAGGACAACAAGCTGGCGCCGCAGCGTGCCCGGCTGGCGGCCATGGCTGCCCATGGACCCCAAGCAGGCGCCGATGCGCCGAGCCTGCCCGATTTGCATCCGAGTCGCCCCGCCAGCCCTTCGAGGCTTCACCCTGGTCTCCCAGCTGCCGCTGACGCTCAGCTGCCCCGGCCATCGGTGCAGGCTCGAGCCCGCGTTCGGCGCGCCCGGAGCGTACTTTGCCTGGGAGAAGTCCGGAACGGTGTCGGCCGCGGTGCCGTCCTCCGTGGTGCCCATGGACCGGCTCACTCACGCTGCGCTGCGCACTGGGGTCGTGACCCTGCCCCGACGGGCCGTGCATGCCGGAGTCTGGTTCCGCCTGCTCCGCACCCTCATCGACGAGATCTCCATTCCTCCTTCGAAATTGACGCGGCGAGCCCAACGCGCCGTGGTACGCATCTGGGACGCCGCCGGGCACAGGCCGCGCGCCGGCGTCAGCGTAGCCTGGCGAACGTACGAAAGCCTCCCCTGGCCACGCCAGCAGGCCGCCCTCGAAGCAGCAGCCGCAGCCCTCCACCTCATCGAGACGCGCGAGATCACAACCGAGGGCTCCCTGGCCTCGCTGTTGACCATTGAGCCGCACAAGCCTGTGCCTGATGGGAGGAAGCCCGAGACCGTCCGGGCCGCCGAATTAGTACATGCTCTCGAGGACGCTCTCGCGGCCGCCAGGGCTGACCCCCTCGAAGCGCACAGGCTGTTGGCACTTCTGGCTCCGAACCCTGGTTCGAAGAGGTTCGGCAGCGTGCGAGAGGACCTCATCATGCTGGGGATCCCCGTACACAACCTCCCGCCCGACCCCGAAGACTCCGACGACCGGAGACCATAAAGCTCCAGTCCATCACATAAGGGGACTTACAACGTTTACACTACGTAGAATAAGTAACGGGTAAAGTGACAATCATCGGGCGATCCCCGCTGGAGAACCGGTTGTCACGCAATCGGCCGTATAAGTGACGGAGGAAAACCATGCTCGTCGGGTATGCCCGGGTGTCCAAGGCTGACGGATCACAAACGACCGATCTGCAGCGCGACGCGCTCTTGGCCGCGGGTGTCGGGTCGGAATCCTTGTATGAGGACAAAGCGTCAGGCAAACGGGAAGACAGGCCCGAGCTTGCCGCCTGTCTCAAGGCTCTTCGAGCTGACGACGTGCTGGTGGTCTGGAAGATTGACCGGCTCGGCCGTGACCTCAGACACTTGGTCAACATTGTTCATGAACTCACTGAGCGCGGTGTCGGCTTAAAGGTCCTCACCGGCCAAGGTGCCTCCATTGATACCACCACCGCCACGGGGAAGCTCGTTTTCGGCATTTTCGCAGCCTTGGCCGAGTACGAGCGCGAGCTCATCAGAGAACGCACTATCGCTGGTCTGGCCTCCGCACGGGCCCGTGGCCGCGTCGGAGGAAGACCACCCAAAATGACCCCAGCCAAGCTCCGCCTCGCCATGGCCTCAATGGGCAAACCCGAAACCCGCGTCGGAGACCTCTGCGAAGAGCTCGGCATCACCCGGCAAACCCTCTACCGCCACATCTCACCGACCGGCGAACTCCGCTCAGATGGAAAGAAGCTGTTCGAACGGACGAACCGCAGCATCTAACAAGCACCCCCCACGCAGAGCGAGGACCCCATCATCGGCCAGGCTACCGGCTCTGTGCAGGGGTGTTGCGTGGCCGGCCCGCTGCATGACCGTCCACCCCGTGCAGGTGCCCGGAGTCAGTTCGTTCGTTCGAGGAACGCCAGCGCTGACGCGACGAACTCGCCGTGGTACTGGAAGATGGCGCCGTGGCCGGCGTCGCGGTAGAGCGGGACTAGTTCGCCGTTCGGTAGGCGTTCGGCGAGGTCTAGGGTGTTCTGACTGGGCACCATGACATCGGTTTCGCCGTTGGCGACCAGGACCGGATGCCTGACACCGGCCAAGTCCTGCGGCGATTGCCTGCCCCATCGGAGGATGGCCTTCAGTTGCGCGTTGAATGCCGAGGATGCAACGGGCTGGTCGCGGTCTTTGCGGCGCGCGGTCAGGTGGTCGAGGTACGCCTGCGCGGCTCGCCTTCCGTTCGTGGTCCCGGTGAAGAACAGGTAGTACTTCGGGTGCCTACGGCGCAGGATGCCCTTGATGGTAGGGAGAACGCTGCTTCGGCGGATCTTGGCGATGCCGGACCCGCCGGCCGGGGCCGTGCCCGCAAGGATGATCCGGCGGATAAGCCCGGGGTCGGTCTGAGCGATGGCTTGGGTGACGAAACCGCCCAGGGAGAAGCCGAGCAGGTCGACCTGGTCGTGCCCGAGCGCTCGGATGAACGCAATCGCGTCGGCGGCCATTTCCTCGACGGTGTCAGGTGTGGTGCCGGTCGATGCACCGACGCCGCGGTTGTCGAAGGCGATCGTGTGCCGGTTGGCGGCGAGACCGTCGACGACGCGCGGGTCCCAGTCATCCAGGTTGGCGGCGAAGTGGTGCAGCATGACCAGCGGCACTCCGCCGCGCGGGCCGAGCTCCCGGTAGACGAAGTCGTCGCTGGCCACGCGCACAGACTGGGTTGGCGCGTTCTGGTACGACGGGGACGGGCGGGTCGTGGGTGCTTCGGGTGGGTTCACGGTGATCTCCTGTCTGGGTTGGTGCATCGAAGATCAGGCGAGACGGGTGGGGATGGGACCGTGCGCCAGGCCCTGGCGGACCTGACGGGTGATGTCGTCGGCCAGGATTTCTTGGGCGCCGTTGACGATCCCGTTCAGCGCTTGAGTGGCGACGTCAGCGGGATCTGCCTTGGGTACATCGGTGAGCTGGGCGGTCATGTCGGTGTCCATGAAGCCGACATGGAGCCCGGAAACCGTGATGCCCTGTGGTTCAAGCTCTTCGCGCGCGGCGTCGGTCAGCGCCCACGCGGCAGCCTTGGCTGCCGCGTAAGCACCGGCCTGTGCCGGGTGCATCCACGAGATCACCGAAAGGATGTTGAGTACCGCGCCGCCGCCGTTGGCTGCGATGAGCGGGGCGAAGGCCCGGGTAACGGCGAGCGGCCCGAAGAAGTTCGTCTCCAATTCCTGGCGTACGACGTCGATATCGCCGCCGAGCAAGGGCACGTAGGTGGAGATGCCGGCGTTGTTGATGAGCAGGGTCGCATCAGTGGCGATCTCGGCGGCGACCTGGATCGACTCGTGGTCGGTCACATCGAGTCGGAGTGGCGTCACGCCGGGCAGGTCCAGCTCGTCAGGTCGCCGGACCGCCGCGTAGACCGAAGCGCCACGCTCCAGCAATTGGGTCGCCAGATGGCGGCCCAGGCCTCGGTTCGCTCCGGTGACAACCGCGATAGCGCCGTTCAGTTCCATGTATGTCTCCTTTTCTCTTGCCCGGTTCCGGGCCCGCTGGATAGATTACGACAATAATCTATTGCCGAGTGTAGAATAGATGATGATCGACATCAAGAAGGGATCCCCATGGGTCGCGTGTCACAGGCGCAAGCGCAGGAAAACCGCAGACGGGTTCTCGATACTTCCTCCCGGCTCTTCCGTGAACAGGGCACCAATGTCAGCGTCTCCGACCTCATGAAGGCGGTCGGCCTCACGCACGGGGGCTTCTACAAGCAGTTCGCGTCGAAGGAAGCACTCATCAGGGAGGCCACCGTCCACGCCTTCGCCGAGGACGCCCGGCTACGTGAGGCCGCTCTGGAGCACTCCGCCGGTCGGGATGGTGCCCAGCACACGTTCATCGACGCCTACCTGTCCACCGAGCACCGGGACAACCCGGCGGGCGGCTGTCCCATCGCCGGGCTTGGTGTCGATATCGCCCGCGGTCACGGCGACGACGAGACTCGCCGAGTCTTTGCCGAACGGGTCCAGGAGACCGCAGCCTGGTTCGACACCGGCGCCGACGACGGCATCGTCCGATTCGCCACCATGCTCGGCGCACTCGTGATCGCGCGAGCCACATCCGGCTTCCCGATATCCGAGAAAGCCCTGACCGCGGCCCGCAAGGCACTAACCGAGCGCGGAGACCCATCGGCCAGATGAGCGGTCGCGGCGGGGCGCCGCGGCCCATCATTCGGCCGACGGCCACGTCCCCGTCACGTACCCCCGCCGGGGCGTGTAACGTTCGCATGCAATGAACTTCGGTGCCCGTCGCCCAAGCGAAGGGATCTCCAATTGGGCGGCTTCCATCTCGGATGGAGGTCTGTGTAAAGGACTTCGATCATTCGCGCAGACGATTCCGAAAACTGACAGTAATGGTGGGTCGATATTTTCGCCCAACCCGAGAAACACATCTGCAAACGTAGTTAATGCGTGCGAAATTTTCGTCGCACGTAGTTGCTGCGTATGATGAACTTCATGTTCACTGAACTTGGACGGGTGATTCGGGAGCGCCGCGAGGCGCTCGGGCTCGACCAGGCCGCACTCGCGGCGCTGCTCGATATCGGTCAACAGGCAGTCAGCGGGTGGGAGCGCGGCCGGTCGCGCCCACGGCGCGCAATGCTCACGCACCTGGCAAAAGTGCTCTCTGCCGACGAAAATGCGTTCATAGATGCTGGCGGGTATCGGTCGTCCGCATCGACTGTTCGGAGCCCGCTCCAACCGTTGACTCGCGCCCTTCCCATGGATGAACTTCCCGAAGACCGGTTCGAGGATTTCATCGCGGACGTGATGGCATCTATGTTTCCAGATGGCCACGCCAGCCGGTTCGGAGGTCGAGGTCACAAACAGTATGGGATCGACATTCTTGTTACAGAAAGCGGAAGGAATCTTGCGACCGGGCAGTGCAAGCGGCACCGCGAGTTCGGGCCAACAGCCGTACGCAAGGCGATCGGGGAGGTTACGGTCGCGGCGGGAAAGAACTACCTGTTCCTGTCACGGCTGATCGCCACTCCTGATGCTCGACTGGCGGCCGCAGAGCACTCCGACTGGGAGCTCTGGGACGGCGAAGACATCTCGCGATACGTTCGAAACTTGCCCAGCGATCGAGCAGTCCGCATCGTTGACACCTATTTCCCGGGGCACCGGGAGTCGTTTCTCGGAGTAGCATCGCCAAGTCCGTGGCTTCCCCCTGAAGAGCACTTTGATGCTAGTCGCAGCACAATGTTCAACCACGAGTGGACTCTCTCCGGCCGACGGGAGGAGTTGGACGCGTTAGTGGCTGCCGCGTACCAGCCGTCCGCGAACCTCGTCTTCCTTGTCGGCGCTGGCGGCGTCGGCAAGACCCGCATGCTGAAAGCGCTGGCGGACGCGGCACCATCGCAACTCTATCCCGTCCGCGTCCTTCCGGGTGACGCCCAAGTCGCCGGTGCAGATTTCGAACGACTTCCACATCAAGGAGGGCTGACTCTCATCATTGACGACGCCCACGAGCTCACAGGGATTGCCTCTGTGGTCGCTGGCATATGGCGCCACAACCGCGACGCAAAGATCGTACTCGCCACCAGGCCTTACGGCCTGAGGTCTCTGAGGGATGGGCTGGCACGAGCAGGGCTTCTCCCGGCGGACAGGAAGGTGGTTGAGCTTCGTGAGCTTAGCTTCGAGGACGCAGCGACCCTTGCTCGGGAAGCCCTTGGTGACGACGTTTCAGAGACGGTCGCGCGGCGGCTGGCCGTGCTGACAGCTGACTCGCCTCTCGCCACCGTCATTGGCGGCATCCTGATCAGCCGGGGCCAGCTTGACCCCGGAGCGCTGGAGCAGGACGACAACGTGCGGGACCAGATCATGCGCGGATTTCGTGACGCACTCGTGAAGGACCCGCTCGCTGACGATCCACCTACGCGCGACGCCGTTCTCGACGCAGTCGCGGCTCTGCAGCCGGTTCGCACCAACGATGCGAGCGCACGCGACTCACTCAGCAAGATAGTTGGAAAGCCCTACGACGAGTTGCACAAGCACCTGCGCAGCCTTGAGAACGCAGGCATCCTCAGGCGCCGCGGCGAATCACTTCGGATTGTGCCTGACTTGCTCGGTGACGTGATCCTGGCTGATGCGGCTTTCGGCGAATCCGACGTCCATGGAACTGGGTACCTGGCCCGCATCGAACCGTTGGCCGATGGCACCAGCGCCGAACACCTGTTCGTGAACGTCAACCGGGTGGACTGGCAGGTCCGCAACAAGCGGCCGGAGGCACCAAGCCTTGCCGACTCACTTTGGGCTGTGTTTCAGAAGAGAATAGAGGACGCTGATCTGATCGGCCGGCGTGACTTGGTCGGCCTTCTGGCGAAGGTGGCCTACTTCCAGCCTGAGCGCGCGCTAGTGCTTACTCGTTGGCTAATTGACAATCCGACTGAGCATATTGGCGATGGGAACGCCGTTTGGAGAGGCCATGTCTCACCCGGCTACACCGAAGTCCTTCACGCATTAGCGCCGGCGCTCAAGTTCGCTGCGCTGAGCCTGGACACCCTTCCTGATGCCCTTGGGCAGTTATGGGAACTCGCGTGCATCGATGAACGTCCGACTAACCAGCATCCCCAGCACGCGGTGCGGATCCTTCGCGAACTAGCGGAATTAGATCGGGCGAAGCCCATCGCTTTCAACTCTAGGATCGTTGACATTGTCTCCACTTGGTTTGCTGAGGGTCTGCGCATTTCGCCGTTCGAGGTTCTGGAACCGCTCCTTGCGACCGAAGGCGATGAGTCGAGCTCTCACGGCCACACAATCACCTTCCGGCCCTACTCGTTGAATCCATCAAGCGTGATCCAGGTCCGAAAGCAAGTAATTGATCTGGCCTTCGACGAGCTCAGCTCAACCGATCTTGGGCGTGCAGGCGCCGCGGTCAGGTTCCTGAAGTCGGCGTTGCATTACCCGGTGGGCACCTTTGGCCGTCCGGTCTCGACGGATGAGCGGCAAGGGTGGACCCCTGGATTTGTCGACACGATCGAGCGGCTTGGTGCGACAGCTGCGAAAGGGGCTCTTGATCCGGCGGTTCTCGTCGCAATCCGAGACGCACTTTTCTGGCACGAGAACTACTCGGACTCAGCTACCCGGACGGCGGCAGAACATGCCGTGCAGTCGCTCCCTCGCGGAGTGGAGTCTCTGCTTGCTCTTGTAGTCCATGATGGCTGGGGCCATCTGCTTCGCGACCCTGATGACGACTATCAAGTGATGGAGGCCAAGCGCCTCGAGCTCATGAAGGAGGTCGTCACCGGATTGTCCTTGTACACCGACGGCCAAATCGTTGAACTGCTTGTCGCTCGACTTCGATCGGACCACGAGGTCAACCGTCCGACGGTAGGGCAGCCGGGCCCTGTCGTGGCCAGCTTGATCCAGGCTCGGCAAGGTCTGGCGCATGCGCTCTTAGAACACATTCGAACAACAGCGTGGCCTGCGGATCTCGATCCCGTGCTGCCGGTTGTACTTGCCTCGCTTGCCGAGGATGACCCTAGGGCGGCCTTGGACGCCGCCCGAGATCTCCTAGCCGGCGGGCCGGTCGAGCGCCGTCGGGCCGTTGCCGAGGCACTCAGCTGGAATCGCGGTACCCGAGAACCTCGCACCGAGGAAATCGACCTTTTACTTCAGCTGGCGTCCGACCCGGACCAGGGCATCCGACGTTGTGTCGCTCGAGCGGCCCAGATGCTGGCCTCGGGGCATACCGGTGAAGTCACCCGTCTCATCGCCGCCGTCCGATTCGCGGACTCTGGGGACTTGGCCGAGGACATCTTCATGTGCTTCCGGTCCCAACTCGGGATCTCGTGGAGCGATTTTTCCGAAGGCCAACTAGAGGTGATCCGTAAAGACCTGTTAGCGCTGGCAGACATCGGTGGGTATTCAGTCAGCGAAGCCCTCGCTACAAGGTCTGCGTCAGAACCCGAGTGGGTCATCCGGTTAATGCAAGCTCGCGTCGAACGCGCAGAGAAACTTAAATGCCTTGATGGCTATCGGGCGACACCGTTCCATTGGGACAACCGACTCCGCATCCGCGAGACCGCCGGGTTGGTCGCCAGTTTGAACGGCATCCTAGTTTGGATCGCGGATGGCCTGGACTCTTGGATCCGGCGACGGATGGGCGCAGAGGTCTTCGCAGCTGTCGCGGTCAGCTATGACAGCCATGTGGCCGACGTCTTGAGCACAGCGTTGGCGTTTGGCTCCGAGGAGATGACGCGAGCCGTGTCTGCCGTGCTCCACGAAGCGCCTCGAACCTTTATCTGGGATCAGCCTGACTTCGTACGAACGGCGCTGCACGCGGCTCAGCGACTCGGAGAAAAGGTTCGTTGTGAGATGACGGGCGCGCTGTGGAGCGCCACCGTTTCGGGACTTCGTTCAGGCACGCCCGGTGAACCGTATCCCGAAACGATCGAACAGCGGGATCGCTCTCGGAGGATGGCGGAGCATCTACCCGCCGGATCTCTTGAGGAACGGTTCTATAGCGAAATGGCCAAGTCAGCCGAGCGGGACATTGCCTATGAACTGGCGGAGGATGCGCCCGACGATGGGCGGGAATGGTAGCCCATGAGCGTAGATCCCAGCGTTGCTCCTCGGCCTTCTTCCCGCCGTCAACCCCGGCACTTCTCGTCACTAGTCGACTTTCAGGCTGTTGTGGTACCTATTACCGGCCGCCAAGGCGGACTTGCCCCGGATCAAGTGTGGACGCGCCCGCCGGCGATCGGGACGCATAGAGGAAGTCGAACGGCAGTGTTTGTCAGTTCCCAATGCAGGCAGAGGAGTATCCTTGGCGCGGAGTAGGCACGACCGGTAAGAGAACATCTGGTTCGAACTCCACATTCCCAGCTGGCTTCGGAGCGCTGCGAGCAAGTTCATTCGACTCGTTCTAATCGCTTTGGTGATCGTCCTCTTGGGCACCCACCCAGACCTCAGCCATGTTCCACTCGTCGAAAAACTGGTGGAGATCAGCACTTCGACGCGCTGACTGTCGTCCAGAGAGTGTTAGCCATCGTCGATGCCGAAAGTCGCGTACCAGTCCAGCCCATTCCAAGCGGCACGCGTTGTCTTGGGCCGGACTGCGCCAGGCATACCGCGGGGGCTTGAGCAGCTTGC
Organism: Arthrobacter bambusae; assembly: GCF_030812595.1. Taxonomy (GTDB): domain Bacteria; phylum Actinomycetota; class Actinomycetes; order Actinomycetales; family Micrococcaceae; genus Arthrobacter; species Arthrobacter bambusae_B. Next base: position 90,590 of record NZ_JAUSSZ010000007.1, read on the forward strand.
AGTCGAGAAACACACGTCCAAGTCTGCTCTCTTGCTTCAGTGGGCTGAGCTGGTTCTGCAGCGTCATGCGCGTCGGCGTGAACTCAGCGAGGGTCTGGATTTTGTGATGAGCCATGATGCGGAGCTGGTCACTCGTCGTGAGGACGCGTGACCGCGTACCTGGACATCGAGGACGCGCTCCAGGTAGTTGCCCGTTACGGATTCCATGTCCGGGATGTCGGCATGCTCGCCGCGGCCCTGATCAGGCCGGCTACGACGGTCAAGGGCGCGGACGCCTACCGGACTTGCCGATGAAGGCCGCTTCGCTGCGGGAGTCTGTGGCCCGGTTTCGTCCGCTGAGTGATGGCAACTAGCGCACGGGGTGGACTCTCATGGTGCTCTTGCTGTGGTGCAACGAGTACCGGCACGACTTCACCACCGACGAGGGATTCAATCTGGTGGTTGGGATCGCCGCCTGCAACATCGATTTGAAGGAAGCTGCACCGCTGATTTTCCGCCCGGTGGTTCCGCGGTTGCTGCGTCTGGAGTCAGTCTTGCCCGCATCTCGATAACGGCCGTCGTGTCCGTCCGTGACGCTCCGTCAGGGGTGGGCCGTAGGCCCATCACGTAAGTGACGCGAACGCGCCCTTGACTGAGCGTCGGGGCCGGCAAACATTTTGGGCCGGGATGCGGTGTCCTCCTTGTTTCCGAGCGGCGAGGAGCAACCAGGGGTTGAAGGCGCTTAGGCTGATCCGGAGATGTCTGCCGGTTCGGTTTGTGCAGGGGAGAGGACGGGCTGTGTACAAGCCTGCAGACGTAGGCGGAGAATACATGGGAGGCCGCGAAGGGAGTCCAGCCGCGGCCGGACCGACCTTCAGTGGGCGAACCCCTTGTCGACAAAGTCAACACTTTGCCTCTTCGAAGCGGTTTTTAGTCGGCAGTTCCGTGGCAGGATCCTTGATTTTCCGGGGTTTTTGGCTCCCGTGGAAGCCATTTGGGCCCCAAAAATCCGTTTCAATTCCCCGACATCCGGGCAAGCGGTGTCCTCTATGTTTCTAGGCGCGAGGACAACCACGCGTTGAAGTCGCTCCGGCTGATCCGGAGATGCCGGCCGATTCGGTAAGCGCGGGGGCCGATGTGCTTGACCCGCCATTGGTAGAACGTCTGCTCCGGAATCTGCAACCGGGTGCAAATCTCTTTCGGGGTCAGCCACTGTTCCTCGGTAGCCCCCGTTGTGCTGTTGGCTTCTGGCCTTGTTGTCATGAGTGTCTCCATCGACTCTGTGGTTGATCGCGCGGCCCGGGAAGGGGAACCGGCTTTATTTCCATTCATGGGAACGGAGCAACCAACCGGCATGACGGTAGGCCCGAGCTTGAACCTCATAACGCATGTCGTCCACCGCTTAACCACCGGAAACAACGGCGCGTGACGGCAAATAATGACATGTCAGTCACCCGATTTGGGCCATTCTGCCGCAGAATCTAGGCATTTTTGGCATCCACCGGAAACTGACGAAAAGCGCGAAATCTCTTTCCTAAGGTCCTCGGTTCAAGTCCGAGTAGCCCTACCCGAAAAGTGCCCCTGAACTGCGGAATCGTAGTGATGGGGCACCCTCGTTTTTGCTCCCCGCCCGTGTCCTGGTCAGTGTTTTGGAGCGGCTTCTTCGTGCACGAGGGGGACTGCGAGTCCGTTGAGCAGGATGGTGATGCCCTGATCCAGCTCGGCCGCGCCGTCATAGTCCGCGAGGACCGGGCCGAGGGCGCGGAGGCGGGGAAATTCCTTCGCGGGAAGGCGGTGCAGGCCAAGGCGGAGGAGCGCTTCGTTTTCTTCCGGATCCACGACGAACTCTTGCAGTTCATTAAGGATGTGGCCGTACAGGAACCCGTAGTAGGCCCGGTAGACGTGCAGCGCATCCGACGGCGAGAAACCGGCGTCGATCAGCAACGCCAGGATCTGCTCAAGCGGGCGCAGGGTGCCGAGCGGGCGTAATCCCAAGGGCGTGGACAGCGGGCGGGTCACAAGCAATGGCACGACGTTCGGGTGCCGCAGCGCCAACAGCCGGAGTCCATGGGCCATCTGCCGGAGCTGTGCCTGCCAATCGGGGAGTCCCGGGGAAATGGAAAGCTCTTTCAAAACCAGTTCCGTCACTCCGTCCAAGAGCGCGGCACGATTGGCGGCGTACCGGTAGAGACTCATCGGATCCCGGCCCAATTCCTGCCCCAAGCGCCGCATGGTGAGCGCGTCGAGTCCTTCTGCGTCCACCAGGGCGAGCGCAGTGGTCAATACAAGGTCGCGGCTCAGCCGTGGCTTCTCCCCGGCTGGGGAAGAATTGATCGGATTTTTTGGGGGCGGCACGGTTTCCATCCTGATCTGATCGCGTCATCGCTGGTTTGGTTCTTGGGAAAACCTTGCGTACTTTGTAGTCTACGCGTAAAGTCTACATCGTAGACAAGCTTCTACACAGGTTTGACGAAGTGGATTTCCGCGCACGGCCGCGGGCCGTGCGTTCCGTTTCAGAAGACCGTGACTGCGCACAACGCATGGACCGCCCGAGCCGCAGAGTTCCACAGAACCGGGCGAACGCTCCGGTGCCGTGTGCACGCATCTGGGCTCCGCTGCTATAGCCACATGGCAGCACACGACGCACCTGCAAAAAGGTCCCCCCATGGCTAATACGGCTAGTATCCAATTCGACCAATTCCTTGAAGAAGCCACCATCACCACCCACGACCGATCCACTCTCGGACGGGATTGCTTTTACGGCCTGTACACGAGCTGGTGTTTGCTGAACCGGTCCGTGCCGCTGCCCGAGAACGTATTTTGGGCGGCGGTGAGGACCAAGGGCATCCATCCCGATGGCAGCGGGCTGGCCATGACGGGCCCGGCCGCCGCCGACTATATCCTGGCAAGCTACCCGGGCATGGGCTGATCCGTTGAGCACCATCTCGAGCACCTACTTCCCCCGGGATGCGCAGCAGCCCCGGGGGAAGCAGCCTTGGTGCGCGACTTGCGACACTGATCTGCACCTCGTCGTGGACTCCATCGCCATCATGGACCGCATTAGCGACACGCTCGCCGTGGCCTTCAGCTGTGCCGGATGCGGGGGCTCGCGTGTCCTGTCCACTACTGCTGGCTTCGTCGCCGCAGTCCTTGCCCGGTCGAGCAACAATAATGACGTCCTCCATCTGGGAGCCGAGTACATCCATTGCGGGGAACCCATGACCCTGAGCGACCCGGACCTGAGAAACTCACTAATACCGCTCTCGACCCAGCCGCGGCCAGCGGACTTCCTTGGCGCCTACCTCCGCAGCCGGGTACTGAGGTGCAGGTGCGGCTTCCAGATGGAAAAACCACACTGAATCACACGCTTACCTCCGTTAGTAAGTATACTTACGAACGAATGCCCAGGCCGCCGGCCAGGGCACGCAAACAAATAAGGGAGACTCACATGTTGCTTTGGATAGCCATCATCATTGCCGTTCTCTGGCTTCTCGGCTTGCTCGGCGGTATCGGCGGCGGTCTCATCCACCTGCTTCTGGTGGTTGCCGTCATCGTTCTGATCTTCCACTTCATCCGTGGCAGGTCACGAGTGTAGGGATCCAAACGCAACAGGCCAGAACGCCGGCATGATCGGCGGTTTGTCCTGCTGAGGGGCCGGGTGCTGGAAACAGCATCCGGCCTTTTCCGTGTCCGCCTAGTTTGGTGGATCGTTTCCCAGGAGCGTCCCTGGCGGCATCCACGCGCCAAACACGGGGCCCGGATCCGGCCGCTTCGCGTGCCGTCCGTCGTCGGAGATTCCTTGTTTGAGACGGTGCAGGACCCACGGGAACAAATGCTCGCGTGCCCAGATGATGTCGTCGGCCCTTGCCTCGCGCCAACTGCGTCCGGGCAAATCTTTCGGTGCCATCGGTTCCAAGGTGTGGGGGACATTCAGGGTATCGAGCACCATGATGGCGATGGTGTGCTGACCCAGGGGGGAGAAGTGCAGACGGTCCGGATCCCACATGCGTGGGTGGGTGAGTTGACGCAACGCCCAGAGGTCGGCAATTACCGCATCGTGGCGGGCGGCGATGGTGCGCAGGTTCTCGTTGAAGATCGCCACCTTGGCGCGGGTCCGTCCCAGCACGGGCGTAGCGCCCCAGTCCGGGCCGGCGAACAATACGATCGTTGCGCCGGTGGAGGCCAGGAGCTGAACGCCGGCGTCCATCCGGACGGCAAGTTTGTCGGGATCGCTCCTGCGGAAGATCAGGTCATTTCCGCCGGCATTGAGGGTGATCAGATCCGGCTGCAGGGCCAGGGCTGGACCTACCTGCTCGTCCAGGATCTGATGGAGCAACCGTCCACGGACCGCCAGATTCGCATAAGCAAAATCCTGGTGACCGGCGCTCAGTTCTTCCGCGACCCGGTCCGCCCAGCCTCGCAGGCCTCCCGGGCTGCGGGGCTCCGGATCTCCTACCCCTTCGGTGAACGAATCACCCAGGGCCACATAACGGCTCCACGGGTGCAGGCCGACCCCGGAACCAACGGAGCCACCCTGCGCCGGACTATCGGCGCCGGGAGCGTTCATCCCTCCATACTGCTCCTCCCGTACCGAACGCGCCACGGCGGGCGGCCTTGTCCGCTCGCCCGATGCGCAGCCTAGAGTTGTCCTGTGAGTTCCGAATTGCCGTCGCTGATCGATCCGGGACTGTGGTCGCTCGTCGATGAATCCCGCGCTTTCTACTCCGGCCGGGCGTCCGGCCGCGGGCCCCGCAATCGGGAGGAGCTGCTCGCATTCCGAGCGCGAGCGGCAGAACCCGCACCGTGTCATCCACACCCAATCGCCGAGCTGGCAAGCGCGCTTGGCCGGACCGTTCCGGTGCGGATCCACATGCCGGTCAGAACTCGGGCGGCGGGCGTGTTGCTGGAAATCCACGGCGGCGGCTTCTACATGGGCTCGGCCGCGGGGAGCGACGTTCGCAACAGGCGGCTTGCGGACGCGCTGGGCGTTGCGGTGGTCAGCGTGGATTACCGGCTCGCACCCGAAGACCCATGGCCGTCCGCGCCCGAGGACTGCGAGACGGCCGCACTGTGGCTGGTCGAGCAAGCCGGAGCCCGCTTTGGCACGGGGAAACTAGCCATCAGCGGCTTCTCTGCCGGTGCGACGCTGGCGGTATCCACGCTTGTGCGGCTGCGGGATCGCGGGATCCCGGCCTTCAGAGGCGGCGTGCTGCAGTTCGGCACTTATGACCTTGCCGCGAAGACGCAGGCCGGACGCCTGATCGCCGACGAGTATTTTCTTGAGGCCTACGCTGGGGCCACGCCGGACCGTACCCATCCCGACCTCTCGCCTCTCTTCGCCGACCTCGCGGGCCTACCGCCGATCCTGATCGTGATCGGCACCGATGACATCCTCCTGGAAGACAATCTCGCCATGGCCACCCGGTTGTCGGACGCCGGCGTCGAGGTTGATCTGCGTATTTATCCCGCCTCCCCCCACGGGTTTACCGGACACGCGACGCCGATGGCGAGGGCCGCGCTCGGGCACATCGACGCATGGCTTCGGACGCAGTTGGGCCCGGCAGGCTGAATTTCGGCCAGGAACAGAAGGAGCCCCTGACGCGCGGAAGCGCGCGGTCAGGGGCTCTTTCAGCGGTGGCCGCTACTCAAAGCGCTTGCCGTCGTGTGAGTTGGCCGCGCTTCAGTTCTCTCCGGCGCCGCCGGTGAACATCAAGCCCTTGGGGTGGATGGAGGCAAGTTCCTTGACCGGGGTGAGGCTGCCCGTGCCCAGGTCCAGGTTTGCCAGGTAGGCGGGCCCCGCGTCGGGTACCACGGTGGAGAAGGCTTCGCCGGCTTTGAACGGGCCGCTGATGGAGAACACCTTGTTGTCCGTCGGGTCCGTGACCAGGAGAGCCTGGTTGGAGTGGGCCGCGAACACGGTGTCATCCAGGGGTTGGCCGACTGACAGCACCTGGAGAGCTTGCTTGGCGGTGCCGGGGTTGGAGGCGAAGATCAACTGTTGGTCTGCCTGGGCGTCAAGCATGAAGGAGTTCTTGAACCGCGGGGCAGCGGCGGGAACCTGGGTGTTCGAGTCCGGGTCCGTGAGGCCAAGCGTGGTCGGCTTCCCGGCCTGGGGACCATTGGCTGCGGTAGCCGTAGCGCTGTCGCCGAAGAGGGGCGGCAGTTTGGCGATGGTGCCTTCCAATGCGACGGAATAGGCGGCCGGGCCCGATGTATCAACCGGTGCTGAAACGCTGACGAGGATCTTGCCGTTCACGACAGACACGGCGTCGGTGCCACCACCGTGGGTGAGGCCCGAATACGTGTATGTGGTCAGCGGCTTCGCCTGGTCCGGGCTGAGGGTCGAGAAGCTCGTGCCGACTCGGTGCCGACCGGGGCAAAGGTCGTCACGGTGAATCCGGCGCCCGCGGCGTGTTCTTCGCGTTCCTCAGCCGCGGATGCCGGCAAGCCAACGGAGGCAAGGCTGGCGGCAGCAACGGCTGCGCCCACCATTGCCATCGAGGTCCGCTTGAGCTTGTTGGGTGAAACAGGCATTGAAGATCGTCCTTTGATTGGGGAAACGATGTCCCTGCCAAACTATGGAGGCGGGCTGGGAACGAACCGTGCAAAGGGCAAACATCCGAAGACCCTGGGGTTAACGGTGGCTGTTTCGGGCTTCTGGCGATGGCCTCCGGGACGCCTTTTGCCATCCGTCGTGCACCCACCTGCTTGTGTGGAGGAGCTTGTGTGGAGGTGCTTGTGCGGAGAACTGTCATTGCGATAAGTTACTCATCAGTAACTTACGTGAAGGAGTGCCATGTCCAAGGCGGCTATAGACCTCGAGAATCTCCCGTACGCTGACGGAGACTTTTATGGCTTTGAGCAGTTGCTCACGGGCAAGGAACGGGACCGGCTCGCTGAGATCCGGGCTTTCCTGGCCCGTGAGGTCAAGCCGATTGCGGTCGACTGCTGGAACCGCGGAGAATTTCCGATGGACCTGATCCCCAAGCTGGCTGAGATCGACCTGGTCAGCCCAGTAAGGCGGCAAGGCTTTTCAAACGTGTTCGCTGGCCTTGTCCACGCAGAGGCAACCCGCGCCGATGCCTCGATTGCCACGTTCATGGGCGTTCACGACGGCTTGTTCACGGGTTCCATCGAAGCGCTGGCATCTCAAGAACAGCGGGACGCCTGGCTGCCGGACATTTACTCGCTCAAGAAAATCGGCGCCTTTGGACTGACCGAGCCATTGGGCGGCTCGGACGTCGCAGGCGGCACCCGGACCACTGCGCGCCGGGAAGGTGGAAACTGGATCCTGAACGGGGCCAAGCGCTGGATCGGAAACGCCACCTTCTCCGACTGGGTTGTGGTCTTCGCCCGCGACCTCGATGACAATCAGGTCAAGGGCTTTCTTGTGGACACGAGCCTCCCCGGATTCAAGGCCAGCAAGATCGAGAACAAGATTTCCCTGCGGACCGTCCAGAATGCCGACATCACCCTTGAAAACGTGGTGGTCCCGGACTTCTTCAAACTGGCCAATGCCAACAGCTTCAGGGACACCAACAAGGTCCTCAAAGTCACGCGGCTGTCAGTCGCATGGCAGGCTGTGGGTCAGCAGCTTGCGGCGTTCGACGTTGCCCGCCGCTACGCGGTTGAACGGATGCAGTTCGGCAGGCCCGTGGCATCGTTCCAATTGGTGCAGCAACAGCTCGTGCAGATCCTGGGCAACACGGTCAGTTCCATGGGCATGATGGTTCGTCTCGCGCAGCTTGAAGACGCCGGCGCGGCCAAGGATGAACAATCCGCGCTGGCGAAGGCCTTCACGACAGCCCGCATGCGCGAAAGCGTTGCCTTGGGTCGTGGCATCCTGGGCGGCAACGGCATTGTCACTGACTACGAGATGGCCAAGATCTTCGCTGACGCCGAGGCGATCTATTCCTACGAAGGCACCCATGAAATCAACACCCTTGTCACGGGGCGGGCCATCACGGGGATTTCCGCCATCGTCTAGCGGCAGCAACACGGATGGCCTGAGATCCGTGACGAAGGCAAGCGGATTGACGTAGTCCGCACCCTGCCGCATTCCCCAGTGCAGGCATGGTGATTCCGCGCAGTGGCCGGTGCTGACTACGCCGATGGATTGGCCCTTGTTCACTGTGGCCCCCTCTGCGAGGTCGCTGTCCACGGGCTCAAAGCTGCTCCGTAGTCCGTCCCCGTGGTCGATGGTGATCACCGGCCGGCCCACCACGACGCCCGCGAAGCCCACGGTGCCGCCGGCGGGGGCGGCGACCGGGACGCCGTCGTCGGCTGCTTGTAGATCCACGCCGCGGTGCCCGCTCAACCACGGCCTTTCCGGTGGGTCGAAACCACGCAGAACCGCTGGCTTGGGGGAGAGGGGCCACGTCCAGCCCGGGTGGGTGACGGGCGGGGCGCCCGTGTCCGACGTCGATGCGACGGCAGGGGGAGCAATAGGGGCGACGAGCAAAAGAATGCAAGCCAGAAGATGTGCGGTTCCCATGGAACAAGCCTTGGCTGGCGCTGCAGGTCCCGAAAGTTCCCAGTTCGGCTATGTGGAAAGCTCGGCTATGTGGAAAAGCCGCGCGAAATTTGCTGCGCGATGGACGCCGGACCCCGGGTGTTTGCGGTCATGAGGCTCAAGGCGCTGTAGTACACTTGGTGGAGCAGTTTGCTGTGCCCTCAGGCTAATTCAGGAGCGCTTCTCATTCAGTTGCGCGGGGGTCCCAGGCTGACTACGCGTATCCAACCCTCCAATGCGAATCCTCATGGATTCAGTGCTGCGAAGGATTGTGCCTCTTGCGGTCCGGCGAGTCATTGGCCGGATGAGAGGTGCAATGGATGCCAGGAGCCAAGGCCCGTTCGGGTCCGGCTAACTAACCGTCAACTATTGGCAGGGTAAGAGCGCCCGTGTGGCTCTCTCATGAATGACCTGCCGGAAGGAGCGTCGGCATGCCCGTCGTAACCATGCGCCAGCTGCTTGACAGCGGCGTCCACTTTGGACACCAGACCCGTCGTTGGAACCCGAAGATGAAGCGATTCATCTTCACGGAGCGCAACGGCATCTACATCATTGACCTTCAGCAGTCGCTGTCCTACATCGACCGCGCCTTCGAGTTCGTCAAGGCTACTGTCGCCCACGGCGGCACCGTCCTGTTCGTCGGCACCAAGAAGCAGGCCCAGGAAGCAATTGCTGAGCAGGCTACCCGTGTTGGCCAGCCGTACGTCAACCAGCGTTGGTTGGGCGGTATGCTCACCAACTTCCAGACCGTTGCCAAGCGTATCCAGCGCATGAAGGAACTCGAAGAGATCAACTTCGAGGACGTCGCAGGCTCGGGTTACACCAAGAAGGAGCTCCTGCTCCTCAACCGTGAACTCACCAAGCTGGAAACCAACCTCGGTGGTATCCGCAACCTGACCAAGGCTCCTTCCGTTCTGTGGGTTGTCGACACGAAGAAGGAACACCTGGCTGTTGACGAGGCCAAGAAGCTGAACATCCCGGTTGTTGCCATCCTGGACACCAACTGCGACCCCGATGAAGTTGACTTCCCGATCCCGGGTAACGACGACGCCATCCGCTCCGTAAACCTGCTGACCCGCGTGGTCGCCGACGCCGTTGCTGAGGGCCTCATCGCCCGTAACCAGCGCGCAACCGGTGCCGCAGAGGCTCCGGAAGAGCCGCTGGCTGAGTGGGAGCGCGAGCTTCTCGAAGGCAGCAAGGCCGAAGCTGCTGAAGCTCCGGCTGCGGAAGCTGCCGAAGCCCCGGCCGCCGAGGCTACCGAAGCTGCTGCCGGCGAAGCCGAAGCAGACAAGTAAATCCGGACCTTTCCCGGACCAATTTCGGTGCGGGGAGTTACTGACAGGATGGCGGCCCACGCAGTGGGCTGCCGTCCTGTCAGTCCGTAAACACAAAAATTTCTAGACAGAGGGGTTCACATGGCGAACTACACTGCTGCTGACATCAAGGCCCTGCGCGAGCGCACCGGCGCCGGCATGATGGACGTCAAGAAGGCTCTCGACGAGGCCAACGGCGACGCCGAGAAGGCCATCGAGATCATCCGCATCAAGGGCCTCAAGGGCGCTACCAAGCGTGAAGGCCGCTCAACGGCCGAAGGCCTGGTTGCAGCCAAGGTCACCGACGGCGTTGGCGTAATGATCGAGGTCAACTGCGAGACCGACTTCGTCGCCAAGGCTGACAAGTTCATCCAGCTGGCCGACAAGGTCCTGGCCGTAGCCGTCGAGTCCGGCGCTGCCGACCTCGAGACCCTGCTGGCCATCGACGTCGACGGCAAGCCCCTTTCCGAGGTCGTCGTCGAAGAAGGCGCAGTTCTCGGCGAAAAGGTTGTTGTCCGCCGCATCGCCCGCATTGAAGGCGGCACGGTTGACGCTTACCTGCACAAGACCTCCAAGGACCTCCCCGCCCAGGTCGGCGTCCTGTTCGCCGTTGAGGGCGAGGGCGACGCCGCTGCAACCGCAGCACACGACGTTGCCGTCCACGTTGCAGCAATGGCCCCGAACTACCTGAGCCGCGAAGACGTCCCGGCCGAACTGGTCGAGTCCGAGCGCCGCATTGCCGAAGAGACCGCCAAGGCCGAAGGCAAGCCGGAAGCCGCTCTCGCCAAGATCGTCGAAGGCCGCGTGACGGGCTTCTACAAGGGCGAAGTTCTCTTGGACCAGGCATTCGCCAAGGACTCCAAGAAGACTGTTGGGCAGGTTCTCGAAGAGGCCGGCGTCAAGGCAACCGCAGTTGCACGTTTCCGCGTCGGAAACTAGTCAGACATAAAAAAGGGGTGGTCACTTCGGTGGCCGCCCCTTTTTCATGCAACGGAAGGCCCGTACCGGTTGCCTCCACCGCCGGCAGCTTTCTGCCCGGCCCCCAGCAAGATAATCTAGCCAGAGTCCACAAACGGGAAGGCACCATGGAAACCGAGAACACTGCAATCCATCCGGAGAAGACCCGTCGTCGTGTGCTGCTGAAGCTCTCCGGCGAGGTCATCGGCGGCGGAAAGCTTGGTGTGGACCCGGAAACCGTCCGCGCCATCGCCAAGCAAATCGCCGCCGCTGTTTCCGAGGTCGAGGTGGCAATCGTCGTCGGCGGCGGTAACTTCTTCCGCGGCGCCGAACTGTCCCAGAGCGGCATGGACCGCTCCCGCGCCGACTACATGGGAATGCTCGGCACCGTCATGAACTGCCTCGCATTGCAGGATTTCCTGGAACAGGCGGGAGTCGAGACCCGCGTTCAGAGCGCCATCACCATGGGCCAGGTGGCCGAGGCCTATATTCCGCGCCGTGCCATCCGCCACATGGAAAAGGGCCGCGTAGTCATCTTCGGTGCAGGCGCAGGTCTTCCGTACTTCTCCACCGACACCGTGGCCGCCCAGCGCGCACTCGAAGTGCATGCCGACGTGGTGCTCATGGCCAAGAGCGGTGTGGACGGCGTGTACACCGCGGACCCCAAGAAGGACCCCACGGCCGAGAAGCTCGAAATACTCAGCTACGACGATGCCCTGCGCCGTGACATCCGCGTCATGGACCAGACCGCCATGACCATGTGCAAGGACAACGATTTGTCCATGGTTGTCTTCGGCATGGAAGGCGAAGGGAACGTCACCCGGGCCATCCTCGGCGAAAAGCTGGGCACCCTGGTCACCCCGTAGCAAGGGCTAGGATATTTCTAGGAGTCTTCCGCCCCCAGGGGCGGAAATTTATTGTGCATTGCGGCCCGCGGACCGGGGCGCGACTATTTCTGAGGAGAAACCGTGATCGAAGAAACCTTGCTCGAAGCCGGGGAAAAGATGGACAAGGCGGTCGAGGTAGCCAAAGAGGATTTCGCGACCATCCGTACGGGCCGTGCGAACCCCGGGTTGTACAACAAGGTGATCGTGGAATACTACGGCACCCCCACCCCGCTCCAGCAACTGGCCTCTTTCGCTATTCCGGATGCCCGGACCATCCTCATCACGCCCTATGACAAGACCGCCATGCGCGACATCGAAAGGGCCCTGAGCGACTCCGAGGTCGGGGCAAACCCGTCCAACGACGGTAACGTCATCCGGATCACCATTCCCGAGCTGACCCAGGAACGCCGCAAGGAATACGTCAAGATCGTCAAGGGCAAGGGTGAAGACGCAAAGGTCACCATCCGAAGCATCCGGCGCAAGGCCAAGGATTCCCTGGACAAGCTCGTCAAGGACGGCGAAGCCGGAGAAGACGAGGGTGCCCGTGGCGAGAGGGAGCTCGACGCCATCACCAAGGCACACGTCGATGGTATCGACGAGCTCCTCAAGCGCAAGGAAGCCGAGCTGCTCGAGGTCTGATGAGCGAGGCTGAGCCGGCGCCCGCGCAGGGTATTCCCTCACGCGCCAGGCGCCAACCAGGCAACCCGATGCCCAAGGCGGGCCGGAATCTTCCGGCCGCCATCGGCGTCGGGCTCGCCATGCTCTTCGCGGTTCTCGGCGGGCTGCTGTTCCTGCCGCTGGGGTTCGTTCTCCTGACGACGGCGTTCGCTGTCCTCGGTGTATGGGAAATTTTCCGTGCGCTCGAAGGCCAAGGCACCCGGATGCCGATCATCCCCGTGTTGACGGGTACGGTGGCGATGCCGCTGGCGGCCTACTTCGGCGGCACCGAAAGCCTGCTCTTCGCGATGGTGCTGAGCAGCACGGCCGTCCTGCTCTGGCGTTCCCTCGAAAGCGCTGCGGGAGCTCCGCGAAGCGTATTCGCCGGGATCTTCACGCTTGCCTGGGTGCCTTTCCTGATCAGCTTTGCCATCTTGCCCCTCCATGCAGGCGGGGGAGCGACGACGGCGGGTCCCTGGCCCTCCGGTCAGGTTCCGGCGGGTGCCTGGCAGATCGCCGTGATGTTGTTGCTGGTGGTGTCCAACGATACGTTCGGGTACCTCGTGGGCTCGCTGTTCGGCAAGCATCCGATGGCTCCCAAGATCAGCCCCAAAAAGACCTGGGAAGGATTCGCCGGCTCGGTGGCAGGTGCCATGGTGGTCGGGATCCTTGCCAGCATCTTCGTCCTGGACAGGCCGTGGTGGGTCGGCGCGGTGCTTGCCGTGGGCATGGTTGCCGCGGCTACTGCCGGCGACCTCGCGGAATCCATGGTCAAACGCGAACTTGGCGTCAAGGACATGAGCAGCATCCTGCCGGGGCACGGCGGGGTCATGGACCGCCTTGATTCGATCGTCTTCGCGGCTCCGGCAGCATTTATTCTTTACGCGCTGTTGAGCGGCGCCTGACAACCACCCAGAAGGAAAGCAGTGGCAGTGGACATTCGTCGCCAGATACCCGCAGCGTTTGAGCGCGTGGCGCACAGCAAATACGGCTACAACGCAAAGCAAGTGGACCAGTTTTTCCAGCGCGCCCGGAAGTCGTTCGAAAACAGGGCCGAGCCCGCCGAAAAAATCGGCAGCAGCGATGTACGTGCGGTTTCATTTGATCCTGTCAAAGGCGGCTACGACGCCACCACGGTGGACGCCGCATTGGACCGCCTCGAAGACGCCTTCGCCCGCCGTGAACGTGACGAGCTGATAGCGGCTGAAGGCGAGGACGCCTGGTTGCTGAAGATCGGCAAACTCTCCGGAGTGTTGCGCGGCCGTTTGCACAGGCCTGATGGCCAACGTTTCCGCCGGCCGGACAAGAAGCGTGCGCGCAGCTACAACATCGCAGAGGTCGATGCCTTGTGCGTCTCCTTGATCGGTTACCTGGAAAACGACAAACCGCTGAGTGTCGACAACGTGCGCAGGGCCGCTTTCTCCGAGGCCCGGGGACGCGACGGCTACGATGAGGCGCAGGTTGATGCCTTCCTCGACCGCGTGGTCGAACTCATGGCAGCCATCGACTGACTGGACCAGGCAGCTGGGGGATCGCTTCGGTTCCACGCTTTCCTGCTATCAAGCCCATTAAGCAGCAATCCCTCCCGCACTGAGTGTGGGAGGGATTGCTGCTTGGTGGCGGGATTCTGTTGGCTTAGTGGTTGTGGCCGCCCGGCAGGGAGTGCTCTCCATGCGGGACAGCGTGCGCTCCGGCCACCGAGGCGGCGAGCCCCGGCGTCGTGATTGCTGCGACGACGACGGCGGCGGCGAAGGTGGCCGCCAAAAGCGCGCCGGCCCTTGGGGCAGCCACCGTGGTTCCACCGTCGTCGGGGTATCGTCGGTCGAGCCAAGCGGAGGATCCCAGCGCCATGAGCACCAGGAAAAGGGCGGCCAGGTGGCCGCCGTCGAGCACCCTTTGGGTCATACCGGCCATCAGCAATCCAACGTGGACCAGCGCTGCCGCGAGGAGGCCTATGGTTGTTGGCTTACGGAACCGGAGCCGCCCCCGTTGGAGGCTGGCAACCGAGCTGGCGAGCAGCGCCAGGCCCCATGCCGCGAAGATGCCGCCCGTCCACGCAAGAGGTCCCCGGCCCGAGATGTAGCTCGAGGCGATGGAAAGCTCCACAAGGGCCGCCCCCATTCCCGCGAAACACGAGAACAGGGTGACGGAAGCACCGGTGGTGGGTCCAACGGACGTCGCTGCTTGAGCTGACACGGACGGCTCCTTCCCGGTTTTGGGGGCTTCTAGGCGTGGGCCCGGGCGGTATTGGCCTGAACCTTGTCCTGCGAGAGGCCGACGCCGAGAAGCACCACGGCGCTGGCCAAGTGCAGGACGTTGTCTGCGCCGTTAAGGGCGATGATGTTCAGGGCGGAGCCCACGAGGAACAGTCCGAGGATGCCGACCAGCAGGTAGACGGCACCGACCGTGGTGTTGACCGTCTTGGACAGCACGGTGCTGTTCATGCCTGAGTAGAGCAGCGCGGCGCCGATGGCGAGGTGGATGATGTTGTGCAAGGGGTTTACCGCAAAGATGATCAGATTGGCACCCTCGGTGGCGAAGAATCCAATTCCCGAGGTGACGAAGAATCCAACGACACCCACGAGCAGGTAGACGGCTCCAAAGATGGTGGCGATCAGGCGGTTGGGCGAAGTGCGCATGGTCCAAACCTTCCGGTATGGCCGGTGGTATATCCGGCCTGTGTTCGTAACCCCGGACGGGGTTCTCAACCAGAGATTCGGACCACCCGCGGCTACGGATGGGTCCGATGGGACGAATTTTTTGCCAGCTTGTCCGGCTTAGCCGGCGCGGAGCGCTTTCTTGGTATTCCGGTTCAGCAACGGCTGCACCCGGAAAGGAATCAATTCGCCCATCGACATGGCGGTGTCGGTTCGTTCCACGCCGTCACACGCAAGGATCTTTCCGTTGACCCGGAACAGGTCCTCGGCGTCGAGCGCCACCACCCGCAGCAAGAGGTCGGCCGATCCGGTGAGTCCGTACCCTTCCAGGATTTCCGGGATTTCGGCGAGGTCCAAGGCAAGCTGTCCGAGCTTTTGCTGCTGCACGTGCACGGAGATGAATGCCATGAGGGGATAGCCAAGTGCGGCCGGGTTGATGCGCCGTTCGAAGGAAAGGAACGCATGCTTCTTTTCCAGCTGGGCCATCCGCGCCTGGACCGTGTTCCGCGACAGTCCCAGCTTCTGCGCCAAGGCCACAACCGTGCCGCGTGGATCCTTCGCCATGGCCGAAAGCAGGCGGGTGTCGGTGCCATCCAAAGCTTGCATAATGCGCAACGTTAGCACGGTGCGCACCGCCCGGATAGGGCAGAATGCGCAGAATCTTCAACGGTGGTTGTACCCAATGAGCATTGTGAGTAGGGTCACAATTAGTCCAGGCGACGAGGCCCGGACGCTGGCCCGCGGGCGGATCACAAGTCCCTCCAAAGGCTTGCGAGCACGAGCTGAAAGGTGCGATCAACTGTGTTGACGGACAAACCCGGCCAGGACGCCTACCAGGCATCGAATCCCGGAATCAGTGCAGTAAGCCCGCGCAGGACCGGCGGGGACCTGGTCCAATTGATTTCCCCCGAGGGGGAACGCATCAGCCACCCGGAGTTCGATCTCTGGGTCAGCGATGTCACCGATGAGCAGCTCTGCTCGCTTTACGAGGACATGACGGTCATCCGCCGCATCGACGCCGAAGCTACAGCCTTGCAGCGCCAGGGCGAGTTGGCATTGTGGCCGCCGCTGCTGGGCCAGGAAGCATCCCAGATCGGTTCGGGCCGGGCCCTCCGGGATGACGACTTTGTCTTCCCGAGCTACCGGGACAACGGCGTTGCCTACTGCCGCGGTGTGGAGCCAACCGACTTGGTCCGCGCGTGGCGCGGCAACGCCTCGGCGGGCTGGGACCCGTACCGCTACAACATCGCCACCCAGCAGATCATCATCGGCTCGCAGTCGCTGCACGCAACCGGCTACGCGATGGGCATCCAGTACGACGGATCGGACTCCGTCGCAGTGGGCCTCTTCGGCGATGGCGCTACGAGCGAAGGCGATGTCAACGAGGCAATGGTCTTCGCGGCGAGCTTCCAAGTGCCCGTGGTCTTCATCTGCCAGAACAACCACTGGGCCATCTCCGAACCCGTGCGGATTCAGTCCCACATCCAGATCGCCGACCGTGCTTCGGGTTTCGGTATCCCCAGCACGCGGGTCGACGGGAACGACGTCCTGGCCGTCCTGGCGGCCACCCGGATTGCGCTGGACCGGGCCCGCAAGGGCGGAGGACCCACCTTCATTGAAGCGGTGACCTACCGGATGGGCCCGCACACGACGGCGGATGATCCCACCCGATACCGCGACGCCAACGAGCTTGAGGACTGGGCGGCCAAGGACCCGATTGCCCGGCTCAAGGCGCTGCTTCGCACCAAGGGCCTCCTGACCGAAGAGGTCGAAGCCAAGACCCAGGCCAAAGCGGACGAGGTGGCCAGGAGCCTGCGCGCCGGAGTCATCAATATGCCCGATCCCGCCCCGCTGGACCTCTTCAAGCATGTCTACAGCACGCCCAACTCCTGGATCGAACGCCAGAAGGACCACTACTCCCGCTATCTGGAAAGCTTCAGCGGATCAACCCAGGAAGGTGCACTCTGATGAGCAAGCTGACCTTCGCCCGTGCCATCAACGCCGGCCTGCGCAAGTCCCTCGAAAACGATCCCAAAGTTGTCCTCATGGGTGAGGACATCGGGGCGCTCGGCGGCGTGTTCCGGGTCACGGACGGTCTCCAAAAGGACTTCGGCAAACACCGCGTGGTTGACACCCCCTTGGCTGAATCCGCGATTATCGGTACCGCCGTAGGCTTGGCCTATCGCGGCTACCGGCCGGTCTGCGAAATCCAATTCGATGGCTTCATCTACCCGGCATTCGACCAGATCGTCAGCCAAGTCGCCAAGATGCACTACCGGACGCAGGGCCGCGTCAAGATGCCCATCACCATCCGCGTTCCCTTCGGCGGCGGGATCGGCTCACCCGAGCACCATTCCGAGTCCCCGGAGGCCTATTTCACCCACACCTCGGGCCTGCGCGTCATCAGCGTCTCCAACCCGCAGGATGCCTACACCATGATCCAGCAGGCCATCGCCTCGGACGATCCGGTGCTGTACTTCGAACCAAAGCGCCGCTACCACGACAAGGGCGAAGTGGATGAGGGCGCAGATCTTTCCACCGCGTTATCCATGGAGAAGGCCAAGGTGGTCACCCCGGGCAGCGACGTCACCTTGGTAAGCTACGGCCCGCTGGTGAAGACCGCGAGCGACGCCGCGATGGCCGCGGCCGACGAAGGAGTCTCGGTGGAGGTGATCGACCTGCGCTCGCTCGCTCCGATCGACTTCGCGGCAGTGGAGGCGTCCGTCCGCAAGACCGGCAGGCTCGTCATCACCCATGAGGCCGCGCAGTCCGGCGGGCTCGGCGCCGAAATCGCGGCCAGCATCACCGAACGCTGCTTCAACTACCTCGAATCGGCGCCGGTCCGGATCACCGGATTCGACATCCCGTACCCGTACTCAAAGCTCGAGATGCACCACTTGCCGGATCTCGACAGGATCCTTGACGGCGTGGACCGCGCACTCGGCCGCGGCAACTCCCTGAGCGGGTTGGAAGGATGAGCGCCACCATGATCAAGGAATTCAGGCTCCCCGACCTCGGCGAAGGACTCACCGAGTCGGAAATTCTCAGTTGGAAGGTCGCGGTGGGGGACACCGTGACCCTGAACCAGGTCATTGCCGAGGTCGAGACGGCCAAGGCCGTGGTTGAGTTGCCTTCGCCCTTCGCCGGAACCGTCGCCGCCTTGCATGAACAGGCTGGTTCGGTTGTGGAGGTCGGCAAGCCGATCGTTTCCTTCGAAGTCGACGACGCCGGAGCCTCACCTTCCGGTGTTGGCGGTACCGGTGCGGGCGCTACCAGTGAAGGCGCTTCCGCGGAAAACCCGGCGGAGACCGCGGCGAAGCGTGAACCGAACCTCGTAGGCTACGGTGCCGTCGTCGAAAGGTCCGGGCGTCCGGCCCGGCGCCAGCGCACCTTTGCCGGAGGCGTCGCCGAACGCGAGGCCACCGTCGAGCCCGCCGTCGAGGCCGCCGTCGAACCTGTTTCCGCCGCGGAAGCCCTCCCCGCCGTCGAGTCCATGGCACCGTTCGCGGCTCAAGGCGAGAGGACCGCGGAAAAGGAGCGTCCACGCTCCACGCCGCCGGTCCGCAAGCTGGCACGCGACCTTGGAATCGACCTCGAGATGGTCAAGGGAACCGGGCCAAGGGGACTCATTACCCGTTCGGACGTCCAGGACTTCGCGGCCGGGCCACAGGCGCAAGGCGCTGGGTCCGAGGTCCACGCCGCGGCCGCCGTCGGGGCCTCCGGCGAACGTGAGACGCGCACGCCGATCAAGGGTGTCCGGAAGTTCACGGCCGCCGCCATGGTGCAAAGTGCATTCACGGCGCCGCATGTGACGGAGTTCCTGACCGTCGACGTCACTCCCACCATGGAACTGTTGACGCGGCTCAAAGCCAGGCGCGAGTTTGCCGGCTACAAGCTCACGCCGTTGACCATCGCGGCCAAAGCGGTGTTGATTGCCCTGCGCAGGAACCCGACACTGAACTCCCGCTGGGATGACCGCGCACAGGAGATCGTGCAGTTCAATTACGTCAACCTGGGTATCGCGGCCGCCACGCCCAGGGGACTGACTGTTCCCAATATCAAAGATGCCGACAGGATGACGCTTCTGGAATTGTCCACGGCCCTGTCCGCACTCACGGACACGGCGCGTTCAGGCAAGACCTCCCCGGCGGATCTGACCGGCGGGACCATCTCGATCACGAACATCGGCGTGTTCGGGATCGACGCCGGAACCCCCATCTTGAATCCGGGCGAAGCTGCCATCGTCGCGCTGGGATCGGTGCGTAAAGCTCCGTGGGTGCACAACGACGAACTCGCGGTGCGCCAGGTCATGTCACTGAGCCTGTCCTTCGACCACCGGCTGGTGGACGGCGAGCAAGGCTCGAAATTCCTGGCCGATCTGGGCGCGATCCTGTCCGATCCGGCAATGGTCATGACGATGATCTAAGGCTTCCCGCCGTTTAGACGGTTCCCTGCGCATACGGTGTTCGCGAACATCGAGTGTGCGGGGAACCGTCGAAACGGGCGCCCGCTGAGCTCATTCCACCGTCAGGGCCGCGAGGGCCATGCGTTCGAGGATGGGCCGGGCGCTTTTGACCGCCATGCGCCGGCCGTGGTGCCGGACCGAGTGGGGCGTTGAGTTGATGAGGCCGAAGGCTGCGTGGGCACGGACCCGCAACTCGGCAGGATCCGTGTCGGGATGTAGTTCTCCGAGCACTCCAACCCACAGCTCCACGTAGTTCCGCTGCAGGGTGCGGACTTCGGCCTGGTCGGAGTCGCTGAGGTTGCTGAAGTCGCGGTCCTGGACCCGGATGACATCGGGATTGCTGAGGGCGAAGTCGACGTGGAACTCCACCAGTCCACGCAACGCAGTTTCGGCATCGGCGGATTCGGACGCCACGGTGCGGCCGCCGTCGAGCAGGTTCCGGCTCACGCTCAACAGCAGTTCGGCCAGCACGGCTTGTTTCCCCGGGAAATGCCGGTACACCGCAGGGCCGCTGACTCCGGCCGCGGCCCCGAGGTCCTCAAGGGACACGCGGTTGAAACCGTCGGCGGCGAACAACCCGGCTGCAGCAGTCAGGAGGGCCTTGCGCCGGGTTTCCTTGGCCTGGCTTCGCTGGGTCGGGCTCTCTTGCTTGGGGCTCCGCGGGGTGGGGCCGTCCTGCTGGGAGCTCCGCTGGAAGGTGACCACAATTCCTCCTTTTGCACGCGTCCGGTTCAGCGCCGGTTCCGGGGCGGGCCCAGTGCCGGGGTGATGGACAACACAGTTAATAGAGACTAACCTAAATTCCAGTTATGCGGTACTAACTGAGATGGCCACGGGCCGGGATGGGACACAGTCGATGGAGACACTCGCCAGCCAGCTGGACAGCAGCAGCGATCAGTTCGCGGCCAACGAGGAAGCGCAGCTGTCACTGGTGCACGAGCTGAAGAAGCGACTTGCCGTGGCCGCCCTCGGTGGCCCGGAGAAGTCGCGTGAGCGGCATGTCTCGCGGGGCAAGTTGTTGCCGCGCGAGCGCATCAACTATTTGCTGGACGAGGGCAGCCCGTTCCTGGAGATCGCCCCCTTGGCGGCCAACGGAATGTACAACGATGATTCGCCGGGGGCCGGCGTGATCGCGGGCATCGGCTTGGTCCACGGACGCCAGGTGATGGTGGTTTCCAACGACGCCACGGTCAAGGGCGGCACCTACTACCCGATGACGGTGAAAAAGCACCTCCGGGCCCAGGAAATCGCCCTTGAGAACAAGCTGCCGTGCGTCTACCTCGTGGATTCCGGGGGAGCGTTCCTCCCCAAGCAGGACGAGGTTTTCCCGGACAAGGAGCACTTTGGCAGGATCTTCTTCAACCAGGCGAAGATGTCCGCAGCGAAGATCCCGCAGATCGCCTCGGTCATGGGATCCTGCACGGCCGGTGGCGCCTACGTGCCGGCCATGAGCGACGAAACCGTCATTGTCCGCAACCAAGGCACCATATTCCTGGGCGGACCGCCCCTCGTGAAGGCCGCCATCGGTGAGATCGTCACGGCCGAGGAACTCGGCGGCGGTGACGTCCACTCCCGGATTTCCGGGGTGACGGACCACCTCGCAGAAAACGACGAGCACGCCCTGCAAATTGTCCGCGACATCGTCGCCACCCTGCCCGGGCCTGCGGCCCCCGCGTGGGAAGTGGACACCGTCGTCGAGCCCGTGGTTGATCCGCGCGGAATCTATGGCGCCGTTCCCACCGACGTCAACGCGCAATACGACGTCCGCGAAGTCATCGCCCGGCTCGTGGACGGCTCGAAGTTCCACGAGTTCAAGAAGAACTACGGCAGCACCTTGGTGACCGGATTCGCGAAGCTGCACGGCCACCCCGTGGGCATCGTGGCGAACAACGGGGTGCTCTTCAGCGAGTCCGCCCTCAAAGGCGCGCACTTCATCGAGCTGTGCGACCAACGAGGCATTCCGCTGGTCTTCCTGCAGAACCTCTCCGGCTTCATGGTCGGCAAGGATTACGAGCACGGCGGCATCGCCAAGAACGGCGCCAAGATGGTCACCGCCGTGGCCACTGCCCGCGTACCGAAGCTGACCGTGGTGATCGGCGGTTCCTTCGGCGCCGGAAACTACTCGATGTGCGGCCGGGCGTATTCCCCGCGCTTCCTGTGGATGTGGCCGGCAAGCAGGATTTCGGTCATGGGCGGGAACCAGGCCTCCAGCGTGCTGGCCACCGTCAAACGTGACCAGTACGAGGCCCGCGGCGAGGAATGGTCCGCCGAAGACGAGGAAGCCTTCAAAGCCCCCATCAAGCAGCAGTACGAGGACCAAGGCAGCCCCTACTACTCCACCGCCCGGCTCTGGGACGACGGCATCATCGACCCCGCAGACACCCGGCGCGTCCTGGGCATGGCCTTGGATACCGTCTCCCGCCAACCCCTGCCGGAAACCTCCTTCGGCCTCTTCCGGATGTGACCCCATGACAATCAACTCCTTCGATACCGTCCTCGTCGCCAACCGGGGAGAAATCGCCTGCCGCGTCATCCGCACCCTCAAGGCCATGGGCATCCGTTCCGTAGCGGTATATTCAGACGCCGACGCCGGGGCCCGCCACGTGCGCGAAGCAGACGATGCCCTCCGGATCGGTACAGCCGCGGCGGCGGACAGCTACCTGCGGATAGATGCGATCATCGAGGCTTGCCAGCAAAGCGGCGCCCAAGCCGTCCACCCGGGCTACGGATTCCTCGCCGAGAACGTGGAGTTCGCGAAGGCCCTGGACGCGGCCGGTATCGCGTTCATCGGTCCGGGCATTGACGCCATCGAGATCATGGGCGACAAGATCCGTTCCAAGAACCACGTCATGTCCTACGGCGTTCCGTGCGTCCCGGGCATCGCCGAACCGGGACTCAGCGACGCGGAACTCATCGAGGCTGCGGCCGGCGTCGGCTTCCCCTTGCTCATCAAGCCTTCGGCCGGGGGCGGCGGCAAAGGCATGCACATCGTGGAGCGGCTCGAGGACATGGCGGCCACGCTCGCCACCGCCCGGCGCGTAGCGGCGAGCGCCTTCGGCGATGACACCCTGTTCCTGGAGCGGCTCATCCAGTCGCCCCGGCATATCGAGGTCCAGATCCTCGCCGACAACCACGGCAACGTGATCCACCTTGGTGAGCGCGAATGTTCCCTCCAGCGCCGCCACCAAAAGGTTATCGAGGAAGCGCCGTCCCCCTTGCTGGAGTCCCTGGCGAGCGGGGCCGAGGTCCGGGCGCGGATCGGCGAGGCCGCCTGCCAAGCCGCCCGGAGCGTCAAGTACAGCGGTGCGGGCACAGTCGAGTTCCTCGTCTCGGACGAGGACCCGGAGCACTTCTTCTTCATGGAGATGAACACCCGCCTCCAGGTGGAGCACCCTGTCACCGAAATGGTGACGGGCGTCGACCTTGTCGAATGGCAAGTGCGCATCGCCGCCGGTGAGGTCCTCACGGTGGCGCAGTCCGACGTCGAGCTTGACGGCCACGCCGTCGAGGCGCGCGTCTACGCGGAGGTGCCCGCACGCGGTTTCATGCCATCCATCGGCGAGGTCGTGGCGCTCCGGGAACGGGCGAGCAACGATCCGCACGTCCGTGTCGACTCGGCCATGCTGACCGGACTCTCCGTCACCGGCGACTACGATCCCATGCTCGCGAAGGTCATTGCCTGGGGCCCTGACCGCAAAGCGGCCCTGGACACCCTCGACCACGCACTGGGGGACTACACACTGCTGGGCGTGCACACGAACGTCGAGTACCTGCGGCTCCTGGTCAACGACGACGACGTCCGGGCCGGCCGCCTCGACACCGGCTTGATCGAGCGCAAACTCGACGGAATGGCATTCCGCCAGGTGTCCGACGTCGAGCTACTCGCCGCGGCGATGCTCACCAGGAATGCCGTGGCGCCTGTCGATACCGGCTCACCTTGGAACACCGCCGATGGCTGGCGCGTCGGCGCCCCCGCGCCGTGGAAGACCACCCTCGGCCGTCCCGACGGCGGCCTCGCCACCGTGGGCTTGACGGTGGACGGCCCGGGCTTCACGGCGCGCGTGGATGGCGGCGCTGAGCGCTCCGCCACCCTCCGGCAGGTGTCCGCCGGGCATGCGGTGCTGGTGCTCGACGGCGTCGAGCACCATTTCGCGCACGGTTCACCATCTCCCGGGCCCGGGACGCGCGAACTCTGGCTGGGCAGTGACGGCTGGTCGTGCCGGCTGGAGATCCTGGACCGCGAAGCCAGGCTCCAACGCATCCTCGCGGGTATCCAGCGCGAAGAAGGCGCCGCGGACCCCGAAGTCCGCTCTCCCATGCCGGGAACCGTCGTCTCCGTTTCGGTGCACAACGGTGATCACGTGGCAGCGGGCGACGTCCTCCTCGCGGTGGAAGCAATGAAGATGGAACACCAGCTGGTGGCCTCGGTGTCCGGCACCGTGCACCTCAGCAGCAAGACCGGGGACCTGGTCAAGGCTGACCAAGTCCTCGCCACCATCCACGTGGCGGCAGAACCCGCCTCCGAAGCCTCAACAGAAAACCAGAAAGACGAGGAAGCCTAGCCATGGCAAGTTTCGAACTCACCGAGGAATACCAGGACCTGAGCGATTCCGTCCGGGAATTCGCCGACGAGGTAGTGGCTC
This sequence comes from Arthrobacter bambusae, assembly GCF_030812595.1. Lineage (GTDB taxonomy): Bacteria > Actinomycetota > Actinomycetes > Actinomycetales > Micrococcaceae > Arthrobacter > Arthrobacter bambusae_B. The sequence continues at coordinate 114,660 of NZ_JAUSSZ010000007.1, forward strand.
CCGTGTCCACCAAGCACGACGAGGAGCACAGCTTCCCGTACGAGGTGGTCAAGCAGATGGGCGAGATGGGCCTCTTCGGCCTGCCTTTCCCCGAAGAATTCGGCGGCATGGGCGGAGACTACTTCGCGCTCGCCCTCGCGCTCGAACAGTTGGGCAGGGTGGACCAGTCCGTGGCGATTACCCTCGAAGCGGGTGTCTCGCTCGGCGCCATGCCGGTGTACCGCTTCGGCACGCAGGCGCAAAAGGAACACTGGTTGCCCCAGCTGACCTCGGCCGAGGCGCTCGCAGGCTTCGGGCTGACCGAGCCGGAAGCCGGCTCCGACGCCGGAGGGACCAAGACGAACGCCCGCCTCGAGGACGTCGGAGACGCGAAAAACTGGGTCATCAACGGCAACAAGGAGTTCATCACCAACTCCGGAACCGACATCACGCGGCTCGTGACCGTCACTGCCGTCACCGGGCAGCATGAACGCCACGACGGAAGCATCAAGAAGGAAATCTCCACCATCCTGGTTCCGACAGACACGCCGGGCTTCACTGCGGAAAAGGCCTACAACAAGGTGGGTTGGAACGCTTCAGACACCCACCCGCTCACTCTGAAGAACGTCCGCGTGCCTGAAGAGAACCTGCTCGGCGTCCGGGGACGCGGATACGCCAACTTTCTGTCCATCCTGGACGAAGGCCGGATCGCCATCGCCGCGCTAGCCACCGGTGCGGCCCAGGGCTGCGTCGACTTGTCCGTGAAATACGCCAAGGAACGCATGGCCTTTGGACAGAACATCGGAAAGTACCAGGCCATCCAGTTCAAGATCGCCCGCATGCAGGCACGCGCCCACACGGCGCGCCTGGCCTACTACGACGCCGCCGCGAGGATGCTGGCCGGCAAGCCGTTCAAGACCGAAGCGGCCATCGCTAAGATGGTCGCAGGCGAGGCAGCCATGGACAACGCGCGGGACGCCACCCAGGTGTTCGGTGGCTATGGATTCATCAATGAATTCACGGTGGCACGGCACTACCGCGACTCCAAGATCCTGGAAGTCGGGGAAGGCACCACCGAGGTCCAGTTGATGCTCATCGCCCGCGAGCTGGGCCTTTAACCGTCAGGGAAGGTGAACGATGATCGACAAAGTTGTTGCCAGCGCCGCGGAAGCGGTGAAAGACATCCACGACGGCGCTTCTCTCGCCGTCGGGGGGTTCGGCTTGTGCGGTATCCCGGTGGCGCTGATCGATGCGCTCCACGATCAAGGCACCAAGGACCTCGAAACAGTCAGCAACAACTGCGGCGTGGACGACTGGGGCCTGGGCATCCTGCTGAGGGACGGGCGGATCCGCCGGACCATCAGTTCCTATGTGGGTGAGAACAAGGAGTTCGCGCGGCAGTACCTTGCGGGTGAACTCGAAGTGGTACTCACACCGCAAGGAACCCTGGCCGAGAAGCTGCGCGCCGGAGGTGCCGGGATCCCCGCGTTCTTTACGGCGGCAGGCGTCGGGACACAGGTCTCCGAAGGCGGCCTTCCGCAAAAGTACGACGCCGACGGCAACGTGGCGATCGCGTCCGCACCCAAGGAAGTTCGCACCTTCAACGGGGCGGACTACGTCCTGGAGGAATCGCTGACGCCCGATTTCGGACTGGTCCACGCCTGGAAGGGCGACCGCCACGGGAACCTTGTGTTCCGTGCGACGGCAATGAACTTCAACCCTTTGTGCGCCATGGCCGCCCGGATCACCATCGCCGAGGTCGAAGAGCTCGTGGAACCCGGCGAACTCGATCCGCAACACATCCACACTCCGGGGATCTTCGTCCAACGGGTCGTGGTGGCGCCGGATACGGAGAAGCGCATCGAAAAGCGGACCGTAGCGCTCACCCAGGCAGCCCCTACCCGTCCCACCGAAGCCGCGGGCACCACCGAGCTGGCAGGAGCGTAGCCATGGAATCGAACATCACCCAGGACGTGCCGCCGCGTCCCGAGACGGTCAGGCACGAGTACCGCCGCGCCGGCGCCGAGCACCACGAGGGCAAAGGCTGGACGCGGAACGAACTGGCCGCCCGCGTAGCCCGCGAACTCAGCAACGGGCAGTACGTCAACCTCGGGATCGGGATGCCCACCCTGATTCCCAACTACATCCCCGACGGGGTCGAGGTGATCCTGCATTCAGAGAACGGGATCCTGGGCGTCGGCCCCTATCCGGCCGAGGACGCCGTGGACCCCGACCTGATCAATGCCGGCAAGGAAACGGTCACCGTCAACGCGGGCGCCGCATTCTTCGATTCGGCAACGTCCTTCGGCATGATCCGCGGCGGCCACGTGGACGTGGCCGTGCTGGGTGCAATGGAGGTCGCCGCCAATGGCGACCTGGCCAACTGGATGGTCCCGGGCAAGATGGTCAAGGGCATGGGCGGCGCCATGGATCTGGTCTTCGGCGCCAAGCGGGTGATCGTCATGATGGAGCACGTGGACCGCAACGGCAGGCCCAAGATCGTCAAGGAATGCTCCTTGCCCGTGACAGGGAAAGCCTGCGTTGACCGGATCATCACCGACCTCGCCGTGATCGACGTCGTCTCAGAAGGCGGCGAGTCCAGGCTCGTCCTCAGGGAGCTGGCACCCAACGTGACGGCCGAGGACGTGGCGGCCGCGACCGGCGTCGAACTCTTCGAAGAGGACCAGGAGTTGACTGTATGACCGCGGACGCCGGACAGCCCGGGACAGCTGAACGCCACATCTCTGAACGCCGAATTGTCGAGCAGCGCGGTCTGTACTTCGAGGAACTCGAGGAAGGCGTCGTCTACGCCCACCGGCCCGGGCGCACCGTCACCGAAGCGGACAACGTCCTGTTCACCACGCTGACCATGAACACCCAGGCACTCCACCTGGACGCGGCGTGGAGCGCCAAACAGCCCTTCGGGCAGAGGCTCATGAACTCGATGTTCACCTTGTCAACCATGGTGGGACAGTCCGTCACGCAGCTGACCCAAGGCACCATCATTGCCCAGCTGGGGCTCACCGACGTCTCCTTTCCGCACCCGCTGTACCACGGTGACACCCTCTACACGGAGACTGTCATTACCGGGAAACGGGAGTCGTCCTCACGTCCAGGTCAGGGCGTCGTGACCATGCAGCACACCGGCCGCAACCAGGACGGCACGGTTGTGGCGCTGGCCACGCGGGCATGCCTCATGTGGAGCCGGACTGCGCATCTCGAGGCGCAACAAGGGACAATCAATACATGACCTTCACGATGGGCCCCGCCCTGCTTTTCTGCCCCGCCGACCGCCCGGAACGGTACCAAAAGGCCGCTGAGCGTTCCGATGCCGTCATCCTCGACCTCGAGGACGCGGTGGCGCCCGCCGACAAGAAGCTGGCCAGGGGCGCCATCCTCGCCCAGCTCGGCTCGGGCGGCGAGACGGTCGAACTCGACCCCAGCCGCACGATCGTGCGCGTCAATCCGGTGGGCACCCCGGACTTCGAGAAGGACCTCCACTGCCTTGCCCACACCCCTTACCGCACCGTCATGCTGGCCAAGGCAGAGACCGGCGACCAGCTGAAAGCACTTGAGGGATACCACGTCATCGCCTTGTGCGAGACGGCCCAAGGGATCGTCAACGCGGGTGAGATCGCCGAGGCGCCCAACGTCATCGGGCTCATGTGGGGCGCCGAGGACCTGATCGCCTCCATGGGCGGCACCTCAAGCCGCAAGGACGACGGCAGCTACCGGGCCGTCGCGATGCACGCCCGATCCACTGTGCTGTTGGCGGCGAAGGCCGCCGGGAAGGAAGCCATCGACTCGGTCTACGTCGACATTCCCGACCTTGCCGGGCTGGCCGTGGAATCCGCCGATGCCGTAGCCAGCGGATTCGGCGCGAAGGCCTGCATCCATCCGAACCAGGTTGCCGTTATCCGCGAAGCCTACGCACCGTCGCCCGAAGCCGTCGCAGGGGCCCGGGAACTGCTTGAAGCCGCGGCCGCGGCTGGAACCGGGGTGTTCCAGCACAAGGGCCGGATGGTGGACGGACCCATCCTGAAACACGCCGAATCAACGCTGCGCAGGGCCCGGCTTTCCTGAAGGGGCGCTCCGGCCGGCCTATTTGTCCTGCCTATTTGTCCTGCCGTCGCGACTTCGGCAGTGACAACGGGGCGATGACCTCGTAGAGCTCCATGCGGATCCAGCGTTGACCCGTTTCGCGGAACTCGGACCGCGTGGCGAAGCGATAGAGGAAGCTGCGCGCACGCACCCAACTCGGCTGTTCGCCGTCGAACGGGTCGTGCCGCAATAATCGCAACATGGGCGGATCGGCGACGAGCAGTTTGCCAAGGAACGCGTAGAACCACTCCTCGTGCACCGTGCGCAAGGGCAGGAACCACATCAGCCAGTCGAGGCGCAGGTGGTACGGTGCCCACTGGCGGGGCAGCCGGCGGACGTCGCCGGGCTTGCCCTTGAAGCCGTATTCTCGCCAATCCGCCTCATCGACGGGAACCTCGGCCTTGGTGCCTTCCACGACGATTTCCACGCGGTGCCGGGTCACCGTGCCGAACGCCCCATAGGTGTTGACCAACTGCCATCGGTTGAAGCTGGCGTTCATGAGCTGCTCCCGCGAGAGCAGGTTGCGGATGGGCCAATAGCTGAGTACTACGAGGAGCACGGTCACTGCGAGTACGGCGGCGAGCCACCACACCGGGGTCTGCGGCGCGGGCCGGCTCGGTTGTTGCGGTATGAAGGGCAGCACAGCGTGGGCTACCGGGTCGCTCACCGCAGCGAAGGCAAGCACGATCGCAGACCAATTGAGCCACGCGAAGTTTCCGCTCCCCACCAGCCAAAGCTGCGTGAAGACCACGATGCCTGCGGCAATGGTGGCCAGTGGCTGCGGTGCGAACAGGAAGAACGGCACCACAAGCTGCGCAAAGTGGTTGCCGAGCACTTCCATGCGGTGCATCGCTTTGGGCAAGAGATGTGCCTGGCGGCTCAGGGGACCGGGCATGGGCTGCGTCTCGTGGTGGTAGTACAGGGCGGTTAAATCACGCCATTCATGTCCGCCATGGATCTTGATCATGCCCGCGCCGAATTCCAGCCTGAAAAGCAGCCACACGAGAAGGACGAGGATGGTCTTGGGCGGGGGAGTCTGCTCCGAGCCGAGGAACGCCACAGTGAAGCCCATCTCCAGCAGCAGCATCTCCCAGCCGAAACCGTAGAAGGTCTGGCCGACGTTGACGATGGACATATAGAGCAACCAGAGCGCCAAGTACGCCAGCATCGGGACCCAAGGCGGGCCGAGTTGCGGCAGCCCGCCAACCAGCGCGAGGGAAATGGCGATGCCGACGCCGCATACGGCCCGTAGGAAGTTGTCCGAATACTTCCAGCGAAAGAGGCTGGGCCGGCGCAGGACCCTGTGAACAGCCACGTATCTCGGGACAGGCAGGAGCCCGTGTTCGCCAAGGAGCGCGGGAAACTGGTTGAGGCTGGACAGGAACGCGATGAAATAGAGCGCGGCCGTGCCGCGCTGGAGCACCTGCCGGGCGAATTCATAGTCCGGCGCCTCGAACCACGAGACCCAGTCCACAAACCAACGCTACGCCTGGGGTGCGGGATACTTAAGCAATGCAGCCGCGCAAGATCATCCTCCTCGGGTCCACCGGGTCCATCGGCACACAAGCGATTGACGTCGTCGACGCCGCCCCCCATCTCTTCGAGGTCGTGGCGTTGAGCGCGGGCGGCGGGAACCTCGAACTCATCGCGCAGCAGGCCGTCCACACCAAGGCCCAGGCAGTCGGCATCGCCTACGGCGATCCACATGAACTGCAGAAACTCATCGGCGTTGCTGCTTCCGCCGCCGGGCTCCGGAACTACGATCCGGCGATCATTGCGGGGGCGGACGCGTCCACCAAGATTGCCGCGATCGAAGCGGACGTCGTCCTCAACGGCATCACGGGGTCCATCGGGCTGGCGCCGACGCTGGCAGCCCTCAAGTCCGGCGCCACCCTGGCCTTGGCGAACAAGGAATCTCTGATCGTGGGCGGTGCATTGGTGAAGGCCGCTGCGGCCGTTGACCAGATCGTGCCCGTGGATTCCGAGCACTCGGCCATCGCACAATGCCTCCGCGCGGGAACCGACAACGAGGTCGAGAAACTCATCCTCACGGCGTCCGGCGGACCCTTCCGGGGCCGCAGCCGCGAGCAACTCCGGGACGTCACCCCGGCCGAAGCGCTTGCCCACCCCACTTGGGATATGGGCCTGATGGTCACTACCAACTCGGCCAGCCTGGTCAACAAGGGCCTGGAAGTCATCGAAGCACACCTGCTGTTCGACGTCCCCTTGGACAGAATCGACGTCGTGGTGCACCCGCAATCGGTGGTGCACTCCATGGTGGAGTTCGTGGACGGATCCATCATTGCCCAGGCCTCTCCGCCGGACATGCGGCTCCCGATCGCCCTGGGACTCGGGTGGCCGGAGCGCGTGCCCGGCGCCGCGAAGCCCTGCGACTGGACCCAGGCCACCAGTTGGACGTTCGAGCCACTTGACTCGGCAGCCTTCCCGGCCGTGGAGCTGGCCAAGGACGCCGCGAAGCAGGGGAGCACTTTCCCGGCCGTGTTCAACGCCGCCAACGAGGAAGCGGTGGAGGCCTTCCATGCCGGCCGGATCCGGTTCACCGACATTGTGGACACGGTGGAATCCGTCCTCAGCGAACATTCAGGATCCTCGGAGCTGACGGTGGAGTCCGTGCTGGATGCTGAGAGGTGGGCACGCACGCGCACCCACGATCGTTTAGCCAACAGCACCCTTTAGGAAGCAGTACTTAAGGCATGAATCCCGTCATTTTGTTCATTCTCGGAGTCGTCTTCGTCGCGATCGGCGTGGCCGTCTCCATTGCGCTGCACGAGGTGGGGCACTTGCTTCCCGCCAAGCTGTTCAACGTGCGCGTCACGAAATACATGATCGGTTTCGGCCCAACCCTGTGGTCCAAGCGGAGAGGCGAGACCGAATACGGCGTCAAGGCCATCCCGCTGGGCGGCTACGTAGCAATGATCGGCATGTACCCGCCCAACCCGGAAGATGGCAGCGTCAGGCCGTCCAGCACCGGCATGTTCCAGACCCTTGCCACCGAGGCCCGGTCCGCGGCGCACGAGGAAGTCGGCCCCGGCGACGAGAACAGGGTCTTCTACAGGCTGCCGGTCTGGAAAAAGGTCATCATCATGCTGGGCGGCCCGGCCATGAACCTGCTCATCGGCCTGGTGCTGACCGCGGTGCTCCTGATGGGTTTCGGGGTGTCGACCGCCACCACCACCATTGCCGAGGTGTCCAAGTGCCAGGTCAAAGCAGGCGAGACCGTCGATCCCAACTCGCCCAACTGCCAACTGACGCCTGCCGCAGTAGCCAAACTCCAGCCGAACGATGTTGTCACCAGCTTCGACGGCAAGCCGGTGACGAGCTGGGCCGAGATGAGCAGCTGGATCCGGGCATCGGCCGGTAAGGCCGTGCAAATCACCGTGGACCGTGGCGGCAAGAGCGTCACCACGCAAGTAACCCCGGTACTTTCCGCACGCCCGGTCATCGGCGACAACGGCCAGCAGGCCAAGGGCGCGGACGGTAAACCGTTGTATGAGGAAGTCGGGTTCCTCGGCATCGGTGCGCAGACCGCCATGGTGCCCCAACCGGCGTCGACCGTCCTTCCCATGGCCGGAGAGAACATCAAGCAAATCGCCGGAGTCATCCTCAACCTGCCCGCCAGGGTAGTCGGCGTGGCGCAAGCGGCTTTCGGCTCCGAGCCCCGCGACCCCAACGGACCCATCAGCGTCGTCGGCGTGGGCCGGGTGGCGGGCGAAGTGGCTGCCATGGATCAGGTTCCGCTGCAATCGCGCATCGGTGCCCTCGTCGGGCTCCTCGCCGGACTGAACTTCGCGCTCGCCGTCTTCAACCTGGTTCCGCTCCTGCCCCTAGACGGCGGACATGTGGCGGGCGCGCTCTACGAAGGGGCCCGGCGTCGAATCGCCAAGCTGTTCGGCAAGCCGGACCCGGGTGCTTTCGACATCGCGAAGCTCCTGCCGCTCACGTACGTCGTGGCGAGCATCCTCATGGCCATGAGCGCGCTGCTTATCTACGCGGACATCGTCAAGCCCGTCAACCTCTTCGGCTGATCCGCATGGATCCGGGCTTCGAATTGTTCCGGGGGGATAGGCTATCGGTATGACTGTTTTCGCTGTTGAGTACGTGTACGACGCCGAGTCCGCCGAGGTGCGCGACGCGAACCGCCCTGCGCACCGGGATTGGCTCGCCAGCCTTGCCGAGAAGGGCACCCTGCTGGCCAGTGGACCTTACACCGACGGCGCGGGTGCGCTGCTGCTGCTCAAGGCCGCCGACGAGACTGAGCTGAACGCCACGCTGAAGGAGGACCCCTTCGCTGCCGTCCAAGGGATTGCAGGTATCCGGACGTCGGAGTGGAACCCCGTGATCGGTGTGCTCGCCGCCCACGCTTCCTAGCAGCATGACCGGCCGGGTCCAGATCCCGGCCCTACGATCCACCCATTTCAACCCAAGGAGTCCACGTGACCTCGGTCAGCCTGGGAATGCCGTCAGCCCCGCCCCCCGTTCTTGCGCCCCGTCGCAAGACCCGCCAGATCAAGGTGGGTTCGGTCGGCGTAGGCTCCGATTCACCCATCAGCGTGCAATCGATGACCACCACCCCCACTACGGACATCAACGCCACCCTGCAGCAGATCGCCGAGCTGACGGCGTCCGGCTGTGACATCGTGCGTGTCGCGTGCCCTTCCGCGGACGACGCCGAGGCACTGCCGATCATTGCCCGTAAGTCCCAGATTCCCGTGATCGCAGACATCCACTTCCAGCCGAAGTATGTCTTCGCCGCGATCGAGGCCGGTTGCGCCGCCGTGCGTGTCAACCCGGGCAACATCCGCAAGTTCGATGACCAGGTGAAGGAAATCGCCAAGGCCGCCAAGGACCACGGCACCTCCATCAGGATCGGCGTCAACGCCGGATCCCTGGAGCCCGGCATCCTCAAGAAGTACGGCAAAGCCACCCCCGAAGCCCTCGTCGAGTCGGCGGTGTGGGAAGCTTCGCTGTTCGAGGAACACGGCTTCCACGATTTCAAGATCTCCGTCAAGCACAACGACCCCGTCATCATGGTGGCGGCCTACGAGATGCTTGCCGAAAAGGGTGACTGGCCCCTGCACCTTGGCGTGACCGAGGCCGGACCCGCCTTCCAAGGCACCATCAAGTCCGCAACGGCGTTTGGAGCGTTGCTGTCCCGGGGCATCGGCGACACCATCCGCGTGTCCCTTTCCGCGCCGCCTGTTGAGGAAGTCAAGGTAGGCAACCAGATCCTGCAGTCCCTCAACCTGCGCCCCCGCAAGCTCGAAATCGTCTCCTGCCCTTCATGCGGACGCGCCCAGGTGGACGTCTACACGCTGGCAGAGCAGGTCACGGCCGGGCTTGAGGGAATGGAAATTCCGCTGCGCGTCGCCGTCATGGGTTGTGTGGTGAACGGCCCCGGTGAGGCACGTGAAGCCGATCTCGGTGTGGCCTCCGGAAACGGCAAGGGCCAGATCTTCGTGAAGGGGGAAGTCATTAAGACTGTCCCCGAGAGCCAAATTGTTGAGACACTGATCGAAGAGGCCATGCGTATCGCTGAAGAGATGGGGGAGGCCGATGGCGAAGATGCTGTCAAGGGTAGCCCCGTGGTTAGCGTCTCGTAGCCAAGAGGGGACCGGCCCGGACGGTGTCACCGTCCGGGTGCTCGGCGCTGCCGACACCCCGGCCCTTCGCGTGCTCGCGATGGAAGACCCGGTAGCGAACGTCTTCATTCTGGCGCACCTGGATTCGTCGGGGAGCGCCGCACCCACTTCCGGGGGCGCGAGCGTCTTTGGAGTGTTCGACGGCGACGCCCTGGTGGGTGCCTGCTGGGCCGGTGCCAACCTGGTTCCGGTGCAGCTGGACCCCGGACTGGCTTCCCGCGTGGCCGTGGCGGCCCACCGCGCGGGCCGGCGCTACGCCTCGATCTTCGGGCCCGCGGAGACCGTGCTGGCATTGCATTCCCGCTTGGAGCAGTTTGGTCATTTCGCCCACGAGGTACGTGCTGAGCAGCCCCTCCTGGCCATCTCGGGCCCACCTGCCATCGAAGCCAATCCGCAGCTCGGCTTCGGGAAAATCACGGACTTCGAGCGGATCCTGCCCGCCTGCGCCGCCATGTTCGAAGAGGAAGTGGGTTATTCGCCCTTTCTCGGGAGCGAGGACTTCTACAGCCGCAGGGTGGCCGGACTGATCCGGCAGGGCCATTCCTTGGTGCACATCGACGCCGGCGGGACCGTGAAGTTCAAAGCGGAACTCGGGGCTGTCACGGCACAGGCAACCCAGGTGCAGGGTGTCTGGATGAACCCTGAGTTCCGCGGCCAAGGGCTCAGCGCCGGGTACATGGCGGGAGTGGTAGTCCTGGCCCAGCAGTTCGCGCCGATTACGAGCCTTTACGTCAATGAGTACAACACCAGGGCACGGGCCACCTACGAGCGGGTCGGATTCCAGCGCCTCGGTACGTTCGCCACAGTCCTTTACTAGCCACGGTCCTGTACTAGTCACGGTCCTGTATAGTGCGGGCTAGCCAGGGGGAGTGAGCTCGCCGGTGAGGTAGTGCTGGACATTGGGGGCCACGAGCCGGACCACCTCGTCCTGGGAGGCCGAAGCCAGCGGTTCGAGCCGGACCACGTAACGCATCAGCATGAGCCCCACCATCTGCGTGGCGATGAGATTGCCGCGCATCCTTGTTTCCTCGGGGGAGCCAGGAAGCCCCGCCGTGATCCTGGAGAGGATGGTCCTCGCCACCATTTCGCGCAACAGGGCGGTCTTGGCCTTGGAACCGATCGTTCCCCTGACGAACGCGACCAGCCCGTGTTGCGCAGGGCCTTCCCACAGGCGCACCACGGCGCGGACGATTGCCTCTGAGCGTTGCGACGGCTCCAACGATTCGACGCCGGCAAGGACCTCGTTGGGATCGGCCGGGAGCTCGATGCTCTGGGCAAAGAGTTGGTCCTTTCCCTTGAAGAAGTGGTGGACCATGGCAGGGTCGACCTCGGCTTCGCGGGCCACCTGCCGCAGGCTCGTGCCCTCGAAACCGTGCTCGGCGAAGAGCCGGCGCGCTGTGGCCAGGATCAGTTCGCGGGAGTCACCCCCGCCGCTGCGGCGTCCCCGCCGCTGGGGAGGCAAGGCGCCGCTCATGCCGTCCGCCGTCGGAGGGTGAACGAGGCCAGCACCAGAACTCCCACCACGATCGCCGCCATGATCCCGGCATCCTGCCACATGAGCTGCGTCGCCTCGGAGTTGTTGGCGATCTGCTGGAGCGCGTCGACCGAAAAAGTCAGCGGCAGCACGTTGGAAATGCTTTCCAGGAGGCCGTTCATGTGGTCCCTGGCCACGAACAGTCCGCACAACAGGATCTGCGGTATCACCACTACCGGCATGAACTGGACCGCCTGGAATTCGGTCCGGGCAAAGGCTGAGCACAAGAGGCCGAGCGCGACACCAAGCACTGCGTTGATGACGGCGATCATCACGACGTAGCCCGGGCCGCCCCTGATATCCAGGTTGAAGATCCAGTAGGCAACCGCCGTGGCCACAAGCGATTGCAGGGCAGCCATGATGGAGAACGCCAAGGCGTAGCCGAACAGGAGATCGGCTTTGTGGATGGGCGTCGTCAGGAGCCGTTCCAACGTTCCCGACGTCCTTTCGCGCAACATCGTGATCGACGTGACCAGGAACATCACCACAAACGGGAAGATCGCCAGCATCACGAGTCCCACGCGGTCAAAGGTCCGGGGGAATCCGGGAGGCAGGGTTTCGTTCTCGAAGAGATAGTAGACGCCGGTGAGGAGCAGGGCGGGAACCACCATGATGAGGGCGACGCTGCGATGGTCGTGCCGCAGCTGTTCCAAAACCCGCCGGGTGGTGGCAATCATCATCCTGGGATTCATGACGCCACCTGGCTTTCATCGGCAGCCCGGCGGTTCGAGGCGGCGCCCGTTTCCTGGATGACGTGCAGGAATGCCTGCTCCAGGTCGTTGCTGTGTCCCCGCTCGCTGAGTTCCGCCGGACTGAGCTGGGCCAGCAGAAGTCCGTCGCGGAGCAGGAGCAGGGAGGCACAGTGTGAGGCCTCTTCCATGACATGGCTGGACACGAGCAGGGTGGTTCCCGATGCGGCCATCGCGGCGAACCGTTCCCACAGTTCGGCACGCAGTACCGGGTCCAAGCCAACCGTCGGTTCGTCGAGGACCAGCAGCTTCGGATGCGAGACGAGCGCGCAGGCCAGCGAGACCCGGCTGAATTCGCCACCGGAAAGGTCCGAGGTCCTTTGCCGTGCCAACGCTTCGAGCCCGACGGCGGCAATCGCCTCCGCGGTGTCGGCCTCCGAGGCGCCGTGCATGGCTCCGAAATACCTGACGTTCGCTTCGACGCTGAGGTCCGTGTAGACGCTCGGTGCCTGGGTGACATATCCGACGTCGTGCCGCAAGGACGGCGTACCCGCCGGACGTCCCAATACTTCCATGGTGCCGGCCGTGAGTCGCTGGACCCCTACGATGCAGCGCATGAGGGTTGTCTTCCCGCTCCCGGAGGGTCCCAAAAGGCCCGTGATGCGGCCCGGCTCCATGGCGAAATCCAAGCCGCGCAGGATCTTCTTGCGGCCGCGGGTGACGTGCAGGCCGGCCGCCGCGACCGCCGGGGGTATGCCGGGGGTGATGCTTCCTGATGCACTGTTGGTCATTGTCGCCTCCGGAGAGATTTTATTCATCAGGTGATGAATAAAAGGTAGGCCTTGCACACGCTGGCGTCAATGAATAATTGATTAGTCCAAGCCCTTGAAAAAAGTGTCTGTAATCACATATGTTCGGATCAGCCGTGTCGCTGGGGCGCGGATGGTTTCAGAGAGGAAACACAGACAAATGACTGTAAGTGTTGATCTTTCGATGGCAGTCGACAAGTCTGGCTAAGCCTCCAAGACAACGCCTGCGGCCGAGCGGCCGCTGAGCCACGCCATGGCAGGATGACCAGCCGCCCAGCGGCCAGGGGCTTCCAAGGACCATGGCGTGGCTCCTCTTCGTTGGGGGCCGGCTGCCTTCGGGAGGAGGCTGGGGAGGGGCCAGGCAGGTTCCCAGGCAGGTTCCCCGCCCACAAGCCGGTAGATTGGTAGGCAGTAGTATTTGCCAGCTCTTGCCATAGAAACGGATTCTGCCCCGTGGTCCTTCGCCTCTCCCAGCTGTTCCTGCGCACCCTGCGTGAAGATCCCGTCGACGCCGAAGTCGCAAGCCACAAACTCCTGGTCCGCGCGGGCTATATCCGCCGCGCCGCACCGGGCATCTACACGTGGCTGCCTCTGGGATTGAGCGTCTTGCGCAAGGTCGAGCAGATCATCCGCGAGGAAATGGCCGCGATCGGCGCCCAGGAAGTCCATTTCCCGGCGCTGCTGCCCCGGGAACCCTACGAGGCCACCAACCGCTGGACCGAATACGGCGAGGGGCTGTTCCGCCTGCAGGACCGCAAGGGTGCCGATTACCTTCTGGCCCCGACCCACGAGGAAATGTTCACCCTCCTGGTCAAGGACCTGTACTCCTCGTACAAGGACCTGCCGCTGAGCCTGTACCAGATCCAGAACAAATACCGCGACGAAGCACGCCCCCGGGCAGGCCTCCTCCGCGGCCGCGAATTCATCATGAAGGATTCCTACTCCTTCGACGTCGACGACGCCGGCCTGGACGCGAGCTACGCCGCCCACCGCGCCGCCTACCTGAAAATTTTCGAACGCCTTGGCCTTGAGGTCATCCCCGTCGCCGCCACGGCAGGCGCCATGGGTGGATCCAAGAGCGAGGAGTTCCTGCACCCCACCGAGATCGGCGAGGACACCTTCGTGCGATCGGCAGGCGGCTACGCGGCCAACGTCGAAGCCGTAACCACCGTGGTTCCGGCCGAGATCGACTTCAGCAACGCGCCTGCCGCACGCGTCCTGGACACCCCGGACACGCCCACCATCGAAACCCTCGTCGCCGCTGCCAACCAGCTCGCTCCCCGCAGCGATTCCGACGGCGGCGCCTGGACTGCTGCCGACACGCTCAAGAACGTGGTCCTCGCCGTCACGCTGCCCACGGGCGAGCGCCAGATCGTGGTGATCGGCGTTCCAGGCGACCGTGCCGTGGACCTTAAGCGCGTCGAGGCCAACATCGGCTCCTTCCTGCCTATTTCCGGAGAGATCGGACTGGAAGCGGCCAACGAGGAAGACCTCAAGAAAATCCCGGAGCTCGTCAAGGGCTACATCGGCCCCGGACTCGTCCCCGGCGAAGCCGTGCTCGGGCTCGAAGGCACCTCCAAGTTGCTCTTCCTGGTTGACCCCCGGGTTGTCTCGGGCAGCAGCTGGGTCACCGGGGCGAACGAGGAGGGCAATCACGTGTTCGGCCTCGTAGCCGGCCGCGACTTCGCTTGGGATGGCGTTATTGAATGCACCGAGGTCCGCGCGGGAGACGAAGCACCGGACGGCTCCGGTCCCCTGGAAACTGCGCGCGGCATCGAAATGGGCCACATCTTCCAACTCGGCCGCAAATACGCCGAGGCCCTCGACCTGAAGGTCCTTGACCAGAACGGCAAGCAGGTTGTGGTCACCATGGGCTCATATGGTGTCGGCGTGACGCGTGCTGTGGCTGCCCTGGCCGAGGCCAACAACGATGACCGCGGGTTGATCTGGCCGCGTTCCGTGGCTCCCGCGGACGTCCACGTGGTCGCCGTCGGACGTGGCGAGGAAATCTTCGCCGCGGCAGAAAAGCTCTGCGCCGAACTCGAGGCCGCCGGCCTCGACGTGATCTACGACGACCGCCCCAAGGTTTCCCCGGGCGTGAAGTTCGGTGACGCCGAGCTGGTGGGCGTGCCGACCATCGTGGCGGTCGGCCGCGGCTTGGTGGACGGCGTGGTGGAGATCAAGGACCGCCGCACCGGCGAGGCCGAAAACGTGGCCGTCGAGAAGGCCGCCGATTACGTGGTCAACGCCGCACGCCAGAAGTGATCTCCGGCTTCGAGTCGGTCCAGCTCACCACGCTCATCATGATCGTGGTGGCTGGATTCGCAGCCGGCTGGATAGACGCCGTGGTGGGCGGCGGGGGACTGATCCAGCTTCCCGCCTTGCTCCTGGTTCCCGGGATTACCCCGGTCCAGGCGTTGGCCACCAACAAAATGGGCTCCATCTTCGGGACAACGACCAGTGCCGTCACCTACTACCGCAGGGTCGGCCCTGACCTCAAGACGGCCATACCCATGGCGGTGATTGCCCTCGCAGGCAGTTTCGGCGGAGCCCTCCTGGCTGCCAACCTTCCCTCCAGCGTCTTCAAACCCATCATCGTGGTGGCGCTCATCGCCGTCGCGCTCTTCACCGCGCTGCGGCCCAACGCAGGCGAGTTGACCGCCCTTCGTCATGACGGCCACACGCACTACGTCGTGGCCTGCGCGATAGGTGCGGTGATCGGGTTCTACGACGGGCTGATAGGTCCGGGAACAGGCTCGTTCCTGGTGATCGCCCTGGTCTCGGCCATGGGCTATGCCTTCCTTGAGGCCAGCGCCAAGGCGAAGATCGTCAATATGGCCACGAACGCCGGCGCACTGTTGTTCTTCCTGCCGCACGGATCGCTGCTGTGGGGTGTCGGTGCCGTCCTGGGCTTGTCCAACATGGCCGGAGGCTACCTGGGCGCCCGGACCGCCGTGAAGCAAGGTAGCGGCTTCGTGCGGATTGTCTTCCTGATCGTGGTTGGCGCGTTGATCGTCAAACTCGGCATGGACGTCTGGAACGACGACTTCGCGAAGTAGCGGGCCGGACATGGCCGGTGCGAAGCCGCGGGCGTAGCATGCACTCATGTGGGTCGACTCCGGCGATTATGAGCGGGCACTCGAACGTGCATGGGAACACTCCCGGGAGTGGTTGAAGGCCTTGCCCAGGCGGCCGGTACGGCCGAGCACGCCGGCCGATGACGTCACGGCAGTCTTTGGCGGTCCCTTGCCGGCCACCGGACTGGATCCGGCCGAAGTCATCGATTTCCTCGCCGAACACGCCGAGCCCGGGCTGATGGCCATGCAATCGGGCCGCTTCTTCGGTTGGGTCATCGGCGGAACGGTGCCTGCGGGCATGGCTGCGGACTGGATGGTTTCCGCATGGGACCAGAACTCCGGCCTGCGCTTCGCCACACCCGCCACGGCCGGGATCGAGGAGGCTGCCGGGCAGTGGCTCCTTGAGCTGCTCGGCCTCCCCGACGGCTCCGACGTCGGATTCGCGACGGGCGCCAGCATGGCCAACTTCACGGCCCTGGCGGCGGCACGGTGGCGCCGGCTGGCCGACGTCGGCTGGGACGTCAACGCCGACGGACTCCGGGGAGCGCCGAAACTGCGTGTCCTCGTCGGAGCCGAGCGGCACGAGAGCCTGGACATGGCACTGCGCTTCCTCGGGCTCGGGGCACCCGAAGTCATAGGAGCAGACAAGGAAGGAAGAATCGATCCCGCCGCCCTGCGGGCCGCGCTGGAAGCCGGTTCAGGTCCGGCAATCGTGTGCCTCCAGGCCGGGAACCTGCATTCCGGGGCCTTCGATCCTTTCGTCGAGGCGATTGCGGCTGCCAAGGACCACGGAGCATGGGTCCACGTTGATGGGGCGTTCGGCTTGTGGGCAGCAGCTGTGCCGGGACTGCGGCATCTGGTGGAGGGCGTCGAACTGGCCGATTCGTGGGGAACCGATGCCCACAAGACCCTCAACGTCCCTTACGACGCCGGAATCGTGGCGGTTCGTGACGTTGCCGCCCTGCGATCGGCCATCGGCATGCACGCCGAATACCTCATGCAGGACGACCACGGCCCCGCCGACCCCATGGAAAAAGTACCCGAGTTGTCCCGCCGCGCCCGCGGAGTGCCAGTGTGGGCGGCCTTGCGCTCCCTGGGTGGCGACGGCGTGCGGAAGCTTGTCGAAGGACGCGTGGAGTGTGCCGCGGAACTGGCCCGGCGGCTCGCCGAAGTGCGTGGCGTGGAAGTCCTCAACGACGTGGTGTTCACGCAGTTGTCCCTGGCCTTCGGTTCGGACGGGAGGACCCGTGCCGTGACCGAATTCATCATGGCTGACGGGAGGGTCTGGATGTCCGGCTCGCGCTGGCAAGGCAGGGACATCCTGCGTGTTTCGGTGACCAACTGGTCAACGGATCCGGCAGACCTGGATATTGCAGTACAGGCCATCAAAGATGCGCTGGAGGCTACCGCCTGAGCAGGAGTTTCTGAAGGCAACGGCGTTTGAAGGCAACGGCGTCTAAGGCTAATTGGACCCGGCCAGTCCTGGTTCGGGCAGATCATGCGCGGCGGGCAGCCCGTCCAAGGGCCGTCCTGCGAGGGTGCTGGCCACCCACAAGGAGCGCGCAAGATCGCCTTCATGGCGTGGTTTTCCGGCATACCAGAGAGCGTTGTCGACCTCGCGGACCAGGCTCCATTCCCGGGCCGCTTCGCCGTCCAGGCCGGCCGCGCTGCTGAAATCCGCGCAGCGCTCCAGGAGTGCGACTTCCGGGGCGGTCCTGGAGAGATCGCGGATACGGTTCCACAAAATCGGGGCAACGGCGAATTCCGCCTCCCCGATCATCGGCTGCGGATCGATCGCCACGTATCCGCGGTTTCCGGTGGCCCCGGTGCCGTCGAGGGTACTCCCACCATTGAGGCGGGGGAGGATGTTCATGAAATGCAGGTCGCAATGCACCAGGACGTCCTTGCCTGCGCGCCGCCCAACAGCGCCGCGGGTTTGGCACACCTCCAGCGCGGCTTCGAGGAGCCACCGGGGGAAGGGCTGGCCCAGGTGCTCCCACTCGGCAGGCAACTCATCGCTCCAGCGCTCGGCACGTGCAGCTATGTGCTCAAACCCTTTCCACTCGGGCCGGTCGTCCGGTTCGATTCCGAGTTCCTTCATGAGCGACCCCCAGACGTCGCGTGCTTCGTCCATCGGGGCGGCCTGCAGCCAGCTGAGCGCGTCGAGCCGCTCCAGGAGCATCGCGCAGGAGGCGGCGTCGGCCTCGAGCAGCCTTACGGCCCCGGAACCGCCCCACAGGGCCAGCGCATGCCGTTCAACGAGCGCCTCCTCGTGCGGGAACGCTATCTTGAGTACCGAGGGGGTGCCGTTGTAGCGGACCGGAATGACGATGCCGCCGTGGCCGTTCCATGGTTCCGCTCCGGGCTCGAGGTCAACGGACAGCTGCCAGCGTTCCAGGCTGGCATCGATCAGCCCGGGCAGCCCTGAGAGCCACGCACGCCCCTGCGGTGTGCGCGAGTAGCGTGCCTGGAGGTCGCCAGGGATGGAAACGAAGGTAGACATCACTGTCAGCCTACCCAAGCCGGTCCCTGAGTTGTTTAGACCACTCCGGAGGAGCCCAGGAGGCTTCCGATCAAGAACGTCGCAGCCAGCGCAAGGGCTCCGCCGATGACGACCCGCACGGCGGCACGTCTCTTCGAGCTGCCGCCGATCCATGCTCCTATGGCCCCGGTGATGGCGAGCGCGAGCAGCACGGAAATGAAGGTCAGCGGCACGCGCAGCCCCGGGGGCGGGAGCAGGATCGCGAGCATGGGCAGGATGGCGCCGAGGGTGAAAGCAATGGCGGAGGCGAAGGCCGCGTGCCACGGGCTGACGATGTCGTCCTCGTCGATGTTCAATTCGGCGGAAAGGTGGGCGGCCAAAGCGTCGTGTTCCGTCAGTTCCGCGGCCACTTTCCGCGCGGTTTCAGGCCGCAGGCCCTTGGCCTCGTAGATCGCAGTCAGTTCGGCCAGCTCTTCTTCGGGTTGCTCGGCCAGCTCCCGGCGTTCCTTTTCGATGAGCGCCTTTTGGCTGTCACTTTGACTGCTGACGGACACGTATTCACCTAGTGCCATGGACACGGCGCCACCGACGAGTCCGGCAGCTCCGGCGGTGAGGATGGCGCCGGTGCTCGTGGTGGCGCCGGCGACGCCCACCACGATGGCGGCAACGGAGACGATTCCGTCATTGGCGCCAAGAACGCCTGCCCGGAGCCAGTTGAGCCGGTGGGCGAGGTCGTTGGCGTGTGGTTCGTTCTCGTGCAGGGCTGCAGTTTCGATGGAAGCCATGCTACAAGCCAAGCACTTGGAAAGTGCCGCCGCCAGCAAAGAAAGGCTTTCCTACCTCGACGGAGCCGGGGACGGCAGCGGCGGGAGCGCCGCGTTGTCGATCGCAAGTCCGGCGAAGGGGCCAACCGGGGCTCCCCAGGCTTGGCTGCGTTTGGCGGCGTCGACAAGGCCGTCGATCGCCCATTGGCGCGTTTGCCCCTCTGAGAGCGCCACGAGGTCGGCGTAGGCGGTCAACGAGCTGGACTCCATGCTTCCCAGCGCCAGTGCGGGTTTGGCGGCGAAACTGGCAGGCAGGCGATAGCCGGCCTCCAGCGGAGGTGTGGCGATGCAATGCAGACGGCCTTGGGCCTCCGCTCCCCGGAGCAGCTCCTGATGGCGGCCCAACCAGGTCGCTGCTGTCGCGGAAGCCTTTGCGTCGAGCTTGGTGAGGGCCACTTGGTACGCGTAGATCGACTCCTGTTCGGAGCTGACCACGGCAGCAAGGGCAGCGGGCAGGTCGGCCTTGGCGGGTGCCGTACCGGATGTCGGTGCCGCCGTCGACGTACCCGTCGAGGCAGGGCAGCTCGGAGGCGGTGTCGGGGCGGTACTCTCGGATGCCGGTGTTGCCGGTGCCGGCAACCCCCATGTAGCGGCCAGCCGCGTTGATTCAAGCAACTGGGCGGTCCCGACGGCGGCAAGCAGCCGTGCCATCCCGCCGTCGGCGTTCACGGCGTCCGCCAAGCGGCGGGAGGCGCTCGAGGAGAGCGCCGACACGAAGCCGGCCCGCGTTGGCCGGTCCTGGGTGGCGCCGGGGCTCGGGGAAGCCGCTGGGGTGTTCGACTCCGGAGTGCTGGAAGGCAGGAGCGCCTGTGCCTGCCTTGTCAGCAACATCACAGTGTCCGAAATACCGTTGCCGCCGGAGGCTTCACCTGCAGGGGCGCCGCCCGGCGTCGTACCCTCCAGGAGTGATGCGCTGCCCAGGAGCGCCTCGGCCGAGGAGAGCGCTTCGGCCCGGGCAATTTCGGAAGACGGCGCCGCTTGCAGGCTTCCGGCGTCCCGCGGGACAAGCACGGCGCCGGTTCCGAGGACGAGGACTGCGAGTAAAGCCAGGAGGACGGCCTTCATCCAGCCATGGCGCCGTGCTTTCTCAACAGTCTCGTGGTTCACAACAGACTATGGTGTCACGCTCACGGACAACTTGCGTCTGCCGCAGGGAGGCCCCGTGCACCACGCCGCCGTAAATATCGTTAAGCTAGTAGTCACAACATCATCTATCGGGAGGCGGCTGGCCAGTGAGTCATTCGGAAGCCACGACTTCAACAGACCAGGCTGGAACGGGTCCGACGCGTCCAGCACAACACGAGGTCCGCAGCCCCGAGGAGAGCAGGCTGAAGGCGCTTTTGGAGCCTGCCGTCCTCGCAAGCCGGCTCTATCTTGAGGATGTTGCCATCCAGGTTGCCGGTTCGCATCGGGTAGTCCAGGTTGTCATCGACCTGCCCCAGGAGGAAACCGGCGGCGTCAGCCTGGACGTCATCGCGGAAATCTCCAGGGCCCTCTCGGACATCCTGGACAACGATCCCGGCACCGATGGCCGCCCCTACGACCTCGAGGTCTCCTCGCCGGGCGTTGGCCGGCCCCTCACGGAGCCCCGTCACTGGCACCGGGCCCGCGGACGCATGGTCAAGGTCAATGTAATCCAGGGCGAGAACCTGACGGGCCGTATCCAGTCCGTCGATGACGACGGCGTCACGCTGGTTCCCGAGCAAGAGGTCAAGAAGGGCATGAAGCCCAAGCAGGGCGAGCCCGTGAAAATTCCTTTCGACAGGATCCGCCAAGGAAAAGTCGAGATAGAGTTCAGCCACCTCAACGAGGCCGTGCTGGAAGACGAGTACAACGGACCTTCCGAGGAGGCCTAATGGATATTGACATGAGTGCGCTGAGACTCCTGGAGCGTGAGCGTGAAATCCCGCTGGACCTCCTGATCCCCACCATCGAGCAGGCGCTCCTGGTGGCTTACCACAAGACGCCGGGCGCTTTCGAAAAGGCCCGTGCGGAGCTGGACCGCAAGAGCGGGCACGTGACCATCTGGGCCACGGAAATAGACGACGACGGCGAATCCGTCGGCGAGTTCGAAGACACTCCTGCGGGCTTCGGCCGCATTGCGGCGAGCACCGCACGGCAGATCATCCTGCAGCGGCTGCGCGACGTCGAGGACGACAACGTCCTCGGCGAATTCAAGGGCCGTGAAGGTGAACTCGTCGCTGGACTGATCCAGCAGGGAAACAACCCGCACATGATCCAGGTGAACCTCGGTTCCGTGGAAGCCCTGCTGCCGCCGCCCGAGCAGGTCCCGGGGGAGAAATACACCCACGGCAACCGCCTTCGCGCATTTGTGGTGGACGTGCACCGCGGCGCCAAGGGGCCCTCCATCACGCTGTCGCGTTCACACCCGGGCCTCGTCCGGAAGCTTTTCGAACTGGAGGTCCCGGAGATCGCGGACCGTTCCGTCGAGATCGTGGCGCTCGCGCGCGAAGCCGGGCACCGGACCAAGATGGCCGTCAAAGCCAACACCCCTGGCATCAACGCCAAGGGTGCTTGCATTGGCGAAATGGGATCGCGAGTGCGGGCCGTCATGACCGAACTCAACGACGAAAAGATCGACATTGTGGACTTCAGCGAGGATCCGGCGACCTTCATCGCCAACTCCCTGTCGCCGTCGCGCGTGAATTCCGTCACTATCACCGACGAAGCCACGCGCTCCGCCCGGGTGGTTGTTCCCGACTACCAGCTTTCCCTCGCTATCGGCAAGGAAGGCCAGAACGCCCGGCTTGCGGCGAAGCTGACCGGCTGGCGGATCGACATCGTCTCCGACGCCGCTCCCGCCAAGGGCAACTGAATAATCCAGACGGTGCCATAAGCCGGATAGGGCCAGCCCCGGATCCAGACGATGCAGGACCCCGTGGATTCGGTGGCCGGGCCCTCGGGGGCTTAGAATAGATGGAACCGGGCCTATGCCCGGTATCCGTGTGCTTTGGCGTACTCGCGACTTGAGGGCAACAATCCCGACAAGATGTCGGCGTGCGCCGGGCAAAGCAGAACCGCAGAGACAGGTAAAGACACTGAGGCAGGTTGATACACCCAGTGACTGAACTGCTTCACTCCAGGCGCCAGCCTGTGCGCACCTGCATCGGATGCCGGAACCAAGGCATGCGGAGCGAGTTGATCCGGCTTGTCGCCGAAGGCGGCGGGTCTCCCGTCGTCCTGGTGGATGAACGACGCCGGATGGCTGGCCGGGGTGCGTGGCTGCACCCCAGCAACACGTGCCTGATGCTGGCAAGCAAACGGCGTGCTTTCGCAAGGGCCCTCGCGGGCGCAAGTGAAATCACTGCCGTCGAAAGCTACCTGGCGGCAGTCATACCCCCTGCGGACACCCCCGTGGAAGCAGGAAAACCGTCCAAACCTGAAAGCGGGTCAGAAAACTGATGGAAACCCGATGAGTTCCCAGCGATGAGTGCGCAACGATGACAACTTTGTTGCGCTCTGCACAGGGCCTATCCGCCGCGTTCGCGGCAGGGGCCCGCAGTAAGAATTAGACGGTTCGTGCCTGGCTCGGTGCGGACCGAGACAGGAGAAATGTGGCCAAGGTCCGCGTACATGAGCTCGCCAAAGAGCTCGGTATTACTTCCAAAGATGCAGTGACGAAACTGCAGGAATTGGGCGAATTCGTTCGCTCCGCCTCTTCAACTATTGAGGCACCGGTCGTGAAGAAGCTTCGCGACGCCTACCCGGGGGCCAGCGCCGCAAAGGCGGCTGCTCCGGCAGCCCCCCGCGCCGCAGCCCCGGCGGCACCCGCAGCATCCCGCCCGGCTCCGGGCCCCGCAGCGCCCAAGGCTCCGGTTCCCGCCCCCAAGGCTGAAACCCCGGCCCCGGCTCCCGCCCCGGCAGCGCCTGCGGCAGCAGCACCCGTTTCGGCAGCGCCAGCAAGCCCCTTCTCCGCCAAGCCGGGCGCCCGTCCGGCTCCGAAGGCCGAAGCCCCTGCCCCGGCACGTCCTGGCAGCCAGGCACCGCGCCCCGGCGGCCCCCGTCCGGGCAACAACCCCTTCGCAACCTCGCAGGGCATGCCCCGCGGCCGTGGTGGCGACGGCGAGCGTCCTCCCCGTCCCGGCAACAACCCCTTCGCAACCTCGCAGGGCATGCCCCGTTCCGGTGGCCGCACTGACGGTGAACGTCCCGGCGGTCCGCGTCCCGCGGCCGGCGCAGGCGGTCCCCGCCCCGCAGCCGGTTCCGGTGGCCCGCGTCCGGGTGCTCCGCGCCCCGGTGCTCCCCGTCCAGGCGCTCCGCGTCCGGCAGGTGGCCCCGCAGGAAACCGTCCCAGCCCGGGCATGATGCCCAACCGCACCGAGCGTCCCGCTCCCGGTGGAGCCGGGCGTCCCGGTGGCGCCGGCCGTCCCGGTGGCGGCCCCGGCCGCCCCGGTGGCGCTCCTGGCGCAGGCACCGGCGGCGGAGCTCCCGCCGGCGGTGGCTTCGGCAAGGGCGGCCGCGGACGCGGCGGTACCCAGGGTGCGTTCGGCAAGGGTGGCGCAGGACGCGGCAAGCAGCGCAAGTCGAAGCGTGCAAAGCGTCAGGAACTGGAGCAGATGAGTGCTCCGTCGCTGGGCGGCGTATCAGTGCCCCGCGGCGACGGCAACACCGTGGTCCGGCTCCGTCGAGGCTCCTCCATCACGGACTTCGCCGACAAGATCGAGGCGAACCCCGCCGCACTGGTGACCGTCCTGTTCCACCTCGGTGAAATGGCAACGGCCACGCAGTCGCTGGACGAAGACACCTTCGCCCTGCTGGGTGAGGAACTCGGCTACAAGATCCAGGTAGTTTCGCCGGAAGACGAAGAGCGCGAGCTCCTCGACTCCTTCGACATCGACCTCGACGCCGAACTCGAAGCCGAAGGCGACGACGTCCTCGAACCGCGTCCCCCGGTGGTCACGGTCATGGGTCACGTTGACCACGGTAAGACCCGGCTGCTCGACGCCATCCGCAAGACCAACGTGGTTGCAGGCGAACACGGTGGCATCACGCAGCACATCGGTGCTTACCAGATCAGCCACATCCACGAAGGCACTCCACGCGACATCACCTTCATTGACACCCCAGGTCACGAGGCGTTCACCGCCATGCGTGCACGTGGTGCCAAGGTCACCGACATCGCCATCCTGGTTGTCGCAGCCGACGACGGCGTCATGCCGCAGACGGTGGAAGCACTCAACCACGCACAGGCGGCCAACGTGCCGATCGTCGTCGCGGTCAACAAGATCGACAAGGAAGGCGCGAACCCGGACAAGGTCAAGGGCCAGCTCACCGAGTACGGCTTGGTTCCCGAAGAATACGGTGGCGACACCATGTTCGTTGAGGTCTCTGCCCGCCAGAACCTCAACATCGACGAACTGATCGACGCCGTCCTGCTGACTGCGGACGCCGCTCTGGACCTGCGCGCCAACCCCGACAAGGACGCTCGAGGCATTGCCATCGAAGCGAACCTGGACAAGGGCCGCGGTTCCGTGGCCACCGTCCTCGTCCAGTCCGGTACCTTGGCCGTTGGTGACACGATCGTGGCAGGTACGGCCCACGGCCGCGTCCGTGCCATGTTCGACGAAGACGGCAACGCCCTGGACATCGCGCTCCCGTCGCGTCCGGTCCAGGTCCTGGGTCTGTCCAACGTGCCGCGTGCAGGTGACACCTTCCTGGTGACCTCCGACGAGCGTACGGCCCGCCAGATCGCTGAAAAGCGTGAGGCAGCCGACCGCAACGCGGCCCTGGCCAAGCGTCGCAAGCGCATCAGCCTCGAAGACTTCGACAAGGCTGTGGCCGAGGGCAAGATCGACACCCTCAACCTCATCCTCAAGGGTGACGTTTCCGGTGCTGTTGAAGCCCTCGAAGACGCCTTGCTCAAGATCGACGTCGGCGACGACGACGTTCAGCTGCGCGTCATCCACCGCGGTGTGGGTGCCATCACGCAGAACGACGTCAACCTCGCCACGGTGGACAACGCCATCATCATCGGCTTCAACGTCAAGCCCGCCGAGCGCGTGGCCGACCTTGCCGACCGTGAAGGCGTGGACATGCGCTTCTACTCCGTCATCTACGCAGCAATCGATGACATCGAGCTGGCCCTCAAGGGCATGCTCAAGCCGGAGTACGAGGAAGTCCAGCTCGGTACCGCCGAGGTCCGCGAAGTCTTCCGTTCTTCCAAGTTCGGAAACATCGCCGGTTCCATCGTCCGCTCGGGCATCATCCGCCGTAACAGCAAGGCACGCGTCAGCCGTGACGGCAAGGTCATCGGCGACAACCTCACCGTTGAGACGCTCAAGCGCTTCAAGGATGACGCCACTGAAGTCCGCACGGACTTCGAGTGTGGTATCGGTCTTGGCTCGTACAACGACATCGCCGAAGGTGACATCATCGAGACCTTCGAGATGCGCGAGAAGCCGCGCGCCTAAGCTCGGCAAATAGGGGGCAGGGCCTCCGGCCCGTTCCGCCGAGTCGTGGGGGCGGTCCGGCCCGCTCCGCCGATATGGGGGGCGGTCCGGCCCGCTCCGCCGATATGGGGGCCCCGCCCCTTCGCTGGGCGGCTGACGTCTGACGACGTCAGCAGCCCAGCTCCGGCAGGCCCGATGCCACTCCCGGGCCCCCATATCGGCTCCGCGGGCCTCGGTGGGTATCTCGCCGTACGCTTCCTGTCTCTTCGACTTGAGGCATTTTTAGACTTAAGTACGCACGTTGCCCTATCGCCGTCGTACGCAATTTTTATTAGGAGTAGAAATGGCTGATCCGGCACGCGCTGCCAAGTTGGCGCAGCGGATTAAGGTTGTTGTTGCTGAGGCATTGGGCCGGCGGATCAAGGATCCTCGGGTTGAGGGCATCACTGTGACCGATGCCCGCGTGACGAATGACCTGCAGCACGCAACGGTGTACTACACCGTCTTCGGTGACGAGGTGGCCCATGCCGATGCTGCCAAGGCGTTGGAGAAGGCCAAGGGTGTCTTGCGACAGGAAGTGGGCCGCAACATCACCGTGCGGCTGACTCCTACCTTGGAATTCGTCGCCGACCTTATTCCGGTCAACGCCTCAAACCTCGAGGAGCTGTTGCGCACCGCCAAGCAGCGCGACGCCGAGGTGGCCGCCCTGGCCGCCGGTGCCAAGCATGCGGGCGATGCAGACCCGTACAAGAGCGATGCCCCGCAAGACGCGGACATCGACGAAGACGATTTTGATGAAGAAGACATCGACCTCCGCGCCGATGAAGACATCGACGAAGACGGCGGCAAGTAGTCCTCCGACTTCCCGGGCAAGGCCGGATCCGCAGGTATTGTCACTGCGGACCCGGCCTTGCTGTGTTTAACCTTCAAGAGCCGGGGTTTCACCGTGAAAAGCCGGGCCAAATCGATGGGCCGTCGCTAAGATCGGAGCATGGCGGCGCACGATGCAGCTCAGAGTCCCGAAGACTACCTTGAACACGCACTGCGGCTCGCCGTGCAGAACGTGGCCGACGGCGGCGGTCCTTTCGGCGCCGTCGTGGTCACTCCGGACGGGCGGCTCCATGATGGCGTCAACCGGGTCACCCGCGACAACGATCCCACTGCCCACGCCGAAGTGGTAGCGATCAGGCGCGCCGCGTCGGAACTGGGAAGCTTCGATCTCAGTGGCTCCGTGCTCTACTCAAGCTGCGAACCGTGCCCTTTGTGCCTCTCGGCGGCCCTATGGGGGCGCGTAAGCCGTGTCTATTTTGCTGCGGATCGGCACGGGGCCGCAGCTGCAGGCTTCGACGATGCCGTGTTCTACGAATACTTCGGCGGCAACAGGCCCGAACTGTTGCCCGTCCAACATACCGAGGTCGCTGCATCCGAGGCTCCTTTCGACGCTTGGCGCGGGCACAAGAACCGGACCCGGTACTGAAGGCTAGGGCCGTGCCGGGAGCCGCGCGACGCCGTCGAGCAGTTGCTCGTGATCCCCGCACAAGGCAATCCTGATCCAACCCTCGCCGATGGAGCCGAACGCGGTGCCCGGC
The DNA here is from genome assembly GCF_030812595.1 of Arthrobacter bambusae. Classification (GTDB taxonomy): domain Bacteria; phylum Actinomycetota; class Actinomycetes; order Actinomycetales; family Micrococcaceae; genus Arthrobacter; species Arthrobacter bambusae_B. The sequence continues at coordinate 141,814 of NZ_JAUSSZ010000007.1, forward strand.
GCCACGGCCACTCCGGAATCCTTGAGGAACTGGCGTACCCAGGAGCGCACGTTCCCGCCGCTCACGTGGGAAACGTCGGCCCAAAGATAGAAAGCCCCTTGGGCGCCCAGGAAGGGGATGCCTTTCCCTGCAAGCACCGCCGAGGCTGCGTCGCGGTTGGAACGGTAATGCTCCCGCGCAGCATCCACATAGTCCTGCGGGCCAGTCAGAGCCGCGACGGCGGCGTACTGGGAAGGCGAAGCCACGCAGGAAACGATCGCTTCCATGACGTTGTTCATCGTCCGCTCCAGTCCCGGCGGGCAAATGAGGGCGCCGATCCGCAGTCCGGTCAGCCCGTAGGTCTTGGACAAAGTCAGGGACGTGAAGACCCGGGCCTCCCCGGGAACACTGCTGTCGAAGCGGGCCGGACTCGTGTGCGGGACGTCGAAGGTGAAGGCTTCGTAGCATTCGTCCGAAATGATCCATAGATCGTGTTTGACAGCCAATTCCACGAGCCGGCGCGTCGTTTCCTCGCAGATGACCGCACCCAGGGGATTGGACGGCGAATTCAGGACCAACACCTTGGTGCGGGGCGTGATCAGTGCCTCGATGTCCTCGATGCGGGGCTGGAACTGGTGCTCGGGGTAGAGCGGATACCGCACCGGGACTGCATGCAGCAAATGGCCTGTCATGACAAAAGTGGGGTAGCCCGGATTGGGTATCAGGATTTCGTCTCCGGGGGAGAGGAGCAGGCTCATCGCGAAGTGCAGCCCTTGCTGGGCTCCGTCCACGACGTACACGCGCTCGGCTCCCACATCCACCTTGTTGTGGGCACGGAACCGCTCAGCAAAGGCCTCACGCAGGGCCGGGATCCCGGCATTGGGGGTGTAGTTGGTCTCGTCCCTGTCAAGGCACGCGATCCCCGCATCCAGGACGTGCCGGGGCAGCGCGAAGCCGGGCTCGCCGATGCTGAGGACAATGGCTCCGGGGGTGTTCCACGCGGCCTCCGTGATCTCGCGGATCTGGTTTACGGGCACTTCGCGGACGTGTGCGGCAAGCTCAGGCATGGGAGCCATCTTAGCCGTGGAGCGGGTTGCTTACTGGTGCAGGGCGGGAGCCGCGGGCCGCAGGATGCATGCCGCGGCGCGGATATACTGGGAAGCGTGCTTTCTGGACTGGTAATCGTTGACAAGCCGCAAGGATGGACCAGCCACGATGTGGTTGGACGGATGCGGCGACTGGCCGGTACCCGGAAAGTGGGCCACGCGGGGACCTTGGACCCCATGGCCACCGGGGTGCTTGTGCTTGGCATCAACAAGGCCACGCGATTGTTGACGTACATCGTGGGCACGTCCAAGACGTACTCCGCCACCATCCGGCTCGGCGAATCAACCATCACGGACGATGCCGAAGGCGACGTCACCGAAAGCCGCAGCGCCGCTGCAATCACTGAGGAAGCCATCCGTGCCGGCGTCGCGCAGCTCACTGGCGAGATCCAGCAGGTTCCCAGCAGCGTCAGCGCCATCAAGGTCAACGGCGAACGGTCCTACGCGCGCGTCCGTTCGGGGCAGGAAGTCAAGCTCGCCGCCCGGCCGGTGACCATCCACCGTTTCGAGATCCACGCCATCCGGAGGGTCGACGACGGCAGGGTGGTGGACATCGACGTGACCGTCGAGTGTTCCTCGGGCACCTACATCCGCGCGCTGGCACGGGACCTTGGCGAGGCCCTCGGCGTCGGAGGCCATCTGACGGCGCTGCGCCGCACCCAAGTGGGGCCGTACTCCCTGGCTCAAGCCCGCACCCTCGAACAGCTTGCCGAGGACCTGGAGGTCCTCGACATGTCCGCAGCCGCCCGGGCGCTCATGCCCAACCGGGAGTTGAGCGAGGCTGAAACCACCGAAATCTCTTTCGGGCGCAGGATCGCCGCTGGACCCGATGCCGGCACGCCCGGCGCGGCCACCGCCGAGAACCCGGCCGCCGCGTTCTCTCCGGAAGGTGAGCTGGTGGCGTTGCTGGCCGATGCGGGGAGTTTCGCCAAGCCCGTCCTCGTGTTCGCTCCTGACAACGAAAAGCAGGCAGACTAGCCATGGACGGATATTTTTACGCTGTCCTGATTGTGGGCCTGCTGTCCACCGTCATCTGCGTCGTGGCGGGCATCATGAAGAAGACCCCCAACGACGTCACGATCCTGTCCGTCGCCGCCGTCGAACTCGTCCTGCTGGTCTATCTGGTGGGATCGATTATCCGCGTCGCGATGGGTGAAAAGATCGCAGGGGAACCCTGGGAATTCTGGGGCTACATCATCACGGCGCTCATACTCCCCATCGCCGCGGTGTACTGGTCCATCCTGGAGCGGACCCGCTGGAGCAATTTCGTCATGGGCGCCGTGGGCGTCACCGCCTTGGTCATGGCGGCCCGCATGAACCAGATCTGGTACTGACATTGGAAGAAGCACACGAAGTGACTGTTGAAACCACCGAGAAAAAGAACCGGGACACGCGCAATACCGGTCCCGGGAGGCTCCTGATCGCGGTCTACGCGGTGTTCGCGATCTCGGCCACGGCCCGTGCCGGCTACCAGATCCTGACCAAGTTCCCGGATGCTCCCTTGGCCTACATCCTCTCGGCCTTCGCCGCCGTGGTGTACATCGTGGCCACGGTCTCCCTCGCGAAGCCGGGCCGCACGTGGTTCAAGGTATCCCTCGCGGCCGTCGTCGTGGAGATGCTGGGTGTAGTGGTGGTTGGGGCAATCAGCCTCTTCGATCCGGTGGCCTTCCCGCACGACACAGTGTGGTCGTCGTTCGGACGCGGATACGGCTTTGTGCCGTTGATCCTGCCGGTCCTGGGCCTGCTCTGGCTCTACCGTCGGCGCCCGGCACGGATCCCGCACTAGGAATCGGGCTACCGCAAACCGGCATGCCAGCCCCGGGGCAGCGGGTAACCTTAGAGAAAATCCGGCGCCGGACCAGGCGCCGGGCATAGTGAATACCAGCAGTAAAAGGCGAGGTTGATGGTCCACATCTGGAACGATCCCACCGAGGTCCCCGAGGATTTCGGTCCGAGCGTCGTTACCATCGGCAACTTTGACGGTGTCCACCGCGGGCACCAGCAGGTGCTGACGCAACTATTGCGCACAGCAGGCCAGCATGGCGCGCGGTCCGTCGTCGTGACTTTCGACCCCCACCCGGCCCTGGTCCATCGGCCCGACTCCGCACCGGAGTTGCTCATGGGACTGCAGGACAAACTCGATGCCCTGGCCGGCACCGGCGTGGACGCTGTCCTCGTCATGAAATACAACCTCGCCCTTGCCGCCATGACACCGGAGGAATTCGTCGTCAAGGTCCTCCTGGACGGCCTTCATGCGGCACACGTGGTGGTAGGCCACGATCTTCGTTTCGGTGTGGGAAATTCCGGCGACGTCGGCACCATGCAGGAGCTCGGCAAGGAATTGGGGTTCGGGGTCCACGTGGTCAATGAGTTCGGCGCGGAAGGCTTTCCAGTACACGACGACGGCGGCACGGACCGCCGCTGTTCCTCCACCTGGGTGCGCGAGGCCCTTTCCGAAGGCGACGTCGAGACCGCGGCCGCGGTCCTCGGCCGCCCGCACAGGATGCGCGGCGAAGTGGTCCACGGCGCTGCACGCGGCCGCGCCCTGGGCTTTCCCACGGCGAACCTGGACCACGGCGCTACGGGTTACGTCCCTGCGGATGGAATCTACGCCGGCTGGTTGGTGGACGAATCCGGAACCCGCTGGCCCGCCGCGATTTCGGTGGGTTCCAACCCCACGTTCGACGGCGTCAGCCGCCAGGTGGAAGCCCACGTGATCGATCGCCCGGAGGAGGCAGTGGAGGACTTCAACCTCTACGGCCAGTCCGTCGTGGTGGAATTTACCGCGCGGCTGCGGGGCATGGTCGCGTATCGGGGACCCGAGGCGCTTGTGGAGCAGATGCGCCTGGACGTCGTCCAGGCCCGCGACCTCCTGCTGGACAAGTAGCGGCGGGAGCGGGCCGTGAGCGTTGAGAAGAACACCCGTCCACTCGACGAAGGCATCGTCAGGGATTTCAGCTCACGCATGAGCTACGGCTCCTACCTCCAGCTGCCCTTGCTGCTCAGCGCCCAGCAACCTGTCAGCAGGCCCGAGCACCATGACGAGCTTTTGTTCATCATCCAGCACCAAACTACCGAGCTGTGGCTGAAGCTTGTCCTGCACGAGCTCCGCAGTGCGGCCGCCTGGCTGCGCCAAGACGATCTTGGATCCGCGCTCAAGGGCATCGCACGGGTCAAGCACATCCAGAAGACCCTCACCGAGCAATGGTCGGTGCTCGCCACGCTCACCCCTACGGAGTACTCCCAGTTCCGCGGCTTCCTGGGCAATGCCTCCGGGTTCCAGTCGGCCCAGTACCGGGCGGTCGAGTTCATCCTCGGCAACAAGAACGCCAGGATGCTGCCGGTGTTCGAATCGGATCCGGAGTCCAGGTCCATGCTCGAGGAGCTCTTGAACGCCCCGAGTATCTACGACGAATTCCTGGCCTACCTGGACCGGCACGGCTATGAGGTTCCGCGGTCCGTCCTGGACCGGGATGTCACGCAGGCCCACGAGTTCGCCCCGGCGCTCTTGCCCCTTTTCAAGCACATCTACGAACACGCCGCAGACAATTGGGCGGCCTACGAAGCTTGCGAGGAACTGGTGGACCTGGAAGACAACTTCCAATTGTGGCGCTTCCGGCACCTCCGCACCGTCCAGCGAACCATCGGCATGAAGACGGGAACCGGCGGCTCGAGCGGAGTGTCCTTCCTGCAGAAGGCGCTTGACCTGACGTTCTTCCCGGAACTTTTCGCGGTCCGGACCGAGATCGGGCAGTGACCGGCGCCTGGCTTTGATCAGCTTTGATCAGGGTCACACGGCAGCTTTCGACAACATCGCCGGGCTGCCGGTAAACTGAGGGATGGATCCGGCTGCAGTCCGTGGCGGCTGGACCTGTTTTGTGTGCGGTCATCGGCACGAACAACCCGGCAGCGAGGCGCTGAATCGGGACGCACGGCACAACTCTAGGAGTTCATGTGGCACTTGAAGCCGCTGTTAAGCAGTCCATCATCGAGGCATACGCAACGTCCAAGGGCGACACTGGTTCGCCGGAGGTCCAGATTGCAGTCCTGACTCAGAGGATCAAGGATCTGACTGAGCACATGAAGGAGCACAAGCACGACTTCCACACCCAGCGCGGTCTGCTGGCCATGGTTGGTCGTCGCAAGCGCATGCTGGGCTACCTCAAGAAGACTGACATTGCCCGCTACCGTGCGCTCATCGAGCGCCTCGGCCTGCGCCGCTAGTTTGACTTCGGGCGGCCCGATCCTCCGCGGACCGGGCCGCCTTTTCTCCATAACTAAATCCAACACTTATCAGGAGCCCAACCGCATCGCGCATTCGCGGTCCTCGGTAGTGATCCCCGGGAGCAGCCTTCGGTGACGAAGGCGCGGCCCGTGGGTCTCGATCGATGACCGGGTGTCGTACAGGCCAGGAACAGACGCTGGCCTGGGTCGATGCGGGAGGACTTCCGCTAAACAAGAAACGGAGGTGACTCTCAATGGAGGGTCCCGAAATCCAGTTCTCAGAAGCCATCATCGACAACGGCCGCTTCGGCAAGCGTGTTATCCGCTTCGAAACCGGCCGCCTCGCCAAGCAGGCAGCCGGTGCCGCGATGGTCTACATCGACGAAGACACCGCACTGCTGTCCGCAACCACCGCCGGCAAGTCCCCGCGTGAAGGCTTCGACTTCTTCCCGCTGACCGTCGACGTCGAAGAGCGCATGTACGCCGCCGGCCGCATCCCGGGCTCGTTCTTCCGCCGTGAAGGCCGCCCGTCCACCGAAGCCATCCTGGCTTGCCGCCTCATGGACCGCCCGCTGCGCCCCGCGTTCGTCAAGGGCCTGCGCAACGAGGTCCAGATCGTCGTCACCGTCCTGGCGATCAACCCGGACGAGCTCTACGACGTCGTGGCCATCAACGCCTCGTCCATGTCCACCCAGCTTTCCGGCCTTCCGTTCTCCGGCCCGATCGGTGGCGTCCGCGTTGCCCTCATCGCCGACGAACAGGGCACCGAATGGGTTGCCTTCCCGAAGCACTCCCAGCTTGAGAACGCCGTCTTCAACATGGTTGTCGCAGGCCGTGTTGTGTCGGGTTCCGACGGGGACGACGTCGCCATCATGATGGTCGAAGCCGAAGCCACGGACAACTCCTGGAACCTCATCAAGGAACAAGGCGCCACCGCTCCTACCGAAGAGGTCGTTTCTCAAGGCCTCGAGGCTGCCAAGCCGTTCATCAAGGCCCTGTGCGACGCCCAGGCAGACCTGGCCGCCCGCGCTGCAAAGCCGACCGTTGAGTTCCCGGTCTTCCTGGACTACGAGGACGACGTTTACGCCGCAGTGGAGTCCGCAGCCGCCGAGAAGCTTGCCGCTGTCTTCCAGATCGCCGACAAGCAGGAGCGCGACAACGCTTCCGACGAGCTCAAGGACGAAGTCCTTGGCGCCCTCGCCGGCCAGTTCGAAGGCCGTGAGAAGGAACTCTCCGCAGCATTCCGTTCGGTGACCAAGCAGGTTGTGCGCCAGCGCATCCTCAAGGACCAGATCCGCATCGATGGCCGTGGCCTGACTGACATCCGCCAGCTGACGGCCGAGGTAGAGGTCCTGCCCCGCGTTCACGGTTCCGCCATCTTCGAGCGCGGCGAAACCCAGATCATGGGTGTCACCACGCTGAACATGCTCAAGATGGAACAGCAGATCGACTCGCTGTCTCCTGTGACGCGCAAGCGCTACATGCACAACTACAACTTCCCGCCGTACTCCACCGGCGAGACCGGCCGCGTCGGTTCCCCGAAGCGCCGCGAAATCGGCCACGGCGCACTCGCCGAGCGCGCCCTGGTTCCGGTGCTGCCGTCCCGCGAGGAATTCCCGTACGCCATCCGCCAGGTTTCCGAAGCCCTCGGATCCAACGGTTCGACGTCCATGGGTTCCGTTTGCGCCTCCACGCTTTCGCTGCTCAATGCAGGTGTTCCGCTGAAGGCCGCTGTTGCCGGCATCGCCATGGGCCTGGTTTCCGACCAGGTTGACGGCCAGACCCGCTACGCTGCCCTGACCGACATCCTCGGCGCCGAAGACGCATTCGGCGACATGGACTTCAAGGTCGCCGGTACCTCCGAGTTCGTCACGGCCATCCAGCTGGACACCAAGCTCGACGGCATCCCCGCCTCGGTCCTGGCCGCAGCCCTGAAGCAGGCACGCGAAGCCCGCCTGCACATCCTGGATGTCATCAACGCCGCCATCGACACCCCGGACGAGCTCTCCGAGTTCGCACCGCGCGTGATCGCCGTCAACATCCCGGTTGACAAGATCGGCGAGGTCATCGGCCCCAAGGGCAAGATGATCAACCAGATCCAGGAAGACACCGGCGCCGACATCTCCATCGAGGACGACGGCACCGTCTACATCGGCGCTACCAACGGTCCGTCTGCGGAAGCAGCCCGCGCCGCGATCAACGCCATCGCCAACCCGCAGGTCCCGGAAATCGGTGAGCGTTACCTGGGTACGGTCGTCAAGACCACTACCTTCGGCGCGTTCGTTTCCCTGACCCCGGGCAAGGACGGCCTGCTGCACATCTCCGAGCTGCGCAAGCTGGCCAGCGGCAAGCGCGTGGACAACGTCGAGGACGTGGTCTCCGTGGGCCAGAAGATCCAGGTCGAGATCACCAAGATCGACGACCGCGGCAAGCTCTCCCTCTCCCCGGTTGTGGCCGAGGAAGAAGGCGCTGCCTCCGAGGAAGCTTCCGCCGAGGCGGCCGAAGTTTCCGCCGAGTAGCCTGAACCGGCAATCACGGGCAGGACCGGTGGACATGTCCACCGGTCCTGCCCGGTTTTAACAACGGTGTGCTAATTGGGCTCCCGCCCAAGCGGCGATGCGCCCGCTGATACGATTGCAGCCAGATTTGGCACCATGTTTCCCCAGAACTGAAAGGTCTTGATGACTGTCGTACCCCTCCCATTGGCGCAGACCGTGCCCGGCGGCGAACTGATCCATGGTGCCGAAGGCGGCTCCGAAGTCCGGCGTTCAGTGCTTCCGGGAGGTGTTCGGGTGCTCACCGAGGCCATGCCAGGGCAACGTTCGGCAACCATCGGATTCTGGGTGGGGGTCGGCTCGCGCGACGAGGCAGACGGCCAGCACGGCTCAACCCACTTCCTCGAGCATCTCTTGTTCAAGGGCACCAAGAGGCGCACAGCCCTGGAAATCGCTTCTGCTTTCGACGAGGTCGGAGGTGAATCGAATGCGGCCACCGCGAAGGAAAGCACGTGCTACTTTGCGCGCGTGCTTGACACGGACCTCCCCATGGCCATCGACGTCATTGCCGACATGATCACCGGCGCCGTGCTGGATCCTGCCGAGCTTGAGCAGGAACGCGACGTGATCCTCGAGGAAATCGCCATGGACAGCGATGATCCCACCGACGTCGCACATGAAAACTTCGTGGCCGCCGTACTCGGCGTGCATCCGCTCGGACGCCCCATCGGCGGCACCCCTGCCGCCATCAAGGCCGTGTCGCGCGATTCCGTGTGGGCACATTACCAGCGCTACTACCGGCCGGACGAAATCGTCATCACCGCCGCCGGCGGCCTGGACCACGACGTCGTCTGCCGCCTCGTGCTCGATGCCTTGCGGACGGCCGGGTGGGAGCTGAAAGACACCGCTGCCCCCGTTGAACGCCGCTCCACCGCGCAGGCGGATATCACCGGCACCGCGGGGCTGCATGTGATCAAGCGCCCCGTGGAACAGGCAAACATCATCATGGGCTGCCCTTCGATCGTGGCTACCGACGATCGGCGCTTCGTGATGAGCGTCCTGAACGCGGTCCTTGGCGGCGGTATGTCCTCCCGCCTCTTCCAGGAGATCCGCGAAAAGCGGGGACTCGTCTACTCCACCTATTCCTTTGCTTCCGCCTATGCGGACGCAGGCTATTTCGGCATGTACGCGGGCTGCACGCCGTCGAAGGTCAAGCAGGTCCTGGAACTCCTGGGCGCCGAGCTGGACAAGCTCGCTGCCGACGGAATCACGGACGAGGAACTGCGGAAGGCCGTCGGCCAGTTGTGCGGCGGAATCGTCCTTGCCCTTGAAGACACTGGTTCCCGGATGTCCCGCCTTGGCCGCGCCGAACTCGTCTCCGGCGAATTCCAGGACATCGACGAAACGCTGGACCGTATCAAGGCCGTCACGGCCGAACAGGTCCAGGAACTCGCCCGAGTGCTCGCCGCAGCCCCCCGCACCGTGACCGTCGTCGGGCCCTTCGAAGAAACCGAGACCTTCGGCCTCTAGGGGACATGCCCCCCGTTGGAGCGTAGGAGTGGGCATAACCCTGATATGTCCACCCCTGGCTTGGAGCAGGGAGCATGTCCGGTGGGGGAGCTGGATGCGGCGAGGGGACATGCCCCCCGTTGGAGCGCAGGAGTGGGCATAACCCTGATATGTCCATCCCTGGCTTGGAGCAGGGAGCATGTCCGGTGGTGCAGCTGGATGCGGTCAGGGGACATGCCCCTCGTTGGAGCGTAGGAGTGGGCATAACCCTGATATGTCCATCCCTGGCTTGGAAGAGGGCGCATGTCCGGTGGTGCAGCTGGATGCGGCCAGGGGACATGCCCCTCGTTGGAGCGTAGGAGTGGGCATAACCCTGATATGTCCATCCCTGCCTTCAAAGAGGGGGCATGTCCCGGGGGAGGCTGGACGCGCCTGCCCAAGGGGAACATGATGGTGGGTATCCATCGTCCCGCGCAGGAGTCGCCATGAACGAGCCATTTAAGAGTCATGCAAACACCGCGCTGGAGGCGTTCCTGGGGCATTGGCGGGGGAGTACAGAGCTCGCGGCCTCGCCTTGGGGACCTGCCCGGACCGCCGAGGCCGAGGTGACTTTTTCCCGCGCTGCGGGAGGCTACGCCTTGGTGCAGAGCTACCGGCACATTGAGCCCGACGGCACCCATTTCGAGGGGCACGGCGTCTTTACAGTTGATCCGGACCACGGGGAGACGTTGTGGTATTACGTGGACAGCATGGGCCGGCCACCGGAAGCCCCGGCCCGGGGGTATTGGCAAGACGGCACTTTGAGGCTTGAGCGGCGCAGCCCCCGCGGGACCGCGAGACACACTTTCAATGTGGACGGCGGGGTGCTGACCCACATGGCGGAACTCAGGCTCGGAGATGCTCAGACATTCAGCCCGTTCATGATCTCCGTCTGCAGGCGCGTCTGAGCGTACATGGCCGCTTCGGCTTAGCCCCCGGCAAACGGCGGGAGGACGTCTACCACGTCGTTCTCGTCAAGAGCGGCCGAGCGGTCGCGGACTGCTACCTCGTTGCGCAGGAAACTGCTGCGGGAGATGATCCGGGCCAAGGGCGGCGTGCCGGCCGGTGGTTCCGGACGTTCGACGGCGAGCACAGCCGCGATCAGTCCGTCCAGGCCGGTTCCTTCCGGAAGGTCGTGGTGTTCCTCTTCGACGCCCGCCGCGGCGCGCGCGGCAGCGAAGTATCTTACGAGCAAACTTTCAGCCTCCGATTGCGCTCATGCTGCGGTCCGGCTGGACAAAGTCGGCGGCGCCGAGGCCCGTGTGGTCCATGCCGTGCGCTTTGGGTTTGATCCACATGGCGTCCTGCCAGCGTTGGGCGAGTTCCTCGTCGCCGGCTCCGTGCCGAAGCAAGCCGAGGAGGTCGAATTCCTCGCGGGAGAACAAGCAGCTCATGATCTTGCCTTCCGCCGTAATCCTGGTGCGCCGGCAATCGGAACAGAAGGGTTCGGTGACGGAGGCGATAATTCCGACGGTGCCCAGGAGCGGCCCCGTGGCTTCGGCAGATGCCCGGTCCCGGCGTCGTACTTCAAATCGTTCGGCCGGTGCGCCGTCGCGTGCCCGCGGGTCCGGACCCAGCACGAAGTCGCGCGAAAGCAGTTCGCGGATCTCCGCCGCGGTGATCATGTCCCGCCGGGTCCAACCGTGATCGGCGTCCAGCGGCATTTGCTCGATGAAGCGCAGTTCATAGCCGCGTTCCAGAGCCCAGGCCAGGAGCCCGGGGGACTCGGCGTCGTTGATTCCCCGCATGAGGACGGCATTGATCTTGACCGGGCCCAAGCCTGCGGCCCACGCAGCGTCGATGCCGGCCAGCACCTTATCCAGGAAAGGTCGCCTGGTCAGCATTGCGAACGTTTCTTCGTGCAAGGAGTCGAGGGACACGTTGATGCGCGAGAGCCCGGCTTCTTTGAGCGCCGCCGCCTTCTTGTCGAGACCGACGCCGTTGGTGGTCATGGAGATCGGAAGTTCGGGGTGCGCCTGGCGGAGGGCCGAGATGATGTCCACGAGGTCGGCACGCACCAGGGGTTCGCCGCCTGTGAGGCGAAGTTGGCGGACCCCGAGCTGTTCAACGCCGATCCGTACCAGGCGGATAATCTCGGCCGCCGTCATGACGGCTTGTCTGGACAACCATTCGAGGCCCTCGGCCGGCATGCAGTATGTGCAGCGGAGGTTGCATTTGTCCGTGAGCGACAAGCGCATATCGGTGGCCCGGCGCCCGTAGCGGTCGAACAGGCCTGCGGGGGTCCCGGCAGGGCGCGGCGGGGGCGCAGCCATGCTGCGTCCCGTCCCGTCGCCCGCGGGCGGCAACGGCATGCCTAGCTGAACACTCATGGCTTCAGGCTACGCCAGGCGCCGCCCAAGCGTGATATCCCGGCGGTCATGTTCAGCGGCGATTACGGCGGAAGGCAACGCACAGCGCGACTTCTTACGGAATGCATACGGTTGGCCCTGGGGCGTCCGGAACACATACCGTGGGCACCTTGCGAATCTATGCTGAAGGTGTGAACATGCAGCCCGCCCCGCACGCTGCCGACCTTGGCAATCGCCGCATTCTCCTGGTCGAAGACGAACAGACCATCGCCGACGTCGTCCGGGACTATTTGGTCCAAGCAGGCTTCCAGGTCGATCTGGCCGGCGACGGCTTCACCGCGCTGGGCCTCGCGGCCGCCAGGCGGCCCGACCTCGTCATCCTGGACCGGATGCTCCCCGGGCTCGACGGCGTGGAAGTGTGCCGCAGGCTGCGCCTTGCCATGAGCGTTCCCATCATCATGGTCACCGCACTTGGCACTGAGGACGACCGGATCCTGGGCTTGGAAACCGGAGCGGACGATTACGTCACCAAGCCCTTCTCACCCCGCGAGCTCGTCCTCAGGGTGAAGTCCGTATTGCGCCGGAGCATCCGGGAATTCAGCCCGGAACCTCCCGTGGAGCTTGCCGGCTTCGAACTGGACCCGGCCTCGCGCACCGTGCTCCAGGATGGCAAGCCCTTGATGCTTACGGTGCGTGAGTTCGATCTGCTGGCCTTCCTGCTCCGTCGGCCCAACCAAGTGTTCAGCCGCGAGGACCTCATCCGGGCGGTCTGGGGCTGGGACTTCGGGGATTTGTCCACCGTGACCGTCCACGTACGCCGCTTGCGCGAAAAGATCGAGGACAACCCCACTACCCCGGTGTTGCTCAAGACAGTCTGGGGAGTCGGCTACCGATTTGACGCGAAGGACGCTGGACATGCAGGCAACTGAAATGTTCACGATCCTGGGCTGGATGCTGCTGTGGGCTGTCCTCATCGGCGCTTTGACCCTCGCCTTGCTGCGGTTCCTGCGCGGCGCGTCGATCCTGGTCCAGATCTGCCTCGTGGTGGTGGCCACCGTCGCTGTTCTCGTGGCGGGGATGGTGAGTGCCTTCAATGCGATGTTTATTTCCGCCGTGGACCTTGAGGTCATGTGGTACATCCTCGGGGTGGCCTCGGCCGTGGCGATCGGGATTTCCCTTGTCCTCGGGGCCGGGGTGTCCCGCAACGCCATCCGGCTCGTGGCCGCAACGCGACGCCTCGGCAGCGGAGAAGCCCTCGATGGCTCGTTCCTGACCCAATCGGCTTCGCGGCGGGCCGGACCGGCAATGAACTCCGAGCTCGCCCAGCTCGCCCAGGAACTCGAAGCAAGCAGCATCAAACTCGAGGAATCCCGTCGACGCGAGGCGGCCATTGAAACCGCCCGCCGCGAGCTGGTCTCCTGGATCTCGCATGACCTCCGGACCCCCTTGGCCAGCATGCGGGCCATGGCCGAAGCGCTGGAAGACGGCATGGCATCCGACGTCCCCGCGTACTATCGCAAGATCATCGCCCAGACGGACCAGATGGCGGTCATGGTGAACGACCTCTTGGAACTGTCCAAAATCCAGGCGGGAACACTCCGGTTGAGCGCGGAATCGCTGGACCTGTACGACCTTGTGAGCGACGCCATCGCCGATCTCGCCCCGCTCGCCGCGCAGCGCGGGATCCGGCTCGACGGCGGCGGGGACCGCGAGTGCATGGCGGTCGCGGACGGCCCCAGCCTGGGAAGGGCTGTCCGGAACGTCCTGCTCAACGCGATCATCTACAGCCGGCCCGACGGCGGGGTCCTGGTTCGCGTCGGACGCGACGGAAGCGACGCCGTCGTCGACGTCGTGGACAGCTGCGGCGGCATCGACGACGAGGATCTCGCCCATGTTTTCGAGACTGGCTGGCAAAAAGACCGCTCCCGGGGAGCCGGAAGGCCGGACGAAGGCGGTCCGCCGCGATACAACGGCGCAGGAGTCGGACTCAGCATGGTGGCGGGCATTGTGAAGGCGCACGGCGGCACTGTCACCGTGGCGAACACGGGGGAGGGCTGCCGCTTCACCCTCCGCCTTCCATCAGGTTCCCCGGCGAGCGCGTCCCGTGCCGGAACATTTCAGATACAGGCAGCTCCCGCCGAGACCGTTCCGGCAGAGAGCCCCGAACAGGCAGGCACACCATGAGCAGGACCACTTCGAAGAAAACCAGCACCAGGACGGCTCCCCGATGGGCGGCGGCGTGTGGCGTGGTGGCCATCGGACTCGGGGTGGCGGCCGGCGAGTTGCTGGCCGGCCTCCTGAGCCCGGCAGTCTCGCCCGTCACCGCATTGGGCGGTGTGGTCATCGACGCAGTGCCTGGTTGGGCCAAGGAACTGGCCGTCAGCCTTTTCGGCACCGCGGACAAACTTGCCTTGATCGTCAGCATTGCCCTGGTGACTGTGGTGCTCGCCGGCGTCTCCGGCATCCTGGAGTATCGGCGAAAGGGGGCGGGGCTGGCGCTCGCCTTGCTCGCGGGAGCAGCGGGGCTGGCGGCCGTGCTGACCCGCGCCCAGGCCGCACCCACAGCGGCGGTCGCCCCCGTGGTGGCCACCATGGTCACCATGCTTTTCCTCCGGCTCCTGGTCCAACGGCTTGAAACCTGGCGCCCCGTGCCCGAGGCGGCCGACGCGCCATTGGCCCGCCGAAGCTTCATGCGTTTGCTGGGTGGAACCGCGATCGCGGCAGTCGCCGCAGGGGTGGTCACGACGGTGGTGCGTAGGGCAGGAACGGTGGTATCGGATTTCCGCAACCGATTGGCCCTGCCCACCCCCGTAAACCCGCCGGAAAAGATTCCCGACGGCGCCGCACTCACCTTGGCGGGTCTCCAGCCGCTCGTCACGCCGAACCCGGACTTCTACCGGATCGACACTGCCCTGATCCCGCCGGCCGTGAATCCGCCGGACTGGACCCTCAAGGTGACCGGCCTGGTGGAACGCGAAGTCCAGTTGGATTTCGCCACGCTGCTCGCCAAACCGATGATCGAGCGTTACGTGACCATCGCTTGCGTGTCCAACGAAGTCGGCGGAGACCTGATCGGCAATGCCCTCTGGTTGGGCTGGCCGGTCCGCGAACTCCTCGCCATGGCTGGACCCAAGCCCGGGGCGGACATGGTGCTGTCCCGCAGCACTGACGGCTGGACTGCCGGGACCCCCCTCGAAGCGCTCACCGACAATCGCGACGCGATCCTCGCCGTCGGAATGAACGGCGAACCTTTGCCGCTGGAGCACGGCTTCCCCGTCCGGATGATCGTCCCAGGCCTCTATGGATATGTTTCGGCCACCAAATGGCTGACGGAGCTGAAGGTCACCCGTTTCGCTGACGACCAGGGCTACTGGGTTCCGCGCGGTTGGAGCGACCACGGGCCCGTCAAGACGCAGTCCCGCATCGATGTTCCCCGGGACGGCCGCTCGGTCAAGGCCGGGACGGTCCAGTTCGGCGGTGTCGCCTGGGCTCAACACCGTGGCGTTTCGCGGGTGGAGTTGCGCGTCGACCGCGGGAATTGGCAGGAAGCCAAGCTCGCGCCGGGGATCTCCTCGGACACGTGGTACCAGTGGCAGCTGGGTCTTGAGTTGGGCTCCGGAAACCATGAAGTCCAGGTCCGTGCCACCGATGCCACGGGTGCGCCGCAGCCCGAAGCCCGAACTCCCGTAGCCCCGGACGGCGCCACGGGGTTCCACACCATCCACGTCACCGCCAACTGACACTAGGCTGTGTAGGTCTGAGCGAAACAATCCGGGAGGAACCCTCGTGGCAAGATCCGTCGCAGCCCACCGCCGAGCCGTCCAGGAGCTGCTGTCCGGCCTTGCACACAAAGAAGGCACCGAGGAACTGCCATTGATGGGGGCGCTTGGCCGGTTACTTGCCGCCGACGTCTTGGCCCCGCTCAGCCTGCCGCCGTTCGCCAACTCCCAGATGGACGGTTTTGCCGTCCGTTCAGCGGACCTGCCTCCCCACCCGGGGAGCGACGCCGGTGCGGAGCTGACGGTAGTGGATCCCGTCCCGGCCGGCGCGGCACCGGCCCGACTCTTGCCCGGCACCGCGGCCCCGATCATGACCGGTGCCATGATGCCCGAGGGGGCCGACGCCGTCGTGCCCATCGAGCAGGCAGTACCAGATGCCTTCCCCGCCCCGGGGACGGCAGCAACGGTCCGTCTTCCCACAACAGAGCCGGGAACCTTCGTCCGCGACGCCGGGAGCGACATCAGTGCGGGAACCGTCGCCTTGCGCGCGGGAACGGCCCTCGGGCCCGGGCCATTGGGGCTGCTCGCTGCCTTGGGGATCACCTCGGTCGAAGTCCGGAAGCCGGTGCACGTGCTCTTGGTGACCACCGGCGATGAGGTTGTGGAACCCGGTACGACGCTGCCGGAAGGCAAGATCTACGATTCCAACGGAACCCTGCTCGAAGCCGCCATGCGGCAGGCCGGCCTCCGCGTCACGCGGACGGGGATCAGCGGCGACGATCCCGCCCAGCTGCTTCAACTCCTGCGCAGCCGGAGCGAAACAATCGATCTCATCGTCAGCACAGGGGGCGTCAGCAAGGGCGCCTACGAGGTGGTCCGGCAGGCCATGGACGGCCAGCCGATCGAATTCGTGTCGGTGGCCATGCAGCCCGGCGGCCCCCAGGGGATCGGAACGTTCGACGGCCTGCCTTTCCTGGGCTTCCCGGGCAATCCGGTGAGCTGCCTGGTCTCATTCGAAATGTTCCTTCGCACGGCGCTCGCCGACGTCGTCGGAAGCCCTGCTCCGCGGCCGAGCCTGCGGGCACGCCTCGCGGAGCCTTTGACCTCTCCGGCCGGCAAGCACCAGGTCCGTCGTGGCACGCTTCTTCCAGGGGGAACGGTGAGGCTGGAAGGGGGGCCAGGCTCTCATCTGATCCATGCGCTCGCGAACTCGAACGCTCTCGTCCAGGTTCCTGAAGCCGTCACGGAACTCGACGCCGGCGCGGAAGTGGAAGTATGGATGTTGTGAATGACACTCAAGACATTGGCGGCGCCCTCACGCATTTGCGCCAAGACGGAACTGCCCAGATGGTCGACGTCTCCGGAAAGGCCGTGACCACGCGCGAGGCTACCGCAACCGCCACCGTCCGCAGCACGTCCGAGGTGCTCGCCCTGCTTGGTGCCGGTGAGCTTCCCAAGGGCGATGCCCTCGCCGTCGCGCGCGTTGCCGGGATCATGGCGGCGAAGAAGACTCCGGATCTCATCCCGCTGTGCCACCCGCTGCCGATTTCGAAGGTCACGGTGGATTTTGAACTCGGCGAGGACACTGTAGTCGTCATGGCGACAGTCAAGACCAAAGGCGTCACGGGCGTGGAAATGGAAGCCCTGACTGCTGCCTCGGTGGCCGCATTGAGCGTCTACGACATGATCAAGGCAGTGGACAAGCACGCCGTGATCAGCAACATCCAGGTACTGGCGAAGAGCGGCGGAAAAAGCGGTGATTGGGTCGTTGCCCCTGCGTCAGGCGCCCAGGGCGACGGTGGACGCGCATGAGCGCCTGTGAGCCCAGCCGCGGTCCACGGAAGGCCGGCGTCGTCATTGCTTCCACCCGTGCCGCGGCAGGGATCTACCGCGACGAAACCGGCCCGGTCATCCTGGACTGGCTGGCCGAACACGGCTATGAGACCTTCCCGGTCATGGTGGTGCCTGACGGTGAGCCCGTCGGCGCGGCCATCCGTGCGCTGCTCACCCAGGAACCCGCCGTCGTGATCACCAGCGGCGGCACCGGGCTGAGCCCCGATGATCGCACTCCAGAGGTCACACTGCCTCTCCTCGACCGTGAAATTCCGGGGCTCATGGAGGGCATCCGCCGGGCGGGAGCCGCAAAGACCCCCATGGCGATGCTGAGCCGAGGCCATGCGGGGACCGCCGGCAAGACCTTCATAGTGAACCTGCCCGGTTCCCCCAAGGGCGTCATGGATGGCCTTGCCGTCCTCGATCCAGTCATTGCCCACCTATGCGAGCAGTTGGAGGGAAGTCATGGCCATTGATACCGACTTCGAGATCATCAGCGCGGTCCTCAGTCCGGAGCCGATTTCCGTGGACCAGGCGATTGCGGCCGTGGAATCGGACACCGCGGGAGCAGTGGTGAGCTTCAGCGGCGTGGTGCGGAACCACGACGGCGGCAAGCCCGTTGACCGGCTCAGCTACAGTGCCCACCCCACGGCGTACCAGGTCATGTCCGACGTCGTGGCCCGGCTCGTGGCGGAGCACTCGGGGGAAGCGGCGCAGCCGGTCCGGATTTGGGCGGCGCACCGGATCGGCATGCTGGAGATCGGCGAACCTGCGCTCGTCTGTGCCGTTTCTGCCGCACACCGCGGGCAGGCTTTCGCGGTGTGCTCTGAACTCGTCGATCGGATCAAGGCCCAAGTGCCCATCTGGAAAGAACAGTTCTTCAGCGACGGCACGGTCGAGTGGGTCGGGGCAGGGGAATAGCTGAGCGCAGGGATCGCGCCTGCTACAACGTCACGAGATGTGTGCGCACAGCGTGGATAAGTACTTGGACGCGGTCGCGCGCGCCCCATTTGTTCATGATGCGGCCGAGGTTTGACTTGACGGTCGCCTCTGAGAGGTAGAGAGCATTTGCTATCTCGGCGTTTGACAGACCCTGCGCGAGAAACTTCACGATCGACAGTTCGCGTTCGGTGAGCGCTTGGGCGCGAGCGAGCGCTATGTGTCCGCCGGGGTCGGCCATGTCACGGACGGCTGTAATGAGTCCACGAGTTATGCGGGGCGAGAGCACTGACCTGTCAGCGTGCACATCCAAGATCGCGGAGACGATCTCATCGGGATGCGTGTCTTTTACGAGATAGCCGGAGGCTCCTGCTCTGAGCGCGGCGATGACGTGACTTTCGGAGGAGAACGTGGTCACCGCAAGGACTCGTGCTTCCGGATGTTCGGCCGTGATCGTTTCTGTCGCTTCGACGCCATTCATTGCCGGCATCTGTATGTCCATCAGCACAACGTCCGGTTTCAATAAACGGTACTGCTGGACGGCTTCAATTCCGTTTACGGCTTCTCCGGCCACAGCTGTGGCTGGGTCCGACTCCAGGAAGATTCGCAGTGCGTGGCGCACGAGGGCCTCATCATCGACGATCAGAACACGCACGGGCTCCATTTCTTCAGTTTAGGCGGCCGGGCTCGCAGCGCAGATTAGACAAAAGTTGCGCAAGGAATCGACTTTCGTCGGCAGACCCTGTGCCGGCCCGACTGCGACGATCAGGTTGTTGATGCTTTCAAGCAGGAGGAACTTGATCATGTGCAAGACAATGAGGCTTTGTCGCTAAGGGTCCCCGCGCTTCAACTGGATAATTGGGGGATGAAGCGAAGCGGCCTGGCAGAAGCTACCCGCAACGTCCACGGATCTGCGGGTTTGCGGGGCTTTTGGACTTTCGCCACGTTGCCGGTCGGTGCTCGTCGCGCATTGGCGGCCGTCGTCGGGGTGGCGTTGCTGGCGGACGGTGTGCTCGCGTTCCTTGCCCGGACGCCGCTGCCCACCGCGATCGTTGACATCGGTGCGCTCATCGCAATCGGAGCTTTTGCCTGGCGGCCGCGGGTGGCGGCGACGGTGCTCGCGACATGGGGCCTCGTCGCGACACTGCTTGGCGCTGGTGGGTCCTACTCGCTTGCCGTCGCCATCTCGGTCGGCTTGGTCACGAGTACGTGCGGCCGGTGGCTGAGCGTCTCATACTGCGTCGCCACAGTGGCGTGGGCGATCGTTGCCGAAGGGTTTGGCCAAGGGTTTGTACAAGGCGGCGGGGTCGGGGGCGTTGCCGTTGGCGTCGCTTCAGGACTGATCGGTTGGGGATTCCGCGGGGGTCGTGCACGGGAAAGTCAGCTTGCTGCTGACATTGATCGGCTCAAACGGGAATCGGCATCCGCCGTACAAATGGAGCGGGACCGGATCGCCGATGAGCTGCACAACATTATTGCCCACGACATCACGACCGTTGTTATGCAGGCCCGGGCGTTCGAACTCGTGGACGACCCCGTGTCCAGGGATACGTCGAGGCGTGCGATCACAGACGCCGCGACACAGGCGCTCACAGACATCCGACGGATGCTGCGTTTGGTCCAGGGGAGGGACGAGGCCGTTGGAGGAGCCGGAGCAGGGACCGTGTCCCTGTCAGCGACGTTGGAGTCCTTGTCCCTCGGACTCGGATCGATGGGAGCCTCGGTGGAGCTCTCCCTCCCCGGCAGCGAGATTTCAATGTCGAACACCATCGAGACCACGCTCGTGCACATCGCACGCGAAGCCGCCACGAACGTTATGAAGCACGCCCGTCAGACCCCGTTGATTCGTTTGGCTGTCACGTCTGATCGTGAAGGCGTCACCTTGCTGGTCTGGAATGCCCCGTCCAGCGGCGGGGACGACTTGGGCACGGATGAGGCCGGGTACGGACTGAAGCGGATGAACGACCGTGTGATGCTGCTGGGCGGGACGTTCGAGGCAGGCGGTGATGAAACGGGGTGGACCGTGACGGCGACAGTGCCCAGGTTCTAGGGGATCAGTTATGCGAAAGAAGCTATGCCATTCGGTTGAATGCGAAGAGAAAAGGGTGCATCCGAACGATGTCTGAGTCGATACGGAAGACGGTGTTCGAGGAGTGAGGTTGAGATGAATCCTAGTCAGTGGCGACAACAAGGTCGCACTGAGAGGAAGGAGAAGTGGGTCGATGCCTGCCATCATTCTCGCTGTCATCAGGGCAGTCGCACATTTGGGTTCTCGTGCGGTCAACTGGGTGACGGCCAACTGGCGCACGATTCTGGACTGGCTCAACGCCGGCCGGACGATCGATTGGGTCGTTCGGCGGATCCGGGACATCATCGGGCTGTGAGCAGCGGGAAAGGGCGCGGCCAGCCCACGCGAGTCGCCCTTTCCCGTTTCAAACGACCCCGTGCGAGCAACCGACGCGCGATGACTGCAACGACCGTGACGGCCTGAGAGGGGCACAGCGAGGGATGGTGAGGGTGGCGGAAACAGATGATGCCGCAGGGACGTTCTCAGCATCGGTGAGCTCCCGCGCGGTGACAGTGTGGAATATTACCTCCGCGTGCACGGGGCTTACGGCTTGCGTCGTGCTGCTCGGCTTGCATCAGGTCATTCGAGGCGGCTGGCTTGCGACCGTACTCATTGTCTTGGCGGTGGTGACTGTTGTCTCGACGTTCGCTGAGTGCCTGATCGTCAACCCGGGACGCGCCCGCACCTTCCGTTATCGCGTGGAGCGGCTGGGGCTGTCGATTGGTCAGGGCCGTTGGATTCGACGCGAGACGTTCGTGCCGAGGGCACAGATTCTCTATGTCCGGCTTCGCCGCGGTCCCGTGCTGCGCAACTTTGGACTTGCAAGTGTGCACGTAGGTGTACTGGGCAGGGAGTTCATGGTTCCCTGCCTGGAAGAAAGGGATGCTGAACGACTGCGGGGAGCTTTGAAAAACGTCGATAGCGGAGCCGAGTGATGCGCAATTCACCACTGTTGATGCTTGTCAGACTCCTGAGGGGTCTGCCACAGTCTCTACTCATCATCGTCGGGCTGGTCTTCGCGATCTCCACGTTCGAAGGCGGAACTGCAGTGGTGTTGTGGGGGATCCTCGCATACTTCGTCTATACCCGGATCCATGTGATCTTCTACGACTACCTGGCGACCACGTGGGATGTACGGTCGGACGGCTTCCACTATCGACGAGGCCTCCTCTCGCGGGAGACCTTGACCCTCGCCCGCAACGACATCGCGAGCATCCACCTCTCGCAGGGCGGCCTGGACCGGCTATGGCAGCTGTTTGAGGTGCGGGTCCAGAGTACTGCGGGAGGACGCGCCAGCCTGCTTCTGCACGCGGTCACACGTGATCAAGTCGATGAGATTGCACGAGTCTGCGGTGTTCATCCGACCCTGAAGGCCAAGGATGTCAGTGCAGCCGTAGGGTCCGGCCTGCATGAGCCGCCTGAAGGCGTTACTGAAACGCCGTCCGTGGTGACGAGTGCGGTTTCGCTTCGGAACGCGGACTACTGGCTTATATCCCTCACCTATGGCAAGTACATGCTTCTCATTCCGGTGCTTTGGTCGTTGATCTCGCGGATCAGCGGGAACACTGGTTTCGCTCAGCTTGAGTGGACTGTAGAGCAATGGCGGGCCCATCCGGGCCTTGCGCTGGCCGCGACGCCCTTGATACTTGCCGCCAGCGTTGCCTACGGCGCATTGGTGGCCTATCTGAAATATGCGAAGATGCTCGTCCGCGTGGAACACGACTCTGACGGCATCCTGAAGATGAAGGTATCGCGCGGGCTGATATCTACCGTGGATCATTCCATTTGCGTCGACCGAATCGATGCACTGGAAATGCGGCAAAACGTCGCGATGCGGGTGTTTGGGCGACACTCGCTCCGGGTGATCGTGCGGGGTCAGGGGTCCGGAAGCGCGAGCCGTACAGTTGTGATCCCGGTTGGCCGCCACTCAGACATCGACGCATTCGTGGTGCAGTACCTCCCGCGACTCCGCATCGCCAGCCGCGTTGAGGTCGCCAGCATGCACCCGCTCCTGGGATGGGGCGCGGGTTTGATGGTCGGAGGAGCCGTGGCGGGCTCGCTTGCGGCTCTGCTTTCACTTCCGGGTGCCGTCGCGATCACGGCTTTGGTAGTCATCGCGACCGCAGTGGCACAACTGGCGGTTAAGCGCGCTGATTTCTCCGGTGAGAGCCGGTTATGGCTAGTGAGGTCGGGGGTGCTTGGCACTAAGGCGTGGGTGCTCCCCTCAACAAGTCCCACCTCGACGGCGGTCTACGGCACCGCGTCCGGATGGCGTTTCTGCGTGCTCGCGTTCCGAGTCGGCGGCACAGTGCCGCGGACGATCAGAGCGTTCCTCCGGGGCCAAGGTCACGCGACTTTGATGGAAGCGCTCTCACGAGTCCAAGTGCGCGCATCATGATCGAAGTGATTGGACTCACGAAGTCATACGGCGGAAAGACACGGGTCGATGACGTTACTTTCAGCGTCGACGACGGCCGCATC
The DNA here is from genome assembly GCF_030812595.1 of Arthrobacter bambusae. Classification (GTDB taxonomy): domain Bacteria; phylum Actinomycetota; class Actinomycetes; order Actinomycetales; family Micrococcaceae; genus Arthrobacter; species Arthrobacter bambusae_B. Next base: position 164,515 of record NZ_JAUSSZ010000007.1, read on the forward strand.
GTCGGCTTCATCGGGCCTAACGGCGCTGGCAAGACCACCACGATGCGAACCGCCCTCGGCCTTGAGAAGCCCGATTCGGGACGGGCCTTGTTCGACGGCCGCCCGTACGGGGAGCTTCCCAATCCACGCCAGAGCGTTGGGGCGGTCCTCGACGCCGGGGCGTTGATCCCTGACCTCCGCGCGATCGAGCTCCTCCGGTACTGCGCAAGAATTCAAGGCGTGAACAAGGCCCGGGCCGAACGGGTGCTGGACGTGGTCGACCTCGGTGAGGGGCGCCGACGGAGGGTGCGCGAGCTTTCCCTTGGCATGAGGCAGCGTCTCGCGCTCGCCGCAGCCATCATGGGCAACCCTGGCAACTACGTCCTCGATGAGCCGCTCAACGGTCTTGACCCGTCCGGTATACAGTGGCTGCGCCACCTGCTCCTCCAACTTCGTGATGCTGGATCCGCGATACTGCTTTCATCGCACATCATCACAGAACTTGAGCTCGTAGCTGACGACGTCGTACTGATCAGCGACGGCGTGCTCAAACTCCGAAGCAGCCTTGCCGACCTCGCACGTGGAGCCGGGGCGCGTGTCCGCGTCATAACCGAGGACGCCGACACCCTCGTCGCGGTCGCAAAGAGGAGCGGCGGCGCCATCGTCGAAGCAAACGGTCGCGCCGTGGTCATCGCAGGCCTGACAGCGCGTGAGGTGTTCTCCCTTGCGGCCATGCATGGGGTTGTGTTGGACGAACTTCGCACCGAGAGCGTCTCACTCGACGATGTGTATCGGCGGATAGTCGACACTAAAGTCGAAGGAGAGGTCCATTGAGGATGCTGCGCCCACTCGTCCGAATCGCTCGCCAGCAAGGCGCGCAACGGCCAAGCGAGCTCGTGTTTGCAGAGACGGCCCGGATCATCCGGACCCGCCCGTCCATGGTCTTGCTGTTGCTGGGAACAGCCGTGCCACTGGCGCTCGGCGTTGGCCAGGCGATCTATCGGAAGGTGTCGTCGCCGGCACCGGATCTGGAGGGCATCGCAACCGCCGGGGCCGACATCTTCGCATTCGTGGCAGCCTTGACGGCGGCCATCGGCGTTGGCAGGGACTACCAGACGGGGGCGATCGGCTTCCGAATGCTGCTCATCCCGCGCCGCGGACGGCTGCTTGCAGCGAGTGCACTTGGGCACAGCGGGGTTGCTGCAGCAATTGCGTTGCTCGCCATGCTCATTGTCGGCGTGTTCGCTACCGTGTTCGGTGGGACTTCCGCGCCCTTTTCTGCTGACTCCGTCGCCGCAATAGGGCGTTCGATAGCTGCGGTTGCACTCGTTTCATGCTTCGGTGCAGGGCTCGGATACGCCGTGCGCTCAGCGACCGTCGCGGCAATCGTGATCATTACCCTTTTTTGGCTTGCTCCGATCACGCTCCTCATCGCCGGGATGAGTGGAGTCCCGGGCGCCGCGTCAGTAGCGAATATCACCCTCGGGATACTGGTGGGGCAAGCCGTCAGCGCAACTCCCGAGCTTGGCGGCAACCTTGGGCCCTGGGGAGCGCTCCTTCTTCTTGTGATCTGGTCGAGCGGAGTTCTTCTTCTCGCGGCCCTGCGATTGAAAGGAAAGTGATCCCATGTCCAACAAAAGCCGATCGTGGCTTTGGTTCCTTGTGCCCACGCTGGTGGCGACAGTGCTCGTTATCGCCATCAGCATCCCGGGACTCGAGGGTGCCCGGCAAGAAATCGGTGCTGATTCCCTGGTGATTCCAATCGTGGCCATGCTCATCCTCGCAGTCGTTGCCGGCTCGGTTTTGGGGCTCACCGTGCTGGGCCTTCGACATCTCGTACGGCCGCGTTCTGTCGCTCGAACCCTGGACTAGGGGGAATCCGAGGGACCACCCGGCCCGCACCGCCCGGTAGGGTTAAGGCCATGACCGAACAACTTGCTGTCGCCGTGCTGGGCGCCCACGGGCGCATGGGAATCGAAGCCGTCAAGGCGGTCGAGGCAGCCGCTGACCTGAAGCTCGTTGCGGCACTTGGCCGCGGCGATTCCCTTGATACCCTGCTCGACGTCGGCGCCAAGTACGTCGTCGACCTGACCGTTCCGGACAGCACCGAAGCGAACGTCCGTTTCGCGGTCGAACACGGCATGCATGCGGTCGTCGGCACTACGGGCTGGGACGCGGCACGCCTCGCAGACTTGCGGCAGCTGCTTGCCGCGAACCCGGAGTCCGGTGTCCTGATCGCGCCCAACTTCGCCCTTGGCTCCGTGCTCGCCTCGGCCTTTGCCGCCAAGGCCTCCAAGTACTTCGAATCGGTGGAGATCATCGAGCTCCACCACCCGAACAAGGTGGACGCGCCTTCGGGCACTGCCGTCCGGACGGCCCAGCTTATCGCCGCCGCCCGCGATGAAGCCGGCGTCCCGGCCAGCCCGGATGCCACGAACACGGCCCTCGACGGTGCCCGCGGTTGCGATGTTGACGGCGTCCGCGTCCACAGCGTCCGTCTGCGCGGCCTCGTGGCACACCAGGAGGTGCTCCTCGGTGGCCCGGGAGAGCAGCTGACCATCCGCCACGATTCCTTCGACCGGGCGTCCTTCATGCCCGGCGTGTTGCTGGGACTGCGCAAGGTTGCGTCCCACCCCGGCCTGACCGTCGGCCTGGACGGCTATCTGGACCTGGGGCTGTAGGCGCATGGGCTCGCTCTGGAACGGATTCAAGGAGAACCGCACCAAGATCTGGGTGGGTGCCGTCACCCTGTTGTTGGTTCTCTACCTCGTGGTCACCTTCGAACGCTCGATCCTCCTGCTCGGTGACGCGAACCTGGTGGCCAAGGGAATCGGCGCTGCCTACCTGGTGCTTCCGATCATTGGAGCGTGGGCATTGATCCGCGAGCTAGTGTTCGGCGCACGCACGGAGAAGATGGCGAAGGTGCTCGAAGCCGAAGGCGGGCTGCCGGTGGACAACTTGCCCCGCACGCCCGGAGGCCGCATCGTGCGTGCGGCCGCGGATGCCGAGTTCGAGAAGTACCGTCTCGAGGCCGAGGCCGCCCCTGAAGACTGGCGCTCCTGGTTCCGGCTCAGCTGCGCGTACGATGCCGCGGGCGACCGCAAGCGCGCGAGGGCATCCATGCGCGACGCCGTACGCCTCTTCCGGACAGAGCCCACCTCAGCGGAGCGGTAGCGGCTGTCGCGCCCGGGTAAACACCTTGTATTCGAATATATGTTCGAATAGCATGGCTGCATGAACGATCCTTCGAAGCGGCCGGACGGCTATCCCCAAGGCCTGGATGGGCCCATGAAGGCGATGAGCCCGGGCGTCGTCGATTTCCTCTTCCGGCAGCTCGTTACAGGGGAGCCGCCTGAAGATGTGCAGTGGAGGCGCGAGGGAACTGTCCTCGGCGAACAGCAGCCGGGCGCCGAACTCGCCAGGCGGCTCGCGGAGACGGACCTTGAATCGTTGACCCCGGTTGAATTGTTCGATTACGTGCGGGCTGCCCAGCGCTTGGGGGCGTGGGCGGACCGCTTGCGGGAGTCCGCGGTGGCCCGGTATTGCTCGCCGGAGATGCCGTCGAGGCCCGGGCGGCGCAGCGACGCTTCGGCCTGAGGCCTCGCTCCCATTTCGTTGAATTTGACGACAATCACGCGGGCCCCATTCTCCTAACCCGAGGATGACAGGGTAACGTTTTTCGTATGTCTGACTCTCGTGCGAACGTTCCTGCTCTCGGTACCCTTCTGACCGCCATGGTCACCCCGTTTACCAAAGACGGCGAAGTTGACTACAAGCAGGCAGCGGAACTGGCAGTCAAGCTTGTTGACGACGGCTGTGATGGCTTGGTGGTCACCGGAACAACCGGGGAGACGTCCACGCTCACCGATGAGGAAAACCTCGGCATGTTCCGCGCCGTGAAGGAAGCCGTGGGCGGGCGCGCGGCAATCATCGCGGGAACGGGAACCAATGACACCGCGCACTCGGTGCACCTTTCCCAGGAAGCCGCCAAGCTCGGCGTCGACGGACTCTTGATCGTCACCCCGTACTACAACAAGCCGAGCCAGGCCGGCGTCAAGGCACACTTCGAGACCATTGCGTCCGCTACCGAACTTCCCGTCATGCTCTATGACATTCCCGGGCGTTCCTCCATTCAGATCGCACCGGAAACCATGATTGGCTTGGCTGCCCACCCCAACATCGTTGCGGTCAAGGATGCCAAAGCCGACTTCGCTGCCGCCACCCGGGTCATGGCGGAAACCGACCTCCTTTTCTACTCGGGGGACGACGGCCTGACCCTGCAGTGGATGGCCATGGGTGCGGTGGGCCTGATTGGCGTCACCACCCACGTTGTCACGCGCCGTTTCCGTGAACTCATCGACGCCGTCAACGCGAACGACCTTGGCACGGCACGCAAGATCAACTTCGATCTCGAGCCCGTGATCCGTGCAACCATGACCAGGGTCCAAGGCGCCGTCTCCGCCAAACAAATTCTTAAATGGCAGGGAGTCCTGCCCAACTCGGTTGTCCGCTTGCCCCTCGTGGAGCCGGACGCCGCCGAGATCGCAATCATCCGCGAGGACTTGGCGGAAGCTGGAATGGACTTCACTGTCTAGAACGATTCCGCCGGAAAGTAGCGAATTATGACCCAAACCGCCCTTCCCGGACTTGTCACCCCGCCCAAACTTCCGCAGGGAACACTCCGGATTGTGCCCCTTGGCGGGCTGGGGGAGATCGGCCGCAACATGGCCGTTTTCGAAATCAACGGCAAACTGCTGGTAGTCGACTGCGGCGTTCTCTTCCCTGAAGAGACCCAGCCGGGTGTCGACCTTATCCTGCCAGATTTCTCGTACATCGAGGACAGGCTGGACGACGTAGTCGCCATCGTCCTGACGCACGGCCATGAAGACCATATCGGCGCTGTGCCGTACCTTCTGCGCCTGCGTCCGGACCTGCCATTGGTCGGTTCCCAGCTGACGCTTGCCCTGGTTGAGGCCAAACTCCAGGAACACCGGATCAAGCCGTACACACTCACGGTTTCGGAACAGCAGGTGGAGCAGTTCGGACCCTTCGAATGCGAATTCGTTGCCGTCAACCACTCCATTCCGGATGCCTTGGCCGTCTTCATCCGCACCGCCGGCGGCAATGTCCTGCACACGGGCGACTTCAAGATGGACCAGTTGCCCCTCGACGGCCGCATCACGGACCTGCGCCACTTCGGCCGCCTCGGCGAAGAAGGGGTGGACCTGTTCATGGCCGACTCCACCAACGCGGATGTCCCCGGCTTTACCACGGCGGAAAAGGAAATCGGTCCCACCCTGGACCGCTTGTTCGGCCAGGCCAAGAAGCGGATCATCGTCGCGTCCTTCTCCTCGCACGTCCACCGGGTGCAGCAAGTGCTCGACGCCGCCGCGAAGCACGGCCGCAACGTCGCCTTCGTGGGCCGGTCCATGGTGCGCAACATGGCCATTGCCGCGAAACTGGGCTACCTTGACGTCCCGCCAGGCATCCTCGTGGACATCAAGAACATCGAGAACCTTCCGGACCACCGCGTGGTCCTGATGTCCACGGGCTCCCAGGGCGAACCCATGGCGGCGCTATCGCGGATGGCCAACGGGGACCACCGCGTGGTTGTGGGACAGGGCGATACCGTCATCCTGGCCTCGAGCCTCATCCCGGGCAACGAGAACGCGGTCTTCCGCATCATCAACGGGCTGCTAAAACTCGGCGCCGACGTCGTCCACAAGGGCAACGCCAAGGTGCACGTTTCCGGTCACGCCGCCGCGGGCGAACTACTTTACTGCTACAACATCCTCAAGCCCCTGAACGCGATGCCCGTGCATGGCGAAACCCGTCACCTGATTGCCAACGGCAACCTGGCGGAGGAATCCGGCATTCCCTCTGATCGCGTGATCCTCAGCGACAACGGCACGGTCATTGACGTCAGGGACCACAAAGCCAACGTCGTGGGCCAGGTGGAAGTTGGCTTCGTGTATGTGGATGGCTCCAGCGTGGGGGAAATCACCGACGCCGACCTCAAGGACCGCAGGATCCTTGGCGACGAGGGCTTCATCTCCGTTATCACCGTGATCAACCGGACCACCGGCAAGATCGTCTCGGGCCCGGAAATCCACGCCCGCGGCGTAGCTGAGGACGATTCCGTCTTTGATGAGATCATCCCCAAGATCAACGCTGCCCTCGAAGACGCAGTGCTCCACCACGCTGACCACACCAACCACCAGCTCCAGCAAGTGGTCCGTCGTGTGATCGGCACGTGGGTCAACCGCAAGCTTCGCCGGCGTCCCATGATCATCCCGTTGGTTCTGGAAGCGTAGCCCCAGTCCGCGAGAGGCCCGGTTCCGATGAACCGGGCCTCTCGTGTTTCAGGGGCCGGCTCGCCGAGAGGCAAGCCGCAGATCGTTCAACAAGGGCAACATGGTTCCTCAGCGCCCCTGAAATCCGCGGGTTTCCGGCCGGCTTGGGGTAGCGTGGCCGATATGGCGACTCGTACTACCTCCGCGCCTAGAGGCAGCTCCAATAGCAAACCCGCCGGGGCAGGTTCACGCCCGGGCAGCGGCCGGACCCAGGCTAAGACCGGCAGGAGCAGTACAGGCACGGCCCGCGGCAAGCAGGCCGCCGTCGTCGAACCCCAACAGCCGTGGATCCTGCGCGCGCTTGCCGGTGCCTGGCTGGGAATCGGGCACGTCGTGGGTGCGGGTATCCGCCGGATCGGCTATGACGTCAGTGACCTTGATCCCGCGGACCGCCGGGACGGCGCCGCGCTTTTCAACCTGGCGCTCGGTGTCTTCATCGCAACCTTCGCGTGGTGGGGCTTCAAAGGGTGGTTCCCGGATGTTGTCTACAGCATCGTCAACGGAACATTCGGCTGGGTGTCCCTGCTTCTGCCGCTCATGCTTTTCGTCTGCGCGTTCCGGCTTTTCCGGCAGCCGTGGGATGGCCGTGGCAACAACCGCGTAGGCATCGGATTCCTGATCATGGCGTTCGCCGGCACCGGCTTGGCCCACATCATCGGGGGGCAGCCGACTGTCGCCGATGGCTTCGAGGGCCTCCGGCGCGCCGGCGGGATGCTCGGTTTCCTCGCTGCCTCGCCCCTTGCCGCCATCCACCCTGTTGTCCCCATCATGGTCTATGGCGCCTTGGCGTTCGTCTCCCTCTTGATAGTCACGGCCACGCCTTTCGGCGCCATTCCCCGGCGTATCCGCGGCGCGTACGAGCACCTCATGGGCGTCGACCTGGTGGACGCCGACGCGCCTCGCGGCGATTCCCATGACCGCAGCTACCTCTACGAAAACGAGGCGGCCGCCGAACCGAAGAAGAGGCGCCGCAAACGCTTGTTCGGCAAGGACCACGGCGACGACCCCACCATTGACGGCTATGTCGGCGACGAGGCCTTCGAACACGCGATCGTCGACGACGACGTCCCTCCCGCGAAGGGCGTCCCGTCCGTCCCGCCCGGCGTGCGCAGGCCGACCCAGGCCGAAATCGCCGTCGAGAAGATCAAAGCCGCCCAGGGACTGGGAAGCCCGAAGCCGGTTGCTGACAACGCCACCGAAGCGATCCCGATGGTCCCCCCGGCCGCTCCGCCGGCTACTGTGCCGTCGACGCCGGTCAGCCCGCCACCGCCGCCCACGCCCATCCCGCAGCGCACCGAACAACTTTCCCTCGCCGGCGACGTTACCTACACCCTGCCGTCCTCGGACAACCTGACTCCGGGGTCCATCCCGAAGGAGCGCACGGAAGCGAACGACGCCGTCGTGGCCGCCCTCACGGACACGATGCAGCAGTTCAACGTCGACGCCACTGTCACCGGCTTCAGCCGTGGCCCCACCGTGACCCGCTACGAGATCGAACTTGCTCCCGGCACCAAAGTAGAGCGCGTCACGGCCTTGTCCAAGAACATCTCCTATGCCGTGGCATCGAGTGATGTCCGTATCCTCAGCCCCATCCCGGGCAAGTCGGCCATCGGCATCGAGATTCCCAACACGGACCGCGAGACCGTGTCCCTCGGCGACGTCCTGCGCAGCCAGAACGCAAGGCGGACGGACCACCCCATGGTGATGGGCGTCGGCAAGGACGTCGAGGGCGGCTACGTCGTCGCCAACCTCGCCAAGATGCCGCACCTGCTCGTCGCCGGTGCTACGGGTGCCGGTAAGTCGTCGTTCGTGAACTCCATGATCACGTCGATCCTGATGCGGGCAACACCCGATGAGGTCCGCATGGTCATGGTGGATCCCAAGCGTGTTGAACTGACCGCGTATGAAGGTGTTCCGCACCTCATCACGCCCATCATCACCAACCCCAAGAAAGCCGCCGAGGCGCTCCAGTGGGTTGTCCGTGAAATGGACGCCCGCTACGACGACCTCGCGAACTACGGCTTCAAGCACATCGACGACTTCAACAAGGCCGTCCGCGCCGGCAAGGTCACTCCGCCGGTGGACTCCAAACGCGTGATCAAGCCGTACCCGTACTTGCTGGTGATTGTGGACGAGCTTGCCGACCTCATGATGGTGGCCCCGCGCGACGTCGAAGACTCGATTGTCCGCATCACCCAGCTGGCCCGTGCTGCGGGCATCCACCTGGTCCTGGCCACCCAGCGCCCTTCCGTTGATGTCGTCACCGGCCTCATCAAGGCGAACGTCCCCTCGCGCATGGCGTTCGCTACCTCGTCCGTCACGGACTCGCGCGTGGTCCTGGACCAGCCGGGTGCGGAGAAACTCATTGGCCAGGGTGACGCGCTCTTCCTGCCGATGGGCGCCTCCAAGGCGATGCGCGTGCAGGGCGCCTGGGTCAGCGAGTCCGAAATCCACCGGGTGGTGGAGCACGTCAAGGGCCAGCTCAAGGCCGTCTACCGTGACGATGTCGCCCCCGAGGCGCAGAAGAAGCAGATCGACGACGACATCGGAGACGATCTCGAAGTCCTGCTCCAGGCCACCGAGCTCGTCGTCACCACCCAGTTCGGTTCGACGTCGATGCTGCAGCGCAAGCTCCGCGTCGGCTTCGCCAAGGCCGGCCGCCTCATGGACCTGCTGGAGTCGCGGGGCGTCGTGGGCCCGTCCGAGGGTTCCAAAGCCCGCGACGTGCTGGTCAAGCCGGACGACCTCGCTCCCGTGCTGGCAGCCATGAAGGGCCAGGAGGCTCCGGCTGCGCCGGACGCGCACACGGCCGCCCTGAGTGAGAACGCGAACGCGAACATCGCCGTCGGAGGCTACGCGGAGGACCTCGTGGCCGCTGATCTCGAGAACCGCAAGCAGGCCACGAACTACTACGACGGAGCGGATAGCCCCGACGACGAGGACGACGGCGGCGAAGACGCCTGGGCGCTGACCGGACGGTAGCCTAGAGGGGTGACTACATCCGAGGGCAGCAAAGCCAGTTCCAGCAGCTCCGATATCTGGAACCTGCCAAACATCCTGACGATGCTCCGGATTGTCCTGGTTCCGTTCTTCGTCTGGTTCCTTCTGGAGGACAACAGCCGCCACGGTATCTGGCGCTGGGCCGCCGTGGTTGCCTTCGCGGTGGCGATCTACACGGACAAGCTCGACGGCGACATCGCGCGGAGCCGCAACCTGGTCACCAACTTCGGCAAGATCGCGGACCCCATTGCCGACAAGTTGCTCATCGGCTCGGCACTCGTTCTCCTGTCGGCACTGGGGGAGCTCCCGTGGTGGATCACCATCCTGATCCTGGTGCGCGAATGGGGAATCACCGCTTTGCGCTTCTTTGTCATCCGCTACGGCGTGATGCCGGCCTCGCGCGGCGGCAAGCTCAAGACTGCCGTCCAGACTGTCGCGATCTTCTTCTACATCCTGCCGCTGAATTCTTTCGCGCCATGGCTCGTCAGCGTGGCCTTCCTGGTGATGATCGTCGCCCTCGTCATCACGGTGTGGACCGGCGTCGAATACGTGATTCAGGCCGCAAAACTCCGTGCGGCAGGGAAGCGGGCATGAGCCGTACCGCTGGGGAGGCTGCGGCGGCCGCCGTCGCCCTCGCCATCGAGCGGGGCATCACCGTCGCTACCGCGGAATCCCTGACCGCCGGGCTGGTTGCCGCCACCCTCGCCGATACTCCGGGGGCGTCGGGCATGCTCCAGGGCGGGGTCGTCGCTTATCAGAACGCGGTCAAAGCCGGAATACTGGGGGTGCCCGAAGAGCTGCTTTCCGCCGTCGGATCGGTCGACGCCGAAGTCGCGGCGGCAATGGCCGACGGCGCCCGGCGCGCGTGCGGGGCCGACGTCGGGGTCTCCACTACCGGGGTTGCGGGGCCCTTGCCGCACGACGGGAAGCCGGTTGGCACCGTGTTCATCGGCGTCGCGACATCAGGCGGGGCTGCCGCCCATGCCTACAGCTTCGAGGGAGACCGGCCGGGTATCCGTGCGCAAGCCACCGTGGCAGCCTTGGAGCGCTTGTTGGAGTACCTTGTCCAAGCCGACCTACCACACGTAAAGTAGCCGGGAACAAAAAGAGCGGCCCAATAGTTGTTACATTGTGTCGCCCCGGAACGGCCGGGGCGCCTAGGATGTAGAAAACGACCGGTACACCGGGAAGGTGAACCGGACTCACGAGGGAGCAAGGCGATACAGATGGTTAAGCAGCCCGTATCCGTAAACGGCGTTGTCCGCTGGAAGGATGTGGGCTTGGCCGAGAAGGCACCGAGCGAACAGAAGGAGCGCAAAATGGTTGTACTGCGTCACGAGATCGGTGATGTCCTGCGCGATGTCCGTCAGCGCCAGGGCCGTACGCTCCGCGAAGTCTCGCACAGCGCCCGCGTTTCCCTTGGCTACCTGAGCGAAGTTGAGCGTGGCCAGAAGGAAGCATCCTCAGAGTTGTTGTCCTCGATCTGCTCAGCCTTGGACGTTCCGCTGTCCGGGATGCTCCGCGAAGTCAGCGACAGGGTTGCAGTCGCCGAAGGCGTGGCTGTTCCGGATACTGTCCCGCAGGAATTCGCCCAGCGTTACGGCCGCGATCTCGACCGCGAGCTCAGGGCGGAACTGAACGACGATTTCACCCAGGGCATGCTCTCGGGAGCCCGCTAGGCGGACCAACCCCGGCAAAGAAAACCCCGGCAAAGAAGGAGGACCTCCGATTGGAGGTCCTCCTTCTTGTGTTTGTGTCTGTGTCTATCGCTTCGTGGGGTCAGTCCTTGCCGATTCCTTCGCCGTAGGCGACGTTGAGCCGCTCAATGTATTCCGCCAGCGTCTGGATTTCTTCCAGCGGCCACTCGCCGAGGCGTTCCCGGAATACCTGCCGGCGTGCGTCCTGGACCTGGTGCATCTTTTCTTCGCCCTTGGGGGTGAGCCTGATCGATTGTGCGCGGCCATCTTGGGGGTCGGCCTCTTTGTAGACCATGCCGATGCTCTCCAGGAATGCGATCTGGCGGCTCACCGATGGCTTCCCGACGCCGATGCACGAGGCGAGCTCCGTCAGGCGAATGGGACCCTCCGTCCGAATGATCGACATCAGTCCGTAAGCGGCTGGTTCCATATCGGGATGGACCTGGCGGGATAACTGGTGGGACAGCGAGCGTGCGCGTCGCCAGAACATGCTCAGCTGGTGTTCCACCTGCCGGAGGGCGGCGTCGACGTTGTCGCCTGCCTCCACCATCTCAGGTGCGTCGTCGGGAGTGTTGCTCATGACAACCATTCTAGAGTCAGCTCCCATGAGAGACTCTATTGGTGCGGATCAGTGACTTCTGGCGGCTGATGGACGATGAATTCGGGGCTGGCTACTCCCGGGTCCTCAGCAGTTCCCTTGTATTGGCCGGCGTCGGAGGACGTACGGCAGATGACGCCTTGGCGGCGGGCTACAACCCCCGCGACGTCTGGCTTGCCTTGTGCGATGTCCAGGACGTTCCTCCGGAGCGACGGCTAGGCAGGGACATCAAGCCCTCCGACAAGGGCTCAGGGACGTTCTGAATTCCGGTTCCCGGCGGACACGCCCGCAAGGCTGTTCGAATATCTGTTCGGATGAGGCTATGCTCCTTTCAGAGGAAAATTGACCCTAACGGACCGGTTTTCGCCTTATTCGAGTCCTGTGGTTATCCACATAGACGACGTCGCACGCAATATTGTCGGCAGCTCGTACTAGCGTCGGATGAGACAGGAAAGCGGCCGCTCAGGCCAGTCCACAGCGAGAAAGCATCAGAGGTGTGAACCATGGCGGCAAATCAGGATCGTGAGAAGGCGCTCGAGGCAGCGCTTGCCCAGATCGACAAGCAATTCGGCAAGGGCTCGGTCATGCGCCTCGGAGACGAAGTCCGGGCGCCGATCGAGGTTATCCCGACCGGCTCCATCGCCTTGGACGTCGCTCTTGGCATTGGTGGTTTGCCTCGTGGCCGTGTCGTCGAAATTTACGGTCCTGAATCCTCCGGTAAGACCACCGTCGCGCTTCACGCCGTGGCCAACGCCCAGCGCCAGGGCGGCATTGCGGCCTTCATCGACGCCGAGCACGCCCTCGATCCCGAGTACGCGGCGAAATTGGGTGTCGATACCGATGCCCTCTTGGTTTCGCAGCCGGATACCGGTGAGCAGGCGCTTGAGATCATGGACATGCTGGTCGGCTCGGGGTCCCTGGACATTGTCGTAATCGACTCCGTCGCCGCGTTGGTTCCCCGCGCTGAAATCGAAGGCGAAATGGGTGACTCCCACGTCGGCCTGCAGGCCCGCCTGATGAGCCAGGCCCTGCGTAAGATCACCGGCCGGCTGAGCCAAACGAAGACCACAGCTATCTTCATCAACCAGCTCCGCGAGAAGATCGGCGTTTTCTTCGGCTCCCCGGAAACCACTACCGGTGGTAAGGCCCTGAAGTTCTACGCCTCCATCCGCATCGACGTCCGGCGCATCCAGACCCTGAAGGAAGGCGCGGATTCGGTAGGTAACCGCACCAAGGCCAAGATCGTCAAAAACAAGATGGCTCCGCCCTTCAAGGTCGCTGAGTTCGACATCATCTACGGCCAGGGCATTTCCCGTGAGGGCGGCATTATCGACATGGGCGTCGAGCACGGCATCATCAAGAAGTCCGGTTCATGGTTCACCTATGACGGTGACCAGCTGGGACAGGGCATGGAGAACTCCCGCCGCTTCCTTCGGGACAACCCGGAGCTGGCCGCGGACCTCGAGCGGCTCATCAAGGAAAAGCTTGGCGTCGGAGTCAAGCCTGCCGAAGCCGAGGCCTCGCCAAAGCTGAAGGCCGTTGACGGCTAGGCGTCTGGGCTCCTCCCGGTCCTCAAGTGCTTCCCGTTCTTCGGGCCGTACTCCAGCTTCGGAATCCGGAGAGGCCGGCCGGTCTTGGGGTCCGTCTGCGGATTCCTCCGTGGCGGCTGACCCCGAGGCCACTCCGGAATCGGTAGCGCGGGCCATTGTGCTCCGCCAACTGACCAACTCGCCCAAGAGCAGGCTTCAGCTCGCGCGCAAGCTAGCTGAGCGGAACGTGCCGGAAGATGTGGCCGAAGCCGTGTTGGACCGTTTCGAGGAAGTCCGGCTCATCGACGACGCCGACTTCGCCGAGATGTGGGTGCGCAGCCGTGCGCAGTCGCGGAAACTGGCCCGGGGTGCCTTGAGGCGTGAATTGGCGGACAAGGGAATCGACCCCGAAACGGCGGAGCAGGCGCTGGCGCAAGTAAGCGATGACGATGAGCGAAACGCGGCCAGGGAGTTGGTCGCCCGCCGTTTGAGGTCCGGCACGGATCTTTCCGACAGGACCGAGCGTGACAGGCAGACCCGCCGGCTCGCGTCGATGCTTGCCCGCAAGGGCTACCAGCCATCGGCGGCCTTCGCGATCGTTTGTGAGGTGCTGGACGAAACCTTGGCGGGGGAGTCAGAAGCGCGCAACGCATGGGAAAGCGCCGGTCCTGAAGTGGACGACATCGGCTAGCCGGTGTTGCGTGGAAACTGAGAGCTTCCTGTGAGTATTGCCCGCGGCGGTCGGGTTGGCGCGGTTCTTGAGGGTCGTCGGCTATGGTTCTGGACTAGTGTTCCGAGTCGGAAAGCAGGTCAGGTCCAATGAATCCGTTGTCGCTATCGGCAATCATTGTGCCCTTGCTTGCCGCGTCGCTACTCCAGGCCGGCCCGGCTTCCGCGGATGATGGCCCGCCGTCGGGGTATCCCAGTTGGGCAGAGGTGCAACAGGCCCAAGGAAATGAAGCAGCCGCAAGCGCCGAAGTAGACCGGATCAACCAGTTGTTGGCTAGCCTCCAGCAGAAATCCGGGGAGCTTGGCGCGGCAGCCATCAAAGCCGGAACCGAGTACGCGAAGGCACATGACGCCCTCCAGGATCAGCAGGCAGTGACCCAGAAACTGGCTGAGGCTTCCCAACAGGCCAAGGCAAAAGCGGACTCGTTGAAGAAGGCCACATCCTCCTTGGTCGTCAAGGCATACGAATCCGGCGGCTTCGATCCCGGACCATGGTCGGTTGCGAATGCCGCCATCGCACCGGACAACATTCAAAGTTTCGCCTTGCTGAACAGGGTCCTGGATCGTACGGCGAAACTGCACGCTGATGCCCTGAGCGCCTCCCAGGCATCCGCCGCTGCCACTGCCCAGGAACAAGCTGCCCGCGATGTGCTGGCCCAGCTGGACAGTGACGCCGCGGCAAAAGCCCAGGCCGCAGAGTCGGCCAGGCGCGCCGCCGAAGACAGCGTGGCAGCCACGGATGGACAGCGAAAGACCATGGTCGCCCAGCTCGCCTCCCTGACCTCCACTTCTGCCGCGGTCGCGCAGAAATACCAAGAAGGGCAAGCGGCGCTTGCCGCCTACCAGGCTGCCCAGGAAGCCAAGAGGGAAGCGGCGGAGCGCCAAGCGGAAGCCGACGCCCAAGCGGCAGCCAACCAGCGGGCTCTGCAGGCGCAACAACAGCCGGTCGGCAGCGGGGGAGGCGCAAGCAGCAGCGGCAGCTCCGGCGGCGGAGGCATCATAGCCGGGGGAGGCGGCGGTGGCGGAGCCAACGTGGTCGACGACCCTGCAGGTGCACGGCAATATGCTTCTTCCCGGCTCGGCGCCTATGGCTGGGGCCAGGACCAAATGCAGTGTTTGTCCCTGCTGTGGACCCAGGAATCAAGCTGGATGACGGACGCCACGAATCCGAGCAGCGGTGCCTACGGCGTTGCGCAGGCGCTGCCGCCGGACAAGTACTATTCGGCCGGCAGCGACTGGCTCAGCAACTACCGGACCCAGATCGATTGGGGCCTCGGCTACATCCGCGACCGTTACGGTTCTCCCTGCAACGCCTGGCAACATGAGATGGGCTTCAACTGGTACTAGTCCGAGGGGCTACCCTAGATTGGTGAGTTCCCCTTCCGCAGCACCAGCACCAGCACCCGTTCAGCAGCCCGTTCCGGCCCCTCTCGATGAGCCCGCAACCGGCCCCGGCGCCAAGCGCACCTACCAGGTCCGCACCTTCGGTTGCCAAATGAACGTCCACGACTCCGAGCGCATGGCAGGACTCCTGGAGGATGCAGGATACGTGCCCGTCGACGCCGGCGTGGCCGACGTCGTGGTCTTCAATACCTGCGCCGTCCGTGAGAACGCCGACAACAAGCTTTACGGAAACCTGGGAGAGCTCAAGCAGGTCAAGGCCGCCCATCCGGGCATGCAGATCGCCGTGGGCGGATGCTTGGCGCAGAAGGACCGCGAAACCATCGTGCGCAAGGCTCCGTGGGTTGATGCAGTGTTCGGCACCCACAATGTGGGGGCGCTGCCGGCCCTCCTGGACAGGGCACGCCACAACAACGAGGCGCAGCTCGAAATCCTGGAGTCGCTGGACGTCTTCCCTTCGACCCTGCCCACCAAGCGTGACTCTGTGTACTCGGGCTGGGTTTCCATCTCCGTCGGCTGTAACAACACCTGCACTTTCTGCATCGTGCCGTCGCTCCGAGGGAAGGAGAAGGACCGCCGTCCGGGCGAGATCCTGGCCGAAATCCAGGCATTGGTGGACGACGGCGCCGTCGAGGTCACGCTGCTCGGCCAGAACGTGAATTCCTACGGCGTTGAATTCGGCGACCGCCTGGCTTTCTCCAAACTGCTGCGCGCCTGCGGTGAGATCGAGGGTCTCGAGCGTGTCCGCTTCACGAGCCCGCACCCGGCTGCCTTCACCGACGACGTCATCGACGCGATGGCCGAGACCGCCAACGTCATGCCGCAGCTGCACATGCCCCTGCAGTCCGGCTCGGACAAGGTACTCAAGGACATGCGCCGCTCGTACCGCTCCACCAGGTTCCTGGGGATCCTGGACAAGGTCCGCGACAAGATTCCGCACGCCGCCATCACCACCGATATCATCGTGGGCTTCCCCGGCGAGACGGAAGAGGACTTCCAAGCCACGCTCGACGTCGTAGAGAAGTCCCGCTTCGCCTCGGCCTTCACGTTCCAGTACTCCAAGCGCCCGGGCACGCCGGCCGCGGATCTCCCGGAGCAGTTGCCCAAAGCCGTTGTCCAGGAACGCTACGAGCGGTTGACTGCCCTCCAGGACCGCATCGCGGCCGAGGAGAACGCGAAGCAGCTCGGCCGCCGGGTTGAACTCCTCGTCACGGCACAGTCCGGGCGCAAGGCCGGGGAAACGCACCGCCTTTCCGGCCGCTCCCAGGACCAGAGGCTGGTCCACTTCTCCGTGCCCGAAGGGGCAGAGGCTCCACGGCCAGGCGACTTCGTCACCGTGACGATCACCGAGGCAGCTGCCTTCCACCTCGTCTCCGACCCCGCGACAACGGCGGACTACAGCCTGAGGCGCTCCCGTGCCGGCGACGCCTGGGATCGCTCGCAGGCCGACTCCTGCGGCGCTCCGGCCCCAAATTCCGCAGGCGCCGCATCCGGCGTCGGGTCTTCAGGGTCAAAGGGCGTCTCCCTCGGCATGCCGTCGCTCCCCGCACGACGCGGCTAGCCCGACATGACAGCAGTTCCGGCCGGACCAGCTGATCCGAATCCGCCCGTGATCGCCGTCGTCGGCCCTACCGGTTCCGGTAAGTCCGACCTCGCCGTCCACCTTGCCCTCGCGCTGGGAGGGGAGGTCATCAACGCCGACGCCATGCAGTTCTACCGCGGCATGGACATCGGCACGGCCAAGATCAGCGTCGCCGAACGCAGGGGAGTGCCCCACCACTTGCTGGACACAATGGATGTCACCCAGGAAGCCAGCGTCTCCGCTTTCCAGGCCGAATGCCGGGCCGCCGTCCGGGATATCCATAGTCGCGGCAAGCGGGCCATCCTGGCAGGTGGCTCCGGCCTCTACGTCCGGGCAGCGTTGGATGTCCTGGAGTTCCCGGGTACCGATCCCGGCTTGCGGCAACGGCTGGAGCAGGAGCACGAAACTTCCGGCCTTCCCTTCCTTCAGGAACGCCTGCAACGCATCGACCCCGTTTCCGCGGGGAGGCTCGGTGACGCCCGTCGCGTCATCCGCGCGCTGGAAGTCTTCGAGCTCACCGGGCGCCCGTTCAGTTCCTTCATGCCCAAGCGCGAGTACTTCCAGCCGGCGGTGCAGATAGGGCTCGACGTCGATCGGGGAGTACTGCGCGAGCGTTTGGCCGGGCGGGTCCACCGGATGGTCGACGCCGGCCTCCTTGAAGAGGTTGCGCGGCTCGACGCCGTCGGGCTTCGGCAAGGCAAGACCGCATCGCGGGCGCTGGGATATGCACAATTCCTCAGGGTCCTCGACGGCGAATCCGACCAGGCCGCCGCAGCCGAAGAAACGATCGTGGCCACGCGGCAATTCGCGCGGCGCCAGCTCACCTGGTTCCGGGCCGACCCCCGGATCCACTGGCTGGACTGGCAAGACCCGGATCTGGTGGCCAAAGCGGCAGAAATCTGCGCGAGCCCGGCGTCGGTGATTTAGGCGCAACCCCTTGTGCAGGTAGCCTTGAGCCATGGACGAAACGCTTGCATTTTCCGCCCCGCAGCCTACAGCTGCCGGCGGTGCCGTGCCCGCCTCCGGCCTTCACGGGCTGGCCTTCTCCAAAGGGCACGGTACGGGCAACGACTTCGTCCTCATCGCGGACCCCGAAGACGCGCACCAGATCTCTCCTGCGCAGGTCGCGGCGCTGTGTGACCGCCACTTGGGCATCGGCGGGGACGGGCTCATCCGAGCCGTCCCTTCGAGGTTCCTGCCTGAAGGACTTCAGCTTCTCGAAGCGGACTCCGATGCCGAATGGTTCATGGACTACCGCAACGGCGACGGTTCGCTGTCCGAGATGTGCGGCAACGGCGTCCGGGTCTTCGTCCAGTTCCTGATCGAGCAGGGCCTTGTCACGCTCGACGCCGGCGAATCCCTGACCATCGGGACGCGCGGCGGCATCAAGAAGATTGTCCGGACTTCCGACGGCTACGCGGTGGACATGGGACCGTGGGAATTCATTTTCCCCAAAGACGCCACCAGCAAGGCCATGGACTCCCTCGTCAGCGCCGATGGACTGGAAGTCGCCCGTCCTGCCCTTTCCATCAGCATGGGCAACCCGCACACCGTAGTGGCATTGGCCGAACTTTCAGAGCTCAAGTCCACGCAGCTCTTCAAGGCGCCTGTCGTCGATCCCAAGCCGGCCAACGGCACCAACGTCGAATTCGTCGTTCCCGCAGAGCCCCTCGTTCACGACGGCACAGGCAACATCACCATGCGTGTCCACGAACGCGGCGTCGGTGAGACCCAATCGTGCGGTACCGGTGCTTGCGCGGCCGCCGTCGCCATCCGCCATTGGGCCGGGGAAGGCGCTCCCGACACGTGGCGCGTCAAGGTGCCCGGCGGCGTCGTCGGCGTGCGGTTCTTCCCCGGGGAAAGCGGCCGTGAACACGTGGAGCTCAGCGGCCCCGCCGTGATTGTCGCTAGCGGGACGCTTTCCTGATCCGCAGGATGCGGAAGGACTTCGACGTGCTTTCACGGGATACCGAGAAGGAACCGTCGAGGGTATCGGCCAGCCAGCGCTGAAGCGAATCGGCTCCGAGGTTCTTCTGTACCACCAGCCAGGCGTTTCCACCCGGAGCGAGCCGCGGCAGCCACTTCAGCAGCAGGTTGTGGAGCTCGTCCTTGCCGATGCGGATGGGCGGGTTTGACCAAATAGTGTCGAAAGTCATGTCGGGGTCGACGTCGTCGGGTAGGCTCGCGGTGACGTTCCCGAGCTCCAGCAGGGCGGCATTCTCGTTGGTCAAGGTGACACATCGCTCGTTGACATCAACTGCGTGGACGCGGGCGTGCGGAGCCATGAGCCCCATCGTCAACGCAATGGGACCCCAGCCGCAGCCGATGTCCAAGAGATTTCCCTGCGGGGCCGGCGGCGGAACCTCGGCGAGCAGGATCGCTGTTCCCTTGTCGATCCCGTCGGGGCTGAAGATGCCGCCGGATGTCTGGAGCCGGCGGGTCGCGCCGGCCAGTTCCACCGTGAGGGGCTTGCGGGTGAACGGCCCCGCGGGCTGTGCGCTGAAATAGTGAGCAGACTCCATAGCTTGCCAGATTAGTGGCCAGCAGCGGGCAAAGGAAACCGCAGTCTGTTCCATGCAGGCTCAATCCGGGCTTGACGGGTCTGATAGCCTTGTCCGCATGTTCTTGATCTGAGTAGACAGCCATTTTTGATTAGCCGGCCATTCTTAAGTAGCCGGCACCGCCCGCGACGCAGGCCTGCATCGTTCGCAGCGCCTTTCCGCCTTGGCATGTCCGTTCCAGTCGTTGCTTCCCGACGCCTGGACACTCCGCAGATCGTCCCCCTCCCGTCCTCGGATCAGTGCACGCAATCCGCGCAGCGGTTCCGTAGGGAGGTCCCAGACCGTCGGGAGAGCCTTGCCAGGCGTCAGCCCAGCGCGAATTTCGCGCCACAAGAGACGAATCGGCACTATTCTGGAAGTGCCGAACCCCTAAAGGAGACCATGACCACGCAGAAGAACACCGGACCCGATTCCGACGCCCAGGACATGAGTCCTGAAGAAATCCAGGCTGTCATCGACCGGATTCTCTCCAAGGACGCACCTGCCACAGTCCAGGACCGCGACGAACCCCGGGGCGTGTTGGGCAAGGCCCAGGCAATTTCCCGCCTGGACGACGAACACAGCATCTACGACGGTGATCAAGAGGATCTGGCCGAACGCCGGGCCCTGCGCCGCACAGTCGGCCTGTCCACCGAACTTGAAGATGTCACCGAGGTCGAATACCGGCAGCTGCGCCTTGAGCGCGTCGTGCTGGCCGGCCTCTGGACCGAAGGAACGTTGGCCGACGCCGAGAATTCCCTGCGGGAACTTGCCGCCCTGGCCGAAACGGCCGGCTCGGAAGTCCTGGACGGGATCGTCCAGCGCCGCATGAAACCGGACCCCGGCACGTTCCTTGGCTCAGGCAAGGCCATGGAGCTCAAGGACATCGTGATGTCCACGGGCGCGGACACCGTGGTGGTCGACGCCGAACTGGCACCGTCCCAACGCCGTGGACTGGAGGACATCGTCAAGGTAAAAGTGGTGGACCGAACCACGTTGATCCTTGACATCTTCGCCCAGCATGCCAAGAGCCGCGAAGGCAAGGCCCAGGTGGAGCTTGCGCAGTTGGAATACCTGTTGCCGCGCCTGCGTGGTTGGGGCGATTCCATGTCCCGCCAGGCCGGTGGCCAGGTGGGTGGCGCCGGCGCCGGCATGGGTTCACGCGGTCCTGGTGAAACCAAGATTGAACTGGACCGCCGTCGAATCCGCACGCGCATGGCAAAGCTGCGGCGCGAAATCGCCGCGATGAAGCCATCACGCGAGACGAAGCGGGCAAACCGCCGTCGTAATGCTGTTCCTTCGGTCGCCATCGCCGGTTACACGAACGCCGGAAAGTCGTCACTGCTCAACCGCCTGACGGATGCCGGTGTCCTCGTGGAGAACGCGTTGTTCGCCACCCTGGACCCCACGGTCCGCAAGGCCCAGACCCCTGACGGAATCGGCTACACGCTCTCGGACACGGTCGGGTTCGTCCGTTCGCTGCCCACCCAGCTCGTGGAGGCATTCCGCTCCACCTTGGAAGAGGTGGCCGACGCCGATCTGATCCTGCATGTGGTGGACGTTTCGCACCCGGATCCGGAAGGCCAGATCGCGGCCGTCCGCCAGGTTTTCAGCGAAGTGGATGCCCGGAAGATCCCGGAAATCATCGTGCTGAACAAGGCCGATGCCGCGGATCCGTTCGTCATTGAGCGGCTCAAGCAAAAAGAGCCGCGCCACGTGGTGGTGTCCACCCGCACGGGGCAAGGCATCGCCGAACTCCTTGGAGCCATCAGCGAGGCCATTCCGCGCCCCGGCGTGCGCGTTGAGGTCCTTATTCCCTACAACCGCGGCGAACTTATCAACAAACTGCACAACACCGAGGCCGAAATCCTCAGCCTTGAGCATGAGGAAGAAGGCACGCGCGTGGTGGCCATGGTCCACGAGAACCTGGCAGCCGAGTTGGAGTCGTTCGTCAGCAATGGTTGATCCAGAGGCGGGGGAGCGCGGCGAAAGCGCGGGGGAACGGACCGCCCTGAAACTTCTGGATACCGCCGTTGCGGGCATGGGCGGCCAGAACCGTGTCGGCCAGCATGAGATGGCCAGGCAAGTGGCCCGGGCGATCGAGACCGGTGAACACTTGCTGGTGCAGGCCGGTACAGGCACGGGCAAGTCCCTTGCGTACTTGATTCCGCTTATTGCGCACGCGATGGAGAGCAATAAGCCCACGCTCGTGTCCACGGCCACGCTCGCCCTGCAGACCCAGATCGTGGGCCGGGATTTGCCGAGGCTGCTGGAGGCGATCAATCCGGAGTTGGAACGCCCCGTCAGCATCGCGCTGGTCAAGGGCAGGGCCAACTATGTGTGCCTGCACAAGCTGGAGGGCGGTTTCCCCAGCGAGGAACCCGCTGAGGGTCAGTTGTTCTCCCTCGGCGAGGACACCAGCGTTCCACATCTCGCCGCAGCGATCGGCGGGCCGGCATCGCAGCTTGGCAAGGAAGTCCTGCGGCTTCGTGAGTGGGCCGGGAAGACCACCACGGGGGACCGGGACGAACTCATGCCGGGCGTAACCGACCGGGCCTGGCGCCAGGTATCGGTGACGTCGATGGAATGCCTCGGGGCGCAGAAGTGTCCTATGGCGGAGGAATGCTTCAGTGAGCTGGCCCGCCACCGCGCCGCTGAGTCCGACGTCGTGGTCACCAATCACGCGATGCTCGCAGTCAGCGCCTTCGAAGGCCTGGCCGTGCTGCCGGAGTACGACGTGGTGGTGGTGGACGAGGCACACGAGCTCCAGGACCGTGTTACCGGAGCCGTGTCCGGGCAGCTGTCCGTGGCAATGATCCACGCCGCTGCCTCCAGCGCGCGGAAGCACACGGCCATCACGGTGGACGCCTTGAACGCCGCGGCGGACCGTTTGGAACTCGCGATCATCGGTGCGCCGTCCGGCCTCCTGCCTAACGGGCTCAACGATGAACAACTCGATTGCGTGGACCAGCTCCGGGAAGCCTGCCGTGCGGCGCTTTCCGATTCGAAAGGGGATTCGTCCAACGCGGTCGACGGCGGACGCCAGTTGGCGCGCTCGCGGCTGATGTTGATCCTCGAGCTGTGCGAACGGCTGCTCGCAGCCCGTGAAAACCGGGAAGTCGTGTGGCTTTCGAGGAACAGTACCTTTGATCCGCAACAGGGCTACACGGCGCCGGACGAGGATTCACCCGCGCTCATCAACATCGCGCCGCTCAGTGTTGCCGGACGCCTGCGCGAAGGGCTCTTCGCGGGCCACACCGTGGTTTTGACCTCTGCCACCTTGGCCATCGGCTCCGCATTCGAGGCCACGGCCGGCGGACTAGGGCTGACTGGTCAGGGCGCCCCCAGCTGGACCGGCGTGGATGTGGGCTCTCCCTTCGACTATCCGAAGCAGGGCATGCTGTACGTCGCCAGGCACCTGCCCAAGCCGGGGCGTGGCACCTCGCCCGAAGCGCTTGATGAACTTGAGGAGCTCATCAAGGCCTCCCACGGCGGGGCCTTGTGCCTGTTTTCTTCCCGACGTGCCGCGGAGGACGCCGCGGACGCGATGCGGTCTCGCTTGGACGTGGACATCCTGTGCCAAGGCGAATCGACCATGGCCGCGTTGGTCAGGCAGTTTGCCGAGGAGCAGGACACTTGCCTGTTCGGCACCATGTCCCTCTGGCAGGGCGTTGACGTTCCAGGCGGTTCATGCCGGCTGGTGGTGATTGACCGCATCCCGTTCCCCCGTCCGGATGATCCCTTGATGACGGCACGGTCCCGCGCGGTCGCGCAGGCCGGAGGAAACGGATTCATGGCGGTTTCGGCGACACATGCTGCCATCCGGCTGGCCCAGGGAGCCGGCCGGCTTATCCGGTCAACGGGAGACAAGGGCGTTGTGGCGGTACTGGATTCAAGGCTTTCGACGGAACGCTACGGCAACTTCCTCCGGGCAGCCCTGCCGCCGTTCTGGCCCACCACGGACCGTTCCGTGGTGCACGGTGCGCTCGAACGCCTTTACGCCGAGTCAGTCAAGGCTTGAAGGCGGGCGCGCTCGAGTGAGCGCGTCCTAGAGTGAGCGCAATACCGAGACGACCTTGCCCATGATGGTGGCATGGTCGCCGAGGATGGGCTCGTACTGCGTGTTTTGGGGGAGCAGCCATGTGTGGCCGTCGCGCTGCCGGAACGTCTTGACGGTCGCTTCGTCATCCAGGAGGGCTGCCACGATGTCGCCGTTGAGTGCGTCGTTTTGACGACGTACAACCACCCAGTCTCCATCGCAGATAGCGGCGTCGATCATGGAATCCCCGGCGACCTTCAGCATGAAGAGCTCGCCATGGCCCACCAATTGGCGGGGCAGCGGCAGGACATCTTCAACGGTCTGGTCTGCGAGGATGGGTCCACCGGCGGCAATGCGGCCCACGAGGGGAACCATGGCCGTGTCGCTGGCACTCGCGAGCTCCGTGACAGCCAGGCCGCCCGCGCTGCGCAGCTTCGCCGGTGATTCCACACCCGGTATGACCGAGCCACCGTCCAAAGTCAATGGCATGAGGACTTCCATCGCGCGCGGGCGCTTGGGATCGCGGCGCAGATAGCCGAGCTTCTCAAGCTGTGAGAGCTGGTGGGTGACACTGGACAAGCTGGCCAGGCCCACGGTGTCCCCGATTTCACGCATTGAGGGCGGATAGCCGTGGTCGTTCACCGAACGCTGGATGGTTTCCAGGATTTTCTTTTGGCGGACGGTCAGGCTCTTGGGGGCCTTCTGCGGCTGCGGGCTCCGCGCTGGGGTCGACCCGCTGCCAGTGGCTTTCGCTGCCATGTTCGCCAACGCCCTTCCGTTGCGCCCGTGCGGCGCCGGGGGCGCTTGCCGGGACTGTCGGCCTGAAATGTCAGACCCTCCTGTTGCACTGATTCAGTGCTGGTTCCTTCAGTCAAACGTAGGGCAGGCGCAGGCGTTTTTCAAACATTTGTTCTAGCGAGTCTCGACATCGTTCGTTGATAAGTGCTAAAAATGTCATAGCAAGGTTCGAATATGTGTTCTATAAAAGTGATCCAGGCTCCGGGTCGTTGCTTGATTCGTTCGAACGGATCAACGAATGGCCGTCCTGCAAGCACTGACTGTAGGCAAGAATTGGCAGCCGCACCCAGGGATTCCGGAGCGTGGCATCGTTCAGAAGGGCTCAGCTCATGTCCGCAATAACCATCACCCACACGTCCGGCCACGGTGCGGCACCGGGAGGGCTTCGCCTGACCCGCCGGGGCCGGATGGTCTTCTTCGGCCTCCCGGCAATGCTCCTGGTCGCGGCCCTGCTCAGTTTGGCAGGATTCCTGAATTCGCCGGCCAAGGCCGCTGATTCCACCGCTGAGCTGCAGCCGACCACCAGCACGAGCGTCACGGTTCAGAGCGGCCAGTCCTTGTGGGGGATTGCGGGAATGGTTGTACCTTCACGGGATCCGCGCGACGTCGTTGCCGAGATCATCCAGCTGAACAACCTCCAGGACGGCCGCATCGTGCCGGGCCAGCAATTGTTCGTTCCTGCCGCTTAAGGGCAATCTTGACCGCACTGACGGGGCTCCGAACGGCCGTAGGACCGTCACAGTTTAGGGGCATCCGCTGCGGCACCTTAAACTGTCATGGTGAGTGACCAGCTTGAGCGACTTGACCGACTTCCCCTCCGGACCAACCTCCGCGGCCTGAGCCCGTACGGCGCGCCGCAGCTTGATGTTCCGATTCTGCTCAACGTCAACGAAAACACACATGGCGTGCCGGCGGATGTACAGGCCGCGATCACCGAAGCGGTGGCGGCCGCAGCCACTGGACTGAACCGCTACCCGGACCGCGAGTTCACCGAACTGCGCGAGGCCCTTGCGGAATACCTCGGCCACGGCCTTGCCGCGGAGAACATCTGGGCAGCCAACGGCTCCAATGAAGTGCTGCAGCAGATCCTCCAGGTTTTTGGTGGCCCCGGCCGCACCGCGCTCGGTTTCCCGCCCACGTACTCGATGTACCCTCTCCTGGCCAGCGGAACCGACACTGAATACGTCGTCGGAGTTCGCGCTGAAGACTATGGACTCGATGCAGCCTCCGCAGCCGCCCAGGTTCGCGAACTCAAGCCGAACGTCGTGTTCCTCTGCTCCCCGAACAACCCCACCGGCACGGGACTTGGCCTTGACGTTGTCGAGGCAGTTTACGAGGCCGGCGAGCCGAGCCAGACCGTAGTGATCGTGGACGAGGCTTATCACGAGTTCGCCCACGACAACACCCCAAGTGCGTTGACGCTCCTCCCAGGCCGGGAGCGCCTTATCGTCTCGCGGACCATGAGCAAGGCCTTCGCCCTGGCCGGTGCACGCATCGGCTACATGGCAGCTGCCCCCGAGGTCGCCGATGCGATCCGCTTGGTCCGCCTTCCGTACCACCTCTCGGCCATCACCCAGGCCACCGCGCTGGCTGCGCTCCGGCACCGCGAAGCCCTGATGGCCGACGTGGAAGACATCAAGATTCAACGCGATCGCATTGTCAGCGAATTGACCCGCATGGGCTTTAGGCCGGCCGCCTCCGATTCCAACTATGTGTTTTTCGGCGGAATCGAAAACCCCCATGCCTTGTGGCAGGGTCTCCTCGAGCGCGGGGTCCTGATCCGCGACGTCGGCATACCGGGCCATCTTCGAGTGACGGCCGGTACGGAACCGGAGACCACAGCCTTCCTTGAGGCGCTTGAAGCCTTGCTGGACGGACAGGTCTCCGCACCGGCCTAGACTTGGATAAGTCCCACCACTCCTTCCTCCTAAGGATCATCAATGAGCGAAAACGGCGCCAGCACGGCGGCCGCCCGGACAGCACGCATGGAACGCACCACCAGCGAGTCTTCCGTCCTGGTTGAAATCAACCTCGACGGCACGGGAATCTCGGATATCAGCACCTCGGTGCCGTTCTATGACCACATGCTGACGGCGCTCTGCAAGCATTCGCTCATCGACATGACAGTCAAGGCGAGCGGAGACACGCACATCGACGCCCACCACACCGTGGAGGACGTTGCCATCACCTTCGGTGAAGTCCTGCGGACTGCCTTGGGTAACAAGGCGGGCATCCGTCGCTTCGGCGAGGCCACGGTGCCGCTGGATGAAGCGTTGGCCCACGCCGTCGTCGACGTCTCCGGCCGCCCTTACCTTGTTCACGGCGGTGAGCCCGCAGGCCAGGAATACCACCTGATCGGCGGACACTTCACCGGGTCGCTGACCCGCCACGTCTTTGAGGCCATCACCTTGCACGCCGGTATCTGCCTTCACATGAATGTCCTCGCCGGCCGCGATCCGCACCACATCGTGGAGGCCCAGTTCAAGGCCTTCGCCCGTGCGCTCCGCTCCGCCGTTGAGTCCGACCCCCGCGTGGAAGGCATTCCGTCCACGAAGGGTGCCTTGTGAGTACGCACATCCTGAAGGATGGCGCTGTCGTCGATCCGAAGGCTGCCGGCCGCGTTGTCTCTCCCGATGGAAAACCGACCGTAACGGTCCTTGACTACGGCTCGGGCAATGTCCGCTCGGCGGTCCGGGCGCTTGAGCGGGCCGGAGCGGCAGTCACGTTGAGCGCCCAACCCGAAGATGTCCTGAACGCTGATGGGCTCTTGGTCCCCGGCGTCGGCGCCTTCGAAACGGTGATGCGCGAACTCAAAGCAGTCGACGCCATCCGGATGATCGGCCGTCGCGTGGCCGGAGGCCGGCCCGTCCTGGGTATCTGCGTCGGACTCCAAGTGTTGTTCGAGGCCGGAGTGGAACACGGAACCGAGGCCGAAGGCATGGGCGAGTGGCCTGGCAAGGTGGAACTCCTCCCTGCGCCCGTTGTCCCGCACATGGGCTGGAACACCGTGGACGTGCCCGAAGGCTCGAAGCTGTTCGCCGGCGTCGAGCACGAACGCTTCTATTTCGTGCACTCGTACGGCGTGCAGAAGTGGGAATTCGACGTCGCCCAGCCCCGTATGGCCCCGCCGAAGGTGACCTGGTCCGAGCACGGCGCGCCGTTCATCGCAGCAGTGGAAAACGGTCCGTTGTGCGCCACGCAATTCCACCCCGAGAAGTCGGGCGACGCGGGGGCCCGGCTCCTGCGCAACTGGGTTGACGGCCTGCGTCCGCAGGCCCAGCCCCAATTGCCGGCAACCGAAGCCGGAGGCGCTGCCTGATATGTGGTCCGTGATCCTCATGGGCGCGGCCGGGCTGCTCGTCGGTGGCGGAATCTCCTTCCACCAGCAGAAACGCCCCGCCTGGGTCTCCATTTCGTTCTACGTGCTTGCCGCCTTGGCGCTGCTGGCGGCCTACCTCTTCACGCTGCCCGCCAAATGACGCTGCCCGCCAAATGATCAAGCCCGCCAAATAACTTTCCGGGCAACTGACGCCCGTCCGCACAACCCCAAGGACTCCAATGACCACCGCCTCCGAATTGCCCGTTCTGGAACTGCTGCCCGCCGTCGACATCGTGGACGGCCAGGCCGTCCGCCTCCTGCAGGGAGAAGCGGGCTCCGAGACCAGCTATGGCACGCCGCTGGAGGCAGCCCTGAATTGGCAGAACGCCGGAGCCGAGTGGGTACACATGGTGGATCTGGACGCCGCTTTCGGCCGTGGCAGTAACGCCGGCCTTATCAGCGAGGTCGTCTCGCAGCTGGACGTCAAAGTGGAGCTGTCCGGCGGACTGCGCGACGACGAATCCCTCGAGCGCGCGCTCGAGCTGGGCGTCGCCCGGGTGAACCTCGGAACCGCCGCGCTGGAGAACCCGGAATGGACCCGCCGGGCCATTGAGCGCTTTGGTGACAAGATCGCCGTCGGGCTGGACGTCCGCGGAACGACGCTCGCGGGCCGCGGCTGGACCAAGGAAGGCGGGGACCTCTGGGAAGTTCTGGCCCGCCTTGAAGACGCCGGCTGCGCCCGTTACGTGGTCACCGACGTCACGAAGGATGGAACCCTGCAGGGTCCCAACGTTGAGCTCTTGCGCGAGATGGTCGAAAGGACCGGCAAACCCGTGGTCGCTTCGGGTGGCATCTCCAGCCTCGAAGACCTGCGCGTCCTGCGGGAGCTCGTGCCCCTCGGGGTCGAGGGAGCGATCGTCGGCAAGGCCCTGTACGCCGGTGCCTTCACGCTTCCGGAAGCCCTGGACGTCGCCGGACGCCGCTGATGTCGCAGGATCCACAGGTCCCGGCCGCTGATAAGGCTTCAACTCCGGCGACCCGGCAGTTGCCCGGGCACATCGCCGCGGCACTGGCGGGTGCCGGGGGAGCGGGCGATTCTGCCGGCCAGCCCTGGGCGGGGCGCGACCTGGGCGCAGATGCCCCCAAGATCCATAATTTCGAGGACGACGACGGAACGGCCGACGCCGGGTACCTCGCCGCCGTCGCGGCCCTGCTCGCAGGTAGCGGCAACGAGGCGGGCGTGGTGGCTTCGCTGGCAACGGCCCGGGTCTTTGTCCCGGTGGTGGCCCAGCTCGCTGAGGAAGCAGAGGGCGTGGATGGTCTCCATGCCGACAAGCAGGCCGATATGGCGCTCGTGACGCTGAAAGCACCCGATGGCCGCACGGCCATGCCCGTGTTCACCTCGGCTGCCGCCCTCGAAGCCTGGCATCCGCAGGCGCGCCCGGTCGCGGTATATGCGGCACGGGCGGCGCTGTCTGCCGTGTCGGAAGGAGCCCAGCTCCTCGTGGTGGACCCCGGTTCGGATGTCACCTTCGTGGTGCGCCGGCCCGCCATGTGGTCCTTGGCGCAACAGCGGGACTGGACGCCGTCGTACCTTGATGGTGAACTGGAGGCTGCTCTCAATTCCGTGGCAGGGACGTACCCGGCGGTGCGACGCCTGGAGATGCGGCCAGGATCCGGGATGGCCTCACGCACGGCTGACGGATCGGCGATGGCCGGCGGGGGACCCGGGCCCGAATTGCGCGTGGTGCTGTACCTCGAAGATGGCCTGGACGCCGCCGCGGTGCAGGATCTCGTCTCCGGGCTGAACGGACGTTGGGCGCAGAACGAATTGTTCGCCGAGCGGGTTGACTCGATCGAGGTCAGCCTGCAGCGGGCGGCACAGTAGCCGAAGGCATGGGGGAACCTCCTTGTCCTGCCCTCGGCAGAACAGGGGATGTAGCTCGTGAATTTCTCTCTCTACCGGGAGATGTTGTCCATCACGTCCGTGCGGCGGCTCTTGCTGGTGGGCATGGTGGCCCGCATACCGCACTCTGCAGCGGGAGTACTGCTCACCTTGCATATCGTGCTGACCCTGGGCAAGGGATACGCCGCCGCCGGCGCGGCCGCCGCGGTATTCACCATCGGCATCGCGATAGGCGCTCCGTGGCGAGGGCGGCGCGTGGACACTGTCGGCCTGCGCAAGGCCCTCATTCCTTCGGTGGTGTCCGAACTGGTGATTTGGTCCGTGGTGCCTCATGTCAGCTACGAATGGATCATTCCACTCGTGTTCGTCGGGGGCCTGTTGACGCTACCGATCTTCAGCGTCATCCGGCAGTCCCTCGGCGTCCTGGTCGATGGCGAACAACGGCGTTCGGCCTATGCCCTGGACTCGATTGGCACCGAAGTGGTCTTCATGATCGGGCCCGCAGTCGGCGCGGTCGTCGCGACCAGTGGCTTCACGGTGCTGGGCCTGACCATCGTGGGAGTGTGCACCTCGGCCGCCGGGCTTATCCTGCTATGGTTCAACCCGCCCACCCGTAGCGAGGGCGCCCTGGATGCCGGCCAGACGGCTGACCGGGATGCCGATGAGCTACATGCTGCCGAAGCCGCGGTGGTGGCCTCGGCGCCGGCCCATCTCCAGGAAGCCGCTTCAGAGATGGCTCCGACGGTTTCGCAGGCTTCCGGGATCCGCGGAAAAATGGCCAGGAACTTCACGTGGTTCACTGCGGCGGTAGCCGCCGTGTTCGCCGTCGCCGCAGGATCCGGCATGGTCCTGAGCGGCACCGACGTCGGAATCGTCGCGGTGTTGCAGCGAGGCGGCCACGAGAGCGAGATCGGAATCGTTTTCTTCTTCTGGTGCGCCTCTTCGGTGGTCGGCGGACTCATCTACGGCGCCATGCACCGCCCCGTCTCACCCATCCTGCTCCTGCTGGGCATGGCGGCCCTGACCATCCCGATGGGCTTCGCCGGGGATACCTGGACCCTTGCTTTGTTGTCCCTGCTTCCCGGGCTGCTCTGCGCCCCGGTGTTGTCCGCGGCTTCGGAAAAAGTCGCCGACATCGTAGATGAGGAACGGCGGGGCGAGGCAATGGGCTGGTACGGCTCGGCCCTCACGGCAGGGGTCGCCTTCGGTTCGCCGGTTGCGGGACTCTTTATCGACGGTGTGGGGCCGTGGGCCGGCTTCGTCGCCATCGGCGCGGCGGGCGTGGTGCTGTGCCTGGCGGGGCTGTTCCTCCAGTTGCGTCGGCGCCGGATCATGACCATCACGCAGGCCGGAGCGGGGGATGCCGTCAACTGAGTCGGGCGTAAACCGCCAGGATACGACGACGGCGGGCCGGCCAAAGAGGCCAGCCCGCCGTCGCGGGTCCAACAGGTGGCTCCGGGTCAGTTGACCGGGCCGGTGAACTTTTCGCCCGGGCCCTTGCCCGGCTCGTCCGGGATCAGGGATGCCTCGCGGAATGCAAGCTGAAGGGAACGGAGGCCGTCGCGCAAGGGGCCGGCGTGCTGCGAACCGATTTCCGGTGCTGCCGCGGTGACCAGGCCGGCCAGGGCGGTGATCAGTTTGCGGGCTTCGTCGAGGTCCTTGAGCTCTTCCGCCTCGGGGTCGTCGGCCAAGCCGACCTTGACGGCCGCTGCGCTCATGAGGTGAACGGCGCCTGTGGTGATGACCTCAACAGCCGGTACTTCCGAAATGTCGCGGATCTGCTGGCCTACTCCGGCGTCGGTACCGGTGGGCTCGTGGTCGAGGGAATTGCTGTCTGAAGTGCTCATGCTGGTAAGCTTGTCACAGACCGACTGAAAGTTGCCATTTTCCGTGGCACGCGCAGCACTCGGACACCCATCGTTAATGTGCGGTTGGTGCCCGATTTCTGTAGAATTGATTTTCAGTTTGCAAGCGGAGTTCTCTCCCACCCGCGTCAGCCGTTTCCCTTCGGGGATGTAAGTTGCCGGGTACCTGGTCGGACGCCGTTCAAGGTCAGCCTTGGATGGTGCGAAGGCTCCCATTGAGGGGCCTTATCCGATCGTCGAGGCCTTCGATTGCGCCAGCAATTGGGGGCCTTCTCTATTTGCCGGTGGAATACTCATCACAACAACAGGAGCTTTGACATTAGCGAGCCAAGAATCAATGAGCGTATCCGCGTCCCCGAGGTGCGTTTGGTCGGCCCTGCCGGCGAACAGGTTGGAATCGTCCGTATAGAGGACGCCCTGCGTCTGGCCGCCGAGGCTGACCTGGATCTCGTTGAAGTTGCACCGCAGGCGAAGCCTCCGGTGTGCAAGCTGATGGACTTCGGCAAGTACAAGTACGAAGCCGCTGTCAAAGCCCGTGAGGCCCGCAAGAACCAAACCAACACGGTTCTGAAGGAAATCCGCTTCCGCCTGAAGATCGATACCCACGACTACGAGACCAAGCGCGGCCACGCGCTTCGCTTCCTGGGTGCCGGTGACAAGGTAAAGGCCATGATCCAGTTCCGCGGACGTGAGCAGCAGCGCCCTGAAATGGGCATCCGCCTGTTGCAGCGATTCGCCGAGGACGTTGCCGAGGTTGGCGTGATTGAGTCCAGCCCGCGCATCGACGGCCGCAACATGGTCATGGTGATCGGCCCGCTGAAGAACAAGGCTGAGGCCAAGGCCGAGGCCCGCCGCGCGGCGCAGCGTGCTGAAGCCAAAGCCCAGAATGAAGCCAAGGCGGCAGGCCGGATTGACACGTCAGGCGAGGATGCTCCCTTGACCCAGTCACTCGCGGACTTGCTCCCGGCGGAACTCTTGACTCAGTCCGGGGAAACCCAGGCTGCGGGAACCGCGCCGGATGCCGTTGAGGCGGAGGCTGCTGAGGAAACGGTTGTCGAAGAGGCTCCGGTTGCTGAGGAATCGCTTGTCGAAGAGGCTCCTGTGGTTGAAGAGACTGCAGCAGCCGAAAAGGCTCCTGTGGTTGAAGCTCCGGTTACCGCACCGACGCAGGCAAAGGCACCAGCACCGGCCAAGACCGCTCAGCCGGCACCGGCAAAGGCTCCCGAGCAGGCAGCTCCGAAGCCTGCGGTTCCGGCCGCCCCCAAGCCTGCTGCTACACCAGTACCGAAACCGATGGCGAAGCCCGCGGCTCCGAAGCCTGCAGCTCGACCGGCAGCCCCCAAGGCCGCTCCGAAGCCAGCGGCGCGCAAGACCAACTAGTCACGCCGCAGGAGGCACTCCCTCCGCCCGGCACGAAAGCAGCAGCCGCCCCCTAAGGGGTGGTTGCACGAAAGAACTGCAGACCCAGTCTGCGGATACGTAAGGAGATCGGTTCCCATGCCGAAGATGAAGACCCACAGTGGTGCTAAGAAGCGCTTCAAGCTGACCGGTACCGGCAAGCTGAAGCGTCAGCAGGCCAACCGTCGCCACTACCTGGAGCACAAGTCCTCCACCCTGACCCGTCGCCTTGCCGGCGACAGGATCGTCTTCAAGGGCGATGCCAAGGTCATCAAGAAGATGCTCGGCGTCTAAGTTCCAAGTTTTCTGGTTGCTGCCATCCGGTAGCCGCCGACTACACCAAAGCCTTCTCAGGCGGGCCGGATTCCCGGCAGTAGCAGCTTGGGATAAGAATTTTGAAGGAGTACGCACGTGGCACGTGTGAAGCGGGCGGTAAATGCCCACAAGAAGCGTCGGGTTGTCCTTGAACGGGCCAAGGGTTACCGCGGTCAGCGGTCTCGCCTGTACCGCAAGGCAAAAGAGCAGCTGCTGCACTCGTTTGTGTACAGCTACGGCGACCGCCGCAAGAAGAAGGGCGACTTCCGTCGCCTCTGGATCCAGCGCATCAACGCTGCATCCCGCGCCAACGGCCTGACCTACAACCGCCTGATCCAGGGCCTGAAGGCCGCTGAGGTCGAGGTTGACCGCCGCATGCTGGCAGAGCTGGCCGTTTCCGACGCCAACGCTTTCGCCGCGCTGGTCAAGGTCGCCAAGGATTCCCTTCCTGCAGACACCTCCGCCCCGGCTGCCAAGGCCGAGGCTGCTCCGAAGGCTGCCGCCAAGGCTGCTCCGGCAGCGAAGACTGCTTCCGGTGTGAAGGCCTCCGTTTCCGAGGAAGCGCCCGCTGCCAAGGCACCCAAGGCCAAGGCTGCGAAGAAGCCGGCCGCTGAAGCTGCTGAGTAGCACGTAGCCTCAGTTCATGGGACGGTGGCAACTGCCACTAAAGTTCTGTATATGAACGAAACCGGGCGCCCGCAAGAACTTCCGATGTCCAACCCCCGAGCCGATCGGGTCAGGGATGTCGCGAAGCTTGCAGGGCGCCCGGCCCGTTTAAAGCGTGGCCGCTTCCTCGCGGAAGGCCCCCAGGCTGTTCGCGAGGCGCTGGTCCTGCACCGGGAGCGGACCGCCGCGGGGGAGTCCGGCGTCGTGCACGAAGTCTTCGCGAGCGAAAGCTGCCTGGACCGGCTCCCTGAACTGGCCGATCTCGCCGACGGCGTTGCCTTGCGGCTCGCGAATGACGATGTCCTCTCCGCCATGGCTGACACCGTCAATCCCCAGGGCATTGTGGCCGTCTGCAGTTTTGTGGACGTGAGCCTTGAATCAGTGCTCGACGCCGGGCCGCGGCTGATCGCCGTCATGTGCCAGGTACGGGACCCCGGCAACGCTGGAACAGTGCTTCGTGCAGCTGATGCGGCCGGAGCGGACGCGGTGGTGTTGACGGCCTCCAGCGTCGATATTTACAACCCGAAGGCGGTGCGGTCCACGGCAGGTTCGCTCTTCCACCTGCCCGTTGTCCTGGGCGCGGACGTTGAAGAGCTCGTGGCCCTCTGCAAGGAGCGCGGCATCGGGATCCTCGCCGCGGACGGTTACGGCACCCTCAATTTGGACAAACTCCAGGACGAGAACGCGGCACGCCGCCTGGGTGGATCGGCAGCGCCTTCCGCCTACGCCCTCGAAGCGCCGACGGTTTGGCTGTTCGGTAACGAGGCGCAAGGACTTTCCGACTTCGAGCTGGCCCTTGCGGACCATCGTGTCGCAGTGCCCGTTTACGGCTCGGCGGAAAGCTTGAACCTTGGGACAGCCGCCACAGTCTGCCTTTACGCCAGCGCACGCTCCCAGCGCGCTTCCTGACAATTCCGCTATAGGTACGGTATTGCTTGCAGGGACGCGACCCCGCGGTCCGTCCCTGCCAACTCACTCACATCCCCCAAAAGAAGAAGTGGAGCTTTCGTGGCTGCAAATGGCGGTACCAAGGCGATCGTGGCGGCACTGGCTGCCAACTTGTCGATTGCAGCACTCAAGTTCATTGCCTTCGTGCTGACGACGTCGTCGTCCATGTTGGCCGAGGCGATCCACTCCGTAGCCGACTCCGGCAACCAATTGCTCCTGCTGGTTGGCGGGAAGCGGGCGCAGCGCACAGCAAGCCCCGAGCACCCGTTTGGCTATGGACGTGAGCGATACATCTACGCTTTCATCGTCTCGATCGTGCTGTTCAGCGTCGGCGGCCTTTTCGCGCTGTACGAATCCTGGCAGAAGTTCCAGCACCCCCACGCGATTGAAGGCGCCTTCTGGTGGGTACCGCTGGCCGTGTTGCTCGGCGCCATTGTGGCGGAATCGTTTTCGTTCCGGACCGCGATCCACGAGTCCAATCCGCTGCGCGGAAACCAGGGCTGGATCAGGTTCATCCGCAACGCCAAGCAACCGGAGTTGCCTGTGATCCTTCTCGAGGACTTCGGAGCCCTCCTGGGCCTGGCCTTTGCGCTCTTCGGCGTGAGCCTGACCCTCATCACGGGCAACGGTTTGTGGGACGCCGCAGGCACGGGAATGATCGGATTGCTTCTTGTGGGAATCGCCGTGGTGCTCGCGGTGGAAACCAAGTCCCTGCTACTCGGCGAATCAGCCACCAAAGAGGACAATGCGCGCATCACGGAAGCCATTGAGTCCGATGGCACGCGCATTATCCACCTCAAGACCATGCACTTGGGCCCGGAAGAACTGCTGGTGGCTGCGAAGATCAGTGTGGGCGCGGCAGATACCGGTCGGGCGATTGCCAAAGCGATCGACGACGCCGAACTCCGGATTCGCACTGCAGTGCCGATTGCCCGGGTCATCTACCTTGAACCGGACGTGGAACGGGTCCAGGTCTAAGTCCAGGTCCAAGAGGTGCCGAAGCGTGACCGCTGCACGCTCTTAGGTATGCGGTCAGTACTTATGCAGCCAGGGGCCTCTTGCGTTCCAACCAGCCGCTGATTCCCGCGACGCCGAGCCCCATGACTGCCAGGACAGCGCCAACGAGGGCAGGGGCCACGTAGCCCCAGCCCCATGCGATCACCACTCCGCCGAGGAACGCGCCAAGGGCGTTGGCGATGTTGAGGGCGGAGTGGTTGAGCGAGGAAGCCAAGGAGGGGGCGTCCGGCGAAGCGTCGAGGAGGCGCGTCTGCAACGGCGGGACAAGCATGGAGCCGATGCCGCCCACAATGAAGACCATGATGAATGCCGACCACGCCCAGTGGGCCGCGACGGCGTAGGCCACCAGCGCCAAGGCAATGAGGGGCAGGACCCGGTAGATGGTTCCCATGACCGATTTGTCGGCGATGCGGCCGCCGAGGATGTTGCCTGCCACCATCCCAAGTCCGTACAGAGCGACTACCAGGGGTATCAGCGCCTGTGGGATGCCCGCCACCGATGTCATGGTGTGGGAGATGTATGTGTAGGTGGCGAAGAAGCCGCCGAAACCGATGATTCCTATCAGCAATGCCAGCCACACCTGAATGCGCTTGAGGGCACCAAGTTCCCGGCGGATGCTCGCCTCCGGGTGGGCAGGCTCAAACGGCACAAACTTAAACAGCAACACGCAAGTGGCCAAGCCGATGGCGCCTACCACCACGAAGAGCAGGCGCCACCCGAAAGTCTGGCCGAGCCAAGTGGCCGCAGGAACGCCTATGACGTTGGCGATCGTGAGGCCGCCCATGACCATCGAAATCGCCCAGCCACGCTTGGTGGGAGCAACCAGGCTCGCTGCGATAACCGCGGCGATCCCGAAGAAGGCGCCGTGGGGCAGCCCCGAGGCAAACCTGGTGATCAACATGGTTCCGTAGTCCGGCGCAATGAAGGAGCTCAGGTTCGCGATGGACAGGAACAGCATGAGTCCCAAGGCAAGTTGCTTGCGGGGGAGCCGGGCGCCCAGGGCCGCGAAGACGGGCGCGCCCACCACGACTCCCAAAGCGTAGGCGGAAATCAGGTTCCCGGCCTCGGGAGTGCTGATATTGAGACCCTGCTCGATCTCCTTGAGCAAGCCCATCATGGTGAACTCTGTGGTCCCGATGGCAAACCCGCCCATGGCAAGGGCAAAGATCGCCAGCGTCACGTGACGGTTTCCGGTCCGTTGGGAGGTCTTGCTAGCAGCGGTAGTGGTCATCGTCCTGTTTCTTGGGGGAGAAGGGGGAGCCCGCTCGAAGGAAATAAAGCTGACTTTTAAGCGTAATGCGAGAGCCCGGTG
Organism: Arthrobacter bambusae; assembly: GCF_030812595.1. Taxonomy (GTDB): domain Bacteria; phylum Actinomycetota; class Actinomycetes; order Actinomycetales; family Micrococcaceae; genus Arthrobacter; species Arthrobacter bambusae_B. The sequence continues at coordinate 201,506 of NZ_JAUSSZ010000007.1, forward strand.
AAAGCTTAATGCGGGAGTCCGGTGAATGTTCCTGAATGTGACGGCTTCCATCGGCAGGGCTCCTCGCTTGACGGCCAATAGACTGTTGCGGTGACTGGACTGATAAGCGTGGCGGGCGCCGCCGTCGTCGATTCCCTTGAAAATCCACAGCAACTGCTCGTCGCGAGGCGCAGCGCCCCACCGCAATTCGCTGGAATGTGGGAGTTTCCCGGCGGCAAGCTGGAGGCCGGGGAATCCTTCGAAGGCGCGCTGCACCGCGAACTGCTCGAGGAACTCGGGATCACCGTCCGTCTCGGGGCCGAAGTTGAACCGGCCGAACCCGACGGGTGGCCCCTGAACGAGCGGGCCGTCATGAGGGTTTGGTTCGCAGAAGTGCTCGACGGCGAACCGCGTCCGCTCCAGGACCACGATGAACTCCGGTGGGTTCCGCTTGGCAACGGCGACGGCCATGGCCATGGCAACGACGCCGGCAATGGCAATGACGCCTTCGCGTTGCCCTGGATTCCTGCTGACTTGCCGATTGTCCGGGCACTGGTGGAAAGGGTGACCACCGGCCTGCTTGGCTAGAAAAGAGTGGACTGGCCAGCTGGCGGAAGGGACGCCGCTGGAAGGGAAGACGGCGCTTCCTTGCGCGCGGCGGCTCTCCTGTGGCTGAAGCCGCTGCTTCCGGAAAAGCCGTGACGGGCTTTGAAATAGTTGATGCGGCCACTCAACCAGGTCCTGTATTCCTTCGAGGCGTAGGAGCCCTGTCCGTAGAGACGCCGGTACTTGCCGACGAGGCCGGGATGATGAGCCGCAAGCCACTGCATGAACCACTCCCTGGTGCCCGGCTTCAGGTACAACGCCCCGGCCGTCACGCCAGTGGCGCCGGCCCCGGACAGGGCCGTGAAGAGCGACTCAAGGGCCTCATCACTGTCCGTCAGCCACGGCAGGATGGGCATGGCCATCACGCCGCACGGCAGCCCGGCCTCGCGCAAACGGTGGATGAGCTTGAGCCGTGCGCGCGGCGCGGGCGTGCCCGGTTCCACGGCCGAGGCCAGGGCTTCGTCGGTCATGGCCAGCGATATGCCCAGATCCACCGGCACTTGGCTGGCGGCGTGCTTGAGGAGGGGGATGTCGCGGCCCAGGAGGGTTCCTTTGGTGAGGATGGAGAACGGAGTGCCGGAATCGGCCAAGGCCCGGATGATGCCCGGCATCAGCTGGTAACGGCCCTCTGCCCGCTGGTACGGATCCGTATTGGTGCCGAGGGCCACATGATGGTGGCCCCACGACGGTTTGGACAGTTCCTTGCGCAGGACCTCTGCCACGTTGATCTTCACTATCACTTGGGAATCGAAATCGCGTCCGGCGTCGAACTCCAGATAGGTGTGGCTCTTGCGGGCGAAGCAGTAGACGCACGCATGGCTGCATCCGCGGTAGGGGTTGACCGTCCATTCGAAAGGCATTTGGGAACCGGACGCCACCTTGTTGAGCACCGATTTGGCGGTGACCTCATGGAAGGTGACTCCGGAGAATTCGGGGGTCGAGACGGAACGCACAAGCCCGGCCAGCGGCAGCAGTGCTTCCGTTGCTGGGGCGGCTACGGGCAGAACGCTGTTGCTGTTGTCTCCAGGTGCCGGACCACGTCGTGGTGAAAGTGCTTGTGCGTCCCATCTCATGGCCTCCATTCGAATATATGTTCGAACACTTGTCAAGGCCCAAGGAAGAAGGCCCATGGAAGAAGGCCCGTGAAAGTAGGCCTGTGTGGCCTGGAGGCCTGCGGGAGATCCGATGGGGGAACCTGGAAGCCGGGTCAGCCCTTGCTAGGGTGGGTGCATGATTCTGCTGACAGGATTCGAGCCCTTTGGTGGCGATTCGAGTAACTCCTCGTGGGGTGCCGTCCTCGAAGCGCAGGAAATCTTGCGAGGCGAAGGGCATACGGTGGAGGTGCTCGAGCTACCGTGCGTTTTCGGTGAATCCGCCGCTGTCCTGCGCGAGGCCATGGGAAAGCTGCAACCCGAGTTGACCATTTGCGTCGGACTCGCCGGCGGCCGGGACAGGCTCTCCTTGGAGCGCGTGGCCATTAACTGCGATGACGCCAGGATTCCGGATAACGCCGGTAACAGGCCCATCGACGAGCCGGTGGTCCCGGAGGGGCCGGCGGCCTACTTCAGCACGCTACCGGTGAAGTCCGCGCTCCGGGCGCTGCAGATCGCCGGAATCCGCGCCGAAGTCTCGCAGACTGCCGGGACGTACGTGTGCAACCACGTGTTCTATGCCCTCATGCACGAGCTCGGCGGAGCCGATACGCCACGGGCGCGGGGCGGTTTCATCCACGTTCCCCACGACGAAACACGCCTGCCGCAGGGGAGTACCGTACCCGGCATGGCGACGCGGGACATGGGCCGGGGGATCGCCGTCGTCGTGCGCACGGCGCTTGGGACCACAGTGGACGCGAAGCTCTCCGCGGGCGCCGTTCACTAGGCGGTGCGGTAAATGAAGGGTCCATCCTGACCTTCTTTGGATCGGAGAAAGCCTCTCAAGCGGCGTGTCGCCGGCGTGTCGCGCAGAATCGTTCTTCAAGGAAGGTCAGGACGGGAGGCTCCCGGGATCCTGCCGCCCCCAGGGTCCCGGATCACCCCGTGTTACTCCCGGGCGAATCCAGCTCCCACTGCACCACGACGCTCGCGGAAACCGCCACCGATCCGGCCTCGATGGGCAGGTCTTCGCTCGCTGAGGCGCGCTCCATGCCGGCCATCATCGGTACCGGCGGTCCATGCTCCGGCCGCTGATCGATGGAGATGACTTTGCCCAGCCGGCCGCCGGCAAGTGCTGCGAAGCGGGACGCCTTCGCTTCGGCGTCCCGCCACGCGGCCTCCTGTGCCCGGGCGGCAACCGCGGGCGTATCAGCGAATCCTTGCTCGATCCCGTTGATGCGCAGGCTGTCACCGCCTGCGGCGACTGCCGCGGATATGGCCGCGGATGCCCGTGACGGCGGGCTGATCCGGGCAACCATGGTGGTCGATGCAACATATCCAGTGACCTTCTGCCCCTGGTTTTCGGCCCAGACGAGTTCGGCGCGCAGATTGAGGCCGCTGGTCCGTAACTCAGCACCGGCCACGCCATGCCCGCTCAAGGCTTCCGTCACCGCCGAGGCGGCTTCACCGGCGTCGCGATAGGCCGTTTCGGCGCCGTCGCGCCTGACCTCGACGGCGAACGTGAGCGTCAGCAGGTCGGGGACGGCTCCGGCAGTCCCCTCCCCGGTGACAGTGATGGTGCGGACCGGCGTCATGAGGCCATGCTAGCCCCGGGTTCCGGGGAACGGCACCCGTGCCGTGTCACGGGTTAAGGCCCCGCCGAACCCTTCTACTAGACTGGGGTTAGTGCCCGCCGGACGCGTCCAGCGAGCATCGCTCCTGCTTTTGCCATGGCCCTGCCTGGTGGAGACCATTTCCGACTCGTAGCTAAGAACAGTAGATGACTGACACTTTGCCGGGCGCTGCCATCCCGAACCCTTTGGATGAAGCCGCCATCACCGCTGCCGTTGAGGAAGCCGTCGCCGCGATTGCCGCTGCATCCTCCCTCGAAGAACTCAAAGCCGTGCGCTTGGCGCACACCGGCGAGAAGTCGCCTTTGAGCCTTGCCAACCGTGAAATCGGTGGACTGCCCAAGGAACAGAAGGCCGCCGCAGGCAAGCTCATGGGTTCCTCCCGTGGCCGCGTCAACCAGGCGCTCGCGGCACGGACCGCCGTGCTGGAGGCCGAAAACGACGCACGCATCCTGGTCGAGGAAACCGTTGACGTCACCGCGGCGCCGCGGCGACGCCGTGCCGGTGCCCGCCACCCGCTTTCCACACTGCAGGACCGCGTGGCGGACATCTTCGTCGGCATGGGCTGGGAAATCGCCGAAGGACCCGAGGTCGAGTCCGAGTGGTTCAACTTCGACGCCCTCAACTTCAAGCCGGACCACCCGGCCCGCGAAATGCAAGACACCTTCTTCGTGGAACCTCCCGAGGCGCACCTGCTCATGCGCACGCACACTTCCCCGGTGCAGGTCCGTTCCATGCTGGAACGCGAAGTGCCCATTTATGTTCTGTGCCCGGGCAAGGTCTTCCGCACCGATGAACTCGATGCCACGCACACGCCCGTGTTCCACCAGTTCGAGGGCCTGGCCATCGACAAGAAGCTGAGCATGGCCGACCTCCGCGGAACCTTGGAGCATTTTGCCCGGCAGATGTTCGGCGATGAGGCTCAGATCCGCCTCCGTCCCAACTACTTCCCGTTCACCGAGCCGTCCGCGGAACTGGACATTTGGCACCCCGGTGCCAAGGGCGGCCCTCGCTGGATCGAATGGGGCGGCTGCGGCATGGTCAATCCGAACGTGCTGCGCGCTGCGGGCATCGACCCGGACGAGTATTCAGGTTTTGCCTTCGGCATGGGCATCGAGCGCACGCTCATGTTCCGGAACGAGGTCGGCGACATGCGCGACATGATCGAAGGCGATGTACGTTTCAGCGAGCACTTCGGGATGGAGATCTAACAGTGCGTATCCCACTTTCATGGCTGCGCGAATTCGCGCAGGTTCCGGCCGATGCCACGGCCGAAGACGTCATGGCGGAACTCGTCAAGGTCGGCTTTGAAGAGGAAGCCGTCCACCGCCCCACGGACCAACTCAAGGGTCCAATCGTGGTGGGCCAGGTCCTCAGCCTCGTCAAGGAACCGCAGAGCAACGGCAAGACCATCAACTGGTGCCAGGTCCGCGTGGTCCCTGAGGGCCAGGAGCAGACCCTGACCGGAAAGGGCATCGACCCCTCCGGCGTGCAGGGCATCATTTGCGGTGCCCACAACTTCGTCGAGGGCGACAAGGTAGTGGTGACGCTCCCGGGCGCCGTGCTGCCCGGCGACTTCCACATTTCCGCGCGCAAGACGTACGGGCACCTCTCCGCCGGCATGATCGCGTCGGTCCGTGAGCTCGGCATCGGCGAGGACCACGACGGCATCCTGGTGCTTTCCCGCATCGGCTTGGATCCCGAGGTGGGCACCGACGCCATGGCCCTCCTTGGCCTCTACGACGAAGCCGCGGAAATCAACGTCACTCCGGACCGTGGCTATGCCTTTTCGATCCGTGGCGTGGCCCGCGAATACGCCCACGCCACCGGTACCGTCTTCACGGACCCGGCCTCCAAGGTCGCCGCTCCGGCTTCCCTGCAGGGCGGCTACGGCGTCAAGCTCAACGACGACGCCCCCATTTACGGCAAGCCCGGTTGCGACCGCTTCGTGGCCCGCACGGTCCGCGGCGTGGACGCCACCCGCCCCACCCCGCCGTGGATGGTCTCCCGGCTGCGCTTAGCCGGCATCCGCTCCATTTCGCTGCCTGTGGACATTTCCAACTATGTGATGCTCGAACTCGGCCAGCCGAACCACTGCTATGACCTCGACAAGCTGTCGGGCGACATCGTGGTCCGTCGCGCTGTCGCGGGGGAGAAGATCACCACCCTCGACGGCAAAGTGCGTGCGCTCGACGTCGAAGACCTCCTGATCACCGACGACTCCGGCGCCATCGGTATCGCGGGCGTCATGGGCGGAGCGAACACCGAGGTTTCCGATTCGACCACCAAGATCCTGGTCGAGGCCGCGCATTTCGACGAGGTCTCGATCGCGCGCTCGCGCCGCAGGCACAAGCTGCCGTCGGAGGCGTCCAAGCGCTTCGAACGCGGAGTGGATTGGCAAGTTGCCAACGTTGCCGCCCAGCGGGTCATCGACCTCCTGGTTGAATTGGCGGGCGGGACGGCTGACGAGGCCGGTACCGACGTCGGGACAGCACCAGACGCCGTGACCATCGAGCTGCCGGCCGGCTACGCGGCTTCCCGGATCGGCATCGACTTCACAGAGGAACAGATCACCGGTTCCCTCAAGGACCTGGGCGCGATCGTCCTGAAGGACGAGGCCTCGGACTCGTATGTTGTCACGGCACCGAGCTGGCGCAATGACCTCGAAACCAAGGAAGACCTCTCCGAGGAAATCGCGAGGCTGGTCGGCTACGACAACATCCCGGCAACGCTTCCCGTGGCCCCTCCGGGCCGTGGCCTGACCCGGACCCAGCAGCAAAAGCGCCGCGTGGTCCAGGCGCTGGCTGACGCGGGGCTCACCGAGGTCCTCTCCTACCCGTTCGTCTCCAAGTCGGCCAATGACACCTTCGGGGTGGCAGAGGAAGGCGCGGCACGCACGGCCCTCAAATTGGCCAACCCGATCAGCGAAGAACACGGTTACCTGCGTACCTCGGTGCTTCCGGGCCTGATCGAGGTTGCCCGCCGCAACCATTCCCGTGGGTTCCGCGACCTCGCCCTCTTCGAGGCGGGTTCGGTGTTCCTTCCCGACGGGCAGCTTGGCACGGCGTCCATCCCGCCGTTGGGCATCAAGCCTTCCGACGAGGTCCTCGACGGACTGTACGACGGCGTCCCGGACCAGCCGCTGCACATCGCCGCTGTGTTGACCGGCCATGATTCCCCGGCCGCCGCGGGCCACACCCCGCGTGCCTGGGACTGGGCCGACGCCTTGGATGTGGCCAGGCTTGTCGGCGACGTCCTCGGCGTGGAACTCGTGGTCAGCCAGGGCAGCCACCAGGCGTTCCACCCGGGCCGTGCCGCCCGCCTGGCGCTCCGCGCGGGCGATGTCGTGGGCTACGCCGGCGAACTGCACCCGAAGCTGCTGGCCGCCCATGACATGCCGGCACGTTCCGTGGCGCTTGAGCTCAACGCGGACGCGCTCTTCGACGCCGCGCCGGACGTCATCGTCGCCAAACACATCTCCGGTTTCCCGGTTGCCACCCAGGACGTTGCCCTCGTGGTGCCGCAGGATGTTCCGGCGGACGCCGTACTGGCTGCCCTCCGGGAGGGCGCCGGCGAACTCCTCGAAGACGTCGCCCTCTTCGATGTCTACGCTGGCAAGGGCATCGAAGGCGGCAAGAAGTCGCTCGCCTTCGGGTTGCGATTCCGTGCCGCGGACCGCACGTTGACCGCCGACGAGGCCTCGGCGGCACGCGAGGCCGCCGTCGCCGTCGCCGCGGAGCGATTCGGAGCAGTCCAGCGCTGACGAGCATCAACCCGGGGATCCAGGGGCTGGCTGTTCACATCCAGCCCCTGGATCCTGCCGATTCCGCCGCCGTCGAGAAGATGGCGGCGGAATTGCTGTCTCCGGCCGAGTCCCTGCGGGCAGACGCCATGGCCCCGGTCCTGCGAAGGGATTTCCTGGCGTCCAGGCTGGCCCAGCAGTACTTTGCCGCAAGCCTTCTGGGTGTTCCAGCCGCGAAGCTCCGGGCTTCCTACGCCTGTCCGGAATGCGGTGCTGGTCCGGACATCGCGCATGGCCGGCCCGGATACGTGCTCGACGGCGGTCCCGCGCCCCTGATGCTCAGCGCCTCACGGTCGTCGGGCTGGGTACTGTTTGCCGCCGTCGTGCATCCGGAGCCCGGCCTCCAGGTGGGCGTCGACCTGGAAAATGCGGCGGGCACAGAATTCGCCGGCTTCGACGACGTTGCGCTCACCGAACGGGAACGGCGCCACCTCAACACTGTCGACGCCGGGAGCCGGGCCCATGAGCGCGCACGATTGTGGGCGCGCAAGGAAGCCTGGTTGAAGATGACGGGCGAAGGGCTCAGGGTGGCCCCGGATTCCCTCGATGTGCTCGAACGGCCGGGGCTGTGGGACCTGGAGCTCCCGGACAGCGCTGATGGTCGGGATCTTCCGGCCGGACTGCTTGCAGCCCTCGCGGTTACGTCCCGCTGAATCCGGCGATCAGCCGAAAGCGGGCAGCCTTGCTTGGTACAGCCACGGTTCCAGGACGCTGGCGGCGTCGAGCCCCGGGACGTAAGTGTTGGCTGCGTCGATGAAGTCCTTCGTGGACACCGAGCTGTGGCGCTTGGCCTCGGTCCAGTGCCGCAACAGTCCAAAGAAGGCTGCGTCCCCGCATGCGAGACGGACGGCGTGGAGGGCTAGCGCCCCGCGCTTGTAAACACGGTCATCGAACATGAGCTCCAGTCCGGGGTCGCCGATCACCAGGTCCTGGGCGCCCGCGTCGAGCCTTCGCCACGCGGCCCTTGCACGGTTGGCGAGGGACATGACGCCGGCTTCCTCGGACCAGATCCACTCGGCGTAGCACGCGAATCCCTCATGCAGCCAGATGTCCCTCCAGCTGCTCACAGTGAGCGAATTGCCGAACCACTGGTGGGACAGCTCGTGGGCGATGAGGCGTTGCGCGTCCCACGATTGCTCCATGTGGTTCCGCCCGAAGATCGAGAGGGTCTGGGCCTCGAGCGGGATTTCAAGTTCGTCCTCAGTCACCACGGCCGTGTATTCGGCAAAGGGGTACGGACCGAAACATTCCACGAAGGTCCGCATCATGTCGGCCTGCCGCGCCAGTCCTTCGCGGGCCTCGGTCAACAAACCGGGGGAGACCGCAACGAACTGGGGAACCGGAGCCGGCCGTACCGCTTCGGCATGATGCGCCGTCCCGTCGCGGACCACACCGAGGGCAGGGCTGAGCTGGTGGAGCCGATAGCGTCCGATTTGCACAGTGGCGAGGTAAGTCGCCATAGGCTCGCCCTGTTCGTAGACCCAGGTCTCACGGCTTGACTTCCTGCTGTGCGAAACGAGGCGCCCGTTGCAAATGGCGCGGTAGTTGTCGTCGGTGGTGATACTGATCAAGTAGCTGGACTTGTGCCGCGGATGGTCGTTGCACGGGAACCAGGACGCGGCGCCGTTCGGCTGCCCCGCAACCAGCACGCCGTCGTCGAGCTCCTCCCAACCGACTTCGCCCCACAGGCCCCGGCGCGGCCTCGGGTTGCCGTCGTATCGGAGCTCAACGGTGAAGTGCTGGCCTGCCCTCAACCGGTCCTTGGCGGTGATCACAAGGTGCTCGCCGCGGGCACTGAACTTCGGCACTTTCTTGCCGTCCATCAGAATTTTGGAAGCCTTCAGGCCCACCAGGTCCAGGACCACCGAGTCCGTGTCTTCGAGGGCTACGCAGCGGAGCATGGCGCGGCCGCTGAGCCGGTTGCTGCCCAGGCTGTAGTCCAGGTCCAATTCATACCGCAGCACCTGGAATGCCGTGCTCCCGTGGTACAGCGTGTAGGGATCGGCGGCAGTTGTGGTGATTCCTGGTCCGCTTAGGCTCATGGGCGCTGGCTGCCTCCGTGTAGCTTGCTGTGTTGCTGTTGTCATGGGCTGGTCATTCATAAGCCCTCTTGCCAATCTACGCTACGGTCCGGACCACGGGCGGACAGGATTGCCCATCCAGTAGGTGCCCGCGGGGACGGTTTCCCCACGCATGACCAGGGAGGCCGGTCCCACCGTTCCGCCGGCCCCGATGCTGGCGCGCGGCAGGATGACGCCGTGCGGGCCCATGGTGGCGCCGTCCCCGAGGACCACGGTGTCTATGCTCATGATGCGGTCGTGGAAAAGATGCGTCTGGATCACGCAACCGCGGTTGACCGTGGAGCTTTCGCCGAGCGTGACAAGGTCTGCTTCGGGCAGCCAGTAGCTCTCGCACCAGGTACCGCGGCCGATTTTCGCGCCGAGCGCCCGGAGCCACCACACGAGCGCGGGAGTGCCGGACGCCGAACGCGCGAACCAAGGAGCGCTGACCATTTCGATGAAAGTGTCCACCACTTCGTTGCGCCAAATGAACGAGCTCCACAGGGGATGCTCGCCCGCCTTGATGCGTCCCACCAATATCCACTTCGCCGCGACGGAACTCGCCGCGGCAACGGCACCTGCGGCGATGACCACGACGCCCCCGAGTAAGGCCGCGAGCCAGTACGAGGACTCGGTGGCGATCCAGTCGAGGACCAGCATGATCCCGACGGCGATCCCTACCGTCAGGATGACCGGCACCATCCGGCATAGTTCCCAAAGCGCCCGTTTGGTCTTGAGGGCCAGCGGCGGGTTGAAAGTGAGGCTCTGATCGGCGTCGACAGCTGTTCGGCGCAACCTGACGGGCGGGCTGCCCAGCCAGGAGGTGCCCGACTTCGCCTTGGCAGGCGTGGCGGACAGCACCGCGACCAGCGAATTCTTGGGCACGTTTCGGCCTGCGGCGGTCATGCCGGAATTGCCGAGGAACGAGCGTTTGCCGATCTTGGCCGGCGCGATCTTCATCCAACCGCCGCCAAGCTCGTAGGAGGCCACCATGGTGTCGTCAGCGAGGAACGCGCCTTCGCCGATGGTCGTCATGCGTGGCAGCAACAGCACCGTGGAAGCCTCCACGTTACGGCCCACTTTGGCGCCTAGCAGGCGCAGCCACACAGGCGTGAAGAGGCTGGCATAGATGGGGAAGAGCAGGTCCCGCGCCATGTCCAGCACACGTTCAGTGGCCCAAACCTGCCAGCCAACGCGGCTGCGGACCCGATAGTACCCCTCCTTGAGGCCGACGCCGAGCATCCGGGTGGTCGCCAGGACCAGGAGGAGATTGCAGAGGAACCAAGCCAGGGCCGCCACGGGGATGGCAAGCAGGAGTTCCGGAAAGGCGTCCTGCAGGGAGTTCCTGCCTTGGATGAAGGCCAGGATGACGGTGGCGGCGAGGAATGCCGAAATATAGGGGATCAAGGCAAGCAGCGCCGAGGCTGCCGCGAACCCCGCAAACCAGAGCCGGCCGATCAGATGGTGTGACGCGGGTGTCTCCGGCCAGCCAGTCTTGGCCTTGCCGCGGCGTTCGGCAGGAGAGCCGGCGACCAGGTGCCCGGCCTTGACCTTGCCCAATACCGCGGAACCGGGCTCCACACGCCCGCCTGCGCCGATGCTCGTCCCCGGCATCAGCGTGCTGCGGGAGCCCACCGTGGCGCCCGCACCTACGTGGATGGCGCCGATGTGGACGTAGTCACCGTCGATCCACCAGGCGGAGAGGTCCACCTCGGGTTCGATGTTGCAGCCAGTGCCCAATGACAGCAGGCCCGTCACCGGAGGCAAGGAGTGCAAGTGGACGTTGTTCCCGATCTTGGCACCCAGCGCCCTGGCGTAATAGGGAACCCACGGAGCGCTGGCAAGGCTGATGGCGCCCGAAAGGTCCTGGATCTGTTCGGCCAGCCATAGCTTCAGGTGGACTTTGCCTGAGCGCGGGTAGGTTCCGGGCCGGACTCCGCGCAAGAGGGTCCGCGCGGCCAGGATCGAGATGCCCATGCGTCCCGGCGGGCTGACGAACACCAGCCAAGATGCCAGGATCCACCACCAGGACACCACAGGAGCGGAGGCGAAACCGGCGAAGTCGGCCAGCAAACGGTTCGCGGCCATGAGATAGGTGAGCCAACGCATGCCCACCAGGATGTTGAGGAAAATCCCCATCAAGGTCTGGAAGACCTGCGACTTAAGCGACGTGGGGCGAACCGTGCGTTCGGCCGCCGGACCCGCCATGCCGCCTTCCGGCAGTGACTGCCGCGCGGCGTCGATCAGGGCACCGACGCGGGGTGTCGCGTAGATTTCGGCGACGGTGATGGTGGGGTAGCGCAGGCGCAGGGCCGAGACGAGCTGGGCTGCGGCGAGGGAGCCACCGCCATAGGCGAAGAAGTCTGCGTCGAGCGAGGTGACGCTGGAGCCGAGAACGCTTTCCCATTGTTCAACTACCCATTGGGCGTCCTCGGGCAAGTTCAGTGGCGCCTTGTCCGCATCTGCGGCACCCGCGCCCGCCAACGGCCACGGTAGGGAGTGCCGGTCCACTTTGCCGCTGGTCTTCGTCGGAAGCGAATCCACAACCGTCAACAGGGGGATCAGCGCAGCGGGAAGGCTTTCCGCGAGCAACTCCCGGGAAGCGGCAAGGTCGATCTCCGCGGGCCCGGCCGGGGCCAGGTAACCGACGAGTATCTGGTTCCCTGCCGCCGTCGTGCGGACTGCGGCAGCGGCGCCCGCGACTCCCGGCAGTGCCTGCAAGGCGGCGTCGATTTCACCGAGTTCGATGCGCCGTCCACCAAGCTTGACCTGTTCGTCCGCGCGGCCTTGGAAGATGAGGCCGGCCGCTTCGTAGCGGACGATGTCGCCGGAGCGGTACGCACGCGCCCACCCCAGGGACGGCATGGGGGCGTACTTTTCGGCGTCTTTGGCGGGATCCAGGTAGCGGGCCAGCCCGACTCCGCCAATGATCAATTCGCCCGTCCCGCCTTCCGCGACCGGAACCCCGGCGGCATCGACGATCGCGAGGTCCCAGCCGTCCAGCGGCAATCCGATCCGGACGGGGCCATCCCCGCCGAGGGGAGCTGCGCAGGCAACGACAGTCGCTTCGGTGGGGCCATAGGTGTTCCATACTTCGCGGCCGTCCACCGCGAGGCGCTCGGCGAGCTCCGGAGGGCAGGCTTCGCCACCGAAAATGAGCAGGCGCACGTTCTCGAGGGCTTCCGCGGGCCACAGGGCCGCGAGCGTCGGAACGGTGGACACCACTGTGATGCCGTGGTTGATGAGCCAAGGGCCAAGGTCCATGCCGGAACGCACCAAAGCGCGCGGGGCCGGCACGAGGCAAGCCCCGTGCCGCCATGCAAGCCACATTTCTTCGCAGGAAGCGTCGAACGCCACGGAAAGGCCGGCGAGGACCCTGTCCTGCGGACCGATCGGATCCTGCTGGAGGAAGAGCCGGGCTTCAGCGTCGACGAACGCAGCGGACGAACGGTGCCGCACCGCCACACCCTTGGGCGTGCCGGTGGACCCCGAGGTGAAGATGACCCAGGAATCGTCGTCCAGCCCCGGGCCCCGGGGAGCGGGGTGCGGCGCTGGGCGCTCCCCGGACACCTCGATCCTGAGGCCCTTGGTGACGACGGCAGACACCTTGGCTTCTCCGAAAACCAGCCGTGCCCGGTCCTCGGGATCGTCCGCGTCCACGGGAACATAGGCGGCCGAAATCGAGAGGATCGCCAAGATGGCAATGTAGAGATCGTTGGAACCGGAGGGAACCCGCACGCCGATCTTGTCTCCGGGGCCCAGCCCGGCTGCGTTGAGCTTGGCAGCAAAACCGCGCACCCGCGCCATGAGCTCGGAGTAACTCAGCGACTTTTGCCCGTCGTCGAGCGCAGAGGCCTCCGGATACGAGCTTGCCGTGTCATCGATGATCTCGATGAGCGTGCGCGCCGGCGGCGCGGCCGCCGAGCCTTCGAGCTGGGGCAGATATACCGCTCGGAGCTCCAGGCTGTCCGCCGGGATGTCATGTTCCTGGGTCACGTTCGAAGCTTCTCGGATTGAAGTGAACAAAAAGTGTCAGCGGTCGCTGCGGCTTAGCCCCATGTTAATTGAAAAGCGGGTGACCGTTGCCCCGATTAAGGAACCAACAGCAATTTGCCCGTGGTCTTGCGGCCTTCCAGGTCGCGATGGGCCTGGGCGGCCTCGGCGAGCGGATACGTTCCGCCAATCCGGATTTTGAGCGCGCCGCTCGCTGCAGCGCCGAAGACTTCTGCCGAACGCCAGCGCCGCTCCTGCGGATTCTGGAGGAAGTGGGCGAGGGTGGGGCGCGTGAGGGACAACGATCCGCCCGCGTTCAGCCGCTGGGGATCAACAGGAGGCACAGGTCCGGAAGCCGCCCCGAAAAGGACCAGCGCGCCGCGAATGCGAAGGCTTGAAAGGGAATCGTCGAAAGTGTCCTTGCCGACGCCGTCGTACACGACGTTGACGCCTTCGCCGTCGGTGAGCTCGCGGACCTTTTCCGCAAATCCGGTGTAGCGCAGCACCTCGTCCGCGCCGGCTCCCCGGGCAAGGGCTTCCTTCTCGTCGGAGGAGACCGTGGTGATGACGCGGGCGCCCCGCGCCTTGAGCAATTGCGTCAGGATGAGTCCCACTCCGCCTGCGCCGGCATGGGTCAGGACGGTGTGCCCCGGTTCCACCCGGAAGGAGGAATTGATCAGGTAGTGCGCGGTCATTCCCTGCAGCGGCAGGGCAGCCGCTGTGTGGTCGTCGACGCCGTCCGGTACCGGAAGCGCCTTGTCGGCGTCTACCAGGGTGTAACCCGCGTAGCTGCGGGACCCTTCAGCGGTTGCGACCCTGTCCCCGAGGGCGAAGTCCTCGACGCCTGCGCCGATGGCCTCCACGGTGCCTGCCGCCTCGGAGCCGGGGATGAACGGATACTCGACCTTGTAGAGGCCGCTGCGCTGATAGGTGTCAATGAAGTTCACTCCGGCGGCTGCAACTTTGACGAGGAGCTGGCCCGGGCCCGGGGCCGGAACCTCTGCTTCGGTGAGTTCGAGGACTTCGGGTCCTCCGGCTTGCCGGGCAATGATCGCATGCGTCATGGGTCTCCTTCTCCGTCGAGGCACTTTCGTGCCCGCATTCACACCCCCATCCTAGGGAGCGGAGTCCGCCGGGTGTCCAGTCGGCTGCTGCCTTCGGTGGTTCGCCGTAATGTGTGCCCCCTCCCGTCGATCCCCGGTCAGATATGTAGCGTTTCCGGTCGATCCCCGGTCAGATATGTAGCGTTTCCCGTCGATCCCCGGTCAGGTATGGGGTGTTTCCGGTCGATCCCCGGTCAGGTATGGGGTGTTTCCGGTCGACCCCCGGTCAGATATGTAGCGTTTCCGGTCGATCCCCGGTCAGTTCGATTCTTCAATTGCCCGACGGCGGGGAGTGTCCGTTTAACGGTGGATTCGGGTGTTGGCGTTATGTGATTCTGCCTTCGAAGGTGATGGCGAAGGCGTTCAGTGCCGGCTTCCATCGTGCTATCCATCGTGCTCTGCTTCGGCCGGTGGGGTCTAGTGCCCGGGTGGCCAGGTAGAGGCATTTAAGGGCGGCGGGGATGGTTGGGGGGAGACCGTCGGTAGGTGACCGGGGGTTGGGGGGGAATCGGCCGAGATGTGACCGGGGGTGGGGGGAATCGGCCGAGATGTGACCGGGGGTGGGGGGAATCGGCCGAGATGTGACCGGGGGTGGGGGAATCGGCCGAGATGTGACCGGGGGTCGGGAGGAATCGGCCGAGATGTGACCGGGGGTCCGTGGGAGGGTGTGGTTATGTGACCGGGGGTCTGCGGGAGGTAGAAAATGGCTTGCATAAATATCGGCCACTATGAATAGTTTTGCTGTATAGTCGTGTCATGACTATTTCTGTTGCCGTCTCCGGTGCCAGTGGCTACGCCGGGGGAGAGGTCCTGCGCCTGCTCGCTGGCCATCCGGACGTCACCATCGGTGCCATCACTGCGCACAGCAACGCCGGTTCCAGACTAGGGGAGTTGCAGCCGCATCTCCATGGTTTGGCCAGCCGGATTCTCGAGGACACCAGCGTGGAAAACCTCGCCGGCCATGACGTCGTGTTCCTGGCGCTCCCGCATGGCGCCTCGGCCGGGATCGCGGCTCAGCTGCCGGAAGGCACCCTGGTGATCGACGCCGGCGCGGACCACCGCCTCGAAGACCCGGCCGCATGGGAAAAGTTCTATGGCTCGGCCCACGCCGGGACCTGGCCGTACGGCCTGCCCGAACTGCCAGGCCAGCGCGACGCCCTCAAGGGGGCGAAGCGGATTGCCGTACCCGGCTGCTACCCGACGTCGGCCCTCCTCGCCCTCACGCCCGGCTTCGCCAGCAAGCTCCTCGAGCCGGACGACGTCGTGATTGTTTCCGCCTCCGGCACCTCGGGCGCCGGGAAGGCGGCCAAGGTGAACCTCATCGGCTCGGAAGTCATGGGTTCCATGAGTCCCTATGGCGTGGGCGGCGGCCACCGCCACACCCCCGAGATCGAACAAGGACTTTCCAACGCCGCCGGTGAAACGGTCACCGTGTCCTTCACTCCCACCCTCGCGCCCATGAGCCGCGGCATCCTGAGCACCGCAACAGCCAAGGTCAAGGCCGGCGTCACCGCCGCCGATCTCCGCAGCGCCTGGGCCGAAGCGTACGACGACGAACCGTTCGTCCACCTGCTGCCCGAAGGCCAGTGGCCCACCACCAAATCCGTGCAGGGTTCCAACCACGCCGTCATGCAATTGGCTTTCGACGAGCACTCCGGCCGCCTGGTTGTCACATGCGCCATCGATAACCTGACCAAAGGGACCGCCGGCGGTGCTGTGCAGTCCATGAACATTGCCCTCGGCCTGGACGAATCCGCCGGCCTCAACGTCCAAGGAGTCGCTCCGTGACCATCACCGCCCCCCAAGGATTCCGGGCCGCCGGGGTCAAAGCCGGAATCAAGGCATCGGGCAATCCCGACCTCGCCCTCGTAGTCAACGACGGCCCCCTGAAAGCCGCCGCAGCCGTTTTCACGTCCAATCGCGTCGCTGCCGCACCCGTGCACTGGTCGCGCCAGGTGGTCTCGGATGGCCGTGTGGACGCCGTGGTCCTGAACTCGGGCGGGGCCAACGCCTGCACAGGGCCGCAGGGCTTTCAGAACACCCACGCGACCGCCGAAAAAGTGGCGGAGGTCCTCGGGATCTCGGCCTCCGACGTCGTGGTCTGTTCGACTGGCCTCATCGGTGAGCAACTGCCCATGGACAAGATCATCCCGGGCGTCGACGCGGCGTTCTCGGAGCTCTCCGAGGACGGCGGTTCCGCGGCCGCTACGGCGATCATGACCACGGACAGCGTGGCGAAGGAAGCAGTGTTCACCGGAACCGATGCCGAAGGCAAGACGTTCACGGTGGGCGGCATCGCGAAGGGCGCCGGCATGCTCGCGCCCGGCCTGGCCACCATGCTGGTGGTGCTCACCACGGACGCCCAGGTTCCGGCTGAAGAGCTCGACGTCGTACTCCGCGACGCCACGCGCGTCACCTTCGACCGGACTGATTCGGACGGCTGCATGTCCACCAATGACACAGTCGTCCTGCTGGCCTCGGGAGCCTCCGATGCCATGCCGTCCGCTGAACAGCTTGGTGCCGGAATCACCCAGGTGTGCGCCGAGCTTGCCCGCAAGCTGATCGGTGACGCTGAAGGCGCAAGCCACGACATCGCCATCCGCACATTCAACGCGGCGAGCGAACGCGACGCCGAAATCGTCAGCCGTGCCGTGGCCCGCTCCAACCTCTTCAAGACCGCCATCTTCGGCAAGGACCCGAACTGGGGCCGGGTCCTGTCCGCGGTGGGCACCACGGACGCCGTCTTCGAACCGGACCAGCTCAACGTCTCCATGAACGGCGTCCAGATCTGCCGCAACGGCAGCATTGGCGACGACCGTAACCTGGTCGATCTCGAGCCCCGCGAGGTGCTCGTGGAAATCGACCTGCAGGCGGGCGAGGCGGAAGCCACCATTTGGACCAACGACCTCACGCACGAGTACGTGCATGAGAACAGCGCCTACTCGAGCTAGGCGGGGATGACAGTGACCGCGCACACCCGCGAAACCACGTCCATGAGTGCTGCCCAGGACAAAGCCGCAACCCTCATCGAGGCGCTGCCGTGGATCCAGCGCTTCGCCGGAACCACCATGGTGATCAAGTACGGCGGCAATGCCATGGTCAATGAGGAACTCCGGCGCGCCTTCGCCGAAGACGTCGTCTTCCTGCACCACGTGGGTATCCACCCTGTGGTAGTGCACGGGGGCGGCCCGCAGATCAACTCAATGCTGGGCAGGCTGGGCATCGAATCCGAATTCAAGGGCGGCCTGCGCGTGACCACCCCCGAGGCCATGGACGTCGTCCGCATGGTGCTCACCGGACAAGTGGGCCGCGAACTCGTGGGCCTCATCAACTCCCATGGACCTTATGCCGTCGGAATGTCCGGTGAAGACGGCGGACTCCTGCGTGCCGTGCGCACCGGCACCGTGGTGGACGGGGAAGAAGTGGACCTGGGCCTCGTTGGCGAAGTGGTGGGTGTTGATCCCACGGGCATCGAGGACATCCTTGACGCCGGCCGCATCCCGGTGATTTCGACGGTTGCCCCCGAAATCATCGACGAGGGCGATGGCACCGGCTCCACCACGGGCCAAGTCCTCAACGTCAACGCGGACACCGCTGCCGCGGCCGTGGCCTCCGCGCTGGGCGCCTCGAAGCTAGTCATCCTGACCGACGTCGAGGGCCTTTATGCCAACTGGCCGGACAAATCCTCGCTCATCTCCTCGCTCACGGCCACGGAGTTGCGCGACATGTTGCCGCGCCTCGAATCCGGCATGATCCCGAAAATGACGGCCTGCCTAAAGGCCATTGACGAAGGAGTGGAGCGCGCACACATCGTCGACGGCCGCCTGCCGCACTCCATGCTCCTTGAAACATTTACGACGGCGGGCATAGGAACCCAAGTCGTCCCAGACGAGGAAGTGAACTGATGAACGAAGCAGAATTGGTCGAAACGCCTGCAGAAGCGCTCGTCTCCACCAGCAGCGGAGCCGACTGGCTGGCCCGCTATTCGTCTTCGCTCATGGGCGTCTTCGGCACCCCGCAGCGTGTCCTTGTCCGCGGCGCCGGCTCGCTTGTGTGGGATGCCGACGGCAAGGAATACCTGGACCTCCTCGGCGGCATTGCCGTGAACGCCCTGGGCCACGCCCACCCGTTCGTCACCTCGGTCATCGCCAGCCAGCTCGCCACCCTGGGCCACGTCTCCAATTTCTTCACGAGCCCCACGCAGATCGCCCTCGCCGAGAAACTCCTTGCCATCACCAAGGCTCCTGCCGGCTCCAAGGTGTTCTTCGCGAACTCCGGCACCGAAGCCAACGAGGCGGCCTTCAAGCTGGCCCGGCGCAATGGCGGCGGCGCCACAACAGAAGCGCCCGCCGGTGCCAAGCCAGCGAAGCGCACCAAGATCATCGCCCTCGAAGGGGCCTTCCACGGCCGCACCATGGGCGCGCTCGCCTTGACCGCCAAGGAAGCCTACCGGGCGCCGTTCGAGCCGTTGCCCGGTGGCGTGGTCCACATTCCGTTCGGCGACATTGAGGCCCTCCGCGCCGCCGTCGACGAAACCACGGCTGCAGTGTTCCTCGAACCCATCCAAGGCGAAGCCGGCGTCCGCCCGCTCAGTGTCGAGTACCTGCGAGCGGCCCGCGAAGCCACCACCGCCGCCGGCGCGCTGCTGATCATGGACGAAGTCCAGACCGGCATCGGCCGGACCGGCAAATGGCTGGCGAGCGAAGACTCCGGAATCGTCCCCGACGCCGTGACCCTCGCGAAGGGCCTGGGCGGCGGTTTCCCGGTCGGCGCACTCATCACCTTTGGCGAGCCGACGTCCTCGCTCTTGACCGCGGGCCAGCACGGCACCACGTTCGGCGGCAACCCGGTGGCCACAGCGGCAGCCCTCGCCACCTTGCATGCCATCGAAAGCCAGGGCGTGCTGGCAAACGTACTCAGGACCGGCGCGCGGCTGCAGGCCGGCCTGTCCGACGTCGACGCTGTCACCGAAGTACGGGGCGAGGGGCTCCTGATCGGTTTCGACGTTGACGCCGACATCGCCCCCGCCATGGTGACTGCCGCGCTCGACGCAGGCTTCATCATCAACAGCCCGGGCCCGCGCACCATCCGGCTGGCTCCGCCGCTCATCCTGACCACCGGGCAAGCCGACAGTTTCCTCGACGCACTGCCCGGCATCATTCAGACCGCTAAGGACGCACAGTGAACACTCCCGGAACTTCTACGACACGTCACTTCCTCAAGGACACGGACCTCACTCCCGCCGAGCAAGCCGAAGTGCTCGAGCTCGCTGTCCGCATGAAGGCCGCGCCGTACAGCGTCCAACCGTTTGCGGCGGACGGGAACGGGCGCAAGACCGTCGCCGTCATTTTCGACAAGACCTCCACCCGGACGCGGGTCTCCTTCGCCACCGGAATCGCCGACATGGGCGGCAACGCGCTCATCATCAACCCGGGCGAGGCGCAGATCGGCCACAAGGAGTCCGTCGAGGACACCGCGAAAGTGCTCGAACGCATGGTCTCCACCATCGTGTGGCGTACCGGCGCCCACAGCGGACTGGTGGCCATGGCCGAAAACTCGAACGTTCCCGTCATCAACGCGCTGTGCGATGACTACCACCCGTGCCAATTGCTGGCGGACCTCCTGACGGTCAAAGAGCACAAGGGCGAGCTCAAGGGCCTCACCATGGCCTACTTGGGCGACGCCGCGAACAACATGGCCAACTCCTACCTGCTGGCAGGCGTCACGGCGGGCATGCACGTCAGGATCTCGGGGCCGGAAGGCTACCTGCCGGCCGCAGATATCGTCGCCGCAGCGGAGGAGCGCGCCGCCGAAACCGGCGGTTCGGTGTTGATCACCACGGACGCGCCCGAAGCACTCAAGGGAGCCGACGTGGTCGCGACCGACACCTGGGTCTCCATGGGCCAGGAAGCCGAAAAGGAAGCCCGGATGCAGCTCTTCCGCGACTACTCCGTGGACGAGGCCGCCATGGCGCACGCGGCGCCGGACGCCGTCGTACTCCACTGCCTGCCCGCCTACCGCGGCTATGAGATCTCAGCCGGCGTCATCGATGGACCCCAGTCCATCGTCTGGGACGAAGCCGAGAACCGCCTGCACGCGCAGAAGGCGCTGATGGCGTGGCTCATGCACAGGTCGGGACTGGCTTTCGTCGGCGGTCTCTCCTCCGTTGAAGGCACCGGGGAGAGCACGTTCTAGTGTCCACCCAGCCTCCGCCGGGCGTCAGCCCGGCGACCAAGACTGCCCGGCAGGCGCGCATTACCGCGATCCTGACCGGCGAGTCCGTGCGCTCGCAGGCAGAACTCGCCGCGTTGCTGGCGGACGACGGCGTGCAGGTCACCCAAGCGACCCTCTCCCGGGACCTGGTGGAATTGGGCGCTGTCCGCGTGCGCGGCAAGGACGGTGCCTTGGTCTACGCGGTGCCCGGCGAGGGTGGTGACCGTAATGCAAAGAGCGGCGTCACCCAGGAAATCCTGGACGCGAGGCTCACCCGGCTGTGCGGAGAACTCCTCGTGACCGCAGAGGCATCTGCGAACCTCGCCGTCCTGCGGACCCCGCCGGGCGCCGCAAACTTCCTCGCGCTGGCAATCGACCATTCGGTCATGCCTGCCGTGTTAGGTACCATCGCAGGCGACGACACTGTGCTACTGATCGCCAGGGATCCGGACGGCGGAGCGGCGTTGGCGGCGAGGTTCCTGGCCTTCGCGGAAGAAGCCAGCACCGGCACCTGAACCCAACAGCACCCGAATCAAGACTCTCGACACATTACAAAGAAACAACAAAGGAGCACTCTCGTGACTGAGCGCATTGTTCTGGCCTACTCCGGTGGCCTTGATACTTCCGTAGCGATCGGCTGGATCGGTGAAGCCACCGGTGCCGAGGTCATCGCCGTGGCTGTCGACGTCGGACAGGGCGGCGAGTCGCTCGAGACCATCCGCCAGCGCGCCCTCGGCTGCGGCGCCGTCGAGGCCTACGTGGCCGACGCCCGTGACGAATTCGCCAACGAATACGCCATGCCCACCCTGAAGGCCAACGCCCTCTACCAAGGCCACTACCCGCTGGTTTCCGCGATTTCACGTCCTGTGATCGTCAAGCACCTCGTCAAGGCTGCCCGCGAATTCGGTGCCACCACCGTTGCGCACGGCTGCACGGGCAAGGGCAACGACCAGGTCCGCTTCGAGGTGGGCATCCAGACCTTGGGCCCGGACTTGAAGTGCATCGCACCCGTCCGCGACCTCGCCCTGACCCGCGACAAGGCCATTGCCTTCGCCGAGGAAAAGGGACTGCCGATCGAGACCACCAAGAAGAACCCGTACTCGATCGACCAGAACGTCTGGGGACGCGCCGTCGAGACCGGCTACCTTGAGGACATCTGGAACGCTCCCACCAAGGACATCTACGACTACACGGCCACCCCGGAATTCCCGCCGGCGCCGGACGAAGTCATCATCACCTTCGAAGCCGGCGTCCCGGTGGCGATCGACGGCGTGCAGCGCACCCCGCTGCAGGTCATCCAGGAACTGAACCGCCGTGCAGGCGCACAGGGCGTTGGCCGCATCGACGTCGTCGAGGACCGCCTGGTGGGCATCAAGTCGCGCGAAATCTACGAAGCTCCGGGCGCCATGGCCCTCATCACCGCCCACAAGCACCTCGAGGACGTCACCATCGAGCGCGAGCAGGCCCGCTTCAAGGCCACTGTTGGCCAGCGTTGGTCCGAGCTGGTTTACGACGGCCAGTGGTTCTCCCCGCTCAAGCGCTCCCTGGACGCCTTCATCGAAGACACCCAGCGCTACGTCTCCGGCGACATCCGCATGGTTCTCCACGGCGGCCAGGCCATTGTCAACGGCCGCCGCTCGGACACCTCGCTCTACGACTTCGACCTCGCCACCTACGACACGGGTGACACCTTCGACCAGTCGATGGCCCGCGGCTTCATCGAGCTGTGGGGCATGTCCTCCAAGGTGGCCTCCGGCCGCGACCTGCGGGTTGCAGGCCAGTAATGGCGTCCGCAACAAATGAGGGCGCACTGTGGGGCGGCCGGTTCGCTGGCGGCCCCGCGGATGCCCTCGCCGCACTGAGCAAGTCCACGCACTTTGACTGGCGGCTCGCCCGCTACGACATCGCCGGCTCCAAGGCGCACGCCCGCGTGCTCCACAAGGCCGGGCTGCTTGACGACGGCGAACTCGAGGGCATGCTCGCCGCGCTTACCCTGCTGGATGAGGACGTCGCGAGCGGCGCCTACCAACCCGCAGAGAGCGACGAGGATGTCCACGGTTCCCTTGAACGCGGGCTCATCGAGCGCGCGGGGACCCAACTGGGCGGCAAGCTCCGGGCAGGACGTTCGCGCAACGACCAGGTGGCTACGCTCGGCCGCATGTTCCTGCGCGACCACGCCCGCATCATCGCCCGTGGTGTGCTTGCCACGATCGACGCCCTCGTGGAGCAAGCCAAGGCCCACCAAGGCGTTGCCATGCCTGGACGAACGCACCTGCAGCATGCCCAGCCTGTCCTCCTAAGCCACCACTTGCTGGCCCACGCGTGGGCACTGCTGCGCGACGTGCAGCGGTTCCAGGACTGGGACAAGCGCGCCGGTGTCTCGCCGTACGGTTCCGGTGCTCTGGCCGGTTCCTCCCTCGGCCTGGATCCTGAGGCCGTGGCAGCGGATCTCGGGTTCTTCTCGGCGGTCCACAACTCGATCGATGGCACCGCCGCGCGCGATGTATTTGCCGAGTTCGCCTGGATCTGCTCGATGGTTGGCATCGACTTGTCGCGGGTCTCGGAGGAAGTCATCCTGTGGGCAACGAAGGAGTTCTCCTTTGTGACGCTGCATGATTCGTACTCCACGGGGTCTTCGATCATGCCGCAGAAGAAGAACCCGGATGTTGCCGAACTCGCGCGCGGCAAGGCAGGGCGCCTCATCGGCAACCTGGCCGGACTGTTGGCAACGCTCAAGGGGCTCCCGCTCGCGTACAACCGCGATCTCCAGGAAGACAAGGAACCGGTTTTCGACGCTGCGGACACCTTGGAAGTGCTGCTCCCCGCGGTCTCCGGGATGATTGCCACGCTCACCTTCAATACCGAGCGCATGGCATCCTTGGCACCGCAGGGCTTCGCACTCGCCACGGACATCGCTGAATGGCTGGTCCGCCAGGGCGTGCCTTTCCGGGAGGCCCACGAGCTGTCCGGTGCCGCGGTGAAGCTGGCTGAGGGACGCGGCGTCGAGCTGTGGGACCTGACGGACGAAGAGTACGCGGGCATCTCGGAGCACCTGACGCCCGAGGTCCGTACCGTGCTCAGTACCGAAGGTTCGCTCAACAGCCGCAACTCGCAGGGCGGAACGGCCCCGGCCGCCGTCGAACGCCAACTGGCGGCCCTCGAGGCTGAGCTGGCAGCGGTGCGGAAGTACGCAAGCTAACGACGCGCGAGTTGGCATTTCGCGGCAATGTTTTTCGTGAGCATCGCCGTGAAATGCCAACTCGTTTGCGTTAAGCGCGGTTAACCCTGTCGGATATCATGGCGCTATGACCGAGATCACTACCCCAGCACTTCTTGCCGAGCTCCACAAAGCAGCCGGCACTGTGACCGGCGTCGTCGCCAATCTCGACGACGCCGATGTCTCAGCTCCCTCCGAACTGCCCGGGTGGACCCGGGGCCACGTGCTGGCTCACATTGCAGGCATCGCGAACGCGATGGCCAGGCAACTGGAATACGCTGTGCGCGGCGAGACCATCGAACTCTACGACGGCGGCTACGAGGGCCGGACCAAGGCCATTGAGTTGGCTGCGAGCCACAGCATTGCTGAGCACCGTGAAGCGACGGAAGCTGCGATCGCCCGGGTGCTGAGGGCTTTCGACGGACTCGTCGAGTCCGGCTGGAACGCCCGGATCACCTTCCGGAATGGAACGGTGTTCGACGGCGGCCTGGCACTCTGGCGCGAGTTGGTCATCCACGTCACGGATCTGGGAATCGGTCGTGGCCCGGAGGTCTGGAGCCGGCAATTCTGCGAGCACCTCTTCGATTTCCTCTCGGCACGCGTGCCGGCCGAGCAGAAATTCGTGCTTCAGCCACTTGGCCTCCCGCAGGTGGTTATCGGCACGGGCCGGCAGTCCGTTGCCATCAACGGCATGATCACGGATATCGCTGCCTGGCTCGCCGGGCGCACGCCTACCCTGGGGAGCCTGCGGGCTTCTGCCGACGCGGATGGCGTTGATTTGCCGGAACTCCTGCCGTGGCCATCGAGCGTTCCGGCGGCGCACTAACGCGGCGTTTGCTTGCCGCTGCCCGCCACAGGTGCATCGTTGCGTAGGAGCGCCACGGGCTCACGTTGCGGAAGTCGGCAGGCAGGCCTTCCGCGGCCGCCAGGCTCTTGAGGCCGTTCCGGACCGCTGCGTCGTTGCCGAGGAAAACATCCGGATCGCCGGTGACCCTCATCCCAACATAGCCCACTGTCCAAGGCCCGACGCCGGGCAGCGGCAATAGCTTCCCGGCCAGCGTCCGTGGGTCGTCGCCATAGTCGAAGTCGAGCTCCCCGCCGGCCATGGCCCCCGCCGCGGCCAGCACCGAATCTATGCGGCGCCGTGGGCCCCTCAGCAATTCCCGGCCTGAGCGGGCGATTTCCTCGGATGTCGGGAACAAGCGGTCCAAGCCCGGCCCGTTTCCGGCCTGCCCTTGTGGTTGGGCGGCGGGCAGTCGCGTTCCGGCGTCGGAAAGTTGGGTCAAAGCCGTGCGGGCGGCCGCCACCGTGATTTGTTGGCCGATCATTGCCCGGATCAGTAGTTCCTGGGGATCCACGGCGCCCGGCACCCTGATCCCGGGGGTATCGCGGACCGATGGGCCGATCCTGGCGTCGGTGGCCAGCGCCTCGTCCACGGCCACGGGATCGGCGTCGAGATCGAACAATCGCCGCACCCGGCTCAACAGCACGGGAAGATCGTGGAGATCCACGGTACTGATGGCGAGGGTCAGCGCGCCGCCGCGTGCCCCGGCGTCGTACTCCACCGTGAACACGGCATTGCCGCGGGGCAAGCGGAGGGTTCGTGAATAGCTCCTTGCGCTCGCCAGTTCGACTCCGGGAACCGCGCGGGCCGCGAGGAAATCGAAAATCCCCGTATCGAAAGGCTCCCGGTACGGGAGGTTCAGGGTCAGGGAGGTAGCCTCGCCGGGCCCGCCTTGATGGCCAGTAGGCTTCGCGGTGGCCCGGAGGGCAGAAGGAGTCAGGGCGAAGATTTCGTTGATGGTGTCGTTGAACTGGCGGACACTGTTGAATCCGGCAGCGAACGCCACATCAGAGAGCTTCATCGCGGTGGAGACCAAGAGAGTCCTGGCGGTTTGCGCACGGCTGGCCCGGGCCAAGGACAGCGGTCCGGCGCCGAGCTCATGGCTGAGGATCCTATTGAGCTGCCGGGAGGAGTAACCCAGCCTGGTGGCAAGTCCTTGGACGCCCACCCGGGAGAGCGCGCCGTCGTTGATGAGCCGCATTGCCCGGCCGGCGACGTCCGAGCGGAGGTTCCACGCCGGCGTGCCCGGAACCGCCTCCGGGAGGCAGCGTTTGCACGCCCTGTACCCGGCCTCGTGCGCCGCTGCCGAGGTTTCGTAGAACGTCACGTTTTCGGCCTTGGGCGTGCGTGCCGGGCACGACGGCCGGCAGTAGATACCCGTCGACCGGACTGCGGTGAAGAACTGGCCGTCGAACCGGGGATCCCGCGCATCGATGGCTCGGTAGCGTTGCCAAAAGTCCATGACTTCATCCTTTCAGCATCGGCAGGCGCTTCCTAGCGGAAATCGGACATTGCTGGAACGGTCCGGTTGACGGATTTTTGCTAGGGTCTGGGCATGACAATGCAGGGTGCATCCCCGGAGGCCATCCGCGCCATTCTTTCCGCAGATCCGCGCGACGTCGCCCCTTTGCTCCTTGGCGCCGTGCTGAGCCACCGGACTCCTGAGGGCACGGTGTCCGTCAGGATCAGCGAGGTGGAAGCGTATCTGGGCCCGCGGGGATCGGCCCAACCCGATCCCGGCTCCCATACCTTTGGCGGCCCCACCGCCCGGAACGCACCCATGTTCGGCCCGGCAGGCCACCTGTACGTGTACTTCACGTATGGCATGCACCATTGCGCCAATATCGTCTGCGGTCCCGACGGCGTTGCGTCCGCGCTGCTGTTGCGGGCAGGGGAAGTGGTGGCCGGTCAAGCCCTGGCACAGTCCCGCCGTCCGGCGTCGAGATCGCTGACCGACCTCGCCAGCGGACCGGCCCGGCTAGCCTCCGCTTTGGGGTTGACCACGGCGGACAGCGGCCGGGATGCCTTGGCCGAACCGTTCAGCCTCGAACTCCCGGCCACCCCGGTGGCGGCATCGGCCGTTGTAAGCGGGGTCCGGGTAGGAGTATCGGGCGACGGCGGTTCCGCCGACTACCCGTGGCGGTTTTGGCTTGACGGGGACCCTACGGTGTCCCGGTACAAGCCGGGACGTAGCCGCTCCGTCGGGAAGCCTTTGTAGGAGCCTCGCAGGCGGCCTTCACGCGGCGTGTTCGGTCCGGGTCGGTTCGGCCACATACGCACAGAGGTTGTCCGGCACTTCGAAGGGCGCCAGGCGGCCAAGCAACGACTCGCGCACGTTGGGCCATTCATCGCGCAGGATCGAAAAGACTGCGGTGTCGCAGCGGCTCCCGTCAGGAGCGAAACGGTGCCCGCGCAGCGTGCCCTCATAGCTGGCGCCGAGCCGCTGAATGGCCGAGGCGCTGCGCGTATTTCGGGCATCGCAGCGGAAGGCAACCCTGTGGACGTCCAGTACGTCGAAGGAATAGGCCAGAAGCAGTTGCTTCGCGGCCGGATTGACGTGGCTACCCCAGAAGGGACGCCCATAAAAAGTGCCGCCGATTTCCAGTCGCTGCTGCCGGGGACTGTACTCGCACAGGGACGTCGTTCCGAGCAGCGCTCCGGTCCGCTGCTCGACGACGGCGAACGGTATGGTCGCCGGATCCTCGAGGCGGGCTGCGAAGAGTTCGGCCAATTCCGTGCCGCTCAAGGGTTGCTTTGCGGCCATGCCGGACCACATCCCGGAGTCCACAAAATCGAAGAGTGGACCGGCATGTGCGGGGGCGAGGGGAACCAGGCTGATGCCGTGTCGGGTAAGGGCAACGTCGTGCTGCATTGCAGCATTGAAGCACCACCGGGGGCTGATGAAAAAGCTCTGGAGGTTAGCGCCGGGTGAACATTGTGTGACGCACCGGTGCGGGGGCAGTTTCACACACGTCAAGCAAAACCGCTGTAGAATGGACGGTCTGTCTTTTTCGATAGGGGAACGTTTCGATGCACGACGCTGATTTGATCCACGAGCGGGAGTACGTGGCCGGTCTCTACTCGCGCTTGGACGAGCTGCGGGAGGAAAAGCGCCAACAGCTGGCGCAGGTCCGGCGCGCCGGAGCGGTGGGCACCATGCAGAACGTTTCCGAAAGGGACGCCTTCGCCGCACTGTACGAGGACCGCCTTGCCCAGCTCGACGCCGTCGACGACCGCCTCGTGTTCGGGCGCCTTGACCTGGACAGCGGGGAGGCGCAGTACATCGGCCGCATCGGGCTCTCCACGGCGGATCTTCAGCGGCTTATGGTCGACTGGCGCGCCCCGGAAGCCGGCCACTTCTACCAGGCGACTGCCTTCGACCGGCAGGGCGTCCGGCGTCGTCGCCACCTGATCCTGCAGGGCCGCGAGGTCAAGGCGATCGAAGACGATGTCCTGGATGCCAGCATGCTGGCGGACAGCGCCTCACTCCAGGGTGAGGGCGCACTCCTTGCCGCCCTGAACTCCAAGCGCACCGGACGCATGTCGGATATCGTCGGCACCATCCAGTCCGAGCAGGACCGGATCATCCGGTCCTCCATATCGGGTGCCCTGGTTGTCCAAGGCGGCCCCGGTACCGGCAAGACGGCGGTTGCGCTCCACCGCGCCGCCTACCTGCTTTACACCCACCGTGACCGTCTGAAGTCCGCGGGCGTCCTGCTCGTCGGGCCGTCGTCGTCGTTCATGCACTACATCGAGCGGGTCCTGCCTTCCCTCGGCGAGACCGGCGTCGTCATGGCGAGCCTGGGCCGCCTCATGCCCGGCATCCATGCCGTACCGGAAGCGGATCCTGATGTCGCGGCGCTCAAGGGCAAGCTGAACATGGTGGACGTCATTGCCAATGCCGTGGCCAACCGGCAGCGCACTCCCGCAGAGGACCGCATCCTCGAGGTCGATTCCCGCAAGCTGACCTTGTCCGTGCGGCAGGTCCGCCGTGCGCGGGACAGGGCGCGCGCCACCGGCAAGCCGCACAATGAAGCACGGGTGACGTTCGTGAAGATCCTGCTGCGCGAACTCACCGAGCAGCTGACAGAGATCGTCGAAGAATCGAACATCGGCAACAATGCCGACCGTTCCTACCTCGCCGAAGACGTCCGCTCGGCTCGCGACGTCAGGATAGTCCTGAACCTGTGCTGGATGCCCATGACACCCGAGAAGCTCGTCTCCGAACTCTTCAGCAAGCCAGCAATCCTGGAAGCCTGCACTCCGCACCTCACTCCGGCGGAGCGTGCCCTCCTGCTCCGCCCCGCGGATGCCCCGTGGACCGAAGCCGATGTTCCGCTGCTCGACGAGGCCGCAGAGCTCCTGGGCGAACTCGATCCTGCCGCCGGCAGGGGATTGGCGCAGCAAGAGCACGACCGTGCCCGCGACATCGCCAACGCCAAGCAGACGCTGGTCAACATGGAAGCCATGGGCGTCGACGTGTTGATGACGGCCGAGGAACTGGCGGACCAGAACCAGGAGCGCGAAACGCGGCTGACTGCGGCAGAACGGGCCACGAGCGACCGTTCGTGGGCGTTCGGGCACATCGTGGTGGACGAAGCCCAGGAACTCTCGCCCATGCAGTGGCGGCTTCTGGTCCGCCGCTGTCCGCTGAAGTCCTTCACGATCGTGGGCGATATCGCCCAGACGAGTTCCTCGGCCGGCGCGAATTCCTGGCAAAGTGCCCTCGCGCCGTCGTTCGGGGACCGCTGGCAGCTCGAAGAACTCACCGTCAACTACCGCACCCCCTCGCAGATCGCCGAAGCGGCCGTCCGCATGGCGAACAGGGCAGGGCTGGTTGTCTCGGCTCCCAAGGCCGTCCGCGAAGGCAAATGGTCGCCCATCGTGGATCGCGTGGACGAAGCGGGGATAGTGGACCGCTTGGTTGAGATCCTTCCGGAGGAACTGGAAGCGATCGACGGCGGCCTCCTCGCCGTGATCGCCGACGGCGAGCTGCTGCCCCAGGCCGCAGCCGCCCTCCGAAGCGTCTACGGCCACCGCGTGGGCACGGGAGCAGGGAGTTACTCCCAGGACATCGTGGTCATCAGCCCCAAGGAGGCCAAGGGCCTGGAGTTCGATGGCGTCGTGGTCCTTGAACCTGCCGCCATGCTGAATCACGAACACCGGAAGGTGGGCGATCTTTACGTCGCCATGACCCGTCCGACGCAGCGGCTGCGCCTCATCACTGCCGCGCCGTTGCCTGCGGGTATCGAGCGCTGAGCACTGCGAGCAAGCTGAAGCGCAATCCTGCTAACTTAGATCCCGTGTCACACGTAAACAACCTCGAGTCCCAGCACAACGACCCGGGCTTTGCCAATATCTGGCAAGAGCTCAAATGGCGTGGCCTTATCCACGTTTCCACGGATGAAACGGAATTGGAAAAGCTGCTCGCCGGGGACCCGATCACGTATTACTGTGGCTTCGACCCGACGGCCCCGTCCCTGCACCTTGGCAACCTTGTCCAGCTCCTGCTCATGCGGCGCCTGCAGTTGGCCGGCCACAAGCCGCTCGGCCTGGTGGGCGGCTCCACCGGCCTGATCGGCGATCCGCGCCCGACGGCGGAACGCACCTTGAACACCAAGGACACCGTCTCGGAGTGGGTTGGCTACCTTCAGGCCCAGGTCCGCCGCTTCCTCAGCTTCGAAGGGGACAATGCCGCACGCATGGTGAACAACCTTGACTGGACCGCACCGCTGAGTGCCATCGATTTCCTGCGCGAAATCGGCAAGCACTTCCGTGTGGGTACGATGCTGCGCAAGGATGCTGTTGCCTCCCGCCTGAGCTCCGATGAGGGCATCAGCTACACCGAGTTCAGCTACCAGATCCTGCAGGGCATGGACTACCTCCAGCTCAACCGCGACTACGGTTGCGTGCTGCAGACCGGCGGCTCGGACCAGTGGGGCAACCTGACCAGCGGCACGGAGCTCATCCGCAAGGTCGACGGTAAGACTGTCCACGCCTTGGGCACACCCCTCATCACCAACTCGGACGGCACCAAGTTCGGTAAGAGCGAAGGCAACGCCATTTGGCTCGACGCCCACATGTGCAGCCCGTACGCCTTCTACCAGTTCTGGCTCAACACTGCGGATGCCGACGTCGTTGACCGCCTCAAGGTCTTCACTTTCCTTAGCCGTGCCGAGATCGAGGAACTCGCGGCAGCCGTCGCCGAGCGTCCGTTCGCACGCGAAGGGCAGCGCCGGCTCGCCTACGAAGTCACGTCGCTGGTTCACGGAGTCGATGCGACGGAGAAGGTGATTGCTGCTTCGGCTGCGCTGTTCGGCAATGGCGACCTGTCGGTTCTGGACGAAGTGACCTTGGCGTCCGCAACGGCCGAGCTGCCGTCTGCCTCGATCGGCGTAGATGGCCTGGGCATTGTCGACCTCCTGGTTGCCTCCGGACTCTCCGAGAGCAAGTCCGCTGCTCGACGAACGGTGGGGGAGGGCGGCGCCTACGTGAACAACAGCAAGGTGACAGACCCCGACGCCGTCATCGACCAGGCGGAACTGCTTCACGGCCGGTACCTGCTGCTGCGCCGTGGGAAGAAGAACCTGGCGACTGTCCAAGTGACGGCCTAGCGCCTTCCTGGCTCCTATCGCACGGACTGTTGCACGCTCCTCCGAGGCCGACTTGCGCGGCTCCGGGGGAGCGTGTATCGTTTTCTGAGTCGCTGCCGCTGAAGCGGATAAATTGCGACAAAATCCCATTGAAGGTGAATAATCCGATTTAGACGAAAGTCGGGAAATCGGATAATTTATCGACTCTTTGGGGGAATTCGATCCGCCTGGGTGAATTTCCGGAGAAATCCTGGATTTGCAAAGTGGAAATGAATGAAATAAAGTTGAAACATCGCAGCGATGAAATGCGGAACATTGAATTTGTTCCGGTAAGTAATCGGATTGTGTCTGTTGTTTGAGAACTCAATAGTGTGCCAAGTTTGTTGATACCGATTTTTTGTTGAATTGGTTGAATTTTTGCTGGATTGCTGCGCACCCCCGTGTGTGGTGGTCTGGTTTTCAGCTGGTTTCAGATTTTGTGCAGCTGTTTCTGCCGTTATTTCCGGTGGGGATGGTTGTGTTCGTTTTTGTTTTTACTTCAACGGAGAGTTTGATCCTGGCTCAGGATGAACGCTGGCGGCGTGCT
>NZ_JAUSSZ010000008.1 GCF_030812595.1 Arthrobacter bambusae
AACGCTCGGCTGGAAAACTCCAGCCGAGCGCCTACGTGATTTACTACTAACCACCTAACCAACAGGTGTTGCAACGACCCCTAGAAACCGCCCACTCGGGTGCCCGTCCACCGATCCCCATATGAGGCATCAAGGAGCTCCGGGCAGTTCCGAGAGACGTAAAGCTGGTACTGACGCACACGGATGAAAAGCGATAGCCGCCAAGAACACATGTTCTTGGCGGCTATCGGAAGGGCCTCAGGGAGATCAATAACTACACGTTGAAGCGGAACTCCACTACGTCGCCGTCGGCCATGACGTATTCCTTGCCTTCAATACGGACCTTGCCGCGGGACTTGGCCTCGGCCATGGATCCGGCGTCGATCAGGTCATCGTAGGAGACAACTTCCGCCTTGATGAATCCGCGCTGGAAATCGGTGTGGATGACTCCTGCGGCCTGCGGCGCGGTATCGCCCTGGTGGATCGTCCAGGCGCGTGCTTCTTTCGGACCGGCCGTCAGGTAGGTCTGCAGTCCCAGTGTGTGGAACCCGACGCGCGCCAGTTGGTCAAGGCCGGATTCCTCCTGGCCGTTCATCTCGAGCATCTCGCGGGCTTCTTCTTCGTCGAGTTCGACGAGATCGGATTCCAACTTGGCGTCGAGGAAAATGCAGTCAGCCGGCGCCACCATGGCGCGGAGCTCCTCTTGCTTTTCCGGGCTGCCCAGGATTCCTTCGTCCGAGTTGAAGACGTAGATGAAGGGCTTGGCCGTGAGGAGGCTGAGTTCCTTGAGGTGCTCCATCTCGAGTTTGTCACTCTTCACGGAGGAGAAGATGGTGTCGCCACGCTCCAGAACGGCCTGGGCTGCCAGGATTGCCGCGAGTTCCGCGGCCTCCCGCTTCTTGATCTTGACTTCTTTTTCGATCCGGGGAATGGCCTTTTCGATCGTCTGGAGATCGGCCAGGATCAGTTCGGTGTTGATCGTCTCAATGTCGGAGCGCGGATCGACTTTGCCGTCGACGTGGACAACGTCGGGGTCATCGAAGACGCGGATGACTTGGGCGATGGCTTCTGCTTCGCGGATGTTCGCGAGGAACTTGTTGCCCAGGCCTTCACCTTCGGAGGCGCCCTTGACGATTCCTGCAATGTCAACGAAGGAGACGACGGCGGGCAGCAGCCGCTGCGATCCGAAGACCTCCGCCAACTTCTGCAGGCGCGGGTCCGGCAGGTTGACCACGCCGACGTTTGGCTCGATGGTGGCGAACGGGTAGTTCGCGGCCAGCACCTGGTTGCGGGTCAGTGCGTTGAAAAGAGTTGATTTGCCGACGTTGGGCAGTCCGACGATGCCAATAGTAAGAGCCACGAGCATTGATTCTACCCGTTGAGTGCCCTTGTCCGCTTTGCGGTGGGAACCCCGCACCCACGCCGGGGCGCTGCGACCCTGCTTCGCTATATTGTCGTGCCCCTGTGCCAAGGTTGGTGGCATGGATGGTTTCGCAGTAATTCTCGCTTTGTTCATGCTTCTTCTCGGAGCGGCCGCCGGTCTGGTGACCGGGTTCGTCCTGTTCCGGCGTCGCAATGCCGCGCTTGAAGAAGATTTCGACGGCGTCTCTGCGCGGCTTGCCTCGGTGAACGCCCAGTTTGCAGCGGCCGACGCCGAGCGGCGCCTTTTGCTGTCACAGAACCGTGAACTGAACGAGTCCAGGAACCAGGACGGCAACGTATTGCGTGCTCTCGCCCCCGTTGCCGAGAAGCTGACGGCCGTCCAGCAACAGGTCTCCCTTCTGGAGCGTGATCGGTTGGAGCAGTACGGCCACCTCGCCCAGCAGCTCCAGGAAGCCCGGCTGTCCGATGAGCAATTGCTGCGCTCTACGCATGCCTTGGCCTCCGCCCTCCGGTCCAACAGCGCCCGGGGCCAGTGGGGTGAAGTCCAGCTGCGCCGGGTAGTGGAAGCCGCTGGCATGCTGCGTCACGTCGATTTTCAGGAGCAGGTGCATTCCGCTTCCGCCGAAAGCACCATCCGGCCTGATCTTGTGGTCCAGTTACCGGGTGGGAAGCAGCTGGTGGTGGACGCAAAGGTTCCGCTGGCGTCCTACCTCGCCGCCCAGGAACAGGGCAACACCAGGCATCCGGCAGAGAGCGGCACCCAGCCGGTGGGCAATGGAACGGATGCTTTGCTGCTCGCGCATGCGAAGGCCCTCAAATCCCACGTGGATGCGCTGGGGTCCAAGAAGTACTGGGACATCCCGGGCAACTCCCCTGAGCTTGTGATCTGCTTCCTGCCGGCGGAATCCATCCTGGCCGCCGCACTCGAGGCGGACCCGGCGCTTTTGGATCACGCGTTGTCCCGGAACGTGGTGCTTGCGTCTCCCGGCACTTTGTTGGCAGTTCTTAAGTCGGTTGCCTTCACGTGGCGCCAGGACGTCCTGACGGACAACGCCCGGGAACTCTTCGAACTCGCCCGGCAGCTGTACGAACGCATGGGAACCCTCGGAGACAACGTAGGCAAACTGGGTTCGTC
This sequence comes from Arthrobacter bambusae, assembly GCF_030812595.1. Classification (GTDB taxonomy): domain Bacteria; phylum Actinomycetota; class Actinomycetes; order Actinomycetales; family Micrococcaceae; genus Arthrobacter; species Arthrobacter bambusae_B. Next base: position 2,498 of record NZ_JAUSSZ010000008.1, read on the forward strand.
GTTGAAGACTTCGGTGGATCGCTACAACGCACTCGTCGGAACGCTCGAAGCGCGCGTCTTGCCGACAGCGCGGAAACTCAACTCCATGGACACGGACGGCCTGGTGTCACCGTCAGCTGTGGAAGCAGTGCCGCGGACCCTTGCCGCGCCCGAACTCATTGAAGGAGAATCCGCCGCCTAGGACCACAGAGACAGGTCCCGTAGTGGCTCGGGCCGGGACCGGACTACGAAGCGTACCGGGTCCGGACCGGACTACGAGCTGGGGCGGTTCCCACGTCCGCCCAGGGCGCGGGAGACGTCTCCGGCTTCTTTGAGGGTGGCGCGCAGTTCCTTCGGCAGGGAGAACAGCAGGTCTTCCTCCGCCGTCACCACCTCTTCAACCGCACCGTAGCCATAGTCCGCAAGCAAGCGCAGAACGTCCTGAACCAGGACCTCGGGGACGGAAGCGCCGGAGGTGACGCCCACTGTGGCAACGCCCTCGAACCAGCTCTCGTCGACCTCGTTCGCGAAATCGACACGGTAGGAGGCCTTGGCACCATACTCGAGCGCCACTTCGACGAGCCGCACGGAGTTGGATGAATTCGCCGATCCCACCACGATCACCAAGTCAGCCTGAGGGGCAATCTTCTTGATGGCCACTTGGCGGTTGGTGGTGGCATAGCAAATGTCGTCACTGGGCGGATCCTGAAGCGTAGGGAACCGCTCCTTGAGCATCCGTACGGTCTCCATGGTCTCGTCGACGCTGAGGGTGGTCTGCGAAAGCCAGATGGTCTTCTCCGGATTGCGCACGCTGACCTTGTCCACTTCGTGCGGGCCGTTGATGATCTGGATGTGCTCCGGCGCTTCTCCGGCCGTTCCTTCTACTTCCTCATGACCATCGTGGCCGATGAGGAGAATATCGTAGTCTTCCTTGGCGAAGCGAACGGCTTCGCGGTGCACCTTCGTGACGAGGGGGCAGGTGGCATCGATGGTGCGCAGGCCGCGGTCTTCGGCCGACTGCACCACAGCCGGGGACACGCCATGGGCGGAGAAGATCACCAAGGCGCCTTCGGGCACCTCGTCCGTCTCTTCGACGAAGATGGCACCCTGCTCCTCCAGCGAGGAGACTACGTGCACGTTATGCACGATCTGCTTACGCACGTATACGGGCGGCCCATAGTGTTCCAGTGCCTTCTCCACTGCGATGACTGCGCGGTCGACGCCTGCGCAATATCCGCGGGGCGCCGCCAGCAAGACCCGTTTGGAACCGGAGACCGGAGCGGCGGCCAGCACCTCTTCCGGCGTCCGACGCCTACGCGGGACAGAGGGCATCGGGATGGAAACTGCTGAGCTGGTCATCCCTCCATGCTACCGGCAGCATTCGCCCGTCCGCTCGGCCTGGTCCTGCGTGAGAAAATCACACCGAGCAGGCCCAGAACCGCAAGCACTCCTGCGGCAATCCAAGCGACGGTTATCCAGCCGTTGAAATTGTCGACTGACGCTGCCACCAACTCCCGTGCGAAAAGGCCGCCTGTGGCGGTTCCGCCCAGGCCAGCATCGCCAGCGCCCTTCAGCACCGTCGTGGCCGCTTGCCATACCGCGGCGACTGCGGCCAATCCCAGTCCAGTGAACAAGAGGAGCGGGCCTTTGCGCTTCGCGGCAAGCAACCCCAGGGCAAACAGCAACATGGCGCCGAGGGCGGGAATCCACCACATCGGCGCGTACGCGGAGATCGCGTCTACCTGCTGGCGTTGCGCGGGACCCCCGATGTTGATCAAGGTGGAATCCGGCGTCGGAATGGGAAGGCCGGTTGCCGTATGCAGCCGGTCCGCCGCGAGCTTGGCCAAGGGCCCGACGTCGAGCACCAATGACGTCCCGGAAGTCGAGTTCCCGGAGCCGGCGTCGCCTGCGAAATTCAGTTGGTGGCTCCGGCGTAGCGTTTCATTCCACGCTTGTGGGTATTCGGGCCAGGTGGACATTGCGGTGGCCGCGTCCTTGAGGAACGAAGCGCCAAGTTGTTCCACTGGCGCCGGAAGGTTGATTTTGGATTCAAGGCTAGCCACGGCGGTCGCCGCGAGGCGTGCCTGGAACGCTTGGTCCTTTCCGATCGACGAGGTGAGCGCTACAAACCCGTCTTCCCGGACGATATTGGCGTCCGTCCATGCCATCGGGACGGCGATTGCTGTGAGCAGAAGGGCAAAGATCACTGCGATTGCAGAGACGAACGTGCGCAATGGATTCCTCAAGTTCGGAGTGCAGCAGTTCCAGGCGGGGCTACGACGAGTAAATGTCAGTCATGCATGCTACAAGGTATGGATAGAGTTGGAAGCCTGCCGCCGGCTTTTCACCAGCAGTGCTACCGGCACCCCTTAGCAAAGTACCAGCGAGGACGGAACCATGCACCAGCCACCAACAGGAGGCTACACGCGTGTCCTATGATGCCGTGCCCGGCGGGACGCCGCGTGCGTTGCCGATTTCCGGATTCCCGAACCCGGGATCCTCGGAAGCAGAGTCCGCCGGGGTTGAATCCACAAAGACCGAGTCAACCCTGCCTGCGACAGCGTCGGAGACAAGTCCCGACAATCCCTGGCCGCTGCAGCTGCTCTCCCGCAAGCTGAAGACCCACATAGAACGTGCCCCGGCCGCGTGGATCGAAGGCCAGGTCATCGAACTCAATCGCCGGGGCGGCAGCGCTTTCGTGACGCTGCGGGACACCGACGCTGAAATCTCCTTGCCCGGGTCGCTGTGGTCCAACGTCATGGACCGCCAGAAGGTGCCGCTGGAGCGTGGCTCACGCGTAGTGGCTTTGGTGAAACCGGAATTCTGGCTCAAGACCGGTCGGCTTAATATGTCGATCAAGGACATCCGTCCGGTCGGCCTTGGCGATCTCCTCGCGAGGATCGAGCGCTTGCGCCAGGCCCTTGGCGCTGAAGGGTTGTTTTCCGAGGCGAGGAAGAAGCGCCTCCCCCTGCTACCCCACCGGATCGGACTCATCACCGGCCGCGATTCGGACGCAAAGAAAGACGTACTTCGCAATGCGGCACTTCGCTGGCCCGCCGTCGAATTCGCCGTCCGCGAGGTCGCGGTCCAGGGCGTCACCGCGGTCAGCCAGATCCTGGCTGCGCTCAAGGAACTCGACGCCGATCCGCGCGTTGATGTGATCGTGATCGCCCGTGGCGGCGGAGCCCTGGAAGATCTGCTTCCGTTCAGCAACGAAGAACTGGTCCGGGCGGTATCCAGTGCGACTACTCCGGTGGTCAGTGCGATTGGCCATGAGGCCGACCACCCCATCCTGGACGACGTGGCAGACCTTCGTGCATCTACTCCCACCGATGCCGCAAAAAGGATCGTTCCTGACGTCGCCGAGGAACTGGCGAGTGTGCGGCAGGCCCGCGAGCAGCTACGCCGCGGCGTGGGACGCCTGGTGGATCGCGAAACGGACCGGCTCCACGCGCTCAGGTCCCGCCCGGTGTTGGCCTCCCCCGAGAGAATGGTCACGGTACGGGAAGAGGACGTCGAACGGCTCCGGAAGCATGCCCACACGGCGGTAAGTTCCGCAGTGATCCGCGCACTTGACCAAGTGCACCACCTCCGCGCCCAAGTGAGGGCGTTGTCTCCCCAAAAGACGCTCGACCGCGGGTACGCCGTCGTCCAGCTTGCAGGCGCGGACGGCGCGGGCCACGGAGTCGTCCGGAGCCCGGACCAGGCCCCTGACGGCACTGGACTGACGCTCCGGTTGGCGGAAGGCCGCCTTGCTGCGGTATCGTCCGGACCCGCCGAATCGTCCGGAGCTGCCGTATCGTCCGGACCCGCCGAATCGTCCGGAGCTGCCGTATCGTCCGGAGCTGCCTATCGTCCGGAGCTGCAGGCACCCCAGCAAACACCAACAAGCATCCGCAAAACGAGGACTGAGAAATGACTACAGAACACACGCCCGCGGCGCAGGCTTCCGCCGAGAACCTGGACGCTCTCAACTATGAGGAAGCCCGCGAGCAGCTAATGGCCGTGGTTGGCCGCCTGGAAGCCGGCGGAGCAAGCCTTGAGGAATCACTCGCCCTCTGGGAACGCGGCGAGGCTTTGGCACAGCGCTGCGAAGAGTGGCTCGAGGGTGCCCGCAGAAGGCTGGCCGCGGCCCGGAACAACAGCGAGGACGTACCGCCGGCCCCTTAGGATTCGACGGCCAAGGCCCGTTCGGCCGCTACGTCAAACTCGGCTTTCGGCCATCTCAGGTCCAGCTTCCCGAGGGCTTCGAGCAGAAGCTCCTGGACAGCGATCCTCGCAAACCATTTCTTGTTCGCCGGAACCACATACCAGGGCGCCACATCGGTTGAAGTTTTCTCGAACACCAGCTGGTAGGCCTCCATGTAGGAATCCCAAAGGGCGCGTTCCTTCAGATCGCTCGTGTTGTACTTCCAGTGCTTGGACGGGTCATCCAATCGCGCCAGCAGGCGCGTTTTTTGTTCGTCACGGCTGATGTTGAGCATGACCTTGACGATCGTCGTGCCTTGTTCGGCAAGGCGCGCCTCGAACTCGTTGATGGCTGCATAGCGCCGTTCCAGTTCAGCTTCATTGGCCCAACCGTGCACGCGGTGTATCAGCACGTCCTCGTAGTGGGAGCGGTCAAAAACCCCGACGATCCCAGGGCCGGGCAGTGCCCTTTCGACGCGCCACAGGAAATCGTGCACCTTCTCCTCATCAGTCGGAGCCTTGAACGGAACAACCTTGACTCCCTGGGGGTCCATCGATCCCACGACGTGCTCAACGATCCCGCCTTTGCCTGCGGTGTCCATAGCCTGCAGGATCAACAGCACCCGTTTGGAGCTGCCGAATTTTCCCTCGGCGAAGAGCATCTCCTGCAGGACATCCAAACGGCCGTCCTGCGCTTCCAGCAAAGCGACGCCGTCAGGCTTCTTCCCCTTGTACCCGGGCGTCGATTCGGGGTCTACGGCCTCCAACGAGAAACCGGGACCGGCCTTCAAGATCGCGGATACCTGCCTAGTGAACTCCTTGATGCCGGCCATGTCGATGTCCCCTTTGGTCAGGCTGCATTCCTCGCGGCTTGCACAACAGGCTAGTTGCCTTGGTACCGCCCGAGGAAGTCCGCCATGCGGCCGATCGCTTCTTCAATATCCTTGACGTTCGGCAGCGTCACCATGCGGAAGTGGTCAGGACGAACCCAGTTGAACGCCCGGCCGTGCGAGACGAGGATCTTTTGTTCCCTGAGTAGGTCGAGGACGAACTTCTCATCGTCGCGGATGCTGTACACCTCGGGGTCGAGCTTCGGGAACAGGTAGAGGGCTCCCCTGGCCTGTTGTGTGCTCACGCCCGGGATGGCATTAAGCAGGTCGTAGGCCTTGTTCCGCTGTTCGAGGAGCCTGCCGCCGGGCAGGATGAGATCGTTGATGCTTTGGTGGCCGCCGAGGGCCGTCTGGATGGCATGCTGTGCCGGCACGTTGGCGCACAGGCGCATGTTGGCCAGCAGGTTGATGCCCTCGAGGTAGTCCGCGGCGTCTTTCTTGGGACCGGAGATTGCCATCCAACCGGCACGGTAGCCACACACCCGGTAGGCCTTGGACAATCCGCTGAACGTCAGGCAAAGGACGTCGTCGCCGGTGAGCCCGGCAAGATTCACGTGGACAGCGTCTTCGTAGAGGATCTTCTCGTAGATCTCATCGGCAAACACCACAAGGCCGTGCTTTTCAGCCAGGGCAACGATCTTCTTGAGGGTCTCCTCCGGGTACACGGCACCCGTAGGGTTGTTGGGGTTGATGACCACGATGCCCTTGGTTCGAGGCGTGATCTTGGATTCCATGTCCCCAAGGTCCGGCTGCCACCCCGATTCTTCGTCGCACAAATAGTGGACAGGACGCCCGCCGGCCAGTGCCACCGAGGCGGTCCAGAGCGGGTAATCGGGGGTAGGAACGAGAATCTCATCTCCCGCTTCCAGCAAAGCCATGAGCGACATGGTGATGAGTTCGCTCACCCCGTTGCCGAGGTAAATGTCGTCAACGTGGATGTTTTGGATGCCCCGGGTCTGGTAGTACTGGGAGACAGCGGTGCGGGCCGAGAAAATTCCCCGGGAATCGCTATACCCCTGGGCGTGGGGCAGGTGGCGGATCATGTCCACCAAAATCGCGTCCGGCGCTTCAAATCCGAACGGAGCCGGGTTTCCGATATTCAGTTTGAGGATGCGGTGACCCTCTGCCTCCATCTGCTGGGCGGCCTGAAGAATCGGTCCACGGATGTCGTAAAGGACATTATGAAGCTTGGTGGACTGCTTGAATTCTGCCATTCATCAAATATGCCATACAGGGGATGTACTTCAGTTGAGACATCACTCACACTCACTGCGGCGGCGGCGAAGCCCCAACGACGACGGCGGCAAGGCACCAAAGGTTCCTCGCCGCCGTCGTTCGTAACAGGGGACTTACTTCACAATCCCTTTGTCCTTGAGCCAGGCGGCTGCGGCGTCCTTGGGGTTCTGCTTCTGGTTGCCGCTGACCGAGCGGTTGAGGTTGATGAGGTCATCCGTGGTCAGGAGCTTGGATACATTGTTGAGGGCTGACTTCGCCTTGTCGGTCATCTTGGCCATGTTGTACAGCGGGAGGACCTGCTGGGCCTTGAAGTTGTTCTTGGGGTCATCCAAGACCACCAGGGCGTTGTCCTGGATGGACGGAGTCGTGGTGTAGATGTCGGCAACCTGGACGTCATTCGACAAGAGGGCCTGCAGCGTGAGGTTCCCGCCGCCGTCGCTGAACGGCTTCAGGCCCTTGAGCACGCAGTTGTAGTTGGCCTTGAGGCCCGGGAGCCCGTAGGCACGGGTCTCAAAGGTTGCCGGTGCTGCGATCGTGAAGTCGCCACAGACCTTGGCGAGGTCCACGATCGACTTGAGGTTGTACTTCTCCGCCGTGGCCTTCGTGACAACCATGGCGTCCTTGTCTTCAGCCTTTGCGGGATCGAGCACTCCCAGGCCCTGTGGAAGCTTCCCGGGCAATGCCTTGTAGACGTCGTCGGCCGAAACCTGCGGGGCGTTGGTGTCCAGGTAGGACAGCAGGTTGCCGGAATAGTCGGGGGCGAGATCGATTGAACCGTCCTGGACGGCCTTGAAGTAGATTTCGCGGGATCCGATATTGGGCTTGGTCGTGGCGGTGACGCCGGCGGCGTTCAATGCTCCGGCATAGATTTCGGCAATAACCTGGCTCTCGGGGAAATCTGCCGAGCCCACGGTGAGCGAGCCGCCGGCGCCCGAGGCGGCGTTGGTGGACGGGCTGGACAGCGGGCTGCCGCCACATGCGCTCAGGGCAAGCGCGACGCCGACCCCGGCCGCTAGGCCGCCGAGCCCGCGGCGGGTCAGGGTGACAGTTTGTTTCATGCGGTACCTCCTTGAACGGCAGCCCCCGCCGGTGCGGCGGCTGCGAGATCTCCGGCGGCCTTGTGGCCGCCGTGGGAATCGATGGAAAGTCCGGGCGGGAGGAGGACCCTCTGCACCATGGCCAGAATGAGGTCGACGACGATTGCCAGCGCCGCGATGAGCAGTGACCCGCCGAGCATGCGGGGGAAGTCCTGGAGGACCAATCCGTCAAAAAGATAACGTCCCAAACCTCCCAGCGGAAGGTATGCCACCACGGAGACCGTTGCGATGACCTGGAGGACCGCCGTGCGGATGCCGCCGAACATGACCTGAAGCCCGTTGGGCAGTTCCACGCGGAACAAGATCTGAAGTTCTGTCATGCCCATGGCCCGGGCTCCGTCCACCACCGTTGGCTCCACGCTGGAAATCCCGGCGTAGGTACCGGCCAGGAGGGGCGGCACCGTCAGGATGACCAGAGCCCAGACGGGAGGCATGAGTCCGCTTCCAGCCAACAGGGCAAAGAGGACAAGGAGGCCAAGCGTGGGGAGGGCCCGCAGCGCGCCGGCGAACGCGACAGCAACGACGCGCCCGTGTCCGGTGTGGCCGATGAAGAGCCCCAACGGCACGGCAATAGCCGCGGCAATCACCAGGACCAGCCCGGAATACTGCAGGTGTTCCAGGAGCCTCGTGGCGATTCCGTCGCTTCCGGACCAGTGCTCGGGATCCGTGAGCCACGCTAACGTGTCAACGAAAATGTTGCTCATCGGCCTGCCTCCGCATGGACCCTGGCATCGGCGATGAACTGCGCTGCCTTGGCATCTTGCTTGGCGTGGACCGCACCAGCGCGGGTCCAAGGTGTCAGCAGCTTCTCGAGCAGAACCAGGACTGTGTCCATAATGAGGGCCAGCAGAAGAATGGCGATGATGCCTACCACCACTTCGGTGACGAAGGCCCGCTGCAGACCGTCGGTGAACAAGATTCCCAGGTTTCCGACCCCCAAGAGCGCGGCGACGCTGACGAGGGAGATATTGCTGACGGACACCACACGCAGGCCCGCAAAAAGCACGGGCAAGGAAAGCGGAAGGTCGATCTGCAGGAAGCGTGCGGTCGGCTTGAATCCCATGGATACCGCTGCCATGCGGAGATCGTCGTCCACGGAATCGAAGGCGTCCATGGCTGCGCGCACCAGCAGGGCGACGGCATAGAGGGTGAGGGCAACCACCACATTGAGCGGATCCAGGATCCGGGTTCCAAGGATCGGCGGCAGAATGATGAAAAGAGCCAGGGAAGGAATGGTGTACAGCAGGGAACTCCCCGTGGTGACAACGGCCCTGAGGGTGCGGTTGCGCCGGGCAAGTTGCCCCAAAGGCACCGCAATGAGCAGGCCCAGCACCATCGGAATCAAAGCCAGGACCAGGTGCTCGCCTGCCCGTTCGAAGACCGTGCTGCTGTTCGCCAGGAACCATTCCATCAGGGGGCGTCCTCCCGGTTGTGCCGGGTCTCTTCTATGAGCGCCAGCACTTCATCGGCTTTGAGCACGCCGGCGAGCCTGCCATTGTCGTCCACGACCACGCCAAGGCCCGAAGGCGAGGACAAAGCAGCGTCCAGCGCCCGGCGGAGCGTATCCCCGCGCCGGAACAGGGAGCCTCCCGGAATCAGCCCGGCGCCGTCGCGCGGCGAGGCCCATCCCAGGGGCCGGGAGTCACCGTCGAGCACTACAGCCCATTCGCTGCTGCCCTCGGGAACTTGCGGGGCCTCCACCGTCTTGACCGAATGCACGGGAACACCATCCGCGCCGTTGAAGGCAAGGTGCCGGAATCCCCTGTCACGGCCCACGAACGAGGCTACAAAGTCATTGGCGGGCGCCCGGAGGATCTCTTCGGGTGCCGCGTATTGCGCGAGCTTGCCTCCGACGGCGAAGACAGCCACTTTGTCGCCGAGGACTGTGGCCTCATCGATATCGTGGGTGACGAAGACAATTGTCTTGGCCAGTTCGCGCTGGAGCCGGAGGAGTTCCTGCTGGAGTTCGTCGCGGACCACGGGGTCCACGGCGCTGAAGGGCTCATCCATGAGCAGTACGGGCGGGTCGGCCGCGAGGGCACGCGCAACACCGACGCGCTGCTGCTGGCCGCCGGACAGTTGGGAAGGGTACCGTTTGCCGAGCGCCGAAGCCAGCCCGACGACGTCGAGCAGCTCTTCCGCGCGTTTGCGGGCTGCCGCCCGGGAAACGCCGTTGAGCCGCGGCACAGTGGCAATGTTGTCCAGCACCGAACGGTGCGGCATGAGCCCCGAGGACTGCATGACGTAACCCATCGAGCGACGCAACTGGGCAGCCGGTTCGTGGGAAACATCCTTGCCGGCAACGGTGATGGTGCCCGAGGTCGGTTCCACCATCCGGTTGATCATCCGCAGGGAAGTGGTCTTTCCGCAGCCCGAGGGTCCGACGAATACGGTGATGGCGCCCTTGTCGATGGACATGCTCAATCCATCAACAGCGGGTTGTCCGCCCTGATACTGCTTGGTGACGCTCTGGAACTCAATCATGGCTTCAGCCATTCCGGGGCTTACCTAACTTTTGGGCCGCAAATATCAACGATGTAAGTCAAACAACAGCGAACTGATGTTCTACAGCCTAACCAGCACCACCGACGATGTCAGCGCAGGCGCGAAGACCGTAATGAATCGGCAATGCTCACGGCGTCCGCAATTTGCCGTTGAGGGGCCGCTCACTGTGCAGGCGGAGGCCGATGTCCACCAAGGACACCCGTTTCAGTCCGGGAACCTTGGCCAGCGGGACCCACGCGGCGTGGGTAGTGCTGCCATCTATCTCGTGGGTCAACTCGCCGCCGGTGATGCTTGCCTCGTATACCAACCGGATTGCCTGGAAATCGCGGTCGGACCCGTCCAGCCGCTCCTCGCCCGGCCAGTGACCGACGTCGATGCCCAGCATCGCTCCGATGTCGGCGTCGTACCCGGTTTCCTCCTGGATCTCGCGGCGGCAACCGTCGACGGGATGTTCCCCCAGGTCCAGGCCTCCCCCGGGAAGGGTCCAGCCTTCTCTGCCGTCTTGCTTCCAATAGGCCAGAAGGATTGCGCTGTCGCGGATGACCACTCCGTACGCGGCCGGTCGGGTGTCGAACTGGATGCTCATGGAGCCAGCCTAGGCCTAAGCTGGGAGGAACATTGTTCAGCACATGGAGTGTATTGTGACCAACTTGGAAACGGCCCCGGCGCAGGAAGTCTGCCCGGCCGGACATCCCGGGCAAGGACCATTTGTGCAGCTCTGGCCGGCCCGCGAGGTTCCCCTGGGCGGCGTGCGGGCCATGAACGTCTCCCGCACACTCCCCCAGCGCGGAATGCCCACGGTAGGAGCGTGGTGCTTCCTGGACAGCTTTGGCCCGGACCGCGTCGTGATGAGCGTCCTTCCGCACCCGCACATGGGCCTGCAGACGGTCACATGGCCTCTCCTGGGCGAGGTGCGGCACCGCGACAGCGTCGGCAGCGACGTGGTGGTCCGTCCCGGGCAGTTGAACATCATGACGGCCGGCCGCGGAATTTCGCATTCCGAGTTCGGCGTCCTGCCAGCAGGGCTTCGCGCGGACGCGCCGGACGACTCAGCACTCCTTCCGCCGTCCCGGGGCCTCCAGTTGTGGGTTGCTTTGCCCGACGCCGTAAGGCACCAGGCGCCGTCGTTCCAACAGGTCGTCGACCTGCCGGTTGTTGTCGGTCACGACTTCACGGCAACGGTGCTGGTGGGCGAGTTCGCCGGGCAACGCTCCCCTGCGGTCATGTACAGCCCGATCGTCGGCGTCGAGGTCTCAGCATCCGGTGCAGTCGACCTTCCGCTGGACCCGGCCTTTGAGCATGCGGTCCTCGTTCTCGACGGCTCGGTGGTGATCGACGGCCAGATCATCGAACCGGGACCGCTGGCATTCCTTGGCACGGGGCGTAAAACGCTGGAACTCGATGCTTCGCCTGGAACCCGCTTCATGCTTCTGGGGGGCGAACCCTTCGAAGAGGACATCCTGATGTGGTGGAACTTCGTCGGCCGGACGCACGAGGAAGTGGAGCAGGCCCGCGAGGATTGGGAAGCCCAGTCGCTCCTCAGCGACGAGGAGGCCCGCACCGCGCGATTCGGCTGGATCCACGGCCACGGGCCCGACGCCGGAGCTGAAGCCGGACGCATCCCTGCACCGCCGATGCCGGGGGTCCAGCTCAAGCCGAGGTCCCGGAACAGGGCTAGCGGCTAAGAACTAAGGATCCACGACACCCAAAAGGATCGGCGACACATAGAAGGTGGTGCGACACCAGTATCCGCGTGTCGCCGGTCTGTCTCTATGTCCGCCGTCCGTTTGCGCGTCGCCTATGAGCCAGTGATCGGCTACGGCAGCTCCGAGAGAATCCGCAGCACACCAAAGACCGGCTCCTGGTCCAGGACCCGCACATCGGTGATCCCGTGTGCGGCCAGTCCCGTCCGGAAAGCCGACTGCAAGGGCTCCACGTTCATCCCGAGCCCGCCCCCCAGGATTACCGGTCCGGGGAGGCCCAGTTGGCGAACGGCCTGTGCCGCCAGTTCCGCGAGGTCCCGTCCTGCTTGGTCCAGCAGTTGGCGGCTGATCTCGAGCCCTTCCCGCGCAGTCTCGATCACGGCGCTTGCGCGCTGGGCCCAGTACCGCCGGTCGGTGTCCTCCGAGTGGAACAGTGCGATGAGTTTGTTGGGGTCGTCCACCCCGCAGGATTCCAAGAGTGCCGCTGTGAGGCCATCGGGATCCAGCCCTTTGTTCATCCGGCGGAGGCTGTGACGCACTGCTTCGCGTCCCAGCCAGTAACCGCTGCCTTCATCGCCGAGGAGAAAGCCCCAGCCGCCGGCACGGGCTTCTTCGCCTTGGGCATTCTTTCCCCAGGCCGCGGATCCCGTCCCGGCGATGACAGCCACGCCCGTGCTGGCCCCGCCTGCCGCCAGCAGGAGCCGGGAATCGTGGACCACCGTGACCTGTGCGCCCGGAACATGGGGTTCGATCAGCTCGGCGAGGGCCCGGGCATCGGCGTCGGTGTCGATTCCACCGGCTCCGGCAAGCACGCGGTCCACGTCGCCGCCACCGATCATGGCGAAGAGCTCGGCGAGATTCCTGGCCGCAGTTTCCCGGCTCACGTTCTGGACATTGGAGCTGCCGGTGCTTTCGTCGCGGACCGGTTTGCCGTCCTCGAAGCGGACGCCGCGGGTCTTGCTGCCACCGATGTCGAGCCCGATGACCGTCACCGGGACGGCGCCGCGAGCGCGCAGTTGTTCCCGGGGAGCGGCCACGGCGCCGTCCGCGGCCGATCCGTCGTCGGGTCCGGGGTTCGTGTTCTCTGCAGTCTCCACGTCCAAAAGCCTAGCGCGGGGGTACCGGGTGCTTCTATTGGGTTCCGGATCGCGCTCTGACAAGGCCAGCGAGAAGTCCGGGCCCTTCGGAAAGCACCAGTTCGCGGAAAAGCCTGACGGGGTCGGGTTCCTTGCGCCCTTCACGCCAGGCAATCCCTATCTCCCGGTACGCGAGTTCCGAGTCGAGGGATACCTCCACCCACCCCAAGTCCGTGGAATCCAGGACCCCTTGCGGCCCGGGCCCCAGTCCCCCTGGCGGCAGGATGCTGTAGCCCAATCCCGCGGACACGAGCCCGCGAATGGTGTGCGAATCCTGGCTCTCGAAGGCGATCCTCGGGCGAAAACCCGCATCCCGGAAGATCGCGTCGGTAAGCGAGCGTAAGCCGAAACCCGGTCCCATCGAGACGAACGGCTCGTGCTTGAGCTCGACGAGCCGAACGCTGGGCCGTCCGGCCATCGGATGGCGGTGATGGAGCACCAGCCGCAACGGCTCGCGATACAGCGCCGCTGAGCCGAGGTTCCTGCCCGGAGCTGCCACAGGTGCCGTCAAGGCGAAGTCCGCGTCACCGGCAATGAGCAATTCGAGGCAGGCAGCACGCGCTCCTTGGCTGAGCTCGAATGCCGTGGAGGGATGACGGCTCCGGAACGCACTCATGAGCAGGGGCAACGTGGCCTCGCCGAAAGTGTGTTGGAAGGTCACTGCGATGCGGCCGCGGACAACCTCGGATTCGTGGCGGACCACGTCCAGTCCCGCCTGGAATTCCGCGAGCGCCGCTTCGATGTAGGGAAGCAGCGTCTTCGCTGCGGGGGTGAGGCGGACGCCTCGGCCTTCACGGATAACGAGCTCGGTCCCGACGACGGCGCTCGCCCGGGCCAGGGCCCGGCTCACCGTCGATTGGGGCACTCCAAGCAGCTCTGCCGTCTCGGTGACATGCTCTGTCCGGCCAAGCCCGGCAAGCAGTGGCAGCAACGGGAGCAGTTGGACCAGTTGTTTGTGTTCGATGTCCATGCTCGTCCACCCTTGCCTAAACCGTTGCCTAAATCCGTGCCTAAACCCTCAATAACCATCCAAATCCGCTATTAATTCTAAGTGAATCATGCATTGGAATCATCACTTCCACCCGGCCTACTGTTGAAAGGTGAGTACAAGCGCAGTATCCCAGAGCCCCGCCGAGTCCAATTGGGAGGGCCATTTGAAAGGCTCCGCCGCGTACCGGCGGATCCTCGCAGGGCTGGCCCTCGCTGGCGTGGCCACCTTCGCCCAGTTGTACTCCACACAAGCCGTCCTGCCACTCATGGCAAACGAGCTGCACATCACCGCGGCAGAGGCGGCACTCACCATTTCCTTGGCCACGGTGGGCCTCGCGGCAACGGTGTTGCCTTGGTCCTTCGTTGCCGACAAGATCGGCCGCGTGCGCGCGATGACAATCGGGATAGCGGCGGCCACCGTCCTGGGCCTGCTCGTCCCCCTGGCCCCGGCCTTTCCCCTTGTCCTCGCGTTCAGGGCGCTGGAGGGCATGGCCCTCGGCGGTATCCCGGCGATCGCCATCGCGTACTTGAATGAAGAAGTGAATAAGGTGCACGCTGCGCTGGCCGCCGGCAGCTACGTAGCCGGCACGACGCTCGGCGGACTCGCCGGCCGCTTGCTCGCGGGACCCGTCGGTGAATTATGGGGTTGGCGGGCCGCGGCCCTCGCAGTCTCCCTCCTCGCGACAGCGTCGGCCGTCCTGTTCCTGCTGCTGGTCCCGAAACCGCGCCGCTTCGCTCCAAGTTCCGCCGGAGGTTTCCGTGGGGCCATGAAGACGTTGGCGGGCCATTCTTCCAATCCACGGCTTGTGGCCCTCTACGTCCAAGCGTTCCTCTTGATGGGCGGTTTCGTGGCCGTCTACAACTACCTCGGATTCCGCCTCCATGCAGCACCCTTCGGGCTCCCCGCCGCAGTGGTCAGCCTGATTTTCCTGGCCTATTTGTCCGGGACCGTGAGCTCCCGCTGGGGAGCCGGCTTGTCCATGCGCTTCGGCCGCCGGAACGTCATGCTCGCCGGGATAGCGACCATGACGGCCGGCCTTGGACTCACACTGTGGGACAACATCGCCGCGGTTCTGGCGGGCCTGGTGGTCTTCACCGGCGGCTTCTTCGCCGCACACAGCATCGGAGCAGGCTGGACGGGGACCATCGCGACGAGCGGCCGCGCGCAAGCAGCGTCGTTGTACAACCTCTCCTACTACCTCGGTTCCAGCATTATCGGCTGGGCCGGAGGACTCGCCTTCCAGGCTTTCGGCTGGAGCGCACTGGCCTGGACGGTCATCGCCCTAGGGTGCACGACGGCGGTGATCACCGCCGTCGTGCACCGATCCCCGGCGCGCGGGGTCGCCGTCGTCAGCTCCTCCGCGTGACCGTTCGTGCACCGCACGGCACGGCGGATCAGCCCCGGGATTGAGCTACCCCTAGGCCGCTTGCTTCGGTTCGGACGCCCGAGGGATGTCCGCGCCGGTCCGTCCCGGAAGCGTGGGTTCCGCCAGCAGGGTGCGCGCATGGAGCACATCCCCGATAAACCAGTCGTAGATCAGCACACCGATCACTCCACCGACGAGGGGGCCGACGATCGGGATCCAGAAATACCAACTGAACGACCCGTCGACAGTGCCCGGCATCGCCGTCTGGCCCCATCCGGCGAGCCACGCGAACAACCGCGGTCCGAAGTCACGGGCAGGGTTGATCGCGTAACCGGCGTTCGCGCCCACGGACATGCCGATGGCCGCCACGGCCAGCCCGACCATGAACGGACCCAGGTTCGCCTGTACGGCGGTATTGCGCATGTCGATGATCGCCACGACGAACAAAACGAGGAAAGCCGTGCCAACAACCTGATCCACCAGCGGCCCCACGGGATTCCCATTGAAGTACGGTGCCGGGAACGTGGCGAAAATGGAGTAGGTGGCCAGGCCCTTTGGATCCCCGCGCCCGGTGCCGACAGCCTTGTTATAGGCGTCGATGGCATCGTGGTAGAGCAGGTACACCAGCGCAGCACCGGCGAACGCGCCGACAACCTGGGCAAGGATGTAGGGCCCTACTTTTTTCCACGGAAACTTCCGCCGCACCGCGAAAGCGAGCGTCACGGCCGGATTGATGTGGGCCCCGCTGACCCCGCCGGCGACGTAGATTGCCATCGTTACGGCGATGGCCCATCCCCACGTGATCAACAACCAGTCGCCGGCGGCCATGAAGATCGTGGTCGACGTCGCGGCCCGCCCCGAGCCGGGCAAGGCGGCAACCGCCATGGCCACGACGCCGTCGCCGAAAGCGATCAGGACAAACGTGCCGAGGAACTCGGCGAGGAGTTCACCCCAAGTACCACCCAGTTGCTTTAGGCCACTTCCCTTGCGGACTGCATTCCTTAGTGGACTGACATCACTCATTCCGAGTGCCTCCTTGAGTCATCCGATTCACCTTTGGAAATTGACAACCCCAGCAATTTCATGGTAGTGCGGACGACGCAAGGTAACCAGCCGATTGCCTTAGGTAACCAAGGCTCAAGGCAGCTCCGGGACTCGCTAACGGGTGGATTCGATGGCCTGGACCAGGTCATCGATGATGTCAGCCGGATCTTCCAAGCCGATGGAAAGCCTGAGCATGCGCGCCTGGGGCTTGGCCTCCGGGGCCACCGGGCGGTGGGTCAACCCGGCGGGGTGCTGGATGAGCGTGTCGATGCCACCCAGCGACACTGCGTGCGTGATGAGCCGGACCGCCCCCGGAATTCGCTCCGCATGCTCGGCCGATTCGAGGTCGAAAGCGATCAACGAGCCCGGACCGCTCATTTGTGTACCCACCAAGTGCAGCGGATCGCACTCGGGAAGCCCCGGGTAGTACACCTTGGCGATGAGTTCGTGGCCTGCGAGCGCTGCCGCGATCTTGTGGGCGTGGTCCTGCTGGGCCCGCACCCGGATCGGAAGGGTCGCAAGGCCCCGGTGCAAGAGGTAGGCGGGCCACGGTGTCAGGATGCCGCCGGTCACGGCACGCACCCGGCGCAGCCGAGTGGCCCACTCCACGCTTGTTGCCACCACGCCGCCCATCGCATCGCCGTGGCCCCCCAGGAACTTCGTGGCACTGTGGAGCACCATAGCGGCGCCCTGCTTGAGCGGTTGCTGGAGGATTGGCGTGGCAAAAGTATTGTCCACGAGGACCGGAACACCTCCGGCGTCGGACACCAGGCGAGTGAGGTCCACGAGGTCCAGGCTCGGGTTCGCGGGGGTTTCCACCACCACCAGGCACGTATCCGGGCGAACGGCACCCTGCACGCCGTCGGCCTTGACGAAGGTGACCTGATTGCCAAGCAGGCCACTGGCCAGGACGTGGTCGGTACCGCCGTAGAGGGGCCGCACTGCAACCACGTGCGCTTTGCCTTCCGATTGGGCGGCAAGCAGCACCGCGCTGAAGGCAGCCATCCCTGACGCAAAACCCACCGATTCGGCCGCCCCTTCGAGTGCCGCTACGCCCTCTTCGAACCTGGCTACCGTAGGATTCCAGAGACGCTGGTAGACCGTACTCTGGCCTTCGAGGGGCACGCCGCCCGTGGCCATCTGCTCGTAGGCGAGGCCGCCGTCGTTGACAGAGGGCAAAGGCGCCGTAGTCGAAAGGTCGATGGGAACGGCGTGCACTCCCTGCTCCGTGAGCCCTGTCCGGCCCGCGTGGACTGCGAGTGTGTCGATGGTTGCCACTGCTCTCCTTGAATTATTCGCCGTTGAATTCGGTCAGTATCTTGCAATAATTCGGAGAATTACAGTCCAAATGAATGGATTGAGTGGAAACCGGCATCTATGATGAACAGACAGCACTTTCAGGAGGATTCGTGACCACCACCCCGAAGAACGTTCGGCCCGTCGGCACCAGCGAGCCATTGGATGCGATCGACGAACGCATCCTCGCCGCATTGGTTGAGGATGCCCGGATCTCCAATAAGCAGCTGGCCGAGCTGGTCGGCATCGCCCCGTCGACGGCGCTCATGCGCACCCGTTCACTGTCAGAACGCGGCATTATCGAGGGTTTCGAAGCTGTCCTCAGCCTTCCGGCAATCGGCCGATCGGTCCAGGCCCTGATCGCAGTGCGCCTTCGCGCCCACGACCGCGACCAGATTGACCGCTTCACGGCCCGGGTTCCCGCCCTCCCTGCGGTCATCTCAACGTTCCACACTTCGGGCTCCGTGGACTACCTGCTGCATATAGCGGTTGCCAACACCGACGACCTCCGCGACTGGGTCCTGGACAACCTCGCGACGGACCCCGTGGTGGGCCATACCGAGACCACTCTGGTCTTTGCCCACATCCAGGGCAACCACGGGCCGCTGCCGGAGTAGCGGGCCGGCACCCGCTTCGCCCATGCCCCCAACTTGGCTCAGTGACGCGGCTCGAGGCCTGAGTGTGCGGCCCCGATGGCGTCTTGGCGGAGGCCACCTAGTTCCTGCCGGCGGGTGAGCGCCGCTCGCTGCATGGCCAGATCGGCCGGAGGCATGTAGCGCCTGCGCTCGGCCCACGAAACGAGGCTGCTTCCGATTCCGGCGGCTGCCGACTCCAGCATGGAGGGCCTGCGGTAGGTGCCGCATGTCGCGGTGGCGGTACTCATGACTCTTTCCCTTCGGTGGCTGCTGTGTGCGACTTCGCGTCGCGGGATTTCTTGTCGCCGGCCGAAGCCGGGACGCCCAGGATCGGGAAGGCGTTGAAATGGATTTGCACGGGGCGGGCATCCTCCGCTTCGGGTTCGCTCCGGATTTCCTCCAGAAGGTTGCGGGCGAAGGCTTCCATGGAACGGGCGTAGCGGCCGAGTTGCTCGGCTGACATCCGGGCGTTGGCGGTGTTGACGATGGCGGCGTCGAGCCAAACTTCGTCCAGGGAATCCATGCCGTGTGCCATGAAGTCGGCGAGGACAGCCTGCCTGCTGCGTTCGAACTCGCGGGTTACAAGCCGGGATGCCTCTTGTGTTGCCGGCGAATGCGTCAGCTCGGGCGAGGTGATCTGGATGGCTCCCCTGGGCCGCTCCCACCACCGTTCCCGCGCCGTCCCCTTGCCTTGGACCTCGTGGACGAAGTCGAACTTGGCAAGTTGCCGCAGGTGGTAGCTGGTGGCACCGCTGGATTCATCGAGGAGTTCGGCCAAGCTGCAGGCGGTTTGTGGCCCATAGCGGGACAGCATCTCGAGGATTTGAACGCGGAGGGGGTGCGCAAGCGCCTTGAGCGATGCCGTATCGACCTTGCGGACGGGGAATTCCGGTTCTTGAACCTTCTCCATGCCGGAAACGCTACTCTTGCAAAGAAACCTTTGCAAGCATTTATTTGCAAATCAATCTTTGCAAGCGCCTCCTTGCGAGATGGACCGCCCGTCAGCCCTTCCGAAGGACCCTGCGAAGGGACAGGACAGCGAGTACCGCTGATGCCACACCGCACACCACGGTGAAATAGCTGGCAGCGGCGCCCAGCCCGATCACCGATGCGGCCAGTCCCAGCCCGATGACCGGCACAGCACTGCCAAGGTAGGTAATGACGTAGACGGTGCTGATGATCTGGGCATGCCGGGACGCTTCCACCTTGCTGGCAACGTCATTGAACACCAGCCGGAAAGCGATCCCCTGGCCGACCCCGGCTGACAGGCTCGCTGCCACCAGCAACACCGGACTGGACAAGGATGCCGCCGCGCCGACCAGCACGATGGAGACTCCCAGGATGCCCAGGCCCACCGGCACGGCAAACCGTCCGCGGATGGTGAGCAATTGGCTGAGCGCGGACGCTCCGAGCGTCAGCCCGGCGAGCAGCCCGGTCATGGGGCGGGAATCGGCATGCATGACGACGGCGAAGTAGCCGGGCGCGAGCGAAAGGCAGAATCCGAAAACGGCAAAGCTGAGAAACCCCACGCTTGAGGCCAGCCAGAACGCTCCCTTGGCGTCGCGAGACACGGAGGGCCGCCGCGGGGCAAGCACCGTGTAAGGACGCGGGCCCTCGGCAGGCCGAATCGCCGGGCGCGCCTTGAGGAACCACAGCGGGAGGAGCAAAAGGAGCAGGACGGCCGCGTGGATGAAGAACGGAGTCGAGGTGGCCCCCGGGAGCAGCGACAGGAGTCCGCCGATCGCGGGACCGGCAGCCACCCCTCCGGAGGAAGAGAGCAAAGTGAAGCGGGACGCCCACTCGGGCCGGGAGGGAAGCAATTCACGCAAAGCCGCCGAGCTCGCTCCGGTCGCAAGGCCGACGGCGACGCCCTGGAGCATCCGCCCGGCAGAGAGCATCAGGAGGTTGTCCGCGTTGGCAAAGACCAAGCCACCCGTCAAGCCCACGAGTACGGCCAGCACTAGCGCCGCGCGCCTGCCGATATGGTCCGACCAGTGCCCGGCGAGCATCAGCACAGCCACCAGGGCCAGGACGTAGCTCGCAAAGGCGATTGTCACACCCAAGGAGGTAATTCCCAGTTCCGCCTGGAGCAGCGGATACAGCGGACTCGCCAAGTTGGCACCGACCAGCAGAGTGAACATGACGGCGCCCGCCAGAACCAGCCGTGCCGTGGTGGAAGCATCCCAGCCCCAGCGCCCGGCGGTGGCCTGGCGCATGCGGAGTTCACTAAAGACAGTCATTTCCGTGCCTTTGCCTCAGCGGCCATCACGAACCCGGCTTTGTGGGCCGGGACTGTGCCGCCCAAAATATTGATGGCAATAGGATGCAGCAAGGTTGCTGGATAGATCAGATGTCCATGAAAGAATTGATCAGAACAGTCAAAATCGATGCCTGCCAATGACCTCAAATGAGCCGGAGTGATGATTTGAACACCCTCGATCCCACGGATCTGAAGATCCTGCTGGAGCTGATCCGTGATCCCAGGGTTCAGATCGGCGAACTCAGCGAGTCCCTGGGGATCGCTCGTAATACCGCCCAATCGAGGATGCGCCGCCTGGTCCGCTCGGGCGTACTGAACGACGGCGGCCGCGAGGTCGACCTCGAAAAGGTCGGGTACGACGTCGTCGGCTTCGTGACGCTGGAGGTGACCCACCGCGAACTCGACGGCGTGATCGGAGCACTGCGCCGCATCCCCCAGGTCCTCGAAGTGCATGAAATTTCCGGAAGGGGAGATCTCCTGTGCCGGGTGGTGGCCACCGACACGCACAACCTGCAAACAGCGCTTCGCTCCATCCTCAGGACCAAAGGCGTCATCCGCACCGAGACGGTCCTCGCCCTGCACACCCATATCCCCTACCGGACAGAGCCGCTCATCGGCAGGATCGCGGACGCCGCCGCGACGGCCGGCGGAACGAAACGGGTCAAAGCGCAGGTAGCCACCGATCCGCCGGTCATCGAAGCCGACTAGGATTCCAGAATGGATTGGCTCACTTCCCTCCCGCACCTGAACTGGTTGGCCGTACTCCTGGCGTTCGTATCGAGCATGGTCATCGGCTTTGTCTGGTACATGCCCGCGGTCCTCGGCAGACGATGGATGGAAGCCATTGGCAAGACCGAGGAAGACCTCAAGAAGATCGACGGCGGCGCAGGAATCTGGATCCCCATGCTGGTTGCCGCAGCACTCACGAGCATCCTGTTAGCCGTCCTTATCGGCAAGCTGGGCGTGCACGGAAGCCTGGCCTGCGGCTTTTTTGCACTAGTGATCTCAGTCGTCTTCCGCGTCGGCGGCCACGTCATCCACAACGGTTTCGCGGGCAGGCCGTCCGCCGTGACGCTCATCGACTCCGGCCACGACATCGTGGCCATGACAGTCGCCGGAGCAATCATCGGGGCATGGCAATAACGGAAGGAGAATAGCCTCGTGACCATCATTGACAACGCCGTCTACGTCAACGGCATCCGGACCGCTACGCCGGGAAGCATCGAGCAAAGCGTCGAAACGCTGGCCGCCCATGGCGGAATGGTGTGGATTGGACTGTACCGGCCGGACGAGACAGAAATGGCTGCGGTGGCGGCCGAGTTCGGCCTTCACCTACTGGCGGTTGAAGACGCCGTCAATGCGCACCAGCGGCCCAAGCTGGAACGCTACGACAACAACCTCTTCACAGTCCTCCGGCCAGCACGCTACGTGGACGCCACGGAGACCGTGGAATTCGGGGAGCTTCACGTCTTCACTGGGAAGAACTTCGTGGTCACGGTCCGCCACGCGGAGACACCCGGGGTGGCCCAGGTCCGTCGCAACCTGGAACAGCAACCGGAACTGCTGCGCCATGGTCCCGAAGCCGTACTGTACGCATTGTTGGACCAAGTGGTGGACGACTACGGCCCAGTGATCTCAGGGCTGGAAAACGACATCGACGAGATCGAGGACCAGCTCTTCGGAGGAGATCCGTTGGTCTCGCGGCGCATCTATGAGCTCGCCCGCGAGGTCATCCAGTTCCAGCGCGCAATCAACCCACTCCCGGACATGATGGCCGCCTTGAAGCGCGGGTTCGTGAAATACGGCGTCGACATCGAGCTGCAACGCAAACTCCGCGATGTGGAGGACCATGTCGAACAAGTCATTTCCCGGGCCAACGGGTTCCGTGACCTGCTCCAAAACGCCCTGACCCTCGACGGGACCCTGACCGCGAACCGGCAAAACGAGGCGAGCGCGGCACAAAACGAACAAACCAAGAAGATCTCCTCGTGGGCAGCGATCTTCTTTGCCCCGGCGTTCGTTACCGGCCTCTACGGCATGAACTTCGACATCATGCCGGAACTCCATTGGCCCTTCGGCTATCCCATGGCGCTCGGAATGATGGTTTTAGCGGGCTTCATCATGTGGGTGATCTTCAAGCGGAAGAACTGGCTCTAGCGACTCCCGGGGGTGAACGCCTTGCCTCGGGGGATTTCCAACCGGACGTCTGTGAGAAGCTAAGCGAATGATCCTGGAGCACGCGATCCTCCCCGTCCGTCCCGGCAGCGAGTCCGATTTCGAAGAGGCATTCAGCAGGGCGCGACCTCTGATCAGCCAGCAGCCCGGGTTCCGCAGTCTTTCGATTTCACGCTCGATCGAGTCCCCGCACCTATACCTTCTCCTTGTTGAGTGGGATTCGTTGGAAGCTCACACGGAAGGCTTCCGTGGGTCCGCCGACTATGAGCGGTGGAAGGATCTGCTGCACCACTTCTACGACCCGTTCCCGGTGGTTGAGCACTTCACGACGGTGCGATAGCCGGTCAGAGCAGGAGGGCCAGCCCGACGCCGGCTGCCGCCGCTCCGACACACCCCGCCATTGTGCCCACTCCATTGAGGAGGGCAAGGCCGGTCCGTCCGCTCTGGACCAGCCTGATGGTCTCCAAGCTTGCCGTACTGAAGGTCGTGTATCCGCCAAGGAACCCCGTGCCGAGAATCAGCTGAAGGGATTCGGGCGCGTGATGCGCCATGACCAGTCCCGCCAGTAAGCCCATGAGCAGCGAGCCGGAGAGATTGATGAAGATAGTGCCGAGCGGGAGCGCAGTCCGGGCCCAGGAGCGGACCACCCCATCCACGATGAAGCGTGCGGCTGCCCCTGTGCCGCCCGCGAGTGCTATGAGAAGGGGGATCATGGCTGCCCCTTCGGCTCATGCTGGACGGACCTGTGCCGGAGCGCCCCGAGCCAAATCCCCAGGGTTGTGGCCGCGGCACCGCCCAGCAGGCTGGCTGCCAGGTACCACATAGCGTCCATTCCGCGTCCCGCTCCGAAGAGGTGCACCGCGTCCAGCGCCAGGGTGCTGTAGGTGGTGTAGGCCCCAAGGAAACCACTTCCAATGCCCAAGCGGGCAACCCGGCGGAGACCGGCGTCGGGCCCGCTGCGGGCGAGCGCTTCGAGGAGCCAGCCGAGCGCGAGCGCACCGGACAGATTGATGAGGAGGGTGGGCAGCGGCCAGGCGTTTGGCGCCGGAACGGCCATGCCAAACACGTAGCGGCTCAGAGCTCCCAGGATTCCGCCGGCAACCACAAGCAGAACGAACCGCCCGTGCAGATGGAGCGGGCGGTGCGGGTGCTTCTCCGAGGGTGCCGTCTCGGGTTTGGCTCCCGGCGCGGCGGTGCTGCTTTCCTTCATTGATCCCTGCTTGGGTCGTGACGGCCCAAGGGAACCATGAGCACGGGGCAGTTTTGGCGATGTGCCAGATGCAAGGCTACCGATCCGGTGACCAGTCCTTCAAACTTCGGGCCGAGGCCATGTTCCTTGGTTCCCACGACGATCATGGAAGCATTGATACTCGCGGCATAGCGGCCTAGCGACCGGGCTGGCTCGCCGGCCAGCGTCACAAAGGTCCACCGCACGTCCGTTCCATCGAGTTGATCCGCGATTTGCGATCGGAGCGACGCCGAGATGGCCGCGGCATCGTCGTCGATTCCGTCGGGGTCGATCGGCTGGGCGGCCAAATGCCCGTCCCGGTCCCCCGCCGCCGGGAAACTCGTGACGTCAGCGAAAGCCAGGACCAGTTCCAATCCGGCGCTGAGCGCTACGTCCGCGGCTTTCCCAACCACCGTGGCAGGCTGGTTCGGGAGCACCCCTGCCAACACCGGCCCGGTCAATCGGGCGGGTCCCCGCTTGGCCGGCGCGTCCTCGCGGCGGGGGTTGCTCATGGGGCCTCCAGATGTCCGGGTTCTCAGGATGCGGTTCTTCCATCTTACTCCAGTATGGGCTTCCGCGGCTGGCGTTGTCCCAAGTGCTAGGCAAGAATGTCGGTATGTGCGGTCGGTTCAGTGTCGGTTTTGAGGCAGACTATCTTTCGAGGAAGCTCGGTGCCGCGTTGCGCGGAGATACCGACTATCCCTCTCCGACGCTCCAGATCAACCCGACTGACCCCGTGCTCTTCCTACGGGGACGGGCTGGAGACGGCGCAGTCGCACGCGAACTCGCGGCCGGGCGGTGGGGCCTGGTTCCAACCTTCTCCAAGTCCTTCGATTCGAAGGTACCCACCTGGAATTCCCGCTCGGAAACCGCCGGGTCAACCCCGGCATTCAGGGCTTCCCTGCCCAAGTGGCGGGCGGTCGTTCCGGCGTCTGCCTACTACGAATGGAAGAAGTCGGGACCCGGCCGCAAGGATCCCAAGCAGCGCTACATCGTCGAACCGCAGGATGAGCTGATCACCTTCGCCGGATTGTTCGCGCCATGGCGCGACGAGAGCATAGAGGACAAGTCCGCTTCCGGCGCGTGGCGTTTGTCCTGCTCGATCCTGACCATGGATTCCCCGCCGGAAGGCGTTCACGGGAGATTGCACAATTTGCATGACCGGATCCCGGTTCCAATCTCCGCGGACATGATCGACGATTGGATCGACCCGCAGGAAACCAAGGGCCAAGCCCTGCTGGACGCCGTGCTGGGCGATGCGTACCGCGTGGCGTCGTCCTGGACGATGAGGCCCGTGGAACTCGTGGACGACAACACCCGGTTGGTGGACGTCGCGAACCCGGCCGCCTGACTCAACGGCCGCCTGACTCAACGCTCGTAGCGCAGCTCGGCCCGCACGTCCGTATCCTTTAGCCACGTCAGCCTCGTGGCCGATCCGAAGGGGTTCGGCCACCACTGCACCAGGACTTTGCCCTCCGACGTCCGGGTGACCATGGCCGGAACATATTGAAGGTACTTCGGCCAAACGAGCTTGGCGATAACGGGCACCCTTGAAACGGTTGACAGCGGCTCCGTTTGACGCGGAGGCGGGGCACCGACGGAATTCAACGGCGCAGGATATTCGGGCTGGTCAGGCATGCCCGAATACTACTGCGAGGCATGGACAATATGGAGGTCGGGGGCCGGCGGCCACTCCCCAAAACGTGCCGGAGCGCCGTGCGTGCGATGGCCACTCCCCACGCCTCTGGGAAATGGCCGGCACAGCCTAAAGCCGGGTGTCGAAGGAATCGCAGAACACGTTCAGAGCGGTCCAACGGCGACCACTTTCCTAGTCATCATCCTGGCGGCGGTCGGCTTTTGCATCCAGCTGCTTGGGGCGGTTGAGAAGCGCGAGCAAGCATTATGGTTGAGCAGCTGGCCAGGAGCCGCTCATCCATGCCCTCTTGAGACCAGAACCTACATATCAGCCGTTCATGGGCCCCTCGGCCCGCAGCTTTTCGGCGCCCGGCCCCTCAACATGCACGGTGCAGCGCACTACCAGCTGGCCCGGGGCGTTTTCCAGCTCCACCAAGGAATCGTCCGCGCTGAGGACGGTGAACGATTCAGAACCTGCAACGACCTCCACACCCTTGGCCTTCGCCGTTTGCTGCGCATTGCGCAGTGCCTCGCGCTCCAGTCCGTCAATGTAGCCGCTGTCGCTTTCACGTGCCGGGTCCCCGAAGGCCCAGCCGAACAATGTCCCTGTGTCGCCCATGGCCTCCATGTTAGGCGGTCGACCCCGCGGGAAAAGGGCTTTCGTAATATTAGTAAGTGTGCTTACTATGGGCGCGCCATACATCGATGGGAAACGTCAGGTGAAGTCCCAGTACGGCGGCAACCCGGAAACAGTTCACAACGTTAGGAACGCACATCATGGCAGGAAATCTCGTTGCCCGTTCAGTTCACGACCTAACGGCAGCAGCCTGGTTTGGTGGATCTCTGATGGGCGCCATCGGGCTCAACGGTGCGGCAGCCCAGGCCAAGGATCCCTCGGAACGCACCCGGCTTTCGAGCGCGGGCTGGATGAAGTGGGCCCCCTTCCAGACGGCAGCCTTCGCGTCCCATCTAGTGGCCGACCTCGCCATTGCTTGGGAAAACAAGGGTCGCATCGCCAGGCAGGAGGGCGTGGCCCGCAACACCGTCATCAAGACCGCAGTTACGGTCGTGGGAGCCGCGGTAACCCTGTACTCGGGCATCCTGGGCAAGAAGGTAGACAAGCTGGCCGGTGAAGGGGCCGAGGGCGCAACCGAGCCGCACGCAGGCGCTTCGGACGAACTCAAGGCAGCCCAGCAGCAGCTCAAGCTGCTGCAATGGGCCGTCCCCGGCTTCGCAGCCCTGGTGATCATCCTCGGTGCCAAGCACGGCGAGATGCAGCGCCCCAAGAACGTCTTCGCAGGCCTGCGCGGCGACAAGTAGTCCTTTGTTAGGTTGATGGGGCGTGTTGGCACCGAGTAGCTAGAGCGCGGATCCTTGATCAACAAGGATCCGCGCTGGGACTCGACACCTGTTCACATCTGTGGCCGACCGCGGAGGACCGAACCAGGGCTGCCGCCGAGGGCCTGCTGGATGAAGCTCTGCGGACTCCCTGCGGATTGACGCTGTTCAGCCGGCAGGAAGCCCGCTCTAAGAACCCCTAGCTTCCAAGGAAAAACAGCCTAAAGCCGGGTGTCGAACGAGTCGCAGAAGACGTTCTCGTTGAACGTCCCCTGGAACTCGGACTTGCCCTGGATCTTCTGGATGGTAGCCCGGATGGCCTCGCGGGTCCCTGCGTGGGCATTGATGGCCGTCTTGACCATCGGCACATCGATCAAGTGGTTCGGCTGGTTCAGTGAGACGAACACCGTGGGGACTTCCGTGACATACCACGGGATTTCCGCCGCCATCGGGCTCGACCACTTGATGCGGATCGCCGCCTCTTGCGCAAAGCCCTTGACGTTGGCGAAGACGAACGCGGCATCATACTTGTCCGCATAATCGCCGGTGGCTTCGTCGGAGATGACGCTCATGAAGTTCACGCCCGTCTCCCCCGCAGCTTCACGTTGCTCAGCCGTCTTGAAGAGGTGGACCTCGAAACCGGCGGTTTCAAGTTCCTCTTTTACCGTATCCAGGTAGGCCAACGGATCTGCCCGGGTGAAATCGGAACCGCCCGAGACGCCGTACAGGCGAATGCGCTTGTGCGTCTCCGGCGTGATGGGCAGGTTGCCGGCGGTGTCCTTGATCAACGTGACGGTTTTGTCGGCGATTTCGGCGGCTACGGCGTGGTGGGCATCGCTGCCGATCAACCGCAATGCCTCGGACGACGGCGTCAATTCTTCCGGGAGCTTCTTGTGCAGCCCCAGGCTGGCCTTCAATCCCAGGATCCGGCGCAGCGCGTCATGCAGGCGCTGATCGGAGATCACGCCGGATTTGTATCCGTCCATCATGTACTGGAAGTCCTCCGCCGGGTTGCGGAAGAACAGGAACATGTCGCAGCCGGCGGCGATGGTGGCTGGAACGAGGTCTTTGCGCTTCTTCGGCCTGCGTGAGGCCTACCATTTGCGATGCATCCGTAAGTATCAGTCCGTTGAAGCCGAGTTCGCCGCGGAGCAAGTCCTGGAGAAGTTCCGGGGCAAGGGTGGCGGGCAGGATGTCCCTGTCCTGAGTCCCCGGACGGAAATGCCGCGTGAGCTCGGGTGCCCCGATGTGTCCGACCATGACGGATTGGATCCCGTGGCCGATCATTTCCCGGTACACCTGCCCGTAGCTGGAATTCCATTCCGTATACCCGAGCGTGTTGTACGAAGTGACTACGTGCTGGTCGCGCTCGTCCACGCCGTCGCCCGGGAAATGCTTGATGGCGCAGGCAGTAGGCGATTCGCTGATGCCGTCGAAGTACTCCTTGGCCCGCTCCACCACGATTTCCGGTGTGTTGCCGAACGCGCGGGTGGAGATGACCGTATTGCGCCAGTTGTAATGGATGTCCACGATCGGCGCGAAAGCCCAGTTGCAGCCCAAAGCGGCGGTCTCCACACCCGCCACCTGGCCCATCTTCCTGGCGATGGACTTATCCGGATGGGAACCGGCCTGTAGGTGGGTCGACACAAAAGTTCCGTCGTCACAGCTTCCGGCCCCTCCCATCTCGGGGTTGGAGGCCACCAGAAGCGGGATGCGCGTGTTGGACTGGGCGTAACGGATGTGCTCCTGGACAGCGGCGGATGGACCCGGCCTGTAACGCATTCCACCGACGTGATAGTTCTCCAGCACACCGTCGAGGTACTCCGGGGAGTAATCGTCGTTGTGGTTGATGAAGAGCTGCCCGATTTTTTCCTCGAGGCTCATGCCCCGGATCGTGGAGTCCACCCAGGCAACGGCGTCGTGGTCGAGGTTGAACGGCGCCGACTGAAGGTCGACGTCGAACTGGCGCGCCTGGGTGCCCCCGGCGCGAGCGGCGCTGTTGCCCACCGGAGCTCTGGAACCCGCGACGGCGGCAATCCCGGCCAGCGCCTCCGCGACTACCTCGCTTACCGGCGCGGCGATATCCACGACGAAACCGAGCTCGTCGGCGTCGAGCGCTTCCAGGGTGGCGAGCTGGGAATCAAGGAGCGCGGGCGGCATGAAGTGACCGGACCTCCCTTCAGTCCGTTCCCTCAGCACCTCTTTGCTGCCGTGCAGGTGCAGGAAGACGGTGGTCGGGGCTTTCTCCCGGATGGCGTCCCGGTAGCTCCGCCGGAGGGCGGAACACGCGAGAACCAGCCCGCCGTCGCCTGCTTTGGCGAGCTCGGTGCCCACCGTCGCGAGCCACGGCCAACGGTCCTCGTCAGTCAGGGGCGTTCCGGCGGCCATCTTGGCAACGTTTTCCACCGGATGGAGCGAATCGCCGTCGATGAACGGAACTCCCAGCGCACGGGCGACGAGGTCCCCGATGGTGGTCTTGCCGCAACCGGAGACGCCCATCACCACGATGCGCCGCGGCTCTTCCGCCGCTGCACTGGGATCGCCGGTTGCGGCCACGCTGCTACCAGTCATGGACGGTGCCGTCCACGAGACGGTTGTAGGGCAGGTAGGCCTGCTGGTAGGGGAAGGAGTTGGCGGCTTCTTCGTTGAATTCGACGCCGAGGCCGGGCTTGTCACCTGGGTGCAGGTAGCCGTCGGTGAAGGTCATGGACTGCTCGAAGACCGTGTTGGTCTTGTCCGAGTGCTGCATGTACTCCTGGATGCCGTAGTTGTGGATGGCGAGGCCCACGTGCAGCTGAGCGGCGAAGCCGACAGGGGAAATATCGGTGGGGCCGTGGAAGCCGGACTTGATCTGGTACTGGGCGGCGAAGTCCATGACCTTCTTCAGCGGGGATATCCCGCCGAAGTGAGTGGACGCGGCCCGGACGTAGTCGATCAGCTGTTCCTTGATGAGCGTCTGGAAGTCATAGACCGTGTTGAAGATTTCACCGATGGCAAGCGGCGTCGTGGTGTGCTGGCGGACCAGGCGCAGTCCTTCCTGGTTCTCGGCTGGGGTGCAGTCTTCGAGCCAGAACAGGTCGTACGGTTCCAGGGCCTTGCCAAGCTTGGCGGCCTGGATGGGAGTCATGCGGTGGTGGCCATCGTGCAGCAGCGGAATTTCCGGGCCGAATTCGTTGCGTACTGCTTCGAAGACGGTGGGCAGGTGGCGCAGGTAGGCACGGGTGTCCCAGTCTTCTTCCTGCGGGAACGCGCCGCGGCCGGCCGGCTCGTAGTCGTAGCGCTCACCAGAGGCCTGCGCCTGCGCGGCGACGCCGTACACGGCCTTGATGCCCGGGATGGCGGTCTGGATGCGGATCGACTTGTAGCCCAGTTCGAGGTGCTCGCGGACCGAGTCGAACAAGGAGGGAATGTCCGCGCCTGAGGCGTGGCCATACGCGCGGAGCCCGTTGCGGGAGGCACCGCCGAGCAGCTGGTACACCGGCAGTCCAGCAACCTTGCCCTTGATGTCCCAGAGGGCCATGTCGACGGCGGCAATCGCAGCCATGGTGACCGGGCCCCGGCGCCAGTACGCGCTGCGGTACAGGAACTGCCAAGTGTCCTCGATGCGGTGCGGGTCCTTGCCGATCAGCAGCTGGGCAACGTGTTCCTTCAGGTACGCGGCCACGGCGAGTTCACGGCCGTTGAGCGTCGCGTCGCCGATGCCGGTCACGCCGTCCTCGGTGGTGATCCGCAAGGTAACGAAGTTCCGGGTGGGGCTGGTCACGAACACTTCAGCGGCAATGATTTTCACAGCTGGTCCTTTCAGGGTTGCTGATCGAGTGCTGGGATGGCCCGGATGCGACGTGCATCACAGGGCAGGTAAAAACGATCTTAGGATGGATGACAATTATTGGCAACCGGTTGCAGTACTATTTCGGAGAAACGGACGCCCGGTCACGTATGGCATCTTTCCGAACGACGCCCGGTCACATCCGGCGCCCGGATCCCGGGGAGAACCCCGATTACGTGACCGGGCGTCCCGAGAAAACCAGAGTTAGGTGACCGGGCGTCCCGGGAAAACCCTAAATAGGTGACCGGGCGTCCCAGGAAAAACCCCACAAAGGTGACCGGGCATCCCAGGAAAAAACCCCCAGATCCGACCGGGCGTGCGGGGAAACCGACGCCCGGTCACGTATGACGCCTTTCCAACCGACGCCCGGTCACGTATGACGCCTTTCCGACGAACGCCCCTCACGCGTCGGGGCCGTTCCGACCGACGCCCGGTCACGTATGACGCCCTTCCGACGAACGCCCGCTCACGTGCCGGGGCCTGAACGACGGCGCCCGCAGGATTAGCTGAGGTTTCCGGCGGCCGCGAAGGTGTCCAACAAACCCTCAACGAGGTCCACGATGGCTGCGTCGGCAACCAAGTCCGGATCCACGAGCCGGAGCAGGGCCTCAAGCCGGGCACGGCCTGTGAGGAGGTTCGCTGCGGCGATGTCTTCCGCCAGCGGGTCCTGGAGGCCGGAAGCCGTGGCAGTGTAGGCAGTCCAGGCTGCGAGCATCCGTGCAGAGGCTCGCCCGCTGCGCCCGGCGGCGCGCTCGGCGCGGAGCACCGGCAATGCCCGCATCCGCAGTTTGGTGCTGCCGTCCATGGCTATCTGTGCCAGATGATGGGCGATCCGGGAGTTTCCGAAGCGTTCCAGCAGGGCAGCCCGGTACTCAGGGATGCCCAAGTCTCCGCCATGCAGGTTGGCGGCTGCCTCGTCCCAGAACTCCTCCACGGCCCGCCGGCAGAACTCGTCGGCGAGGGCTTCGGCCACCGTTTTGTGTCCGCGCAGCTGGCCGGCATAGGCGAGCAACGAGTGGGCGCCGTTGAGGAGCCACAGCTTGCGGTTCTCGTAGGGCTCGATCTCGTCCACGAACACAGCGCCCGCATCCTCCCAGCGGGGCCGTCCCGCGGGAAAGTCCCCGCTGAGGACCCAGTTGACGAAGGGCTCGGCTACCACGGGCGATTCGTCGCGGTATCCGCAGGCTGCGGCGACGGCGTCGATATCGGCGGCCGTCGTGCGCGGGGTGATGCGGTCAACGGAAGTACTGACAAAACTGACGTTGGCCTCGATCCAGGCGGCGAGTCCGGCGTCGAACGCCCCGGCCATCCCCGTCACGGCACTTCTGGCAACGGTCCCGTTGTTGGAGAGGTTGTCGCAGCAGACGACGGCGAGCGGACCGGCGTCGGCGGCGCGGCGCTGGGCGAGGCCCAGAACCAGCCGGCCGAGCGGCGTCGTCGGCTTGCCCGAAGAAGAACCCGCAGCGAGCACGGCGAGGTCCGCGACGACGTCGGGCGCTTGGCTATCCAGCTTCCCGTCGACCCCGAGCCGGTAGGCGGCTTCGGTGATGGTGAGTGTGATGAGCGACGTCGACCGTGCCGAGACG
Source organism: Arthrobacter bambusae (assembly GCF_030812595.1). Lineage (GTDB taxonomy): Bacteria > Actinomycetota > Actinomycetes > Actinomycetales > Micrococcaceae > Arthrobacter > Arthrobacter bambusae_B. Next base: position 34,615 of record NZ_JAUSSZ010000008.1, read on the forward strand.
AGCTCGACAAAACGCTCGACGTCGGCACCGTCAACAGCCTCGACGATGCTGCCGATGACTTCGAATGCATCGCCCGCGTCCGAACGCTCCACCAGGGTGTACAGGCCGTCCTGCGGAGCGAGGACCTCCGCGGCATCCGGGCGGCGACCGGTGAAGGAGGCGATGCCCCACTCTGCCGCGTCGCCTGCATGCTGGGTGTACCACGCCTGGTGGGATCGGTGGAACGCCCCCATTCCTATGTGCACAATGCGCACCGGGGCTTTGTCGATGGGCCTGATGGAACGGTTCAAGCCGGGAAGATCCGCCGTTTGATCGGGTTCGTTGGTCACAGCTTAAAGACCCTTCGGGGTGAGGAGTCGACGACGTCGACGATGATTTCGTGGGCGCGGTCTTCGCTGACACGATGCTCCGCGACGAGACGGGCGAGGAAGGACGCCTCGATCCGGCGGGAGGCGTCGTGCCGGGCCGGGATGGAGCAGAACGCGCGGGTGTCGTCGATGAAGCCCGAGGACCGTGAGAAGCCGGTGGTCTCGGTGACGGCGGAACGGAAGCGGAGCATGGCGTCCGGCGCATCGAGGAACCACCAGGGAGCGCCTAGGTAGACGGAAGGATAGAACCCTGCCAACGGTGCCAGCTCACGGGAAAACACCGTCTCGTCAAGGGTGAACAGCACCAAATGGAAGTCCTTGGCAGTGCCGAAGTCCTGCAGCAGGGGCCTGATCGCCTCGGTGTAGTTCACGGCGAAGGGGATGTCGTGTCCCGTGTCGGCGCCGAAGGCTTCGAAGGTGGGCTGGTGGTGGTTACGGAAGGAACCGGGGTGGATGGTCATGACGAGTCCGTCTTCCACCGACATCCTGGCCATCTGGTACATCATGTGGGCTTCGAACGTATCGCGGTCCTCGGCCGAGGCCTTGCCGGCCCGCGCCAACTCGAAGATCCGTTCGGCTTCGGCCTGTTCCAGTTTGAGCGTTGCCGGGGTGCGGACACCGTGGTCTGCGGACACCGCGCCATGCTCCACGAAATAACGACGGCGGTTTTCCAGGGCTTTGATGTAGCCGGTGTAGCCGGTAGCGCCGTCGCCTGCGGTCTCGATGAGCCGCTCGACGTTGGCACTCCACGCCGGGTGGGCGATGTTCAGGTAGGCATCCGGACGGAAGGTCGGCACCACTCGGCCGTTGAAGGACGGGTCCTCAGCGATTGCCTTGTGGCTGGCCAGGCTGTCGAGGGGATCGTCCGTGGTGGCAAGGACTTCGATGTTGAAGTCCTTGAAGAGCTGACGGGGACGGAAGTCCGGCTCGACGAGCTTGGCGGCAATGGCGTCGTAGCTGGCGTCGGCAGACATCTCGCCAAGGTCCGCGCCCAGCTGGAACACGGTTTCGAACTGCGTGCGCAGCCAGTACCCGGAGGCAGTGCCATCGAAAAGTGGCCAGGCCTGGACGAAAGCCCGCCAGATCTCCCGAGATTCGGAGGGGTTGGCGCCTCCCGAGAGCAGCTTGCCCATGGGGACTCCGCTGGCGTGGATCAGCCGGGTGACGTAGTGGTCCGGGCTGACCAGAAGCGCGGCCGGATCCGGGAACGGGGTGTTGTGCTCGATGACGGCGGCGTCAACGTGGCCGTGCGGAGAGATGATGGGCAGGTCCTGGACGCGCTCCAGCAGGGAGCGCGCGATGCTGCGCGTCCCGGGATCAGCGGGCAGGAGCCGGTCAGGATTGGCTGCAATCGACTGTGACATAGGTCAATTTTCGGTCTGGGGAATCAATCTGTCAACCGGTTGCCACGGATTGCCATCTCGTTGCAACTCCCTCCGGGGATCGCTTTACGCTAAGCGATCAGACGTCCGCTGGAGCCGCGCACCACGAGCTCCGTGTCTACGCGAACCGCCTCCACGGGTCCTTCCTGGCCGAGCAACATGTCCAGCAGGAGGGCGGCAGCACGGGAACCGCACTCCCCCAACGGCGACCGCACGGTGGTGAGCGCCGGGGTGGTGAAGTCTGCCCCGAAGATGTCGTCGAAGCCCACAATGCTGATCTGGTCCGGAACCTGCACGCCGGCGGCCTGAAGCTCCTGCATGAGGCCTATGGCGAGGAGATCGTTGTAGGTGATCACCGCCGTCGCGCCGCTCGCCAGCACGTCCCGCGCTACCTGGCGGCCGCCGTCGACGGTTGGCTTTGACGATTCCAGGCGGACCGCCCCCAACTTGTACCAATCGCACGCGGCTTGGACGCCTTCCCAGCGGCGGCCGGACATCCAGGACTGCGGCGGCCCGGCAACATAGGCGAGCTGTTGGTGGCCGTTGGCCGCGAGGCTCCGCACGGCCTGGCTAATCCCCTTGTTGACGTCGGGGACCACGCACGGCACTCCCACTATTTCGCGGTTGATCACAACCACCGGCTTGTCCGCGGCCAGGGCCCGGATCCGTTCGTCGTCCATCCGGGGACTCGCCAAAATGAGGCCGTCCACCGTACTCAGCATCCTGCGGGCAGCAATCAATTCAGTTTCAGGCGACTCCGCAGACTCGGCCAGCACCAGGGTGTAGTTCCGGTCGGACCCCGTGGTTTCCGCGCCACGGATGATGTCGAAGAAGGTCGGATTAGTGATGTCCGCGACGATCAATCCGATGGTCTGGGTACGGCCGGTGGGAAGGGCACGGGCGAAGGGGTTCACCTGATAGTTCAGCTGCTCGGCGGCATCCTCGATGATCTTCTGGGTCTTGGCGCTGACCCTGCCCGGTTTGCTGAGCGCCCTCGAAACCGTGGATGGGTTGACACCCGCAAGCCTCGCGATGTCGTAGATAGTGGGCGAGGACTTCTCCCCGCGTCCACGCTTGGCGGGGGAAGTTGCTGCTCCGGAATTGGTCGCTTCAGTCACGGCTCCATCGTAATCTGGCATGGCAACAAAAAGCAGGACGGTTGCCAAAACAGCCGCCGGGCGCCGCCCTGCTGGAGCGCCCGGCTTGAGTGCCCCCGCCAGCTAGGCGCGTTCGGGGAACTTGCCTTCTTCGCTGATGCGCTTGTTGAGCTCGCGCATGTACTCATCCTCGTCAAAGTCCAGGGAGACTTCCCTCCCGGTCCAACTCGACAGGTGGATGGCGTTGGCCAGGCGGACGCCTTGGATCCCGTCCGAACCGGGCGCCAACAATGGAGTGCCGTCCAGGATGTTGGCCGCGAAGTTCTCCAGCACGCCTGCGTGCTGTCCGCCCCAGGCCGACTCGAACTCGATCACCTCGGTGGTGTAGTAGTCCTGCGCCTTCAACTCGCCCATGAAGAGCTTGCGGACATCCTCCATGTCCATGCCGTCACTGAGTTCGCGCTCGGGCTTGACCAGGCGAGTGACCGTTGCCGTCTTGCTGTTTTCCACCACGATCTTGCCCTGATCGCCCAGGATCTCGAAGCGGTCCGTGCCTACGAGGTCGTGGGTGGCCGTGACGAAGACGCCGGTGGCGCCGTCGCCGTAGTCCACGACGGCGGTGACCTCGTCTTCGACGGCGATGTCACGGCGGAAACCGTACGCCACCTTGGAGTAGACGGACTTCGGCACGCCGCAGATCCACTGCCACAGGTCGAGCTGGTGGGGTGCCTGGTTGACCAGGACGCCGCCGCCTTCCCCGCCCCACGTGGCACGCCATTCGCTGGAGTTGTAGTAGCCCTGCGGACGCCACCAGTTGGTGATGATCCAGTTGGTGCGGCGGATGGCCCCGATCTCGCCGTTGTCGACGATCTCCTTGAGCTTCTTGTACAGCGGATTGTTGCGCTGGTTGAACATGATGCCGAAGGACAGCTCCGGCTTGGACGCCGCGAACTCGTTCAGCTCCTTGACCTGCTTGGTGTACACCCCTGCAGGCTTCTCCACGAGGGCGTGGATGTTGCGCTTGAGCGATTCGATACCCATTTCCGGATGCAGGTAGTGCGGCACGCAGGTCACGATCGCGTCGACGTCGCCGCTGTCAAGCATGGCGAGGTAGTCGTCATAGAAAGGCGCATCGGGGTACAGGGAAGCTGCCAATTCCTTCTTTGCAGGATCGGTGTCGCAGATAGCGCCGATCACCATGTTCGGGACCATGCCTTCAGTGATGAACTTGGCGTACGTGCCGCCCTGTTGGCCCAGGCCGATGATGCCAAGGCGTACTTTCTTGCTCATGAGTGGAACTTTCGTTGTGAATGGAATTAGTAGAGGTCTGCGTGGTTCTTCAACTCAGCCATGAAGCCCATGGTTAGCCCACCTGCCCGGAAATCTCCGGGTAGCTCTGGGCATAGATCTCCTTGACGATCCTGAGCGACTTTTCGGCTTCGGCAGGGCTGATCCAGAACGGATCGGGATCCCCGAGCTTGGCGTAGAAGTCCTTGATGAGGAGTTCGTGGGATACACCCCAGTACGCCCGGCCGCCCGATTCCAAGGCACGTTCCGGGACAGTTTCCACAGTGCCGTCGGCGTAGCTGACAACAAGGTCGCCCCGGAGGCTGAGGGTGGCGTTTTCGGTGACGATGTCCAGCGTCACCGGTGCGTTGGTTGCGTTGGCGAGGGTGGCATAGAAGACGCTGGTGGCACCATTGGCGTGCCCGGCAATGAATTCCGCCGTGTCCTCCACCTCGATCACGCCGCCCAGCGAGCGCGTGGCAGCGTGGCCTTCCACTTTGGTCACGTCACCTACCAGCCACTGGAGCAGGTCCACCGTGTGGATGGCCTGGTTCATCATGAGGCCGCCGCCACCTTCAGCCCAGGTTCCGCGCCACGGCCTGTCCTGGTAGTACTCGGCCGTCCGGTGCCACATCACGGTTGCCGAGGCGCCCAGAACCTGACCCAGCCCGCCGTCGTCGAGCAGTCTCCGCATGGCTTGGGACGTCGCGTTGTAGCGGTTCTGGAAACATACGGCGATCTTCGCCGCGCTCCGTTCGGCCGCCTCGACCAGCCGGCGACCCTCTTCGAGGGTGTGGGCGAGCGGCTTCTCGACAATCACGCTGACGCCGCGCTCGAGGCAGTCCGCGGCCAGGGAAGCATGCAGGTGGTGCGGAGTGCAGATATGCACGACGTCGGGCCTCACCGCGGCGAGCATCTCCAAGTAGTCCTCGTACCCCGCCACGCCGTGTGCTGCCGTTGCCGCCTGGAGGCGTCCGGCGTCGGTGTCGCAAACTCCTACGAGTTCAACATCGTCCGTCTTGGCGATTGCGCCGAAGTGCACGCTGGATACATCGCCGCAACCAATGACTGCCGCTGTAGGCATTCCTGCTCCCTCGAAAGATGTTTTTCTTTGAACCTACAAGCCCTCAGGCGAGGGCAACACCGTTCTTGGTTGCCCGTACCGCAAAGCCGCGCGCCGCAGAGCTGAGTTCGCTCCGCCATTGTTCACGGACATCCGTTCGCCTTGAGTCTAAGCCAGTCGCGATCCTGCTGACAACCGATTGCCAAATATTGGCAATCGGTAAGGGCGCGCCAGTCAAGCAAAGGAGCCGAAATGCGAAGCGCCTGGATCGCGCCGGCTCGGCCCCCGTCAGGCCCGCACTTCCTCCGCCTGGGCGGTAATCGGGGCCGCTACGTCTTCGAGCGACCGTCCTGCGGCCTCGACTCCGAACACGATCTCGACGATCCCGGCAGCAATCATCAGCACGGCGCCGATGACATAGCCGAAGGCCACAGCCCCGATTCCTTGTTCAACGAATCGGCCGAACAGTATGGGGCCGATGATGCCGCCCAACCCAGTGCCCACGGCATAGAAGAAGGCAATGGCCATAGCCCTCGTCTCCATGGGGAAGATTTCGCTCACCGTCAGATAGGCGGAACTGGCGCCTGCGGAAGCGAAGAAGAAGATGACCATCCAGCAGGCGGTGAGCCAGAAAGCATCAAGCGCTCCGCTGGAGAAGGCGAATGCCGTGAGGGCCAGCAGGACGCCGGACGCGATGTAGGTGCCGGCGATCATGGTGCGGCGCCCGACGCTGTCGAAGAAGCGGCCCAGGACAAGCGGGCCCAGGAAATTCCCGACGGCGATCGGAACCAGCGTCCATGGGGCGACGTCGCTGGAAACGTTCAGCAGCTTTGTCAGCACGAGCGCGTAGGTGAAGAAGACCGCGTTATAGAGGAACGCCTGGCCAACGAACAGTGACAGGCCCAGTACGACCCGCTTCGGATAGCGCTGGAGCGCTGTCTTGATGATGACGCCGAAGCCGATCGACTTGCGCTGCCGCACCTTGAGCGTCTCGTGGACCTCGGACAGCTTCTCACCCGTGGCCTCCTCCACGTCGTCCTCGATGCCGCGGACAAGCTGATCCGCCTCTTCGTCCCGGCCGTGGATGAACATCCAGCGGGGAGATTCAGGCACGTTTCGCCGCACAAGCAGGATCAGCAGGCCAAGAAACGCCCCCAGGCCGAACGCGAGGCGCCACCCGATGCCGGGTGCGAAGAAGCTGGGATTGAGCAGCAGCACGGAGAGCGACGCGCCGAATGCGGTTCCTAGCCAGAACGAGCCATTGATGGCCAAATCCACGAGGCCACGACGTGCGGCCGGGATGAGCTCGTCTATTGCGGAATTGATCGCCGCATATTCCCCGCCAATACCCGCGCCGGTGAAGAACCGGCAAATGAAGAACCACATCGGATTGAGGGAGAACGCAGTGGCCACGGTGGCAAGCAGATACAGGCCGAGGGTGAGCAAAAAGAGCTTCTTCCGCCCGAACCTATCCGTGAGATGGCCGAAAACGAGTGCCCCAACGCAAGCGCCGGCTACATAGACAGCGGCCGCCAATCCAATGTCCGCCGTGGACATGCCGAGACCGCCGTTCGGCTGGGTGAGGCTGTCGCCAATCGCCCCGACGATCGTGACTTCCAGTCCGTCCAGGATCCAGACGGTACCGAGACCGATGACGACCATCCAATGCCATCTGGACCACGGTAGGCGATCCATGCGGCCGGGGATGTTGGTTTCGATGATGTCGCTTCTTGCGTCTGAAGTTGCTGACATGACCCTCCTCGTTGAATAGATCATCAGTATGCTTCCCATCTGCGGGTGAAGGAAGCATTTCCAGCCTTGGCCTGCGGTTTCCTCGCGGTACTCCGTGCTCGTCGGCTGGTGGCGACGGCACTGCAGCGAGACAAGTTCCCCCGGGAAATCTGCCGCCATTCGCTCTGGCACTGAAGCTCAGGTGCTGCCAAGATGGGCACCATGGACCCACTTGACAAGACGACGTCAGTCCTGCCGGAACCGGTTGTGCTTGTTGTCATGGGCGTTTCCGGCTCCGGCAAGTCCACGGTGGGCGCCCTCCTTGCGGGGCGGCTTGGCTGGGCATTCGAAGAGGGCGATGCCTTGCATCCCCAATCAAACATCGACAAGATGGCAGCGGGACATCCACTCACGGACGAGGACAGATATCCCTGGTTGGAGAAGGTTGCCGAATGGGTCGAGCAGACGCTGGATCATGGCGAAAACGGCGTCATTACGTGTTCGGCGCTCAAACGGTCTTACCGAAACATCATTAGTCGCCGGGGTTCGGGTGTCGTCTTCGTTTTTCTCTCGGGGACCCCGGAGACCATCAGCGCACGGCTGGCCGAACGCCACGGCCATTTCATGCCCGCCAGCATGTTGGGGAGTCAGTTCGCGGACCTTGAGGAACTGTCCCCGGATGAGCCCGGAATCCGTCTCGACGTTGGTCCGGCTCCAAGCGTGATTGCCCAACAAATCATGGACAAGTTCGGCCTGCGGCCGAGCGGAACAGGACGATAACCATGAACGGAATCTCCATCCTCGGCAGGCCCCTCGCCCGGCTCGCCACCGACGCAACCACGGACGCGATGCATCAACCGTGGACCGGCCACGACACCCAAGTGCTTGTAGTGGCAGCCATCGGCATCGCGATAGTCGTCCTGCTGATCGTCTGGGCAAAGATGCACGCTTTCCTGGCCCTGAGCATCGGCGCCCTTTTCGTGGGCATCGCCTCGGGCATCGCCCTGGACAAAGTGACCACGTCCTACGAGACCGGCGTCGGCGGCGTATTGGGCTATGTCGGCGTGCTGATTGCGTTGGGAGCCATGCTGGGCAAGCTGTTGGCTGATTCCGGCGGTGCGGACAAGATCGTGGACACTCTTCTGCATGGCCGGCCCGCAACGCTGCCGTGGAAGATGGCGCTCATCGCCGGCATCATCGGCATCCCCATGTTTTTCGAGATCGGGCTCGTACTCCTGATACCCGTCGTGATGCTGGCCGTACACCGTTCCAAGGGCCCGGCGATGCGCCTTGGCATTCCGGCCCTGGCCGGCTTGTCGGTGCTCCACGGTTTCATCCCGCCGCACCCAGGCCCACTGGCCGCGATCGGGATCCTGCACGCCAATGTTGGTGTGACTCTCGCCTTTGGCCTGCTTATCGCCATTCCAACGGTCATCATCGCCGGTCCCCTCTTTGGCCGTCTCGCTGCACGCATGGTGCCGATCGGGGCCGCGGGCGCCGGTTTGGCCGTCACCGTCGGAGCCGGCGAGAATGTCGAGGCGGCCAGGTCGCAAGGCCCCGGCGCAAAAGCCGCGAGTTCCAGGGGCGATGCGCCAGCAGCCAGGGCACAGGATCCGCAAGCCACGCGCAGCCCGTCCTTTGCCTGGACCTTGGTGACCCTGCTGTCGCCGTTGGTGCTCATGCTGATAAAAGCCGCGGCAGACATTTGGATGGACAAGAGTGCCCCGCTGCGGCCCTTGCTGGACTACATCGGTGATCCGGTCTTTGCGCTGCTTGTGGCCGTGCTTCTGGCTATGGTGACCTTCGGTACACGGGTGGGCTTCTCCGCATCCACCCTGACGAAGAAGATCGGCGAGAGCCTGTTGCCGATTGTCGGGGTCATGCTCATCGTCGGGGCGGGTGGCGGCTTCAAGCAGGTGCTCGTCGACGGCGGTACCGGAAACGCGATCGCCAAGATCGCTGTAGCTGCCAGCCTGTCGGCCCTGGTACTGGGGTGGATCATCGCAGTCCTGATCCGGCTCGCCACCGGCTCGGCGACCGTTGCCACGGTAACGGCCGCCGGAATCATCGCGCCCTTGGCTACCGGCCTGTCGCCGGCCCAGGTAGCGCTGGTTGTCCTCGCCATCGGTGCCGGCTCGCTGTTCTTCTCCCATGTCAATGATGCCGGCTTCTGGCTGGTCAAAGAATATTTCGGGCTGACAGTGGGGCAAACCATCAAAACCTGGTCCGTCATGGAGACCGTAATTTCCCTCGTGGGATTTGGATTCACGCTGCTGCTCTCCGTTTTCGTCTGAGCAGATGCCTGCAAGGTTCGGGCATGGCGTCCGGCGGTCCGGGCCGGGCGCTGCTGATCGGTTTCGGGAACGAAATCCTCCTTTCCGTCCGGGTGGGCGAGCTCACCACAGGTCCGGGGGAATTCCTGTTGGGCTTTACGGCTGGCGACATCTTGACGATCGGAACCATACGCTGCCTGGGCATCCGGTTCCGTGGTGGAAGGGTGACGGGATCGTTCGACGCGCTCCATGCATCCCCTTCCGGGTTGTTCAGCGCGTCGAACGGGCGTACGGACGGTTCGCCGGATGCAACCTTCGTGCTCGGTGAAGCCGTTTCGGCGTTCTTCCCGCTCCCAGGACCCACGGAATCGGATGTAGATCGGCTATATCCGTTCACGGTACGTGACGGCAGGCTGGCGGGCCGAAGCCCTGCGTTCGCCCGCCTGGGGGTCTGAGGATCCGCCATGACTTGAGTTGTGAACTGGACTCCCTCACGCGGCGGACGATGGGAGCCACGCCATTGTCGCGACAGTTCGCGAACTTCTCCGGCCATTTCGCGGGAGGGGGTTACGCTCAGCTAGTAAGCATGCTTACTATCTTAACTGCCAGTATTTCTGGTTCTTGATCCGCAGCCGACCTTCTTGAAAGAGAGCGAAGATGACAGAGAACCAATGGGACGGGAACTACACGCCCCCGCCGGCCACCGAGCAACTAGCGGACACGCAAGTTCCCCCGCCGCCCCCTCACAACAGCGGCATGCCGACGACGGAAACCATCAAGGACGAGGCAGGGAACGTGGCCGAGCAGGCCGGGGACTCCGCGAAGAACGTCGTCGAAACCGCGAAATCCGAAGTCGCGAACGTCGCGGCCGAAGCGAAATCGAGCGCTAGGGATCTGCTGGACCAGGCCAGGCTTGACCTCACGGACCAGGCCGGAAGGCAGCAGCAAAAAGTAGCCGCCGGCCTCCGCTCCATTTCGGAGGAACTGCAATCCATGGCTACGGCGTCGGAGCAACCCGGCGTGGCAACGGATTTGGTGCGTCAGGCCGCCGAACGGTCGTCCTCCGTGGCGACTTGGCTGGAGGACCGGGACCCGGGCTCCCTCCTGCACGAAGTGAAGACCTTCGCGCGGAAGCGTCCCGGCACGTTCCTCCTCTTGGCCGCCGGAGCAGGCGTCCTGGCCGGCCGCCTGAGCCGCGGACTGAGCGCAGGCACGGACGGCTCCTCACGAGGAACTGCCACCGGGACTGCCCCCGTCCAGCCCGCCCGCGACCAGGCCCAGCCTTTCGTTCCCGGGCCCGGAAGGACGGTGCCCCCGCCTGCAGTCGAGCTGCCTGGCCCAACCACCACGACTGCTGGATATTCGAACCCAGGCGCCCTCTCGGGCGACGGGCACGTTGCAGCCGCCGGCGCGCCGGGCACTCCTCAATCCGCGCCGGTCACCGAGCCGGAAGCTGATCCCTGGCCTGACGGGGGCGCGGCCGAGGATCCATTCACGCGTGACCGTTCGCATCGTCTTGGTTCTCCTGCCCCCATGACAGGAAACGAGGCAGCCGACGCCGGGCGCGGCCTTGACGGCGACCCCACCAGCGGTGAGTCGCGATGACCGAGAGCCAAATCCCGCCGACGCCCGCGCATGCCAAGGCGGAATCGACATCGCTGGGAGACCTTCTGGGCGACGTCACGCGGGACATTTCCACGCTGATGCGCCAGGAAGTGGAGCTAGCCAAGGCTGAACTGAAGCAATCCACGACGCGGGCAGGCAAGGGCGCCGGGATGCTGGCTGGCGCCGGCGTTGCGGGGCATTTTGTCCTCCTTTTCCTCTCCATCGCCCTTTGGTACGCCCTGGGCGAGCTGATGGGACTGGGCTGGTCCGCCGTCGTCGTGGCTGTCCTCTGGGCGATCGTGGCTGCCGTGTTGGCATCGATAGGCCGCAAGGAACTCAAAGCCGTCAAAGGCCTGCCCCAGACGGCCGAAACAATCCAGGAAATTCCAGAAACACTCAAACCACGCGAGGAGCAACGATGAGTGAAAATCCGGATGACATCCGTTCCGAGATAGAGCAGACCCGCCGACGCCTTGGCACCAACGTTGACGCGGTGGCGGATAAGGTGACGCCGTCGCACGTGGTCCGGCGCCAAACGGAGAAAGTCAGGGACGCCGTCTTCGGCGTGAAGGAGAACGTGATGGGCGCGGCTGATGATCTGGTGGACAGCGGACGATCAGCGATCGACGACGCAGGTGCGGCAATCGGCGATGTGCCCCACCGCGTGGCCAGCAAGGCGCAAGGCAACCCTTTGGCTGCCGGCCTGATCGCCTTCGGGGCCGGGCTGCTGGTCGCCTCCCTGATCCCGGCAAGTGAGAAGGAGAAGGAGGCGGCCGCAGCCCTGAAGGACGCGGCTGAACCCCTGACCGCCGAGCTGTCCGCGGCCGCCCAGGACGTGGCCCAGGATCTGCAGGGGCCAGCCCAGGAAGCACTGGAGAACGTGAAGGCTGCAGCCTCGGACGCAGTCGAAAACGTCAAAGAAGAATCCCAGACCGCCGTCTCCGACGTAACGGACAGCACCACAGCAGCAAGAGACAGGATCAAGCCGGTCTGATCCGGAGGGAGGCGTGCTGTCCGGCCAATACTGCGCAAAGGACAGCACGCCTCCATCACGCCGTGGAACGAGGGACATCCATGACAAGCAAAAATACCGCCGAAAACAGCAAGGCCAAGGCAGAAATGGCCCCGGAGTCGGACGATGCCCGGAAACCGGACAGACCCACCGAGATCGCCAAGCCAACCTGGACCTACATAGTCAAGAGGACCTTTCGAGAGTTCGGCAAGGATCAGTGCCCGGACGCCGCTGCGGGACTTACCTATTACGCGGTGCTTTCCTTTTTCCCTGCCCTGCTTGCGCTCGTCTCCCTGCTGGGTATTTTCGGGCAGGCAGGAAAGAGCACCTCAGCCCTCCTGGACGTCCTCCAGGGCATCGCCCCGGGATCCACCATCGAGACCCTCCGCCAGCCCATTGAAGAACTTACTACCTCGACGTCGGCCGGTTTCGCCTTGGTGATCGGTATCCTCGCTGCCTTGTGGTCCGCGTCCGGATACGTGGGAGCCTTCAGCAGGGCCATGAACCGCGTATACGAAGTGGACGAAGGTCGCGGGTTCGTCAGACTGCGGGCAACCATGCTCGGAGTCACTGTGTTCGCCGTGGTAGTCGTGGCCCTGATCGCCGGCATGCTCGTGCTCAGCGGACCTGTGGCCGACGCCGCAGGCAGGGCCGCCAACCTTGGCGGAGACCTGCTGGCCGTGTGGAGTGTCGCAAAATGGCCAGTCGTCATCGCCCTGGTGATCCTGATCATCGCGGTCCTGTATTACGCCACCCCTAACGTAAAGCAGCCGCGGTTCCGGTGGATGAGTATCGGTTCCTTTATCGCTCTGCTGGCATTCGTCCTCGCCTCGCTGGGCTTTGGCTTCTACGTAGCCAACTTCAGCAACTACAACAAGACCTACGGGACAATCGGCGGCGTCATCGTGATGCTGCTGTGGCTATGGATATTGAACATGTCGCTCCTGTTCGGTGCAGAGTTCGATGCCGAGATGGAACGCGGGCGGGAACTCCAGGCAGGAATCACCGCCGAAGAGGCCATCCAGCTTCCACCTCGCGGAACCAGGCGCAGCGAAAAACTCGAGAAACGCGAAGAGGAAGAGATCGTCGACGGAGCGAGGCTAGGCGGGCAGCGCAAGCGGGACGCGGACTCATCCGGACCGTAAGCGTTCTCGTTGGTGAGGGCTCTTCAGTGCAGGCACTTCAGTGGGCCTGCTATCCCTTGAAGTTTGCAGCGTCGAGTGCCGCCTGCAACGAGCTGAGGTAGCCCTCGCTCGTGTAGGTTGCACCTCCAACCGTGTCGACGTGGGCTGATTGGCTCGATAGCACCTCGGACTTGAGCATCGGCACGGCCTGCTGGTCGATCTCGCCGGACAGGGACCCGACGTCGGTCAGCTGCAGCGGCACGACGTCGGCGATCTTCCCGCCGGAAATCACCGCCTGGACCTGCACCGTGCCATACCGGGTTTGGATCTGGCTACCGTCGAAGGTTCCGTCCTTGGCTCCCGTGGCGGCAGGGGCCGCCGGCCCGGAGCCGGTGCCGGCCGTCGTCGGACTGTCCGGTCCGGAAAGCGTTCCGGTGCCCGACGGCGGGTTAGCCGCTTTCGTTGTGGTGCCGCCGGATGCGGAATCAGCCTGGTTTCCGGCATGCCACCCGATGAGGAGGACGGCGGCCGAAGCGAGGCCGGCCAGAACGGCGCTGCGAGCCCTCACCAGCTGAACCTTTCGTAGTGGATCCGGAAGCGAGGTACGCCGGCCCGTTTTGCGTCCTCGACCACCAGGTCGGTCCAGTCGCGCGGCCCGCACACGAACACGTCGGCATCCCGTACATCGGGGACGATCGTTGACAGGCTCATGCGGTGGCTGGCTTCCCGGGCCGGCAGCCAGCTGTCATGACCCCTCTTCGGCCGGCGCCCCAGCAAGACGTAGAGCGTTGCAGACTTTTTGATACACAGCTTCTGGAGCTCGCGGTAGAGGTAGAGGCCCTTCTCGTCCGGCGCCCTGACGATCACCGTCATCTCGCCGGGAGCGAAGTCGCCCTGCTCAAGCAGAGAGATGATGGGCGTAATTCCGATGCCGGCTGCGACGGCGACCGCACGCCGGGTGGTCCGGGCACGGTCGGTGAAGAGTCCATAGGGCCCTTCGATGCTCACCCTGGTTCCGATCGGGAGTGTGCTCAATTCAGCGGTCCCGACTCCCAGCTCACGGACTGTGACTTTGAGGCGAAGGATCCCAGGGGCCGCCGAAAGCGAGAACGGGTGGGCATGCCACCACAGCCCGCGCGACCAGAAGCGCCAGATGAAGAATTGGCCGCCACGGACCCGCAGGTCCGCAAGCGATCGACCGGTCATCTCGATGGAGTACACCCCGGGCGCCTCGGTAACGATATTGCTGACCCGAAGGTCGTGGCGAAGGGTCCGCAACACGGGAATGATGAACCGATAGACCAGTAGTGCAGCGGCTACCCCGAAGTACAGCACCAGCCAGTAGTAGCGCGCCCAGGTTCCATCCGCGAACAACTGCCCTGTGCTGAACTGGTGCGGCAGTGCCGCGAGCACGGCAACATATGCAAGGAAGTGGACAACATGCCATGCCTCGTATGAGAGCTTCCGCCGGACAAGGACCAGCGAGGTAATCACGACGATCGCCAGCAGCGCGTACCCCAGGTATGCGACTTTCATGTCCGGCAGTGAGGTGAACATGTCCCATATTTCCGCAAACAGGTTCAATCGCGCCGTCAGCGCATAGCCGATCCAAAGCAGCAGCACATGTAAGGAAATAAGGTAAAAGACAGGCTTCCCCATCCGCTGATGGACCAGCAAGGCCCGGTCGTGGCCAAACGCCCGGTCAATGACCGGGAGCCGCGCCGCCAGGAGAAGTTGGATCAGCATCAGGTCGGCACCCACGAGTCCGGAGATGATGCCGACGGCGGTAAACGCGCCCGGGACGGTTTTGAATTCCACCAGTCCGCTGTCCGCCAGAAACAAGGCCAGCACGAGCGCCACCGACAACCAGACGAACGTCTCCAAAAGGTCCGCCAGACGGGCCCGTCGGAGGTAACGCGCCCGTTGTGGTGCCCGCCGCTGGCTTGCCGTCTGGCCCGTTGTTCCGGGCCGGGCCGTCATCTAGTCTCTCCCTCGGCGGCCCATGTTCTGCTCATGAACGCAATGCTAGGTGCGTGTTCTTAGAACATTCTTCGAAGCCTGGAGACCAAAGAGCGAAACAAGGAACCGGCGGCGGGAGGGTTCCCGGGATTTCGCCGAATGGGCAGATGGACGACGACGGCCGCCCCGGACGGTTGCGCGCCGATTTCCACCCGGCCGCCGTGCTGCGCGGCCACTTCAGCGACGAGCGCGAGCCCCAGCCCATAGTGCCGCGGCCGCACCGTATCCTCCTCCGGTTTGGTGTCGAGCGGCTCGGCGGTTGCAAACCGTTCGAAGGCCCGCATCTTGACGTCGTCGGCAAATCCGGGCCCGTCGTCCCGGACCGTGATGACAAGTGTCCTCGAATCCCGGGTTAAACCCACGTCCACCCGTCCCTTGGCGAAACGGACGGCGTTGTCCAACAACGCCACGAACAGCCGGCGCAGCGCCGTCGGAGCGGCAGTAATCCCCATCGGTCCGGCTATTCCACTTCGGACAACCGTGACTCCGCGGCGCGCGGCGGAGGCTGAAAAAGACTGGACGACGTCCTCTGCCAGCGCCACGACGTCGACGTGCGTGAGCTCAACCCTTCGTGAATCCGCCGAGATCAGGAGGTCTTCAAGCAGTCGAGTCAGCGAGCGCGAATCCTCGATCATGGCGTCCAGGTCAGCCTCGATGCTCAACGGCGGCTCTTGTGTTGGAGCGGACGCCACCCGGCGTCGCAGCATTTGGGCACGCATATTCAGCAGTGTGAGTGGCGTGCGCAGTTCATGGCTTGCATCCGCGACGAACCGCCGTTGCCGGTCCAGCGCCTCGGCCATGGGCCGCATGGCGCGCCGGGCCAACCACACCGCCAGAAGGCTCGCCAATACCACCGCTCCGCCACAGGTCAGCAAGAGGGCAAGCCCCAGCCGGTTCAGCTCCTCGAGGTTTTCGTGACGATCGAACACCGCTTGGACTACCCGGCTCCCCGAACCTGCGGTGCGGACGGTGTACGAGCGGCCGCCGATCGAAACGTCTTCCTGCGCGGCAACTCCGTTGGCGGCGACTGCTTCGATAGCCTTCAGGTCCGGCAGCCCGGACGGCATCCCTGGAGACACCGTCAACACGCCCTGGTTGGAGATCGCCAGCCAGGTTCCGGCGGGGGCGTCAACAATCGAATCTACGTGCTCCGTGGCCGTAGTCAGGAGGCGTTGGGCTGCGGTGGCCTGGCTCGTGCTGACAATCAACAGCACCGATCCTGCAATCGCGACCAACAACAGCACCAGCAAAGCGCCGGTCTGCAGGGCCATCCGCCATGAGGACCGTTGCAGCTCATCCTTGGCTTGATCCTTCATGCGAGCGTGCCGATCCTGTAGCCGACGCCATGAACCGTGCGCACGCTCCCCCGTCCCAGCTTCCGCCGGAGGTAATGGACATAGGTGTCCACCACCCCTGCCTCTTCGGCGTTCGGAAAGACGTACTCAAGAATCTCGCCACGCGAGAACACCCGGTTCGGCCACCGTGCCAGTTCCTCCAGCAAGGCACTCTCCCGTTCGGACAAAACGACGACGGAACCATCAGTACGGGTCACGCTGCGCGATTCAAGGTCAAAATGACCACCGGTGATCCGCAGGGTCGTCGCGGTGGTGATATGCCGGCGTCGTAAGGCTCGCAACCGGGCCAGAAGTTCATCGATGTCGAAAGGCTTCGACAGGTAGTCCTCTGCGCCGGCGTCGAGCCCCTCAACCCTGTCCGCAGGGTTGCCCAATGCGGACAGTATGAGCGCGGCCGTCTCGATGCCCTCCCGGCGGAGTGTGGTCAGCAGGTTCAACCCGTCCATTACCGGAAGGCCCCGGTCCAGGACAAAAACGTCAAACTTCCTGGTCAGGGCGAGGTGGAGGCCTTTCTGTCCATCTGACGCGCTGGACACGTCGTAGCCCTCGCCGACCAGCAACTCCTGCAGCATCGCCCGAAGCTCCACGTCATCCTCTACTAGGAGAATGCGCGGCTTCATCTCATTCATAGTCGGAGTATAGGCGCCGGAGCTTGGGCGGATTCCTGACCCTGCCCGATGGAACGGATGCTCATTCGGATTCCTCAGGCACGTCTGCGGAACGGACGCCGCGCCGGATGATGCCCAACTGCTCGAGCTGGGCCGACATCCCCGCACCGTCCGGAGAATAGATCCAAGGAATCCCTGGGGTGGGTCGAACTGGGGACTTCGACCGCCCGCCCGCGAGCACCGCCTCACTGGCCGAGAGCTGACGGATCGCGATGGCCTTGACGTTCTGCGGGTGGCGTTGGGCGAACTCGGCGTAGATGACCTCGTCGTGCTGTCCGTCATCGCCGACCAGCAGCCATTTGATGCCGGGGAACTCCGCTGCGAGACGTTCCAGGGATGCCCGCTTGTGCTCCTGGCCGCTGCGGAACCAGCGGTCGGGGGTGGGACCCCAGTCGGTCAGGAGCTTGGGTCCGGCGGGATACAAATTGCGGGAGAGGAACCGGGACAGCGTCGGTGCGACGTTCCAGGCTCCGGTCGACAGATACACCACGGGTGCCGAGGGCACCGTCCTGACGATCCGCTCGTACAGCACAGCCATGCCCGGCGTCGGGGTTCTCGCGTGTTCGTCGAGCACGAAGGTGTTCCAGGCGGCGAGGAACGGACGAGGCAGCGCCGTGACCATCACGGTGTCGTCGATATCGGAGACGACACCGAAGTCTGCATCGTCAGGGACGACCTGCACTGGAGCCTCCACGGTCTTGGAGCTTCCGGATTGCAGGGTGATTGTATGCCAGCCGGCGTCGAGGGTTACCGGGATACACGCGTCCACCACGCCTCCACGGTCCGCTTCGACATCATGGACGGTTCCTGCGATGCTCACGCGCACGGCGCCGTGTGCCACGGGCGCACTCGTGAAATTGCGCCAGCCGCGCATTCCGTCCTGCAGCGGTTTGAGCGCACTTTCCTGGGCACCGGTCCCGGTGTCCCGCGCGTCACTGCGGACAACGCGCGCCAACACCCGGACCCAGGAAGTGGTGCCGTAGCCGGTGTAGGGGATGACGGTCTCCACCCGACCGCGCCGGATTGCGAGACGCGTCTGGAACCTGAGCCAGGCGTCGTCGAGTCTCACGGCGAGGTGGCGTCGCGCGCGTCGCGACGGCGTCAGGGCCCCGCTTTCTACGCTGTTGGATTCTGCGTCATCGGATAGAGCGGGCGGCTTCACGGAACGGGGACACATGAGTTCAGTCTGACACGGTCCGCCCTTACGCCCGGTGAGGATCCGCCGTAAAGTCCGCGGTAGGCTCCGTCGCGACATGCCAAGGCAATTTCATTTTATGCATTCCCAATACCACTTTCATCCTGTACTAATAAGTGGACTTATTAGTTGCGAGCGGCCTAGCCCGGGCCTCGCATCATTTGGGGGATAATTTGAAAACCATTCAATCTCTAGGCGCCTCGACCAAAGTGGGCCTGGCCGCTACACTCCTGCTGCTTATTTTGACCTTTACCACAGGCGCCCCCGAAGTGTGGGTCCTGTTCCTTTTCCTTTTCCTCCTCGTCACGGCTTTGTACACCATGGTCACCGGACGGCGGTCCTGGGCCTATCTCCCGAGCCGCAAGATAGGCCTCGCGGCATTTGCGGGAAGCTTGGTTATCGGTTTCGTCGCCATGGGCGGCGCCGTCGCCGCCACCCCCGTTGCGCCGGCTTCGCATGTGCAGCCTCCCAGCTCAAGCCAGGCCTCCACCGCTCCAGCTCCAACATCGGCAAGTCCGAGCCCGTCGCCTTCAGATACTCCTACCTCGAGCCGAGCCGCCTCACCCAGCGCGTCCCCCACTCCAACACCGACGCCGTCTCCGAGCCGGACCGTTTCCTCGGATCCAACTACAGCCGCAGTCGTGCCCGCGGCACCTGCGGCACCGATCGTTCCGCCAGCGCCGCCGGCTCCAGTCCAAGCTCCGGCTCCAGCTCCGGCTGCCCCGGCTCCCGCTCCGCCAGCTCCCGCTCCGGCTCCGCCGGCTCCCGCTCCGGCGACGAACTTGGTGCAAGGGGTGATCCCGGGTGCTTTCTGCCCAAACGCAGACGTTGGAATGCAAGGAATTTCCGCCGCAGGCAATATCTACACGTGCGGAGGCAAAGGCGCGGACAAGAACGGCCACTACCACTGGAACTCATAGGAACGCGGTCGGATTCTGCTGGATCATTCCCTTAGCCGACGTTGCCGGTCCCGTGATCCCGCGGGCGCAGAATTTGCCCATTCGAATGATTGAGCAGAATCCGACATCCGGGCGAAAACAATTGCCCACGGCCCGGCCGGTGGCCCGAAACTCCTTGCCCCTCAGATACTGCAGTTCGTGAGGGCTTCCTTGATCTGATCAATGGTCGGTACGCCCGCGAGGCCCCGCGGAGTGCGGTAGAGCCGGCAAGCGAGGTCCTGGGCTGGTGCCCGGTCGGGGAAGATGTCGGTTCCATCATCGGCGGTGATCGTTGGTGATCCTGCGAACGCGGTCCCGACTGTGTCAGGCGGAGATTTCCTGGCGGAGGGAGCTGAGGAGGGCCTGTTTACGGTCACGTTCTTCCGCGAGCATCAGCCGGAACCGCTCAACATTTTCCATGGTCTGCAAGGTTGCCGCGGACCTTCTGGCACTGCCATCGGCGGGCGGACCTGAGGGAGGCCAGTGTTCCCGCGCCCCTGCTGGTCTATCAGCTTGAGACCGCTGATGGAATGCTGGAGCCATGCGGAAACTGATCTATGGCATGAACCTGACCCTGGACGGCTACATCGCCGCGGCCGGCGATGACATCGGCTGGAGCGGGCCGAGCGACGAACTCTTCCAATGGTGGCTCGAGCAAGAGCGGGCGAGCAGTCTGTCGCTGTACGGGCGCAAGCTGTGGGAGACCATGAGCTCCTACTGGCCGACCGGCGACCAGAAACCCAACGCCACCCCCGCGGAGATCGAGTTCGCGCAGAACTGGCGGGACACGCCGAAGGTGGTGTTTTCCTCCACGATCGACAAGGTCGACTGGAACACCCGCCTGGTCACCGGCGACGCGGTCGGCGAAATCACACGGCTCAAGACGGAACCCGGCGGCTCGATGAGCGTCGGCGGCGCAACGCTTGCCGGGGCGGCCATGCGGGCCGGGCTCATCGATGAGTACATCCTGGTGACCCATCCGGTCCTGTTGGGCGGCGGCACGCCCTTCTTCGCCGCCATGGACAAGTGGGTGAACCTGAACCTGGTGGAGACGCGGACATTTCCCGGTGGCGTGGTCATGACCAGGTACCGGACGAAGCGCTGAGCACCCTCCACCCTGGACCAAATACGGAAAAGACCAGTCGGGAATCATCGACAAACAGCGGGCAACCGATGCCGGACGATCATCTCGTCGCAATCACCAAGCAACCTTGCCATCCCATGCTGGAACCGGTACGCATCATGTCTTCAGCAAAGGAACGCAATGGCTGTCTCCGCCGTCCTAAGCAACCGCCACGTCAGCGACCGGCTCACACCAACGATGCTCGCTGCCCTCGACCCTGCCGGTGACCCGGAACTGTCCGACCTCCTTATCGCCGCGCCCAAAATGGCGCGGGCGCTGAACCCAGTCCTGAACCTCGACCTGGCGGAAGACGCACGCCGCCTCATCGCGGCGGAAATCCGCGAAGCCCTCCGCTGAGAGGGGGTTATGCGCTTCAGGAGCGCTTGGGCGGTTCGGCATCAATATATGAACCTGCCACCTGCACACGTTGATTTGCACACGTGCAGGAGGTTTCGATTTCCAGCCGGACTGTTACCGTCTGCTGATTCTCCGGCACATGGATAATGAGGTTCTTTTCGAGCACCGTTGGGCTGTTCATTTTGGTCCTTTAAAGTTAGTTTCATTCTGTTCGGTTACTTGATGCCCGTGTTGGCAATGCCGGTGACGATTTGCCGTTGGAAGAACAGGAAGAGAATGATCACGGGCAGAACCGTCACCACGCTCATGGCGATGATGAGGTTGAAAGGAACGGTTTCCTCGGCTGTGAACCGGGCGAGGGCAACCGGCAGGGTGTAGACAGACTCGCTTTGGGCGACCACCAGGGGCCACAGGAAATCGTTCCAGCGCCACATGATGGACAGGATGGCGACGACGGCAAGCGCCGGCCGGCACATCGGAAGCACGATCCGGACAAAGACGCGGAACTCCCCTGCCCCGTCCACCCGTGCTGCTTCTATGAGTTCGTCGGGAATCGAGAGCATGTACTGCCGCAGTATGAATACTCCGGTTGGCGTGGCTGCTGCGGGGATGATGAGGCCCCAGAGTCTATTGACCAGGCCCAGGGACGCCACAACCTGGTACACAGGGTGGGCCTGCCCATCAGCCACAAGGTCAGGTCAATGTGGTGGATGGCATGGTTGAGCGTGCACCCGCCGCCCTCGGATTCCCACGTTTTTGCGGTTCCTCCATATCACCGGAGCGTTGGACTACCGTTCGACCAGGGCGCGCCGGGATGCTTACCTCGTGACCATCGAAAAACTCGGGCTCCAATCCCTGGGTGTCATCGAAGGAGATTGGACAGGAGAGTCAGGGCTCAACGCAATTCGCAATCTTCCCGAGGGTGCCGCTCCCCTGGCAGTCATAGCGTCCAACGATTTGGTCGCCACCGGGGTCGTTCGTGGCGCGCTGGAGCGGGGATGGACTGTACCTGGCGATCTTTACGTCACAGGGTGGGACGACTTGGATTCCAGCGCACTCCAAGTGCCGTCAATTACTACTGTCTCCTTGGACTACCAGAGGCTTGGTTCCCGATCAGTTCAGCGACTAGTTGCCGCCCTGCGGGGTGAGCCCGCACCCGCTCCCGAAGGAGGACTGCAACGCATCATCTGGCGTGAGTCCACTGGCGACTTCCTTAGTGCTAAGACGCCTCAAGGGAAAGACTGACGATTGTCCCAGCCCCGCGGCGAGGCTTCGACGTCTGGAACCGGGACCGAGAAGGAGACGGGTCACCTGGCAGTTGGGTCAGCCCGGATCCTTAGCCAGCCACCTCGGGGAGCTGGGAAGGGTCTGTACACATGGGTGCACTGGGTGCGGGCCGGTCCAGGAAGTGGAGTGAGTCCATGAAGGCTTTTTGTCCGGCATCAAGGAAGGCGTCAGGGGATGAGCCTGATATGGCGACGGCTTGGATGATGGTTGAGCCGTGCATGACGGTAAGGATTTGAACGTTGAGTCTTCGGCCATCGGCGTCGGTGTAGGTGAACTTCCCACGGATCGCAGGAAACGACTCCAACGTTGTCGGATCACTGCTTTGAACGACCGGTGCGGCGGAGTTGGATCTTCCGTAATTGTTCACGGTTGAATCCATGAAGCCTTGCAGTATCTCAGCTGTGTGAGCAGGGTTCATGCACGGCAACGGGAGCGCTAAAACGGATTGTCCGTGGTACTGGGCATTGAATACGTCCGCGGTTGCTGTCGTATCGGATGTTAGGGGAATTGCGACCTTGGTGTGCGTGGGTGGGCTGAGCAATTTCACTGCGAAGCCGTGGGTCGGGTCGGTGTAGTCGGTCAGCCGCAAGATTTGCGTTGGCTGTGCGGTCGTGGTTGGCGAGGGGGCCTGCGGCGTCGCAAAGGCCACTGCCTGATGTTGGCCCTCCGTCAGCATCTGGGGAATCGTTGCCCAAGCCCCGACACCGCAAAGTACGACCAGGGCGGCGACGCCGATGAGGATGTTTCTTCTGCCTGGCTTGTGTGGTTTGGACAGGGATAGGCCGGCGCCGGAGATACTCTCCTCCGATTGGGCAGGAGTGTGAGCGTCCGTTTCTCGATTCATATCGTCCTTGCTTGAAGGTTGGCAGTGGGGGTCAAGGGGAAAGGCGGTGGCATCCTGCGCAGGACCTATGCGCCGACCCCTGTAGTCGGGGCGGAGGCGGCTGCTTTGCCTGCGCCATCGATGACGGTATTGATATAGCCGCTCAACTCTTTGACTTCGGCGGCCGTCGGCTGCACGGCGGGGATTTTCTTACTTCCTGTAACAAAAAGGGTTCCGTCCATGGCCACCATGCTCAGCGTGTGATGTGCTCCTGTTTGGTCGGTGATGGTCTGAACGTTGGCTGTTGACTTCTGTCCGTGCAGGTCTGCAAGGACGGGTGAAAGCTCGTACTGGGCAGTCTGGCCGTCGAGGGTCAGGGTTGATGGTGAGCAGTGGGTCCGGGCCTTTTCGAGACTGTAGATGCCCTGCCAGAACAGCCCGGAATTATCAGAGGATGCGGTAATTGTTGACTGGCTCGCGGGCGGGCCGATGAGGGCCGCGGCTGTCTGTATCCGGTCATCGGAGAGGCTTCCGTCGTGCAGCAGGCTCAGGCATTCAGCGGGGTCGGTTCTCAGCCAGGCTGAACCCAGTGATTGGATGCCTTGGATCTTTTTCAGCTGGGCGTCGTCCATTACCACGGCAGCGGGGCCGTCGACGGCGCGGACGCTTCCGACCATTGCGCGCAGCTGAGCCATTGAATACATCTGAGCCGGGGCAGCACTCGACGGGGGGCCGGGGCTGATCCTCCAGACATCTGTCGGTGCCGCAGTGGCCGCACTTGGTATCGAACCGCTCACGCAACCGGATATCGGCAGGATCATCACGCCGGCAAGCAGTGAAAAGAGAATGCGCGGAAACCTCAATGCAACCGACCCCCAAAATAGATCACCGAGGTGAACGCGAGCCGACGTTGCACGGCATTTGCGGTACCTTCAAGACCCCATGCCTTCAAGCATGACGCTTGGACAAGATTAGCTTCTCATCTCCATCCCCGAACGCAATTGTGGGCGACATGTCTCGACCATGTCCGCTCAGACCCCGTATCGGGGCCCCGAATGGCACAAGACATCGGGCTGTCAGCGTCATGGAACCAATGACTCGCGTCACGATTCCGTTTGAAACCACACATTCCAGTATGTAGAGGTATCTGGATGCGGTGGCGCATGTCCTTTCTGTCCGAAGTCATCGTGTCAAGGGTGGTTGCGGGGCCCGTTTTCCCGGTATCGCCGGCGGAGCTTACAGGCGTTTTCTGAACACCTCGCGCAGTGGAATCATGTGTGGCCTGGCCGGGACGGTCCCGACATCGAGCCCACTTTATACCTCAAGGAACTGGCTGGCAGGAGCAAGTTCCATGGCTTCAGCAAAGCGGTTGTGCGCCGCAGCGCCCCTCACCGGAGGCGGGAAAACAACGATCACCCAATACATCTCCAGCGGCTTTGACTACGTTTACTCCTGCATCTGACGCGTCTCGTGCGGCAGCGTGCTTCAGCTTCAGTTCGAGCGATTCCACCAGAAGGTCCAGCGGCTGCGTGATGTCGCCCAGCACGTGGGTCTCGTCCGCTTTCAGGTCCTCAAGTGCGGCGAACTGGGAGTCCAGCAGTGTGCGCGGCATGAACTCGTGGGACCGGGCATCCATCCGGGCGCCGATTGTTGCCGCAGTTCCAGCCAAGTGGACGAAGACAATGTCCGGTGCATAACTGCGCAGGAGGTCCCGGTACCGCCGCTTCAGCGCGGAGCAGGCAACAATCGGTGGGACTCCCACGCCGCCGTCGTCCTTTCCTGCAAGCAGCTCCCCCAGCCGGGCAAGCCACGGCTCCCGGTCACTGTCCGTCAGTGGAACCCCGGCGGTCATCTTTTGCTTGTTGGCTGCTGGATGGAAATCATCCCCGTCAAAGAACGGCATGAGGAGCCGCTGCCCCAGGAGGGCGCCGACGGTGGACTTGCCGCAGCCCGAGACTCCCATCACCACCAGCGGAGGCAGGTGCGCCCTCACTGGACATGCCCCGCGTCGCGGAAGGAGAGGAGCACCTTGCCGGAGCTGGTGGAGTCCTTGGCCACCTCGAAGGCGCGGAGGGCTTCGGCCAGCGGGAATTCGTGCGTGATGACGGGCTCGATGTGAAGGGAGCCGTCAGCGAGGGCCGCGATCACGTCGTCGATCTCGTCGTTGAAGCGGAACGAGCCCAGCAGTTGCAGTTCGCGGGTGATCGCAAGCGCGATGGGCACCGGCTGCATGCCGGTGGGCAGCAGCCCAACCATCACCACGGTGCCGCCGCGCACCGCGCCGCGGATGGCCGAGGCCAGCCCGTGGTGGTTGCCGGAGGATTCGATCACGACGTCGGCCTCCACGGCGGCGATGGCTTCGGCGTCCGCGGCGTTGATCACGTCATCCGCGCCGACGTCCGTGGCGATTTCCAACGGCTTGGGATGGAGGTCGACGGCGGTGATGCGGGCGGCGCCGGCGCGTTTGAGGACGGCGACGGCGAGGGCGCCGATGGGGCCGGAGCCGATGACCAGCGCGGTCTTCCCGCGGACGTCCCCGGCCCTGGACACGGCATGCCACGCGACGGACGCGGGTTCTATCAGTGCCGCGGTGCGCAGGTAGATGCTGTCCGGGAGCGGGCGGAGCATCCGGACGGGCAGCGTGACATAGCGACTGAAGGCACCGTTCGTGTGCGGGTAGCGGGCGGCGCTGCCCAGATAGGTGCAGCCAGGAGACAAGTTGGGCCGGTCCTCCGGATAGCGCCCGGCGCCGGGGCCCGGGGTGGCGGGGTGGACGGTGACGGCAGTTCCGGCCTCCGGTCCGGACCCGTTGGCCGCGGCGAGGACCACCGTGCCGGAGATCTCATGGCCCAGGACCAGCG
Source organism: Arthrobacter bambusae (assembly GCF_030812595.1). Classification (GTDB taxonomy): domain Bacteria; phylum Actinomycetota; class Actinomycetes; order Actinomycetales; family Micrococcaceae; genus Arthrobacter; species Arthrobacter bambusae_B. The sequence continues at coordinate 60,183 of NZ_JAUSSZ010000008.1, forward strand.
GGGTCTTCAGGATGGACTCCCCCGCTGCGCCGTGCAGCCAGTAGTGCAGATCCGAGCCGCAGATGCCGCCGTAGCGGACCTCGATCACTGCTTCGTCGGCTGCGGGCGAGGGCAACGGGACCTCGTCGATCCGCAGGTCGCCGGCGGCGTGGGCCACCAGCGCAGGACCCGTGGCGGGCAATGCGATATCAAGGGGCGTTGCCATCAGACCACCACCGCCGTTCCGCCATCGATGAAGATGGTTTGTCCGTTCACGAAGTTGGAAACGCGGCCCGTGAGGTCGAACAACGCGCTCATGCGAAAGGACCCTCCTGGACGAGGTTGGCCGGGATGTGGCCGGCGGCCAGCGCCTCGAGCTGCTGTTTCAGGAGCTTGAGGATCCGGGGCTCGAAGGCCGAGGCGTTGCCGCCCACGTGTGGGGTGATCAGCGCGTTCTCCGCGGACCACAGCGGGTGCCCGGCGGGCAGCGGTTCGGGATCGACGACGTCGATGGCGCATTGCAGTCGCCCGGACACCACTTCCCGGGTCAGGGCATCGGTGTCCACCACGGCTCCGCGGCCCACGTTCACCACCAGGGCACCGTCGGGCATGGCGGCAAGGACGTCCCGGCCCACCAGGTGGTGGGTGTCATCATTCAGGGGCAGGACGGAGACCAGGATGTCGTGGCCAGCCGCGAGGGCCACCAGTTCGTCCGGGCCGTGGACCTGCCCGGCCGCGTCGGTGCGGGCCGTGCTTCCCACCCGTGTGATGGTGACTTCGAACGGTTCCAGGCGGCGGCCGAGTTCCTTGCCGATCCCGCCGATGCCCAGCAGCAGGACCTTGCGGTCGGCCAGCGACTGGCGACGCTGCGGCTTCCAGCTTTCAACCTGCTGGTCCTTGACGGCCTGGTCGATGCCGCGCAGCTTGGCGAGGATGAGGCCAACGGCCAGTTCCGCGGTGGCAGCCGCATGGACTCCCGAGGCGTTTGCTACTGCGGCGCGCGGACCGGCAGCCTCGCGGACGCCGTCGTACCCTGTTGACTGCGTCTGAACGAACTTGAGGTCCGGGACCTTGCCCAGAGAACCCAGCACTGTCCCGGCGTCCAGGTACGGGAGGATGACACCGTCGATGCCGCCCATATCCTCCCCCGGCTCCTCCTTCATGTCCCAGACCACCCCGCGCAGGCTGCCGGGAAGCGGCGACAGGTCAGCGAGGAGCTGGGGATCGGGGAAACTGACGGTTCGTACTAACTGCATCTGGAGGGCCTATCGATTGAACGGTGGGAAGGTAGTTCGCCGGGCTTGGGTTTAGCGGTGAGCTTTAGTCAGAGTCCCCCCGGCGGTCGAAGGTCAGGCCGCCGGGGACCTGGAACGTGGGCATGAGTTCCAGCATGCCCACGTTGACGTGCCGCGGGGTTTCGATGGCGTAGTCCAGGGCGTTAACGATGTCATCGGTGGTCAGCGACTCGTAGCCTTCGTAGTACGTTTGCCAGGCTTCTTCCATGGCTTCCGGGCTGCCGCCCATATTCCGGCCGAAAATCTCGGTTTCCACCCGGCCGGGGCAGATTTCGGTGACGCGGATGCGCTTGCCCACGGTGTCGTTGCGCAGTTGGCGGGAGATCTGGTGCACCGCCGCCTTGGTGGCGTGATAGACAGTGTGGCCGTAGAAGTTGTAGGTGCCTGCGATGGAGCTGATGTTGACCACGTGGCCAAGGTCCCGCTCCACCATGCCGGGCAGGACCAGCCGGGTCAGCTGCAGCAACCCGCGGAGGTTCACGTCCACCAGTTCGTCGATGTCTTGCTCGGAGGAGTCCAGGATGTTTCCGGGACGGGACACCCCGGCACAGTTCACCAGGACGTCCACCTTGAGGTCGCGGACGACGGCGGCCAGGGCGGTGGTGTCAGTCAGGTCCACCACGTGCGGGACTGCTCCCGTACGGTCCGCCAGTTCAGCGAGACGTTCCTCGTTGCGGGCCACCGCGTGGACGATCAGGCCGCGCTTGGCCAGCCGTTCGGCGATGGCGGCGCCCATGCCGGTGGATGCGCCGGTGACGAGGGCGGTGGTGTAGTCGGAAAAAGGCATTGGTACTCCAAAAAGTGGGAATGGTGGGCTAAAACATTCATGGTGTTCAGGCTCCGGACGCTGGGCTGAGTTCGTACCAGCGCTGGCCGGCACCGATCCCGAGGAGACCGAAGACTGTGTTGATGGTGTTCCGTAATCTGTCGAGTTCCAGGCAGGCTGTGCGGTGCATGGCTGTTGCTTCAGCCACCGTTGTTTTTCTAAAGGTGACGGTGTGTCCGGGCCTGGCTTGTGCCAAGAGGTCAAGGGAACGGCTGGTGACCACTGCCAGGACCGGATAGCCCGCCGTAACGCCGCGTCCCCGGTGCAGTACCAGCAGCTCATCCCGGGACGGGACCTCGATGGCCCCGACCGGAACGCCGCGGGAGAGCACTTCTGACGTGAGCTGACGCTCGGGAAGGGCACCACCGAGGCGCAGTCCGATGTGGTTGCTGCGCGGGCTCACGGTGTACTGCGTGGTGAACAGCAGCTCGGCCGTGTCCCCGAATTCCGTTACGTCCGGCCCGTCGGTGACATCGATGACCGGGTTAGTGGTGAAGACAGGTTTGGTGATGCCCAGCCGGAACAGCGGCAAGCCAAAGTGTGGCTGGGTGATGGGCGCGGTGGTCTTCCGTGTTTCCAGGCGGAAGCCCTCCACGAGCTTCAACCCGAAGCCCACAACCGTGTCCGGGGCGCAGCTGCCCAGCAGGCTGGGGACCGTGAAGGATCCGTGGACGGCGATGTAGGCCCGCAGTCCGGTCCGGATGCCGCGGACGGCCACGACTTCGCCGGCCCGTACGGACACCGGTTCCCATTGCGGGCATTCGCGGCCGCCCACCATGAGGTCCAGGGGTGCACCGGTGACGGCGATCAGCAGGTCGGTGGTGGCCCGCATCCGGAAGTCCAGCGCAGTGAGTTCGAACAGGGGATCGTTGTCTTCGTTGCCGGCAAGGATGTTGGCCGCCCTGGCTGAATACTGGTCCAGGGCGCCGTTGACGGGAAGTCCGAATGCAGGGCCCTTCGTCCGGCCGAGGTCGGTGACCACGGAATGGCCCGGCTGCAGGATGACCAAAGAACCGGTCATGGCCGTGCCTCCAGGAACTGTCCTGCGAAGTTTCCGAAGTCATCGGCCGGAATCCGGTAGAAGCGCAGTTCATCGCCGGGGACGTAGGGCACCAGGGGTTCGCGGGTGGCGTCAAGGACCGTCAGCGGCGTCTGGCCGATGACGCACCAGCCACCTGGTGCCACTGCGGGCGCGATCACGGCCTGGCGTCCGGCCACGGATACGGCACCGGCGGGAACTGACAGCCGCGGGTCCTTGAGCCTGGGGACAGGGACGGGGAAGTCCGGTCCGTCCATCATCGGAGAACCTGCCGGCGCACCCAGGCAACGGATGACGTAAGTCTTTGCCGTGTGCCGGGCGATGACGTCCTCAACGTCCAGGCCCTGGTGTTCCGCCACGCGGCCGAGGTCTGGCCCGTAGTCGCCGCCGTACACCACGGGGACTTCGAAGCGGCGCGGCTCCCGCGGGGCCGTGCCAACGTAGTCCAGTTGGCGCATTCCGAGGAGGACGAACGCCCTGACCTGGCGCGCGGAGGTGAGGTAGGGGTCGAATTCGACCAGGACGGAGTCGTAGGTGGGAACGGCGCCATGGATGCCTTCGACGCCGGCGGCCGCCAGCCAGCCAGCGAGGGAGTGGACCGTGGCCCAGTTGGTTTCTGCGTCACCGGACCGTGCCACCACGCGCAGGGCAGCGTCGCCCGACTCGTAGATGTCCAGCGTTGTCTGGCTGGTCGTCGTTGTGGTTGCCATGGTCAGGAAACCTTTTGCTTTGCCGCGAGGACCTGTGCCAGCGGGGCGATGGTGACACCGGCGGCGATCAGTTCACGGCGGATCAGGCGGGCAAGTTCGACGGCGCCCGGGTTGTCGCCGTGGAGCAGTACCGTGTCTGCCTGGATAGCGATGTCCCTGCCGGAGGCAGTGTCTATGAGTCCTTCGCAGACCATCCGTACCGTGCGCTGGACGATGACGGAGGGGTCGTGGATCACGGCACCGGGCTGGCTGCGCGGCACCAGTGTGCCGTCATCCTGGTAGGCGCGGTCCGCGATGCCAACGATGGCCACCCGCAGGCCGCGCTCCGCCGCCGCGGTGGCGAGTTCACCGTCCTGGGCCAAGATGATCAGCTTCGGGTCCACCCTGGCCGCGGCATCCGCCACAGCTCCGGCATAGTCCGCCCGGGTGGCCACCAGGTTGCCCAGGCGGCCGTGCGGTGCCAGGTGGGAGACGGAACCGCCATGGTAGGCGGCAAACGCTGACAGGGCTCCCAGCTGGTAGATGACGTCGGTGCGGACTTCGTCAGCTGTGAGGTCCATGGCCCGGCGGCCGAAGCCTCGGAGATCCGGGAAGCTCGGATGGGCGCCGATGCCGACTCCCGTCCTGACACATTCAGCCACGGTGGCGTCCATGATGTCAGGGTCCCCTGCGTGGAAGCCGCAGGCGATATTGGCGCTGGACACGATTTCCAGCAGGGCATTGTCGTCACCAATCGAGTAGGCGCCAAAACCTTCACCAAGATCCGCTACGAGATCGACTGTGGGCATTACGGGCCTTCCTCTGCTGGTACTGCCGGTATAAATCAGTGTGGCACCGGGATGTTGGCCACACAAAGACGAATGCGGTATCACGCTATAGGGAACAGTTATGACCTTCGCCAGCGCTATTCGCGGTCCAAAGAATGTATGCGGCCCTTGTTTCAAGACTATAAAAATGATGCTTCCAATAAACTGTTGCCCTGCTTATGCATAAAAGATATGCCGCCATCAAAATCGGCGATGGCTCGACGGGGATAGAATGTTCTGGTCATTGGAAAGTCATCTGCAATTAACCTATGCCCGAGACTCGGATCACACAAAGACGTAATGCCTGTCCCGCCATAGCGCCAACGTATGACCCCGCATGCTTTGCCGTCCCCGCTGAAAGAGGAGCGCTATGGACACCCGGAAGCTGGCGTACTTCGTCAAGATCGTCGACTCAGGAAGCATCACCAAGGCCGCCGCCGCCCTCCACGTGGCCCAGCCGGCGCTGAGCCAGCAGGTGTCCGCGCTCGAAACCGAGTTGAAGCAACGACTCCTGATCCGGAGCAAGCAGGGCGTGGAGCCCACGGCGGCCGGCCATACCCTGTACCGGCATGCGCAGACCATCCTGCGGCTCGTGGAGCAGGCCAGGATCGACGTGGCAGCTTCAGGAGCGGCGCCTTCCGGCCGCGTCTCCATAGCAATCGCCCCCTACAGCATGGCATCAAGCCTCACACCGCGGATCATCAGCGAGGTAGGCCAGCGTTACCCCGATATCGTGCTGCACCTGACCGAGATCTACGGCGGCGTCCTCAGCGAGGCCATCAAAAACGGGCGGCTCGACATGGCACTCATCTATGAACCGGGGCCCATCCGTGGGGTGCAGTTCACCACCCTCATCCTCGAGGACCTGTACCTGATCGTGAACTCCCGGCGGGAACTTCCGGTAGCGGCGGAGGCCGGCATCATCACCCTGGACGAAGTGGCTAACATCGGACTCTTCCTGCCGGAACAGATCCACACCCTTCGGCAAGTGGTTCAGGCGGGCATCGAAAACAAGGGCCTGAAGCTGAAGCTGGTAGGCGAAGTGGAATCGGTCCCCTCCCTCACCAGGCTGCTGCGTACGGACCTCGGGGCGACCATCCTCCCAAAGTCGGCCGCGGACGCCCTGTTCCACGAGGAGGACTTCCGGGTCCTGCGGATCGTCGAGCCGGCACTGCAGTGCAAAATCGCGCTGTGCACCCCCGACCACGAGCCCCTATCCGAAGCCGCGTCCGCCGTCCTGCTGGTGCTCAAGGAAATGTTGCAGGAAATACTTCGGACTAAATATTCCCCGCTCCCCGCCACACCGCCCGCGGAATCATAAGCAGGCCTTATCAGGTCACGCCGCTTTAGTCTTATTCAGGGAATCGCGTAAGTTCTAGGATAAAAACCATAAAGATTTCGCCAAACGCGATAGCACGGCAACAAATCCCCTGGAGCCCAGCCATGAAGAAAATCACCAGCCCGCGGTACCGGAATGCAGCCGAAAGAAGAATCCCGCTGAAAGCCAGCACCGGCTCGCACTGCCCCGCCAACGGTTTTTGGCGTCCCGAGGACGGGCCCGCCACCGAGCCCGTCTTCGTGTTCGAGGGAAGCATAATGCCCTCGGGCAAGCGCGGCTCCACCATGTGGTACCTGGACGACACCCAGGTGGGACCGCCCGTCCACGTGCTGCCCGGCATGAACTGATCGGCTCATCGACTTAAGACCGGCAAGAGGCAAGGCCCGGAGTTCCGCAAGGAACCCCGGGCCTCTTCGCTTAAGCGTCGAATGGCTTGAGCCTGGAATGCTGGGCACTTGTCGGTGCCGGCAATCGTTGGGAATGGGTGGCTACAGGGCTGGCTCCAGTTCGGCATCCTCCACCAGCAGGCCTTTGGCCTTCAAGACGTCGGTCAGCTTGCACAATTCGATGGTGGTGCCGCCTTCCTTGTAGCGGCGGATGAGGTCGTCCTCAGCGTCGACGCGTGCCTGCGACAGCTTAATGACTTCCTCGATCTCATCCTTGCGGACCACCACCACACCGTCGGCATCACCCAGCAGGACATCGCCCGGGTAGACAATCTCGTCGCCGAACACCAGGGGATGGTTGATGGGACCAATGGTTTCTTTGACCGTCCCCTTGATGCAGACGCTGCCGGAGAACACCGGCAACCCGAGTTCAATCAGGTCCTTGGTGTCGCGGACGCCGGAGTCGGTGACCATACCGGCCAGGCCTTTCGCCTTCATGGCGTTGCCCAGGACGTCGCCGAACGTCCCGGCTTCCTCGTACTCACCGGCCGCCACCAGGACAACGTCGCCCTTCTGGGCGTAATGGATGGCCACCTGAAGCATCAGATTGTCCCGGGGCGCACAGACCACGGTGACGGCGGGGCCGCAGAAGGACATGCTGCGGTCGATCGGCTTGATCTTCGAACTCAGTGCACCTTTGCGGCCCTGTGCTTCATGCACCGTGGCCGAGGAGAACTTGGAAAGCCGCTGAACGGCATCTTCGGAGGGCCGGTCGAATTTCGTTTTGACGTGGATCATGGGGTGCTCCTGTTATTGGAAAGCGTGGGCAAAGTAGTGGTTGGGTCAGGCCAGCGCCGTGACGGCCTTTTCGATGGCGGCGATGGATTCCTCGATCACCGGGAGCCCGGTGGCATAGGAAATCCGGAAGTAGGGGCTCATCCCGTACGCCGAACCCTGGATGACGGCAACAGACGCCGCTTCCAGCAGGTACAGCGTGAAGTCCTCGTCGTTGGTGATCTCCCTGCCATCGGGCGTCGTCTTGCCGATGACCCCGGCGCAGTTGACGTACGCGTAGAAGGCGCCTTCCGGCGTCGCGCACTGCAGGCCCTCGACCGCGTTCAGCCCGGAGACTGCCGCATCACGCCGTTCGCGGTACACCTCCACGCTTTCGCGCACGAAGTCCTGGTCTCCCGTGAGTGCCGCGGCGGCAGCTGCCTGGCTGACCGACGACGGACAGGAGGACATTTGGGATTGCAGCTTGTTGATGGCAGCCACCAGGGGCGCCGGTCCGCCGGCGTAACCCAGCCGCCATCCAGTCATCGCGTAGGCCTTGGAGACCCCGTTGGTGACCAGCACCCGGTTCTTAAGCTCAGGGGCAACGGCCACGAGACTGGTGATGGGCCCGTCGCCGAAGTGGATCTCGTCGTAGATCTCATCTGTGAGGACGTAGACGGCAGGGTGGTCCTTGAGGACGGCAGCCAGGTCTGCCAGTTCTTCGCGGGAGTACACCGCTCCTGTGGGGTTGGAGGGCGTGTTGAGGATGACCCACTTGGTGCGCTCCGTCAGTGCCCCGGCCAAGACCTCAGGGGTGAGTTTGAAACCGGTGTCCCCACCACAGGAAACGATGACGGGGGTGCCTTCGTTGGCGAGCACCATGTCCGGGTAGGAGACCCAGTACGGTGCGGGGATGACCACCTCGTCGCCTGCATCGAGGGTGGCCATGAATGCGGTGAAGATGACCTGCTTCCCACCCCCTCCGATGGTGATCTCGCCGGGCGCGTACTGCTGGCCGGTTTTGCGCTGCAGCGTCTCCAGGATGGCCTTTTGCAGTTCAGGCGTCCCGGTGACTGACGTGTACTTGGTTTCACCGCGGCCGATGGCTGCGATGGCAGCGTCCTTGATGTGCTGAGGCGTGTCGAAATCCGGCTCGCCGACCGTCAGGTCCAGGATCCGGCGGCCCTCGGCTTTGAGCTCCCGGACACGGGCCGCCGCGGCAACGCTGGGTGAGGATTTGATACGGGTTACGCGCGAAGCGGGCACGAATTCAGGCATGGTCTCTTCCAGGCTTCCGGTACGGGTGAGGTTGGTTCATTCGAGCCTAGGGAAGGAGCCACCCTCTTGGATAAGACCTAAAGTGCGTGGGCAGATAAGCAGCCCTTATGACGGAGCATCCAGAACTTTCACCTATTGCTCCACGCACTTTCGGTATTGCCTTCCGGGCGTACCGGCGGCGTAACCTGCAAGGTGGATAACGGGCCCAATGAAGGCACCCCGCTGCGCGACGTCTTCCAGGCCGGCGGGGCAGACCGTGGGAGAGGTACCCCTGCCGCCCGGAAGCGCTGGCACGGAAACATCAACGGAGACGGAAACACCAACGAAAGACAAGGAGCAGTGGTGCGCGGTAGAGAGATTCGCGAACGGATACCTCCGCGTACGGCCGGCACCCGGACGGGCGGGCACGGCGCGGCGGCGTCCCGGTACCGGGGCGTCCCGACGCCGGACACCGCAACAGCCCGCGCCCAACAAGCCCTGGCCACGCTGGCCCAGCTGCGGACGACCATCGCACTTCGGTCCAGCAGGGTGCGTGCCCTCACCACCGAGCTGGGTGACTGCATAGCCCAGGCACTGCGCGACGGCGTGAACGTTGCCGCCCTCGCAGAGGCCGCCGGCCAGCCTGCCGGCAGTATCCGGTCTGCCGCCGTGGCACGCGGTGAGCTGTATCCGTCGGGCCAAACCCGCAACGGGCATGTTCACATCATCAAAGAGTTGGCCACGGAGCTGGCGGCAGCCGAAGGCGCCCGGAGCGCCGCAAAAGAAGAACGCACGCAGGTACTGGCCCTGGCCAGGAAATCCCGACTCCTTGATGACTACCAACTTGCCGGGGCAAGCGGCCTGAAGTCCGACGAGATCCGCAAGATGACCAGAGGCGTCGGATTGCGTGTGGCCTAGCTAGGACTAGTGGGCTGTGTGTCTTTAGCTTCGTGTCTGCGCTCTGGCGGCGGCCGGCAAGCAAGCGTAGCGTCTTTTTCGAAGAGGCCGCTGCAAGCACGGTGTCTGCTTTTCGGCGCTTCGGTAAGTCGCGGAGGAGGCCAGAAATGGCGGGGTGGAATGCGGATACCGCTGCCGGTCCGATAGGGGCTGGCTCCGTGACGTTGGTCGAGGGCTCATCCTTCTGCATTTCGGCATCCAACGGGGATATTCAGGCCGACCGTCCGCACGGCCTCTTCGTGGCCGACGTCAGGATCCTTTCAATCTTGCGACTGACAGTGGATGGACAGGCGCTTGAACCACTCACCGCGGAGATAAAGGAGCCGTACCGTGCCACGTTTGTAGCTCGGATTCCCCGGTCCGACGGCTACGCGGACAGCCCACTTATCGTGGAACGGCTGCGGGAGGTCGGGGCCGGCCTCCAAGAACAGCTCACCGTCCACAACTACTCCCAGGAACCGGCCGAGTGCCTCATCGTCCTGGAAATAGGTGCCGACTATGCGGACCTCTTCGAGGTGAAGGAGGCACGCATCCGGCGACAGTGGGAGGAAAGACGAGAAGCCGACGACGGCATGCTCACCATTCGGGGCAGTTGGCAGGACGTCCGAAAAGGCACCGTTATCCACCTACCTGGCGCCGACATTTCCGGTAACACCATCCAATATCGGGTGTCGGTACCCGCTCATGGGCAATGGCGCACAGTCCTGACCGTTCTGCCCACCGGCGATGGAGTCCAGGCACCGGCCTTCGCCCATTCCGAGGGGGCTAGCCTGTCTCCCCGAGACCGCCGCCACCGGGAGTGGGTGGCGAAGATCCCCGTGCTGCAGGTGGCCAACCGCTCGGTGGAACGGACCCTGCGCCGCAGTTATGACGACTTGGGCGCTCTTCGAATCGAGGACCCCGACCATCCGGAGCGCGTTGTCGTAGCCGCCGGGGCACCCTGGTTCATGACCCTGTTCGGAAGGGACTCCTTGTGGGCCTCGGTGATGGCCATGCCGGTGGACCCATCCCTGGCGTTGGGCACGCTCCAGACCCTCGCCGACCGCCAGGGCACGGTGGTGGACCCCATGACGGAAGAGGAACCCGGCAAGATCCTCCACGAGGTCCGGCTTGATGTCTCCAGCGGCCTGTCTCTGGGCGGCAAGTCGAACTACTACGGCAGTGTGGACGCCACTCCCCTGTTTCTGATGGTGCTTGGGGCCGTGAGCCGTTGGGGGTTCGCTGCGGACACCATCAAGGCCCTCTTGCCCCACGCCGACCGCGCGCTGGACTGGATCGTGAACTACGGCGACAAGGACGGCGACGGCTTCGTTGAGTATCAGCGGCTCAATGACCAGGGACTGATCAACCAAGGATGGAAAGACTCCTGGGACGGCATCAACTTTGCCGACGGCAGTCTGGCCGAGCCTCCAATCGCGCTCTGCGAAGTCCAGGCCTACGTATACGTCGCCTACCTATCACGGGCATGGCTGGCCTACGACGCCGGTGACATGGCCTTGGGCGACAGCCTCACCGATCGCGCGGCGCGGCTAAAGAAGCAGTTCAACGAGCAGTTCTGGATCCCCGAGCGCGGGTACTACGCCATCGCCCTCGACGGCAGGAAACGGCAGGTAGATGCCTGCGCCTCCAACATGGGGCACTGCCTGCTCCAAGGCCTGATAGACGAGGACAAAGCCCCGCAGGTCGCCGCGCATCTGATGTCCCCGGAAATGTTCAGCGGCTGGGGCGTACGCACCTTGGCCAGCAACATGGGAGCCTACAACCCGGCCAGCTACCACAACGGGTCCGTCTGGCCCCACGACAACGCCATCATCGTCGCCGGGCTCCTCCGGTACGGTTTCGTCGCAGAAGCGCAGCGAATCGCCACCGGGATGATGGACGCGGCAGAGTTCTCCGACGGCCGCCTCCCGGAATTGTTCTGCGGCTTCAGCCGTGACCATCTGGCCACTCCGGTCCCGTACCCGACGGCATGCTCGCCGCAAGCGTGGGCAGCCACGGCACCCATCCAGATCGTGTCCAGCCTGATGCGTTATGACCCTGTCGTGTCAGCCGGTGGAGTCTGGCTGGATCCCGTCCTTCCCGAGTCCTTCGGGGACTTGCACATCTCCAACGCCCCGCTTGGCAACGGCCGCATCACCATCGACATTGCCGACTCCGTCCCGTCCGTCGAGGGACTGCCCACGGGAATGGCGCTTCACCGGGGACACCGACCGTGGATGTCCGAACTGGTTGAGGAAGCGGTTCGGCGTCGTGGAAATAGTCGCCCCGCATCAAACCCTCACCGTTAAAGGTCCATAACGAATCGCTATGTAGGTACATAAAAGCGGACTTTGTGTGACGCACACCGCAAACGTTAACTTGATGTTTGGGGCCGGTCCGCAAAGCCGTAAACGACTTGCGAGAGAGCTCACAGCAGGACCAACCGGATATTCCACTTGAGATCTATTTCCGAGAGCCCAGGTGTAGCGGCAACCGGTGTTCACCCATCACCAATGGAGACGAAATGACAGAAACCACACTTCCCAGGAAGACCCCGGTCAGGGCCGCCGTCGCGGCCTGGATCGGCACGACGTTGGAGTACTACGACTTCGCGGTGTACGGCACCTCGTCGGCGTTGGTCCTGAACGTCCTCTTCTTCTCCCCCGAGCTGCCCCAGGGCATCAGCGTGCTGCTCGCCATGATCACCTTCGCGGTCGGCTACGCGGTACGCCCCCTCGGCTCCCTCATCCTGGGGCCGCTGGGCGATCGCCGGGGGCGCAAGTTCGTCATGATGATCACACTGTTCGGCATCGGCGGCTGTACGTTCCTCATCGGCTGCCTGCCGACGTACGCCCAAATCGGTCCTCTTGCTCCGATCCTGCTCGTGCTGATCCGCGTCATCCAAGGACTGTGCCTTTCCGGCGAGCAACCCAGCGCCATCACCATGAGCCTGGAGCACGCTTCCGAGGGCCGTCGCGGTTTCCTCGCAAGCTTCACCACGTTGGGCTCCTCCTCAGGAACGCTGCTCACCCTGCTGGTCTTCATCCCGATCGCCGCTATGCCCTCGTCGCAGTTGCTGTCCTGGGGTTGGCGGCTTCCGTTCTGGGCCTCCGCCGTCGTCGTCGTTGCTGCATACCTGATCCGCCGCCACATCCAGGAGCCACCCGAGTTCGTAAAGCTCGAGGCCGCCAAGGTGAACGTTGCCCCCCTCAGGCATCTTCTGCGCTTCCACTGGCGCGCGGTGCTCCGGATCGTATTCTGCGCGCTCATCGCCGGTACGAGCTACATGATGCAAACCTTCTCGGTAGCATTCGGGACCGCCGGATACAAGCTGGATAAGCCGACCATGCTCCTGACGACCACCGTCTCGGCAGTGATCGCCCTCGGAATCACGCCCCTGGCAGGATTCCTTGTGGACAAGATCGGCCGCAAAACGATGTTCCTCATCGCCACGGGCGGCGTAGGCATCACAATGGTGCCCTACCTGTGGTCAATCACGACCGGCAACTGGCCGCTGATCTTCCTGTTTGGCATCATCAACTACTCCCTCTTCTACTCAATGGTTAACGCGTCCTGGCCCTCGTTCTTCGCAGAGATGTTCCCCGGCCGGCTGCGCGTCTCCGGACTCGCCCTCGGCACCCAGATCGGCTTCGCCATCTCGGGCGTGATCGGCCCCGTTCTCTCGACAGCACTCGCTGGCCCCGATCTGAAAGATTGGGTTGGGCCGTCAATGGTCGCGCTCGGGTTCATGGTCCTGGCAGGAATCTCAGCCCTCACCGCCAAAGAGACCAAAACGTACACCCTCAAGGAGCTCGACGAGGTGCAGCAGGGCGAGCGGGAGACTGCCGTCCTCACTGCCGCGACCGTGTCCCCAAGCACAGCTAGCCAAGGCCTCGCTGGTTAGCCTGGAATGCAGAAGTGACGGGTGATCGCATCTGAGCTGATCGACAACTAGCTACGGGAAGACCTCTTAGTTTGGTGGGTACCACCGAACTAAGAGGTCTTGCCGTGCCGCCGGTAATGCCCGCGTGGCACAGGTTCCTCCACGTCCAGGGGGAGGTGCGCAAGCCAGACGTACACCCCAACCTGACGTCAAAACCGTCTGACAAGGGAAAACACGGAATGTGGACGGGGCTCCCACTGGTCTCCGCGCCCCGATCCAGGCACCATATGGGACATAGCCGCCCACGGCTACAAGCGGACCCCATCAAGTCCAGATCCTTTCGACTATTACAGGGCTTCCGCAGTCCGATTTCCTTCCCCTCCGACCGCCATGATGGGATCTGAGAACGTCATGAGCCACTGTCCGTGTCACCGCGCCTTCTTTGTGAGTCGAATCCCAACCAGGCCCACGTCGACTTCGCCAAACGCCACTCAAGCACCCATACGACTGAGCTGCGGGGTCACCCGTCGGACGCATCCGCCCGTTTTTCGGGATTGCGGTAGGACGAACCCTGCACCGGCGGACTGCGCGTTCACCCCGGCATCGGCTTCATCCTCGCTGAAATCGGCGGATCGCCGATCGGCTGCTGCGCCATCCACCACTGCCCGACGGAGCCGCCGAACTCAAACGCATGGCCGTCGCACCACAGGCACGCGGCCGCGGGATCGCCGCCACCCTGCTTGAGCACGCCGAAAAACCGCCACGGCTCTCGGGCGTCTCCGGTGCGCGTTGCGCAAGTTTGGTGATCAGCTCATGAATGCCCCGGTGACGGGTTCGGAGATGGCGGCGTGTGCTTCGCGCAGGCTCGTCCGGGCACGGACGAGGAGGGCCGAGACGGATTGGGGTGGCAGGCCTGTCAGTGCGCCGATCCTGGAAGGGGATTCACCCATCACCTCGGCATGCCAAAGGACGGTGCGCCAGAGCTCCGGAAGAACCTCCATCGCAGAGGCGAGGTTTTCGTGCTGGTCTGCGATCTCCCCTTCGGGGTTACGGAGGGCACCGTCGACAAGTCCTTGGTCCAGGGCCTCCACTGCATCCTCCCCAGATCCACGACCGACGATGTGGCTGCAGGTTTTCCAGCCCGGCCCCCATTTCGGAAGCGCTTCCGAAATTCTGATCGGAAGCGCTTCCGATGTCAAGGGGATACAGCTGTATGCTCGCTGAGTGACTATTCATGCGGCGGCGAGCCTCGCCGATGTTGCTCGGCGCGCGGGGGTCTCCCTCTCAACTGCCTCCCGGGCCCTGAACAACGCTTACGGGGTGTCCGTGGGTACCAGGGCACGCGTCCTCGAATCCGCCCACGCCCTCGATTTCGTTGTTTCTCCGGACGCGCGGCGGCTGGCCACGGGGACCACTGGCCGGGTAGCCTTGGTCGTTCCGCACCTCGATCGCTGGTTTTTCGGCCAGATCACTTCCGGAATCGAGCGCGTTCTCTCCCAGGCCAACCTTGATGTGCTTCTTTACCACGTTGACGATGAGCAGCACCGACGCGAGTTCCTAACCAAGCTCCCGGCGCGACGGAAGGTGGACGCCGTTGTTATCGTGGCGTTCCCCGTGACCGAGGAGGACCAGACCAGGCTCGAGAAGATCGGCGCTAAGATCGTCGCAGCCGGATCCCGTTCGAATGCCTACCCCAGTGTGGGGATCGACGACTACGCTGCCGGACGGTTGGCCATGGACCATCTGCTCTCCCTCGGACACACCAGGATTGCCATGATCGCCCTGCGCAACCCGGACCAGCCGGACTGGTCCACAGACCGCGACCGCGCCCAGGCCTACCGGGACGCACTCAACGAACATGGCCTTCCAATGGACCCGGATCTCGTCCGGGAAGTCGAACTGGTACCCGCCGACGCAGCCGAGGCCATCGGGGACATCCTCGACACTGCAGCCGAACCGCCCACCGCTGTGTACACTCATGCCGACGAACTTGCCTTCGGCGTGCTGCGCATCCTGCGCAACCGCGGGCACCGCGTACCAGAGGACATCTCCGTCATCGGGATCGACGACCACCCCATGGCCGAACTCCTCGACCTGACCACCATCGCTCAGGACGTGAGGGCACAGGGAGCCACTGCAGGCAGGCTCGTCCTCCAGGCACTCGGACTTGAACCCGCCGACCCGGGCATAGCAACCACGTATCCGATTAGCCTCATCCTGCGTTCAAGCACCGGCAGAGCCAGAACCACCGCCTTATAGGAACAAGGGAACGCTCGATTCCCTGAGGCGGGAACCGCACCCCAACCGGCATCCCGATCGGGCCCGCGGGTCGGGACGCAGAAAGGCGGTACCCGGCTGAACGCACTTTCCGCCAGGTACCGCCTCTTTGGGGGAGCTTCGCGGGTGTATCACGTCCGCTTACGCTATGCGGGGCGCCCGTCCTTTGGCCTGGGGGTGGCCGCCGGACGCTGGCCTGGAGAACCAAGCTTGCCTGCACACACATCCAACCGGCCGTCGGCCGTTTCGTGACGCGAGGGCTTAGAGCGTAAATGTCCGCGCCGGCGCTTAGCTGTGCCGGATCAACTCCCCGGCCGGTCCCGGCCCTGCCCAGATTTCCGCGTCACGATTCCGGTTACGGGCCGTTTATTGCATGTACTGACCGAATTTTCACCGCCCGGCGTGCATCCTTGCCGGTGTGCTGGTTCGGCATGTGGCCGCAGGCTCCTTACAGAGCTACCGCAGCTGACCGGTCCGAAAAATGCGTGGGAGCAGACGAGGGGAACTAGCATGGGCACCGAATCCAACGAGTTGCGTGGGCGGCGGGGACACCGCCGCACTGGTATCAAGAGCCTTTTGCGACGTTTCATCGCACCGGCCAGAGGGCTACGGGTTCTCGCGGGAGTTCTTGCAACGGCCCTTGTCGCCTCGATCCTTGGTCTGGGGGCGGCGATCCCAGCGAAAGCCGCTTCGGTTGCGGTGCATGAGATCGCCGCGAACTGGGTGGGGAATCCGACGACGGCGCCGTTCGGGTCAGCTGTGATGTCGGAATGGCACATCAGCACCAACGACGCCACGAATCCGCAGGCCAACAATCCGGTCAATAATGTGCGGGTTACCCTCACTGCGACCAATGGCGTTTTTGCCAGCATCCCTGCCGCCTGCAAGACGAGCGGCGTCACCCCGGTCTCCTCGATCTCCGCCAACGGTTCGACCCTGGTCTGCAACATCGGGACCGTGAAGGAGGGTACGGCTTCGGTGATTCAGGCGCCCGTGCGCGCCACCGGTCCGGTCGGCTCGAAGGTGTCCGTGTCGGGAACCGCCACCTCGGACTCGGCCACCGCCCCGACGGCGCCCGCGACGACCCCCGGGCTGCCGATCACCGGCGGCCACGGTATGGATCTGGTGATTAGTGCCGCCAGCGACCAGCAGATCACCATGGCCAGTCGCTCCGGCGGCAACCGTCAGACCATCGCCGTCGACTACGGCATCGCTATGACAGCTGGCAGTATCCCCGGCCCGTCGACGTATACCTTCAGCGTTGACATCGCTGTCTCACCTGCCAACCAGCTGCCCGGTTTGCAGTGGGAGGGCTGCACCCCGGTCGACAACTCGGGGACGGCGCTCGGGATCCCCTACTCCGCCTCGACCTTCGCCGACCGCACAAACGCGCCGACATGCACGATCAGCGGCAGCGGCACTCATTACACGATCACCGTGAGCGGTCTGGACTACTCGATGCAGCACGTGCCGGCCAAAGACAGCCTCGGCAACGCGATCCCGTCCACGACGGAATTCATCGCCTCCGGCAAGCTCAGCTTCAGCTATACCGCGCCGGTCACGCAGAATACCGGAGTGACCTTCACGGGGACCCCGACCCCGTTCACGTTCGTTGACGGGGTCACGCAGCCGGAAACCAATGCCAGCAACGACGTCTCGAGCACGACCCTCATTGTTCCGGGGATTTTCTCGGACAGTTGGCAGGGCGGCCCGACGGTCGGCCGTTCACCGTGGGATGCGAACCTATTCGCTGCTCCGGGCTCGGCCCAGAACAAGACCCTCCCTTGGCCCGCCGCGGGAACGTCGACCAATCCGGGCCCATACTCGATCAACGACCAGCCGCTAGCCAGCCTGGCCGACAGCGTTGCCTGGTCTTGGTCCGGCTACACCGGCCCGGGCGGCGCGGATCTGGCCGGATCGTGCAGCATGGTTCAGAACCCTACCGCGTTCACCGCGAGGTACGTGGACGTTCTCGCGGCCGATGGCGGAGCCAACTATTCCAAGATGACAACGGCGCACGTCTGGTACCGCACGGACGCCCTCAACACCAAGACGGAGACCTGCGGCGAGCCTGTCGGCGTCGCCGGCAGCCCTTGGATCGCTGCACCCTTTCCCGCTGGCTGCGCCAGCCTAACGGCGCTGGTTTCCCCGGCATATTCCGATGATCAGTGCCTCATTACCCTCCCCGCTGGTGTGACGGCGGTGAAGATGACGTGGAACCCGGCCGTGGACAAGCAGGTGCATCACTTTCTACGAGTGTGGGGCTATGTGCCCCCAACGGCGCCGATCGGTGCGGAGTCGTGGACCGTCGGCGCCTTCAACATGCCCTCCGACCCCGCGCTCGTGTTCGGGCCGACCTGGCCGAAGCTGAACAACTACATCAACGTCAGCACCAGCCCCGCTGTCACGGCCGTCATCCCGGGCAGCGTCTATGGACCGAACACCAACGGCTTCCGCGACGCGATGCGTATTCAGGGCCCGACCGGCGTGATCACGAAGTCGACGCCGAGCACGACGGCGCAGCCGGGCGCGCCAGTGACCTACAACCTGACGGCCGAGGCAGATCTTGCCGTGCAGAGCCCGCCGAACCAGACCTTCACCGTCACGGACACCCTCCCGGCCGGCATGAGCTACGTGGCCGGATCCGGCACGCCCACGCCAGTCATCTCGACGAACAGTTCCGGCCTGCAGATACTCAGCTACACCTTCACGAACGTGACCGCGAACACCCCTCAGCCGATCACATACCAGGCCCAGATCCCCGCGAACAGTTCGGTCGCGCCCGGCACGGTGCTGACAAACACTGCACAGGTCGACGTACCCGGCGATAACCGCCCGGTCTCTGCCCGGCAGGCGACGGCGAATGTGACGGTTCCGAACAACGGCGCAACCAACCTGGGCAAGTCGGTCGAGGCGAACACGCTCTCCTTCTACGGGGACTCCTCGGCCTGGGACCTGGTCGTCAATTCCCAGGACCCGGTGAACAACCCGTACACGGACACGATCGATATCCTGCCGAGCAAGGCCGATGGCCGCGGCACCACGATCGACGGCGCCTACACGGTCACGGGCGTAACGGCCGTTGCCGGAGCCACCGTGTACTACAGCACCGCCGCCGCGGGATCGTTGAATAACGATCCGCGGGATCCTTCCAATGGCGGTACCCCGGGAAGCATCACCGGGAACACCGCCGGGTGGACAACGGTGAAGCCGGCGAATCCGACCGCCGTGCGGATCATCGGCCCGGCCCTGGCGCCGGGAGCCAGCCAGAACATCCGCATCGCGTTCACCACGCCCGCAGGCACGAGTTGCACGGCACCGGCCGCCACGGACAACAAGCCAGGACAGATCCTGGTGAACTCCGCAAACAGCATCGCCGGGCACACCGCGTTGCCGATGCTCTCGTCCGCGACGACGACCATCGGTAACTGTTACGCCCTGGATCTGAAGAAGTATGTCCTTGTGAAGGGCGGCAATCCGAACCCGTCCGACCCGGCAACCAACCCGTCGTGGCTGGACGCCAACACAGTGGCGCAGTATCCGCAATACGCTGCGGGAGATACGGTCCCGTTTGAAGTGATTGCCACGAACAAGGGCACCGGGACACTGAGCAACATCACAGTGTCGGACCCGAAGGCTCCGGCCTGTGGGGGGACCATCGCCAGCCTCGCGCCGGCAGCAACCCAGGTCTTCAACTGCCAGCTCACCGCCGGCGTCGGAACCACGGTGAACACCGCCTCAGCCTCGGTGACGCCGCCAACCGGTCCGGCACTGACCACCAGCGACCCGGCCGGTTTCGTCGTACCCGCCCCCTACACCGTGACCAAAACCTCCGATGCCGGAGCGATGGTCACCACCGGTACCGTGGTCCACTACACGGTGACAGTGACCGAACCGGCCACCAGCGCCGCCCCGTCCCTGAACCCCTCGATCAGCGATGACCTCTCCAGCGTGCTGGACGACGCCACCTACAACAACGACGCTGCGGCGTCCGCGGGCGGAACGCCCACCGTTACAGGAAACACGCTTACATGGTCCGCGGCGAGCATCATGCCCGGGCAAACCATCACCATCAATTACTCGATGACAGTCAACACCCCCGATACCGGTGACAAGGTACTGAAGAACACCGTCGTCACCCCGCCAGGGGCCAGCAACTGCCCGACAGGCAGCACCGACTCCGCGTGCACCGTCACTGTCCCGGTCCAGGTTCCCGGAATCGCGCTGGTCAAGAGTGTGGCGGAGACGGCGTTGAGTGTGGGCGAGACCCTGCATTACAGCCTCGTCGTGACGAATACCGGTAACGTGACACTGGCCAATGTTTCGGCCGCCGAGACCGCGTTCACCGGCTCGGGCACGGCACCGGCCCTCACCTGCCCCGCGGGTGCGGCGTCGCTGGCTCCGGGGGCGCAGGTCACCTGCGCGGCGACTTACGTCGTGACCCAGGCGGACGTGGACGCGGGCAAGATCAACAACACCGCCACCGCGACCGGCACCCCGCCGGCAGGGCCGGCTGTCACCTCGCCTCCTTCGAGTGCGGCTGTGCCGGCAACACAGACCCCGGGACAGTCGTTTACGAAGACCGCTGATGCTTCGGCGGTGGGTTCCCCGGCGAAGGCCGGGGACGTGATCACCTATCATTTCTCGTCCACGAACACCGGCAACGTGACCCTGACCAATGTGGGGATCACGGATAACCTGGCGGGACTCTCGGCCCTGGTCTACACCTGGCCCGGGACCGCAGGGACCCTGCTGCCAGGCCAGAGCGTCACCGCCACCGCCACCTACCACCTCACCCAGGCCGACATTGATGCCGGGCACGTGGCCAACACCGCGCTGGCCTCCGGTACCGACCCGGGCGGGAAGAGCACCAACACCCCGCCCTCCAACACCGACACCCCGCTGCCCCCGGCCCCGGGACAGTCGTTTACGAAGACCGCTGATGCTTCGGCGGTGGGTTCCCCGGCGAAGGTCGGGGACGTGATCACCTATCATTTCTCGTCCACGAACACCGGTAACGTGACCCTGACCAATGTAGGGATCACCGATAACCTGGCGGGACTCTCGGCCCTGGTCTACACCTGGCCCGGGACCGCAGGGACCCTGCTGCCAGGCCAGAGCGTCACCGCCACCGCCACCTACCACCTCACCCAGGCCGATATTGATGCCGGGCACGTGGCCAACACCGCGCTGGCCTCCGGCACCGACCCGGGCGGGAAGACCACCAACACCCCGCCCTCCAACACCGACACCCCGTTGCCCCCGGCCCCGGGACAGTCGTTTACGAAGACCGCTGATGCTTCGGCGGTGGGTTCCCCGGCGAAGGCCGGGAACGTGATCACCTATCATTTCTCGTCCACGAACACCGGTAACGTGACCCTGACCAATGTGGGGATCACGGATAACCTGGCGGGACTCTCGGCCCTGGTCTACACCTGGCCCGGGACCGCAGGGACCCTGCTGCCGGGCCAGAGCGTCACCGCCACCGCCACCTACCAGGTCACCCAGGCCGATATTGATGCCGGGCACGTGGCCAACACCGCGCTGGCCTCCGGCACCGACCCGGGCGGGAAGAGCACCAACACCCCGCCCTCCAACACCGACACCCCGTTCATGAAGGTGCCGCCTGGTCCGGTTACCGAACCTCCGGCTACCGCGCCGCTGGCTGCGGATCCATCGCCATCGGGTCCGGTGGACCTGGCATACACGGGAGCCTGGCTGTTGGGTCTGCCGCTGGGACTGGTGCTCCTGCTAGGCGGAACGTTCTTCCTGGTCGCAAGCAAGAGGAGGCGTTCGCGCCACTAACGGTTTGGCCCGCAGGTTTAGATGCACTTGCGGGCCAGGCCGCCCCCCTTTCCCGTCTCGCACAAACGAAAGCGCTGTACTCTTCCGATGAAACCATTGATTATCAAAATGGCCCCGATGGTCCTGCTTACCCTGGCCGTGGCCGGCTGTGGCGGCGGTGACGGAAACCCCTCCGGTCCTGGCACATCAACGGCCGGAGCCGTAACTACCCAGGACCCCGGGTCAGGGAATAAAGTCGCGTCGAACCCCGGAACAGGAATCATCAACAGCACCAACATGAAGTCCTGTAACACTAAGGAAGGCAAAGTCTCGGCAACCGGCACAGTCACGCTCCCTGCGGACGCAAAGGGAGTAGTCAAGGTATCGGTGAGCTGGGTCGACCCCAAAACGTCCTCAGTGCTGGCCCAAGCATCCCAAACCATCACGGACTTCACGGCTGGAAAACCTGCTGACTGGTCAGTTGCCACGGACCTGGGCAAAGCCCCCGGCGAGGTCCACTGTGTCCTGGGATCCACAATCCTGCCAGCCGGCTAACAGCCAGGCCAGCGAAACCCATCCGAGCACCTTGAACGTCAGTACGGGACCCCCAATTGAGGCCGCCTGCGCCCCTTTTCCGTCCAAAGGGTTCAGCGGCCGGTGCCACCTCCACATGGGACCGGCCGCTGAAACGAGCCCCCTCGCCGGAAGGGACCGTCCTCTTGCCACAGAGGAGGGTGAGCGGCGCGGCGCTCCCTGGGGCAGGTAGTAGTTCAGACTCGATCTTGCCACGCGATGAAAGGTCGGCCCTAGGGTGTTGCGGTAGAAGACCACCAATGTCGCGATTTGACGCCTCCAGGTTCCACCGTGGCTTTGGCTGACGTCTTTCGGGTGGAAGGTCGCGTCACGATTACCGATTCGGGCGGTTTTAATCACTGGTTCCTGTAGAGGATTCGCGTTGGTTCCACAGTGCGGGATCGGCGGAGTCATGGCGATGAAGGGCGGGGTCTGCGAGGTCCCGCCCTTCACGTGCGTTCGCGGGCTCCCCGTACGTAGGGGAGATGGATGACATTGTGCGGGTGGATCCAGAAGAGTGCAAACAACAAAGGCTCCTCATTAAGGTTCCCTTCTGCGCCGAAGACTGCGCACCACCGACATGGTCCCGGGAAACCGCACCGCCAGGGACGCCACGACCGCTCCGGCGAACGCGTGGCCTCGGGTCCTGAAGGAGCTTTTAAGTAGGACGTCCAGATTTTCGTTAGATCTCTAATTGATGGAAGAAGAGGTGGCTTTTTGAGATTCAATAACTTGAGATTCGCGACAGTAGCGATCCTTGGTGCCGGGCTGTTGCTCTCGGGCACGGCGGCGGCCAACGCGGCAGGGAACCCTGTCTCTGGTGTGGTGGATGTTCCGTCCGTAGTGACGATTGCTCCGGGTCAGTCCGGCGTGGTGCCCTGGACGGTGAAAAACACGTCCGGCAATGGTTATGGCAGTGGCGGTGCCGGTGACACGGTAGTGTTCACCGCACCCGGGAACGCCACGTTCCCGGCACAGGCGAGCGTGCCCGCACAGTATTCCGCCGATAACGGCTCGACCTGGGGGCTATCAAACATCGTGGTGAGTGGATGTGCGGTATCCAACGCCGGCCACACCTTGACCTGCGCGGCGACCTATAACTCCCTTGGCTGGAGCCCGGGCATCCTGGAACGGTTTAATCCCACGGTGACAGTCGACCCGGCCGCACCTGCCGGTGTGACCCTCGGTGCGGGCAACGGCGTGTTCCACTACAGCCCAGCCGGATTCGCAGCCACGGACATCACCGCCTCCTTGAACATCAACACCCCCGCACGTGTCTCTGGTGTGGTGGATGTTCCGTCCGCAGTGACGATTGCTCCGGGTCAGTCCGGCGTGGTGCCCTGGACGGTGAAAAACACGTCCGGCAATGGTTATGGCAGTGGCGGTGCCGGTGACACGGTAGTGTTCACCGCACCCGGGAACGCCACGTTCCCGGCACAGGCGAGCGTGCCCGCACAGTATTCCGCCGATAACGGCTCGACCTGGGGGCTATCAAACATCGTGGTGAGTGGATGTGCGGTATCCAACGCCGGCCACACCTTGACCTGCGCGGCGACCTATAACTCCCTTGGCTGGAGCCCGGGCATCCTGGAACGGTTTAATCCCACGGTGACAGTCGACCCGGCCGCACCTGCCGGTGTGACCCTCGGTGCGGGCAACGGCGTGTTCCACTACAGCCCAGCCGGATTCGCAGCCACGGACATCACCGCCTCCTTGAACATCAACACCCCCGCGACCGCCAACACCGGGACACCCGCGAGCCCTGCTCCGGCGAACCCGGCCCCGTCAGCTGGTTCAGCCTCGCCGGTTTCGGCGAGTGTAAATCCGCATGCGGGCGATATGGAATCGTTGGCTTACACCGGTGCCGGTGGTGTCGGGCCGGTGGCCATCTGGGCCGGCATAGCATTGCTCGCGGGTATCGCGATCGCGTTCATGGCCGCCCGGCGAGGCAAGAGACACGGATCTGAGTGAGCGATCGTTTTCGGTCGTAGGTAATTACATATTGAAGGGACCGGGTGTTTGTGGCATTGGTTGAAGTCACAGCACCCGGTCCTTGCTCTTATGAGGTGTGTGGTTGCTCCCACCCGCCGACTCTTACTAGCCTCGACCCTGCATTGCTTGCCGTTGCCTAGTGGATCTACGCACCGGCCGTCATTTTCGGGTTCCTGGGCGGCGCACGCTTCCGCAAAGAAGGCCTGGAGCAGGAAAATGGCCACGGCAGCCCTCGCCGGCCTCTCTGCACGACCCTCCTGACAGGGGCATTGGGAGGCCTAGCTGTGCTGGACCAGCCGCCGCCAGGCAGGACGCCGGGAGCCGGGAGCCGGTGCGGTTCTCCCCCGCCTGGGCGTGCCCGGCACGGTTGAATCATCAGTGACAGGCACCGCTGCCTCTTCCCATTCCCCGGGGTCAGCGAGGTCACCGAGCAGCTGCCGCCGTGCACGTCATCGGCGTACTCGGGTTGAGGTTGGTGGGTCCTGCGCTCCTTGGTGATGCCTGCCACTGTTGCCTGGGCAGCGAAGGCCAGCACGCACAGGATCCCGACGACAAATGCCCAGCCAATGAACACGGTAAGGGTGCCGGCATAGACCAGAAGGTGGATGTCGATCATTGCGGTGCCTACCCAGGAGTGATTTCAGGGGTGCCGGTGGTGTTGGTTGATAACGATCTCCCTCACGGAGGCCAGAACTTCGCCGGTCAGGGTCAGAGCGTGGACCGGGTCGAAAAACGCCTTGGCCAGGTTGCGCCGGTATTCGGTGTACTTCTCGGTTAGGTCCTGCATTGCCCCGGCGTCGACGATCGCGACCTCGGGACCGGGGCCTGTTGTTTGGCCGGCGTCGGTGGTGTCCTCGATCATTGTTGTGTTCCCCGTTCCTGGGTCAGTGGTTCGTGTTCAGGTGGACCGGGCTGTCCGTCCCGGGTTTGTTGTTCGTAGGCTGCACGGAGCCCTGCACGGGCCCGGATCAGTAGTGCAGAGACAGCGTTCGCGCCGATGCCCATCAACGGGGCAATATCCCGCGGCGGCTCTCCCAGCACTTCGGCATGCCAGAGCACAACACGCCACCGCTCGGGCAACGACCGCATCGCGACCACAATCTGCTCGTGTTCGAACAACGACAGCGCGGTTTCAAGTCCAGGGTCCTCGAACGATCCTGGGTCCAGATCATCGTCGGTCACGGGCTGCTCGCGCTTTTGCTTCATCCAGAAGGTCGCCGTTACCGAGCGGATGGACGTGTTCAAGTAGGCGCCGAACACGTCGGTGGGACCGCGCCCGTTCCGGATCGCGACCACTGCCTTGGCGAAGGCCTCATGAAACACATCCTCAGCCTCCTGGGAACCCGACATCAGACTGCTGATGAACCTCAGCCCCGACTCCCGGTACCGCTCGTACAGCACCGCCATCGACCCCGGCTCCCCCGCCCGGACGGCGTCGATCAGCCCCGATTCCGGACCCACCCGGCCCGCCGGCCGCGCCGGTGTTGGCACAGCAAACGGTGCGCCATCGTGGACCGTGTTCGATGGACCCCCGGAGGAAAAGGCCTGCCCCTCCCCCGATGGAATGTATTCAACTATGTGCATTGCTTGTTCGCCCGTCTGCTATCCCTGAGACCAAAAGGAAACCGGGAGTGCCCCACCACTTCCCCTGCCCTGTTCACCCGACGCAGCCGGTTTTTATGACGCGAAAACCAAAATTTTGGTCCATTCTTGGTATGTCGTTAGTCACAGCAACCCGAAACTGCCCAGACCACGCCGAGCTCAAAGCTCATAGGCAGGCGCCATGAGCAAGAGCGTGTCGGCGTCTATGCGTCCTTACATCACCTCGCGGTGGCGAAACCGCTGGAGGACGTCCCTTGCAGATGCCTTAACTTGAGGCATGCTTTTCGAACACAAATGCGACGCTTGGCTGTTCACGCTCGTTGCTTCCGCCGCGAAACTTCTCGTCGGTGCCCGGGTCTATCACGGCGGGTCCCGAGCGCGGGCGCTCCGGTAGGGTCGGCAATCCACCGGCCGGAAGCCGGAACCCGCCAAGATCGGGTCCTCTGGCTCAGGCCAACCGGTGGATTCAGGCTAAGGCGCTGCTGACACAAGCCTCCTACCGGTTGGCCGTGAGAGTTCCGGTGAGGTCGACGATGCGCGCGGTGCCCGCGGAGTCGCGGGCGGACCATATCCCCGCAATGGCGTCGTCTTCGTTCTCAAATGCGATCGAGCTGAGGAGCGTGGCGCCTTCGCCGGTGACAAGGCGGAACCTGAAGTTGTCATTCGCGTCTGTGTAGACCTCGAATCGTGCAGTCATCCTCAAACCTCTTTCTGGCTGTGGCCTCGCGCCAGCACAAAAATGCGTGGCCGAGAAGTTTTTGCGTAAGGGTTTAACGGTCTTGCCTGCAAACCGTGATGTTGCCCGGATTGCGCTTTGCACAGTGTGCCTATTCTGGGCTTTGGTCACCACGCGTTTCAGACAGGTTTCCTGGGAGCCCCGCGTCCTGATTCCGCGGCGCAACCGCAGGTCCATCGACGTCCCGGTCACGATGACATGAGCCAGACGGGCGCCGCGGCGTTTCCTGAACTGCATCTTCCTGTATTGCACTAAGCAGTACGCGACGCCGCCCAGGAGCAGCGAGACGACGATCATGAAGGTAAGAGCCTCTATGGTTCACCACCGACGATGTGACCGCCTATGCAGGGGGAGGTTTCATTGTGCATCGCGGCCTCGTCTTCCGGGACGGGTTTCATCCAGGTGTTGTGGTTGATCGCGCTGCGGTATGCGGGTTTTGTGCAGCTGTAGGTGCGTTTCGCTGCCAGGCCCAATCCAAGCCGGTGGAGCTTTTCCTCGATGTCCATGAAGCCGCTCTCACCTAGCCCGCGGATTTCCATCGCTAGTTCCCTGGGGGAACGTGTGATCCGCTGGGCCACGGTGTTAACACCCTGACGTTGAAGGGCGTTGGCCGTCCTGTTTGTCAGACCCAACTGGCCGATCGGGCGGGAACTGCGCAGCTCAATGCTTCGAAGCTCCGCGTTGTCGGGCTGTGTGGAAATGGCCAAAGAAGCATCCTTTCTCAACCGTCTGGGCCGGGACAGTCCCCGGCCTCACCGGGAATCAATGAATCCACCCCGCCAGGGGGTGATGGTGTTTCGAGAAGTGGGGGTGATTCCGCCAGGGCGGGCTTTATCTGTTCGGGTGTTTTGGGCGGTGCCCGTCCAGGTCTCAATCTTCCCGGGCACCGCCCATCCAGCACCCCCGGGTCTCACCCCCGGTGCCGGTGTGCAGGGCTTCGCCCGGCAGCCAGGGGGGGCTTCCGGGGGAGGCACTGTCAGGTATCCTGCACGGTTCGTTCAACCGACCGGCGATCTTTTCGTGACGCGGACTACCGTCCCTGCTTCCGGGCAGCGAGAGACGGAGTGAAGGATTCCAAGGGGTATTCCTGACAGCACTGGCCGCAGGGCGACTGATCGCGACTCACACGAACACGACCCGTAGAGGGTGATGACCCAGCGTCCGGGCAGATGAACAACGCGAGTGTGCCGGCGTCGACCAAGAGGCGGAAATCAATCATTGATTTAGGAGGGGCCTCAACGCGGCGGTCGACTGTGTGGGCTACGGAGTCAAGGAGGTCGAAATGCCGGCGTGATGGCGAGTTCTGCCGGGCCATCCTGTCCCCTGTTCTCCACGAGTTCAGCGATCAACTGGCGCATTCGTCCTGCGAGCCGTCCGGGAGCGTCGGATTCTTCAAAAGCGATACGCAGCAGCAGGCCAACAGCGGCCCGGCCTGTGTCGTCGTCAGGAATCACACGGAAACTCGATTGTGACGGGGGATCCTGGTCCGTTCACTACCCGTGGTGGTGTGTCTTTTTGTGGTGCCGGGCCAGTAGCATCGCGCAGCCAAGCGCGAGGATTGCCGCACCGGCGGCTGCCACGGGAACGACTCCTGCTCCCGTGTAGGCGAGCTGCTCGGACCGACCCTCGGCGTGCGGGGTCGCCGTCGTGATTCCGGGGGTCGGCTGCGCTGACGTGGTCGGGAGGACCACGGCGGGCTGTGAGGGTGTGGCCGTAGGGGCTGTGGGGCCCGCGGTGGTCCCGTGGGCGGAAGGGGTCGGGGTGGGGGTCGCGACGGCGGCCGTCGGTGTGGCGGATGGCGTCACCGTGGCCGTGGATGAGGGTGTCGTTGCTGACGTGTGCAGTATCAGTTGGGGGGTGAAGGCGTAGTGATGCAGTTCGCCTTGGTTGTTGAACACTGCCGTGGCGGCGACGATTTGGCCTTCGATCTGGCCTTTGTTTTGTTCCCCGGTCCCGGGGATTGTGGCTGGTTCCGTGAGGTGGCTGTTCGGGGCCAGGATGCTTCCCGGGGAAATCCCGTTAGTTGCGAGCTGGACCGCGGATCCCGGTGTTTGGTCGATGTTCCAGAGCATGAACGGGGCGAAAGCGTTGTCCGAGGGTCCGTTCGGGTACATTCCTGCTGCTTCGGTCGGGAGGCGCACGAGACTTCCGTCGGCCACGCGGAGGTTGATGATCAGTGGTGTGTCCGCCGAGGGGACGGCGCCGCTGAAGTGCATTACCCAGGGGCCTTGCGGCAATTGTCCGGCGTCGAGGCTGAGGACGTTGACTGCACCGGGGGTGAGGGTGAGTGTGAGTCCGTCGTTGGTCGGGGAGGTCGTGACCGGGGTTGCCCCTGCGGGGCCGCCGGCGGCAATGGTGTCATTCCACTCGTGCAGGGAAGCCTCTCCGGCTGCTGTTACCAGGACGCGGTAGGCGCCGGGGTTCGTGGCCTGCTGGATCGTTTCGGTGAAGGCGCTCTGTTCCGCGACGGGCGACTGGCAGCCGGCTTGTGCAGTGGTTTGGACGCACACTCCGGCGCCCCGGGGCATGACCGCCGCGTTCGAGGTGTCCCCGAACACCATGCGCCCCTCGGTCGCAGGTCCGGTGCTGCCGCCAGAGCTGACCCGCAGGAAGCCGCCGGCGCCCAGGTCGTAGTGTCCAGCGGCCACCACCCGGACCGGGATCCCGTCCAGGACCGGCAGGGTGTAGTTGCCGTTGGATACGGCCTTGTGGATCACGTTGTAGGGGTTCGGGGAGGTCACGGCGATATTGCCCCCTGCCGCCAGGGATCCCTCAAGCTCGTGGTTGGCAAGGCTCGCGTCCCCGAATGTCACGACAGTGAACCCGTCAGCGCCCGCCAGCGGGTCCACACTCAGGGAAGCTGGTGTCACAGACACGACCTGAACGGTGGGGGACGCGGCCGCGCAGACCGCGGGCGTTCCGAGAACGGCGGCTGCCGCCAGCAAGGCCAGAGCGCGGCCCTGCGCTGCTGGGCGCTTTCGCGGACTTTTTGCCGGTTGACCGGATATGGGCACAGAAGACATGAAAGGAATCCTTCGGAATTGGGCGCGAGCTTTGAACTGCGAAAAATCGGGAGTTCACTCACGGTGACAAGAGGGAGTGAACCATCACTCCCTTGCCCCTTTCACCGGCGACGGTTACGTTTCATGACACGAAAGCAGATTCTTAGTGGAATCTTGAGCAAACGCTAACAATCCCGCCCACTACCCCCTGAGCCGCACCACGTTGCAGGGCTTCTTGACTGGGTTGAGGGGATGCGCCTGTTGGCGTCAACTATTTCAGGCCCGGGCAGGAGGGCTCTTTCCGGCCCCACCAGACATCGGAAGACGGGTTGCATCGCAATGGCTTGGCCTCGGGTATTGGCGTGCATCTTGGGAGCACGGTCATCATGCCTGACGCGCGCCGGCGGGAGATGCAAAAACGGACAGCACCCCGAATGGGAGGCTGCAGATGATGGATACCGCAAGGTGGACATCGATCAGCGCAGTGGTTCCTCATCGCTGGCTTCCGATGTGTCTGTGGCGAGGACGGTGTCCCGGACGGATGCCAGGAGATCACCGGTCGTTGTCATGGCGCGGACCGGGTCGAAAAACTCCCGGTCGATGGTTTGCCTGTATTTGGTGTAGCGCCGGCCTGCGTCCCTGCCATTGTCCTGATAATCAAGCGGTGGCAGGTGGCTCGTCAGAGGTGCGCCGGTTGAAAGTTTCAGGCTGCCTCCCGGTGCGGCATTGAACCGCGCGCGCCGTCATGATCGGCTTGACTCAGGGTTTTGTCTATATGAAGACAGCTTCGCTCAAGCCCAGGGAGACGCTCCGGACAGTCCGCGGAACCGTTAGTGTCGGGGCCGTTGAACTCCGCGAGCTTCAGGCCCGCTGGAGTACGTTCGTTTGCATGTCGGACCGGGACAATGAACGGTTCGACCCGGTTGCCTCGCTGAGGTACACGGGGGCAGTCATCGACGCCGTGGGAATCGTGGTGGCAACGGTTGAGCGATCGTCCGGGCAATAGGAGAGGAAAGCAGGCGAGCGGCCGTCCGCTTGGTCTGATTCCTTTGCCTTGGCCGTGAACCGGAGTGACGTGCTGAGCATGGGAATGTTGTCTATTACGGTTCACGACATCACCTGGGCGCAGGTAGACCGCTGAGGCCCGCGGCTCCGCGTTGTCACGAGAACGCTTTGCCGACAGCCTGCTGACCGTCGAGACGTTGGCGGGACCGCGTCTTTTGGCCGGCCGACGACGAGCCGACCTTGGATGAGTTCCGCGACGTTTGCTGGCTGGCCAACACCACCAAAGGAATCCAAGACGCGGGCCTTCGAGCATATGGGTCCGCCCAAGTCTCTCCTTTCCCTGAGGGCTCAAGCTTCCGGTATCTGGAGAATCCGGGCACCGAAACGAATCGGTCCCCTACCGTTGGCGTGTGTGTCGCCCGCTCCTTGCTGTGCCGGGCCGACCCGGCCGGCCAGCTCTGAGCACTTCGTGGCGTCATGATCCTGCGGTCTTGCGGTTGAAGAGTCCGGGATGCTTTCTGCCGGGCAGCTTCCAGGCGGCTTCTCACTAGCAGCTCTATTCCAAGGCAGTGACATAAGGGGGTAGCCGCCATCAGCCTTCATAACGCAGGGGAGCTTTCGGATGAGGCCCTGATCATCTTCAGCCGTGCCGGAGACCGCGACGCCGTCGAGGTCCTGTACCGCAGACACCACGACGCCGCCGTACGGTTCGCCCGTCGCCTGACGGGCAACGCAGCGGACGCCGATGATGTGGCACATGAAGCCTTCACGAAAGTGATCGCGGCGATCGGCAGTGGCAACGGGCCGGATGCCGTATTCCGCCCGTACCTGTTCCGCGCCGTCCGAACTGTTGCGGCCAACCATTGGGAGCAGCAGGCAAAGGAAATCCCCTGTGAGGAAACACCCGACACTGCACTGCAGGACCCTGGCCTGGAAGCCGTCCTGAGCCAGGACAGCATCACACCCGCCTACAGGGCCTTCGAATCCCTGCCCCCGCGGTGGCGTACCGTGCTTTGGCACGCCGACGTCGAGAACGAACCACCGCGCCGCATCGCACCCTTGCTTGGCATCGAACCGAACGCCGTCTCGGCGCTGCTGATGAGAGCCAGACGAGGACTCCGGGAGGCTTTCCTGAACCAATATGCCGCAGGAGAACTCCCTCAGACCGGCTGCCAGCCGACACTGCCCTATCTGGCGGGTACCGTCCTGGGTACAGCCTCGGCCAGGGACCGCAGCGCCGCGAAGCAACACGCCGGAGACTGCGAGGACTGCAGGAAGGTCATAGCAGAGCTGACAGACATCAGGAAGACCATGCGGGCCCTTATAGCCCCTGTCCTGCTCCTATCACCATTGCTTCCCTCTGTTTCAACGGGGGTCCTCCTCCGTTGGCTCCCCAGGCCCCGGCCGAGCACGGGATTCATCGCCGCGGGGTCAGTCATCGCCTCGATCACGCTCACCGCGGGCCTGACCTTGTTCATCCAGACCACCAGCGCACCAACTCAGCCCGTACTCTCAACGCAAGAGCCCGCGAGAACCTCGCCGCAGGCAGCCGTCAACACGTCCAGCAGTGCGTCGAGCACGCCAGGCAGCAGCCCCGGTCTGCCAACCATTGATTCTTCAACCGCCGGAACCACAACCGCGACGGACTCTGGCCGGACGGAATCGCTGGCGGTTCCGTCCCTTCCCCAGCGCCCGGCAAGCCCTCTAGGCACCCCATCACAGGGTCCTCGCAGAAACCTGCCAACGGCGTCAGCCTCACATCCGGCGGGGTTCCGTCCATCACCAAGCGCAACCATCGTGCCGTCACAAATTCCGTCACCCGCCAGGACCGCACCTTCACCCACGCCTAACCCGGCACCGGCCACGGCTACTCCGACGCCAACACCGACCAGCAGTTCCGGTACAACCCCCTCCCCTACGGCAACGCCGGGAACGCCCGTGCCTCCACCCACGATCTGCGTGCCCTTCTTGATCTGGTGCCTGCCGGTTTGAGGACTCGACGTGAAGACAGAACCGGACGGACAGAGGAACATGGGGTGAGGGACCCGGAGCCACGCAGGACCCACAAAGTCCGGATGTTACACACCAGAGCGACCCAAACCGATATGATCGGCAGGCATCAGCGGCAACAAGGGGAAGGCATGTCAGAGAACACTCAGGATCGTCCCACCGTGTCGGTCGGCTGGGACGAAATCGCCGAACTTTCCCGCGCTTGGGCCGACTACACCTCGACAAAAGGGAACGGGGCAGGGCCGGTCGATCCGATCCTGTCCCTGAGAAAGACCGGCGCCATTCTCCGCTCGGTCAACAGGGTTCTGGCCTCGGTCGATTACGAAGCGGGCAAGGGCGAACCCACCCAGGCTCCTCTCGGCGACCCCTCATGCCCGGGCTCGTAACACGGCGACATCGAATGAACTTAATGACCAAAACGCACAGATGCGCACCCTGGAGTGCTGTCGTAGGAACATCCTGACCGATCGGCTCGGGACCCCGCGCGCCCCGGAGCAACGATGTCCACAAGCAATCTCACCGATTCAAGCCGCCCGACCGCGGTCAGGATGATCGGCCGGGCGCCGGAATTCCGTGACATGGCATGATCAAATACCCGTCGACACCGGAAGAAGAAGCCCGGCTTGTCCAGGATTGCCGGAACGGCCGCCCCGGGGCAGTCATCATTCTTTACCAGACCCACTGGGAACCGGCCGTGAGGTACGCTGCCCGGCTCAGTCATTCCCTGCAGGACGCCGAAGACATCGCAGCAACAGCGTTTCTGAAGTCACTGACGGCCATGCGCCGCGGCAAAGGCCCTAACGGTCCGGTCCGGCCCTACATTCTTAAAGCCGTACGCACGACCGCAGCCGATCACTATTCCATGGCCGAACACCCTTCCTCCAGGATCGATGAAGTGGCCGCCCACGGGAAAGGCTCCCATGACTTCCGCACCCCGGACCACGATTTCGTCGCGGAGGCCTTCGCTGTACTGCCCCTGCGCTGGCAGCGAGTCCTTTGGTACGTTGAAATCGAAGGCCTGAAACCACGCGAAGCAGCACCGTTACTGGGAGTAGAACCCAACGCCCTGTCCGCGGTTCTTAAACGTGCACGCAAAGGCCTCCGCGCCGCATACCTAGCCGTCTACATCCGGGAAACACCCAACACGGGCTGCGAAATCATGCTCCGGCTCCTCTCGCTCTCAGCCCAAGGAGAAGCCGGCCCCAGCGAACGAGCATCCGTCGACCGGCATGCCCGTTCCTGCCAGGATTGCCACGCCGCCCTCAAACGGCTCGGCAGCGTCCACTCAGGCATGCGCAGCTTCCTGCACCCCGGACTGATCATGACCCTCATCTGCCCCGTGACAGCCATGCGGATCCTAGACGTCGTGCCCTTCCCCGGCCAACACCAGCTACAACAGCTCAACGAGACAATGACTGAGCACTGGAATCATTCAGGGACGCTCTTCCACGGGATACGGGCCATCGCCGCGGCCGCCGCAGTGGCCGCGGCAATGGTAATCACGCCGGCCGCACCGGTTCAAAGCCCGGATCCGGCACGTCAGGCTGCAACCGTCACCGGCCGAGGTCCCTACGGAACCGCAAATGGAGACCCGCCGGGGGAGGCAACTTCACCCCAAGGCCCAGCGGACAGGGCGAGATCGGACGCCCCCGTTCCCGTCCACCCAGAGCCCGGACCAACCAGCAAGCACTAAAACATCGCCGGGAGCAAGCGCGCCGGCCCTCCACCGCCGCGTGTCCTTGCACGCGGCCAGCCACTGACGCCTGAAGGGCAGCCGGGTCCTTTCACAGTCCTTTGAATATGTCAGCCTGATCGGAGCCCACTAGGCCGGCCCGAACGGTACCCACCAGCCGGACATGCCGGAACTAATGACGCTTGAATGGTACCCACCTGTGAGCGTTGATCCCATCCATTGTTGGGATCGACGACGGGAGGGCCGGGATGGGGTCAACGGTGGAGTTGTTCGCGCAGATTCGAAGGGATGCCCGAGTCGAGGGCGTCTCAATCCGGGAACTTGCCCGCAGACATCATGTGGCGCGACAGACCGTGCGAAAGGCATTGAGTTCCCCGGTCCCGCCGGAGCGGAAGACTCCGGAGCGGTCCTCCCCCGGCTCGATGCTTTCAAACCGGCGATCGATGCGATGTTGGTCGAGGACACGACGGCGCCGCGGAAGCAGCGCCATACTGCCCGCAGGATCCTGGCCAGGCTCATTGAAGAGCGGGCGCTGAGGCCGAGGTGGACTTCGGCGAAGTCTGCGTCGTGCTGAATGGGGTGAAGACGAAGTGCCGCATGTTCGTCTTCCGCCTGTCCCACGACGGCAAGGCTATCCACCGAATTTACCCGCCAGCGGCCTGCCCCGCGGTCATCCGGACCGGCGTAAACAGTCAGTGTGGCCCCGGGTCGCCCGGCGATGTCCACGCATAATTCGGTGCGTTGAGCGAGGGCGGCTTCCCACTGCGCGAAAGCAGCCGGAGTCATCGTATGCACTCCCGGATCTGCCGCTTTCGAACCGCGTACTTCTTTATGTGTTGACTGGAAGCACGTGGGCTGCGGCGCCAACGGAGTCTATCGTGGCAGTTGATAATGCACTCATGGTGCTCCTTGGAAGGTGATTCGCGGATGCGGTGTGTCGCCTAAGCGGGAAGGGTGCTGTCTTTCAGGTCCGGTACCGACAGCTAAACTCCACACCCACCAGAGCATCAACCCGAACCAGACGGCGACGTTGAAGCCGACCACGACCCCCGGCACCGGCCCGATCACGGGTGTCTCCTTCGACAAGGGGGATACGACGAAGACGGTTCCCGGTGAGGGGACCTGGTCGATCACGCTGACCCACGGGCAGCCTGTTGCCACATTTACACCGGAGAAGGACTACCACGGTGCGGTCACACCGAAGCCGTACACGGTGACGGACAGCAATGGGTTGACGGCGATGGCGAAACCCTCCGGCAATTACTCCGGCCACTCACTCGCGGGCCGTCACGATTTGCCGCGGGGCTGGTTTGTAATGTAAGCGGGCCCTCCACCAGCACCGGAGGGCCCGCACCCCATGTCCTGCAAGAGCGAGCATTGACCACCCCCCCCCCCCCTTCCGGTTCGTTGAAGCCGCGTCACGATCTGTCCCCTTCCCGGTTAAGGGCGCGGCGGAAATTCGGTGTGCCCTTTCGGGCTTGTCGCGTTCTCCGCTGTGAAGACTGGTGTCAGCGATCCTGCGGGGGTCGCTGTGGGGGCCGGAGGATTCCCGCAGAAGGACTGGGTGCTGGCCGTGAAGGATTTCTGGGATTCGATGTTCGGGCCGCGGCCTGCGCCGCTGTACGGGCGTCATATGGCCACAGGCGGCCGGGGTGGCCGGCGGACGGCGGTTCTGTCGCGCACGATGGGTCCGCAGGCGCTGTGGGCCGCGGTTCTTGTGGTCGTCGTGTTCGGGGTGGCGGTGCTCTCCGGCTGGACGCCCGCGTTTGCTGCGACACCGAACGCGACGGCGACCCCTGCGATCTCGATCACGAAGACCGCGGACGGTCAGCCGCCCTTCGACGCCGCCGCAGGACCGGGTAACGACACTGGTGCGAACAACAACGTGGTGCGGTCCAACCAGCTGATCACCTACCAGGTGGCAATGTCGCTGAACGACCCGACCTCGCCTTCGCAGACAACGTTCCAGGACACGACGGCGACGTTCGCGCCCCTACCGTTGGGGTTCGTGTGGGATTCAATCCCGATCGAATGCACCGGGCCTAATACCTCCCTGACCGGGGACGGGGTGACGACGCCGTCGGTGCTCGTGTGCGACTTCGGTGACAAGTCGACCGGCACGACGTGGACGACGAACCCCGCGATCCGGGCACTGCGTACCGCTGTGTCCGGGACGACAGTGGCCCCAACCGCGGTTCTGTCCGCGACGGGCATGGTCAAGACCGCCGTCGGCACTGCCTCGGGGGCGTCGGTGTCGATCTCCGCTGCCCCCAAGGCGGGGGTGACGAAAGGCTATCCCAATGGGCTTGGAGCGACGGTGGTCAACGGCCAGGCGGCGACAGGGTTCTATTGGCCGTTCGGGATCCACATCGATGATGGCTCGGACATCATCAACGGCAACTCGTTCTCCTTCACTGACGACCTCTCGTCCCTGCCGGCAGGGGCGAAGTTCGCCGGTTGTGCGGGGAATAACTTCGACAATCTCCCGGCCAGCTTCGCCTACAACCCCGGGGGAGGTCCCTTGGCCGGTGTGCCGGGCAACGGCGGGGCCACCTGGACCTGCACCGTGGATCCGAGCAACCCGCTCCTGGTGCATGTGACCGTCACCGGGGTCAACACCAACCCGGCGCCGTCTTCGTGTCCCACGTTGGCCGGGGACACCTCACCGATCCCGCCGGGCATGTGCTACGTGAGCACCTGGGGCATCGTCGTCGGTATCCCCAACACGAGCCTGAACGGCTCCACGGGCGTCTCGGCCACGAACCGGGTCTCACAGCTGTCCGCGACCGACGCGGCAGGGAACGCCAACTATGGAGGCAATCCGGACCCGGGAACGGGGATGGACAACAACCAGGTCGCCTCCAACACCTTCCTCATCGGCAAGCAGCACGGCTGGACGTCAGTCCTGAAAGGCCCGTCCCCGGGGGCCCCAGGCTTCAACCTTTACAAGACCGACGAGTTCTACAGGGGACAGCCGGTCGGCAGCAACTTCAACACCGGCGACGGATACGTCACCCAGAGCAGCCTGTACCAGTCGTTTGTGGCCGTGAGCCTGGGCGGCGTGAAGGACCTGCCCGCCGGGTTCA
This sequence comes from Arthrobacter bambusae, assembly GCF_030812595.1. Taxonomy (GTDB): domain Bacteria; phylum Actinomycetota; class Actinomycetes; order Actinomycetales; family Micrococcaceae; genus Arthrobacter; species Arthrobacter bambusae_B. The sequence continues at coordinate 97,173 of NZ_JAUSSZ010000008.1, forward strand.
TCATGTGCATGACCATCGACAACGCCCACGACACGATCGCCACGACATCACAGCTCCCGTCCTATGCGACTGTTTTCGGCGCCCCCAATGTCACCGCGGCCGGCATCTGGACGATCCAGTACGGCACAGGCGGGAACACCGGGCTCAACTCCGGGGACGGGACCGGCTGGGCCAACCCTGCAGCGCAGCAGCAAGGCTCCTGCAACACCTCCGACTCCCCGTCCTGGTACTCGTCCCCCTCCCAGGTCCCGGGCGGTGCCGGCGCGGTGACCAAGGTCAGGTTCGTGCTGAACCAGACGCTGACCATCGCCGACCAGGTCACCGCCCGCGGCACCGGGGCGTCCGACGTTTTGGGCGAGATCGGACTTAAGGTCCGGGCCAGCGTTCCCGGCGGCACCGTTATCCCTAACTATCAGTGGGCGACCGGAGACCCGGACGCTGTCACCGCCGCGAACCCCTCGGGCACCGTGGTCTCGACGTATAACGTTGCCGACGCTACGGGCGTTCGCGGCGACCGTGTGACCGTCACCGGGGTCAGGGTCCTCGTAGGGAAGTCCTCTAACAAGGCCCAGTACCTTGCCGGCCAGACCACTACCTTCACCCTCACCCCGTCCAGCAGCGCCCTGCAGGCTTCCCCCGCGCCGCTGGCACAGAACATTGTCCTGACGGATACCCTCCCGTCCGGGCTGTCATATGTGGGCGGATCCGCGGTCGGGTCGACGAACTTCTCTTCAGCCTGCTCGACGACGGCCTGCGCGCCGTCATCTGTGACGGTCAACGCCAATGGGACGACCACGCTAATCTGGCAGCTTGGCACCGTGGCGGCCGGGACAGGATTGCCGAAGATCTCCTACAAGGCGCTGATCAGTGCCACCACTACGGCAGGGACCAATTACACCAACACCGTCGTGGTCGCGGCCGACAACGACAGTTCCCCGGCCCGATACCGCACCGCAAATGCGACCATCAACATCAACGGCGGGGCTTCCTTCGCGGTCGCGAAGTCCTCACCGACTCCACTGACCCAGCCCGGGGACCCCAAGGTGTTCAACCTGGACTTCCAGAACCTTTCCCCGGTGGATTACGCGAGTACCGACTTCGTGGACTGGCTGCCGTTCAACGGCGACCAGCGCGCTCCTGCCTCCAGCTACGGCGTCGGGACCGTATCCCTCTCCGGGACGCCTACAGTGACGGCGGGGACCCAGACCGTCACGTTCCTGTACTCGAACTACGCCACCAACCAGCTGAACATGGCCACCGACACCGACCCGACCACGATGAACGCCGCGATTCAGTGGTGCACCCAGGCCCAGTTCGGGACCCCCGGCTGCCCCGCGAACTTTGCAGCCGTGACGGGCATCCGGCTGCAGGGCGGGACCATCACCGCCCACTCCGCCACCACGATCCAGTACACGCTCTCCGCCACCGGGGACTCCAACGGGGACCTGTACTCGAACCAGGCCACCGGCCGGGTAGCCGGCCTGGGCCTGCCCGTCTCCTCCAACACCGCAACCGTCAAGACCGTGCTCGGCTCGATCTCCGGCACCGTGTGGGATGACAGCACCAATAAGAACGGGCTGATCGACAACGGTGAACCGGACCTGTCCGGCACCACTGTGCAGCTGCTGGACTCCAGCGGCACGGTGATCGGCACGACGACGACGAACAGTTCCGGGGCGTACTCGTTTCCGAACCTACGCGCCGGGATCTACTCCGTGCATGTGGTCCAGCCTGCCGGGTTCACAACGACCCAGCCGAACCAGGGCACCAACCCGGCCGTCAACTCCCACATCCACTACGGGACCAACACCACGGCCCCGATCACCCTCACGATCGGCCAGAACGACACCACCGAGAACGCCGGCTTCGTCAAGGACCAGCCCGCCATCGCGATTGAGAAGGACCTCAACGGGACCCACGCTAACGACCCGAACAACCCGCTCCTCGTCCCGACGGGGTCGACGCTGAACGTGTCGTTCAAGGTCACCAACACCGGCAACCTGGCTCTGTCCCCGGTCAGCGTCACCGATGACACCGTCACCAATTTCTCCTGCCCGGCCACCTCACTGGCCGCAGGGGCGTCGATGACCTGCACCGGCACCACCCCCGCACCGGGAACCCCGGGCGGGACCCACAAGAACACCGCCACCGCCACCGGGGCCCCGCTGGGCCTGGACGGGACCCCGCTGGTGGATGCGAACGGGAACAAGGTCCCGAACGTGTCGGCCACCGACTCCGGCTACGCGTTCACCCCGGACCCGCACCTGGACCTCGTGAAGACCGCGACCCCGACCACCGTGAACAACGCCGGCTCCACCGTGGCGTACTCGTTCCTGGTCACCAACACCGGCAACGTCCCCCTCACGGGTGTCTCGGTGGCGGAGACCGCCTTCACCGGCACCGGCACCGCGCCCGTCATCGCCTGCCCGGCCACGGCCGCATCCGTGGCACCGGGCGCGTCGGTGACGTGCACGGCGACGTATGCGGTGACGCAAGCTGATGTGGATGCGGGCACGGTCACGAACACCGCGGTCGCCAACGGCACCCCGCCGTTGAACATGGCCCCGGTGTCCTCGAACCCGTCGTCGGCGGTCGTGACGGTGCAGCAGGCTCCGGCGATCACCCTGGTGAAGTCCGCGTCCCCGTCGGACGCGGCGCACTTCACGGTGGGCCAGCAGATCACCTATTCGTTCGCGGTGACCAACAGCGGCAACGTGACCCTGGACAATGTCGGGATCACCGAGACCGCGTTCACCGGCCACGGCACGATGTCCGCGACCACGTGCCCTGTGACGACACTGGCGCCCGGGGCGCAGACGACCTGCACCGCCACCTACACGATCACCCAGGCTGACATTGACCAAGGGAGCATCACGAACACCGCGACCGCGGCCGGCACACCACCGGGCAGCACCACCCCGGTCGTGTCCAGCCCGTCGACCGTGGCGGTCCCGGGCCAGCAGAACCCGGCCCTGTCGCTGGTCAAGTCGGCGACCCCGGCCACGGTGAACACGGCCGGTGACACGGTGTCGTATTCGTTCCTGGTGTCCAACACCGGCAACGTCACCCTCACCAACGTGACGGTGTCGGAGGCGGCGTTCTCCGGCACCGGCGGCACCCCCGCAGTAACATGCCCGGTGACCACCTTGGCGCCGGGGCAGTTCACGAGCTGCACCGCGAGCTACGCGGCGACCCAGGCTGATATTGATGCGGGCACGGTCACGAACACCGCGACCGCGGCCGCCACGGCCCCGGACGACGCCGCCGTGGCGTCAGACCCGTCCTCGGCGACCGTGACCGCCCAGCAGACCGCGTCCATCGCTTTGGTGAAGACCGCGACACCGGCTCAGGTGAACAACGCCGGTGACACCGTCACCTACTCATTCGCGGTCACCAACACCGGAAACACCACCCTGACCAACGTTGCCGTGACCGAGACCGCGTTCTCCGGAACCGGCACCGCACCCGTCATTGCCTGCCCGAACGGGGCCGCGTCCCTGGCCCCGGGCGCGACGGTGACCTGCACTGCCACCTACCAGGCGACGCAAGCCGACGTCGATACGGGGGTCGTGACGAACACCGCGACCGCCCAAGGCACCCCGCCCGGCTCGACTGCACCGGTGGTCTCCGCGCCGTCCTCCGCGACCGTGACCATCCCGGCCGCGCCCGCGGTCAGCCTGGTCAAGTCGGCGACCCCGAGCACCGTGCACAACGCGGGGGACGCTGTGTCGTACTCCTTCCTGGTGACCAACACCGGCAATACCACCCTGGCCAATGTGTCGGTGGCTGAGACGGCGTTCTCCGGTACCGGGACCGCGCCTGTAGTGGTCTGCCCGGCAGGAGCATCGTCATTGGCTCCAGGCGCGTCGGTGCCCTGCACGGCGTCGTACCTGGTGACCCAGGCCGATGTGGACGCCGGGACCGTGACCAACACCGCCACCGCGCAGGGCGCTGCGCTGAACACGGCCACCCCGGTCGTCTCGGCGCCGTCGTCGGCTACCGTGGTCATCCCGCCTGTCCCCGGGATTTCGGTGGTGAAGTCCGTGTCTCCGTCGGACGCGGCGCACTTCACCGTCGGCCAGCAACTCACCTACACGTTCGTAGCGGCCAACACCGGCAACACCACCCTCACGAACGTGACGGTGACGGACACCGGGTTCACCGGGCACGGGGTGCTCTCAGTCCTGAGCTGCCCGGCCGATACCGGGGCAGGGATCACTTTGGCCCCGGGCGAGCAACTCACCTGCACGGCGACGTACACGATCATCCAGGCGGACGTGGACGCCGGATCCATCGCGAACGACGCGACCGCGCACGGAACCCCGCCCGGGTCCGCCACCCCGGTGGACTCGCCGAAGTCGCACGTGCAGATCCCCGCTGACCAGGCCCCGGCCCTGTCCCTGAAGAAGACCGCGGACCGGGCCTCGGTGGCCAAGGCTGGTGAGACGGTGACGTACTCGTTCCTCGTGACCAACACGGGCAATGTCACCGTCACCGGGATCGGGATCCGTGAGGACTCCTTCAACGGCACCGGGAAGATCGCCACGGCGGTATGCCCTGACGGGGCAGCCGCCCTGGCACCGGGCGCCTCGGTGACCTGCACCGCCAGCTACCCGGTCACGCAGGCTGATCTGGACTCCGGGGTGCCGCTGGTCAACACCGCCGCCGCCACCGGCAAGACAACCACCGGCGCCGGTGTGGTCTCGAACAAGTCCATCGCGACCGTCATCACCCCCGGCGCCCCGGTCGCGGACCCGCCCGGAGCGACAGTCGAAACCGGCGGATACCTCATCCAGACCCCCTCCACGCAGCCTTGGTGGGCTTTGGCTGCCGGGGCCTTCGCGGCAGGCCTGATCCTGGCCGTGGGTGCGCTGGCCACCGCGCGTCGCAGGAAGGACCAGCGATGAGGCACTACACCACCGGCAACGCCGGCCGGCGGCGGCTTGTCGCCGGGATCGCCGCCGCAGCCGGTTTGGCTCTGGCCGTCGGTATCGCCGGTGCCGTTCTCGCCGGAACCGGCAGCAGCGGCGGCGGGGGTGTGCCGGACATGCGCGGGAACCTGGTCGCGCCGCTGCCTGGGGCGACACCGGCGGCCGCGAAGCTGGCGGCGATGCATGTTGTGGCCCAGGACGACGGGCAAAATTTCAGAGTGCCCGCTGTGGGGCTCGACGTGCCCCTCGGTGCGCTCGATGACGTGGACGGGGTCATCACCCCGCCCGGGTTCACCTCCGCGTACACGGTGCGCAACAAAGGGGTCACACCGGGCCATGCCGCCCAAGGGACAGTGTTCGTCGTCATGCACTCCCTCATGGGCGGCGGCATGGGGCCGGGAAACTACCTCATCGACGAAGAGCACGCCTCCTCGCGTGTCCCGGTCGGCGCGGTGATCGAGGTCGCGGGCCTGGAATACAAAGTCACCGGGTCCTCCGCGATCGACCGCGGCCAGCTCGCGAACCGGGCCGAGGTCTGGCAGAACACCCCCAACCGCCTGGTCGTCATCACCTGCCTGCTGACACCGGGCGATAACGCGCCGATCGACAACATGGTCATCTACGCCACCCGCACCACCACCTGAACAATCCAGACCAAGGAAGACCCCTCGTGCTCACCCGCAAAACGCTTTTCGCCCGTAAGACCCCCTTTACCAGTCACGCCTTCTTTACCCGTCGGAACGTCCTGATCGCCGCAGCGGCAGGCATAGCCCTGATCGCCGTGCTCGTCTCCGCCCTCGCCGGGCTATCCTCGGGCCCGGCCCCTCAGGCAGCGCCAAGCCCCGCCGGTTCCCCGGGCCTGCCCTCGGGTGTCACCCAAGCCGGGGCCGTGCCGACGTCCGTACCCAACGACCCCGCGGCCAGGCAGAACGTGCACATCACGGACTGTTCCCAGGCCGATGGCGGGTGGAAAGCCACAGGCACGGCCGCCAATCCGGGCAAGACGCCGGTGGATTACACGATCACAGTGTTCTTCACGACCGACCACGCCACGGTCCTCAACACCGCCGACACCACCGTCAAGGTCGAGCCCGGCAAGACCGCGGACTGGACCATCAGCAAAAAGTTCACCCCCACGCCCACAACCCTCTGCGCCCTCAGAGGCGTCGGAACAACATAACCCACCGGCCAGAGACTACCTGCGCCAAGGCGGCACAGACCCACTGACTCTCTTCACGGAAGGCCGGAATCACCACACCTTGGCCCCGCAGCGGGCTCCCGGAACCAAGGCCCCCGCCGTGGTCCCGGGAGCCATTCCACACCCGTACCGACACCCGACCCCGACCAGGGTGTCAGAACACGAAGGACACCATCCTTGTTCCAGATCCCCCGCCTCCGGCTCCGCCGCCAGCCCCGGCCCCGCAAGACCTGGCACTACCTGAGCCTTGACTGCAGGGACGGCGTCCACGGCGGCTGCCCCGCCTGCCACTGCGGCTGCCACATCCCCACCACCATGGTCCCGGCCGCGCTACAGGACCCCCTGACGCCTTCGATAGACCAGCCCGCCAGTACGCATGTCAGTGCCGGCGCGGTCTCGTAACGGCAATCACTGCTTCCGGCTGGTGGGTCTTCGGATCGTGTTCTCGAGTTCTGAAGCTGGACAGCAGTGCACCGTCACGATCCCGGCAGGGGCAGGTATCACCCGGTGTGGCCCCCGGGGCCCGGGTACTCCCCGGACAAGGCTCAAGGGACCATACCCGCCGTTTCCGGACCCCGGATGCGTGACTACCGAAGAGTTCATCGCGATACGAAAGGCAGGCTCATGGAAACCATGGAAGGCTGGAGCATCATGAACGCCGAGCCAGAGGCCGGAGCCCGGCTCGAAATCAGGGTCGACGAAAGGGCCGACATGGACCAAAGCCTCAACACGGCGGTGGACCGAATCATCCCGATCGCCCGGCGGGACCGCAGACACGGCATCCTGGTGACCCGACTCGGGGAAGGGCACTTCACCATCGAACTCAGCGACACCGTCCCCTACGGGTACACGGAAGAACTCGATAACCGAAACACATCCTCCTGACGGCTTGCCCGTACCCATTCCCCAACCGGGCGATCCCGACGTGCGGGGCCGATCATTGGCGCCAACGCAGCTACGACTTCGCGGTCGAGCACGTTCCAGAAACCAGCGAGGAGGCCCCCGGATTTGAACGGATCGAGAATGAGGCTGACCGGGAGCTAGCGGCAAAAGCCCCGCACCTGGACCGCTGGCAGGCAGAAGGCCCCACGACGAGAGGCATCGCATCATGCTTCCTCGACTGGACGCCAAGCCCACGAAATGGCTCACTTTTCGACCATCGCTGACACTGGCGCCGAAGATGAGCGCCTCCACCGGGACGCGCTCATCCGTGCCATGGAACATGGATGAGAAGGAATAATTGGAGGGCAGTTTCAAGGGTGCGAATCCGTAGCCCTGAATACCGATACGGGCAAAAGAGGCGTTGTCCGTGGATGCCGAGGAATTGTAAGGGACAACCCTGCAGCCGCGGTCCTCGGCCGCGAGGGCAGCCTGCATCCGGCCGTCAATGGCAGCGACCGGATCAGCCTGATCAGCTTCTGTCAAGTCGATGACGTCAATGGCCACGTCGGGACCGGCGAGGTAGGCCAGTTCCTGAAGGAACTCCTCCTGGCAGCCAGGAACCAAACAACGGTCTCACCATGTAGGGCTCGTGCGGACCTCTTCGGCGGCCCGCACAGCCTTCAACAACTGCCATCCTCTGCCATGGTTTTTCAGCGAAAACGTGTGGTTTCCGTGTCGTTGGGCCCATTTTTGGCAACAAGAAGGCCCTCCTTCCCTACGTTTCCACGGGTCAGAGGGCCTTTTTCGTGGAGCTAAGGGGATTTGAACCCCTGACCTCTTCGATGCGAACGAAGCGCTCTACCAACTGAGCTATAGCCCCTGGTCAACTGTGTGTTGCCAGACCCTAGGCTACAAACTTTCTTCGCGCTTCGCCAACCAGGCCTCGAACGTCTCGGTTCCAATGCGCTGCTCCGGAATCAGGTTCAGCCCGCTCCGAAGGAATTTTCCCATCGCTCCGGGCAGCGGCAGTTCGATAATTCGTCCGCGTCGCCCCCGGGAGTTGCGCCAGATCTCGGCGAGTTCGCGCATCGTCCGGATCTCCGGCCCTCCGATTGTCCGTACCCGGTACCGCTCCGGGGATGACTCCCCCAGCGCTTCGGCGAGCAACTCGGACGCCACGTCTGCGGGCGAAATCGTTTGAAAGCGCGCGCCCTTGAAGACCGGGATGAGGCGAAATTTCGCTCCGGCCTGGAAAACCGTTGTTATGAGGCTATGGAACTGGGTGGCCCGCACAACCACCGTCTCAAGACCCGACTGTTCATACACCTTTTCTTTCCGGGCTTTGGAGACATAAAAGGCCGAGTTGCTCTTGTCGCAGTTGATGATCGAGAGGAGGACTGCCTTGCGGACGCCCGCTCCGGCGGCCGCGGTGAGCAGGCGCGCACCGCCGTCGGCGAAATTCTTGCGGGCCTTCCCGAACTGGCCTTCCAGGCAATCGATCACGACGTCGGCCCCCCGCAGGGCTTCTGCCAAGCCCGCGCCCGTGGTGACGTCCGCCTGAAAGTAGCGGGCGCCGTCGCGATGGGTCTGTGAAGTGCGCGACGGCGGACGGCGGCTCAGCGCCGTCACGTCAAGACCGGCGTCGAGGGCCAAACGGACGACTTCGCGGCCCACCTGTCCCGTGCCACCTGCCACGCAGACGGTAGTCATGGGGATTTAGGCCCGGCGGCGCTGCAAAACGTCGTCGAGGTTGCTGAGGGCGCTCTGGGGCTTGCCGGGCTGCGCCTGGACCGACGCCTGGACGGCAGCGCCGGCAGACGGCGCACTGGCCGGCTTCAGCGTCGGCTTGCCGAGGGGCTTGGGAGCCTCAGGCAGGTCAAGGGGTTCCGGTGCCGGTCGAGGCGCCTTGGCGGCGTCGACATAGATCGGTTTGGGAACGTCCACCGGCTGCCATTCAGTTTCCTTGGATTCCGCCGTAAACCGGACGGTGTTGTCGCCAGCGGCGACGGCAACATTGAGGGCGGCCTGACGAAGCTCGACGGCGGTCAGGCGCTTCGCTTCACTGGCGTGGGCTTCCGCGTCGAAAATCTTGGTCGTCGGGCGGTCCGCTGCCGGAGGACTTACTCGGGGACTCTCGACCGTGGGCGCCATGGCGTTGCGGAACGCCCGGTTCATCTTCGCCCTGCGGTCCCTGATGGCCAATCGGCGAAGCAGAAAGACGGTCGCGGCCACGCCGGCTATGGAGGCCAGTGGCAGCCAGGCCGAAACAAGGCCAAGAATGCGCAGCACACCGGAAACGGCTCCCGTGAGCAGGAGCAGAAGTCCGGCGAGGGCAAGCGCGCAGCGCCCGTATCTGACTTTGAAGACCACCGCATCCGTTGCAGCATCACGCCGGTGGCCGGCGCCGGCCGATACCTCGGGCAATGCGGTTGCGGTGCTCTGCATGGTTTCCATTGCTTTCTCCTGCCGAGGGGTGATTGACAGAACCACCCCGGCTTGCAGTTCGTGAGCGTCTTCATCGATAACATCCACTGGGATGCCGCCGGCCATCTGGACGTGCTGGCGACGATTCCGCAGTATGTATGGCGCAACCCAAACGATCCATAGCGCGACAGCAATGACCAATATCACCGAGCTGCTAAGAGGGAAGTCCACAATCAAAACCGTAGAAGCAAATACGCGGAGGCCACCGCATTGCCAACGGTGTGTCGTCGGAGAGTCGGCAAATCAATGGATTTACCACCCCCATTCATCCAAACGGCCTAGTTGGCTCCGCGCCTGAGCCAAGCCGCCAGCAGGCCTCCGGGGACCTCCTCCGAGGTCAACGCGAAGCTTCGATGGTCAGCCCATTCTCCGTTGATGTGAAGGAAACGCTCGCGGCGGCCTTCATCGCGGAATCCCAGCTTCTCAACAACCCGTAGGCTCGGCCCGTTCTCGGGCCTGATGTTGATCTCCATCCGGTGCAACCCAAGGGTTTTGAAGCAATGATCGGTCGCCATGGCAACGGCAGTGGGAGCGATTCCGCGACCGGCACGAGCCTGGTCGACCCAGTAGCCGAGCGTGGCCGTCATCGCCGATCCCCACATAATCGAAGAGACCGTCAGCTGCCCTACGATCCTGGGCTCGCGAAGCCCAGGGACACGCTCCGTGATCACGAACGGAAGGGCACTCGCCTGCCGGGCCTGGGCATTCAGGGAAGCCACCATCTGCCGGTAGTTCGGAAGGCGGCCTCCTGGAGCCGGGTTGGAGGCTTCCCAAGGCGCCAGCCAATCACTGTTGCGCGAGCGGACCTCGGTCCATTCCTTCTTGTCCCGGTAATGGATGGGACGCAACAAGAGGTCGCCGCATTCGAGCGTCACCGGCCAAATGGCCGACCCCCACACAAGGGCCTACTTGTTGAGGCCGGCGGCAAAGCCCGGCAGCCACTCCCGCAGGCGGGGCCCGAGGTCTTCGCTGTCGCACGCAAGTTGGACGCAGGCTTTGAGGTAGCTGAGTTTGTCTCCTGTGTCATAGCGGCGGCCGCGGAAGACCACACCGTACACGCCGCTGCCTTCACCCTCACCGGCAGCCAGAACTTGAAGCGCATCCGTCAGCTGGATCTCTCCCCCACGGCCCGGTTCGGTTTTCTCGAGAACATCGAAAACCGAGGGATGGAGCACGTAGCGTCCAATCACGGCCAAGTTGGACGGAGCCTCATCGACGGAGGGCTTTTCCACAAGCTGCTTGATCCGCACATAGCCGTCTTCCCCGATGTCCTCGATATCCGCGCAGCCATAGGCGCTGATCTGGGAGGGCTCGACTTCGATAAGGGCTACAACGGATCCACCGGTTTTGTGCTGGACCTCGATCATCTCGCTGAGCAGTGCGTCCCGGGCGTCGATGAGGTCATCACCGAGAAGAACTGCGAAAGGTTCGTACCCGACATGCTGCTTTGCACGCAACACCGCGTGTCCCAGCCCCTTGGGGTCGCCTTGGCGCACGTAGTGAATGTCGCCGAGGTTGCTGGTCGCCTGCACCGAGTCCAGCTTGGTGGTGTCTCCCTTGGCCTCCAGGGTCGCTTCCAAGGTCGGTACCCGGTCGAAGTGGTCCTCCAACGCACGCTTGTTGCGGCCCGTGATCATGAGGACGTCATTGAGTCCCACGTTCACGGCTTCCTCGACAACATATTGGATGGCCGGCTTGTCAACAACCGGGAGCATCTCTTTGGGCATGGCTTTCGTGGCAGGCAGAAACCTGGTGCCGAGTCCGGCAACAGGGATAACGGCCTTGCGGACGGCGCAGTTTTTGGAGGTCACCGGACTAATCTAGCGGAAGGAACTGGACAATGGGCAAAAAGGAACGTGCCGGACAGAAGCGAAGGGGCCGTTCCTTCCGTGTCCCTGAGCCGCACAGCAGCGGGAACTGGAGCAAAAGTGACTTTGAAGGAAGATATCCGCCGGGACAACCGCAAGCGCAGGCTCTCCTTGACCGATCAGGAGCGCGCTGACGCTGGAACGGGGATTGCCCGCCATGGCCTCACATGGGCGTATGCCGTTGCCCACGGGGAAGCCGCGACCTTTGCTGCCTATATCGGAGTGGCCGCGGAACCGCCCACCATGCCGTTGCTTGCGGCGCTCCATGCCGCCGGACACAGGGTCCTCCTTCCAGTCTGTGAACCGGAACGACGTCTGAGCTGGGTCTATTGGACACCGGCGACGGCTTTCATCCGCTCAAAGTACGCTCCGATCGACGAGCCCCTGGGACAACGATTCGGCAGTGACGTCGTCAAGGATGCCACCGGAATTTTCCTTCCGGCAACCGCCGTCGACGAAAGCGGTAACCGCATCGGCCAAGGGGGCGGGTACTACGACCGGCTCCTCGGGAAGCTCGACGCCGACGGGCAGCTTCCGCCGACTGTAGCCGTCGTATATGACCATGAAATACTGCCCGCGGGGACGATCCCTGCAGAACCGTTCGACAAGCCTGTGGCGGAGGCGCTTACCCCACACCGGATCGTCCGGCTGGTTCGGGCCGAATAACAGGGCTGCCGCCCTGTCTACTCCGCCACATTCTGTGGTAGCGGCCCCGGCGTCGGGTGATAGAATTGGCACTCAGGCCCTGGGACTGCTAATGGACGGAACACTCCTCCTTGGCAGCACAGGACCTGCAGTTCGTCACGGAGGAGGATCAACAGTGCCCACTTATGCCTATGCCTGCAAAGACTGCGGACATGCCTTTGACATCGTTCAGGCTTTCACGGACAGCTCCCTGTCCGACTGCCCCGAATGCCAAGGATCGTTGCGCAAGAAGTTCAACAGCGTGGGCGTCGTCTTCAAGGGATCTGGCTTCTACCGCACCGACTCCCGGGACTCCAAGGGAAGCACAGTTTCAGCCGCTCCCGCACCGGCTGCGTCCCCGGCCCCAGCGTCGGTTTCGGCGGCTGCTGCCGCTAGCTGATAGCGGTTTCCAGCCGCCCTCGGCTTTTCACGTAGCCGGGTTTTCCAGATAGCCGGTTTTCCACGTAGCCGGGTTTTCCACATAGCCCAACGACGCCCTGCCACGGGCGCGAGTGCCCGGTTAGCGTGGCAGCATGCCAGCAAGACCGAACGCATCCCAAGGCCCCGGGTCATTCGGGCCTTCGCCGATTCCCCGCAACAGGCTGCTCGCCCCGGTATCCGCGGCCCGCCCCCGCCGTCTTCAGGCCCTCCCCTCCAAGGCTGGCGGGGGCCTAAATGCGCCAACGGGACAATCCAAACACCGCCGTTTCGGTGGCTGGCTGAACCGCAACCGCCGCCTTGTGATTGCGCTGCTGCTCAGCGTGACCGTCGGCGTCGCAGTCCATCAGCTGACTCCGGCTTCAGAGCGGCGAGCCACCGTCCTGGCGGCTGCGCGGGATCTTCCGGCCGGCTCCAGTTTGACGGATTCCGACCTCAAACCTGTCGAAGTCCTCCCTGATGGAGTTCCAGCCGGGGCTCTCACTTCACGCGCCGGATACGGCGGGAAACAACTTGCATCGCCCCTGCAGAAGGGGCAGATCCCCACAGACGCCCAGATCCTGGGACCCGGCCTGCTTACCGGCACCGCGCCCGCGACGGCGGCGGTTCCACTGCGCATGGCCGATCCGGCTTCGATTCAGCTGATCTCGCCGGGCCAGTTGGTCAACGTCGTGCTCACGGCGGCAGACGGACTCGAAGGGCCCGGCAGGAAATCCGAACTCCTGGCAGCTGCGGTCCCGGTCTTGTGGACGTCCACGCAGGGAGGCAAGGCCAGCCAATGGTTGGGCGCAAACGAGGCGGACGGCCTTGTGGTGGTCGCCGCCAATCCGCAACAAACCGAAAGCCTGGCCGGAGCGTCCACACGCGGGAAACTGTTCTTTGTCCTGGTCAATCCCCCTGGCAACCGGTAAGCCGAGACCCACCGGATGCTGACGACCATGGTTGAACGTTCAGCCCCAGTGCGGCGGCCGTTGCTCCTTCAGCCAGGCATCGTGGTCGTAGCCGGATTCATCGCCCCAGCGGCGAGGATCATCTTCGGAGGCTCTCTTGGGAAGAATGCCTTCTCCTGCCGGCTTCCGTTCCGCTCCGGGCTCCATCTCTTCTGTTTTCTCCTGCTCGTCCAATCCGGTATCGGCGTCCACCGCGTCGGCACTGTTCTCCGAGGGTTGATTGGATTGGGTGCTTTTGCTTTCGGCCATTGCGCTTCCTTAGGGGATGGCCGGTCCGGAGCCAGTACTTTGTCTACCATCAGGGCTGGCCGCCGGCGGCTCGGCCTGTGCGCCCAGTTCCAATTGTTCAACATCAATATCCAGGAATCCATCCTGGACGGCACCATACGAGGGCGCCACCGGCTTCTCCAGTCCCAGATAGGACCCGATACGGTCTGCGCAGGAGGAGGGATCCGTGAACACCTCAATGGTCCACAGGGACATGTAACGCCAGCCGAGGCGTTCCAGGAGCTGGGGCCGGAGCCGGCTGCGCTCCCTGACACTCATGCGGCGGTATCGTTCCGTGCCATCCGATTCGATGGCCACCGGTGTGGGCATTTCGGTGTCATCACGGCCTATGGTGTGCACGGGATCGGCCGCCGCGGCAATGTCCAAGGCTCCGTCATAGTGGTGCCACACACGGGCTCCGCGAGCACGGAGCCGCTCGCCCAGATCCGCCACCAACGGATCCTCACCGAGGGCTTGCTCGCTGGCTGCTGCCCTGGTGGCTGGTGTCCCCAGGTCCGAGTTCCCCGACAGTTCACGCTCAAGGAGTTCGTGGAATTCAACGGCGCCGTGGGCCAACCGGTCCAGGTCGAGGTCCTCTGGACGGAAACAGCTCAACACGTGCAACGATCTCCGGGCGCGGGTCATCGCCAAGGCAAATTTGTTTCGCCCGCCCTCGACGGACAGGGGCCCGAAACTGTGCAGCGCCCGGCCGTGCGGAGTGCGCCCGAAGCCCAGGGAGAAGATGATGTGGTCGCGGACCAGTCCTTGCGCGCGCTCCAGGTCCACAACGCGGAAGGACTCCGCACCTGCGTTGAAGAAACCCGACAACAGCGGATAGTTAGGGAGCTGGAGCCTGATGGCTTCGCCGATCCGTGCGGCATGGCGCAGGCTTGCGGTGACCACCGCGAGCGAGGTCCGCGGCCTCAAGCTGGCGTGTTGAAACACCAAATCAACCACGCGGTTCACTTCGGCAGCGACGGATTCAACGCCTTCGTGATCGGCCCCAGGCAGGCCGGTGCCATCCGGGATGTACTCAACCACTACCGAGCGGTCCAGCCCTGTCACAGATTGGCCGTCCGGCAGTCGACGCAGGCCGCCGTCGTAGTAGTTCTTGCTCAGCTGCAGCAACAGATCTTCATCAACCGACCGGTACACCCAGTTCAACTGCCACGTAGGCAAGACCCGGGACAAAGCAGTGAACGCACTGTCCACCGTGTCGTGGCTCGCGGCACCGGCCATCGGAGGCTCCACTGCAACGCTGAACGTGCGGGCATTGGCGATCTTCGCATCGCCAAAGGCAACCACTTGGTGGGCCCGGGCGATGGCCGGCAGCACAGCCTGCAAGGACGTGCTCTCGGCATCAAGAATCACCACCGCATCGAATTTCTGCTCGGCAGGCAGGAGGCTGGTCAGGAGGTACGGGCTGATGGACCATACGGGGACCAGACGGGCAACGAGCGCAGGAGCCTGGGCGCTCAGCGCCGAAAGTGTAACCCGGCCATCCTTGATCAGGTTCCGCAGGAGCTCTGCCTGCCGGGGATGTTCAGCGATTCCGGCCCGCCACATTTCGGCGAGTCGCCACCGCAGCCGGGCGGCTCCGCTGGCGATGTGCGCGTGGTCCGCGAGGCGGTACTCCGCTTCGAGTCGGCGCAGGGAATCGCCGTCGGACATCGCGAGGTAGTCGTCGCCGCTGATCATTGCTTCCAGGGCGGACTGCCACCAAGCAAGATCCAACTCCGCCGCAACCGATTCGGCAGGCACTTCGCGTTCCGCCAAGTCCGCAAGAAGCTCGGCGAGTCCGTGCTCGCGCATGTTCTCGATCAGAAGCGTGCGCTCCGGAAGAGTTTCCAACGTTCCGGTGTCTGCCACAAGGCGCTCAAGCCGATCAAGGAGATCTTCGTAGCGCGCCGCGTGGAGGTTCCCGCCGCCTGCCGTGTGTTTGAGGCAATCCCCCAGGCCTCGGAGGTCCCGGTCCAGTTCGCGGTAGCTGGCGCCCAAATCCGCGAGGCCGGACGGCACTGCCGGATGGCGCTGGGTGGTTGCGTACTGGGCCCACAGTGCACGCTGCTCCTGGACGAGCGCCAGCGAGCTGTGCAGATCCGCAATGTGGACACCGGGCCGGACATATTCCTTTGCCACCCGACGCAAGCGGGAGCGCTGCATCGAGGGCATCTCGACGCCCCGCTCACGGCGCCAGGCGGAGGTAGCGGTAGCGGAAATCAGATCGTGGACCGGCCGGTCAAAAATATCCGGGGTGAATTTGTCCAGGCTTTCCCGTACCGCCATCAAGAGCTCAAGCTGTGCGCCCCACTCGGCGAAGTTCGCGCCGAGCCGGATTTCGGAGTGCTCCGCAACCTGGTTCATCCGTTCCCGCAGCTGGGGAAGTCGTTCCGCGGCACTACTGGCCAGTTGCTGGGCTTCCTCGGTCTCCTTGCGGGTGACCAAGCGTGCCCCATACCAGGGGCTCGACGTCGATGCTCGGCTGAAGCTGCCAAGCTCGGCAGCGCGTCGCAGCCTTTCAGCCAGCTCGGCCCGATCCTTGATATTGTCCAGCACGCTGCGCTTCAGACGGACCGTGGTGGCGGGGGCGGGCTGGATGGAGGTCAGTTCCGCGAGCGACTGCATGGCCTGATAGGGCGAGCATCCCCAGCGCTCGCGTACGTTGTGCAAAGACGCGACATGGTCCATGAGGGCATGGCGGTGCTCAGTCAGGGTTTTGTGGAGATTCGCGAGCTGCGGCTCGAGCGACTTTTCGTTGCGGATGATCGCGCTGACCAATTGGCCTTTGAGCTGCTGCGGCGTGGCACCGTTGCCCGGCCTGAAGACCATTGATTCAAGGCCCAACGCTTCAAAATGGCTCGCCAAACCGTTCAGGCTCGCTCGCCGGTCGCCCACGACGAGCACCGATTTGCCTTCGTTGACGAGGGCACCAATGGCATTGATGGCCGTTTGGGTCTGGCCGCTGCCTGGCGGGGTGCTCACTACCAGGGAGTCGCCTGCCCGCACGGCATCCACGACGTACTGCTGATCCGGGTCGGCGTCCAGAAGGAGCGTTTCTTCTGAGGGGTCGCGCTCGTCGAGGTCCGGGAACCGTCCGGACTTAATGGGCTCGGGTTCCACATCCCCGCCGTTGGCAACTTCACACAGGGCAGAAACGACGCTGCTGTTCTCATTGATCCACGGATCCTCCAGATTTCCGGACAGATCCGCCAACGTCGTGATGAGGAGGTTCGGGGTTACTTCGGCACCGTGGATCGGTTGCACCAGTGTGGCGAGGCGGTCAAGGACCGGCAACGGGTCAAGGCGCGCGGTGTTGTACGCCATTCGGCTCACGGCGTTGACGTCAAAGACGATTCCATGGACCGTCTTCAAATGCCGGACCAAGGCCGGGTTGATGCTCGCTTGCTCGGTGAGTTGGAGCTCGTAGTCGTCTTCGCCCGGCCGTGCCGTGAGTGAGATGGCAGCCAACATGACGGGGGCGGAGACTCGTTGGGGTTTTCCTCCGACCGCCGACGTCCACACGACCGTGCCGCAGGACAGGTAACCGGCGTCGATCCCCCGGTCGTTTCCCAGCTCGAAAATCTTCGAACGAAGGTTCCGGGCAGCACGCGCGGCAACTAGATACTGCTGGCGATCCCGGATCAGGGTGGAAAGCCGCGTTCGACGCCCGGCGAGGAGCTGCGCCAGGCCTGACGGATGGCCGTTGCTGAGGTCTATCGAGCCTTCCGGTGTCTTGACGAAGCGCAGCATCGTGTCCGCCCCAGTCACGGGTTTGAGCCCTGACAGCCATTTCCGGAGCTCCACTGAGCTCTCTTCGTGGCTTTGACCTACTGACACCGCTGCCTTCTTTTCTGTTCTAGCTCGAGACGACTTGGACCAAATCGGCATACTTTCGAGGGTAGCGGGAATAGACCGGCAGTCCGCACCGAAACACTGGTGGAAAGGCAAATTAGCCCTGATTTCCGGGGAAATGCAAAGTGACCGGCCCCTGGGGCAGGGGCCGGTCACTCAGAATGCTATTCCCACTCGATGGTTCCCGGCGGCTTGCTGGTGACATCAAGAACTACGCGGTTGACCCCGTCAACCTCGTTGGTGATCCTGTTGGAGATCCTGGCGAGGAGGTCGTATGGGAGCCTCGACCAGTCGGCAGTCATGGCGTCTTCGGAGGAAACAGGACGCAGCACGATCGGGTGTCCGTAGGTGCGGCCGTCGCCCTGCACGCCAACGCTGCGGACATCAGCCAGCAGTACGACAGGCATCTGCCACACCTCGTTGTCGAGTCCTGCCGCAGTGAGTTCGGCCCGCGCAATGGCGTCTGCCTTACGAAGAAGGTCGAGCCGTTCCTTGTTCACTTCGCCGACAATGCGGATACCCAGGCCCGGTCCGGGGAACGGCTGGCGTCCGACGATTTCCTGCGGCAAGCCCAGTTGTGCGCCCACGGCACGAACCTCGTCCTTGAACAGGGCGCGGAGCGGTTCAACAAGTTCGAACTGCAGGTCCTCGGGCAGGCCGCCCACGTTGTGGTGGCTCTTGATGTTCGCGGCACCTTCGCCGCCGCCGGATTCGACGACGTCCGGGTAGAGGGTGCCCTGGACGAGGAACTTGATGCTCTCGCCTTCGGACGCTGCCTCGGCGATGATGGCCCGCTCTGCTTCCTCGAACGCACGGATGAACTCGCGGCCGATGATCTTACGCTTGGTCTCCGGGTCGCTGACCCCGGCAAGCGCGGAGAGGAACCGCTCCTGCTCGTTTGCGACGTAGAGTTTGACGCCGGTTGCGGCAACGAAGTCGCGCTCGACCTGTTCGGCCTCGCCTTCGCGCAACAGGCCATGGTCCACGAACACGCAGGTCAGCTGATCGCCTACGGCGCGCTGCACGAGGGCCGCGGCCACGGCAGAGTCGACGCCGCCGGAGAGGCCGCAGATGACCTTGGAATCGCCGACTTGCCGGCGGATGCGCTCCACTTGCTCTTCGAGGATGTTACCGGTGGTCCAGTTCGGCTTCAGGCCGGCTCCGTTGAACAGGAAGTTCTCCAGGACCTGCTGGCCATGGACGGAGTGCTTTACTTCCGGGTGCCACTGCACGCCGTAAAGGTGCTTCTCTTCGTTCGCGAAAGCAGCCACAGGTGCGCCGGCGGTGGTCGCCAGGACCTCGAAGCCCTCGGGAGCCTCATGAACCGAGTCTCCGTGGCTCATCCAGGTGTTCTGCGAGCCCGGAAGACCTGAAAGGATGGAGCGGGCTTCGCCGACGGTGGTGGCCTCGGTAGCGCCGTATTCGCGCAAGCCGGTCTGTGCGACCTTGCCGCCGAGCGCGTTGGCCATGGCCTGGAAGCCGTAGCAAATTCCGAAGACCGGCACGCCGGCCTCGAAAAGGTCCGCGCCGACCCTCGGGGCCCCCGCGGCGTAAACGCTTGAAGGTCCGCCGGAAAGGATGATCGCTGCCGGGTTCTTGGCCAGAAGCTGCTCGGTGGTGAAAGTGTGCGGAACAATTTCCGAGTACACATTCGCTTCACGGACGCGGCGGGCAATCAGCTGCGCGTACTGGGCACCGTAGTCAACAACCAGCACCGGCTTCTGGGAAGTCTGAGCTTCAGAACTGAAGGGTGCGGTGGGAGTAGTCACCGTAACAGACTACTTTGCCTCGATGCCCCGGTGCACCTTGAAGCCGGGCGTGAAGCTCCGGAATCAGCCCAAAAACAGTCCGACGTTAGGGATCTCACAATGCCGGCCGGGGGCATGCCCCTCAGTAGCGCTTGGACGCCTGCGGGTTCGCGGCCAGTTCCATCTCTACCTCCGAGTGGAACTTCTTCTCCACAATGAAGGACATGAGGGGGACGACGCCGCCCAGGGCGAGCAGGATGAGTTTCGTGAACGGCCAGCGCATGAGCGACCACAAACGGAAGTCCGAGATCAGGTACAGCACGTACATCCAGCCGTGGACGATCAGCACCGCGATCGAGACGTTGAAGCCGCCGAGAACCCCCTCGGCGTCGGCGAATCCAAAACCGAAGGGCTGGCCGGTGACTGCGTTGGTCCCGCCGGCGAAGAGATATACGCCGAACACATAGCGCGCAACGAGCTCGGCGCACAGGAGCAGCAGCATGGTACCGGTGAGGTAGGCCATGACTTTGTAGAACTTCAGGGCCGAGCGGATCTGGGCCGAGGTTCCGCCGAATCGCCGCTTTTTGGCCGAACCTTTCTTGGCCGCGGCTGGCTTCGCAGCGGGATCTCCGGATTGTTCGGGCTGGATGGCCGGTTTGGGCTCAATCATGGCTTTACCTGTTCTGGCTTGGTAATTGCTGGCAAATCGTCTGACGGGGATTCGTCGTCGGGCTCTTCTTCTTCGTCGTCTTCGAGGGAGCGCCGGTAGTCATCGGCCACCATGCGCCACCAGACGTAGAGGGCGAATCCTGCAAAGACTACCCATTCCACCGAGTAGAAAAGGTTGAGCCAGTTGATCTGTTGGTTAGCCGGCTGGGCCGGGATATCCAGGGGCTTCATCTGGGCTGGAAGTGCGATGGCCTTGCCAGCCGATACTTCCGATGTCGCGGCGACGAAACCAGGATAGCTTGAGACTTCCCACGTGTTGATGAGTTCCGCCACCGAAACCGCAGACGCGCGTCCCGCCCCGGCGTCCACGTTCGGCACTGGCGCTTCGGACGGCAGGAGCCGTCCGGTGAGTTCAATAGTGCCCGACGGCGGCGGGCCGGCCTGTGCGGGATCGGCGACCCAGCCGCGGGCCACGGGAATCCAGGTCTTCGCGGACGCGCCCACGCCGTGCAGGGCAGGCGCGCCGTCGACCGCAAAAGCGGTAACTACCCAATATCCTTTTTGCCCGGCCAGAAGCCTGCCCTCCACAAGGACCTGCTTGGCGGGGTCATAGCTACCCTTGGCGCTGACCATTTGGTCCGATGCTGTACCCGGGAAGAAAGTTCCGGGTTGCAGTGTCCCGGTGAGCGGCTTGACATGCTCCACCGCGGGGTCGTCAACGGGGACCTCGCTCTGCGTGGATCTGCCGAACTGCCACTGGCTGAGCAGCACAAACACCCCGGAAAGCAGGAGCGCGAAGACAAGTCCTGCGATCCAGCGGGGCTTCAGGGCGGTTTTTAACACCCCTTAACCGTACTTCGTCAAGCTGTAGAACAGCTAAACGAATAGTTCTGCCCCAAGAGTGGGCCTGCCCCAATCTTTAGTGGTCGAAGAACACCAGGCTGGAATTGATCAGTTCTGCGATGACCTCCGGATCGTGGGCCCGACGGAGGGATTCCCTGAACGATTCCTTGGACAGCGACCGCGCCAAGGTCGCGAGGACTTCCAAGTGGTCTGAGAATGAACTGGCGGGCGTAGCGATGAGCAGGACCAGCGTGGCCGGCCCGTCGCTGGCGCCGAAGTCCAACGAGTGACCGAACTTCGTGACCCCAACAGCGATAGAGACCCGTGAGACAAACTCGCTGCGCGCATGCGGGAGGCCGATGCCGCCCGGCAGCCCGGTGGCCAGTTGGTGTTCGCGCGAGTTGACCACTTTGAGGAAGCCCTCAAGGTCGGTGATACGCCCGGCAGCATAGAGTCGATCGGCCAGCTGGCCCGCGGCATCGGTTTTGTCGACCGCTTCCATCTCCAGGATGACGGTCTCCGGCGTCGTCAGTTCGGCATCATAGGGGTCCAGTGGTTCCGCCAAGTCGTCTTCCCTCCAGTGTGCCCAACCAGCCCAGGCCGCTCAGCGGAGGGGAACGATGTCATCGACGCCCATGCGCGCAGCATCGGCAGATTCGTCGTCGGGCTGCTGTTGGCTGAGCCGTTCAGCTTCCACCCGGGCGAGGTAGTGCTTGATTTCGCTTTCCCGCTGCGCGTCGCTCCAGCCGAGAATTTCTCCCATCAGCTTAGCGACAACGGGGACCGCGGAAACACCTCTGTCCCACGACTCGATCGAGATGCGGGTGCGTCGTGTCAGGACATCATGGACATGCCGGGCACCCTCATGAGTGGCGGCATAGACGACCTCTGCCGCCAAATAATCGTCTGCACCCGGCAGCGGCTCTGCCATGGACGGGTTGTCTTTGATGATGGCCAGCACCTCCGGGGCCATGGAGCCATAGCGGTTGAGTAAGTGTTCCACCCTGGCGACGTGGACCCCGGCCTCGTCCGCGGTTCTTGCCCGCCGGTTCCATGCAGCTTTGAATCCCTCGGCGCCCAGGAGCGGAATGGTGTCGGTGCAGCTCCCGGGTACGCGCTCGTCCATGGCCCGGGTTGCTTCGTCCACAGCGTCCTTGGCCATGACCCGGTACGTGGTGAACTTGCCGCCCGCAACTACCACTAAGCCCGGAACGGGGTGCGCCACCACGTGTTCGCGTGAAAGCTTGGCCGTGGAGTCGCTCTCCCCCGCCAGTAGCGGGCGGAGGCCTGCGTATACGCCCTCAACATCCTCACGGGTCAGGGGCCGCTTCAAGACACGGTTGACGTGTTCAAGAAGATAGTCGATGTCCTTGGTGGACGCAGCGGGGTGCGCTTTGTCCAGCTTCCAGTCGGTGTCCGTTGTGCCGATGATCCAGTGCCGCCCCCAGGGGATGACGAACAGCACGGATTTTTCGGTCCTCAGGATCAATCCCACCGTGGACTGGAAGCGGTCGCGCGGGACCACGAGGTGGATGCCTTTGGAAGCACGGACCTTAAGCTGGCCGCGATCCGTCACCATGGCCTGGGTCTCGTCCGTCCAGACTCCCGTGGCATTGACCACTTGCTTGGCGCGGACTTCGATGATGCTGCCGTCTTCCTGGTTTTCCACCTTCGCACCCACCACGCGTTCACCCTCGCGAACGAACGACACGACGCGCATCCTGTTCACGGCATGCGCTCCGTAATGGGCCGCGGTACGGACCACATTGACGACCAGCCTGGCGTCGTCAACCTGTGCGTCGTAGTACCGGATGGAGCCGACGAAGGCATCGCTCTTGAGGCTGGGGGCGGCTCGAAGTGTTCCGCGCCGGAAGAGGTGTTTGTGCATGGGCACACCGCGACTGTGGCCGGAGGTGAGGCCAAGCGTGTCGTAGAGGAAGATGCCCGCACCAACGTAGGGCCGCTCCCAAAAACGCCGGGTCAGCGGGTACAGGAACGGTACCGGGCGCACAAGGTGCGGCGCGATCTGTTGGATCAGCAGCCCGCGTTCCTGGAGGGCTTCCTGGACCAGTCGGAAGTCAAGCATTTCCAAGTAACGCAAGCCGCCGTGGATCAGCTTTGAGGACCTCGACGAGGTGCCGGAAGCCCAGTCCCGGGCTTCGACAATGCCCACGGACAAACCGCGGGTCACCGCATCCAAAGCCGCACCGGCTCCGACCACGCCTCCCCCGACGATCAGGATGTCGAGTTCCTTGCCGGGCTCTGTGGTGCTTTTGAGCACGTCGATGGATCTGGCCCGTGCCTGCGGACTCAATGCCCCAGGCGACACTCCATCCTTCTGCGAACCATCTGCAACACTGCTCATCGGACGCCTCCCATCGCACAAAGCCCGTAGTCCCCCACACTACTTCTTGTCCGCGGGCTTGGGCAGGGTTTTACCCCCACTGCTCAAGTGGCCCGAACGGGAGCTACTGGCCCGAGTAAGGCGAGACGACGACGTCGACCCGTTGGAACTCCTTCAGGTCCGAATAGCCGGTGGTGGCCATGGAGCGGCGAAGGGCGCCTATCAGGTTGGACGTGCCGATGGTGTGGTGGCCCGGCCCGAAGAGTACTTCTTCGAGGGGACCGACGGTGCCGACGTTGACCCTGTCGCCGCGGGGCAGCTCAAGGTGGTGGGCTTCCTGTCCCCAGTGCCAGCCCTTGCCCGGGGCCTCTTCCGCGCGGGCCAAAGCGCTGCCGAGCATGACGGCGTCGGCGCCCATGGCGATGGCCTTGACGATGTCACCCGAAGTACCCATGCCGCCGTCGGCGATCACGTGCACGTACCGTCCACCGGACTCATCCATATAGTCGCGGCGGGCGGCAGCGACGTCGGAAATGGCGGAGGCCATGGGCGAGTGGATGCCGAGTGCGCGG
Source organism: Arthrobacter bambusae (assembly GCF_030812595.1). Lineage (GTDB taxonomy): Bacteria > Actinomycetota > Actinomycetes > Actinomycetales > Micrococcaceae > Arthrobacter > Arthrobacter bambusae_B. The sequence continues at coordinate 120,903 of NZ_JAUSSZ010000008.1, forward strand.
CGCGTGGTGGTCGTCGCGCCGCCGCCGAAGCCCACCAGCACGCCGGCAGCGCCGGTACGCATGAGGTGCAAGGCCGGGGTGTAGCCGGCGGCTCCGCCGACGATCACCGGGACGTCGAGTTCGTAGATGAACTGCTTGAGGTTCAGAGGCTCGTGGTTCTTCGAGACGTGTTCGGCAGAGACCGTGGTTCCACGGATGACGAAAATGTCGACGCCGGCAGCGACCACGGTCTTGTAGTGCTCCTGCGTGCGCTGCGGCGTCAGCGAGCCCGCCACCGTCACGCCTGAAGCGCGGATTTCCGCGAGCCTCGAGGTGATCAGTTCAGGCTGGATTGGAGCCTTGTAAAGCTCCTGCATGCGCCGCGTGACCGCCGGGCTGGCCGTTTCATCCTTAAGGGCGGAGATCTCGTCCAGCACGGGCTGCGGGTCCTCGTAGCGCGTCCACAAGCCCTCAAGGTCCAGCACGCCCAGTCCGCCCAGCCGGCCAAGTGCAATGGCCGTTTCGGGCGACATCGCGGAGTCCATGGGTGCGGCGATCACAGGCATCTCGAACTTGTAGGCATCAATCTGCCATGAAACGGAGACGTCCTTGGGGTCGCGCGTACGGCGGTTGGGGACGATCGCGATGTCATCCAGGGAGTAGGCTCGACGCCCACGCTTGCCACGGCCAATCTCAATCTCATAAGTCACTGCTCTAGGTTATCCCAGTGCGGCGGGATGTACCGGCAGGGTGACGCACGGCCTTGGACGGGCTTTGCCTCAGGAACAAGCGGGCCCGCCACTTCCCGGAAGGGAGGTGGCGGGCCCGCTTGAAACTGCCTATACCGTTTGAAACTTCCTATAACAGGGATGACGCCTAGCGGGAACCGTAGTTCGGAGCCTCGACGGTCATCTGGATGTCGTGCGGGTGGGACTCCTTCAGTCCTGCCGCAGTGATTCGTACAAACTTGCCGCGTGCTTTGAGCTCGGGGATGGTCGGAGCACCCGTGTAGAACATGGTCTGGCGCAGGCCGCCAACCAGCTGGTATGCCACCGAGGAGAGCGGGCCGCGATAAGCGACGCGGCCTTCGATGCCTTCCGGGATGAGCTTGTCATCGCCGGAAACGTCGGCCTGGAAGTACCGGTCCTTCGAGTAGGAGGTGTTCTTGCCACGGGACTGCATGGCGCCCAGGGAACCCATGCCCCGGTAGCTCTTGAACTGCTTGCCGTTGACGAAGATCAGTTCGCCTGGCGACTCATCGCAGCCAGCCAACAAGGAGCCGAGCATGACGGTGTCGGCACCCGCCACGAGGGCCTTGCCGATATCGCCCGAGTACTGCAGGCCGCCGTCGGCGATCAGCGGAACACCGGCAGGGATGGCGGCCTTCGAGGACTCGTAGATGGCCGTGATCTGGGGAACGCCCACGCCGGCGACGACGCGGGTGGTGCAAATGGAGCCAGGTCCCACGCCCACCTTGATGCCATCGGCACCGGCGTCGATCAACGCCTGGGCGCCTTCGCGGGTGGCGGCCTGGCCGCCGATGATGTCAACGTGTGCGGCAACGGGATCGGACTTCAGGCGCGTGATCATGTCCAGGACACCCTGGGAGTGGCCGTTGGCGGTGTCCACGAACAATGCGTCGACACCGGCGTCGATCAGCGTCATGGCCCGTTCCCAGCCATCGCCGAAGAACCCGATGGCGGCGCCGACGCGGAGGCGGCCTTCGTCGTCCTTTGTCGCGAGCGGGTACTGCTCAGCCTTGGTGAAGTCCTTGGTGGTGATAAGGCCTTTGAGGCGTCCTTGCTCGTCAACGAGCGGCAGCTTCTCGATCTTGTTGGTGGCAAGCTTGTGCGAGGCCTCTTCGCGGCTGATCCCGACATGGCCCGTGATGAGCGGCATCTTGGTCATGACGTCGCTGACCAGGCGCAGGGGGAAATCGGACTCCGGCACGAAACGGGTGTCGCGGTTGGTGACAATGCCCAGCAGCCGGCCATCGGAGTCGATCACGGGCAGCCCGGAGACACGGTAACGCGAACACAGTTCGTCCAGTTCCTGAAGGGTGGCTTCCGGATGGATGGTCAGGGGGTTGGTGATCATCCCGGACTCGGAGCGCTTGACGCGGTCGACGTGGTCGGCTTGGTCCTCGATGGACAGGTTGCGGTGGATGACGCCAAGACCGCCTTGGCGGGCCATGGCGATGGCCATGCGGGACTCGGTGACCGTGTCCATGGCGGCGGACAGCAGCGGAGTCTGGACCGAAATTCGCTTGGAGATCCGGGAGGAAGTGTCGGCGTCGGACGGAATGACGTTGGTGTGGCCCGGCAGGAGCAGGACGTCGTCGTAGGTCAGGCCTACAAAGCCAAAGGGATCGTGTTCGGGCTGGGTCATGAGTGCGCCTCTTACCTTGGTTCTTGGGGGTTGCTCTGGTAGGGGTTGCAGCTGATGACCAGCCCGTCATTACGGGACTGGCCTGTGCAGAAAGGTTCTGAATAAATAGTAGAACCTCACCGCCGATCCCCATATTCCGCGCAGCCAATGTGAGCAAGGGCACCCCGGAGGTTCCGACGCCGGGCGGGTCCGGCGGCCTAGCTCCAGCCCGTGGCGGCCATCCACCTTTGCTGGAACATCGGGGCCATGCTCTCCACGTACGTCTTGGAGAGGTGGTTGTTGTCGATGTAGACGAAGGTGTTGCCCACAACCCCGGGGCATTCGCCGCCGTTGCAGATGAGGTCGGTCATATCCAGGATGGACAGTCCCTGATACTTGCCTTTGAGTGCTTCAAGGGGGTCAACAGGTGCCAATTGCTGCGCTTGGCCGGGATTGCAGTCGGGACTGTGCTGGCCTTTGACCACGACGCAATCGGCCATGTTGAAGTCGAACCTCGGGTTGTCGCGAACGGCGACGACGTCGATGCCCTTGTCGGTGAGCCACTTCACGGTGTCTTCGAAACCGACGCTCAGCTTTTCATCGGGCGAAGAGGGTGATGCTGCGGTACCCACGAGGAATACGGCCGTAGGCTTCTTCGCATCGATTTGCTGCATGACGGCCTGGTTGAACGTCTTGCATTGATCTCCAAGGCCCGTACTGTCCACGCTAAACGGACATCCGCCGAGCAACAGGTGGTAAAGGCTCCACTGTTGCTGGTCAGCCATCGGCGCCACCGCAGCCATCCATTGCTCCGCGTGGGAGTCGCCGAGCACCAGAATACTGCGGCTCGCGTCCGCGGGCTGGTTGTTCTGGCCGCAAGCGCCTTGGAGGAGCTTCGATGCGGGTTTCAAGTCGCCTGTGCACCGGCTGGGCAGGTTCATCCAGTCCTGGGCAAGCTTTTCCGCCGTCGGGAGGAGGGCCGCGGTAGGGCTGGCTTCATTGACGTAGCCCGGGACCAAGGCAGCCGCCCCCGGGTTGTCCTTTTCTGCCTGGTCCAGGGCGATCTTGGCGCTGACGGTCTGCTGCACGTTGAAGGCAAGCAAGGGCACTGCAGCGACACAGATGCACAGCGCAATTGCGACGACGGCGCGGCGGCGGTTCACCTCAGGCCACTTCCATTCCCTGAGGGGCTTTTCGACAAACTTGGTGGTCAGGAACGCCAGGCCCAGCGCCGTCGCGATAATGACCGACCCGGAGAGCCATCCGGCGTGGTCTTTTCCACTCCACACGAGGGCGAGGACCAACAACGGCCAATGCCACAAATACAAGGCATAGGAGTTGTCGCCCAGGCGGACAAGGGGTTTCGAGCTCAGTATCCGATCCACACCGAAGCGGCTGCCGGTCTGGCCCGCCACGATGATGAAGGCCGCTGCCAACGTAGGCCACAGGGCCACGAAACCAGGGAACGCCGTCTGGACTTGGAGCACGATCCCACAGCTCAGCATCGCAACGACGCCAACCCAGCCCATCACTACCCGGACGGACTTGGAAAGCTTCAGCCCCGGCAGGATGAGTGCAACCAGTGTTCCAAGCGCGAATTCCCAGAGTCTGGCGAAGGTATCAAAGTAGGCGGTGGTTTGGTTGGCCGCGGTGGCAATGATCGAGTACGTGAGCGAGACCAGGAAGATCAGGCCAAACACATACATCAGCGCTGCCCGGTAGCGCAGGGCGTATTTTCTGCAAACCAGCGCAACGACGGCGAAGATCACCGGCCAAAGGATAAAGACCTGGCCTTGGATAGAGAGCGACCAGAAGTGCTGGAGCGGACTCGCCTGGCTGTGGTCGGTGGCGTAGTAGTTGACCGCGTCGTGCTGCAGGAGCCAATTCTGGAAGTAGAAGAGTGAAGCCCACACTTGGTCGACCAGAGCCGCCCAACGGGTTTTCGGTACCACTACGAAAATGGCCGCCAAAGTGCCCAACAGGACGACGACGGCGGCAGGGAGAAGCCGACGGAACAGATGGAGCCAGTGCCTCGGCAGATCCATGGCCCGGCGCTGCTCAAAACGGTTTGTGAACTGCAGCGTCATCAAAAAGGCGGAGACGAGGAGGAAGACATCGACTCCGCCGGAAACGCGGCCAAACCACACGTGGTAGCTGACCACCATGAGCACCGCCAGGGAGCGCAGGCCTTGAATTTCGGGACGAAAATTCGATTTTTTCCCGGTGCCACTGGAACGACGTTGCGCCTCGGTAGTAGCCGCCGTTTGCGCAGTTAACACAACAATGCCCCTCAATGACCTTGATCGAACCCTAAATCTTACTGATTCGTAATAATCAGTGCCAATCGAAAATCCATCCGAGAGGCATCCATCACTCAATTTGGCCATGCGCGGCTGGACGTTCACAGGGCGAATGCCGAGTGCCAACTGTGGACCCGTCCGTGACGGCCCGTCCGTGCGGGCAGGTCACGGCCGGACAGGTCACGGCCGGGCAGGACGTGGACGGGAGCCAAACGCAGAAGGCCCGGCCCCCACAGGGGACCGGGCCTCGGCAACAACCAGGACTAGTGGCTGTGGCCTGCGTGCTCGTCTTCCTCGGCCGGCTTCTCGACAACCAGGGTCTCGGTGGTGAGAACCAGGGCTGCGATGGACGCGGCGTTCTGGAGTGCGGAGCGGGTGACCTTGACGGGGTCGATCACGCCAGCGGAGATCAGGTCCTCGTACACGCCGGACTTCGCGTTGAAGCCGTGGTTGTCTTCCAGCTCGGCAACCTTGGCGACGACGACGTAGCCGTCGAAGCCGGCGTTTTGGGCGATCCAGCGCAGCGGCTGGGTCAGGGCGCGGCGGACGATGCCAACAGCGGCAACTGCGTCACCTTCAAGTGCCTTGACTGCTGCGTCCTCGTCCAGTGCCTTAAGGGCGTGGATGAGGGCCGATCCACCGCCCGAGACGATGCCTTCTTCAAGGGCTGCACGGGTGGAGGACACTGCATCCTCGATGCGGTGCTTCTTTTCCTTGAGCTCGACCTCGGTGGCTGCGCCGACCTTGATGACGCCGATGCCGCCGGCCAGCTTTGCAAGCCTTTCCTGCAGCTTTTCCCGGTCCCAGTCGGAGTCGGTGCGGGTCAGCTCGGCACGGATCTGGGCGACGCGTGCTGCGACATCCTCCTGCGAGCCAGCACCGTCAACAATGGTGGTGTTGTCCTTGGTGACGGTGATCCGGCGGGCGCTGCCGAGGACCTCGAGGCCAACCTGGTCCAGGGACAGGCCGAGCTCCGGGGAGACAACCTGTGCGCCGGTCAGGGTGGCAATGTCCTGCAGCATGGCCTTGCGGCGGTCGCCGAAGCCCGGAGCCTTGACGGCAACAACGTTCAGGGTGCCACGGATACGGTTCACGATCAGCGTGGACAGGGCTTCGCCGTCGATGTCCTCAGCAATGATGAAGAGCGGCTTGGCGGCCTGCAGGGCCTTCTCGAGGAGCGGCAGGAATTCCTGCAGCGAGGAGATCTTGCCCTGGTTGATCAGGATGAGCGCGTCTTCCAGAACAGCTTCCTGGCGTTCCGCGTCAGTGACGAAGTACGGGGACAGGTAGCCCTTGTCGAACTGCATGCCCTCGGTGAGGACCAGTTCGGTCTGCGTGGTGGAGGACTCTTCGATGGTGATGACACCATCCTTGCCGACCTTGCCGAAAGCCTCGGCGAGAAGCTCGCCAACCTCATCGCTCTGTGCGGAGATCGCGGCGACGCTGGCGACCTGGGTGCCTTCTACTTCGCGGGCGTTCTCCAGGAGGCGGGCAGCCACGGCCTGGATGGAAACCTCGATACCGCGCTTGATTTCGCCCGGGGCGGCTCCGGCGGCAACGTTGCGCAGGCCTTCCTTGACGAGGGCCTGTGCCAGCACGGTGGCCGTGGTGGTGCCGTCGCCGGCAACGTCATTGGTCTTGGTGGCGACTTCCTTGGCCAGCTGCGCACCAAGGTTCTCATACGGGTCGTCGAGTTCGACTTCACGGGCGATCGTCACGCCGTCGTTTGTGATCGTGGGAGCTCCCCACTTCTTGTCCAGAACGACGTTGCGGCCACGCGGGCCAAGGGTGACCTTGACGGTGTTGGCGAGCTTGTCAATGCCTGCTTCGAGGGAGCGACGGGCAGCGTCGTTAAACGCAAGCTGCTTTGCCATGGTTGTGTCCTTTCAAGACGGAAAACCCGCACCGCCGATACAACCGGAAGAAGTCCGACTCGATCTGCGATGCGGGATCCAGGGAATTACTTTACGACGATCGCCAGAACGTCGCGGGCGGACAGAACGAGGTATTCGCTGCCACCGGTCTTGACTTCAGTTCCGCCGTACTTGGAGTAGATAACGACGTCGCCAACGGTTACGTCGACGGGAACCCGGTTGCCGTTGTCATCGAAGCGGCCGGGGCCGACTGCAACAACTTCGCCTTCCTGCGGCTTTTCCTGTGCAGTATCCGGGATGACCAGGCCGGAAGCCGTGGTCTGCTCTGCTTCGAGCGGGCGGACAACAATGCGATCCTCGAGAGGCTTAATGGAGACCGACACTCGGATCTCTCCTTTACGTGAGGTAGTACATGGACTATCAAACCAGGGGTGCCGTGGCGGGCTTACCGTCGTCGCGGTGCCGGTAAGTGCCTGGCGGCATGATTAGCACCCGCCTAGGGAGAGTGCTAATCAAGACTCTATGTAAGCATTAGCACTCGGTCAAGGCGAGTGCCAGAATTCCGTCAATAGTGAATGGCGAGGGGCCGGTCCGGACCGATCAACTCACTGGCCGGCGAGGTCGTCGAAGTCCACGTCCTCGCCGTCGTCGTACCCTTTCTCCGGCGCGGTTCCGCGGTTCAGGTACAGCACCACGCCGCTGGCGAGCGCGACGGTGCCGAACACAAGCAGTCCGACGATCGCTCCGATGCGCGCCCCCGAGTAGGTGTCCCGGATATCCCGGGCCTCGTCCGTGGCGTCCTGGACGCTCTTTCCGGTCATGGAGTAGGTGGCGGCGTTGAAGGAGTCGAGGAAGAAAATAATGATCAAAAGCGCGATGCAGACAACGGCGATCAAAGCACCGACGATGAGCGCCGGGCGGGCGTACTTGGAGAGATTTCCGGCGAAGGGGCGTCTATCGGGGACGGAGGGAGAACCATTGGCGTCGTCAGGCTGGCGTACTGGGTTGTCTTCCATGGCATCAACCCTATCCGCCCGAGAGGTCCGGTTTCCCCCTCCGACTTCCATGTCGGCGCGCACTAGGCTGGTTCCCATGGCTGACACACCCCAGGACCACATTGCCCCCTTGCTGACAACGGAGGGGTGGGAACTTCTGGCATCCTTGGGGCCCTACAGCGAGGACGAAGCGTTCGCCCTCAATGCGCGCTTGCGAAAAGAAGGCCACTCCCCCGCGCTCGTGGCCGCCGTCCTCACCCAATCCAGGCTCCGCACCCGCGCCGAGGCCAAGTTCGGCGAATTCGCCCGGCAAATGCTCTTCACCCAGGCCGGCCTGGAACAGGCCACCCGGCTCAATGTCGCAGCCAGGCACGCCGAGCGCTTCGCAAAGGCGGGCACTCGCCACGTAGCGGACCTCGGCTGCGGGCTTGGAGCAGACTCCATGGCGATGGCCTCCATGGACATCAAGGTCACGGCCGTGGAACTGGATGAGACCACCGCCGCGTGCGCCACCATCAACCTCATGCCTTTCCCGCATGCAGCGGTGGTGCACTCGGACGCTACGTCCGTGCCCCTCGACGGGGTCGACGGCGTGTGGCTCGATCCGGCGCGCCGTACGACATCGTCATCGGGGACCAAACGGATCTGGGACCCGGAGGCGTTCTCGCCTCCGTTGTCCTTCGTTGAATCACTGGCGGCCACCGGCAAGTCGGTCGGGGTCAAGATGGGCCCGGGGATGCCCCACGAATCGGTTCCGGCCACCTGCGAGGCACAGTGGGTTTCCGTGGGTGGGGACGTCACGGAGGTCACCCTGTGGTTCAACGACGTCGCCCGTCCCGGCGTCCGCCGCGCTGCCCTGGTGCTCGGACCGCAGGGCGCAGCCGAGATAACCAGCGGCGAAGATTTCGACGGCGGCCCGGTGCCCGACGTCGGGCCCGTGGAGGGATACCTGTACGAGCCGGACGGCGCGGTGATCCGTGCGGGCCTGGTGGCCGACGTCGCACTCCGGCTCGGCGGCCACTTGGTGGACCCGCACATCGCCTATATTTGCGCCCCGGAGCCGGTGGAGACCCCGTTCGCCCGCGCCTACAAAGTCCTGGAAGTCATGCCGTTGAACGTCAAGGCACTCAAGGCCTGGGTGAAGGCCAACGGCGTCGGCGTCCTGGACATCAAGAAACGCGGCACCTCCGTCACCCCCGAAGAACTGCGGAAACAACTGCTGCCCCCCGGAAAAGGCCCGGCAAAAGCCCGCGGCAACAAAACAGCCACCCTGGTCCTCACCAGGATCGGCGAGGAAAAGGTGGCTGTTGTCGTGGAGCCGGTCGCCGCTTCCTGAGTTGGCGCCTGCTGGACTGTGGCGCCTATTGGGTGCGCGTGAATTCTTCTGCGGCGGCGACTTGCTCCGGCGTCGGCGTGATGCCTGTGTAGAGCACGAACTGTTCGAGCGCCTGGATGGTGGCTACCTCGGCGCCGCTGATCACGGTCTTTCCTGCCGCCCGGCCGGCCTTGATGAGCGGCGTTTCAGCGGGGAGGGCGACGACGTCGAACACGACCTGCGCGGCCGCAACCGCCGCTTCGGGGAAGGACAGCGAGCCGGACTCCGGGCCGCCGGCCATGCCGATCGGCGTGACGTTGACCAGCACGTCCGCCGTCGAGTCCTCCACGTCGGCCTGCCAGGCGAAGCCATAGAGCTCCGCGAGGGACCGTCCAAGCTTCTCGTTCCGGGCAACCACCGTGACCCGCGAGAATCCGGCATCGCGGAAGGCCGCCGCAGTGGCTTTGGCCATGCCGCCGGAGCCACGGAGCAGCACGGACGACGCCGGGTCGATTGCGTTGCGCTCGATCAGCTGGGCGATCGCCGTGTAGTCCGTGTTGTATGCCGTCAGTACGCCGGCGTCGTTGACGATCGTGTTGACCGAGTCGATCGCAGCTGCGGATGCATCCATCCGGTCCACGAGGGCGATGACTTCTTCCTTGTAGGGCATCGAGACGGCGCAGCCACGGATGCCCAGGCCGCGCACCCCGGCGATCGCGTTCGGCAGGTCAGTGGGCGCGAAGGCCTTGTAGATCCAGTTCAGGCCGAGTGCCTCGTAGAGGAAGTTATGGAAACGCGTTCCGTTATTGCTAGGCCGGGCAGAGAGAGAAATACAGAGCGTCATGTCTTTGTTGAGGATCGGCATAACGGGGCTTCCTTCGCGTTGCGGGTTCTCTGCCCAGCCTAGACGGGGAGCTAGCCTTGACGCGCCTTGAAGCGCGGATTCAGCTTATTGATGACAAAAGTGCGGCCGCGCCGACGCACAACCTGGGCACCGGGGAGCTTCTTGAGGGCGCGCAGCGAATTCCTGACTTTCATGGGGTTCTCCTTTTGGTGGTGTTTCTTGAGGCTCACGGAGTGGCAGTGCGTTCGTCCGAGTTTGGATGTGGCTGTTTCACGGCATTAGCTGTCCAATGAGCTGACAACAGAAAGATGCATTCCAACAGTCTAAATTAGAATCATTCTCATTAGCAAGACTGCTCGCAATGGAATGCCTCCATGCGATACCGTACCGGCCCTGCATTAGACTTGAGCCAACCGCTGACGGCCCCACGGCGGGCAACACTCAGGGCGTTTTCGCAAATACCGAGGGGACCCACGTGCAGATTGATTTCGCTCCATCCAGGCAGTCGACCCTGGGGGTGGAATGGGAGCTCGCGCTCGTCAACGCACGCACCGGCGAATTGGTCTCGGTCGCAAACGAGGTCCTGCGGGGTGTTGCTTCACGGCATCCGGACCTGAACGAAAACGACGAGCATCCGCACATCAAGCGGGAATTGCTCCTGAACACCGTGGAACTTGTCACGGGCGTCTGCAACACAGTCAAGGAAGCCAAGGAAGACCTGGCCCGCTCGTTGCAGGCCGTCAGGGAAGTCACCGATCCGATGGGTGTGGAGCTTTTCTGCGCAGGCAGCCACCCTTTCAGCCCCCCGCAGCTTCAGCCCGTCTCGGACAAAGAACGCTATGCCAAGCTGATTGACCGCACCCAATGGTGGGGACGGCAAATGGTCATCTACGGTGTCCACGTCCACATCGGCCTGGACCGGAGGGACAAGGCGCTTCCCATCCTCGATGGGCTGGTCAACTACTTCCCCCATTTCCAGGCGTTGTCGGCTTCGAGCCCGTTCTGGGGCGGCGAAGACACCGGTTACGCCTCACAACGTGCCCTGATGTTCCAGCAGCTGCCCACGGCAGGCCTGCCTTTCCAGTTCCCCAGCTGGGCCGAATACGAGTCCTACGTCCAGGACATGTTCACTACGGGAGTGATCGATACCCTGTCTGAGATTCGCTGGGATATCCGTCCCGTGCCGAACTTGGGCACCATCGAGATGCGCATTTGCGACGGCCTCGCCACCCTTGAGGAAGTCGGCGCCGTTGCGGCCCTGACCCAATGCCTCGTGGACGAGTTCTCCACGATCCTGGACAACGGGGGCACCATTCCCACCATGCCGCCGTGGCATATCCAGGAAAACAAGTGGCGCGCCGCACGTTACGGCATGGAAGCGATCATCATCCTCGATGCCGAAGGCAATGAGCAGCTTGTTACCGACCACCTGAAGGAAACGCTGGTGCGCTTGGCGCCTGTTGCTGAGAAGCTGGGCTGCTCGGAGGAACTGGCCGACGTCGAAAAGATCATCGCCCGCGGAGCAGGCTACCAGCGCCAGCGCCGCGTCGCTGCCCAGCACGACGGCGATCTTCACGCGGTCGTCCAGGATCTCGTACAGCAAATGCGGTCCGTGCCGAGCGCCTAACCGCTGTTCAACCCCGCTCCAACCCCACAGGGTTCCTCGCCTACACCGAAACCGTGGTCACCGGCAGGGAAGAATCCGGAGCGAACGCGACGCCGCTGGGACCGATTCCCGCCATGATGAGCTGCGAACCCAAGGCGGCGACCATGGCTCCGTTGTCGGTGCACAAGGCCAACGGCGGCACGTGGAGGGTGATCCCGGCCGCCTCGCAGCGCTGCCCTGTCAGCTCACGGAGCCGGGAGTTGGCGGCCACCCCACCGCCCAACAGGAGGTCTGTGATGCCGTTCTCCTTGCAGGCCAACACTGCTTTGGACGTGATGACGTCCACGACTGCTTCTTGGAACGCGGCCGCGACATCGGCAACCGGAACGTCCTCACCGCGCGCTTCGAACTGTTCGACACAGCGCGCGACGGCGGTCTTGAGCCCGCTGAAGGACCAATCGTAGCGATGCGGTCCAGGCTCCTCCGCGGTTCCCATGTACTTGGGTTGTGTCAGGCCGCGCGGGAAACGGATGGCTTTGGCGTCGCCCTGCTTGGCGAGTTTGTCGATGGCCGGCCCGCCCGGGTAGCCAAGGCCCAGGAGCCTGGCCACTTTGTCGTAGGCCTCGCCGGCGGCGTCGTCGATCGTGGAGCCAAGCATCTCGACGTCGTCGGTGATGCTGCGGATGCGCAGGATTTCCGTGTGTCCGCCCGAAACAAGCAGCGCGCCGAGATTTTCCGGCAGTCGGCCGCCGGGACCGGGTCCGCCAGTGCCGCTGCCGGCGTCGCCGTCGAGGAGCCCGACGCCGACATGCGCCACCAAGTGGTTGATCGCGTAAAGCGGTTTGCCCGTGGCAACGGCAAGCGCCTTGGCCGCGCAAACGCCCACCATGAGTGCCCCGGCCAAGCCAGGACCGGAGGTCACGGCGATGGCGTCAATATCGTCCAGTGTCACCCCTGCCTCGTGCAAAGCTTCCCCCAGCGTGGGAACAAAAGCATCCAGGTGCGCGCGAGATGCGATCTCGGGAATCACGCCCCCGAAGCGGACGTGCTCGTCCATCGAGGAAGACACCGTATTGGTCAGCAGGGTGGTGCCCCGGACAATCCCGACGCCGGTCTCATCGCAGGAGGACTCGATCCCCAGCACAAGCGGCTCAACGGCTGGCTCATTCACATGGCTCGGGTGGTTCATGCCGGAATTCCTTCAGTCAATGTCAGCCTCATGATGAGGGCATCCGTGCCGTCGCGATAGTACCGGCGGCGGACGTGGATCTGCTCGAAGCCGAACCGCACGTACAGTGCCTGCGCCCGCGGGTTGTCGGCACGGACCTCCAGGAGTACTTCCACCGCGCCACGGCGCCGGGCCTCTTCGAGCAGTTCCGCCAGGATGGCCGAGCCGATTCCCCTGCCTTCGAATTCGGGCACGACGGCGATCGTCTGGACGTCGGCGATCGGCTCGATGCACATGAGCCCGGCGTAGGCCACGATCTGACCGTCGGCTTCGGCCACCACGTAGCGGCGGGTATCAATCTGGGCAAGCTCGTCGAAGAACATCTGCATCGGCCACGCGTCCACCGGGAAGAGCCGGCGTTCGAGGATTTCGATGGCGGTGACGTCGTCAGCGGTCATGTCACGCAAGGTCACGCCGTCAGGCTTGAACTGGTACGAGGGGTTCACAAAGCACGCTTCCTAGGGCCGGGCAATTGAGCGTCGGATTCCCGCAAATACAAAGGTGTGGAGTCCGGCAGCTCTTCGCCGGCAGTAAGCAGGGCCATGGCGAACTGGCCCAGCGAGGCCGCGTCGGGCTGGGTGCTGCTGAATTCCCGGTTCGCTTTGACCACGTCCGCGTAGATGCCGCCGCCGGCACCGAACACGGGGAGGTCGGGCAACTCCGAGGCGGACCCGACGTGCGGACCGTCCACGAGTTGCGGTAGCTGGCCATCTCTGAGCGTGTAGCGCGCCCAGTAGACCTCCTTGCGGCGGGCATCCGTGGCCACCAGGAACTCGGCCTGCGCCTCCGTTGACTCGGCCACTTCCAAAGCGATCGCATCCAGGCTCATGAGACCGAAAAGAGGTTTGTTCCACGCGAATGCCAGAGTGCGGGCGGTCGCAATGCCTGAGCGAAGCCCCGTGAACGGCCCGGGGCCGACGCCGGTGACAATGAGGTCGATGTCCGCCCCGCTCACACCGGCGTCGCCCAGGAGTTTCTCAATGCCGGGCGCCAGGACCTCAGCGTGGCTGCGGGTATCCTCCGTGGCGAAGGACTCCACCACGCCTTCCATGGCATCGTCCGAGATGAGTGCCGCGCTTGCCACGGCCGAAGTATCAATGGCCAGGATCAGCATCAGGCGTTCTCCTCCAGCATTCCGGGCACCGCGCTCCAGCGCGGGCCAAAGCCGCGGAAAACGATGGTGCGGGGTTCGTCGTCGTCCTCGGGGTCAAAATCCAGGACCGTGTCCTGGCCCGTGTCCGGGCCGGCCGCCGCCACCTCCGTGCCGCCCACCGTCCGGTGCATTTCGATATCGAGGCGGCTATCCGAAAGGTGTTCCACCCGCTCGCGCCCCCACTCGACCACCGTCACTGAGTTGTCCATGGTGTTTTCGAGGTCGATGTCGTCGATCTCCGCGGCGGACCCCAGCCGGTAAGCATCAACGTGGACCAGGTCGGGACCGCCGGGGCGCCGCCCTTCCGGCAGGTTCGGGTGGATGCGCACCAAAACGAACGTGGGTGAGATAACGCCCGCGCGTACGCCCAGTCCTTCGCCGAGTCCCTGCGTGAAGGTGGTTTTGCCGGCACCGAGTTCGCCTGTCAGGACCAGCAAGTCACCGGGTTCGAGAACCTGGGCCAGCGCCGAGCCCAAAGCATGCGTCTGCTCCGCCGTCGCGACTTTGACGGTACGTTCCCACGCGGCACCACTCAGCGGGGCCTTATTGATCGAAGTCCCGCTCATGGGGCGTCCGTTCCCGGCGCCTCATTGATGTAGATGCGCGGCACGCGCGGGCTGATGCGGGTGACAATCTCATAGTTGTTCGTTCCGGCGGCGGCAGCCCAGTCGTCCGCCGTCGGGCCGTCGTCCGTGCCGTCGCCGAACATGACAGCTTCGGTGCCCAGCCAAGCGGCCTCGTCCGTCACCGCACTCCCGAGGTCGATGACCATCTGGTCCATCGCGATCCGGCCGACAACGGGGTAGCTGACTCCGTTGACCCGCACCGGTCCGCCCGTGGCGACCCGCGGCACGCCGTCGGCATAGCCGAGCGGGATCAGGCCCAAGGAACTTTCGCTTGGAGTCCGGTAGTGGAGTCCGTAGGACACCCCCTGCCCTTCGGGCACCCGTTTGCAGTTGGATACCAGGGTGCGGACCGTCATGGCGGGGCGGAGGCCTAGTTCCGCTGAGCTTTGCCCTTCGAAAGGGGACAGTCCGTAAAGCCCGAGCCCCACGCGGACGAGGTTGAAATGGGCATCCGGGCGCGAAAGCGTGGCGGGCGTGTTGGCCAGATGCCGGACTTCGGTGTCCACTCCGGCGTCCTCGGCAATCGCGATTGCTTCCCGGAAGGCTGCCAACTGCTCATCCGTCTCCGGACGGTGGGGTTCGTCGGCCACGGCCAAGTGCGAGAAGACGCCCACCACGCGCAAGAGACCCTCGTCCTGGTACTCCATGGCCTGCCCCACCACCTTGTCCCATTGGGCGATGGTGGAGCCGTTGCGGCCAAGACCGGTGTCAACCTTGAGGTGGATGCGTGCCGGACGTTCCTGTTCGCGTGCCGCGGCGACCACCGCGTCCAGCTCCCAGCCGGAAATCCCGACGTCGACGCCGGCGGCAACCGCTGCCTGGAAGTTGCTTTCGGTGGTGTGCAACCAAGCCAGCATGGGCGCGTCAATTCCTGCGGCGCGCAGCGCCAAAGCCTCCGAAATATGGGCAACACCGAGCCATCGGGCGCCGGCGTCAAGGGCTGCCCGCGCCACCTGCACCGCGCCGTGTCCATAGGCGTCGGCCTTGACCACGGCCATGACGCTTGCGGGCGAGGCGATGGCCACGAACCGGCGCACGTTGTGCCGGATGGCATCGAGGTCAATGACGGCTGATCGTTCGAGGACCGTTGCCGAACTTGGCTTCTTCAAGGGCTCGAAACTGGCAGCTGCTTCGTAAGTCACCCTCACGATTCTAGTGCCGCGACGTCGTGCGGATTGACTGGAGCCTTGCGGGCGGCCCGGGGTCCACTGGTTGACGGGAGGAGTAAGCGCCGCTCAGGCGTCGGAGTTGTGGGCGATGGTGGCTGCTGCGCGACGCTGGGCCCCGGGCGGGACATCGCCCAGAATGCCCTCAAGGAAGGCGAACCGCCTGAGCCATTGGCTGGACTGCCGCTCCCGCCGGGCGTTGGCCCGCTGCCACCAATCGGCGATGTCTCCCCAACCCGGGGCAGCCAGCGAGCCACCCACTTCCTGCACCGCCAAGGAGGCGCAAAGATTGGCAAAGCGGAGCCGGTCTCCCAGTGGCCACCCCGCCAGGCTGCCGACCACAAACGCCGCACCGAAGCAATCGCCCGCTCCCGTGAGGTCGTACGCCGTCACGGGAAGGGACGGCACCCACTCCTCCTCACCGGTCTCGGAATCGACGGCCATGGCTCCCTGCGCTCCCAGCGTCACGACAGCCACCGGAACGCGGTCGGCGAGCGCATAGAGCGCAGACCACGGGTTGTCCTTGCCGGTGAAGGCCATCGCTTCCCGCTGGTTCGGCATGAAAGCGTGAAAATTGCTGAGCTGGTCCAGCCGCTGCGAGGACCATGCGCCTGTCGGATCCCATCCTGCGTCGCCGAAGAGCTTCACGCCGGCCTTCCTGGCCGCCAGCATCCACGGCTCGGGCTCTTCGCCCAGGTCCGCGACGGCCGCGAGCGCCTTGGGTGGCTCGCCAATCAGTTCCGATGCGCTCATGGGCGAGGGGTGGCCGTGAGTGACCATGGAACGATCGTGATCGAGGCACAAGGAAATGGTGACCGGGGAATGCCAGCCTTCGAACCGCCTGGACAGGGAAAGGTCCACATGCTCCTGGCTTTCCAGGATGCGCCAGTTGAAGTCCCCGTAACCATCATCTCCGAAGGCCGCCGCGAGGCTGGTCCGAAGCCCAAGCCGGGCAGCCGCGATCGCTTGGTTGGCTACGCCGCCGGGACAGCTCCCCATGCCTTGGCTCCAGACTTCAGTACCCGGTTCAGGGCTTCGGTCCAGTCCGGTAAAGATAATGTCCTGGAACACGGTGCCTGTCAGCAGGAGATCGCAGCCTGACTCCGCTTCCTCCCCCGGCGCATCCCGGCGGATAGCGGCGAGGGGGTCGAAGCGAGCCCTGGGCATTGGGTCCATGCACGGCAGACTACGCCGCGGCCACGCTTGTGCATAGCTTTCCCTGGACGCCGAGGGCATCCCGCGGGCCGTTCGCCGTTCGCGGCGCGCCGTTCGCGGCGGGCCGTTCGCCGGGACGGACTAGAGCTTCCGGTGCATGACGTGGAGCCCTACGTAGCCAAGGGCGGGATGGTGGAAGGCCTCGGGGATAGTCGCCAGGATGCGGAAGCCCATGGACTGCCACAAACCCACCGCTCGGATATTGCTTTCGACGACCGCGTTGAACTGCATGGCTTTGAACCCGGCATCCCGGGCGGCAACCAGGGAATAGGCGCAAAGTGCCCGAGCGATTCCCTGCCCGCCGTGATCGGCATGGACCATGTAGCCGGCGTTGGCCACGTGGCTTCCGCCGCCGCCCTGATTGGCGTGCAGCTCACCGGTACCCAGCACGTCGCGGTCGCGCACTGCCACGAAAGTTTGCCCCGGCGCTTCCTTGAGCCATTTGCTCCGTGCCGTTTCTTCGGTGGTGTCGCGGTCCCAGGTGAAGGTCTCCCCAGCCCTGATCACAGGTTCCAAGACGGCCCAGATCCCCGGCCAGTCGCTTGCCTGGGCGGGGCGGATCTCGTACCTCGCGGCTGACGGCGTTCCGGCTTCGCTGTTTGAGTGGCTCACGTCGGTCACGGTATCAGTCCCCCGCGCCCGCGGGGGTTGTCGGGCCGAATGCAATGGCCGCGAGGTCAGGAGTAGTGTTTTCGCTGGGAAGCAGAGGATTTTCCTCCTCTGCCAGGCTTGTCTATTGCGGTGGATACAGGAGGTAGCGGTGTCGTTGATCCGTCGCGTGGCCTTCCTCTCACTCCACACTTCTCCGATGGAGCAGCCGGGTTCGGGCGATGCGGGCGGCATGAATGTGTACGTCCGGGCGTTGGCCATGGCGTTGGCGGATCTTGGCGTAGAGGTGGAGATCTTCACGCGTTCAACCTCCGCCGACCAGCCCGCCGTCGAACACCCCGGTCCCGGAGTCTGCGTCCATAACGTCCTGGCGGGGCCGCCCCGGAAACTGCCCAAGGAGGAACTTCCCGATCTCCTTCACACCATGGTTGCCGAAATCGAGAGGATCCGGCAGCGGCAACCGCACGGGCGGTACGACGCCATCCATTCGCACTACTGGGTGTCCGGTGTAGCCGGCCTTGAGCTCTCAGCATTGTGGAACGTGCCGCTGATCCACACGATGCACACCATGGCGAAGGTCAAGAACTTGGTGCTCGAATCCGGCGAGCGGCCGGAACCACGACTGCGTGAAGACGGCGAACAGAGGATCGTGGACGGAGCCACGCGCCTCGTAGCCAACACTCCCGCTGAAGCCCAGGAGCTCGTGTCGCATTACAACGCCGATTTCGATCGCATCGACGTCGCTCCCCCCGGCGTCGACCTCACTGTGTTCACTCCCGCGTTCCGGGCCCGGGCCCGCGCCGAGCATGGAGTGCGGCCGGGCAGTTTCCATTTGCTCTTTGCCGGACGCATCCAGCGGCTCAAGGGTCCGCAGGTCTTCGTCGAGGCTGCCGGCATCCTCCGCAAAAGGCGGCCCGACATCGACCTCGAACTGACCATCCTGGGCGCCTTGAGCGGCGCCAAGGACTTCAATCTGCAGTCTTTCATCACAGCCGCGGGGCTCGACGACGTCGTAACCCACCGTGCGCCGGTCAAGGCGCCCAAGCTGGCTGGCTGGTTCCGTTCGGCCGACGTCGTGGTGATGCCCTCCTTCAGCGAATCGTTCGGGCTTGTTGCCTTGGAAGCGCAGGCCTGCGGCACCCCGGTGGTGGCTACCAAGGTCGGTGGCTTGTCCCGCGCAGTAGCCGACGGTCGTACGGGTATTTTGGTTGACGGCCACAATCCCTCCCGCTGGGCCGACGTCATCGAAGCCCTGTACGACGATCCCCGGACCCGCGAAGACATGGGCCGTGCCGCAGCAGTCCATGCGGAGGCTTTCGGCTGGCAAAGAACGGCAGCGATCGCGCTTGAAAGCTACCAGGCAGCCACCCGCGCGGTCCTCGTCCGTCCAAGCTAGACCCCCGGTCACCTATAGACCCCCTCCCGACAACGCCCGGTCACCTACGACGGCAAACCCCCAAACCCCCGGTCACCTACGGGCCCCTCCCGACAACCCCCGGTCACCTACGACGGCAAACCCCCAAACCCCCGGTCACCTATAGACCCCCTCCCGACGACGCCCGGTCACCTCTGGGCGCCCTCCCGACGACGCGCGGTCACCTATAGACCCCCTCCCGACGACGCCCGGTCACCACTGGGCCCCTCCCCACGACGCCCGGTCACCACTGGGCCCCTCCCCACGACGCCCGGTCACCACTGGGCCCCTCCCCACGACCCCCGGTCACCACTGGGCCCCTCCCCACGACCCCCGGTCACCACTGGGCCCCTCCCCACGACGCCCGGTCACCACTGGGCCCCTCCCCACGACCCCCGGTCACCTCTGACGGCAAACCCCCAAACCCCCGGTCACCTGCGGACATGACTGATAGATTGTCGCGAACAGTGTTCCGCACGGAGTTGAGGACGAGGATGTCTGAAAACAAAATCTTGAGCGACCTTGAAATTGCCCAGAACGCGGCGATGCGTCCCATCGAGGAGATCGCGGAACGTGCCGGGATCAACGTCGATGCGTTGGAACTGTACGGCCGGTTCAAGGCGAAGATCGACCCCGCCAAACTTCGACTCCCGGCTGGCAAGAGCACGGGCAAGATAGTCCTCGTCTCGGCTATGTCCCCGACCCCGGCGGGTGAGGGGAAATCGACAACCACGGTAGGCCTCGCCGATTCCCTGGCGCGGGCCGGTCATCGCGTGATGATCGCGCTGCGCGAACCCTCCCTTGGACCGATCCTCGGGATGAAGGGAGGAGCGACCGGCGGCGGCTACTCGCAAGTTCTTCCCATGGACCAGATCAACCTGCACTTCACGGGCGATTTCCACGCGATCACCTCGGCCAATAACGCACTCATGGCCCTCGTCGACAACCACATTTTCCAAGGCAACGAGCTCAATATCGATCCCCGCCGCATGACGTTCAAACGGGTCCTCGATATGAACGACCGTTCCCTGCGCGAGGTCATCATCGGTCTGGGCGGGCCGGCGCAAGGAGTGCCGCGACAGGACGGGTTCGACATCACCGTGGCCTCTGAAATCATGGCCGTCTTCTGCCTCGCGACGGACGTGGATGATCTCCGCGAGCGCCTTGGCCGGATCACTTTCGGATACAGCTATGACCGGCGGCCGGTCACCGTGGCCGATCTCGGTGTCCAGGGTGCACTGACGATGCTGCTGAAGGACGCCATCAAACCGAATCTCGTCCAGACCATCGCCGGAACCCCGGCCCTGGTGCACGGCGGACCGTTCGCCAATATCGCGCACGGCTGCAACTCGCTGATCGCCACACGAACGGCCCAACAGCTCGCCGACATTGTGGTCACGGAAGCGGGATTCGGCGCCGATCTCGGGGCCGAAAAGTACATGGACATCAAGTCGCGCATCGCAGACGTGGCGCCCTCCGCCGTCGTCGTTGTCGCGACCATCAGGGCCCTGAAGATGCAGGGCGGTGTCCCGAAGGAGCTTCTCAAGGAGCCGAACGTCGAGGCGCTCGCCGCCGGCGTCGAGAACTTGAAACGGCACGTGCACAATATCGAGAAGTTTGGCGTCACACCGGTTGTCGCGGTCAACAAATTTGCGACGGACACCACCGAAGAGCTCGAATGGCTGCTGGCTTGGTGCGCCCAAGAGGGAGTGCAGGCGGCGGTGGCGGATGTCTGGGGTAGAGGTGGAGGGGACGACGGCGGCGATGAGCTCGCCGCGAAGGTCGCCGCGGCGGTTGCGGCAGCAGCGCCGTCGGACTTCCATCATTTGTATCCCCTGAGCCTGCCTGTGGAGGACAAGATCCGCACGATCGTGCAGGAAATCTACGGCGCCGACGGGGTGGAGTTTTCCGTGCCCGCGCTCAGGCGCCTCGCGGACATCCGGAAAAACGGCTGGAACGAAATGCCTGTTTGCATGGCCAAGACGCAGTATTCATTCACCGACGACGCCTCTCAGTTGGGCGCCCCCAAAGGGTTCACGGTGCACGTACGCGAGCTGATTCCCAAGACCGGCGCGGGCTTCATTGTCGCACTGACAGGTGCCGTCATGACCATGCCCGGTTTGCCCAAGGAACCCGCCGCGATGCGGATGGACGTCGATGAGCACGGCAACCCGGTGGGCCTCTTCTGACGCTCGCTCACGTATGTGCCCCTATTCCCGGAACGCTCGGTCACATATGACGTCCCCGGGCGCAACGCCCACTCACATATGACGTCCCCGGGCGCAACGCCCACTCACATGTTTCTCACGCTGACGAGGCGTCCACCGAGCGAATTCGGTGCCTGTGGATAACTTCTGCACGCACCCGCCTGTTTGCGCAACAATGCGGTATGCGAAACCAAATTGACCTTCCCGCTGAACTGCTTTCAGCACCATTCACGCTCACCGAGGCAAAAGCCCGAGGCGTTCACCACGGCCATCTCCGGCGCGCCGACGTCGAAGGCGTGTCCCGTGGTCTCTATCGTCCGGCCGGCTGGGACTTCGAACTCGAGGCGGCGGCGCGGGCATTGTCCGCCGCGACACCAGGCGCCTGGATTTCCCACGTGACAGCCGCGCGACTCCGATGTTCCTGCCTTCCGCCGTGGCTTTCGGAATCAACAGAATTGCATCTCAGCAAGCCCCGATCATTGCCGGCGGTGCGCCGCAAAGGCATCATCGGACACAAGGTGATCGTGGCCGAGGATGAAGTCGAATCCGTTGATGGAATCCGTATCAGCACCCGATCCCGCACCTGGCTCGACATGGCGAAGCTGCTTCCCCTGAATGACCTCGTCTGCATGGGCGACGAGCTCATTCGGGTGCCCCGGTTGGCGCTGGAAGGTCGGGATGCCCCGTTCGCAACCCTTTCAGGGCTCCGCGCGATGGTGGAACGGCATCCAAATTTGCAAGGCATAGTGCGTGCCCGCGAGGCGCTCGAGCTGATGCGTGTGGGCTCGGATTCCGCGCCTGAGACCCTACTTCGCTTGGCTATGCTCGACGCAGGAATCCCGGAGCCGGAACTGCAACTGACGTTGCGACGGGACGATCCGTTCTCGCCGTCGGCGGACCTGGGCTTCCGCCAAAGGCGGATTGCCATACAGTACGACGGCGGTCATCACCTCACCGAGGCCCAGTCCCTCAGCGACCGGCGGCGGAATAGGGCCTTCGAAGCGGCGGGTTGGACCGTGCTTGTGTTCCGCAAGGAGGACTTGGCCGACGGCTTCGATGCGGCGACAAAGAAGATCAAAAAGGCGCTGCGATCGGCGTGGGTGGATCCCGCCGTCGCGTCCGGCTTCGCGCCCGCTGTCTAGTGACCGGGCATCCGGGCGAAACGCACCAAAGGTGACCGGGCGGCGGGGCAGGGCTCACCCGTACCCCTCTGCCAAGGACCCCGTAAACGACGGACGCCCGCCCACCTGAAGTGACCGGGCGTCCGTCAACAACGCACCAAAGGTGACCGGGCGTCCGTCGAAAACCCGTCATAGGTGACCGGGCGTCCGGAGGGAGGCTTAGCGCTCCACGTCGCCGCGGATGAAGGCCTCGACCTTCTCGCGGGCGATGTCGTCGTTGAACTGCTCCGGCGGGGACTTCATGAAGTAGCTGGAAGCGGAGAGCAGCGGGCCACCAATGCCACGGTCCAGGCCGATCTTGGCAGCGCGGATGGCGTCGATGATCACGCCGGCCGAGTTCGGGGAGTCCCAGACCTCGAGCTTGTACTCAAGGGAAACCGGGGCGTCGCCGAAGTTGCGGCCTTCGAGGCGGACGAAAGCCCACTTGCGGTCATCGAGCCAGGCAACGTAGTCGGACGGGCCGATGTGGACGTCGTCGGCGTGCAGTTTGGCTTCGACGTTGGAGGTCACGGCCTGGGTCTTGGAGATCTTCTTGGATTCGAGGCGGTCGCGCTCGAGCATGTTCTTGAAGTCCATGTTGCCGCCGACGTTCAGCTGGTACGTGCGGTCCAGGGTGACGCCGCGGTCTTCGAAGAGCTTGGCCATGACACGGTGGGTGATGGTGGCACCGATCTGGCTCTTGATGTCGTCACCGACGATCGGCACACCAGCTGCGGTGAACTTGTCGGCCCATTCCTTGGTGCCTGCGATGAAGACCGGCAGGGCGTTGACGAAGGCCACACCGGCGTCGATGGCGCACTGCGCGTAGAAGTGCGCGGCTTCTTCGGATCCAACCGGCAGGTAGCAGACCATGACGTCGGCCTTGGCTTCGCGCAGTGCGGCAACGATGTCCACTGCCTCTTCCGGTGCCTCGACGATGGTCTCCCGGTAGTACTTGCCCAGGCCGTCCAGGGTGTGGCCGCGCTGCACGGTCACGCCAGTGGACGGGACGTCGGCGATCTTGATGGTGTTGTTTTCGCTCGCACCGATGGCGTCCGCGAGGTCCAGCCCGACCTTCTTGCTATCGACATCGAAAGCAGCAACAAACTGGACGTCGCCCACGTGGTACTGGCCGAACTCAACGTGCATCAGACCGGGAATCGTGGCCTGGGGGTCGGCGTCGCGATAGTAATGGACACCTTGGACCAGCGAAGCGGCACAGTTACCTACGCCGACAATGGCGACACGAATCGGATGTGAAGACACGGAACTCCTTTGAGAACTAACCTCAGGTGCCTAGCGCGTCCGCACCTGAATGTGCGGGGGCGTCTTAAAGGCACAGCGCCATTCGGCGCTCTTTGCATTGTAACCAACTTGAACGGGGCCGGCTTTGTTCCCAGCCGGCCCCGCAAGTGTATTAAGTTTCAGAATCTACTTCTGCGCCCACAGATTGATGTCGGACTCGACGGCGAACTCGTCAATCGCGTTCAGTTCTTCTGACGTGAAGCTGAGGTTGTTGATGGCAGACACGGTGTCTTCCAGCTGCGCGACGCTCGACGCGCCCACCAACGCCGAGGTCACCGGCGAACCCTTGGGCTGCTCGCGCAGGATCCAGGCGATAGCCATCTGCGCCAGGGTCTGGCCGCGTCCTTCGGCAATGGCGTTCAAACCCCGGACCCGGTTCAGGTTCTCCTCGGTCAGCGCCGATTGGGACAAGAACCGTTCCTTGGCGGCGCGCGAGTCTGCCGGGACGCCGTTCAGGTACCGGTTGGTGAGCATCCCTTGGGCCAGCGGGGAGAAGGCAATGGATCCCGCGCCAACCTGGTCAAGCGTTTCGTAGAGGTTGGGCGAGCCGTTCTCGGTCCAGCGGTTGAGCATGGAGTAGCTGGGTTGGTGGATGAGCAGCGGCGTTCCCATCTCCTTGAGAATCCGTGCGGCCTCGAGGGTCTGTTCTGGAGTATAGGACGAGATTCCGGCATAAAGCGCCTTGCCGGAACGGACTGCGTGGTCCAGGGCACCCATGGTTTCTTCGAGCGGGGTTTCCGGATCGGGGCGGTGGCTGTAGAAGATGTCCACGTAGTCCAGTCCCATGCGCTGAAGCGACTGGTCCAGGCTGGAGAGAAGGTACTTGCGGGAGCCCCATTCTCCGTAAGGGCCGGGCCACATGAAGTATCCAGCCTTCGTTGAAATGACGAGTTCATCGCGGTACGGCTTGAAGTCGTCCTTCAGGTGGCGGCCGAAGTTCGTTTCAGCCGAACCATCCGGCGGACCGTAGTTGTTGGCGAGGTCGAAGTGGTTGATCCCCAGATCGAAGGCCCGGCGCAGGATGGCGCGCTGTTCCTCGAAACGCTTGTCGTCGCCGAAGTTGTGCCACAGACCGAGCGAGATCGCTGGAAGTTTGAGGCCGCTGCGTCCGACACGGCGGTAGGGCATGGTTTCATAGCGGTTTTCCGCAGCCGAATAAGTCATACTTACCATCCTGCCACCGCCTGTGCGGCACGAAGTGTGATGTCCGTCATGTGGTCACTGCCCTCACCTAAGGCGTACGACGGCGGCGCTCTCGCCCGGGAGCGTCAACATTCCGTCCCCGACGGCGGCCGAGGAGTCCGTGGCAAGCAAGACTTCGCCGTCCATGGCCTTCGTCAGCGTCTGGTCCCCAAAGTTGCACGCAACCCTCACGGCTCCCCTGCTAAGAACCAGCCATTTGTCCTCTTCGCTGAAGTCGACGTGAGTATCGGTGAATCCGCCGCCCGCGAGCTCCGGTGTCGAGCGCCTGAGCTTCGCCAGCGCCCGGTACAGCTCCAGCAATCGGGCGTGATCGCCGTCGTGCGCTTCCTCCCATTTGAGCTTGGAGCGTTCAAACGTCTCCGGGTCCTGGGGGTTGGGCACCAACGCCGGATCCCAGCCCATCCGTTCGAATTCCTTGAGCCGGCCCTCCGCTGTGGCCTCGGCGAGCCATTCCTCGGGATGCGATGTGAAAAACTGCCACGGCGTGGACGCGCCGAATTCTTCGCCCATGAAAAGCATCGGGGTGAACGGCGACGTCATGGTCAGTAAGGCGGCGAGGGCAAGCCTGCCGTATGACAGGCTCGAACTGAGGCGGTCGCCCGCGGCACGGTTGCCGATTTGATCGTGGTTTTGGTTGCAGA
Source organism: Arthrobacter bambusae (assembly GCF_030812595.1). Classification (GTDB taxonomy): domain Bacteria; phylum Actinomycetota; class Actinomycetes; order Actinomycetales; family Micrococcaceae; genus Arthrobacter; species Arthrobacter bambusae_B. The sequence goes on from NZ_JAUSSZ010000008.1 coordinate 146,110, forward strand.
CCACCAAGGCGGCAGGATGGGCCAGCCCGGGCCGGATGGGACGTCCATGATGCCTGCCGCGAAAGCTTGAATAGCTCCCGTCGTGGAAGAAACCGTGTTCAAGCACTTTTGCCAGTGCGCCCAAGGAATCGAAATCCGCGTAGTAGCCAGCTGTCTCGCCGGTGAGGTTCACGTGGACGGCGTGGTGGAAGTCGTCGCTCCACTGCCCCTCCAGGCCGTAGCCGTTGGTGTCCCGGCGATAGATCAGCCGCGGATTATTCAAGTCCGATTCGGCAATCAAGGTCTTGGGGATGCCTGTCTCAGCTTCGATGCCATCCGCAAGGCTGGCCAGGTCTTCCAGGATATGGACGGCCCGCTCATCGCGGAGGGCGTGCACCGCATCGAGGCGCAGTCCGTCCACGTGGAAGTCGCTCAACCACATGGCGGCGTTGTCCAGGATGTACTGACGGACTTCGTCGGAACCGGGTCCATCCAGATTCACTGAGTCGCCCCAGGTGTTGCCTTCTCCGGACTTGAGGTAGGGTCCGAATTTCGGAAGGTAGTTTCCGCTCGGACCCAGATGGTTGTAGACCACATCCTGGATCACTCCGAGTCCGGCAGCGTGTGCGGCATCCACAAATCGCTGATAGGCCTCCGGTCCCCCGTAGCCCTCGTGGACCGCGAACCACAGCACGCCGTCGTAACCCCAGTTGTGGGGGCCGTTGAAGGCGTTGACTGGCAGAAGCTCAACGAAGTCGACTCCCAGGTCTACGAGGTAGTCCAGCTTTTCCACGGCCGCGTCCAAAGTTCCCTCCGGCGTGAAAGTCCCGAGGTGGAGCTCATAGATGACAGCGCCGCCGAGCCCGCGTCCGGCCCAGTCCGAGTCGTTCCAGGCATAAGCCGAGGCGTCGAAGGTACGGGAAAGACCATGGACCCCATCCGGCTGGCGCTGCGACCTCGGATCGGGGAAGGGCCCTTCCCCGTTCACCAGATAGCCGTAGTCGGTGCCCGCCTGCCGTGGTACGTCGGCAGTCCACCAGCCTGTGGCGCCCCCATCCTGCGATCGCATTTCGTGGTGCTGACCTGCCGAGAGCAGAGTTACGGACTCTGCTCCCGGTGCCCATACGTCGAATCGTTTCCCCGCGTTGGTCTTCTCAGCCATCGCTCCCCCTCAATAGTCTCGTCCGGGCTTCGTTTGCCCGTCGTTGTCGGTGCTCTGGCTAGCTAATGGGTACGAGCAAGGCCACCGGATATCTCCCGAGAAGCCTTGCGACGTGAATCTCTCCCGGAGGGTAGCTGTTGCCTGTGAGCTCATCCTGGACCGCGCGCCCAAGACGAATGACGGTGTCCTGCCACCCGCCATTTCGCTCAAGCTTCCGCGGGAGCCTGGTGGCCAAAGTGATGGCCCCGTCGGCAGCGGCTCCCCGGTCGAAAGCGATCAGATGTTCGGCAGCGGAACCCTCGGCGTCAACGGGACTGTAGCCGCCGAAAAGCTCCGGCCGGTCCCTGCGCAGGCGCAGCGCACGGGACGTCAGCAGAAGCTTCGCCGACTCGTCCCGCGCTTCAGCCTGGACACCGGCGTCGAGGGCTGCGAGAGCCGCCCTCCGCCGTTCGAAGTCGACCGCGCGCCGGTTGTCGGGATCGGTGAGTGAACGGTCCCAAAACTCAGTGCCCTGGTAGACGTCCGGTACGCCCGGCATGGTCAGCTGAACAATCTTTGCCGACAGTGAGTTGGACGTCCCGTACGGGTCCACGAGCGCAACGAACTCTTCGAGCGCGGCGGCCACCTCCGGCACGTCGAAGACAGCGTCGACGGCGGAGGCAAGCTTCGCTTCGAACCTTTCGTTCGGCTCGGTCCAGCTGGTGGAGTTGCCGGCTTCGCGTGCCGCCTTGACGACGTACCCTTGGAGCCGCTCCCGGCTGGCCGGCCACGCACCCGCAATGGCTTGCCACACGAGCGCTGCAAGTGGCCCGTCGGGAATCGGAGCCAGCGCCTGCATGCGATCCACGAATGCTTCCCATTCGGGGACAGCTTCGGAGATGGCGGAGATCCTGGCCCGGGTGTCTTCGCTGCGCTTGGTGTCGTGTGTGGTCAGCGTGGTCATGGACAGCGGCAGCTGTGCCTGGCGACGAGCCATGCGCTCGTGGAATCCACCCGTGGACAACGCGAATTCCGTGGGATCGGCTCCCACCTCGGTCAGCGTGCCAAGGCGCGTGTAGCGGAAGAACGCGGTGTCTTCGACCCCCTTGGCCATGACCATGCCGGAGGTCTGCTGAAAGCGTCGGCCCAGTTCGCGGCCGGCGTCGAGCAGCAGTGGAAGCAGCGCTTTGAGGACCTGGTCCAACTCGGGCCTGTTCCGCGCAGCCCGTTCAACGGCCTCGACCAAGTTGTCCTTGCCATCGGGGAGATAGCTCCGGTAGACGTGGAACGAGGCGATGATTTCAGCCAGGGCGTCCGCCACCTCTTGGCGCGGCAACTCCGGAGAGTCCGGGACGAGCCGCGCGAGCCGCAGGATTTCCGAATGCAGGATGCCGTCCGTAATGCGCCTTTTGGTGTCATGGATCATGGCCTGGTAATCGGCGGGCGACCCGGCGCCCCGGAGCCTGGCGTCCAAGGCGTCAAGCTGCCCCTCGGCGTCGGGATCCACGAAAAGGCGGTCGACGTCGGCGAGGGCATCGTAGCCGGTGGTCCCCTCGCAGTCGAAGTTCTCCGGAAGCTCCTCGCCCGGTTCCAGGATCTTCTCGACGAGAAGATAGGAGCCAGCCGTGGTTTCCTTCAGGCGCTCCAGGTAGCCGGCGGGGTCCGCGAGCCCGTCCGGGTGATCGATCCTCAGTCCGTCTACCAGTCCGTCACGGAACCATCGAGCGATTTCCGAGTGCGCTTCCTCGAAGACCCAAGGGACTTCGACACGGATCCCGGCGAGCGTGTTGACGGCGAAGAACCGGCGGTAATTCAGTTCGTCGTCAGCCCGGCGCCAGCCGACCAGCTCATAATGCTGCCGCGCGTGGACGTCCTTCGCGTCGTCACCTTCGGCGTAGCTGCCTTCGGCCAGCGGAAAGCGGTGGTCGAAATAGCGCAATTCGCCATCGACCACTTCCAGCTTGTCAACGTCGTCGTCGCTGCCGAGGACCGGGAGCCGGAGCTTTCCACCGCCAAAGTCCCAGTCGACGTCGAACGCCTCGGCATAGCGGGAGGCTTTGCCCTCTTTGAGGAGCGACCACCACCAGGCATTTTGCGGAGGCGATGCAACTCCCATGTGATTCGGGACAATATCCACCAGGACGCCGAGGCCGGCTGCCCGCGCCGCTTTGGAGAGCGCTGCGAGCCCTTCGGCGCCGCCGCGCGAAGCATCAACGGTGGAAGGGTCCGTGACGTCGTAGCCGTGATCCGAGCCTTCCTCCGCCGTCAGGATCGGCGACAGGTAGACCCAATCGACCCCAAGGTCACGCAGGTAGTCCGTAAGGGCCGCGGCATCCTGGAGCGTGAACGAGGGGCGGATCTGAAGCCGGTACGTCGAGAGGGGCGTCCTCATGATTCTCCGTTCTTCGGGGCGCGCGGCTTCCTGGGCTTCTTCGGCGCGCCGCCGGACTTGGTTTTGGGGGCAGCCTTTGCATCCGAGGCATGGTGCTTTTTCGGTTCTGGTGCGTCTTCCGGTACAACTTTGTGCGGATGCGTGGTGGGTACCGGCGTGGCTGGCGCGGTCAAGGAAGCCGTTTCGGCTGTGGTTGTCTGCGACAGCGCGGCCAGGGACGCGGCCACCGAATGGTCCGGGTCCGTGTCCGGAATGCTGTGTGCCCTCAACACCACGAGCGATTTGGCCCCCACACCCAGGACTGTTTCGGCCTGCACGGGTTCCGTGTCGGCTCCGCCGCCGGCGGTGTCGATAATGATGTCCCAGGCCGGCGCGTATTCGTCCGAGGGCACCTTGAAACCGACTTCGTCATCGTGGGCATTGAAGTAGAGCAGGAAGTTGACGTCCGTGATGCGCCGGCCCTGGTTGTCCCGGCCGCGGATCCCGTCACCGTTGAGGAACACCCCCACGGAGCGGCCGAAGCCGCTGTCCCAGTCCGACGGCGTCATGGTGGTTCCGTCGACGTCAAGCCAGACGATGTCCGGAAGTCTCTCGCCTTCGCCCCTGAGGACGGGGCGGCCGTCGAAGAAGCGGCTGCGCCGGAACGTGGGATGCTTCGCGCGCAAAGCACTGACCGCCGCCGTGAACTCCACCAGCGGCTGGTCCACACTGTCCCAATTGATCCACGTCAGCTCGGAATCCTGGCAATAGCCGTTGTTGTTACCCCGCTGCGTCCGGCCAAGCTCATCCCCGTGCAACAGCATCGGAACACCCTGGGAAAGAAGCATCGAGGCGATGAAATTCCGCTGCTGCCGCGCCCGCAACGCCAGGACCTTCGGATCCTCCGTAGGCCCCTCGACACCGCAGTTCCACGAACGGTTGTGGGACTCGCCGTCGTTGTTGCCCTCGCCGTTGGCCTCATTGTGCTTCTCGTTATAGGACACCAGGTCCGCCAAGGTGAAGCCGTCATGGGCCGTGACAAAGTTGATCGACGCCACCGGACGACGCCCCGAATGCTCATACAGGTCCGCCGACCCCGTCAACCGCGACGCGAACTCACCCAGGGTCGACGGCTCCCCGCGCCAGAAATCACGGACCGTGTCCCGGTACTTGCCGTTCCACTCCGTCCACTGCGGCGGGAAATTGCCCACCTGGTAACCACCCGGACCAACATCCCACGGCTCCGCGATCAGCTTGACCTGCGAGACCACCGGATCCTGCTGGATAAGCTCGAAAAAGGTCGACAGTTTATCCACGTCATAGAACTCACGGGCCAGCGTGGACGCCAGGTCGAAGCGGAACCCGTCCACGTGCATCTCGGTCACCCAATAACGCAGGGAATCCATGAGCAACTGCAGCGAATGCGGGCTGCGCACGTTCAACGAGTTCCCGGTACCCGTGTAATCCATGTAGTGCTTCTCGTCGCCATCCACCAGACGGTAATACGCCGAGTTGTCGATCCCCTTGAAGGACAGCGTGGGACCCAGGTGGTTGCCCTCGGCCGTGTGGTTGTACACGACATCAAGAATGACCTCGATACCGGCCCGGTGCAGCGAACGCACCATGGCCTTGAAATCCTGGACCTGCTGGCCGGTGTCCCCCTTGGAGCTGTAGCTGTTGTGCGGGGCAAAGAACCCGATCGTGTTGTAGCCCCAGTAATTGTTCAGCCCCTTGTCCTGCAGGATCCCGTCGTTCGTGAACTGGTGCACCGGCATAAGCTCGATCGCCGTCACGCCTAGCTTCTGCAAGTGGGAGATGACAGCCGGGTGCGCAACCCCGGCATAGGTGCCCCGCTGCTCCTCCGGAACTTCGGGGTGGAGCTGGGTCAGGCCCTTCACATGCGCCTCGTAAATCACCGAGCGGTGGTAAGGGATACGCGGCAGGTGGTCCCCGTCCCAATCGAAGAACGGGTTGACGACCACACCCAACATCATGTGCGGCGCGGAATCCTTGTCGTTGCGGGAGTCCGGATCCCCCAGGTTGTAGGAGAACAGCGCCGGATCCCAATCGATCTGCCCATGGATGGCCTTCGCATACGGATCCAGGAGCAACTTGTTGGGATTGAAGCGCTGCCCGTTGGCAGGATCATAAGGGCCGTGGACCCGGTAGCCGTACTTCTGGCCAGGCTGAACGTGTGGCAGGTAGCAATGCCACACGTAGCCGTCCACTTCGTTGACGGTGTACGAAACTTCTTCCCCGTCGTCGTCGAAGAGACACAACTCCACCTTTTCCGCCTTCTCGCTGAACAGCGCGAAGTTGGTCCCGGTGCCATCGAAAGTGGCCCCCAACGGGTATGCGGATCCAGGCCAAACGTCCATGTGTTCTCCTTCATGCGTCGGATAACTTTCTGCCAGCCTAGCGAGACTAGGTGACATTCACGGAACTTCCTTGGTCATCCGGCGCGATGTTCCTTGAGAAATCGGAAGACATCGGGGACAGCGCGGGCGATATCGGAAGCGGCCAATGGCCCACCCGCCGAGGCTGCGCGGCCCGCCCTCCCGTGGATGCTTGCGCCGACGGCGGCTACCGCCGCCCAGCGCTCATCAGGGGCGAGTCCCAGCGCAGCGAAAGGTCCGTCGTCGTCCAGCCCGGATTCGGCGTACGTTGCAGCTAGCGCCCCGACGATCCCGCCAAGGACGTCCCCGCTGCCTGCCGTTGACATCCACGGGGATCCATCTGACTGGCTGAAGACCGCCCCGGAAGGGGAAGCGACCACCGTTGTGGCGCCCTTGAGCAGGACGACCGCGCCGGTGTGCCCGGCCGCGAGCCGGGCGAAGTGCACGGTCCGCGATTCTACGTCCTCACGCGTGACGCGCACTTCGCTTCGGCCGAGAAGAGCCGCAAGCTCCCCTGCGTGTGGGGTGAGAATCCAGTTCGGCGGGCAGCGTTCCGGCAGGAGCTCCAAGGCTCCGGCGTCGACGACGGCGGGCTGGCCTGCGTCGGCCGCAGCGGCCAATGTATCCCTGGCGCGTTGTAGTTGTTCAGTTCCGTCCAAGCCGGGACCGAGCAACCATGCCTGGACCCGGCCTGGCTCGGCTGGTTCCCAAATAGCTTCGGGGGTGCGTGCCAGGATCTGCCGCGCCACGACCTCCGGGCCGAGGTACCGCACCATGCCTGCTCCAGCCGCGGAAGCGGACCCGACACAGAGAGCCGCAGCCCCGGTGTAGCGCTCGGAACCGGCGACGATGCCCAGGACTCCCCTCGTGTACTTCTGGGCGCGGCGTCCCGGGTCCGGCAGGACGGAAGCCAGGTCAAGGGCGGAGAAACGGCGCAGGGCCGGTGCCGGAAGATGTTCCTCGATGCCGATGGGCACGAGGATCGCGCGGCCGGCACAACCCTCACCCGGATCGGCCATCAGTCCGGCTTTGAGTCCCCCGAATGCAACGGTCAGGCGAGCCGTCAATACGGGCCAGTGGACCTCGCCTGTGTCGGCGTCCACGCCGCTGGGAGTATCGCAGGCCACCACCAACGGGGGCTTTAGTTCCTCCAATGCAGCGATCAATTCCGCAGCCGGACCGCTGAGGCCGCCCCGGGCGCCCGTGCCCAGGATGGCATCAATGACCACTTCGTCGCCGGCGGCCAGCACGGCCAGTTCCTCGGCGTTGTCCTGGTCCAAGACGTGGACGCGTCCGCCCGCGGCGCCGAAGGCCGCGAGAGCCCCAGGATGGGCGGAACCGGCGGTGAGCACCGCCGTCGTGCGCATGCCGCGCTTCGCGAGCATTGCCGCGGCGTAGAGACCGTCACCGCCGTTGTTGCCTTTGCCTGCCAGCACTGTGACGCTCGAGCCGTAAAGGCGGCGGCCTTCCGAGCGGAGTTCACGGACGACGGCGTTCGCGAGTCCGTATGCTGCCCGCTGCATGAGAACAGCGCCTTCGCCGGCATCAAGAAGCGGTTGTTCCGCCGCCCTGATCTGTGTACCGGTGAAGGCGCTGATCATGGTTGTGCGCTGCTATGCTTCCGCGACGACCATGGCGGTTGCGATCCCGCCATCGTGGCTCATCGACAGGTGCCAGCGCTTCACGCCCATGGACTCGGCAACTGCCAGCACGGTGCCCTTCACCTTGATGGTGGGGCCGTTCTGGTCCAGGCCGATCCAGCAGTCCTGCCAGTTCATGCCCGCCGGAGCTCCCAAGACCTTTGCCACAGCTTCCTTCGCTGCGAAGCGCGCGGCCAAGGACCGTGTGTTGAGCTCGCGTTCCGCGGGAACAAACAGACGGTCCCGGAGGCCCGGGGTCCGCTCAAGTTGGCGCCCGAAGCGCTCAATGTCTACGACGTCTACGCCTATGCCAACAATCATGCGGCTATTCTACGGTCACGCTCTTGGCGAGGTTACGCGGCTGGTCCACGTCGTACCCCTTGGCCTTTGCCAACTCCGCCGCAAAAATCTGCAACGGAACGGTAGTGAGGAGCGGCATCAGAAGAGTAGGCGTCTGCGGGACGTAAAAAACGTGCTCGGCGTAAGCCCGCACCGCTTCGTCCCCCTCCTCGGCGATCACCAAGGTGCGCGCACCGCGGGCGCGGATTTCCTGGATGTTGCTGACAACCTTCGCGTGGAGGGAATCGCGGCCGCGCGGTGACGGAACCACCACGAAGACGGGCTGCCCTTCGTCGATCAGGGCAATCGGACCGTGCTTGAGTTCACCGGCCGCGAAACCCTCGGCGTGGATGTAGGCGATCTCCTTGAGCTTCAACGCGCCCTCAAGCGCCACGGGGAAGCCTACGTGGCGGCCCAGGAACAGCACGGACTTCTCGTCCTTCATGCTGCGGGCGAGTTCGCGCAGGGGACCCGCGTTGTCGAGGATTTCCTGGATGTGGGCCGGGATCTTGCCAAGGTCCGCGAGGACGTCCTTGATCTGGCCGGAGAAGATGTTTCCGCGCAGCTGGGCGAGGTAGAGGCCCAGCAGGTACGCGGCCGTGATCTGGGCCAGGAAAGCCTTAGTGGAGGCGACCGCGATCTCCGGACCGGCGTGGGTGTAGAGAACGGCGTCGGATTCGCGCGGGATGGTGGAGCCATTGGTGTTGCAGATGGAGATCGTCTTGGCGCCCTGTTCGCGGGCGTAGCGGACGGCCATCAGGGTGTCCATGGTCTCGCCGGACTGGCTGATGGACACTACCAGGGTGTTGGCGTCAACGATCGGGTCGCGGTAGCGGAATTCGTGCGCGAGCTCCACCTCGGTGGGAATACGGCACCAGTTCTCGATGGCGTACTTGGCGACCATCCCGGCGTAAGCGGCCGTGCCACAAGCCAGGACGATGATCTTGTTGACCTGTTTCAGCAGCTCGGGGTCGATCCGGAGCTCGCTCAAGGTCAGCTGGCCGTTGATGTCCGAGCGGCCGAGGAGGGTCTGGGTGACTGCGTCGGGCTGGTCGTGGATTTCCTTCTCCATGAAGGAGCTGAAGCCCCCCTTTTCCGCCGAAGCCGGGTCCCAGTCAACGTGGTATTCCTTGCCATGGGCCGGGGCGCCGAAGAAGTCCGTGATCTCCACCGTGTCGGCTGTGATGGTGACGATCTGGTCCTGGCCAAGTTCGACGGCGCGGCGCGTGTGATCGATGAATCCGGACACGTCGGAGCCAAGGAAGTTTTCGCCTTCCCCCAGCCCTACAACCAGGGGGGAGTTCCGACGGGCGGCCACGACGACGTCGGGCCGTTCGGCATGCACGGCGAGGAGCGTGAATGCGCCCTCAAGCCGCTGGCAGGCAAGCTGCATCGCTTTGGTGAGCTTGCCGTTGGAGGAGTCCCCGTTGAGCTGGTTGCGGAAAATGTCGCCCACGAGTGCTGCCGCAACCTCGGTGTCGGTCTCGGACTCGAAAGTGACACCCTTGGCGAGGAGCTCAAGCTTGAGTTCCGCGAAGTTTTCGATGATCCCGTTGTGGATCATGGCCAAGCGTCCGCCGTCCGCCAGATGCGGATGTGCGTTCTGGTCAGTCGGCCCGCCGTGGGTAGCCCAGCGCGTGTGGCCGATGCCTGTCAAGGAGTCCGGAAGCGGGTTTTCCTCGAGCTCATTGAGCAGGTTGCTCAGCTTTCCGGACTTCTTCCGGGCTGTGATGGTGCCATCAGCGACCACCGCAACTCCGGCCGAATCATAGCCCCGGTATTCAAGCCGCCGGAGTCCTTCAAGCACGACCCCAAGAGCCGAGTGCCCGGCATCTGCCCGGCGGGATGAATTGCCAACGTAGCCTACGATTCCACACATGCCTACAAGAGTAGCGGGTGCCCCGCGAAACGGACGTAGGATATCCGGCCCCAGTAGCGTGCCAGGCCGCGGAATATGCCGGTTCGCACACCTTCCCCGGAGAGCATGCTCACATTAATTTTTCCCGCTGTTCATGCAGTATTTCCGGATCAGCCGGCAGGGGTGCAGAATCTCTATAGTGACTTTGCAACGCAATGAAGCGAACGGCGACAGCTCCTCTCCGTTCGTGGAACTGGACAGGCAGACGTGGTCCCGGCTGGGTGCACAGATGGAGCAGCCCCTCAACGAAGAGGACATCATCCGGCTTCGCGGCCTTGGCGATCCCTTGGACATGAAGGAAATCCGCGAGGTCTACCTTCCGCTGTCCCGCTTGTTGCATCTCTACGTCCAGGCATCACAGCAGCTCCACGCAACCACAACCACCTTCCTTGGCGAGCAGACCCAGCGCACGCCCTTCGTGATCGGCGTAGCAGGCTCGGTGGCGGTCGGCAAATCCACTATTGCCCGCGTGCTGCGCGAAATGCTCCGGCGATGGCCCGGCACCCCGAACGTCGAACTCATCACCACCGACGGGTTCTTGTATCCCCTCGCCGAGCTGAAGCGCCGGCATTTGCTTGAACGCAAGGGCTTTCCGGAGTCCTACGACCGCCGGGCCTTACTTCGATTCGTGAGTGCGATCAAGGGCGGCGCCGAAGAGGTCCGCGCGCCTTGGTATTCGCACGTCACCTACGACATCGTCCCGGACAAGGAAGTGGTGGTCCGGCGGCCTGACGTCCTCATCGTCGAGGGCCTCAACGTGCTGGCACCTGCACGTCCCCGGCAGGACGGCAGGCAAGGCCTGGCCCTGAGCGACTTCTTTGATTTCTCCATCTACGTTGACGCCAAGACTTCATACATCGAAGACTGGTACGTGGACCGTTTCCGTAAGCTTCGAAACACGGCCTTCGCCCAGCCCGAATCCTACTTCCACCGTTACGCGACGCTCTCGGATGCCGAGGCGGAAGCCACTGCGCGGGGCATTTGGAAGCGCATCAACGAGCCCAACCTTGAGGAAAACGTGCTTCCCACCCGCGGGAGGGCCCAACTTGTCCTCACCAAGGATGCCGACCATTCCATCCGCCGAATGCTCCTCCGAAAGGTCTAGCAGGGATGTGCTACAACCGCGCCCCCAGCCGAAGGTCGTTCGCGACGCTACTCGCGGCAGGCGCGGGAATGACGGCCTTGGCGGCCTGCACCCCCGATAACCGGCTCGCCTCGCCCACGGCCGCACCGTCCGCCTCGGGTCTCCCGACGCCGACGCCGACAATGGCGACCACGACGGCGGTGCCGTCCGCAGCAAGCGACCCTCCGCCGTCGAGCGCGCCGCCGTCGAAAGCCCCGCCGTCAGGCGTTCTGTCCCAACAGTTTTCCCTGAGTGATCCCACGAGCCGGTGGGTTATCGTCAACAAGCACCGGCCACTGACCCCCTTGGAGTTTGTGCCTCCCGACTTGGTACAGCCTCGCGTGCAACTCGCGGTCAGCGGAGAGGCGTCCATGCTCAACAGCACCACCGCCGGGGCGGCCGAAAAGCTCTTTGCGGCAGCCGCCTCGGCTGGCGTCACGATGACTTTGGCCTCCGGTTACCGTTCCTTTCAGACCCAAACCGCCACGTACAACGGCTACGTGGACACGCGCGGCCAGGCATCGGCGGACACAGCCTCCGCCCGTCCCGGCTTCTCGGAACACCAGACCGGCTGGGCTTTCGATATCGGCGACGGCGGCGGGGCGTGCAGCTTCGAGCCCTGCTTCGCTGATCAGCCGGCCGCCGTTTGGGCCAAGGCCAACGCGTACAAGTACGGCTTTGTTGTGAGATACCCGTGGATGCTCAATGAAATTACCGGCTACTACTATGAGCCGTGGCATTTGCGATATATCGGGGTCGAGGCCGCCACGGACATGGCCAAGCGAGGCATCGGGACGCTCGAGGAGTACTTTGGCCTGGAAGCCGCACCGGGCTATCCCTAGCCGCTGACTACTATCAGCAGACGCTTGGACAACTGCGGCCCGCCTCCTTGCAGAGACGGGCCACACTTATAGGGTCTTTTGCGGCGTTCGGAGGCGTTCGGACTAGAGCGCCAGCTCGCGAGGAATGGCGAGACGCTCTTCGACGACGCCGGCGAGTTCCGTGCATATGCGGGTGGCGGTTTCCATGTCCGCCGCCTCCACCATCACCCGCACGAGCGCTTCGGTGCCCGAGGGACGCAGGAGCACCCGGCCAGTGTCGCCAAGTTCGAGTTCTGCTGCAGCCACCGCGGCAGCGACGCCTTCGTCCGTGGCCGCGCGCGATTTGTCCACGCCCTTGACGTTGATCATCAGCTGGGGCAGCTTGGTCATGGCACGGGCGAGGTCTTGGAGGGTTCGGCCGGTGCCGGCCACCTGGGCGGCGAGCTGCAGGCCTGTCAGGACGCCGTCGCCGGTGGTGGCGTAGTCGGAGAAAATCACATGGCCCGACTGTTCTCCACCAAGGCTGAAGCCGCCCTCGCGCATTGCCTCCAGAACGTACCGGTCCCCCACAGCCGTCTCACGGAGGGTGATTCCAGCGTCACGCAATGCGATCTTGAGTCCGAGGTTGCTCATCACGGTGGCGACCAGGACGTCGTCCTTCAGCTTTCCGGATTTCTTCAACGCGAGGGCCAGGATCGCCATGATCTGGTCACCGTCAACCTCGTTCCCCTCATGGTCCACGGCAAGGCAGCGGTCGGCGTCGCCGTCGTGGGCAATGCCGAAGTCAGCGCCGTGCTTGACGACCGCCTCCTTGAGTTGGCCAAGGTGGGTGGATCCGACGCCATCATTGATGTTCAGGCCGTCGGGTTCCGCGCCGATCACCACGACTTCGGCGCCAGCGCTGGCGAAGACCTGCGGGGAACAGCCACTGGCCGCGCCGTGGGCGCAGTCCAGCACGACCTTGAGGCCTTCGAGGCGGTGCGGCAGGGTGCCGAGCAGGTGGACGATGTAGCGGTCCTCAGCGTCAGAGAAGCGCTGGATGCGACCGACGTCTCCGGCCACGGGGCGTGAAGGCTCCTTGCCGAGCTGGGCCTCGATCGCGTCCTCTACCTCGTCCGGGAGCTTCTGGCCGCCGCGGGCAAAGAACTTGATGCCGTTGTCCGGTGCCGGGTTGTGAGAGGCCGAGATCATGACCCCGAAATCAGCATTGAGGTCGGCAATGAGGTAGGCCGCTGCAGGAGTGGGCAGCACACCGGCGTCGTACACGTCGATGCCGGAGCTCGAAAGCCCGGCTTCCACAGCTGCGGCGATAAACTCCCCGCTGGCACGCGGATCCCGGGCGACCACGGCACGGGGCCGCGCTCCGTCGGCCGCACGCTCGTGGCCAAGGACCACCGCGGCAGCTTGGGCCAACTGAAGAGCAAGCTCCGCGGTGAGCAATCCATTGGCGAGACCACGCACGCCATCTGTTCCAAATAATCTAGCCATCGCGTCCCAGTCTAGACGACGGCTCCAGGGGTCCAAGGGCACCAGCGCCACCGGGCCCCGCATACTCCAACAGTCGCGCCATCGCAAGAGTGGAACCACTTGACTTGCGCTTTTTGCTCCACTCTAGTAATGGCCCTTAACGAGTATCTACGATTACCGCATGACACCTAGCTCTGGGGGCTTGGCGCTCGAAATAATCGTCCCCGTTTTCAACGAGTCCGCCATACTCGAAAGAAGCATTAACCGGCTTGCCGACTATTTGTCGCGGGAATTGTTGTATAGCTGGAAAATCACAATTGCCGACAACGCGAGCACGGACGCGACCGGAGCAATTTCGCGCAAGCTTGCTGACGAAGTTCCAAATGTCAGTTATCGGCGCCTTGAGACTAAAGGGCGGGGCTTCGCGCTCCGCGACGCCTGGACATCGTCAGACGCCAAAGTCCTGGCTTACGTGGACGTAGACCTCTCAACCGATTTGGCCGCGCTGCCGCCGCTCATCGCTCCCCTGCTTTCCGGACACTCGGATGTCAGCATCGGCACCCGGCTTGGCCGGACTTCCAGGGTAGTCAGGGGTGCCAAACGGGAATTCATCTCCCGGAGCTATAACCTGCTTCTCAAGCGGACCATGCAGGTGCAGTTTTCCGATGCGCAATGTGGTTTCAAGGCAGTCAGGGCGGAAGTCGCGCATCGGTTGCTGCCGTATGTGAAGGACAACTGCTGGTTCTTTGATACTGAGCTGTTGATCTTGGCGGAGCGGGCAGGGCTGCGTATCCACGAGATTCCGGTCGACTGGATCGACGATCCAGATAGCAGCGTGGATATCCGCCAAACGGCCGTTGACGATATCAGGGGTCTTGTACGCGTCGCTGGTTCCATGATGAAGGGTAATATCCCGCTGCAAGCCATATATGCGGAGCTGGGTCGCGGACCTATCGCCGCGCCAACGCGTCCCAGTTTCTTCGGCCAAGTGGTGCGTTTCGGAATCGTCGGCGCGTTCTCCACACTCGCTTTCGCTTTGCTCTATCTGCTATTCCAGGGGCCGTTTGGGCCACAGCAGGGAAACTTTCTGGCCTTATTAATAACGGCCATCGCGAACACGGCTGCCAACCGTCGCTTCACCTTCAGAATCCATGGACCCGAACGGCAGTTCACGCAACAGTTTCAAGGCCTGGTAGTTTTCTTGGTCGCCTGGTGCATCACTTCTTCTTCCCTTCTTCTACTGCATGCCATCCACCCGGACGCATCGCCCAGTGCTGAGCTGTTTGTCCTGACTTGTGCAAATATCTTCGCCACTCTGGTGCGCTTCGCCTTGCTCCGCATCTGGGTCTTCCGGGTGCGGAGGTCAGAGGAACGGCGCACAGTGGCCACTATTAAGCAGCTGGCAATGTGAGCAACAAAACCAGCCGACTTCCCGGCCAAGCAGCCCCGGGCACCGTCATCGGAGGCCGTTCCCCAGCCATTCGGAAGTGGCTTCGTGGGAATCCCCTGGATCCGAGCTGGCAGCGGCCAGCCCTATTGGCCCTTCTTGCTCTGACGTCGCTCCTCTACGTGTGGGGACTCGATCGAAACGGCTGGGCAAACTCCTACTACTCGGCCGCCGCCATGGCCGGCTCGGAAGATTGGACGGCGTTCTTCTACGGTTCCTCGGACCCGGGCAATGCAATAACCGTTGACAAGCCACCGATGTCCTTATGGATCATGTCGCTTTCAGTGCGGATTTTCGGACTCAACCCATGGAGCATCCTCCTCCCGCAAGCCCTGATGGGTGTACTCAGCGTCTATCTGCTCTATCGGATGGTGCAGAAGCGGACCGACCCAGCAACTGGCCTGCTTGCAGGGCTTTTCTTCGCGGTTACCCCGGTGGCCACCGTCATGTTCCGTTACAACAACCCGGATGCGCTGCTGACCCTACTCATGATCGGGGCAGCCTACGCCACCCTTGAGGCGATTGACCAAGGGAAGCTGCGCTGGCTGCTCGCCGCCGGTGCTTGTGTGGGGGCCGGGTTCCTCACGAAACAGCTTCAAGTTGCGCTCATCCTCCCGGCGATTGCACTCGCATACCTTGTCTTCGCCCGGGTCTCCGTTCTTTCGAGGTTGCTCCACCTGGGTGCAGCGCTGCTCGCCGCGGCCGCGGCATCGGGCTGGTGGTTCATGATCGCCCAGCTGGGCGATCCTGCCCGGAGACCATTCATAGGCGGTTCCCGATCCAACAGCATTTGGGAATTGACGCTGGGATACAACGGGCTGGACCGGCTGACCGGTACGGATGCCAGCCACGAGTTATCTGGTCCTGGCGCGGATCTCTACCAGAAGCTTGATCCCGGGATCGGGCGCTTTCTCGAACCGCAGTTCTCAGCGCAGTTCGCATGGTTTCTCCCCCTGGGGGTTGCTGGAGTCGGCATCGCTATCCTGTTTCTCTTCCGACGCAACGCCAGGCCAGCGCAGCGTTGCTTCTTAGTGCTCTGCGCTGCGTGGTTTGTTTGTTCGGGCACGGTCCTCGCCATGATGACAGGCATCGTCCATCCCTACTATGCGATCACGACCGTACCGTCGCTCAGTTGCCTAGCCGCGTTTGCGGCAACATATCTGGTGCGCCGCTTGGCACGCAGATCAGTTCGGCTGCCCTCTGGTCTCGTGTTGGCTACCTGCCTGATCTTGTCGTATGTAACGGTATCCCGGTCCGTCTCGGAATTCCCTTGGCTGCCCCCGGTGTTGTTGAGCGCAGGGAGCCTGGCAGTCGCCATCGTGTTGCTTCCACCCGTCAAAAAGCAACGTCAGGCAATGCCCGTTCTACTCATCGGAGCCTCGATTCTGTTGGGTCCGGCGATCTGGTCGGTGAACACTGTGCTAAGTCCCCACGTCGGAGCAGGAGTTGTCGCCGGGCCCAGCACCTTGGGCATTCGATCGGACAATCCTGATCGAGCTCAGTTGCCGCCCGGGACTCCGGCGTCGTTCACCGCGGTCATGTTCGGTGACCTACCTCCTCAAGGAGTCCTGGGGCGGATCAAGGCGAGCCCTGCATCAGTGCGGTGGGCAGCAGCAGCCGTCGGCTCGGAGACTGCCGCCAACTACCAGTTGGAAAGCTCGAAGCCGGTTTTGGCAGTGGGTGGTTTCGACGGCACGGATCCCTTCCCGACGCTGGAACAATTCCAGACGATGGTCCATCAAGGGAGTGTCGGATCGTTTGTGATCCAGAACCTTCCGCCCTTGACGGTCGAGGGGCGCGGGGAATCCGCGCGCATTGTTCAATGGGTCGAAAACAACTTCCGGCCCGAAATAGTCGACGGAGCGACTGTCTACAGCCTCGCCCATTAGTTCATCGACTAGGCCCAAATACGACGATAGCCCGCCCCGCCAAACGGCGGAACGGGCTATCGTGCAAGCATTTTTAGCGCTTGTGGATCCGAGCGATAAAGAGCGCCGAGTAGGCGCATTTTTAGCGCTTGGAGTACTGCTGAGCCTTGCGGGCCTTCTTGAGACCAGCCTTCTTACGCTCGATGACGCGGGCGTCACGGCGCAGGAAGCCGGCCTTCTTCAGGGTGGCGCGGTTGTTCTCGGCGTCGATCTCGTTCAGCGAACGGGCAACGCCGAGGCGCAGCGCACCGGCCTGACCGGAAATTCCACCACCGTGGATGCGTGCGAAGACGTCGTACGCGCCTTCAAGATCAAGGATCTTGAAGGGCTCGTTGACGTCCTGCTGGTGCAGCTTGTTCGGGAAGTAGTTGGCCAGCTCGCGGCCGTTGATGATCCACTTGCCGGTGCCGGGCACAACGCGAACACGCGCAACGGCTTCTTTACGACGGCCAACTGCGGCGCCGGCGACTGTCAGTGCCGGGCGGTCCTTCTTGGGCGCTTCTGCTTCCGCAGGACCGCTCTCCGAGGTGTAGCTGGTCAGGTTTTCCTCAGCCTCGACGGCCTCGGTGGTCAGTTCTTCGTTCTGAGCCACGATTCTCCTTGATTAAAAGTTGGTTGGTGGCCAGGACTACTGGGCGACCTGGGTGATTTCGAAAGTCTTGGGCTGCTGGGCTGCGTGGGGGTGTTCTGCACCACGGTAGACCTTGAGCTTGCCCAGCTGCTGTGCAGCGAGGGAGTTCTTCGGGAGCATGCCCTTGATGGCCTTCTCCACGGCGCGGACCGGGTTGGATTCCAGCAGCTCCGCGTAGTTCACGGAGGTCAAGCCGCCCGGGTAGCCGGAGTGGCGGTATGCGCGCTTCTGCTCCAGCTTGGCGCCGGTCAGGGCAACCTTTTCAGCGTTGATGATAATGACGAAGTCGCCCATGTCCATGTGGGACGCATAGGTCGGCTTGTGCTTTCCGCGCAGCAGTGTTGCGGTCTGGCTGGCAAGACGACCAAGGACAACATCGGTGGCGTCAATGACGTGCCACTGGCGGTTGATATCGCCGGGCTTCGGGGTGTACGTACGCACGGTTTTGCCTCGTTCTTGTTCTGGCGTTCATGTTTTAGGCGGCACGCTTGAAGCGTGTGCCTACTAGGTATGCGCTACCGGAGCAGAGGTGAGGACTCTATGTACCAGTCATCCCGAGGTCCCGATATGCCCGTCGAGTTAACGATCCTGCAACTGGATCCCCAAGCGGGCATGTGTCATCGAGATAGGACACGCACAACGACTATCAACAATAGCGGCAAGCAGCGTCAGGGTCAAAATAGGGTTGGACAACTGAGACCCATTCCGAGCCGCTTGGAGATGCCATGACCGCAACTGCCGCCCAGCCCTTGCTCGTGGCCGCCATCGGGCTCTTGGGGCTGCTCACGAGCCCCCTTGCGGAGCTTCTTACAGCTCGCTCGCTGCCGCGGCTTGGCGGGCTCCCCTCCCCCATTGTGAGGATTACGACGGCGTCAGTCACCGCCGCGTTATTTGTCCTGCTGACGCTC
Source organism: Arthrobacter bambusae (assembly GCF_030812595.1). GTDB lineage: Bacteria > Actinomycetota > Actinomycetes > Actinomycetales > Micrococcaceae > Arthrobacter > Arthrobacter bambusae_B. The sequence goes on from NZ_JAUSSZ010000008.1 coordinate 164,219, forward strand.
CGGTTCGGTTTTTCCCCGCAGCTCCCTGCCTACCTGCTGTTAGGGGCGCTGGCAGTACAGCTGTCGCGTGTGGACCTGGCCCACCATTTGCTTCCCAACCCACTGGTGCTATTGCTGCTTGCTGCCGGCCTGGTGCTGTTAACTACGTCCGCCGCACTGACTCCTGAGTGGCCCGGACTCTTTCGAGCGGCGGCCGGCGGCGTCATTTTGTTCCTCGGCTACTTAATTCTTGGATTAATTTCTCCCGGCGGCCTCGGAATGGGCGACGTGAAGCTCTCAGCACCACTCGGAATGTACTTGGGCTACTTGGGCTGGACCCAGCTGTTCTATGGGGGCCTGCTGGGTTTCGTGGTGGGCGGGGTGATGACGGTGCTGATGTTGCGGCTGAAACGCGGAAACAAGCCCTCCGAGGTGGCACATGGGCCCGCCATGTTCGCAGCGGCAATTGGAGTGGTACTGCTTATAGCCTGAGCCCACGCCGAGCCTCCCGGTTCCGCTCAGTCACCGGCAGTCCCATGCGTACCAGTACTTGGATGGTACTTAGGCAGAAAAACCGAGTACCGCGGGGCGCCACTTCGAGTAGGCCGTGGTACGGGTACCGGAAAAGACGAGTACCACTACGCATTGTTTGTTAACCCTCCCAGGCGCAATTCTTGTCCTATCGAAATCCGAACCGCTAAACGGAATATGTAAGCGGCAGGATTCGTAGGCAAATTCACTTATCTGGGAAAGGTACTTCCAATGGAATCTCTTATGATCAACGTCATCGCTTTCGTCGCCGGCGTCAAGGACCGCCTCACATCCTCCGAGAAAGGCGCAACGGCGGTTGAATACGGCATGCTCGTCGCTTTGATCGCGGCAGTCATTGTCACGGTCGTTGGCCTCCTCGGCGGAAAGATCAACACTGCCTTCACAGCGATCAACTCAGCGCTCTGAATACACCCGATGATCTCCGACCCGGGCCGGTCACGCCGAGGAATTCCTCAAGGCGCGGCCGGCCCGGACCTTTATAGGGGGAAACACAATGAACAAGTTCTTCCAAAGGCTTCGGGTCTCTGAAATTGGGGCAACCGCAGTCGAATATGGCCTGCTCGTCGCACTAATAGCGGCAGTCATCATCGCAACCGTGGCGCTTCTTGGACCGGAAGTTCAGTCCGGATTCCAAACTGTCGTCGATAGTCTCTAAAGGCGTCGGAAATGCGTCCCGAAAAGAGATCAGGATCCGAGGCCGGCGCCGTCGCAGTCGAATTTGCCTTGATACTTCCGATTTTCCTAGTGCTGGTGCTCGGCATTTTCGAGTTCGGGCGCGGACTCAACATCCAGGTCTCCCTGACAGAAGCTTCTCGGGAAGCGGCCCGCTATGCCTCAATCCACCAAACGGATTCTGGATACAGCGTGACTGCCGCCCAAGACGCAGGAGTCGCCGCTGCGCCGTCCGTGGCTTTATCTCGGTCTAACATAAGCGTCCAATCTGTGGGCTCAAACCCTTGCAACGTCGTCGTCACAGTGGCTTACACCACACCGTGGATGACCGGGTTTCCCGGCTTGGTTCCCGGGATGCCATCACAACTCAGCCTGCAAGGCAAAGGGGTAATGCGATGTGGCGGCTAAAGCGAGACGATCCCGAGCGTGGAGTGGTGGCCCCGCTCACCGCTCTCCTCATGGTTGCGCTACTTGGCATGGCAGCGTTCGCCATCGACGTCGGCTCAATGTATTCGGAACATGCCCAACTTCAAAACGGCGCAGACGCCGCCGCGCTTGCCATCGCGCAAGCCTGCGCCAAGGATCCGAATTCCTCAGACTGCACTGGACCGGCATCCGCCGCAACCACGCTTGCAGGGAACAACGCCTTGGACGGCGTCACCAATGTGCCTGCTGCGACCGTCAATCTGGCGGCTTCGACGGTGGACATCACCACTCAGTCGCGCGATACCTCAGGGAACAATCACTTCTCCCTGGTGTTCGCACGCGTGCTCGGCATTCAAAGTACCAACATCGAGGCTTCGGCTCAGGCCACGTGGGGGCCACCGAGCAATGCGGGCGCCTTCCCACTTGCATTCTCAGACCAGTGCTGGGATTTGAGCGGATCCACTCCGTCGGGCGATCTTCAGAAGATTTCCTGGAAACCGGGAATCACGTGTACCAACGCTTCCGGCCACACGATTCCTGGCGGCTGGGGTTGGCTGACCCAAAGCTCTCCGTGCTACTCAACCACACAGGCCGGCAGCACCAGCATCGGGTCGGACCCCGGTAACAATTTTCCAGGCGCTTGCCAGTCTGTACTTCAGGGCTGGGTCGACACTCTCGACGGCGGCGGCGCGGTAAAAGTACTCTTTCCGGTCTTCGACACAGCGACCGGGAGTGGAAATACGGGGTCGTTCCACATTATTGGCTACGCGACGTTCAACATTGTGGGTTGGAAATTTGGCAGTAACGGCAGCCCCTACATTTATCACAACACAAACGCCGACCTTGGTAACCCAAATTTGGCCTGCGCAGGCGGCAACGATCGCTGCATTATCGGACAGTTCATCAAATACCAATCAATTGGCACCGCTGGTGGCGGCGGAGGAACCGGGGCAGACCTCGGAACCCTCAATGTCCACCTCACCAAATAACAAACCCAAACTGGGAGCTCAACTCCATAGTCAAACTAAGGGGAAATCAAATTGAAAACTCGCCTACTGGGAGGCATAGTCGCAATTGTCCTGGCAATCGCCGGCACGTTGCTGTTGGTCACATACGTACAAGGATCGGAAGCCCGGGCACAGAAAGACCTCCAGCCCGTGGACGTACTGGTCGTCGAAAGTAAGGTTCCGGCCGGCTCTGACCTGCAAACGGTCAAGGCCGCTGTCAAGCTCACTTCATTGCCCGCCGCTTCAGTGCCCAGCGGAGCGCTAAAGAGCCTAGATGGGCTCGACGGTAAAGTTTCAGGGGTCGACCTGCTACCCGGAGAGGCACTCCTAGGAGCGCGACTCGTTGACCCGGCAAGCCTGGCGGCCCCGGGCTCGGTGCCGGTTCCGGCCGGACTCCAGGAGATTTCACTTCACTTGGACGCGCAGCGCGTCGTCGGTGGACGACTCGCCGCCGGAGACACTGTTGGCGTCGTGATCCTGCTCGATGATTCTGCCGCCCAAGGCGCAGCAGGCGGCAGTGCCCAGATGGTCTTCCACAAGGTATTGGTCACCAGCGTCCAGCGGGCTGCTTCGCAGGCGAAGACCACCAGCCAGCCAGCGTCTGGCCAGGAGCAGGCGAATACTCAATTGCCGGAAGGCGCGTTCATCGTGACCTTGGCCCGAAGTGACGTCGATTCTACGAAGATCGCCTTCGGGGCAAAGTATGGAGATATTTGGCTAACCAAGGAACCTTCGACTGCAAGCGTTGGGCCGAATGTCGTAATCAAGCGAGCCGAGGTCCTGCAATGAGTCGCTTCTTGGTCATCACACCAAACGCTGAGTTTGAACACCGCGTCAGGCAAGCCACTGACGGCATGCATGGCGAGATCCAATCCATTACCGCTGATTTTCTTCCACCTAGTCCAGACGACGTGTTGCGCGTCCTGTCCGGCGAACTGTTGGAAGTGTTGATTCTGGGACCTGGTCTGGCGTTGGAAGACGCCTTTCGCCTGGCAAGCCTGTTCGATCTTCAATACCCGGAGATCAGTGTTGTCCTTGCCGCTGCCGATCAGACGCAAGTGGCATTGCCCGCAATGCGAGCCGGAATCCGCGATTTGCTTCCCCCGGACTCTGGGGTGGACACGATTCGTATCCTGCTAGAGCGAGCGAGCCTTGCAGCTGCCGGCCGCCGACGTGGATTGGGGGCAACTGTTGAGGGAGAACGACCGGGCGGGCGGATTATCGCCGTGATGTCGCCCAAGGGTGGAGTCGGGAAAACGACGATTTCCACCAATCTGTCCGTGGGTCTTGGCAAGCTCGCCGGCATGGGTGTGGTGGTGGCCGATCTTGATCTACAGTTCGGCGACGTCGCCTCCGGCCTTCTCCTCGAACCGCAAAAGACCATCGCGGACGCCGTAACCGGGGCGGCCGTTCAAGACAGCATGGTCTTGAAGTCTTACCTCTCCGTCCATCCGGCCGGCATTTACGCGCTATGCGCGCCTCACAATCCGACCCAGATCGAAAACATCTCTGCCGACCAGGTTGGACATCTCTTGGAACAACTTGCGAACGAATTCCAATACGTCGTGGTGGACACTGCCCCGGGACTTGGCGAGCACGTGCTGGCAACTCTCGAGCGTGCTACCGATGTTGTGTGGGTGTGCGGAATGGACATCCCCAGCATCAAGGGCTTGCGGACGGGGTTGGACGTACTCGACGAGATTGGCCTGCTACCTCGGCATCGCCACGTGGTATTGAACTTCGCTGACCGGCGGAGTGGACTCTCGTTGGCTGATGTGGAAGCGACGATCGGTTGTCCGGTCGACGTCACCTTGCCTCGTTCCAGAGCACTGCCGTTTTCCACAAACAAGGGCATTCCGCTTCTGCAGGACGGTTCCAGGGATGCCGCGGCGAAAGGCCTCCGAACCTTGGTTGACCGGTTCAAGCCGGGCTGGGAGGCCCGACCTCACAAACAACTGCACCGAAGGGCGGTAGTCCAATGAACCTCTCCAAGCGCCTCGACTCAGCACGGGGAATCGCGCCGGTCCCCACGGCAACAAGTCCGATGGGCGATCCTTGGTCCGCTCCGAGAAGCTCCGGGCCTGACCCGGCTACCTTCGAGGCTGATTCACTGCCCGGCTCAGCAGAGACCAGCCAAGCTCTCGGGGCGATCAAGGAACGCACCAGTGAAGCGCTCTACGAGCGGATGGGGGCACGGATCTCGGACACGAACATGGACGAAGCCGAACTTCATCAGTTCGTCAAGGATGAACTCCGCGCAGTTATCGATGAGGACGAAATTCCACTGAGTTCGGCAGAGCGTCAAAGGCTTGTCCAAGAGATCGCCGACGACGTCTTAGGACTGGGGCCGCTTCAGCCTTTCCTCGATGATCAGGACATAACTGAGATCATGGTCAACGGTGCCGAGCGGATCTACGTTGAGAGTGCCGGAAAGCTCTACCGGACGAGTGCCCGTTTCACGTCCGAAGAGCATCTTCGCAAAATCATCGAACGGATCGTGTCAAAGGTGGGCCGTCGAATCGACGAATCGTCGCCTTTGGTTGACGCACGCCTTGCCGATGGCTCACGCGTGAATGCGATCATCCCGCCCCTGGCTGTCAATGGGTCGTCGCTGACCATTCGTAAATTTGCCCGGGTACCGCTCACTGTCCAAAATCTCATTGCCCTGGGCACCCTGAACCCTGAGATGGCGGAGTTGCTGCATGCTTGTGTCCAAGCCCGCCTGAACATCATCGTCTCGGGCGGTACCGGTACAGGCAAGACGACTCTGCTCAATGTTCTCTCCGGGTTCCTTCCCGCCGACGAGCGCATCGTCACCATTGAGGATGCTGTGGAGCTCCAACTGCAGCAGGAGCATGTTGTCCGTCTGGAGAGCCGGCCGCGCAACATCGAAGGCAGAGGTGAAATCTCCATTCGTGACCTCGTGCGGAACTCCTTGCGCATGAGGCCCGACCGGATTGTTGTCGGGGAGGTTCGCGGTGGCGAATCCTTGGACATGCTCCAGGCCATGAACACGGGCCACGATGGTTCGATCTCCACTGTCCACGCAAACTCTCCGCGCGACGCCGTAGCACGATTGGAAACTCTCGTACTGATGGCCGGCATGGATCTGCCGTTGAGGGCCATCCGAGAGCAGATCGCGTCTGCCGTCAACCTGATCGTACACATTTCCCGCCTTCGCGATGGCACACGGCGCGTCACCCACGTTACCGAGGTGCAAGGCATGGAAGGCGACATAGTGACCTTGCAGGACGCTTTCACTTTTGATTACTCAGCAGGTATCGACGCAAATGGGCGGTTCCTCGGACGGCCAATACCCACAGGAGTGCGGCCACGTTTCGTTGACCATTTCGCCGACCTGGGAATACAGATTTCACCCGCCATATTTGGATCCTTGCAAATGGGGGGTGGACTGAGGTGAATCCCACGAGTCCAGTCTTTCTCGCGCTCGGCGTTGTCTTCGCGTTCTTGGCGTTGTGCGTCGTGGTCTTCGTAGTCCTTGGTTCGCGGAATTCAGGCATTGCCCTGTCCCGGCGCCGCCCTGGAGGGGCCGTCCAAACGTCCGCGCTTACCAAGGTGACTACATCGGCCGTCGCCTTCGTCGACAGCACCGTAGGGAAATCCCGTTCATACGGAACCCGGGCACGCTTGGAAAAGGCGGGAATCAAGATGAAGCCCGCGGACTATATCTTGCTGGTGACTTGCTCGGCCTTCGTTGCAGGAATAGTCGGTTTCATCATGAGCGGCTTTATCTTCGGCTTGCTTTTGTTGATCGCTGCACCTTTCGTTGCAAAGCTCATTGTGGGCGTGCTGACGGGCCGCCGCCGGGCGAAATTCGAGCTCCAACTCGGTGACACCATCCAGATGCTCTCGGGGGGCATGCGAGCAGGGCACAGCCTGCTCCGTTCAATCGATGCCGTGGCTCAGGAGTCCGAGTCTCCTACCCGCGAAGAGTTCGCCCGCATAGTAGCGGAGACCCGGCTCGGGCGCGATTTGAGGGATTCGATGAGCGATGCTGCTGACCGTCTCGATAGCGAAGACTTCGTCTGGACTGCCCAGGCCATCGAGATCCACCGGGAGGTAGGTGGCGACTTGGCAGAGGTCCTGGATCACGTCGGTGAAACCATTCGTGAGCGGGCCCAGGTCAAAGGCCAGGTTCGCGCTCTAAGCGCCGAAGGACGTCTCTCCGCGTATATCCTCATCGCCCTGCCGATCGGAATGTTTCTATACCTCACCCTGACAAATCCCGTATATATCGGACTGCTTTACTCCAACCTTCTCGGTTGGATCATGATCGTCACTGCCGTTATCTTGCTGGTGCTTGGGGCCTTCTGGCTCAACCGTGTCGTCAAGATCAAGTTCTGAGGGGTTGCTATGAGTCCTATTGCATGGCTGTTCGTAGCACTGATTGTCGTTCCGATTGCGGGGATGGCTTGGTCTTTCATTTCGGTAGACCGTGCCGGACTGGCTACAGTCCGAGCGAATTTAAGACGAAGCCCAGGACGGCTTCAACAGGCAGAGCCAGAAGCGCAGCGGATCCTCGTCAAGGAACTTGGCCTTCGTTTCACGCCCAAGGGATACGTCGCTTGGCTGGACAAGCTTCTCGCGCGGGCCGGTCGGCCGGCGGGAATCCCTTTGGAGCGACTGCTCATTGCCAAACCGGCACTTGCGCTTGTTGCTGGGCTTTTCGGCCTCTATTTCTTCCTCCAAGCCCCGAGCGGGCCAGGCTTCCTTCTGTACCTGTTCGTCGTTGCGTTGTGTTACATGGTGCCGGATGTCATGATCCACAGCCGTGGTGCGAAGCGCCAGGAAGCCATTCAACTGGAACTCCCGAACACCCTCGACCAGATGTTGATCTCGGTCGAGGCGGGTCTGGGATTCGAGGCAGCGATGTCAAGGGCGGGCCAAAATGGTTCGGGCCCCCTGGCCTCGGAATTCCTTCGTACCTTGCAGGACATGCAAGCCGGGCGCAGCCGCAAAGACGCATATCTGGCGCTCTCCAGCCGTGCGGATGTTCCAGAATTAAGAAGCTTTGTGCGTGCAGTCGTTCAGGCTGACACCTACGGAATCGCCATAGCCAACGTTCTTCGAACGCAGGCGTCGCAGATGCGCATCAAGCGTCGTCAGCGGGCTGAAGAGAAAGCGATGAAGCTTCCGATCAAGGTTCTCTTTCCGCTCATGTTGTGCATACTCCCCGTACTCTTCATTGTGGTCATGGGGCCAGCGGTCATCAACGTAATCAACAACTTCATGGGGGCGTTCTGACCAGGCTCCCATAACCAGCGCATCTGGGGCGCTACTGACAGGCCACCCGCCACCCCAGAACCGCGGGTGGTCTTCGCAGGCCCCCTCCCCGGTACCCAGAGCCGGGAGGGGGCCGTCCAACGTCCAAGGCCGTCCAACGTCCAGGCGCGTCCGGGAAAGCTCGCGGGAGACCGCCAGCCCTGAACCTACTCCCGCCGCGCCCGGGTCAGCTCGGCCCGCGCGAACAGCTCCGCGTCAGAGGGATAGGCCACTTCCTCCAGCACCAAGGGGTGCGGCGCGGCGAGCACCGACTTGGCGTCGCGTACCCCAGCTAGCAAACGTTCATGCAGCCATTCCGGCTTTTCCAGGCCCTCCCCCACCCGCAGCGCCGACCCCACGAGTGCACGCACCATGTTGTGGCAAAAAGCATCGGCTTGGACCTTAGCGACAAGTACGCCGTCGCTGCCGCGCACGAACTCCAGCCGCTGCAGCTCGCGAATCGTCGTGGCGCCTTCACGGGGCTTGCAGTACGCCCGGAAGTCCTGGAGCCCCAACAATGCCGCCGCCCCGGAATTCATCGCTCGTTCGTCCAAGGCGGCCTTGTGCCACAAAGTCACTCCGCGCAGGACCGGGTCCCAGCGTTCGGGGCCGTCGGCGATCCGGTAGCTGTAGCGGCGCCACAACGCTGAGAAGCGAGCGTCAAAGCCCTCAGGCGCCAGACCGGCGTCGTGCACTTCGATAGCGCCGGTCTCATCCTGCAGGACCCGGCTCAGTGCTCCGCGAAGCCTCCGCAGCAAGGCGGCGGCGGGGTCGATCTCGTGGCCCCTCGTCAGTCCGGTCCACTCTTCCCCGGACAAGTCGATATGCGCCACTTGTCCACGGGCATGGACACCGGCGTCGGTCCGCCCCGCTACGGTAACCCGCACAGGACGCCGCACAATCAGCGCCAGTCCCTCTTCCAACGATCCCTGCACGGTACGGAGGCCGGGCTGAAGCGCCCACCCGTTGAACGGACCGCCGTCGTACGAAAGATCCAGCCGGACACGCAAAAACCCGCCGCCCCCCGAAACGGGGGCAGCGGGTTTTCGTTCGTTCATAGACTTAAGTCTACTGTGAAGAATTCAGTGAATTACTTCTTTTCCTCAGCGGCCGGAGCCTCTTCGGTTTCAGCAGCTTCAGCTTCGGGAGCCTCGGCTTCGGTCTCAGGGGCGTCAGCCACAACGTCAGCCTCAACGACCTCTTCCTCGGCAACCGGAGCGGCTTCCTCGGCGGCCGGAGCAGCCTTCTCAGCGTCCTTCTTGGCAGCGGCAGTCGCCTCGGCAACTACAGCTTGCTTCGGGGAAACCGGCTCAAGAACCAGCTCGATGACAGCCATGGGAGCGTTGTCGCCCTTGCGGTTGCCGATCTTGGTGATGCGGGTGTAGCCGCCATCGCGGTTGGCAACGGCGCCGGCGATGTCGGTGAACAGCTCGTGGACGATGCCCTTGTCGCTGATCAGGCCGAGCACACGACGGCGGGATGAAAGGTCGCCGCGCTTGGCGAAGGTCACGAGGCGCTCTGCATACGGCTTCAGGCGCTTGGCCTTGGTGACCGTGGTGGTGATGCGCTTGTGCTCGAACAGCGATGCTGCCAGGTTCGCGAGCATCAAGCGCTCGTGAGCCGGACCGCCTCCGAGGCGCGGACCCTTAGTGGGGGTAGGCATAGTAATTTCTCCTGTAATGAAGGCCGTCCGGGTCCGAACGTGGACCCGGTGGCCAAGATCTGCTTGTTAGAGCTCGTCGTCGCTGAACGCGGCGTCGTCCTCTTCGATGGCTGCGGCGCGTGCTGCAAGATCGAAACCGGGAGGGGAGTCCTTGAGGGACAGGCCCAGTTCAACCAGCTTTGCCTTGACCTCATCGATGGACTTCGCACCGAAGTTGCGGATGTCCATCAGGTCAGCCTCGGAGCGGGCAACGAGTTCACCCACGGTGTGGATGCCCTCACGCTTGAGGCAGTTGTAGGAACGGACGGTGAGGTCCAGATCCTCGATCGGCAGTGCCATGTCAGCCGCCAAGGCAGCATCCGTCGGCGACGGGCCAATCTCGATACCTTCAGCTGCGGTGTTCAGCTCACGTGCAAGACCGAACAGTTCCACCAGGGTGGTGCCTGCCGAAGCAACGGCGTCGCGCGGGGCGATAGCCTGCTTGGTCTCGACGTCGACAATCAGCTTGTCGAAGTCAGTGCGCTGCTCAACACGGGTAGCTTCCACGCGGAAGGTAACCTTCAAGACCGGCGAATAAATCGAGTCGACCGGAATACGGCCGATCTCGGAATCGCCGGACTTGTTCTGAGCTGCCGAAACGTAGCCGCGGCCGCGTTCGATGGTCAGTTCGAGTTCGAACTTGCCCTTCGAGTTCAGCGTGGCAATGTGCAGATCCGGGTTGTGGAATTCGACGCCGGCCGGCGGAGCGATGTCCGCGGCGGTGACGACTCCGGGGCCCTGCTTGCGCAGGTATGCAACAACCGGCTCATCGTGCTCGGAGGACACGGAGAGGTTCTTGATGTTCAGGATGATCTCAGTGACATCTTCCTTGACACCCGGAACCGTGGTGAACTCGTGCAGCACGCCATCGATCCGGATGCTGGTTACAGCGGCACCGGGGATGGAGGAGAGCAGGGTACGGCGGAGGGAGTTTCCGAGGGTGTAACCGAAGCCCGGTTCCAGCGGTTCAATGATGAAACGCGAGCGGTTCTCGGAGACTACTTCTTCAGACAGAGTGGGGCGCTGTGCAATAAGCACTTAGGTTTCCTTTCGGCGAGCATCCGCTATATGACGCAACACAGGTGGTGGAAATCGGCTTGGTACCGGCATTGCCGGCCGGACGGGGTGGAACAGTCACGCTGTTCCACCCCGGACCCGGCCGGCAAGGCCAAGAATCCAATTAGACGCGGCGGCGCTTCGGCGGGCGGCAACCGTTGTGGGCGCTGGGGGTGACGTCCTGGATGGAGCCGACCTCGAGGCCAGCGGCCTGCAGCGAACGGATTGCGGTCTCGCGTCCGGATCCCGGTCCCTTGACGAACACGTCAACCTTGCGCAGACCGTGCTCCTGGGCGCGCTTTGCAGCAGCCTCGGCAGCCATCTGGGCGGCGAACGGGGTGGACTTGCGGGAGCCCTTGAATCCAACCTCACCGGCGGAAGCCCAGGAGATTACAGCACCGTTCGGGTCCGTGATGGACACGATGGTGTTGTTAAAAGTGCTCTTGATGTGCGCTTGGCCAAGCGCGATATTCTTCTTGTCCTTCTTACGCGGCTTGCGAACCGCGCCACGAGTCTTCGGGGGCATTATTTCTCCTACAGAAAGTTATCGGGGGAAAGTCAGCTGCTATTTCTAGCGGCCGGCCTTCTTCTTGCCGGCGACGGTACGCTTCGGGCCCTTGCGGGTACGAGCGTTGGTCTTCGTACGCTGACCGCGTACGGGCAGGCCCTTGCGGTGACGCAGGCCTTCGTAGCTGCCGATTTCAACCTTGCGGCGGATATCTGCTGCTACTTCGCGGCGAAGGTCACCCTCAACCTTGTAGTTGCCTTCAATGTAGTCACGCAGCTGGACCAGCTCGGCGTCAGTCAGGTCCTTGACGCGAACGTCAGCGCTGATGCCGGTGGCAGCCAGGGTTTCGTGTGCACGGGTCTTGCCCACGCCGTAGATGTAAGTAAGCGCAATTTCCAACCGCTTTTCGCGGGGAATGTCTACGCCAGCGAGACGAGCCATAGTGGCAGTACTCCTTGAATAAACCGGAGGTCGTAGGCAGTACACCCGCACTTTCAGTGCGGCCCCAGCCTCCGACCGGGGGTTAGCTGTCCGGGCTCCATACGTCCCAATTCAGCTTGTGCTGCCTTTATTTACTTGCGTGGGTTAGCAACCCAGGTTGCCCTCGCGGGCGCTAGTTCCCTTGCGGGGAATCAGCCCTGGCGCTGCTTGTGGCGCGGGTTCTCGCAGATCACCATGACCCGGCCATTACGGCGGATCACTTTGCACTTGTCGCAGATCTGCTTAACGCTCGGCTTGACCTTCATGGCGTTCCTTTGCGTGTTGCAGTTGGTCAGCTGAAGCGGCACTACCTGGGATGTGTATTCCCGAGGCTGCCGCCCAGCAATTACTTGTAGCGGTAGACGATGCGACCACGTGTGAGGTCGTAAGGGCTCAGTTCCACCACTACGCGGTCTTCAGGGAGAATCCTGATGTAGTGCTGTCGCATCTTCCCCGAGATGTGTGCAAGAACGATGTGCTTGTTGGTGAGCTCAACGCGAAACATCGCATTGGGCAGCGCCTCAGTCACAACGCCCTCGATCTCAATGACCCCGTCCTTCTTGGCCATATCCTCCGCTAACTGTTGTTTGCCGCAGCCCTCCGGTTAGGCACCGGAAAATCTGCGGACGTTTTTTGTTTGTTTGGCCGTCCGGCTCCCGCCACTCCACGAAGCAGGACTCGCGACCTGTTAAATGGGCGTGGCTGTGCAGACAACCAACAGACAACTCTACGCCAAGACGGCGCGAAAGTTAAATCCGCCCATGCTAGCGCAGACACCGGCACGGTGTCACCCTTCCCGGCACCGGAGAACCCCTTGGATCCCGCTAAACCGCGCCGTATGCAGGGAAGGCGCCTGCCGCCGTCGTGATGGATTCCGCGGCCGCGATGCCGTCGCGGACAGCCAGGCGGACCGCGTCTGCCGCCGCGCTTTGCAGGGTGATGAGCGAAACCTGCCTTGCTTGTTCCGAACTGCGGTCAAGTCCGACGGCGCCGGTCGCCAGCGCGAACACGGTGTCGCCGTCGGCGAGCGTATGGGAAGGACTCAGCGCCCGGGCGAGGCCCGCGTGCGCCGCACTCGCGGTGCGCTTGCATTCGGCGGGATCGAGGTCAGCGTTGGTGGCGACCACAACGAGCGTGGTGTTCAACGACGGGGGTCCCGCAGGCGCGGTGCTGCCGGATTCCGGCCGCGGGGACGATTCGCCGAACGGCATTCCCAACGCATTGACCACCGCGAGCGCACCCACCACCACGCCGCGGTCCAGGGTGATGGACGAGGTGCCCACTCCCCCCTTGAACGCGCCCCGTCCGATCACGGCACCCGTACCGGCGCCAACGTTTCCACGCCCGACGTCGGCGCGCTCGCTTGAGGCCGCAGCCGCACCGGCCGCTTCGTATCCCATGGCTTCGTCGGGGCGAGCGGAGAAGTCCCCGCCGCGGCCCAAGTCGAAGATCGCGGCTGCAGGGACGATCGGCACCACTCCCCCGGCCACGGTGAAACCGTGTCCTTGCTGTTCACACCAACGCTGGGCGCCATGTGCCGCGATCAGCCCAAAAGCGCTCCCGCCGGTAAGCACCACTGCGTCAACCGTCGGCACCAGGGTGGTGGGATCGAGAGCGTCCGTCTCATGCGTGCCCGGACCGCCGCCCCGCACGTCCACCGATCCCACCGTCCCCGCCGGCGGAAGGACAACGGTCACGCCGCTCAGCCAGCCATCGCCGATCCGTTGGACATGTCCCACCCGGATTCCTGGCACATCAGTGATCTTGGAAGTCATGCGCCTATTCTGCTCCTTCGATACAAACGATAGGCGGGCCTCGAATGTAAACACGGCCCGATCCTTCACGAAACATCGAGTAAACGACCGCAGAAGCCTTGTCCAACAATCCAGCGAAGAGCTGGTTTTTTGACTTGACAGACATCCCCGTGTGGTGAGGTAAAACAAGCCGCCCCCTTTACCCCGTAGTGGCGAGTCCGGCGCACCCCGATATCTGCAAACCGTTAGAGACATCCCATGACAAGACAACTGACTGGCAGCCCCGCGGTCACCGCGCAGGCTGTCCCGGCCCCTCGGCGCCGTGGACGCTGGTCCGGCCGGACCCGGCGCGACTTCTTCGTGTTCCTGGCCCTGGCCTTGCCGAACCTGGCGCTGATCGCGGTCTTCACCTACCTGCCGCTAATCAACAACATGTACTACTCGACCCTCGACTGGACCTTGGGGTCCGCCTCGGCCACCGTCGTCGGGTTCGACAACTACATCGCCTTCTTCACCAGTTCCGACGCTCCGCAGGTTCTTGGCACCACAGCCATCTTCACGGTGGTCACAGTTGGCGGTTCCATGGCGCTCGGACTCCTGGTTGCCCTTGCGTTGAACGCGAAGGTCCGCGGCACCACGTTCGCCCGTTCCGCCGTCTTCGCCCCCTACGTCCTCAGCGGCGTAGGTGTGGGCCTCGTCTGGCTATTCATCTTCGACCCCGGTTATGGCGTCTTGTCCTGGCTCCTCCGGGGTATCGGCCAGCAAAGCCCGCAGTGGATCAACGATCCGCAGCTCTCCCTCGTGATGGTCATCATCGTCTACGTCTGGAAGAACCTGGGCTACTGCGCCGTCGTGTACCTCGCCGGGCTCCAGTCGCTCCCGAAGGACGTCATGGAGGCAGCTTCCCTGGATGGTGCCAACGGTTTCCGCCGCTTCATGAGCATCTCCGTTCCCCTGCTCGGTCCCACCACCTTCTTCCTGCTGATCACCACGATGATCAGCTCGCTTCAAGCCTTTGACTTGATCCGCATCATGACTCCGCTGGGCAACGGCACCAGCACGCTGATCTACGAGGCCTACCTCCAGGCGTTCGGGGCCTACAACCGCGCCGGGTACTCCGCCTCCATATCGGTGGTGCTCTTCGCCATCCTGCTCATCATCACCGTGCTCCAGTTGCGGTTCGTCGAACGGAAGGTGCACTACTCATGAGCACGCTCTCTCCCGTCAGCCCCAACTCCGCAGGCGGCGTCGGATCCCGTAACGCTCCCGACGCCGGTCCGGAGCTTCCCGTGCGGCGCGAGCGGCCGTTTTCCCGCTCGAACCTCGTCCAGACCCTGGCGGGAGGCTACATCCCGCTGATCGTGGCCACCCTGGTAGTAGTCCTGCCCCTGTTGTGGATGTTGCTGAGCTCCTTCAAGCAGCCCGGCGAGATCGTCACCACGGATCTCAAGATCCTGCCGCAGGGGCTGAACCTGGAGAACTACCACACGGCCATGACCACCGTGCCGTTCGCCGGGTTCTTCCTGAACAGCCTGATCGTCACCACGGTCGGCTCCACGGTCAAGGTGATCCTGGCGATCCTGACGGCGTATGCCTTGGTCTTTGTCCGATTCCCGTTCAAGAACGTGATCTTCGTCGTGATTCTCGTAGCCCTGATGGTGCCGCCGCAGGTGTCGATCCTCCCGAACTACATCCTGATCGCGGGAATCGGAGGGAAGAACACCTTGTGGGGAATCATTCTCCCGGGGCTCGGCACGGCCTTTGGAACCTTCCTCCTTCGCCAGCATTTCAAGACGCTTCCGGGGTCAATCCTCGAAGCCGCGGAAATCGACGGCGCGGGCCATTGGCGCAGGCTGTGGCAAGTGGTCGTCCCCGTGTCGCTCCCCTCCATCGCCACCGTTGCCCTCGTCACCGTGGTCAGCGAATGGAACGACTACATCTGGCCGCTGATCATCACGGACCGGCCGGAAACCATGACCCTCCCGGTCGGCCTGACCCTGCTTCAGAACTCTGAAGGAAACGGAGCCGGCTGGGGGATCCTGATGGCCGGGGCAGTCCTGGTGATCATCCCCATCCTCCTGGTCTTCGCGGCGCTGCAACGCTACATCGTCGCCGGGCTCACCCAGGGCAGCGTCACCGGATAGCAACACAGCACGTCTCCCGCTGCCTTCCCCGAGCTTTGGCAGCACCGTCCAACAAACCATCACCACCTTTGCATCCTTGAGAGGACCCATCATGGCAATGTACCTTGACCGTAGAAACTTCCTGGGGCTCGCCGGACTGGGAGTCGCCGCCGCCGCCCTGGCTGCCTGCGGCGGACCGTCGACCGGCGGCAGCGCCGCGAGCACAGCTCCGTCCGACATCGACTTCACCAGCGTGAAGCCGGCCGGCTCATTCGACTTTTGGACCAGCCACCCCGGGCAGTCCCAGGCCGTCGAGCAGTCCATCATCGACAAGTTCCAAGCGAAGTTCCCCGACATCAAGGTGAACCTCGTCACAGCAGGCGCCAACTACGAGGAAATCGCGCAGAAGTTCCAGACATCGCAGGCAGCGAAGTCGGCCCTCCCCGGCCTCGTCGTGCTCTCCGACGTGTGGTGGTTCCGCTACTACACCAACGGCAACATCATCCCGTTGGACGGACTGATCAAGCAGCTGGACATCAAGATCGACGACTTCCAGAAATCCCTGGTGGCGGACTACAAGTACGCCAACAAGCAGTGGGCACTCCCCTATGGCCGCTCCACGCCGCTCTTCTACTACAACAAGGATCACTTCAAGGCCGCGGGCCTTCCGGACCGTGCGCCGAAGACTTGGCAGGAATTCGCCGAGTGGGCCCCCAAGCTCCAGGCCAGCTCGGGCGCAAAGTACTCGTACATGTACCCTGCCTTGGCCGGTTACGCCGGCTGGACCCTGCAGAACAACCTGTGGGGCTGGGGAGGCGGCTGGTCAAACGGCTGGGACATCACCGCAGACTCTGCTGAGTCCGTCACGGCGCTGCAGTGGGTACAGGACACCATCTACAAGGACAAGTGGGCCGGTGTCTCCTCCAAGAACGCTGCTGATGACTTCTCCGCGGGCATAGCATCAACCACGATCTCCTCTACCGGCGACCTGCTGGGTGTGCTCAAGTCCGCCAAGTTCAACGTCGGGGTCGGCTTCCTCCCGGGCGGGCCCAAGGCCCAGAGCAACGTCTGCCCCACCGGGGGTGCCGGACTCGGGATCCCCAGCGGGGTCAGCAAGGAAGTCCAGCTCGCCGCAGCGACCTTCCTGAAGTTCATGACCGAACCGGAGAACACGGCCGCGTTCTCGGCCGCCACCGGTTACATGCCCACGCGTGTCTCCGCGGACATGACCGCCGTCCTCGCCAAAACCCCGCAGATCAAGACGGCCATGGACCAGCTCGCTGTCACCAAGGTCCAGGACAACGCCCGTGTATTCCTGCCGGGAGCGGACCAGGAGATGGCCAAGGCTGCAGCCAAGATCATGACCCAGCAGGGCGATGTGAAGGCCACGATGACAGACCTTAAGGCAACCCTCGAGGGCATTTACACCAAGGACGTGAAGCCTAAGCTCAAGAGCTAGATTCCACCCACGCTACGCAAAATCCCTGGCGACACCCGAATTCGGGCGTCGCCAGGGATTTTCTGTGTCGCCAGGGATTTTCTGTGTCGTCGGGTCAGGGAATCGGAACGGGCACGACGCCGAGCGGCGCCAGCTGCTCCGCACCGCCGTCGGGGGCGGAAAGCACCCAGATGCCCTTTTCGTGGACGGCTACCGAGTGTTCCCACTGGCACGAGCGCTTGCCGTCGGTGGTCACCACGGTCCAGTCGTCGTCGAGGGTTGCTGTTTCGATGCCGCCCCGGACGAGCATGGGCTCAATGGCAAGGCACAGTCCCGGCCTGATCTTCGGACCGCGGTGCGTGGTGCGGTAGTTCAACACATCAGGAGCCATGTGCATCTCGGAACCGATGCCGTGGCCTACATAGTCTTCCAGGATGCCCAGCGGCTTTCCCGGTACCGAGGAGACGTAGTCATCCACGGCGTTGCCGATGTCCCCCACGAACTTGCCCTTGGCCAAAGCAGCGATTCCACGCCACATGGCGGCCTGGGTGACATCCGAGAGCCGCTGGTCTTCAGGATCCGCCGTACCGACGATCACCGTGCGCGCGGAGTCCGAGTGCCAGCCATCAACGATCGCTCCGCCGTCAATCGAAATGATGTCCCCGTCCTGGAGGATCCGGTCACCGGGAATCCCGTGGACGACCTCCTCGTTGACGGACGTGCAGATGGTGGCCGGGAAGCCGTGATAGCCGAGGAAGTTCGACTTCGCTCCGGCGTCGATCAGGACAGCCGCAAACACGGCGTCGATCTCACGCGTGGTCACGCCCGGTTTCGCAGCACCAACGGCTGCGTCGAGCGCTCTGCTGAGGACCAATCCGGCCTCCTGCATCTTGCGCATTTGCTCGTTGGTCTTGTATTCGATGCGGGGCTGGCCGAACGCCATGGTCTCCTCTTGTCGTGTGCTGATGGTGGTTGGCTGCAGCAGCAGGCCACCCTCTGGTTTCCTATTTTCCCGCATCGGACGCCGTGCCCGAAACCCCGGGCTGGAAGAACGCAAAAAGGGCGAGTCCCCCGCCGGAGCATTTCGCTCCGGCGAGGGACACGCCCTTTTCAATAGTCATGCGGCGACTAGACCGCCTTGGCCGCCTCGATCGCCAACAGCACGCGATCCGTGACCTCGTCGATGGCGCCAATGCCATCAACTTGGGTCAGGATGCCACGTTCGGCGTACTTGGCAACGACGGGTTCGGTCTGCTCGTGGTAGAGGTCCAAGCGGTGGCGGATGACAGCTTCGTTGTCATCCGAGCGCCCGGTCTCCTTGGCACGGCCCAGCAAACGTTTGACAAGTTCCTCGTCGTCGGCCGTCAGCTGAAGCACGACGTCGAGCTTCTCGTCCGTGTCGGCGAGGATCTGGTCCAGGTATTCCACCTGGGCGGTGGTGCGGGGGTATCCGTCGAGCAGGAAGCCGTTTTCGACGTCGCTCTCGCTCAGGCGGTCGCGGACCATCTTGTTGGTGACGCTGTCCGGAACGAAATCGCCGGCGTCCATGTACTTCTTGGCTTCGATACCCAGAGGGGTTTCGCCCTTGACGTTCGCACGGAAGATGTCCCCAGTGGAGATCGCGACTACGCCCAAGCGCTCGGAAATCCGCTCAGCCTGGGTTCCCTTACCCGAACCCGGGGGTCCAATGATCAGCATTCTCGTCATCGCAAAAGCCCTTCGTAGTGACGTTGTTGTAGCTGCGCATCAATCTGCTTGACGGTTTCCAGGCCAACACCCACCATGATCAGAATTGACGTGCCACCGAACGGGAAGTTCTGGTTGGCACTGATCAGGACGAGTGCGACCAGCGGAATCAACGCCACGAAGCCTAGGTAAAAGGCGCCGGGGAGGGTAATCCTGGAAAGCACGTACTGCAGGTAGTCCGCGGTCGGTTTACCCGCCCGGATGCCCGGAATGAACCCGCCGTACTTCTTCATGTTGTCCGAGACCTCTTCAGGGTTGAAGGTGATCGCGACATAGAAGTAGGTGAAGAACACAATCATGACGAAGTAGAGCGCCATGTAGATGGGGTGGTCGCCCTTGGTGAGGTTGTTGTTGATCCACTCAACCCACGGGGCGATGGTCTCTCCGGCCTTCGGCTGGTTGAACTGCGCAATCAGCCCGGGCAGGTAGAGCATGGAGGAAGCAAAGATGACGGGCACGACGCCGGCCATGTTCACCTTGATGGGGATGTAGGTGCTGGTGCCGCCCACAGTGCGCCGGCCGATCATACGCTTCGCGTACTGGACCGGAATGCGCCGCTGGGACTGCTCCACGAAGACCACGAGCGCGACGGTCACCAGACCGATCGCCAGCACCGTGAAGAACGTGCCCGGTCCCTTGGAGTTCCAGATGGCGCCCAGGGAGGTCGGGAAGCCTGCTGCGATGGACGTGAAGATGAGCAGGGACATACCGTTGCCCACGCCCTTCTCGGTAACCAGCTCGCCCATCCACATGATCAGGCCCGTACCGGCCGTCAAGGTGATGACCACAAGAATCGTGGCGATGATGCTCGTGTCAGGGATGATCGGCAGCTGGCAGTTGGGGAGCAACTGTCCGGAGCGCGCCAGGGACACCAGGGTGGTGGCGTTCAGCAGACCCAGCGCAATAGTCAGATAACGCGTGTACTGCGTCAGCTTCGACTGACCGGAGGCACCTTCGTCGTACAGCTGCTGGAACCGCGGAATGACCACGCGGAGCAGCTGCACGATGATGCTGGCCGTGATGTACGGCATGATCCCCAAGGCAAAGATCGAAACCTGTAGCAGTGCACCACCGCTGAACAGGTTGACGAGCTGGTAGAGGCCGCCCTGGTCCTGATTGCTTGACAAACATTGCTGAACATTTTGGTAGCTCACACCAGGCGAGGGGATAAAGGCTCCCAAGCGGAAGATTGTGATGATTCCCAGCGTGAACAACAACTTGCGTCGCAGATCAGGCGTCCGAAATGCCCGGCCGAATGCGCTTAGCAAGCGTCCTCCTGAGTTAAAAGTCCAAGGGTGTCGATACGGGTCATTGAAACCCAACACCCGAGTCTAACGGTTTGATGCGCCATGCGAACAATCGAGGGGTGCCCCCGTATGAAAAAACTCCCGATGCGAAGGGCCGAAGCCCTCCACACCGGGAGTCCTTTTACAACGGGCGATCGCCCCAGAGCCCTTAGAGGGCAGTGGTGGTTCCGCCTGCTGCTGCAATCTTCTCAGCTGCGCTGGAGGAGAAAGCGTGGGCGGTGACGTCAACCTTGACGGTGATGTCGCCGGTGCCCAGCACCTTGACGGGCTGGTTCTTGCGAACGGCACCCTTCTCAACCAGGGACTCGACGGTGACAGCGCCACCTTCCGGGAACAGCTCGTTGAGCCTGTCCAGGTTTACAACCTGGAACTCAACCCGGAACGGGTTCTTGAAGCCGCGAAGCTTCGGCAGGCGCATGTGCAGCGGCAGCTGGCCGCCGGCAAAGCCAGCCTTGACCTGGTAGCGGGCCTTCGTACCCTTGGTACCGCGACCGGCGGTCTTACCCTTGGAGCCTTCACCACGACCAACACGGGTCTTGGCAGTCTTGGCACCGGGGGCGGGACGCAGGTGGTGGACCTTCAGAGCGTTCTGCTTGTCAGCAGCCTCGTTCTGTGCCTTATCGGCGGTCTTGTTCTCAGCCATTACTTCGCCTCCTCTACATTCACGAGGTGCGGAACCGTGTTGAGCATTCCGACGGTTACGGCATCAGCGGTACGGACAACAGTGTGTCCGATGCGCTTGAGGCCGAGGGACCGCAGGGTTTCACGCTGGTTCTGCTTGGCGCCGATGACGCCCTTGATCTGGGTGATCTCCAACTGAGCGTCGGAGGGAGTCAGGTTCTTAGCCATGACTAGACACCTGCCTTCTGGTTCTGGAGTGAGCGCACCAGAGCAGCAGGAGCAACCTCGTCCAGCGGCAGGCCACGGCGGGCTGCCACGGATGCTGGCTCTTCCAGTCGCTTCAGGGCGTCAACAGTCGCGTGAACGATGTTGATGGCGTTCGAGGAACCGAGCGACTTGGAGAGGACGTCGTGGATACCGACGCATTCCAGTACCGCGCGGACCGGACCACCGGCGATAACACCGGTACCCGGGGAAGCCGGACGCAGCATGACAACGCCTGCTGCGGCCTCACCCTGCACGCGGTGCGGGATGGTGTTGCCAACGCGGGGAACGCGGAAGAAGGACTTCTTAGCCTCTTCAACGCCCTTTGCGATAGCTGCCGGAACTTCCTTGGCCTTGCCGTAGCCAACGCCAACCATGCCGTTACCGTCACCGACGACGACGAGGGCGGTGAAGCTGAAGCGACGACCACCCTTGACGACCTTGGCAACACGGTTGATGGTTACAACGCGCTCGACGAACTGGCTCTTCTCGGCCTCGCGACCGCCGTCGCGGCCACCACGGCCACCACGGTCGCCGCGGCCCTGGCCACGGTCACCACGCTCGCCGCGACGGCCGCCGCGGCGGTCGTCGGTGGCAGCAGCAGTCTCAGTTGCTTCAGCAGCAGGTGCTTCAGTCACATTCTGTTCAGCAGACACGGTGTCCTTTTCCTTGTTTACTTCGGTCACAGTGCCAGCCCACCTTCACGTGCACCGTCAGCGACGGCGGCGATCCGGCCGTGGTACTTGTTACCACCGCGGTCGAAGACAACAGCTTCGATGCCTGCAGCCTTGGCGCGCCCGGCAACGAGCTCGCCGACGCGCTTGGCCTTGGCAGTCTTGTCCCCGTCGAATGCACGAAGGTCTGCTTCCAAAGTGGACGCGTAAGCCACGGTTACACCCTTGCTGTCATCGACAACCTGGACGAAGATGTGGCGTGCGGAGCGGTTGACGACCAGACGAGGACGAACAGCCGTACCGGTGATGCGCTTGCGGATACGAAGCTGGCGACGGCTGCGTGCAGCAGACTTGCTCTTGTTCGTACGCTTCTTGTTAATTGCGATGGCCATGGTTTACTTACCAGCCTTTCCGACCTTGCGGCGGATAACTTCGCCGGCGTAACGGACACCCTTGCCCTTGTAGGGGTCGGGCTTGCGCAGCTTGCGAATGTTGGCAGCAACCTCGCCGACCTGCTGCTTGGAGATACCAGCGACGGAGAGCTTGGTCGGCCCCTCCACCGTGAAGGTGATGCCTTCCGGAGCGGAGACATTGACCGGGTGGCTGAAGCCGAGAGCGAACTCAAGGTCAGAACCCTTGGCCTGAACGCGGTAACCGGTACCAACGATTTCAAGCTTCTTCTCGTAGCCCTTGGTGACGCCCTCGATCATGTTGGCGATCAGGGTGCGGGTCAGGCCGTGCAGGGAACGCGAAGCGCGCTCGTCGTTCGGGCGGGTGACAGTCAAGGTGCTCTCGTCCAGGGTGACCTCGATCGGGCTGGCTACAGTGTGGCTCAGCTCGCCTTTGGTGCCCTTGACGTTGATGACAGAGCCATCAACCTTAACTTCAACGCCGGCAGGAACGGTGATGGGGAGACGTCCAATACGTGACATTATTCTCTTCCTTTCCCGTTACCAGACGTACGCGAGGACTTCGCCGCCCACGCCCTTCTTGCCGGCCTGCTTGTCAGTCAGGAGGCCGGAAGAGGTGGACAGGATTGCGATACCCAGGCCACCCAGCACGTGAGGCAGGTTGGTGGACTTCGCGTAAACGCGGAGACCAGGCTTGGAAATGCGGCGGACACCAGCAATCGAACGCTCGCGGTTCGGACCGAACTTGAGGTCGATGGTCAGCTTCTTGCCGACTTCGGCTTCCTCTTCCTTCCAGGCAGCAATGTAGCCTTCTGCCTTCAGGATGTCGGCAACGCGTGCCTTGAGCTTGCTGTACGGCATGCTCACGGTGTCGTGGTATGCCGAGTTGGCGTTGCGCAGACGCGTAAGCATGTCTGCGACAGGGTCTGTCATAGTCATTTGGGCTCTTGCCCTTCCTCGTAATGGTTTCCGCGTTGGCTAAAGAGCAGCCGCGGCCGGACCTACTACGTAGTTATTAGTCTTCGGATTTGAACGGGAAGCCAAGTGCCTTAAGCAGCGCACGGCCTTCGTCATCGGTCTTTGCAGTGGTGACAACCGTGATGTCCATACCGCGAACGCGGTCGATGGAGTCCTGGTCGATTTCGTGGAACATAACCTGCTCGGTCAGACCGAAGGTGTAGTTGCCGTTACCGTCGAACTGCTTGCCGTTGAGGCCGCGGAAGTCGCGGATACGGGGCAGGGCGAGGGTCACGAGGCGGTCCACGAATTCCCACATGCGGTCCCCACGCAGAGTTGCGTGTGCACCGATGGGCATGCCTTCGCGCAGCTTGAACTGGGCGATCGACTTGCGGGCCTTGGTTACCTGCGGCTTCTGGCCGGTGATCAGGGTGAGGTCGCGGACAGCGCCGTCGATCAGCTTGGAGTCCTTTGCGGCATCTCCAACACCCATGTTCACAACAACCTTCACCAGGCGGGGAACCTGGTTCACGTTCTCGTACTTGAATTCCTCAACCAGGGACTGCTTGATGGAATCGGCGTACTTCGTCTTCAGACGCGGAACGATCTTCGTTTCGACGGTGGTCTCAGACAGTGTCTCACTCATCAGATGTCCTTCCCGGATGCCTTGGACACGCGGACACGGACGGTCTTGGAGACGCCGTCCTTCTCAACGGTCTCGAGACGGAAACCAACGCGGGTCGGCTTCTTGGTCGAGGGGTCAACAAGAGCAACGTTGGAGACGTGGATCGGGGCCTCAACGACCTCGATGCCACCGGTCTTGGTGCCGCGCTGCGACTGACCGACCTTGGTGTGCTTGGTGACGCGGTTGATGCCTTCTACCAGGACGCGGTTGGCTTCCGGGTAGACGCGCAAGACCTTGCCCTGCTTGCCGCGGTCGCCGCCGCGCTCCTGCTTGGCTCCGGTGATGACCTGAACGAGGTCACCCTTCTTGATCTTAGCCATGGACTAAAGCACCTCCGGGGCCAGCGAGACGATCTTCATGAACTTCTTGTCACGGAGCTCACGACCAACCGGGCCGAAGATACGGGTACCGCGGGGGTCGCCGTCGTTCTTCAGAATCACAGCTGCGTTCTCGTCGAACTTGATGTAGGAACCATCCGCACGGCGGCGTTCCTTCTTGGTACGAACGATGACAGCCTTGACGACGTCACCCTTCTTTACGTTGCCGCCCGGGATAGCGTCCTTGACGGTTGCGACAATGACGTCGCCAATGCCTGCGTAGCGACGGCCGGATCCACCGAGAACGCGAATGGTAAGGATTTCCTTAGCACC
Source organism: Arthrobacter bambusae (assembly GCF_030812595.1). Taxonomy (GTDB): domain Bacteria; phylum Actinomycetota; class Actinomycetes; order Actinomycetales; family Micrococcaceae; genus Arthrobacter; species Arthrobacter bambusae_B. The sequence continues at coordinate 188,513 of NZ_JAUSSZ010000008.1, forward strand.
CGTGTTGTCGGCGACCTTCAGTCGCGACTCCTGCTGAATCAATTTTTACTCCTTGCGTCGCGCCGGTTCTCAGACCGAAATGGAGCATACGGAATGAGCCTTGCGGAACGGTTGATCGGGGTGTCTCTTGACCTGCCTGGATTTTGCCAGTGCAGGCCTAAACTCCCGTGCCGCCAGCATCAGCTTCCCTTGCGGAAATAACTGCGCGGGGCAGTATGCCGCGGCACGATTGTTTACGAGGTGGTTGTTGGCGCACAACTGACGCCATACAAACTCAATATCCTAGCACGGTTTATGCTAAGGACCGAAACGCGGAAAGGCCCGCATCCCTTACGGAATACGGGCCTTCCTGCCAATCCATATCGCTGCCGGGCACAAGGGCCGGCGCGGGACTACTTAGCCTTTTCGAGGATCTCCACGAGCCGCCAGTTCTTGGTGGCGGACAGCGGACGGGTCTCGGCGATGAGAACGAGGTCGCCGATGCCGGCGGTGTTCTCTTCGTCGTGAGCCTTGACCTTCGAGGTGCGGCGAATAACCTTGCCGTACAGAGCGTGCTTCACGCGGTCTTCAACCTGCACAACGATGGTCTTTTCCATCTTGTCAGAGACAACGTAGCCGCGACGCGTCTTACGGTAACCACGCTGTGTAGCGCCGGCTGCTGCTTCCGTCACAGTTTCCTTCTGTTCGCTCACTTGGCGTCCTCTCCAGCCTCAGCTTCGGCCTTTTCAGCCTTGGCTTCTGCCTTCTTGGACTTCTTGTCTTCCTTGGCTTCCACAACCGGCGCGGCAACCTCGGCACGAATGCCCAGCTCGCGCTCACGGAGAACGGTGTAGATGCGTGCGATGTCCTTCTTTACCGCGCGCAGGCGACCGTGGTTCTCCAGCTGTCCGGTGGCGGACTGGAAACGCAGGTTGAACAGCTCTTCCTTGGACTTGCGGAGTTCTTCAACGAGACGCTCGTTGTCGAAACCGTCCAGCTGTGCGGGTGCGAGATCCTTCGACCCTACTGCCATTTCTATTCACCACCTTCGCGACGCACAATGCGTGCCTTCAACGGCAGCTTGTGGATTGCCAGGCGCAATGCCTCGCGAGCTACCTCTTCATTGACACCGGCGAGTTCGAAGAGAACGCGGCCCGGCTTGACGTTTGCGACCCACCATTCCGGAGAACCCTTACCGGAACCCATGCGGGTTTCGGCCGGCTTCTTCGTCAGCGGACGGTCCGGGTAGATGTTGATCCAGACCTTGCCGCCACGCTTGATGTGGCGGGTCATCGCGATACGGGCAGACTCGATCTGACGGTTCGTGACGTAGGCCGGGCTCAGGGCCTGGATGCCGTACTCACCGAAAGTGACCTTGGTGCCGCCCGTTGCAGCGCCGGAACGACCCGGGTGGTGCTGCTTACGGTGCTTGACTCGACGTGGGATAAGCATTTAAGCCTGTCCTCCTTCTGCTGCCTGTGCCGAACCTGCGGTAGCGGCTTCAGCTGCCGGAGCCTCTGCAGCAACAGGTGCTGCGTCAGCTGCCGGACGGTCGGTACGACGACGACGGTCACCGCGGTCAGCGCCACCCGGGCGGCCCGGGCGATCGCTGGCACCGCGACCGCGGGACGGAGCAGCAGCTGCCTGCTGAGCCAGTTCCTTGGCGGTGACGTCGCCCTTGTAGATCCAGACCTTCACGCCGATGCGGCCGAAGGTGGTCTTGGCCTCGTAGAAGCCGTAGTCGATGTTCGCACGCAGGGTGTGCAGGGGCACACGGCCTTCGCGGTAGAACTCCGAGCGGGACATTTCTGCACCACCCAGTCGACCGGAGCAAGCGATACGGATACCCTTGGCACCGGCACGCTGTGCGGACTGCATGGCCTTCTTCATCGCACGGCGGAAAGCCACGCGGGAAGTCAGCTGCTCAGCAACGCCCTGGGCAACAAGCTGGGCTTCCATCTCGGGGTTCTTGACCTCGAGGATGTTCAGCTGGACCTGCTTGCCGGTGAGCTTTTCGAGCTCGCCGCGAATGCGGTCCGCCTCTGCGCCGCGGCGGCCGATGACGATGCCCGGGCGAGCCGTGTGGATGTCCACGCGGACACGGTCACGGGTGCGCTCGATTTCGACCTTGGCGATACCAGCGCGCTCCATGCCCGTGGACATGAGCTGGCGGATGCGGATGTCTTCGCGAACGAAGTCCTTGTACCGCTGGCCAGCCTTGGTGCTGTCAGCAAACCAGTGCGATACGTGATCGGTGGTGATGCCGAGTCGGAACCCGTGCGGGTTTACTTTCTGTCCCACTTAGCGAGCCTCCTCTTTCTCCGGGGTAGCGACTACCACGGTGATGTGGCTCGTGCGCTTCTTGATCTGAAATGCGCGACCCTGAGCACGCGGCTGGAACCGCTTCATGGTCGGGCCTTCATCAACAAACGCTTCGCTGATGTAAAGGTCTCCTTCGTCAAAGGCAACGCCGTCGCGGTCCGCGAGGACCCGTGCGTTTGCCATTGCCGACTGAACTACCTTGAATACCGGCTCCGAAGCTGCCTGTTCGGCGAACTTCAGAATTGCCAGAGCCTCATTCGCTTGCTTACCACGAACAAGGTTGACGACGCGCCGGGCCTTCATAGGCGTTACGCGGATGTGACGCGCAATAGCCTTGGCTTCCATTGCTTTCCTTCTCTCGTCTTAGCCGTAGAGCGAGCGCCTTAGCGGCGCTTGCCCTTACGGTCGTCCTTGACATGGCCGCGGAATGTCCGCGTGGGAGCGAATTCGCCGAGCTTGTGCCCGACCATCGACTCAGTGACAAACACCGGAATGTGCTTGCGTCCGTCGTGAACGGCAATCGTGTGACCCAGCATGTCCGGGACGATCATCGAACGGCGGGACCAGGTCTTGATGACGTTCTTGGTGCCCTTTTCGTTTTCCCTGGCGACCTTCACAAAGAGGTGCTGGTCAACGAAAGGACCTTTTTTCAGGCTGCGTGGCATGTGTCCAGGCTCCTATCGCTTGTTCTTGCCAGTACGACGGCGACGAACAATAAGCTTGTCGCTCTCTTTGTTGGGGCGGCGGGTGCGGCCCTCGGGCTTGCCGTTCGGGTTGACCGGGTGACGTCCACCGGAAGTCTTGCCTTCACCACCACCGTGCGGGTGGTCGACCGGGTTCATGGCGACACCACGCACGGTCGGGCGGACGCCCTTCCAGCGCATGCGGCCGGCCTTGCCCCAGTTGATGTTGGACTGCTCGGCGTTGCCGACCTCGCCGATGGTTGCGCGGCAGCGCACGTCAACGTTGCGGATTTCGCCGGAGGGCAGACGCAGCTGGGCGAAACGGCCTTCCTTGGCGACGAGCTGTACCGAAGCACCTGCGGAACGGGCCATCTTGGCGCCGCCACCCGGACGCAGTTCGACTGCGTGGATAACGGTACCGACGGGGATGTTGCGCAACGGCAGGTTGTTGCCCGGCTTGATGTCAGCGTCGGGGCCAGCCTCGACGAAGTCACCCTGGGACAGCTTGTTCGGGGCGATGATGTAACGCTTGGTGCCATCAACGTAGTGCAGGAGGGCGATGCGAGCCGTGCGGTTCGGATCGTACTCGATTTCGGCAACGCGAGCGTTGACGCCGTCCTTGTCGTGACGACGGAAGTCGATCAGACGGTACTGGCGCTTGTGGCCACCACCCTTGTGACGGGTGGTGATCTTACCGGTGTTGTTACGGCCGCCGGTCTTGTGCAGCGGACGCAGCAGCGACTTTTCCGGAGTCGATCGCGTGATTTCGGAGAAGTCGGCTACGCTCGAGCCGCGACGGCCCGGGGTAGTCGGCTTGTATTTACGGATTCCCATAATTCATTTCCTCGTTAAAGTGGTCTCCGCTACGCGAGCGGACCGCCGAAGATGTCGATTGTGCCTTCTTTGAGGGTGACAATTGCACGCTTGGTGCTCTTGCGCTGTCCCCAGCCGAATTTGGTGCGCTTGCGCTTACCGGCACGGTTGATGGTGTTGATCGATTCGACCTTGACGGAGAAGATCTTCTCCACGGCCAGCTTGATCTCGGTCTTGTTCGAGCGGGGGTCCACCAGGAAGGTGTACTTGCCCTCGTCGATCAGGCCGTAGCTCTTTTCCGAGACGACGGGTGCAATGACGACGTCGCGCGGGTCTTTGATGGTGGCTGCACTCACTTGGCGTCCTCCTCGTTCTTTGCCTTGTCAGCGATGAAAGCCTCGAAAGCAGCCTTGGTGAAGACCACGTCGTCGGAAACCAGCACGTCGTAGGTGTTCAGCTGGTCTGCGTACAGAACGTGAACTTCCGCGAGGTTGCGCACCGACAGTGCGGCAACATCGTTGGCGCGCTCGATGACAACGAGCAGGTTCTTGCGCTCGGAAACCGAACGCAACGATGCCAGTGCTTCCTTGGAGGACGGCTTGGTGCCGGCGACCAGTTCGTCAATGACGTGGATGCGACCGTTGCGGGCGCGGTCAGACAGGGCACCGCGAAGTGCGGCAGCCTTCATCTTCTTGGGGGTCCGCTGGCTGTAGTCACGCGGCGTCGGGCCGTGGACAATGCCACCACCGGTCATGTGCGGAGCACGGATGGAACCCTGACGGGCGCGGCCGGTGCCCTTCTGCTTGAACGGCTTGCGGCCTGCACCGGAAACTTCGGCGCGGGTCTTGGTCTTGTGGGTACCCTGGCGAGCAGCAGCGAGCTGTGCGACGACGACCTGGTGCAGCAGCGGCACGTTGGTCTGGACGTCGAAGATCTCTGCAGGCAGGTCTACCTTGACAGTGCTAGTCATCTAACTAGGCTCCCTTCACGGCGGTGCGTACGAGGACGACCTGGCCGCGGGCGCCGGGGACGGCACCCTTGATAAGGAGCAGCGACTTCTCGGCGTCGACGGCGTGAACGGTGAGGTTCAGCGTGGTGTGACGTACTGCGCCCATGCGACCGGCCATTTTCAGACCCTTGAAGACGCGGCTCGGGGTGGATGCGCCACCGATGGAACCGGGCTTGCGGTGGTTCTTGTGCGCACCGTGGGAGGCTCCAACACCGTGGAAGCCGTGACGCTTCATAACACCGGCGAAGCCCTTACCCTTGCTGGTACCGACGACGTCGATCTTCTGACCGGCTTCGAAGAGCTCAACAGAAAGCTCCTGGCCCAGTTCGTAAGACGCGGCGTCCGCAGTGCGCAGTTCGACGACGTGGCGGCGAGGAGTTACGCCGGCCTTTTCAAAGTGACCAGCCAGCGGCTTGGTGACCTTGCGGGGATCGATCTGGCCGTAGCCGATCTGAACGGCGACATAGCCATCGGTCTCTGCGTTGCGCAGCTGGGTGATGACGTTGGAGTCAGCCTGGACGACAGTTACCGGGATGAGCTTGTTGTTCTCGTCCCAGACCTGGGTCATGCCGAGCTTCGTGCCCAGCAGGCCCTTTACATTACGGGTTGCGGTCATAGTTTTCTCAGCACCTCCCTACAGCTTGATTTCGATGTTCACGTCGGCCGGCAGGTCGAGACGCATAAGCGAGTCAACAGCCTTCGGCGTGGGGTCGATGATGTCGATCAGACGCTTGTGAGTACGCATTTCAAAGTGCTCGCGGCTGTCCTTGTACTTGTGGGGAGAGCGGATAACGCAGTACACGTTCTTCTCCGTCGGCAGCGGCACGGGGCCCACTACCGTTGCGCCTGCGCGCGTGACCGTCTCAACGATCTTCCGCGCTGAAACATCAATGACCTCGTGGTCATATGACTTCAGCCGGATGCGGATTTTTTGTCCCGCCATGTCGCCTGACTCTCTTTCAGTCTTTGCTGCCCTCGAATAAAGGCTGCCCTGTTCACTTACGTGTTGTATGTGGCTGCCGAAGCATTTGAAGTAGTACTACCACCCGCCGCACAAGCTGAATCCGGAGGGATCCGGGTTCCTCAACTTGCCGGTGTAACCGACCCCCGCGGTCGGGCGTGTCGCGATTTCCACGCAAACGCGTCCGTAGTCCTTTGGGGATCTGGGTTATGTTTGGTCTTCAGCTTGGACCCTGGCACCCGGCATTATCCGGATCGGGACGCGAAGAAGCGCTTGAACAACTCAACTAGTATGCCGGAATTTCCCGGCATAAGCCAATTGAGCCCCTTCCGAGCATTGCTATCGGCTCCTGCGCTCGGGATGATTGGGTCATGACCGTCCAAGATGCTTCCACTGTGGGGGATCTTGCAGGACGCATCCGGCCGGACTTCATTCTAGGGGTCGCGGCGGCGGCATTCCAGATCGAAGGCGCGCTCACGGCCGACGGACGAGGACCGTCGAGTTGGGACGCATTTGCCGAGAAACCAGGCGCGATCGTCGACGGCCACTCCCCCGCAGTCGCGTGCGACCATTACAACCGGACGGATGAGGACATTTCCCTCATGCAGGACCTGGGCGTGGATTCCTACCGGTTTTCCCTCTCCTGGCCCCGGATCCAACCCGGCGGCAAGGGACCCATCAACCAACAGGGCCTGGACTTCTACGACCGCCTGATCGACAAGCTCCTCAAGGCCGGGGTCTCACCTATGGTGACCTTGTTCCATTGGGATACTCCCCTGCCATTGGAGCACGACGGCGGCTGGCTGAATCGGGCGACAGCGGAACGGTTCGCCGAATATTCCGCTGCGGCGGCACACCGCTTCGGTGACCGGGTGGCGCAATGGGTCACCCTGAACGAGCCTGTTTCGGTCGCGTTGCAAGGGTATGCGCTTGGCGTCCACGCTCCCGGACGGCGGCTGCTTTTCGATGCCCTGCCGGCTGCCCACCACCAGTTGTTGGGGCACGGGCTTGCCGTGCAGGCCCTGCGCGCCGCCGGCGTCGCGGGAACCATCGGCGTGGCCAACGTGCATTCCCCGGTAAGCCCGGCAAGCAAGCGGCTTGGAGACGGTCTCATGGCCAAGGCCTTCGACCTCATCTTCAACCGGGTCTATGCCGATCCCATCCTCCTGGGGCGTTACCCGAAACCTCCGCTGCAAGTTAAGCCTTGGTTCCGGGCCTTGGGCAAGGTGCGGGAGGAGGATCTCAAGACCATCCACCAACCGTTGGATTTCTACGGTTTGAACTACTACTACCCGGTCAAGGTAGCCTCGGGCCGCGGGGGCGGGGGCGACGGAAGCGCCCCCGTCATCAACCCGGAGATGATGGCCAAGCTGCCGTTCCATCTGGCAGCCTTCCCGGAATACGAAACGACGGGCTTTGGCTGGCCTGTGGCTCCCGAACACCTCGGAATCCTCCTGCGGGAGTTGAAGGACCGTTACGGAGACGCACTGCCTCCCCTGTTCATCACCGAGAGCGGCGCGAGTTTCCCGGAACCTGAGCACACCCGGGGTCCAGTGCACGACGCCGACCGCATCCGCTATCTTGCCTCGCACCTCGGCCAGGCCTTGAGGGCCACGGCCCCTGGCGGGATTGCCGACGACGTCGAACTCCTGGGCTACTACGTGTGGACCCTGCTGGACAACTTCGAATGGGCTGCCGGATACTCGCAGCGATTCGGGCTGGTGCACGTGGACTTCGACACCCTCGAAAGGACCCCTAAGGACTCGTACTACTGGTACCAGTCCTTGAGCAAGGCGCGCCGGAGTTGATTCCGCGTCCTTTTTGTGGACCGACCGTGCTAAATAGATTTTTTCCAATTCGCCCGATCGTGCTAAATCAATCTTTCCTATTCGCCCGGTTGATGCGCTTGGCGCGCTCAAAGCTATCAGGGCGCGAACCGCATCCGGCAGTGCCCCAGGCCCGTAACAAAGAAGAACCCCGCCACAAAAGTGACGGGGTTCTTCTTTGGCTTGCTACCGGCCGACAGGCGGCCGGTGGTTCACCGATCTACAAGTAGGAACTACTTGAGGATCTTGGTAACACGTCCCGAACCAACGGTGCGGCCACCTTCACGGATTGCGAAGCCGAGGCCCTCTTCCATAGCGATCGGCTGGATGAGCTCAACGGTCATCTCAGTGTTGTCGCCAGGCATAACCATTTCCGTGCCTTCCGGCAGGGTGATAACGCCGGTTACGTCCGTGGTACGGAAGTAGAACTGCGGGCGGTAGTTCGAGTAGAACGGGTTGTGACGTCCGCCTTCGTCCTTGGAAAGGATGTAGACGTTAGCTTCGAAGTCGGTGTGCGGGGTGATGGAACCCGGCTTGACGACAACCTGGCCACGCTCGACGTCGTCGCGCTTCAGACCGCGGAGCAGCAGGCCACAGTTCTCGCCGGCCCATGCTTCGTCGAGCTGCTTGTGGAACATCTCGATACCGGTAACGGTGGTCTTCTGGACCGGACGGATACCAACGATTTCAACTTCAGAGTTGATCGCGAGGGTACCGCGCTCGGCGCGACCCGTAACGACGGTGCCACGACCGGTGATCGTGAAGACGTCTTCGATCGGCATCAGGAACGGCTTGTCGCGGTCGCGAACGGGGTCCGGAACCGAGTTGTCGACAGCTTCCATGAGGTCTTCGATGGACTTGACCCACTCAGCGTCGCCTTCGAGGGCCTTCAGGCCGGAAACGCGGATAACCGGAGCGTCGTCGCCGTCGAAGCCCTGCGAGCTCAGGAGCTCACGAACTTCCATTTCGACGAGGTCGAGAAGCTCTTCGTCGTCGACCATGTCGGCCTTGTTCAGAGCGACCAGCAGGTAGGGAACACCAACCTGGCGGGCGAGCAGAACGTGCTCGCGGGTCTGGGCCATCGGACCATCGGTGGCGGCAACCACGAGGATCGCGCCGTCCATCTGGGCAGCACCGGTGATCATGTTCTTGATGTAGTCAGCGTGACCCGGAGCGTCCACGTGTGCGTAGTGGCGCTTTTCGGTCTGGTACTCAACGTGCGAGATGTTGATGGTAATACCGCGCTGACGCTCTTCCGGAGCAGAGTCGATCGACGCGAAGTCACGCTTCTCGTTGAGAGTGGGGTACTTGTCGTACAGCACCTTGGAAATGGCGGCAGTCAGCGTCGTCTTACCGTGGTCAACGTGACCGATGGTGCCGATGTTGACGTGCGGCTTAGTCCGCTCGAACTTTGCCTTTGCCACAGGTTCCTCCTAGAACGATTTCAAGTGAGTTGCTCCTCGGCCGCGCTTTTCGCGGCAGAAACTCCAGCAAGTCTACTTGGGGGCTTTGGTTTTGGTGAAATTGCAGATTCAGGCACCAATCTTAGTACCTGGAGTCTGTTCGTGCAGGGGCCGGGCCGCGGCCTTGGCTAAAGCCCTGCCCCTGCACTGAATGCTTTCCCGGAATGGGCCAGCATCCTGGTTATTCCGTCGGTGATTACTCGCCGCGGGTCTTCTGGATGATCTCGTCGGCAACTGCCTTCGGGACCTCGGCGTAGCTGTTGAACGTCATGGAGTACACAGCACGGCCCTGGGTCTTCGAGCGCAGGTCACCGATGTAGCCGAACATGCCGGACAGCGGAACGTGTGCACGGATTACCTTGACGCCGGCGGCATCTTCCATGGACTGCATCTGGCCACGGCGGGAGTTCAGGTCACCGATTACTTCACCCATGTATTCCTCAGGGGTGCGGACCTCAACATCCATCAGCGGTTCGAGCAGAACCGGGTTCGCCTTGCGTGCGGCTTCCTTGAAAGCCATACGGCCGGCGATCTTGAACGCCATTTCCGAGGAGTCAACATCGTGGTACGCGCCGTCAATCAGCGTGGCCTTGATGCCGACAACCGGGTAGCCGGCCAGAACGCCGTCGTTGAGTGCATCCTGGATGCCCGCGTCAACGGACGGGATGTACTCGCGGGGCACGCGGCCACCGGTGACCTTGTTCTCGAACGCATAGAGCTCGCCGTCGGCGGTATCCATCGGCTCGATAGCGATCTGGATCTTTGCGAACTGACCCGAACCACCGGTCTGCTTCTTGTGCGTGTAGTCGTGACGCTCTACAGCGCGCTTGATGGTTTCGCGGTACGCAACCTGCGGCTTGCCGACGTTTGCCTCGACCTTGAATTCGCGGCGCATGCGGTCCACCAGGATGTCCAGGTGGAGCTCGCCCATGCCGGCGATGATGGTCTGACCGGTGTCTTCGTTGAGGGAGACCTGGAAGGTCGGGTCCTCAGCGGAGAGCTTCTGGATGGCCGTGGAGAGCTTCTCCTGGTCACCCTTGGTGTTCGGCTCGATGGCAACCGAGATCACGGGCTCCGGGAAGCTCATGGACTCGAGCACGATCTGGTTGTTCGCGTCGCACAGGGTGTCGCCCGTGGTGGTGTCCTTCAGACCGATTGCTGCGTAGATGTGGCCCGCGGTAGCGCCCTCAACAGGCATTTCCTTGTTGGCGTGCATCTGGAACAGCTTGCCGATGCGCTCCTTCTTGCCCTTGGTGGAGTTGACCACCTGGGCGCCGGCTTCTACGTGACCGGAGTACACGCGGATGAAGGTGAGCTGGCCGAAGAACGGGTGCGCGGCAATCTTGAATGCCAGGGCCGAGAACGGCTCTTCGGCAGAAGGCTTGCGGGTGAGCTCCTTCGATTCGTCGCGCGGGTCGTGACCGACCATGGGCGGGACGTCGAGGGGGTTCGGCAGGAAGTCAACAACAGCATCCAGCATCGGCTGGACGCCGCGGTTCTTGAAGGCAGAACCACAGAGAACCGGGTAGAGCTCAGAGTTGATGGTCATCTTGCGGATGCCAGCCTTGAGCTCCTCAAGAGTGAGTTCTTCACCCTCGAGGTACTTCTCCATGAGTTCTTCGGAAGCCTCGGCAACAGTCTCAACGAGCTGTGCACGGTATTCCTCCGCCTTGGCCTGGAGGTCGGCGGGGATCTCCTGGACCTCGTACTTGGCACCCATGGTCACGTCACCCTTGGCATCGCCCGGCCACACCAGTGCGCGCATCTCAAGGAGATCCACGACGCCGATGAAGTCGTTCTCAGCACCGATAGGCAGCTGGAGAACCAGCGGCTTGGCGCCGAGGCGGCTGATGATGGTGTCTACGGTGAAGTAGAAGTCAGCGCCGAGCTTGTCCATCTTGTTGACGAAGCAAATACGCGGCACGTTGTACTTGTCGGCCTGGCGCCAGACAGTCTCGGACTGCGGCTCAACGCCTTCCTTGCCATCGAAGACAGCAACGGCGCCGTCGAGGACGCGCAGCGAGCGCTCAACCTCAACCGTGAAGTCCACGTGGCCCGGGGTGTCGATGATGTTGATCTGGTTCTTGTCCCAGAAGCAGGTCACGGCGGCAGACGTGATGGTGATGCCGCGTTCCTTTTCCTGTTCCATCCAGTCGGTCGTCGAAGCGCCGTCGTGCGTTTCGCCGATCTTGTGGTTCACACCCGTGTAGAACAGGATGCGCTCGGTGGTGGTGGTCTTGCCGGCATCGATGTGGGCCATGATGCCGATGTTGCGGACCTTGCTAAGGTCGGTAAGCACGTCCTGTGCCACGGTGTCTCCCTTTCGGATGGACTACACGTTCGCCGCCAGCTCGTCGGAGCCGGCGGCGTACGGGAAGTTTTACCAGCGGTAGTGTGCGAAGGCCTTGTTCGACTCGGCCATCTTGTGGGTGTCTTCGCGACGCTTCACAGCGGCACCGAGACCGTTGGACGCATCCAGGATTTCGTTCTGGAGGCGTTCGGTCATCGTCTTCTCGCGGCGGGCCTTGGAGTAGCCAACCAGCCAGCGGAGAGCGAGGGCGGTGGAGCGGCCCGGCTTGACCTCAACGGGAACCTGGTAGGTTGCGCCACCGACACGGCGGGAGCGGACCTCGAGGGAAGGCTTGACGTTGTCCATGGCCTTCTTGAGGGCGGCAACGGGGTCGCCACCGGACTTGGCACGTGCACCTTCGAGTGCGCCGTAAACGATGCGCTCCGCGGTGGACTTCTTGCCGTCGATCAGAACCTTGTTGATCAGCTGGGTGACCAACGGGGAACCGTAAACGGGATCGGAAACTAGCGGCCGCTTCGGGGCCGGACCCTTGCGAGGCATATTACTTCTTCTCCATCTTTGCGCCGTAGCGGCTGCGGGCCTGCTTGCGGTTCTTGACACCCTGGGTATCGAGGGCACCACGGACGATCTTGTAACGGACACCCGGGAGGTCCTTCACACGACCACCACGGACCAGCACGATGGAGTGCTCCTGGAGGTTGTGGCCAACACCGGGGATGTAGGCGGTAACTTCAACGCCACCGTTGAGGCGCACACGTGCAACCTTACGGAGAGCCGAGTTCGGCTTCTTCGGGGTGGTCGTGTAAACGCGGGTGCAAACACCGCGGCGCATCGGGCTGCCCTTAAGCGCGGGAGCCTTGGTCTTGGAGACCTTCGGCGTGCGGCCCTTGCGGACCAGCTGGTTAATCGTAGGCACTTTCGTGTTCTCCGTTGGTTGATCTCTGCTCCGCGCCCAGGCACTGGCCTGTGTTTGCGTGAGAGCTTTGGCGTTGTCCATGCGACCCTGGCCCGAAGACCGCTGGGCGTGCAAAAGTGCGGCATTCGTTGCGCACGTAGCCCGCAACCCGGAAACAGGCTCCACCCAAGCACCATGAGAACAAAACCAAAATGATGCTGCGGCGGCCTTCATCCACTGCCACACAGAACAATTACCAAAATTCTAGCATGGCTTGATCTGAAGCCTTAATCGGGTGTAAAGGAGTAGACCCCGACGACGGGCGCCGGCCGCCGTCGTCAGGCACCTAACGAGTCGGGCACCCAACGGGAAGGACCCCGCACTCACAGAGTGCGGGGTCCCTCCTTTGCGCTACAACCTCCGGGTCAGCGGAAGTCGTTGCCGAGATCGTAGTCATCCAGCGGGATGGCGTGGAACTCGGGAGCTCCATCGCCGCCCAGGGCGTCATACGAGAAGTCGGTGAAGGCGCTGGGGCCCGTGAACAGGCTTGCCTTTGCTTCTTCAGTCGGCTCCACGGTGACCTCGGTGTAACGGGGCAGGCCCGTTCCGGCCGGGATGAGCTTACCGATGATGACGTTCTCCTTGAGGCCGAGCAGCGGGTCGCTCTTGCCTTCCATGGCCGCCTGCGTCAGAACGCGGGTGGTCTCCTGGAAGGAAGCGGCCGACAGCCAGGACTCGGTTGCCAGAGATGCCTTGGTGATACCCATCAGTTCCGGGCGACCGGAAGCCGGGGTACGGCCTTCGGACACCACGCGACGGTTCTCGTCTTCGAAGCGGCTGCGCTCAGCGAGCTCGCCCGGAAGCAGATCGGAGTCGCCGGATTCGATGACGGTCACGCGGCGCAGCATCTGGCGGACGATGACTTCCACGTGCTTGTCGTGGATGCCAATGCCCTGGCTGCGGTAAACGCCCTGGACCTCGTCCACCAGGAACTTCTGGGCGGCACGGGGACCCATGATGCGCAGAACCTGCTTCGGGTCCACAGGACCGTTGATCAGCTTCTGGCCGACGCTGACGTGCTCGCCATCCTCGATGAGGAGGCGGGAACGGCGCAGCACCGGGTAGGCGATCTCCTCGGAACCATCGTCCGGGGTGATGATGAGGCGCATCTGGCGCTCGGACTCTTCGATGGCGATGCGACCGGCTGCTTCAGCAATCGGTGCAACACCCTTCGGAGTACGGGCTTCGAAGAGCTCCTGGATACGGGGCAGACCCTGGGTGATGTCGTCGCCACCGCTGGCGGAAACAGCACCACCGGTGTGGAACGTACGCATGGTCAGCTGGGTACCGGGTTCACCGATGGACTGAGCGGCGATGATGCCGACGGCCTCTCCGATGTCGACGGTCTTGCCGGTGGCCAGCGAACGGCCGTAGCAGAGCGCACAGGTACCGACCTTGGACTCACACGTGAGCACGGAACGGACCTTGACCTCGGTGATGCCGGCCGCGAGCAGCTCGGCAATGACGACGTCGCCGCAGTCGGTGCCGGCAGCTGCCAGCACCGTGCCCTTGGAGTCGACGACGTCGACGGCGAGGGTACGTGCGTAGGCGCTGTTCTCGACGTTCTCGTCGAGAGTCAGCTCACCGTTGGAGTCCGGCACGGCGATTGCGGTCATGAGACCACGCTCGGTGCCACAGTCCTCTTCACGGACGATGACGTCCTGCGAAACGTCCACCAGACGACGGGTCAGGTAACCCGAGTTGGCGGTACGCAGGGCGGTGTCAGCCAGACCCTTACGGGCACCGTGCGTGGCGATGAAGTATTCCAGCACCGACAGGCCTTCGCGGTACGAGGACTTGATCGGACGCGGGATGATCTCACCCTTCGGGTTGGCCACAAGACCACGGATACCCGCGATCTGGCGGACCTGCATCCAGTTACCACGTGCACCGGAGGACACCATGCGGTTGATGGTGTTCATCGGGGACAGGCTGTCACGCATCGCCTGGGCGATTTCGTTGGTGGCCTTGTTCCAGATCTCGATCAGTTCCTGGCGACGCTCGTCGTCGTCGATCAGGCCCTTGTCGTACTGGCCCTGGATCTTGGCAGCCATGGTCTCGTAACCGGCCAGGATCTCCGGCTTGGAGGTGGGCACCTCGATGTCGGAGATTGCCACGGTGACGCCCGAGCGGGTCGCCCAGTAGAAACCGGCGTCCTTCAAGTTGTCCAGCGTTGCAGCCGTGACAACCTTCGGGTAGCGCTCTGCGAGGTCGTTGACGATCCGGGAAAGCTCGCCCTTGTCGGCAACAGCCTCAACCCACGGGTAGTCCTCCGGCAGGGTCTCGTTGAAGAGAACCTGGCCGAGGGAGGTCTGGACCAGTGCGGTCTGGCCCGGCTCCCAACCTTCCGGAGCTTCCCAGCCGGCGTAAGGAACAAAGCCCTCAAGGCGGATCTTGACCTGGGAGTTCAGGTGCAGCTCGCGGGCATCGTAGGCCATGATGGCTTCCGCTACCGAACCGAACACGCGGCCTTCGCCTGCCGAACCAACACGCTTGGTGGTCAGGTGGTACAGACCGATGATCATGTCCTGCGAAGGCAGGGTCACCGGACGGCCATCCGACGGCTTCAGGATGTTGTTGGAGGACAGCATCAGGATGCGGGCTTCAGCCTGGGCTTCGGGGCTCAGCGGCAGGTGGACTGCCATCTGGTCGCCGTCGAAGTCAGCGTTGAAGGCGCCGCAAACCAGCGGGTGAAGCTGGATGGCCTTTCCTTCAACAAGCTGCGGCTCGAATGCCTGGATGCCGAGGCGGTGCAGGGTAGGTGCACGGTTGAGCAGCACCGGGTGTTCGGTGATGATCTCTTCCAGCACGTCCCAGACCTGCGGGCGGTAACGCTCGACCATGCGCTTTGCCGATTTGATGTTCTGCGCGTGGTTGAGGTCAACCAGTCGCTTCATCACGAACGGCTTGAAGAGCTCCAGGGCCATCTGCTTGGGCAGACCACACTGGTGCAGCTTCAGCTGCGGGCCGACGACGATGACCGAACGGCCGGAGTAGTCGACGCGCTTGCCGAGCAGGTTCTGGCGGAAACGACCCTGCTTGCCCTTGAGCATGTCGCTCAGGGACTTCAGCGGACGGTTGCCCGGACCCGTGACCGGACGGCCGCGGCGGCCGTTGTCGAAGAGGCTGTCAACAGCTTCCTGAAGCATGCGCTTCTCGTTGTTGACGATGATCTCCGGAGCACCGAGGTCAAGCAGGCGCTTGAGTCGGTTGTTGCGGTTGATCACACGGCGGTAGAGGTCGTTGAGGTCGGAGGTCGCGAAGCGGCCACCGTCCAGCTGGACCATCGGGCGCAGTTCCGGCGGGATCACCGGGACGGCGTCCAGCACCATGCCAAGCGGGCTGTTGTTGGTGGTCAGGAAAGCGTTGACAACCTTCAGGCGCTTGAGGGCACGCGTCTTGCGCTGGCCTTTGCCGTTCTGGATGGTGTCGCGCAGGGCCTCCGACTCTGCCTGCATGTCGA
This sequence comes from Arthrobacter bambusae, assembly GCF_030812595.1. Classification (GTDB taxonomy): domain Bacteria; phylum Actinomycetota; class Actinomycetes; order Actinomycetales; family Micrococcaceae; genus Arthrobacter; species Arthrobacter bambusae_B. The sequence goes on from NZ_JAUSSZ010000008.1 coordinate 204,298, forward strand.
AGTTCTCAAGACGCTTCTTGATGGCTTCGGCACCCATGGAGCCTTCGAAGTACATGCCGTAGCGGTCGCGCAGTTCGCGGTACAGGCCTTCGTCACCTTCGAGGTCGGCGACCTTGAGGTTCTTGAAGCGGTCCCAGACCTGCTCGAGGCGCTCGATCTCAGCGTCCGCGCGCTTGCGGACGTTGGCCATCTGACGGTCCGCGGAGTCGCGGGCCTTCTTCTTGTCTGCAGCCTTGGCGCCTTCGCCCTCGAGGCGGGCAAGCTCGTCCTCAAGGTCGCGGGCAATCGTGGCGATGTCGCTGTCGCGGTTGTCGACGAGCTGCTTCTTCTCGAGGTCGTGCTCCACCTGGAGGTTCGGCAGTTCCGCGTGACGGCTCTCGGTGTCGACGCTGGTGATCATGTAGGCAGCGAAGTAGATGACCTTTTCAAGGTCTTTCGGTGCCAGGTCAAGGAGGTAGCCCAAGCGGGAGGGAACACCCTTGAAGTACCAGATGTGCGTGACGGGAGCGGCGAGCTCAATGTGGCCCATGCGCTCACGGCGCACCTTGGCGCGAGTGACTTCAACGCCACAACGCTCGCAGATGATGCCCTTGAAGCGCACGCGCTTGTACTTGCCGCAGTAGCATTCCCAGTCCCGGGACGGGCCGAAGATCTTCTCGCAGAAGAGGCCGTCCTTCTCGGGCTTGAGCGTGCGGTAGTTGATGGTTTCCGGCTTCTTGACCTCACCGTACGACCAGCCGCGGATGTCTTCCGCGGTGGCGAGGCCGATCTGCATGAGGCCGAAGGAGGATTCGCTGGACATATGGTCCCTGTTCTCTCTTGTTCTCTAAATTCTGAAGTCTTGGGTTTACGGAAAGAGGCAGCAGCCTTGGCCGGCGGTCTGCACCGCCAGCCAGAGCGGCTGTTTAGACCTCTTCTACGGAGCTGGGCTCTGCGCGAGACAGATCAATGCCCAGTTCTTCCGCAGCCGTAAAGACTGCGTCATCAGAGTCACGCATTTCGATCGTCGTACCGTCGGTGGAAAGAACCTCCACGTTCAGGCACAGCGACTGCATTTCCTTGATCAAGACCTTGAAGGATTCCGGAACGCCAGGCTCGGGGATGTTCTCGCCCTTGACGATGGCTTCGTAGACCTTCACGCGGCCGTGGATGTCATCCGACTTGATCGTGAGCAGTTCCTGGAGGGTGTAGGCGGCGCCGTATGCTTCGAGCGCCCACACTTCCATTTCACCGAAGCGCTGGCCACCGAACTGTGCCTTACCACCCAGCGGCTGCTGCGTGATCATGGAGTACGGGCCGGTGGAACGTGCGTGGATCTTGTCGTCCACCAGGTGGTGGAGCTTCAGGATGTACATGTAGCCCACGGAGATCGGATCCGGGAACGGCTCGCCGGAACGGCCGTCGAACAGACGGGTCTTGCCGGAGGAGTCGATCAGGCGGTCGCCGTCGCGGGTCACGTTGGTGGAATCCAGCAGACCTGTGATTTCCTCTTCGCGTGCACCGTCGAACACCGGGGTGGCGACAGTGGTCTGGCCGGTTTCACGAGGCAGGTTCGGAAGGTTCTTGACCCACTCCGGCTCGCCTTCGATCTTCCAACCGGTCTTCGCAACCCAACCCAGGTGCGTTTCCAGCACCTGGCCGACGTTCATACGACCCGGAACACCCAGCGGGTTCAGGACGATGTCCACCGGAGTACCGTCAGCAAGGAACGGCATGTCTTCCACGGGCAGGATCTTGGAGATAACACCCTTGTTGCCGTGGCGGCCGGCGAGCTTGTCGCCGTCGGTGATCTTGCGCTTTGCAGCTACGTAGACGCGGACCAGCTGGTTGACGCCCGGGGGCAGCTCGTCGTCATTGTCGCGGTCGAAGACGCGCACGCCGATAACCGTGCCGGACTCACCGTGGGGAACCTTCAGCGAGGTGTCACGCACTTCGCGGGACTTCTCACCGAAGATCGCACGGAGCAGGCGCTCTTCCGGAGTCAGTTCGGTTTCACCCTTCGGGGTGACCTTTCCGACCAGGATGTCGCCGGCTTCAACCTCGGCACCGATGTGGATGATGCCGCGCTCGTCCAGTCCTGCGAGGACTTCCTCGGACACGTTGGGGATGTCACGGGTGATTTCCTCGGCACCAAGCTTGGTGTCGCGGGCATCGATCTCGTGCTCCTCGATGTGGATGGAGGAAAGAACGTCCTCAGCAACGATGCGCTGCGAGAGGATGATGGCGTCCTCGAAGTTGTGGCCTTCCCAGGACATGAATGCCACAAGGAGGTTCTTACCGAGGGCGAGTTCACCCTGGTCCGTTGCCGGGCCGTCGGCGATGATGCCGCCGACTTCGAGGCGCTGGCCTTCGTTGACCAGGACACGGTGGTTGTAGCAGTTGCCCTGGTTCGAACGGGCGAACTTATTGATGCGGTAGCTGGTTTCCGTGCCGTCGTCGTTGAGCATGGTGACGAGGTCAGCGGAAACTTCGTTGACGACACCGGCCTTCTTCGCGATGACAACGTCACCGGCGTCGACGGCGGCAGCGCGCTCCATGCCGGTGCCCACGAACGGAGCCTCGGAACGGACCAGCGGCACAGCCTGGCGCTGCATGTTGGCACCCATGAGTGCGCGGTTTGCGTCGTCATGCTCGAGGAACGGAATCAGGGCGGTAGCCACGGAAACCATCTGGCGCGGGGAAACGTCCATGAACTGAACGTCGGCAGCCGGAACCAGGACGGGCTCGCCTCCACCACCGCGGGCACGGACAAGGACGGTCTCTTCGGCGAACCGCTTGTTCTCGTCGAGCGGAGCGTTGGCCTGCGCGATCAGGACTTCAGCTTCGTCGTCGGCCGTAAGGTACTGGACGTCGTCGGAAACAACGCCGTCCTTGACGAGGCGGTACGGGGTCTCGATGAAACCGAACGGGTTGATCCGTCCGTAGGAAGCCAACGAACCGATCAGGCCGATGTTCGGGCCTTCAGGAGTTTCGATGGGGCACATACGTCCGTAGTGGGACGGGTGAACGTCTCGGACTTCCATGCCTGCGCGGTCACGGGACAGACCACCCGGGCCAAGAGCCGACAGGCGGCGCTTGTGGGTCAGACCCGACAACGGGTTGTTCTGGTCCATGAACTGCGACAGCTGGGACGTTCCGAAGAACTCCTTGATCGCTGCCACAACAGGGCGGATGTTGATCAGGGTCTGCGGCGTGATCGCTTCGACGTCCTGCGTGGTCATGCGTTCGCGGACGACGCGCTCCATGCGGGACAGGCCGGTGCGGACCTGGTTCTCGATCAATTCGCCGACGGCGCGGATGCGGCGGTTGCCGAAGTGGTCGATGTCATCGATCTCGACGCGGAGCTCGTGGTCTTCGCCATCGCGCTTGCCCATGAGGGTCTTCTCGCCGGCGTGCAGCGCGACGAGGAACTTGATCATGGCGACGATGTCTTCAACGTGCAGGACCGAAGCTTCCTTGTCGCCAAGGGAGCGGTCGATGCCGAGCTTGCGGTTGATCTTGTAACGGCCAACCTTGGCCAGATCGTAGCGCTTGGCGTTGAAGTACAGGTTGTCCAGCAGCGACTGGGCAGCCTCGACGGTGGGCGGCTCGCCCGGACGCAGCTTGCGGTAGATGTCCAGCAGGGCGTCTTCGCGGGTTTCGGTGGCGTCCTTCTCCAGGGTTGCCCGCATGGAGTCGTACTGGCCGAACTCTTCGAGGATCTGGCCTTCGGTCCAGCCAAGGGCCTTCAGCAGAACGGTGACCGACTGCTTGCGCTTACGGTCGAGGCGTACGCCGACCTGGTCGCGCTTGTCGATTTCGAGCTCGAACCATGCACCGCGGGACGGGATGATCTTTGCAGTGAAGATGTCCTTGTCGCTGGTCTTGTCGGCGGTGCGCTCAAAGTAGGCGCCCGGCGAACGGACCAGCTGGGAGACGACGACACGCTCGGTGCCGTTCACAACGAACGTTCCCTTCTCGGTCATGAGAGGGAAATCGCCCATGAACACGGTCTGCTGCTTGATTTCACCCGTGTTGTTGTTCATGAACTCGGCCTTGACATACAGCGGTGCCGAGTAAGTGGCGTCACGGTCTTTGCATTCGGCCATGGTGTACTTCGGATCAGCGAACTCCGGCTCGGAGAAGCTCAGGGACATAGTGCCCTGGAAGTCCTCGATCGGGGAGATCTCTTCGAAGATGTCAGCAAGTCCAGAGGTGGTGGCGACGCTCAGGTCGCCTTCCTCGACAGCCTTCGCTACGCGCGCCTGCCAGCGTTCGTTTCCGACCAGCCAGTCAAAGCTGTCTGTCTGCAGTGCGAGCAGATTCGGAACGTCCAGCGGTTCGTGAATCTTTGCGAATGAGAGCCGGCGAGTCGCACCGTCGGTGCTGCTGGCATTGATAGCGGTTCCTGCATTGTTTTCATTTGAGGTGCTCGAGGCGACCAAGAGGGATCCTTCCACAGACCTTCAGGCGTTTTCAGATCTCCCCCGCTTGCACCCCGCAGATTGGATCCGCAGGGTACCTTTCCGGTTCCGCTATATGACCCGGGACCTCCGCTGGCAAAGGCCGTGCCCGTTCTAAATGGCACGTCGATGGCGCAGCTGAGAGGTAAAGCCCACCGCTATATGAAGGCTGAAGGTTAACAGGGAAGACGCAAATATCCACAATACGGCAAATCAACCCACCTGTCTACCCCACATCCCGCCTGAATGCAAGCACGGTTGCTGCAGGCATCTATGCACCCCGGCTTCTGGAGCCGTGCGTGGAATGTTGTTCCAGGGTCCATCGTTGAATGGAGAGGTGATGGGCGCCACGGTAGCCTAGGCTCACCACCCTTGATCGGAAGAGAGAAAATGAGCACCCCCTCAGACAAGACGGACAACAACAACGACGTTGTCATCCTTTCCGCCAGCCGTACCCCACAGGGACGGTTGAACGGGCAACTGGCCGGGCTCACCGCCGTCGAGCTCGGTGCTCACGCCATTTCAGGCGCCATCGCGGCGAGCGGACTGACCGCGGACAAAGTAGACGCGGTGATTATGGGACAGGTCCTGCAAGCGGGCGCCGGCCAGAATCCGGCCCGGCAAAGCGCCATCGCAGCCGGAATCGGCTGGAACATCCCAGCAGTCACCATCAATAAGGTCTGCCTCTCCGGACTCACCGCCGTGATCGATGCCGCGCGAATGATCCGGAGCGGGGACGCCGCCGTCGTGGTTGCCGGCGGCCAGGAATCGATGACCCGGGCCCCCCACTTGCTGCCGGGTTCGAGGCAAGGGTGGAACTACGGGGCGATCCAGGCGCTAGACGTCGCGGCCCACGACGGCCTCACCGACGCGTTTGACGGCCAGTCGATGGGCCTGTCCACCGAGATCAAGAACCTCTCGCTCGGCATCGATCGCCGGTCCCAGGATGAAGTGGCCGCCGCTTCGCACCAGCGTGCAGCCGCGGCCGCCGCGGAAGGAGTGTTCGACGGCGAGATCGCTCCCATCAGCGTCAAACAGCGCAAGGGCGAACCCTTGGTGCTGGCAAGCGACGAAGGGGTGCGCCCCCAGACCACACTTGAGACCTTGGCCCCTTTGAAGGGCGCGTTCGCCACCGATGGAACCATCACCGCGGGCAACTCCTCTCCCCTGTCCGACGGCGCCTCCGCACTCGTTCTCACGAGCCGCCGCTTCGCCGAGGAAAACGGCCTTGACTACCTCGCGATCGTCGGCAAGCCCGGCCAAGTAGCGGGACCTGACAACAGCTTGCATTCGCAGCCTTCGAATGCGATACGGCACGCATTGGACCGCGCGGGGTGGACAACGGCCGATCTGGACTTCATCGAGATCAACGAGGCATTCGGTTCGGTCGCGGTCCAATCCTTGAAGGATTTGGCCTACCCCCTGGAGAAGTGCAATATCCACGGCGGAGCAATTGCGATCGGACACCCGATCGGCGCGTCAGGAGCGCGGCTTGCCCTCCACGCCGCCCATGAGTTGAAGCGCCGCGGCACGGGTAAAGCGGCCGTTGCCCTCTGCGGTGGCGGCGGCCAGGGCGAAGCACTGCTTCTCTACCGCGACTAGATATCCGCCGATTGGAACGGCATGGCTGGAAAGGGAGCATGAATGCGCGGCACTGAGAGATTCCTCGCCGACGCGGCCGCCCGCGGACTCGATGTCCAACTCGTGGAGCGGGCGGCGGCAAGCAGTCTTGAGGAAGCGGCCCGGATCATGGGGATCATGCCTGCGGACATCGTGAAGTCCCTTGTGGTCAAGCACCGGGATGGCTCGTTCTTGTTTGCGTTGGTTCCCGGTGACCGGCAGATCTCCTGGCCGAAGCTGCGCGCCCTCCTGGGCGTCAACAAGCTGTCCATGCCCTCAGCCGATGTCGCTTTCGAGGCTACCGGCTATGAGCGCGGCACCATCACGCCTTTGGGAAGTTCGAAGCCATGGCCGGTCTATGCCGATGCCAGCATCGCCGGACGCAGGATTTCCATGGGCGCAGGGGAACACGGATACAGTGCTTTCGTGCACGCCGACGCCCTCACCGCAGCCCTGGATGCGATAGTGGCCGATATCAGCGACCCGCTCTAGGCAACGCGGGGTCACTTACGGCCCATCCGGGAGCACCTCATGGGCCGTAGGTGACCCCGCGTTGCTTCTTTAGAACGCAAAGAAGCCCCGCCCGGACGAATCCGGACGGGGCTTCCTGGGTAAAGCGATCTACCCGAAAACGCGAGTTACTTGACGGTAACCGTGGCGCCGGCAGCTTCGAGCTGCTCCTTCGCCTTGTCAGCGGCTTCCTTGGTGGCGCCTTCGAGAACAGCCTTCGGTGCACCGTCAACCAGGTCCTTGGCTTCCTTGAGGCCGAGGGAGGTGATGGCGCGAACTTCCTTGATCACTGCGATCTTCTTGTCGCCGGCAGCTTCGAGGATGACGTCGAATTCGGTCTTCTCTTCAGCTTCTTCAGCGGCAGCGCCACCGGCAGGGCCGGCGACTGCAACAGCAGCAGCGGTAACTTCGAAGGTCTCTTCGAAGAGCTTGACGAACTCGGAGAGCTCGATGATGGTCAGTTCCTTGAAAGCTTCAATGAGCTCTTCGTTGCTGAGCTTCGCCATGATTGGCGTCCTTCCTTTAGGTGGTGCTGCCACGGACGTCGTCCGTTACTGCACCGGAGTTTGAATGGGGAGAACTTAGTTCTCTTCGGTTGCTGCTTCAGCGGCTTCAGCCGGAGCGGCAGCCTCTTCCGCAGCAGCCTCGGCGGGAGCCTCTTCGGCAGCCGGTGCTTCTTCAGCGGCCGGTGCTACAGCGCCGCCCTCTTCTTCAAGCTTGAGGCGCAGAGCGTCAATGATGCGTGCAGCAGCAGCGGCAGGTGCCTTGAGGACGCCTGCAACCTTGGCGAGCTGCAGCTCACGGGACTCGAGGGCTGCCAGTGCGGCAACCTCTGATGCGTTCAGTGCCTTGCCTTCGAAGTAGCCGGTCTTGATGACCAGCTGCTTGTTGGTCTTGGCAAAGTCCGTCAGGCTCTTGGCGGCAGCAACCGCGTCACCCTTGATGAATGCAATTGCAGTGGGGCCGGCGAGCTGGCCGTCGAATGCTTCGACACCAGCTTCCTTGGCTGCAATGGCGGTCAGGGTGTTCTTGACGACCGAGAACTTGGTGTCCAGGCCGAGAGAAACACGCAGCTGCTTGAGCTGTGCAACAGAGAGCCCGCGGTATTCGGTCAGGACAGCGGCGTTCGATTCCTTGAAATCGTTGGTGATCTCAGCTACTGCGGAGATCTTGCTAGGCGTTGCCATAACCCTCCTTCCGGGGAATAAAGCCGGTTTTCCGGGTCCCCGCTCAAAAGAGCTGCAACTAAAAAACGCCCCGCGCAGATGCACGGGGCTTGGCTCAACACGATCCAATGATCATGGAGACTTGCTTCGTTCACCTGCGCCGGCCGCCCTTTGTCAGGGTCCTTCGTCAAGGAAGCCACTTTGTTCTTCCGCGCATAGCTACAGAATTGAGCGATGCCCGGAGGAGTGGATTCCCATCAACCGACGGTCTTTGGTAAGTCAAGCTTACGGGACGGGCAAGTGCTTCGCCAAATCGCGCCGGCTCACTCGGAGGAGGTGACCCTTGGGCCCATGTCCGGCAGTTCCTTCTGCCACAGGCCCGTGACCCCGGCCGTGGTGAATCCCAATTGCTTGTTCACTGTCAGCAGGTACCTGTTTTCGGGGGCATTCCAGGTGTAGATCACCCGGGCGTCAGGAAACTGTTCGCTGAGGCGTTGCATATTGGCGACCTTGATGAGGAGCCCGAGCTTGTTCCCCCTGTGTTCCTGCAGGACGATCGTGTCGTCTTGGAAGACGACATCCTGGCGTTGCGCCAGGACGCCGATGGTGGTGAGTCCGACGATCCGGCCGCTGGCGACGTGCTCGACGGCGGTGACCACCGTTCGACGTCCCTGCGCCACGGCGGCGTCCTCCGCCTGGCGCAACACAGCGCCGTCGAACACTAGCTGTTGTTGCTCGACCTCCGCAGCTTCGCTGCCCTCGGATACCACTTCCCCCGCCGCGTTCTCCAGCGCGGCCACGGCCTCGAGCCACTGTTGGGGGCAACGGTCGGTCCAGTGGTGCACGCGGTAGCGGCCGGCGTTGGCGTCTTCCGCTTCGGCCTCAAGCTCGGCGACGAGTTTTGAATCCAGTGGGAGCGCGCAGGAACTGAACTGTTCGATGTGCTGGAGGGTGTAGCCGGTACGACGGGCAAAATCGACCTCGCGGCTGGCCAAGGGAACGAAACCCATGCCGCTGCCAGGGACGAGCTGCCCCTCAGCACCACCGCGGAGGGACTCGGCAGGATGGTTGGTGTCCACCATGATCATCGTCCGGCCCTCGCTTTTGGCGAAGTGTTCGGCGGCTTCCAGAAGCTGCCGGCCCACACCCCTGCGCTGGAATTCCGGAAGGATGTCGAGGGTGAACTCGGCCAGGTCCATGTTATCGGCAAGGGGCAGCGCGATGTCCACGGTTCCGACGATGCGCCCGTCGACACGGGCCACAAGAATGACCTGGCGTTCGTATGGATCGCCAAGTTCGAGCAGTTTTTCCAACGGGGTGTAGGCGAGATCGTCCGTGCCCCAGATCTGCATGCGGACCCTGCGGCTGACTTCGACGGCGGCCAGAAAGTCCCTTGCGTCATCGGCGTCAAGGGAATCCGGAATCCACAGTTGGCCGATCTCCACCGTGCTCGTCATTTGGTCCTCTTTTGCCATCCGCCGTCGTACCCCGCCGGTTTGAAGCAGAGCTGTACGTTGATGGACAGCATATGTTCGTTTTCCTCAGCGTTAAAAGTCATGACGCGCTCGACCGGTGGATGTTCCGTTTGCAGCCCGCGCAGGTTCGCCAGTTTCACCTCAGCCTAATCAGCGGCCGCTGTCCGCGATAGGTGCCTGCCTGCCGTGGGCGGGGTGGCTGGAATCGCCCCCCGAGCCTCACGACCCCCGGAGGTGCGGGCCGGCGTCGTACTCTTCGGAAGTCGTACTCTTCGGAACGGCGCACGGCGCTCCGGTGCCCGGGACTCCGGTGCCCGGGACAACGAAAGGACCGCCCGGCAAATGCCGGACGATCCTTTCAGAGTTGTGCTTCCGGGGCTTACGCCTCGGTGAGAACCTTGGTGACGTTCGGGTCAACGGAGATGCCCGGGCCGAACGTGGTGGCGACCGTAGCCTTCTGGATGTAGCGGCCCTTGGAAGCGGACGGCTTCAGGCGAAGCACCTCTTCCAGCGCGGCTGCGTAGTTCTCGGCCAGCTTCAGTGCATCGAAGGAAGCCTTGCCGATGATGAAGTGCAGGTTCGAGTGCTTGTCGACGCGGAAGTCGATCTTGCCGCCCTTGATGTCGTTGACAGCCTTGGTGACGTCTGCGGTCACGGTGCCGGTCTTCGGGTTCGGCATGAGGTTACGCGGGCCGAGGACCTTACCGAGACGGCCAACCTTGCCCATGAGGTCAGGGGTTGCCACGGCGGCGTCGAAGTCGGTCCAGCCACCGGCGATCTTTGCGATCAGGTCATCGGAACCAACGAAGTCGGCGCCTGCAGCGATTGCCGCTTCAGCCTTGTCGCCCGTTGCGAAAACCAGGACGCGGGCAGTCTTACCCGTGCCGTGCGGCAGGTTGACGGTGCCGCGGACCATCTGGTCGGCCTTACGCGGGTCAACGCCCAAACGGAAAGCGACCTCAACGGTGGCGTCGAACTTGGACGGGTTGGTGTCCTTGGCGAGCTTGATGGCCTCGAACGGGGCGTAGAACTTGCCTGCCTCGATCTTGGCTGCGGCTGCCTCATATGCTTTGCTGCGCTTTGCCATGCTGCTTATTCTCCTTGTGCAGTTGTGGTCTGCGGACCGCGCTGGGCCCTGCCACAGTTGGAAATCCGGGTGGTAATCCGTGCCCGTTTCCAATATTTTCAATATTTCAATGGTGCCGGTTTACCGGCGGTTGAGGGTATTAGCCCTCGACGTATTAGCCCTCGACGGTGATGCCCATGGAGCGTGCGGTGCCGGCGATGATCTTGGCAGCACCCTCAAGGCTGGTGGCGTTGAGGTCTTCCATCTTGGTGGTGGCGATCTCGTTAACCTGCGCCTGGGTCAGCTTGGCAACCTTGACGGTGTGCGGCGTGGCCGAACCCTTGGCAACGCCTGCAGCCTTCTTGATGAGCTCTGCAGCCGGCGGGGTCTTGGTGATGAAGGTGAAGGAGCGGTCTTCGTAGACCGTGATTTCAACCGGGATAACGTTTCCGCGCTGGGCTTCCGTCGCAGCGTTGTACGCCTTGCAGAATTCCATGATGTTGACACCGTGCTGGCCAAGCGCAGGACCGATCGGCGGGGCCGGGTTGGCGGCACCTGCCTGGATCTGCAGCTTGATGAGGCCGGTGACCTTCTTCTTGGGAGCCAATGTAGGTCCTTCTCTCAATAACTTCCTAGGACACAGGAGCGTGCCTTAGGTTTGTCGCCGCCATGGCAAGGCGGCCGACCGCTCCGCGGCTGCTAAGCGGGCAACCGAGGAGCGAAATTCTTGGATCAACTAGATCTTGGTGACCTGGTTGAATGCGAGCGTAACCGGGGTTTCGCGTTCGAAGATCGACACCAGGACCACAAGCGTCTGGGAGTCCATCTTGATCTCGGAGATCGTGGCGGGAAGGGTCTCGAACGGACCTTCCTTGACGATAACGGATTCTCCGACCTCGAAGTCGATGTCGACGGGTGCCTGGTTCTGCTTGTTGACCGGCTTGCCCTTTTCGGCCTGCTGCTCTTCGAAGACCGGAGCCAGCATCGAGAAGACCTCGTCGAGGCGAAGCGGGACCGGGTTGTGTGCGTTGCCGACGAATCCGGTGACACCAGGGGTGTGGCGCACAGCGCCCCAGGATGCGTCAGTCAGGTCCATACGGACGAGGACGTAACCCGGAATGCGTACGCGGTTGATGATCTTGCGCTGGGCGTTCTTGATCTCAACGACTTCCTCCATGGGCACCTGGATCTCGAAGATGTAATCTTCCATGTCCAGGGTCTGGATGCGGGTCTCAAGGTTGGCCTTGACGCGGTTTTCGTAGCCGGCGTAGGAGTGGATGACGTACCAGTCACCTTCCTGGCGGCGAAGCTTGGCCTTGAACTCCTCAGCGGGGTCGGCGGGCGCTACGGCTGCCGCGGCGGCCAGGGCGTCGGCGTCGTCAGCGGACTCACCCTGGTCGGCGTCGTCGACGTCGGCAGTTTCGGGCGCAGCAGAATCGACCTCGGATCCTTCCACGGCGTCCGCCGTGGCGTGGGCCGTGCTTTCAGCGGGCCCATCCAGCTCAGTCTCAGTTACCTCGAGCTCCTGCTCAGACACTTGGTCTCCTGCTTCCTCATTGCCTAACATGCCTATTTAAATGGCTCAATTCCGCAAACCCTGCGAAATCCCTTGATTTTCCGGGGATTCCACGCGGTTTGCGGAGCGATCCGCTTAGTGGTTCGTGGTGCCAGCCGTGCCGAAGACCCATTTGATTCCCGTACCGAAAGCCAGGTCCAGGATGGTCACGACGAGCATCATGATGGCCACGAACACCAGCACCACGACTGTGTAGTTGACCAGTTCCTTGCGGGTGGGGGCAACTACCTTCTTGAGCTCGCCGATTACCTGGCGGACAAAAAGTGCAATTCGAGCGAAGAAGCCGGAATCGGACTTCTTGGCAGGGCGGCCCTTCGAGCTGCTCGCAGCTGTTTCGGTCACCTGATCCTCACTCATCTATGCAAACGTCGTTGACCCGACTCTGATCAGAGCCATGGTTGCTGCGCTTGTTCCAAGGAGAACCCCGGAACAGCTTGCGCAGGGCAGACAGGACTCGAACCTGCAACCTGCGGTTTTGGAGACCGCTGCGCTACCAATTGCGCCACTACCCTATGGAACGAGTCCATATTTTGGCCACACTCCACCAAGGCCAAGAAGTCCCAAAGAGCACGGGATTCGAGGCCAATCCGGGGCGCGAACCATTGTGATGTTTTTCAACACCGGTGAACCAGTCTACGCAAGAACGTCGCGATAGTCGAACCGGCCCACATTCCGGGGCATCCAGGCCATCTCGTTCATGTGATCAGCCTCAACTGTCACTTTCCCGACGTTAGCCCGATAGCTCCGCAGAACAGCATAAAGTAGATTCCGTCGAATCCCACCATCCAGCTCATGAGCTGCCCGCGAAGAACGGTGCTTTAAATGTCTGCCGGAATACCTGCCGCCCGCATTTCACAGCGAATTTCCGCCATCGCCGAATCCGCCACCCTTGCCGTTGACGCCAAGGCCAAGGCGCTCAAGGCAGCGGGTCGCCCCGTGATTGGCTTCGGCGCCGGGGAGCCCGATTTCCCGACACCTGACTACATCGTCAAGGCCGCCGTCGAGGCCGCCGCCCAGCCGAAGTACCACCGCTACTCCCCCGCAGCCGGACTGCCGGAGCTGAAGAAGGCCATCGCCGAGAAGACCTTCCGCGATTCCGGCTACAAGGTTGACCCTTCCCAGGTGATGGTCACCAACGGCGGCAAGCAGGCTGTTTACAACACCTTCGCCACACTGGTTGATCCGGGCGACGAAGTAATCATCCCCACGCCGTTCTGGACCACCTACCCGGAGGCCATCCGCTTGGCCGGCGGCGTTCCCGTTGAGGTCTTCGCCGGCCCCGAACAGGGTTACCTGGTCACCGTGGAGCAGCTAGAAGCCGCAGTCACCGACAAGACGAAGATCCTGCTTTTCGTCTCCCCGTCCAACCCGACAGGCGCCGTTTACAGCGCCGAACAAGTCGCCGAGATCGGAAAGTGGGCGGCGGCCAAGGGCCTCTGGGTTGTCACCGACGAGATCTACGAGCACCTGACCTACGACGGCGTGCCCTTCACCTCGATTGCCACGGCCGCCCCCGAGCTCGGCGACAAGGTGGTCATCCTCAACGGTGTCGCCAAGACCTACGCCATGACAGGGTGGCGGGTCGGATGGATGATCGGCCCGAGCGACGTCATCAAGGCCGCCACCAACCTCCAGTCCCACGCGACGTCGAACGTTTCCAACATCATGCAGATCGCGGCGCTGGCGGCAGTGTCGGGTCCGCTGACCGCCGTCGACGAAATGAAGGTGGCCTTCGACCGCCGTCGGAAGGCGATTGTCGCCGGACTGAACGAGATCGAGGGTGTTGAATGCCCGACGCCGACCGGCGCCTTCTACGTGTACGCCGACGTCCGCGGGCTGCTGGGCAGGGAATTCCCGACGTCGAACGGTCCCGTGCGTCCGTCGACGTCCGCTGAGCTCGCCTCACTGATCCTCGACGAAGTTGAGGTCGCCATCGTTCCGGGCGAGGCCTTCGGCCCCTCCGGTTACGTCCGCCTCTCCTACGCCCTGGGCGACGACGACCTCGCCGAAGGCGTTCGACGCCTCCAGGAATTCCTCGGCCAGGCCAAGTAGCCTTTCGCCTGCGCAAACGCTCGCTCACCTTGGGAAAAGGTGAGCGAGCGTTTCGGTTTAAGGCCCCCGACGTGAGCAGGCGTCCGGGTTTAAGCCCCGCCGCCGACGCCCGGTCACATAAACCGCCACCGCAGCCAACGCCCGGTCACATAAACCGCCCCCGCAGTCACCTTGGGATCGAGGTGAGCAGGCGTTTGGGCTTAAGCCGCCAGAGGTGAGCAGGCGTCGGGGAATTGAGGTGAATATCTGAGCGGGGGTCAGAGGAGGCGGCGCTCGGCGGCCCACTTGGTCAGTTCGTGGCGGCTGGAGAGCTGGAGTTTGCGGAGCACCGCGGAGACATGGGTTTCCACCGTCTTGATGGAAATGAACAGCTCCTTGGCCACCTCCTTGTAGCTGTAGCCACGGGCAATGAGGCGCATGACTTCCAGTTCCCGCGCAGAGAGCCGGTCCAGTTCGTCGTCGGCGATCCCGGCCGGGGACGTTCCGAATGCGTCAAGGACAAAACCCGCCAGCCTCGGGGAGAAGACGGCGTCACCATCGGCCACGCGGATCACAGCATCGGAGATCTCGGGGCCGGATATCGTCTTGGTGACATAGCCGCGCGCCCCGGCCCGAATCACGGCCACGACATCCTCGGCCGCATCTGAGACGCTCAGGGCCAGGAAGCTCGTGCTCCCGCGCAAGGGAGAGGAAGCGCCGATGACCTCCCGTCCGCCGCCGCCAAGGCCGCCAGGCAAATGGACGTCAAGCAACACCACTTCCGGGCGGACTTGGGCAATCACGGCGATGGCTTGCTCCACTGTTCCGGCTTCGCCCACGACGTCGATCCTGGAATCGAGGTCGGCTTTCAGCCCCGACCGGAAAATGGCATGATCGTCCACGATCACCACGCGGACCTTCCGCGCTACTTGCTCTGACAGGGCGTTCATCCTTTGGCTTCTCCGTTTCGGGTCTCCGCTTTGTCGGCGTTCTCGACGGGCAGCTTCAGGCGGACTTCCGTGCCCTCGGAGCTACTGTTGATGACCACAGTGCCGCCGTGGCGTTTCATGCGTCCGATAATTGACTCCTTGACTCCAAGCCGGTCTTCCGGAACGGCATCCGGGTCGAAGCCGGGTCCGCGGTCCCGGACGAAAACCTCGCTCCCCGTTTCCGAGCTCTCGAGATAGACGGACACGGCACCGCCGCCATGCCGGGCGGCGTTGTGCATGGCCTCCCGTGCCGCCAGGACCAGGGCCTCGTGCCTGTCCGTCATGATGGCGTCTCCCACGCTGACGACGTCGACGGCGTGTCCGTGGGCGTCCTCCACTTCGGCCGCGGCCGCGGCAATCCGCTCCGCCAGGAGTCCCGCATCCTTGGCGGCGTCCCGGTAGAGCCAGCTGCGCAGTTCACGCTCCTGGGCGCGGGCGAGGCGGACCACATCCTGTTCGGAGCCTGCCCGGCGCTGGATCAAGGCAAGCGTCTGCAATACCGAGTCGTGCAAGTGGGCTGCAATCTCGGCCCGCTCAGTCTCACGAACCCGCGCTGCCCGCTCAGTTTCAAGGTCCTTCCAGAACTTCAGGCCCCAAGGCAGCAGCACCAGGGCGACACCGCCCAGCACTGCAATGGAAGCCAGCAGAGCGAGCCAGGTCTGCTCCCACGAACCGGAACCGGACACCATGACCAACACCCCGGCGACCACGAGTGCCAGGCCCGCTGCGAGGCGCACCCAGCCGCCGGCCTGGTCGGCCTTGGTTTTGTCCACCAGTCCGGCCCGGCGCGTCTCATCCAACTGCATCCACGCAATCGCTGCTCCGCCGAGTATGGCCGCCGCCGGAATCAGCGTGCCGAGGGGGACGTCGACGCCGAATTGCCGGGCAATGAGGATGGCCGCCACGAGGAGCAGGCCGGCCCCCAGGAGGATCTCTTTCCCGTACTGGATGCGACGCAACCTGAACCAGGAAGCGAGGACGGGGACCGGGGCGGACAGCGGCAGGGGCTGCGCTCCGCCGTCGGGCGTTATTACCTCCGAAGGCATGCTCACCGAAGGAGCAATGGGCGACGCCGGGCGGCGGCTATTGCGGCGGGCGCTTTCGTCGGCGGTGGGCACCATGACCCACAGCCAGGCGTAGAAGGCCAGGCCCGCGCCGCCGGCGAACGAAGCAAGGACCATGCCCAGCCGGATGTACTTCACAGGCCAGCCAAGGTGGTCCGCCAGGCCGCTGCACACGCCCGCAATCATCCGGTCGCTGCTCCGGACCAGCGGCGGGCGCTGCATGGCGGTTGTCATGAATCCATCCAAACACGTATCAGGGACTTCGGCGCTCGAAGCCAGGGCAACTCAGGGGGCCACTCAGGGAACGTTCAGGGTATCCCCCAATAGAGGGCGACATCGCCGGAAGGCAAGATCGAAGTATGAACGCGAACAGCATGAATCCCGAGGACCCCGGACAAGCAGCGGAGCCCGGACAACCTGCAGAACCCAGCCACCCGGCAGGGACAGGCTCGCCGGAAGAACCGGCCCAGCCAAACTCCGGCAGCACCGGCGGCGCGGCACCGTACTATGCCGCTCCCGCTCCCCCGCAGAACTTCTTCACCTGGATCCGCAGCCAAGGGATCAGCCGCGGCCGGGACCGGTGGATGGGCGGCGTGGCCAGCGGCATCGCGCACCGCTTCGGCATCGACCCTTTGATCGTCCGCGGCATCTTCATCATCCTCACCCTCTTTGCCGGCATCGGCATCCTGCTCTACGGCCTCGCATGGGCTCTCCTGCCCGAACCCGATGGACGCATCCACGCCCAAGAGGCCGGCGCGGGACGCTGGTCCGCAGGCATGACCGGCGCCCTCATCACAACCATCATCGGATTGCCAAGCCTCGGCCACGGCTTCTGGGGATGGGGTTTGAACGGCGTTCCTGGAATCCTGTGGACGCTCTTCTGGGTAGGCGGCATCATCTACCTGGTCTACTTCCTGGTCCAGCGCAGCAAATCCCGCAACGGAAGGCAGACCATGGGCACGCAGCACTATGCGGCCGCTCCCGGCTCGCCGGGCGGGGCGGGCACCCATGCCTCGGCAGGTTATCCAGCCGGTCCTTCGAGTGCCGGTCCGTACAGCGCGGGTCCTTACAGCGCAGGGCCGTACAGCGCAGGTCCTTACAGCGCGGGGCCCGCCACGCCCTCGGGGCCCTTCGATCCTCCGGGACCCACTCCGCCGGCAGGCGTTCCCAACCGCCCCGAACGGCCCGAGCGGCCGCGGCGGCAGGGACCCGGCGCCGCCATCGTAGCTGTCTCAGCGGGGGCGGCCCTGCTGGCCGGCGGGACGCTCAAGCTGCTCGACGCCGGCAACGTCATCCACCTGGGCGACGCCGCCAACGCGGTGGTCTGGGCAACGGGCTCCGCCGTCCTCGGCCTCGGCATCCTGGTCGCAGGTCTCCGTGGCCGCACTTCGGGACTGCTCGGCTTCCTGGCGGTGGCGACGCTGGTGATCGGGGGCATATTCAATGTCGCCCCCAACGCGGACCGCTTCCGCCTCCAGAACGCCCAATGGAACCCCGTGAGCATCGAGGATGCCCGCAAAGGCTTCGACATCACCGGAGCCAACGGGACCGTCGACTTGACCAGGCTGAACCTCAGCGCACCCCTTGGCTCCGACGTCGTGGTTCCCATGGACGTGACCGCAAGCAACATCAAACTCCTCATCCCCGCGACCGTGCCGGTGGAGGTCCAGGCAGACATGACCTTCGCGAACCTCAAGCAGGACGGTAGCGCCGTCACCCAAAGCAATGGTGGCACCCGGGACAGTTTCAACACGGACAAGCCCGGCGCCAAGCTGGTCGTCAAACTCAACGGCACTTTCAGCAATGTCACCGTCCAGGAAGGAAACTGACATGAACACACACGAGCCCACGCGGACATTTGAAACAGAACCGCTGCCGGCACCTGTAAAGACCCAAGCCGCCCGGGCCAGGGTGGGCACGGTGGTCTGGGGGCTGATAGTCCTGGCACTCGCAGCCCTGATCATCATTTCCAAGCTCGGCCTCGTGGCCCTGAACGGCAACTACGTGTTGATCGGGCTCATGATCGGGGCAGGCGCGGCACTCGTGGTCGGCGGCCTGGTTTCGGCCCGTTCCCGAAAGGGCAGCGGGCCGGGCCCGGACTCCGGGGCCGGCGCTGCGGATTCCGACCACCGTTAGCAAGCAGCACGTGACAAAGCAACCGCAACAGGGAAGGCTCTAGCCATGGACAAATTCTTCAGCATCGTACGGAGCATCGGCCTGAAGCGCGGACCGCAGCGTTGGATCGGCGGAGTTTTCGGTGGCATTGCCGCCAAACTGAATGTGGACGTGGGCTATGTCCGCATTGGCTACCTGATCTTCTGCCTGCTCCCCGGTCCCGCCGTGTTGATCTACGTGGCGGCATGGCTGCTGCTTCCCAACCAAAGCGGCGCCATTGCCCTGGAATCCTTCCTCACCCAGCGTTCGCAAGGCAGGAAATAGCTCAGTCCGGTCCCGTCGGTTGACGGCCTGCGGGACCACCGGCGCTCCGCCACCGCGGCGGGGCGCTGGGCTTGTTAAGGACGCTGGGCTTGTACGGCGGTCATGGTTTGTGTCCCACCCCACATTGCCGCCTACAATCGTTGTGAGCTCAGCGTGGCGCTCTGCACGTATACCTCCTAGCCAGGATTTGAGCCCTCATGAAAATTGGAATCCTCACCAGCGGTGGCGACTGCCCCGGACTTAATGCCGTCATCCGCGGCGCCGTCCTCAAGGGAATCGCCATTCACGGCCAGGAGTTCGTCGGATTCCGGGACGGTTGGCGGGGCGTTGTGGAGGGCGACGTCATCGACATTCCCCGCACCATGGTCCGCGGTATCGCCAAGCAGGGTGGCACGATCCTCGGCACGTCCCGCACCAACCCGTTCGAGAACGGCGGCGGCCCGGATGTCATCAAGGCCCACATGGACCGCCTCGGCATCGACGCCATCATTGCCATCGGCGGCGAAGGCACCCTGGCCGCCGCGAAGCGCCTGACCGACGCCGGGTTGAAGATCGTCGGCGTCCCCAAGACCGTGGACAACGACCTCGACGCCACCGACTACACCTTCGGTTTCGACACCGCCGTCCAAATCGCCACGGAGGCCATCGACCGCCTGCGCACCACCGGAGAATCCCACCACCGCTGCATGATCGCCGAGGTCATGGGCCGCCACGTGGGCTGGATAGCCCTGCATGCGGGCATGGCTGCCGGTGCGCACGCCATCCTGATCCCCGAGCAGAAGGTCAGCATCGAGCAGATCACCGAATGGGTCCAGGAGGCCCACGATCGTGGCCGTGCACCGTTGATTGTTGTGGCCGAGGGTTTTGTTCCCGAACACATGGAAGCCCCGCACTCCGAACGCGGCCTGGACACCTTCGGCCGGCCCCGCCTGGGTGGCATCGCGGACCAGCTCGCCCCTGAGGTCGAAGCCCGCACCGGCATCGAGACCCGCGCCACGATCCTCGGCCACATCCAGCGCGGCGGCGTGCCCTCGGCTTTTGACCGCGTACTCGCCACCCGTTTGGGCATGGCAGCAATCGATTCCGTCGTGGAAGGCCGCTGGGGAACCATGGTGGCCCTCAAGGGCACCGACATTGAGCACGTGGGCTTCGAAGCTGCCCTGGGCAAGCTCAAGACCGTCCCGCAGAACCGCTACGACGAAGCCGCGGTGCTGTTCGGCTGAGCAGGTTCTTCTACTGCATAGACTCGATGTCATGGAACTTGATGCGGGATCGGCCGAAATTGTGCTGCTGGCCTGGGCCCGACATTTAGGGTTCGACGACGAGGCTTTCAGTTTCGCCTCCGGCCCATCTGCTGGCCGCAATGTGGAGCGGCTGGTCCGCGAAGACGAAGACGCTGAATCCATCACCTTCGTGAGGCTCTTTGGCCGCTCCGCATTAGTGGCTCCGGCCTGGGCGGCGGCTGCCGCCGTCGGGCTCTCAGACGATCAACTGAGCGAGCATTCCGCACTGTTGCGGATCAGCCGCGAACACGGTGGCCACGGGCTCGGGACCTCTGCGCTGCTGTTTGCCGACGACCTTCCCCTCTTCCAGCCGGGCGGCGAAGTCACCGTTTCCCACGGCCATCCGGAGGCGATCGAGCTGGAGGGCAGGTGCCCTCCAGACGACGTCAATGAAGTCCACCTCTCAAGGATGGACCACCATTTCACTGTGATGGATGGAGATGAACCGGACGGCAAACCGGTGGCCTGCGGTGCCTATGCCGAGTGGCAAGGGATCCTCGCAGACATGGGCGTCCTGGTGCCGCCCGAATTGCGGAGGCAGGGACTTGGAACCTTGGCTGCTTCGATCGCGGCCCACGAGGCGCTTGCCTCCGGCCTGACGCTTCAATGGCGGACTGCGCTGGACAACCGGGGCTCGATGGCCCTGGCCCGAAGGCTGGGATTCGTCGACGGCGGTATCCAGACCTCCGTGCTGCTCCGCTAATGCTCGATCTCTGCCCATAGTTGGCAAAAGATGCCCTCAAATCGCAGTTCGAGGGCATCTTCTGCCAGTTCGCGCGGGCTAACGCGCTAACGCGGCTAACCCCGGCCGAGGCTGCCGTCTTGCGAAACAGTCTCGGGCGTGGACGCGGTTCCGGCTTCTGCCGGGGTGCCCCAACCTTGGACAACCTTTGGCTTGCCGAACAACAAGGCCGCTGCGGCGCCCAACAGGATAGCGAAGGCGGGCAGCAAGACCGACTGGCTCATCGCCGTCGAGAACCCCGCATGCAGGAATTCAGGCAGCTTTCCGGTAAATCCACCTTCGCCGGCCGGGGCAGCACCTGGGGGTGCCGCCGGCAGCTCAGCGGCGAGCCGGGACTGGATCAAGGCGGCAATCGCGGCGGAACCCAGCACCGCACCGATCTGGCGGGTCGTGTTGAAAACCCCGGAGCCGGCGCCGGCCAAGCGCGGCGGGAGGTTGCGGCTGGTGGCGTTGGAGACCGGGCCCCAAATGAAGCCGTTGGCTACGCCCTGGAGGGCGCTGGGCAGCAGGAACATCCAGATCGGGGTTTCCGGTTTCAGGAGCGCCCCGGTCCAGAACAGGGCGCCGGACAGGCAGACGAGCCCGAAGGCGGCGAACCAGCGCGGGTTGATGCGGTCGATCAGCTTGCCAACGAAAGGTGCCAGCGCGCCGGAGATCACGGCCATGGGGATCATGAGCAACGCGGACTGCGTCGGGGACAACCCGCGGACCACCTGGTAGTAAAAAATGGTGGGCAACGGGAACGCGGTGATGGTGAAGCCCACCGCCATGATGGTGGTGTTGCCCAAGGAGAAGTTGCGGTCCTTGAACAGGCCCAACGGCAGCAAGGGTTCGCCGCCCCGGCGCTCGAGCAGCCACTGCCACAGGACGAAAACCGCCAGGACAACAAGCCCTGCGATGATCAGTCCCCACACTGTAATGGGCCCTGTGACGGTGCCCCACTTGTAGCTTTGGCCTTCCTGGATGCCGAACACCAGCAGGAACATGCCCGCTGCGGACAGCAGCACGCCCAGGACGTCGAACTTATGGCTGTGCGTGGTCAGCTTCGGCACCAGCCGGGTCACGAGGACGAACGCAACGACGCCGATGGGGACGTTGACGAAGAAAATCCACTGCCAGCCGAGGCCGTCGACCAACACGCCGCCGAGGATCGGGCCAACGAGGATGGCCATGCCGGCCGTGGCTCCCCAGAGGCCCATGGCCGCGCCGCGGCGGTCCGGCGGGAAGATCCGGGTGATGACGGCCATGGTTTGAGGCGTCATCATGGCTGCGCCAACGCCCTGAACCACCCGGGCCGCGATCAGCATGCCGATGTCGCCCGAGAGGCCGCACCACAGTGAAGCCAGGGTGAAGACCACGAGGCCGATCAAGTAGAGGTTCTTGGGTCCGAAGCGGTCACCGAGCCTTCCGGTGATCAGCAGCGGCACGGCATAAGCGAGGAGGTAGGCGCTCGTCACCCAGATGACGGCGTTGATATCGGTGTGCAGGCCCTCCATGATCCGTGGATTCGCCACGGAAACGATGGTCGTGTCGATCAGGATCATGAAGAACCCGACCACGAGGGACCACAGTGCGGGCCACGGTTTAGCTACGTTTTCCATGGATTTCCTTTGACTGTGCTGAATTTCTTGCGAGTTCTCTTGGACGGCCAGGAGTCGGATTGGCGGCTACCATGGCAGCTGCCCGCTGCGGAGGTCATTCTGGAAGCTGCGTATCCAGTCGATTTCCGTCCGCAGTATGGCTTGTTGGTACTTCGCGTCGACCCAGAACTTGGGCTCGACGCCTTTGGCAGCGACAGCTTCTTCACCGCGGACCAGGAAGTCGAGTTGCTTTTCCAGGCTCGCCACGCGCTCGTCCAGGAGTTCGAGTACGACGCCGGAGGGCAGGTTGTGTGCTTCGGCTATCGCGTGCGGGAAGCTCGGGTATTCGTTCACGGGTTCCGCCAGCATGTTCCGGAGGCGTTCGTCCAGCGCCTCCCGGCCGGGTCCGGTGATTCTGTAGGTGGTGCGCTCGGGCCGGTTGCCCGCGCGGTCAATGCCTGTGGACTCGACAAATCCCGCCTCTTCGAGGCGACCGACTGCGTGGTAGAGCGTACCCGGCCGGACTTTGATCAAGCGGTCCTCGTGCCGGGCCATCAGGAGCTGGTACATCTCGTATGGATGCATCGGCGCCTCGACGAGGAGGGCCAGTGCAGCTACGCCGAGTGGAGTCAGTGCTGCTCGTGCCATGTCCCTATCCTCCGTGCGAAGTATTCCACAACAACTATTCCACATGGAATATACGGTTGCAAGCCCGGTTCGACGGTTCCCTGCGCACTCGATGCATGCGCGGTATCTATCAAGCTGTTTGTGACAGCGGGGTGGTTTGTTTGTTGTTGATTCCGGCTGTGGGAGGGGCTCCCGGCGCGGTGGGTTTGTTGCGGTATCGGTGCGGGTTGCGGGCATAGCAGGCGTCGAGTGTTGCTTGTCGTTGTTTGCGGGCGTGTTCGGTTCGTTCGTGGTGGACGGTGTCTGGTGTGTAATAGTTCAGTCCGCTGTGGCGGTGGTTGGCGTTGTAGTCCGCGAAGAAGGCTGCCATGTATCCACGGGCGTGGTCGAGGTCCTGGAACTTCCGCGGGAACTCGAGGTCGTATTTGACGGTCTTGAACAGCGATTCCGAGTACGGGTTGTCATCGGAGACGCGGGGTCGGGAGTAGGACAAGGTGATGCCCAGAGACCGGGCGAGTTCCAGGGTGGTGCCCGCCCGCATGGGTGCCCCGTTATCGGCATGAAGCACGCCCGGGGGCTGCCTGTTGCCGGCCACGGCGTCCCGGATCAGCTCCGAGGCAAACGCGGCGGTTTCGGTGTATTCCACGCGGTGCCCGACGACCTTGCGGGAGAACACGTCCAGGATCGTGTAGAGCCGGTAGGTGTGCTTGCCGGGGCCGTGGAGCATTGTGATGTCCCAGGTCCATAACTCGTTCGGGGCGGTGGCTTCCAGGACGGGTTTGGCCCGGGGCCGGTGCCTCTGCGTTGTGGCCGGCGGTCTCCGTTCTGTCCGCGTGCGGCCACGATCCGGTGGGCTGCGGCGAGCGAGAAGGAGCAGCGTC
>NZ_JAUSSZ010000009.1 GCF_030812595.1 Arthrobacter bambusae
TGCACCCGGGAGGGTGTGGGAGAGTAGGACACCGCCGGACAACCATTCACCGTTCAGGCCCCGGGCACCCACGTGCCGGGGCCTGAACCATTTAACCCCACAAACCCCCCACATGAGCCCGCGTCCGGCCAGAACCCGTCATATGTGAGCGGGCGTCCGGCCAGGGCCGCGCATACGTGAGCGGGGGTCCCGTCTGGACCGACCGGATGTGAGCGGGCGTCCCGCCAGAACCCGTCATATGTGAGCCGGCGTCCGGCCGGAACCATACATACGTGAGCGAGCGTCTAGCCAGAGAAGAAATCGGAGAGCTCGGTGATGAGCTTGTCGGGTGCGCGGATCACTCCGTCGTGGCCGTGGCCCGGGAGGATGGTGTAGCTCGATCCGGAGAGCACGTCGTGGATCTGGCCACACGCCACACCGAAGTAGGCCGGGCTCTTTTCGCCGACCACAATGAGCGTCTCCAACGGAAGCTCGAGGAACGGTTCCGCGGGCATGTCCGCGGCGATGACCGCCTTGATCTCACGCACGCCGGCCTGCATGAGCTCACGCATCTGCTTGCCCATGGGAGTCCCGGCCGTCAGCTTGTTCACGAGCGTCAACATGGAGAGCGGCATCCGAGCGAAGGCGCCCTCTGTCTCGACGCCCTTCACGAGCACAGCGAGCCCACGGTCAAAATCTCCGGTCGCGGTGGCGCGCTCGTATTCGCTCGTCCACTCGGCCTTAACGCTGTGGTTGACGGAGACGGCGGGGTCGTAGACCGCGAGGCGTTCCACCGGCAGCGTGCGTGCCGCGTGCAGGGCCACTGCGCCACCGAAGCTGTGGCCGAAGACATCGGTGCTGGCCGTGTGCTTCATGATTTCGGACAGATCCCGGATGTCGACGTCCAGGGTGTAGTCCTCGGGCTGGGGCGATGATTCACCACGGCCGCGTCGGTTGAAGGTGTGGACCGGGCGGCCAAGGGCCGCACTGAGCTTCTGGGCAAACTTGGAGTAGTCCGCGGCGGTCACCATGGAGGCGGGCACGACGACGACACCTGAGCCGCCGGAGGCAAGCTCACCGCCGGTCGTGAAGAGCTCGAGGGTTCCGCCGTCGGCCGTTCTGATGTTCTCGCGCGTCATGCTTCGAGCCTAACGGAGCCGCAGGGTTCCGTCAGTCCTTGAAATAGTTGGAGATGTCCGTCACGAGTTCCTTGACCGCTGCAGGAATGGATCCGTGGAAGCCTTTGGGCGATACCATCAGCGTGCTTCCAGGGACGGCTGCGTACAGCCGCTCTGCCGTGACCTTGTAGTATTCAGGGCTCTTGCTGCCCACGATAAATCGCGTGCTTCGAGGGAGTACGGAGAAGTCCCGGGGGCGCGCAGCTTCGTCGTAGGCAGCTTTCAGTTCGGCCACGCCCGTTGGCATGAGTCCCCTCAGGAGCCTGTTGACCTTGGTGTGGGAAATGAGTGCCATGAGTACTGCCAGGATGGGCTCCGGGATTCGAGCCAAAGCGCTGCCGGGCTGCATCCCCCTTTTCATCCTGGCCATGGCACGCCCCACGTTTCCGCTATCCACGGATCGGGCAAAGCCGTCCAGCCAGCCCGTGTCCATGCTCCCGTCGATGTTCACGGCGGCGTCGTACACGGCAAGTTTGTCCGGCTCATAGTTTGTTCCCGCGAACTCCTGTACGGCGTTCAATGCCACCGATCCGCCAAGGCTGTGGCCGAGGAGGTTCCTGGCGCCGGTGGCGTCCATGATGCTGCGGACGTCGGCGATCTCGGTGGCCATGGAGTAGTTTGCCGGTAGTTCCGTCGAGCCGCCCCGGCCCCTGCGGTCGTAGACGTCCACCGCCCAGCCTTCGCCAAGGCCCTTGGAGAGCGCCATGGAAAAAGGCCGGTAGATGAGCGCGGTCAGGAATGCGCCGCCAATGAGCACCACGCGGCGCTCTCCGGGTGCGTCCACGGAGCCGTAACTGTACAAGGCGAGTTTGCCGCCGTCGGGCGTGGGGACCTCACGTTCTCTCACCGTTTCATCCTAGGGTGACGGCGCGTTCGCCGTTCCTTGCGCCAGGTAGCGGGCAATTCTCACCGCGAGCTGCTTTCCGGGCCGGAGGGGACCCTCGTGGAACTGCAAGGGGACTATTGCGAAATCCACCACGGGAACGGCCGCCGCGAGCTGCCGCGCGATTTCGGCAAAGTACGCCGGACTCCACCCTCCACTGAGCATCAGGGTTGGTGTTTTCAACCCCGAATAGTCTTGAATATCCAAGTCGGCGTCCATGATCGCCCGCATCTCCAGCACCGCCGTCGGCAACAGACCCCTCATCTCGGATCCCAACCGCGTCTTGGCTGAGAGGATGCTGATTGCCCGCAGCGCGCCGAGCGGCAAGTAGGAAATCGGACCGGCGGTCCCGAGTCCTTGGACCAGATGCGCCCACCCATGGTCGAGTTGGCCAGCCGTGACGGCTGCTTCCAGTTGCGGCCGCCAGCGCCCGTTCAGGTTGCCGGAAAGGGAAACCGCGGCGTCGTAAGTGACCAGCCGGGATATGGGTGCACGCAGCGCCGCCTGGAGCGCGACGAATCCGCCATAGCTGTGCCCAACGACATCGGTGGATCCGCTTGCCTCCATCACGGAAAGCAAGTCGCTGGTCTCCGTCGCAGCGGAATAGCCAGGCGGTTGCGGCGCCGAACGGCCACGGCCTCGCCGGTTGTAGGAATGCACCGGCCGGCCAAGCAGGACGCTCAGGTTCCGGGCGAACGGCCAGTAAAGGGAATCTGTCACCAAAGTGCCGTGAACAAGCACGACGCCGGGCTTCTCCGTAGCGCTCGAAGCGCCGGGAATCGACCCCCCGGCTGTCGGCCGGAAGGTGTGCACCTCAAGGTAGCCGCTGTTGTCGTCCGTTTCAACTGTCCATGTCTCCACAGCCCGAGTCTATGTTGCTGCAGGGGCGGGAGGGGAAGATAGGGAACTCTAAGGAATCCCCGGTAAACTTGTGGATTGTGACTTCCGCAAACACCCCATCCCAGCACCCCGCCGAGCCCGCCGACGCCAGCGAACAGATGCGCATCCGCATGGAAAAGCGCAGCAAGCTGATCGAGCGCGGTACCGAGGCCTACCCGGTGGGTGTTGAGCGGACGCATTCGCTCGCTGAGATCCGCGAAAAGTACGCCCATCTCCAGGCGGACGAAACCACCGGCGACACCGTGGGTGTCACCGGGCGCGTCGTATTCGTGCGCAACACCGGAAAGCTCTGCTTTGCCACCCTCCAGGAGGGCGGCGTTGACGGGAAGGGCGTGCGGCTGCAGGCGATGCTCAGCCTGGCGAACGTCGGCGAGGAAATCCTCGCGGACTGGAAAGCGCTGGTGGACCTCGGGGACCATGTTTTCATCAAGGGCGAAGTCATTTCCTCCCGGCGGGGCGAGCTGTCCGTCATGGCCGATTCCTGGTCCATGGCCTCCAAGGCCTTGCGCCCGTTGCCCGTGCTGCACGCCGGGTTGAATGAGGAAACCCGTGTCAGGCAGCGTTATGTGGACCTGATGGTCCGCGACGAAGCCCGGGAAATGGTCTACACCCGCGCTGCGATCACCCGCTCGGTTCGCGACACCTTGGACCGTCGCGGCTATGTGGAGGTGGAGACGCCCATCCTGCAGCTCGTCCACGGTGGTGCCACTGCCCGTCCGTTCGAGACGCACATGAATGCCTTCGACCAGAAGATGACACTGCGTATCGCTACCGAGCTCTTCCTCAAGCGCGCCGTGGTGGGCGGAATCGACCGCGTTTACGACATGGGCCGCGTCTTCCGCAACGAAGGCGTCGACTCCACTCACAGCCCCGAATTCACGACGCTGGAATGCTACGAGGCGTGGGCTGACCAGTTCGTCATGGCCGAGCGGATGAAGGAAATCATCCTGAACGTCGCCGACGTCGTGGGCACCCGCACTATCCAGACTGACGCCGGAGAGATCGACCTCGACGGCGAATGGGCTTGGGTTGCCGTTTACCCCGGGCTCTCGGAAGCCATCGGCGAGGAGGTCACCCCGGACACCACGGTGGCGGAACTGCAGACCATCGCAGCCAAGCACGAGGTCAAGGTGGACCCCAAGTGGGACGCCGAGAAGCTTGTCGTCGAGTTGTTCGGCGAGATCGTCGAACCCACACTGCTCAACCCGACGTTCGTCTACAACTACCCGCCGTCCGCGCAGCCGCTTGCCCGCCCCCATCGGGAGGACGGCCGCCTGATCGAGGCCTGGGACCTCATCATTGGCGGCATGGAACGCGGCACGGCCTTCTCCGAGCTGATCGACCCCGTTATCCAGCGCGAACGCTTGACGGAGCAGTCGCGTCGTTCGGCCGCCGGCGATGTCGAGGCCATGCAGCTGGATGAAGACTTCCTTCGTGCCCTCGAGTACGGTGCTCCGCCCATGGGCGGCATCGGCCTTGGCATCGACCGTTTGGTCATGCTGTTCACCGGAGCAGGCATCCGGGAAACCATTCTGTTCCCACTCCTCAAGCCCGAAGGGCACTGACCATGGAATACATTGCCGTTCTTGCACCCTCCGTCGTCGTCGGGCTTCTCTTTTGGTTTGCCATGAAGGCAATCTTCAACGCGGACAAATCGGAGCGCCAAGCAGAAGCCCGTGCCCAGGAAGAGGCCGGATTTGGAATTGCCAAGCCGGCAGACGGCGGCTCTACGCCTGCCAAATAGCTCTTTCCGCGGAGCGCTCCCGAAGATTTAATAGTGTCTTTGGCAGTGTCTTTGACGGGGTGCCATGCGCTGGACGATAATCTTTAATTAGTAGTCCAGCTATTCTGCATATCCGCCCCCCCAAAAGAGAGTCTTTTCATGGCACAGAAAGTCAAAATTATCCTCGTTGACGACCTGGATGAGGGCTCCGCGGATGAAACTGTCCGCTTTGGCCTTGATGGAGTCAGTTACGAAATGGACCTGTCCAGCGCCAACGCTGCCAAGCTGCGGGACGCTCTTGCACCGTTTGTAGCGAAGGCGCGCAAGACATCGACCGGTCGTGCAACGCGTAGCCGCGTTGCCGCAGGGAGAAACCAGGACTCGGCACAGATCCGTCAATGGGCGCGCGAGAACGGTTATACCGTAAACAGCCGTGGCCGCATTCAGGCCGAAATTCAGGAAGCCTACCAGAAGGCCAATTCCTGACCCCAAGTATCAATACCCCGGCCCTCAGGCCGGGGTATTGTCATTTAACCGTCCGTTCGACCGGATAACGGTGTTATGCGCCACTATTCCGGGGAAGACTTGGAACGAACTGGGAATGTCCGGTGGGCAGCCGTTGCGTTTGCTGGGAAGGACGACGGCGGCTGGCCGCGCCGCGGGGCGCGGTTCCTGCGGGCTGTGGAAGCTTGCCGATTTGGTCTCCGCCGCAGTCCCAAGGTCCACGGACGGGTCGAGCGAGGTTATTCCCGGTCCGGCCAGGTTTCCCCTGTGGCGAACACGCACCAAAATTCCACCGCTGGCACGTAGCATCAAAGTACGTCGTAGCTAGGAGTGTGGCGAAATGTTTGAGAGATTTACGGACCGTGCCCGTCGCGTTGTTGTGCTTGCCCAAGAAGAGGCACGCATGCTCAACCACAACTACATCGGTACCGAGCACATCCTTTTGGGTCTGATCCACGAGGGTGAAGGCGTTGCCGCCAAGGCGCTTGAGTCCCTGAGCATTTCGCTCGATGGCGTCCGCGAGCAGGTGCAGGAGATCATCGGCCAAGGGCAGCAAGCCCCGTCCGGTCACATCCCGTTCACCCCGCGCGCCAAGAAGGTGCTCGAACTCTCGCTCCGCGAGGCCCTGCAGCTCGGCCACAACTACATCGGTACCGAGCACATCCTGCTCGGCCTCATCCGCGAGGGTGAGGGGGTCGCAGCCCAGGTCCTGGTCAAGCTTGGCGCCGACCTCAACCGCGTCCGCCAGCAGGTCATCCAGCTGCTCTCCGGATACCAGGGTAAAGAAACCGCGGGTCCAGGCTCAGGTCCGGGCCAACAGGAAGGCACACCGGCCGGTTCGGTGGTGCTGGACCAGTTCGGCCGCAACCTGACCCAGGCTGCGCGGGAAAACAAGCTTGATCCGGTGATCGGCCGCGAGCTGGAGATGGAACGCGTCATGCAGGTCCTCTCCCGCCGCACCAAGAACAACCCCGTGCTGATCGGTGAGCCCGGCGTCGGCAAGACCGCCGTCGTCGAGGGCCTTGCCCAGGCGATTGTCCGCGGAGACGTCCCGGAGACCATCAAGGACAAGCAGCTCTATACGCTTGACCTCGGTTCCCTTGTGGCCGGTTCCCGCTACCGCGGTGACTTCGAAGAGCGCCTCAAGAAGGTCCTGAAGGAAATCCGCACCCGCGGCGACATCATCCTCTTCATCGACGAGATCCACACGCTCGTGGGCGCCGGTGCTGCCGAGGGTGCCATCGATGCCGCGTCCATCCTCAAGCCGATGCTGGCCCGCGGTGAACTCCAGACCATTGGTGCCACCACCCTGGATGAGTACCGCAAGCACATCGAGAAGGACGCCGCGTTGGAGCGCCGCTTCCAGCCGATCCAGGTCAAGGAGCCCTCCGTCGCGCACGCGATCGAGATCCTGAAGGGACTGCGCGACCGCTACGAGGCGCACCACCGGGTGACCATCACGGACGGCGCCCTCGCCTCTGCGGCAACGTTGGCTGAACGCTACATCTCGGACCGCTTCCTCCCGGACAAGGCGATCGACCTGATCGACGAAGCCGGTGCACGGCTGCGCATCCGCCGCATGACGGCCCCGCCGGAGCTCAAGGCCATGGATGAGCGCATCGCCGAGGTGAAGATGGAGAAGGAATCGGCCATCGACGCCCAGGACTTCGAAGGCGCCGCCTCGCTGCGCGACAAGGAGCAGAAGCTCATTGCCGAGCGTGCCGAGAAGGAACGCAACTGGAAGTCCGGCGGCATGGACGATATTTCCGAAGTGGACGAGGAGCTGATTGCCGAAGTTCTCGCGAATTCCACCGGCATTCCGGTCTTCAAGCTCACCGAGGAAGAATCCAGCCGCCTGCTCAAGATGGAGGAGGAACTGCACAAGCGCGTCGTCGGCCAGGACGAGGCCATCCGCGCCCTCTCCCAGGCGATCCGCCGCACCCGTGCAGGCCTGAAGGACCCCAAGCGTCCCGGTGGCTCGTTCATCTTCGCCGGCCCCACCGGGGTGGGCAAGACCGAGCTCGCCAAGGCGCTGGCCGAATTCCTGTTCGGCGAAGAGGATGCCCTCATCACGCTGGACATGTCCGAGTACTCGGAAAAGCACACGGTTTCGCGGCTGTTCGGTGCCCCTCCGGGCTACGTCGGCTACGAAGAGGGCGGTCAGTTGACCGAGAAGGTCCGCCGTCGTCCGTTCTCCGTGGTGCTGTTCGACGAAGTGGAGAAGGCCCACGCCGATCTCTTCAACTCGCTGCTGCAGATCCTGGAAGACGGCCGCCTGACCGACTCCCAGGGCCGCGTGGTGGACTTCAAGAACACGGTCATCATCATGACCACCAACCTGGGTACCCGCGATATCTCCAAGAGCGTCGCAACGGGCTTCCAGTCCGGCACGGACACCACCACTGGCTACAACCGGATGCGGGCACGGGTCACCGAGGAGCTCAAGCAGCACTTCCGTCCCGAGTTCCTCAACCGTGTTGACGACGTCGTGGTGTTCCCGCAGCTCACGCAGGACGAGATCATCGAGATCGTGGACCTGTTCGTCACGCGCCTCGAGGCCCGCCTCAAGGACAAGGACATGGGCATCGAGCTCACTACGGCCGCCAAGGTCCTCCTGGCGACCAGGGGCTACGACCCCGCCATGGGTGCCCGGCCGCTGCGCCGCACCATCCAGCGCGAGATCGAGGACCAGCTCTCCGAGAAGATCCTCTTCGGCGAGCTGCACCCCGGTGACATCGTCGTGGTCGACGTGGACGGCGAAGGCGACGACGCCAAGTTCACGTTTGCCGGCAATGCCAAGCCGCGCATCCCGGAAATCGCACCAAGCGCTTAGTCTCCGGTTCCGCCGGGTTTCCGGTTCAAGGCCCCGTCCGCTCCCAAAAGGAGCGGGCGGGGTTTTGCGTTACCGAGGCCCGCGATCTGAAATAAGTGTTTCACTCTGAGTGAACTTTTTGTGATATTCAGCACATTTCGTGTTGAATCAGAGCATGGATTCGAATGGCTCCGAGACTCCGAGCACGCAACCCGAAACTCCCTTCCACGACCTCGACCACTATCTTGCCATCCCCCGCGTCGGCGGCCTGGCCCTCAGCGCCGACGGAAGCCGCTTGGTCACTACGGTCTCCACGCTCAACGCGAAAGGCACTGAGTACGTCACTGCCCTCTGGGAGCTTGATCCTGCCGGAAAGAAGCGTGCCCGTCGCATCACGCGCAGTGCCAAGGGAGAAGCCGGTGCGGTTTTTGCCACCAACGGCGACCTCTACTTCACCTCGGAGCGACCCGATCCGGACAGTCCCGAATCCGATCCCGTGAGCGCGTTGTGGCTCCTGCCAGCCGACGGCGGCGAGGCCCGGGTGGTGCACACCCGCGCTGGCGGAGTCGGCAGCGTGCTGGCCGCGTCTGCGGCGGATGCCACTTTCGTGACCGCCCCGGTCCTTGCCGGTTCCAGCGATGAGGAAAATGACGAAGAGCGGCGCAAGAGCCGCAAGGACAACAAGGTGGCGGCCATTCTGCACACCGGCTACCCGGTTCGCTATTGGGACGCAGATCTGGGTCCGGCCCAGCCCCGGCTGTTCGCGGTGGAAAGCGGAGTCGCGGAAGAGTCTGGCAAGCCCGCGACCGTGGACACTACCGCACCCCTCAAGCTGCGCAACCTGACGCCCGACGTCGGCGGCAACCTCCGCAACACCCACGCGGTGGCCAGCCCGGACGGGAAGACGATCTATACGAGCCTCGCCAAGCCGTTGGCGAAGGCCGACACACGCTTTGTGCTCGCCGCCGTAGACGTCGCTTCCGGCTCGCTCAAGGTGCTCCTCGATCACGAGGGAATGAGTTACTTCCCCGGCCCGGTCAGCCCTGACAACAAAATGCTCTCGGTAGTCAGCGAAAGCGACAGTACCCCCGGGCAGGCGCCCGAGGTCAAACTCAACCTCTTGAATGTCGGCGGGGGAGAGACGCTCGACCTTGAGCCGCTCGCGCCCGCCTGGGACCGCTGGGGAAGCCCCGAGGCCTGGCTTCCGGACGGGCGCTCGCTCCTCGTTACGGCCGACGACGACGGCGCCAGGCCGGTCTTCCGGGTAGCCGTCGCCGACGGTACGGTCACCCGCGTGACGCCGGACGCGGAGGCGTACACCGACGTCGTCGTTTCCCCCGACGGGCTGAGCGCGTATGCGCTGCGCAGCTCATATGAATTCCCGGCGGAAGCTGTCCGGATCGAACTCGCCACGGGCGCCGTCGAACGGCTCCCCGCACCCGCTGAGCGCCCCCGGATCAAGGGCTCGCTGGAACGGGTGGACACGCACGCGGCTGACGGTTCGAGGGTTCCGGCTTACCTCGCTCTCCCGGAAGGCGCATCGGCGACGAACCCGGCCCCCCTGCTGTTGTGGATCCATGGCGGCCCGTTGGGCTCATGGAACGCCTGGACCTGGCGATGGAATCCCTGGCTGCTCGTGTCCAAGGGGTATGCCGTACTGCTGCCGGACCCGGCTCTGTCCACCGGGTACGGCCAGCAGTACATCCAGCGCGGCTGGGGCGAGTGGGGCAAAGCGCCGTTCACGGACCTCATGTCCATCACCGACGCGGTGGTCCAGCGGCCCGACATTGACCAGACGCGGACAGCCGCCATGGGTGGGTCATTCGGGGGATACATGGCCAACTGGGTGGCCGGGCATACGGACCGATTCAAGGCGATCGTGACGCACGCCAGTTTGTGGGCCATGGACCAGTTCGGGCGCACCACGGACGCTTCGCAGTATTGGCTCAAGGAAATGACCCCGGAGATGGCACTGGACAATTCGCCCCATCTCCATGTCGCGAAAATCAGCACCCCGATGCTGGTGGTTCACGGGGACAAGGACTACCGGGTGCCGATCGGCGAAGGCCTAAGGCTTTGGTATGAGCTTCTTTCCAGTTCCGGGCTCCCCGCCGACGAGAACGGTGAGACCCAGCACCGCTTTCTGTACTTCCCTGACGAGAACCATTGGATCCTCCAGCCGCAGCACGCCAAGATCTGGTACGGCGTCGTGGAGCACTTCCTGGCCACGCATGTCCTTGGGCAAGAGGTTCCTGTTCCTGGGGACCTGGGGCTCTAGGCGGTTGCACATAAGATTGGGCTGTGACTTCGACCTTCAGTATCCGCCCCGCCCGCACCGGTGATGTTGCCGCAATCAAGAGGCTTGTGGCGCCACTGGCGGAGCAGCGAATCCTGATGGCCAAAGAGACCGTGGCCTACTACGAGAGCCTCCAGGAGTTCCGGATTGCCGAATCGTCCGACGGCGACGTGATCGGTTGCGGAGCCTTGCACGTCATGTGGGAAGACCTGGCCGAAGTGCGCACGTTGGCGGCGGACGACAACTGGCGGGGGAAGGGCGTGGGCCACGTCCTTGTCCAGCAGCTCCTGGAGGACGCTCGCGCGTTGGGCGTTGCGCGGGTCTTCTGCCTGACGTTCGAAGTGGACTTCTTCAAGCGCCACGGATTCGAAGTCATGGCGGACCAAACCGCCGTCGACCCCCAGGTCTACTCGGAACTGCTCCGCTCCCATGACGAAGGCGTGGCCGAGTTCCTCGATCTGGCCCGGGTGAAGCCCAATACCCTGGGCAACACCCGTATGATCAAGGTCCTCTAGCTCGGACTTTTCTCCTGTTTCCCTGCCTGGGGGCCGTTCCCCTACCGTGCCCGGGACGCTGGTAGTAGGGTCAAATCACCTACCAGCAACGCCCCAGGAGCGCCCCATGAAAAAGCTCATCAACGATCCCCGCTCGGTGGTGGACGAGTCTGTCGAGGGTTTCGGCATGGCCCATGCCGACCTCGTGGACGTCCGTACGGACCCCATCTTCGTCCTTCGGAAAGGAGCGCCCGTAGCCGGCAAAGTGGCGCTCGTGTCGGGAGGAGGGAGCGGCCATGAGCCGCTTCATGCCGGCTTTGTAGGGCACGGAATGCTCGACGCCGCCGTGCCGGGTGCCGTCTTTACCTCGCCCACGCCTGACCAGATCATTCCGGCCACTGCGGCAGTCGATTCAGGGTCCGGCGTCATACACATCGTGAAGAACTACACCGGTGACGTGCTGAACTTCGAGACCGCGGCGGAGATGGCCCAGGCTGAAGGAATCAGTGTCCGCTCGGTTCTCGTCAACGACGACGTCGCCGTGGAGGATTCTCTTTACACAGCTGGCCGGCGCGGTGTGGGTGGCACAGTGCTGGTTGAAAAGATCGCCGGCGCAGCCGCGGAGCGTGGGGATTCGCTGGAAGCCGTCGCGGGCGTGGCGGAGGGAGTTGTCCGCAACGTGCGCACTATGGGCGTCGCCCTGTCCGGCTGCACCGTGCCGCATGCCGGAGTACCCAGCTTTGAGCTTGCGGAGGACGAAATCGAAATCGGCATTGGCATTCATGGTGAACCGGGCAGGCACCGGATCGCCATGGAGGGCGCCGACGCCATCACGAGCCGCCTCTTGGACCCGGTCCTGGAGGATCTCGGGATCAAAGCCGGCGAAGAAGTGCTGCTCTTCGTCAACGGCATGGGCGGCACACCACTGAGTGAGCTGTACATCGTCTACCGCCGCGCTGCGCAGATCCTCGGGGAAAGAGGAGCCAGAGTGGCACGCTCGCTGGTGGGCAACTACGTCACATCGCTTGAGATGCAGGGCTGCTCCATCTCGGTGTTGCGGCTCGATGACGAACTGACCGCACTCTGGGACGCACCTGTACACACTCCGGCCCTGCGTTGGGGGATGTGACAGTGGGCCTGGGGGTCGAATGGGCGGTCCAATGGTTGACACTCTCCGCTCGGCGCATGTCCGAGCACCGGGAGGAGCTGATTGCCTTGGACCGCGCGATAGGCGACTCCGACCACGGCGAAAACATGGACCGTGGGTTCCAGGCAGTCATGGAGAAACTTGCCCAGACTCCGCCGGAGACACCCGGCGCAGCCCTGAAGCTGGCTGCGATGGCCCTGATGTCCAAGGTAGGCGGGGCAGCCGGACCGCTGTATGGAACCGCTTACCTTCGGGCGGCCACGGCGCTGGGAGAGAGTGCGGACATTGATGCTGCGGCGCTCGCAGCAGCTTTGACTGCGGCCCGGGACGGAATTGTTGCCCGCGGCAAGGCGGAACTGGGCGACAAGACCATGGTGGATGCCTGGTCTCCGGCTGTGGAAGCGGCGGACGAGGTCTTGGTGGCCGGCGGAGATGCACTGGCGGTCCTGGCTGCGGCGGCCGAGGCTGCCGAGGTTGGGGCAGTCACGACTGATCCATTGGTAGCCCGCAAGGGTCGTGCCAGCTACCTTGGTGAACGCAGCGCCGGTCACCGCGATCCAGGGGCTGTGTCTACTGCCCTGTTGCTGCGTGCAGCCGCCACTGCTGCGGGATTCCCCGAGGAGTCTGCTGAATGACTGTGGGATTGGTGGTGATCTCGCACAGCCCGAAGATTGCGGAAGGCGCGGTGGAATTGGCCGCCCAGATGGCCCCCGATGTGAGGTTCTATCCAGTCGGAGGTACGGATGACGGCCGTATTGGCACGGACTTGGAGAAGACGGTCGCCGCCTTCGAGACAGGACTCGGGGAAGCTTCAGGGGACGGCGTGGTGGTTCTGACCGACCTTGGTTCCGCGGTCATGACGGCAGAGTCAGCGGCCGAGTTCTGCAGCGAGCCGGAGAAGGTCTTCCTTGCCGATGCCCCCTTGGTGGAGGGCCTGGTTGCCGCCGCGGTGGCCGCCCAAGGTGGTGCAGCGGCGGCCGCGGCGAAGGCCGCCGCGGAGGCGGTTCGGTTCGGTCCGGAGCCCGCCTTTGCTGCCAGCGGCTCCATGGAATCCCAAGGGAAGGGCGAACCCACGGAAAGCGGTGAGTTCGAGCTCATCAACCCCATGGGAATGCATGCCCGGCCTGCCGCGAAAATTGCGGGCGGACTGGCCGGTCTGGACGTTGAGGCAACGGTGAACGGCGTCGATGGCACGTCGATTATGGAACTCATGACTCTCGCCGTGGGCAAGGGTGGCAAGCTCAGGGTCGAAGCCTGGGGCAACGATGCATCCAAAGCCGTGGATTATGTCCGGCGGTTGGTGGAAGAGGGGTTCGGCGAGATTTGAGGCCGCATGGGTTTCGGGGTTCAGGACTGCCGAAGCCCGTGGGCATCGAGCAAGAGGCTAGCGGTGATGGTGGCCTGGCATTGCTCTCCCCAGGGTTTGGCGCTTTTAGGGGTGAAGTTGAGTGTCCTGAGCGGCAAGGCCGCGCCGTTTGCACCCGTCCCCGTCACTTCGGCTTCGATGGGCGAAGTCGTCAGTGTTCCCATATTGAGGAAGCCGTAGCGGGTGGCGTCCGGAGACGTGACGGCAGAGCATGACCCCCCGGGTTCAGGGCTGCAGGATTGAGGCACCGACACGCTGCCGGGTCGCAGATCCAAGTCCGCCTCGCGGCAGTTCCCGTCTTGGCAGGCTTTCAAATGGACGGTTCTGACAGTTGGCGCGTATTCCGCCGTGATAGTCAGGGAGACCACGGGAGCCATGGCAATTGCCGGGCAAACGGCGACTTGAGGTTGGCATCCCGACCAGAGCGCCGCCGTCGTGGTCAATGCAATGGCGGCCCACAACCTGCGCATACTTGAGGATAATCCCGCGGCCGCGGACCGGAACGGGATGCTTTTCAACTGGCAGGCACATCGTTACAGACCCCTACGGATCGTTGCGCGTCCGCGACCTGGGCCATGTCACGGCCGGGCGCGCGAAGCAGCTGGCCGCCAGGACTAGGGTTTATGGCATGACTGAACCATCGGATGTGCATGCCACCCGCGCGGCCTACAACACGGTGGCTGCCGATTACGCTGAACTCCTGCGCGACGAGCTCGATAACAAACCCTTCGACCGGGCGATGCTCGGCACCTTTGCCGAGCTTGTGGGGTCCGCTGGAGGAGGGGCGGTCGCCGACCTCGGTTGCGGGCCCGGCCGGATTACGGCGCACCTCCATTCCCTGGGCTTGGCGGCTTTCGGCGTCGACCTGTCGCCGGAGATGGTGGCCGTCGCCCGCCGGGATCACCCCGGCTTGGAGTTTGATGAAGGGTCCATTGAAGCGTTGGGGCTGGCGGACGGCACCTTGGGTGGGATTGTCGCTTGGTATTCGATCATCCACACGCCTCCGTCCCGTTTGCCGAGGGTGTTCGCGGAGTTCCACCGGACCCTCCAGGATGGCGGCCTGCTGCTGCTCGCGTTCCAGGCGGGGGACGAGCCCAGACACTTGCGCTTCGCGTATGGCCACGAGATCGATCTCGATGCCTACCG
The DNA here is from genome assembly GCF_030812595.1 of Arthrobacter bambusae. Lineage (GTDB taxonomy): Bacteria > Actinomycetota > Actinomycetes > Actinomycetales > Micrococcaceae > Arthrobacter > Arthrobacter bambusae_B. The sequence goes on from NZ_JAUSSZ010000009.1 coordinate 14,429, forward strand.
ATTGCCTCCCGAAGGCATCACGGAACTCCTACTTCTGGCCGGCCTAGTTGTCGAAGCGCAGCTTCTCCGCGAACCTGACGACAGGCACGAGAAAACCGCGCAGGCGTATGTTCTGGCGCGCAAACCGGCCGCATCGTGAAGGAAGCACCGCAACGGAAGGCTAGGCCGGGAGCCGCAGTCCGCCGTCGTGCATCTCCGCCAGGCCGTCGCGCAGGAGCCCCTCGAGGGCGCGTTCGAGCTGTTCCGGGGCCGAATTCAAGCGGTGCAGGGCAGCCAACGGCACGGCCGTTCCCTCGGCGGCGAAACCGAGGTCAGCGGTCGGGCGCTCGAACAGTTCCGGGGCTACGGGGGAATCGGCCAGACGCAGCACGGCCATGACGGCACCCCGTAGCTGACGGTCCGTGCCGTGCCACGCCTGGCCTTTGGGCGTGTACGTAGGCGGCGGCTCACCAGCGGCGAGCCACGCGCAGGAGTCGCGGACAGGGCACGCTGAGCACTTGGGGGAGCGGGCGGTGCACACCAGCGCTCCGAGTTCCATGACGGAAGCGTTCCAGCGGACAGAGAGCTCGACGTCGTCGGGCATGAGCGATTGGGCGAGGCGCATCTCCGACGCGGTGAGCGACGGAGCAGGCAGCGCGAGTCCGGAAACGAGCCGGGCATGGACACGCCGGATGTTCGTGTCCACCACGGTTTCGCGGCGCCCGAACGCAAAGGCAGCCACAGCCGAGGCCGTATAGTCGCCGACGCCGGGAAGGCTCAACAGCGATCCGTGTGAGTCCGGCACCCTGCCGGCGTGCTGTTCAACGATCGCGACGGCGGCCGCGTGGAGCCTGAGCGCGCGGCGGGGATAACCGAGCCTGCCCCAATGTCGCACGGCCACGCCCGAGGGCTGCTTCGCCAGATCCGCCGGTTCCGGCCAGCGTTCCATCCAGTCTTCCCACACGGGCAGGACGCGGACTACCGGTGTCTGTTGCAGCATCACCTCGCTGACCAGGATTCCCCATGGGCTGCAGTCGGATGACCTCCACGGCAACACCCGGGCCACCTCGGAGAACCAGCGGTCCATGGATTGGTGCAAGTCCGTGAGGTGGTTGGTGCCGGCAAGCTCAGCGGCGCCTGGCAGTGACATGGAGATCCTCGCTGCGGTTCGTGGCAGGCCTTGTTGGCGGCCGATTCCTGCCATCCACTGTAGTGGAGCCGGCGGAATGACGTACGTCACACTGCCCCTGATCGCGCCCGGGCGGCGTGGTGCGGTGCCATCCAGCTCTTGCGTTGCCTAGCCTAGAAGCATGGTCAACAAGGGCAAGCAACCGCCGAGGGCGCGCACGTCGTCTTCGGCAAAGAGCCCTGCCCTGGCACAAAGGCGACGGCCGAGCCCCGCGGTCTACCGTCGTCGGCGGCTGGTTGTCTTCGGTGCCCTCCTGCTGGTCCTGGCGATGCTCGTTGCCGGTGCAGTGGCCATGAGTTCCTCCCTTTCAGGCAAGGCTGATTCAGGTGCCTCGCGGGCCCCGGCGGCCGGAGCTACCCCTGCGATCCAGACCCCCTCGGAGGATCCCACCGCGGTAACCGCAACGCCCACGCCCACCCCGGTGTGCGACTTGAATCTGGTGACGGTAACGGCGTCTACGGACCAGCCGGCCTACGCGGCCGGGCAGAACCCCGTGCTGAGCATGAAGATCACCAACGGCGGATCAGCGCCGTGCCAGGTCAACGTAGGCACGTCCCAGATGGAGTTCCTGGTGATGAGCGGCGAGGACCGGATTTTCTCCTCCAAGGACTGCCAAGCGAAGAGCGATGACCTCGTGAAGCAGATCGATCCAGGCAAGAGCGAGATCGCCAACTTCCCGTGGCAACGTAACCGGACGACCGAGGGCTGTGGGGTAATCTCGGCCAAGCCGGCCACCGGGACTTACACCTTCAAGGCCATCCTCGGAAACAAGGCGAGCACCAAGACTGTCTTCCAGCTGGGTTAGAGGAACCTGTCCAGCAGGCTGGCTTCGGCCATCCGGCTGAGTCCTTCGCGGACGGTCCGGGCACGCTGGTCGCCGATGCCATCCACGGTCATGAGGTCCTCGATCGTGGCGGCCATGAGGTACTGGAGTCCACCGAAGTGCTCTACCAAGCGGTCGGCCACGGCTTTCGGAACCGACTTCAGTCCGGAAAGGAGGCGGTAGCCACGCGGCTGCACGCCGGCGTCGAGCACGTCCATGCCTCCGGCGAACCCGATGATTCCGGCAATCTTGCCCAAATCAATCAGCTCTGTGGGGCTTAGATCCAGGAGGGCCTGCATCGCGCCGTCAATGTCCTCCTGCGAGGCGTCGGCCCCGGCGTAGTCGCGGATGATCACATCGCTGCCCGGGCCGCGGCCCGTAGTGAGCTCTTCCAGCTGCAATGAGAGCAACCTGCCGTCCTCACCCAGTTCCAGGACATATTGCGAGATTTCCTCGGCAATGCGCCGGACCATTTCCTGGCGCTGCAGAGTGACAGCCACATCCCGGATGGTGACCATGGCCTCGATTTCGAGCGCCGACAGGGCACTGGTGACCTGGTCGAGGCGGGCGCTATAGCGCTCAAGCGTCGCGAGAGCCTGGTTTGCGCGGGCCAGGACCTTCTCAGAACCCTCCAGCACGTGCCGCAGGCCATTGACGTAAAGGGCGATGATCTGCATGGACTGGCTGACCGAAATCACGGGAACTCCGGTCTGGATGGCCACGCGCTCGGCCGTCCTGTGACGCGTTCCTGATTCGTGGGTCTCAATGCTGGAGTCCGGTACCAGCTGTACTGCGGCCCGAAGGATGTTCCCCGCGTCCTTGTCGCAAACGATGGCACCGTCCATCTTCGCGAGCTCGCGCAACCGCGTCGGGGAGAACTCGATGCCGATTTCGAAGCCACCGGAACAGATGGACTCGATGGTCCGGTCCGTTCCCAGCACAATCAGGGCGCCGGTGCGCCCACGGAGGATGCGTTCCAGGCCGTCGCGCAACGGTGTTCCGGGGGCCACCCTGCCCAGAGTCGCCTTGAGCGAATCTTCGGGGCTCCGAGCCATAGGTGTTCCCTTCAAAGGTGCGGGCAGGGGCGCCCACAAGTGTGCCGGTTCTCAGCAATGAGTCCACGGGATCAAAATGCCAGATTTCCCGCAAGCTCAATGATAGAGGTATAGACCGGCAACAACCGCACGGGCAAGCCTCAAAGTGCCCCAAAGCGGGTTATGTGGCGAGGGCTTGGAAACGCGTTCGACGGCGGCCGCCGGATCGGCACTTTGGGCCCGGGCACCGGAACCCTCAGGCAGACCTCCTGAGCCGCGCGAGCCGCTCAAGGTCCCGTCGCACACTCTGAAGCGCGGCTTCCCGGGACGTGGACTTGGCGGTGTCCGGGTGCGTTTGCATCGCAGGAGGGTGGGTTCGGCCTCTGTTGGCGTCCGGATGGTATGGCTGCTGGGACTGGTTCCTGGCCGGAGTGGGGTTCGTCTCCGCGAATCCGGCGGAGCCTGCCTCCGCGAACGACTTGGGGTTCGTCGCGGGGTTCGTCGCTGGGGAGGGGCCGAGGGGATCGTAGAACAAGTCATTCCCTGGTTTCATTGATGCCTTGTTCCTTTCATGCCATAGCCGGCTGGGTGGGTGTTTTCCTGACGGGTGGCGCCAAAATGAGCCGGGCAAGTCCGCCGTTGATTCAAACTATCGGCAGGTGATTTCGGAGGTTTGTGCACCTCGTTTCAATCCTGTTAAGCGCTCGCATTAAGACCCCGCCTCCGGTGCGGTCCCGGGCTGCGATAAACTTGGTATCTTGGCTGGCGCACAAATCGTGCCGCTCCCTGAGCTGGTCTCCGTCCGGCACGGGGCACGTTTCCAGCCTCCATTCCACGTTCGGCCCGTCGTTCCTGTGCGGGCAACGCCCAGATCGCAGCGAAAGTAGCACCGTGTCCCAAGAAGTCCTGAGCCCAGCCCGAGTCCAGGAAATTCACCATGAGGCCTCCCGGCGTCGGACTTTCGCGGTCATTTCGCACCCTGACGCCGGCAAGTCGACTCTCACGGAAGCCCTCGCGCTACACGCCAAGGTCATCGGCACCGCCGGTGCATCGAGCGGCAAGGCCAACCGCAAGGAAACCGTCTCCGACTGGATGCAGATGGAGAAGGACCGCGGTATTTCCATCAGCTCGGCGGCATTGCAGTTCTCCTACAGGGACACGGTGATCAACCTCCTGGACACCCCGGGGCACGCCGACTTCTCCGAGGACACCTACCGCGTCCTGGCCGCCGTCGACTGCGCAGTGATGCTCGTGGACGCCGCCAAGGGCCTGGAAACTCAAACCATGAAGCTCTTCGAGGTCTGCAAGCAGCGGAACCTGCCCATCATTACGGTGATCAACAAATGGGACCGCCCCGGGCTGGATGCCCTCGCCCTGATGGACGAGATCACCGAACGCACCGGACTCCAGCCCATGCCCTTGACTTGGGCCGTGGGCATTTCAGGGGACTTCCGTGGAGTCTGGGATCTGCGAAATGACCGCTTCGCACGGTTCGCGCGCAACAACGCCGGCGCCAACATTGCCATCACCGAGTACTTCACTCCGGAAGAGGCAGCCGAGGCGCAGGGCAACGACTGGAGCAACGCGGTCGACGAAGCCGGACTGGTCATCCAATCAAACCTCGAATTCAACGTGGACAGTTTCCATGCTGGAACGGCAACGCCCATCCTCTTCAGTTCGGCAGCCTTGAACTTCGGGGTCAAGGAAATCCTGGATGCGTTGGTGGATTTCGCGCCTCCGGCCGCACCCCGTCCGGACGTGGACGGCGAACCCCGTTCCGTTGACGCTCCCTTCGCCGGGTTCGTCTTCAAGGTCCAGGCCGGGATGAACAAAGCCCACCGCGACCACGTTGCGTTCATCCGCGTGTGCTCGGGCGTCTTTGAGCGCGGCATGGTGGTCACTCAGACACGCACCGGTAAGTCCTTCGCCACCAAGTACGCCCAGCAGGTTTTCGGGCGCGAACGGGAAGTCATCGACGAGGCCTACCCCGGCGACGTCGTTGGCTTGGTCAACGCGTCCTCACTTCGCGTCGGGGACAGCCTGTTCCTGGACGAACCTGTCGAATTCCCCGCCATCCCGCTTTTCGCGCCCGAGCATTTCCAAGTCGCCAGGTCCCAGGACCCCAGCCGCTTCAAGCAGTTCCGCCGCGGCATCGAACAGCTTGAACACGAAGGCGTCATCCAAGTGCTTCGTTCCGACGTCCGAGGCGATCAGGCACCCGTGCTCGCCGCCGTCGGTCCCATGCAGTTTGAGGTTGTCGAAGACCGCATGGCCCACGACTTCAACGCCCCGATGCGCTTGGAACGCCTTCCGTATTCGATGGCGAGGATCTCGACGGCGGAGGCCATGCCGGCGCTCGCCAACGTCCCGGGTGCTGAGGTGCTGCTGAGGTCCGACGGCGAATACCTGGCGTTGTTCAACGACGTCTGGGCGCTGCGCCGGATCGAGAAGAACCACCCGACGCTCACGCTCGTCCCGATTGGCACGCACAACCCGGCGAAATAGCCGTCCTCCGGACCGAAGCCTTCCTCCGGACATGTCCCTCGGGAAGCCTTCCTCCGCACATGCCCCTCGGTTGCACCTAGGAGTGGACATGCTCACCTTTGCCTCGTGCACATGCCCCTCGGGTGAGCCGAAGAGTGGACATATTACGTTTATGTCCACTCCCTGGCTCGAACAGCGGGCATGCTCGGAGGGTGGGGGTCAGAAGTTCACTGGGCGTTCGACCTTGCTGTCAGCGCGAATGATCCGCGCACAATCCAATGGACGTGTCCCGCGCTAGCGACCGCACATGCCCCGCGCTGGCACCTAGGACTGGACATGCTCACCTTTGCCTCGTGCACATGCCCCTCGGGTGAGCCGAAGACTGGACATATTACGTTTATGTCCACTCCTTGGCTCGAACAGGGGGCATGTCCCGGGGGGAGTGAAGACAGGGGGCATGTCCCTTGGAGGGCGAGGAGGGGACGCTAGGTGATGAGCAACTCCAAGGCCTCGGCCAGGTGCGCCACCTCGCGGACCGAGAAACCCTCCGGGATGGGCCCTGGTCCGTTAGGGCTGGCGGGCACCACTGCGTGGGTGAAACCAAGCCGCTGCGCCTCGTGGATGCGCTGGTTGATCCCGGGAACGGGACGGACCTCGCCTGCGAGGCCGACCTCACCGAAGGCGATGAGCCGCTGAGGCAATGCCTTGCGGGCCTTCGCCGAGGCCACGGCAAGCGCAACGGCAAGGTCGGTGGCGGGTTCGCTCAATTTCACCCCTCCGACAGTGGCCACGTAGGAGTCGTCCTTGTGCAGGATGCAGCCGGCCCGCTGTTGGAGCACGGCAAGGAGCATGGCGACGCGCGAGTTCTCCAAGCCGCTCGTGGCCCTGCGCGGCTGTGAACTGGCGCTTTCGGCAAGGAGAGACTGCACCTCGGCCAGCAGGGGGCGCCGGCCTTCCATCGTCACGGTGATGCAGGTACCGGAGACCGGCTCGCGTGTCCGCGATACAAAGAGGCCGCTGGGATCGGCGAGGCCTTCGATGCCGGCTTCGTTCAGATCGAAACAGCCGACGTCGTCCGTGGCCCCGTAGCGGTTCTTGACCGCGCGCAACAAGCGCAAGCGCGAATGGCGTTCGCCTTCGAACTGGCACACGACGTCCACCAGATGCTCCAGCAGGCGTGGACCGGCAATGGAGCCGTCCTTCGTCACGTGGCCAACCAGCAGGGTTGTCATATTCCGGCGCTTGGCGGCGGCGATAATGGACGCCGCGACTTCCCGGACCTGTGAAACGCCGCCCGCGCTACCTTCGACATCCGCGCTGCTGAGCGTTTGCACCGAGTCCACGATCAGCAGTTTCGGCTCAAGTTTCTCCACCTGCCCGAGAGCCTGCCCGAGGTCCGCCTCCGCCGAGAGATAGAGGGTATGCGCCACCGCGTCAATCCGTTCCGCACGGAGCTTGACCTGGGCCGCCGATTCCTCGCCCGTGACGTACAGGACGTCTTGCCCCGTGCGGGCGAACTTCGCGGCGACATCCAGCAGGAGGGTGGACTTCCCGACGCCGGGTTCCCCGGCAAGCAGGATCACCGCCCCTGGAACGAGTCCGCCGCCCAGGACGCGGTCGAGTTCGTCGACGCCGGTGGGCAGGAACGCGGCCGTGGTCCCGTCTACCTCGGCAATCCGGCGCGCCGGCTCCAAAACCGTTGTTGCCGCCGTCGTACGCGCAACGGTGCTGCCGGTTTCCTCGACGGTGCCCCACGCCTGGCACTCACCGCAGCGCCCCACCCACTTGACCGTGGTCCATCCGCATTCGGCACATTTATATGCGGGCGACTTGGATGCGCGTGAAGTCTTGGAAGCCATGCGTACAAGGCTAGTGGAGGGGTAGGACAGTCAAGGCCGCCCTCACTGCAGCTCAGGAAGTATGTCCCTAGCCTCGCGGGGGTCCATGCCCGCGGCTTCGAGCAAATCCACCATGAGCGGGCGGAAGAGCATCACCACGGTTTCGCCCTCGAGCTTCTGGACGTGGAGCATTTTGGGGTGCAGCCGCGTGGAAATGTCCGCCAAATCCTGCCGCGCGCCGCGAAGGTGGGCGCGGCGCGCGCCGTCATGCACTTCCGCCAGGCCTAGCGATAGTTCCTCGACCGCTGCGGAGGTGTCCAGCAGGACCTCGGAAATGCTGTCCGTTGCCTCGTCTGTCAGTGCGGCATGGTTGATGGCGCTCGTGAGCCGCCGGGCGAACACCCGGCCGTTGCGGAGGGCGAGGTCGATGGAATCCAGCGAATCCGCGAGCCTGGTCAGCTCCTCGCGGTGCCGCCGATACGCGGGAGCGATCGTGGCCACTTCGCCGGAGGCCTTGAGGGATTGGCGCATGCGGTCCACCAGGGGCTGGCAGTTCCGCCCGCGGATGAGCGCGTGCCACGCCTGGGTGGAGTCGCTGTTGATCAGGGCCTCGGCGCACTCGCGGAGCACTTCCGAGAGCTCGTGCAGGAGTTTGCGGACGTCCTGGCGGGGCTCGCTACGTGGGTCCTTGGGGACCAGCATGGTGACGAGAAGCGCGAAAACCCCACCCACCACCGCGTCGATGCTGCGTGTGAAAGGTCCCCCGGCCGGCGCGGGCAACAGCACCACGAGCAGCGACTGCAGGCCCAGTTGGGTGGTGAAAATGGATCCGCCGTCCAGGAAACGTGCCAACAGGATGGAAAACAGAAGGACGACGGCGGCCTGCCAGATCCCCGAACCCAGCCAGTGGAGGAGCAGATCGCCCACGACGATCCCGAGGGTGCAGCCAAGTCCGACTTCCACGACCCGGCGAAGCCGCGGGTCCCGCGAGAAGCCGAGCGCGATCAACGACGACGTCGCGGCGAAAAGGGGTCCCGAGTGCCCGAGTATGTATTCAGCGAACGCATAGGCGCCCACGGCACACACCGTCATCTGGACTGCTGGAACCAACGAGTTCCGGCTGCGGACGAAGCCGGTACGCAGCCGCGCCCTCAGGAATTTCTTGCTCGTTGAAAGTCCTTGGGGGGCGGTCATGGCTCAAGTCTATTCAGGACCGCTCCACCGCGTGCGGCCTTCGAGGAAACCGCGAAGTGAGGGGCGTCACTTAATCCCGCTTGACTTGCCGAGCGCAAGGGTGACGCTGCACTTGTAAGCCAATGGACCACAGCCGTTCACTTCCCGTTCACCTTGGACGGCCGATCCTGTTACCTGCGGCTCATAGCGTCAATCAAGGTACAAATACGTACGCAAATCTTTCGTATGCCGACTTTCTCCCACGGCACGCATCAGAGAATCCCTGGAAGGGGTACATCCAAGTGAAGGCAACTCGCTTCGGCCGCAACGCGGCAATCGCGGTCCTCGCAGTCGGCGCGCTTGCGCTGACCGCTTGCGGTTCAGACAACGCCACCGGCAACGCTCCGGCAGCTACGCAGAGCGCCGCCGCCGGCGTCAAGGTCACCGGCACCCTGACCGGTATCGGCTCCTCGGCGCAGGGCGCCGCAATGGACGCCTGGAAGACCAACTTCGCTTCCGCGAACCCGGGTGCCACGGTCCAGTACTCCCCGGACGGCTCGGGCGCAGGCCGCAAGGCCATCCTCGATGGCTCCGCACAGTTCGCTGGATCCGACGCTTACCTGACGGACGCTGAGCTTGCCAGCTCCAAGACCAAGTGCGGCACCGACGGCGCCATCAACATCCCGGTCTACATCTCGCCGATCGCCGTTGCCTTCAACATCCCGAACGTCAAGGACTTGAAGCTCGACGCCACCACGGTTGCCAAGATCTTCCGCGGCCAGATCACCAACTGGAACGACCCGGCAATCGCCGCCCTGAACGCCGGCGTTACGCTTCCGGACCTCAAGGTCACCCCGGTCAACCGCTCTGACGACTCCGGAACCACCCAGAACTTCACTGACTACCTGGCGGCCGCTGCACCCTCCGTCTGGACCGACAAGGCAGCCGGCGTTTGGCCTGCTTCCCTGAAGGGCGAGAACGCCAAGGGCACCTCGGGCGTCGTCAAGACCGTCACCGACACCCCGGGTGCCGTGACCTACGCTGACGACTCCGCAGTTTCCGGCAAGCTCGGCACCGCGGAGATCAAGGTTGGCTCGGACTTCGTCAAGATTTCCGCTGACGCTGCCGCCAAGGCTGTTGAACTGGGCAAGCCCGTTGCAGGCCGCCCCACCGGCGACCTTTCCATCAAGCTTGACCGCACCACCACGGACTCCTCGGCCTACCCGGTGGTCCTGGTTTCCTACCACGTCGTCTGCACCACCTACGACAAGCAGGCAACTGCCGACCTGGTGAAGGCTTTCGAGAGCTACGTAGTCTCCGACGCCGGCCAGCAGGCCGCAGCCGGCTCCGCCAAGTCCGCTCCGCTCTCCAAGGCGCTGCAGGACAAGGCGAAGGCCGCTGTTGACTCCATCAAGGCCAAGGCCTAAGGACGACAATGGAGTAGTGGTTCCGCGGACCGCGGCACCACTACCCTGAATATCGAGGTTCCCTGTCCCAGGCTGGTGAAACATCACCGGACGGGGCGGGGAACTTGGCCATTTTTGAGTGAATCTGAAGGATCGTGAAGTGACCACCAACTCCTTGACCACTTCCCAAGGTGCCGGACGCGCCGGGGACAAGGTCTTCTCCGGAGCTACCTTGGCCGCGGGATGCCTGATCCTCGTGGTTCTCTTCGGCGTCGCACTTTTCCTTGTAATCCAGGCCATTCCCGCACTTGTGGCTCCGCCCGCCGACATCCAAGGCGGCCAGGGCTTCTTTGCCTACATCGGACCGATCGTGGTGGGGACCCTCATCGCCGCAGTCATCGCGCTGGTGATCGCTACCCCCGTTGCAATCGGCGTGGCCCTGTTCATTTCGCACTACGCGCCCCGCAGGCTCGCCTCGGGCCTTGGCTACGTGGTGGACCTCCTCGCTGCGATTCCTTCCGTGGTCTACGGCGCATGGGGCGCGGCATTCCTTGCCCCCCAGATTTCGCCGGCCTACGGCTGGCTGGCCAGCAACATGGGCTGGTTGCCGATCTTCCAAGGCCCCGCCTCGGCTACCGGCAAGACCATCCTGACCGCGAGCATTGTCCTCTCCGTCATGGTCCTGCCGATCATCACTTCACTGTCGCGCGAGATCTTCCTCCAGGCCCCGAATCTCCATGAAGAAGCTGCCCTTGCCCTCGGCGCGACCCGCTGGGAAATGATCAAAATAGCAGTCTTGCCGTTCGGCCGCCCCGGCATCGTGAGTGCCATCATGCTGGGCCTGGGCCGCGCCCTTGGCGAGACCATGGCCGTGGCGCTGGTCCTCTCCTCCGGCGCCCTGACCGCAAGCCTGATCCAGTCCGGCAACCAGACCATCGCAGCGGAAATCGCCTTGAACTTCCCTGAAGCCAGCGGACTCAAAGTCAGTACCTTGATCGCAGCGGGCTTGGTATTGTTCGTCATCACCCTGGGTGTCAACATGATTGCACGCTGGATCATCACCAGACACAAAGAATTCTCGGGAGCCAACTAATGACTGTCACAGCCCCCGTGGCGCGCAAACGCTCCGCACTGACCAAGGGCCAGTTGCCCGCTTTCGCCCCTTATGTCGTCCTGGCCGTCGCCTTGGTACTCGGCGCAGCGATCCTTGCCCTGATCGGTTTCAACGCCTTCGGCTGGGGCCTCGTGTCCGCTATCCTCTTCACGATCGGCCTGGTCGGCTGGAGCGCAGCGGTCGAAGGCGGACGCAAGGCGAGCGACAAGCTTGCCACGTGCCTGATCGTCGGCTCGTTCCTCGTGGCGTTGCTTCCCCTGATCTCGGTCATCTGGACCGTCCTCGTGAACGGCATCCCGGGCATCATCACCCCTGGCTTCCTGTCGACATCGATGAACGGCATCACAGGTACCATCGACAACAAAAGTGTCGATAACGGCACAAAGGTCCTCGGTGGCGTCTATCACGCTCTCCTGGGCACCGTGCAGATCACCCTGCTCGCCACGGTCATTTCGGTTCCTGTGGGGTTGCTGACCGCAATCTACTTGGTGGAATACGGCAACGACCGAGCCCTTGCCCGGGCCATCACATTCTTCGTCGACGTCATGACCGGCATCCCCTCGATCGTGGCAGGTCTGTTTTCGGCAGCCTTCTTCTTCGCCGTGGTAGGCCCGGGCACCAAGACCGGTGCCGTCGCCGCCGTCGCGCTCTCGGTCCTGATGATCCCGGTGGTAGTCCGCTCCAGCGAGGAAATGCTCAAGATCGTCCCGAACGAGCTCCGCGAGGCGGCTTACGCCCTTGGTGTCCGCAAGTGGCGCACCATCCTCAAGGTGGTCATCCCGACGGCGATTTCCGGGATCGCGTCCGGCGTCACCTTGGCGATCGCCCGGGTGATCGGCGAGACGGCACCAATCCTCGTCACCGCAGGTTTCGCCACCTCCATCAACAACAATGTGTTCGGCGGCTGGATGGCCTCGTTGCCGACGTTCATCTATACGCAGATCCTGAACCCGACCTCGCCGTCCAATCCGGACCCGTCGAGCCAGCGGGCATGGGGTGCCGCGCTGGTCCTGATCATCCTGGTGATGCTCCTGAACCTCGGCGCCAGGCTGATCGCCCGGATCTTCGCCCCCAAGGCTGGCCGTTGAGCTGCCAGGCCACACGCAAACTTCCAACCACAGCACCGAAGGAACACCATGTCTAAGCGGATCGACGTCAAGGATCTGAACGTCTACTACGGCAATTTCCTGGCCGTTGAAGGCGTCAACATCAACATCGAAGCCAAATCGGTCACGGCGTTCATCGGTCCGTCCGGTTGCGGCAAGTCCACCTTCCTGCGCACCCTGAACCGTATGCACGAAGTGCTGCCCGGCGCGCGCGTCGAAGGAGAAGTCCTGCTCGACGGCGACAACCTCTACGGCCCCGGCGTCGATCCCGTGACGGTCCGCACCCAGGTCGGCATGGTCTTCCAGCGGCCCAACCCGTTCCCCACCATGTCCATCCGCGACAACGTGCTGGCCGGCGTGAAGCTGAACAACCGGAAGATCAGCAAGGGCGCGGCAGACGCACTCGTGGAGAAGTCCCTGCGCGGCGCCAACCTGTGGAACGAGGTCAAGGACCGCCTCGAGAAGCCGGGCTCCGGACTTTCCGGCGGCCAGCAGCAGCGACTCTGCATCGCCCGTGCCATCGCCGTGGAGCCGCAGGTCATCCTCATGGACGAGCCCTGCTCCGCGCTGGACCCGATCTCCACTTTGGCCGTCGAAGACCTCATCAATGAGCTCAAGGACGAATACACCGTGGTGATCGTGACCCACAACATGCAGCAGGCCGCACGCGTTTCCGACAAGACCGCGTTCTTCAACATCGCAGGCACCGGCAAGCCGGGCAAGCTCATTGAGTTCGCGGACACCACCACGATCTTCAACAACCCGTCCCAGAAAGCCACGGAAGACTACGTCTCCGGCCGGTTCGGATAGGCCCAGCGGCCCTCGGGCTCAGCGCGACAGCGGCGAGAGCGCCAGCCCAAGGATGAATGCCACCGCGGCGGTAACGATGGGCGTCGCGACCCAGAACCCCAGGATCCGTAGCACCATCCGACGGTTGGTGACGGAAAAGTTCTGGTTGGTTCCCGCGCCGAGCACTGCCGACGTGACAGTGTGCGTTGTGGAAAGCGGCAAGTTGAAGCCAATGGCCCCGACGAACAGCATCAGGGAGGTCAGGCTCTGGGCAATGAATCCCCGCATGGGGTCCACCCGCGTCAGTTTGTAGCCCAAGGTGTACGAGATGCGCCAGCCGCCACAAAGCGTTCCTGCGGTGAGCATGACGGCCACCAGCAGGATGACCCAGATTGGGAGGTCGTCCGGGCCGGACGCTCCGGCAGCCACGGCGCCCAGCAGGATCACCGCTACGGACCTCTGTCCGTCCTGCAGGCCGTGGCCCAGCGCAACGGCCGCCGCCGAGACGGACTGCGCATGGCGGAAGCGGCTATGCACAACGTCGGGCTGGGTGTAGCGCGCCGACCACGTGACAGGCCACACCAGAAGGTAGGCGCCAAGGAAGGCAATCACGGGGGACAGCAGCAACGGCAGGACCACTTGCGTCAGCAGAATACTGTCCGCCCCGTTGATGGAGTTGCCTCCCATCACCGCGCTTGCAGCTCCGGCTCCCACCAGGCCTCCCACCAGGGCATGGGTCGACGAGAGCGGCACACCGCGCCACCAAGCGTAGATTCCCCAAAGGATGGCGCTGCACAGCCCTGAGGTGAGCACAGTCAGGCCGCCCATCCCCGTTGGGAGCACCACCCATGACTGGCTGAAGATCATCGCGAATCCGCCGCTGAGCAGCACGCCGGCAAAGTTGAAGACAGCCGCCAACACAACGGCAACCGACGGAGTGAGGGCACGGGTCCGCACTGAGAGCGCGACGGCGGTAGAGACGTCACGGAAGCCATTCAGGAATGCGAAGCCAGCCGCCAACACCACCACGAGGACGAAGAACGCGACCGCCACCTCATGCTTCCTTGACGATGATGCTGCCTACCTGGGTGGCGACACGGCGCATATCCTTGGTCACGTCCACCAGTTGGTTGGCTACGTCGCGATTCCTCGAAAACTGGGCGGACTTCATGTCGCGGAGCATCTCGGCCACCCAGGTCCGGTGGCTGCGCTCGGCACGCTTGGCCAGCCTCAGGACCTCGATCCAGTAGTCCTCAAGTTCGTCCAGATCGTCCAACTGGCGCATGGCATCGACCGTGAGCTCTGCCTGGCGGCTGATGATCTCCAGCTGGTCCGCCGCCCGCTTGGGGAGCCGGTCCAGTTTGTACAGGGCTACGAGTTCACCCGCGGCGTCCAGCTTCTCCATGGCTTCGTTGAGGAAACGGGAGAGGGCGTACATGTCCTCGCGGGGGAGGGGGTTCACAAAGCTCGTGCGCATGTGGGTCAGCAGGGCGAAATGCAGATCCGTGGATTTCGCCTCGTGCTCGTGCAACTCCTCCACAAGCCGTTCGTGCTCCGCGACAGGGGCTCCGAAGATCTCGGAAAGCGTCCCGGTTGCCTCAAGAATCTGGCTGGCCATCTGCGACAACAATTGCAACCCGGCGGGTTCGTGGGGGAAGAGACGCAGCTTCATTTGGCTTCCGGTAGGCGGGGGGACGGGGAGCAGGGCGGCGTCTTCGCCGAAGGGCATAAAAATGGTGCCGAACCGGATACGCCTCTCGGCGGTAGGCCGCTCGAAGCGGCTATAAGTTGAAGCCCGGGGGTTTCGCGGTTCGACACCAGTTTCAGTTTTCTACGTCGGCCGAGCTAAGTCAACCTTGACAGCTGGCGCCGGGGGTGGTTGTGGCGGCCCGTCGCCCTGATGTTTCATGTCAGTCAAGCTCCCCGAGGCGCCAGGCATTGGCAGCGTGCTCGAGATCTTCCGCGGTCTTCACGAGCTGGTGCGAGTTCCGGGTCAGTTTGCTTGCATGGCCTTCGTTGGAATGCTCTGCGCTGTCTGCCAGCGTGGCTTGGCCGAGGGCGACGACGCGGCAAAACGCGGCTGAGCGTTCCAGCGCGACGTCGAAATCGCCGTCGAACGCTCCCGAAAGGATGGCGTCCGCCATCTGCTTCATCTCGTCGGCTCCCGGCGGCTCGGCGGCCCCCGCCACAACGTGGGAAACCTGGGCGGTGTCCCGGCCGGCCTTGAAGTATACGGAGATGCGCTCGGAGTTCTGCATGGTGGCCGCGCGCAATGCGTAGAGCCGCCACAACGCGCCGGGCAAGGACCGGGCGGGGCTTTCGGCCCACATTTCGGCGATGGCATCCAGGCCTTGCTCGTCGGCGAGCTTCACAAGGCGTTTGGTGATCTTCGGATCGTCGCTGTCCCGCCCGCGCTTCACGAGTGCTTGCGCCGCAAGGTGTGCGGCTTCGGACACTCGCGCGGGGTCCGCTCCGCCGGCAAACGGCTCGAAGTCAACCGGCGCGAAGGGTTTCGGCTTGTGGTGCCTATTTGCTCCGCCGTAAACAGGAGGTTCCGGTTGTTCGCTCATGCCCCAACGCTACTCCTGTGCTTTCGCTCGTGCACTCTTGACGAGAAGCGTTCCTTCCTGACCTTCTTTGATTCTGGAATTGCCGCGACACGCCGTTGCGGCCGCGTGTCGCCGTCGGGGACCCGGCCAAAAGAGGTCACGACGGCGCGGGTGCTGACCGTGTCAAAACGGCCTTGAGCTTGAGGTACAGTATTTATGGCTGTTTCTACAGTCGGCAGGGGCCTTTAGCTCAGTTGGTAGAGCATCGGACTTTTAATCCGTGGGTCGTGGGTTCGATCCCCACAGGGCCCACCCTGAAACCCCCGGAACCGTGCGGTTCCGGGGGTTTACTTGTGCCAGGCGGACGTTACCGCGTAACCCACTGGGCCTTGTGGCGGCCCAGCGGTCCTGCCTGCTGCGACCAGTGTGCGGGGACGCCGTCGATTCGCCCTGGAAGCGGCACGCGTCGCGCTGGCCCCCAATCCGTGGTGGTTGCCACGAGTGCGAGGTCTTGGGGCGCGGCTAAGGCCAGGTGGTCGTGGTGCGGGGGCAGCGAGTACAGCAGGTTTGCCGTGCCGATGAGTGAGCCATGGATGCGTGCTGCCCTCGAGTGGGTGAGCCGACGGGTCAAAGCGCGGGCGACAGCCGTGGCCAATAGCCAGCCGGTCGCGTGGTCGAGAGCTTGGACGGGAAGCGGTGTCGGTTCCGTTTGGGCAGTGGCGGCGGCTCCGTCGTCGGCGATGCCACAGCTCATCTGGACCAGGCTGTCGAACCCGCGGCGATTGCGCCAGGGGCCATCCCAACCGTAGGCATCCAGGCTGGCGATGATCAGGCCGGGGTTCACGGCGGCCAGGGCTTCGTCGTCGTAGCCCAAGCCTTTCAGGGCGTCGCCTCGCAGTCCCGCCACGAGCACGTCGGCATTCGCGAGCAGTTCCTCGAACGTCGCGCGGTCCGCTGGGGCGGTGAGATCCAAGGCGGCGGTACGTTTGCCGAGCGTGGTCTCAGGCAGTAGCGAGGGCACCTCGCCAAAGCCCGGCGGGTCGATCCGCAGCACGTCCGCACCGTAGCCGGCAAGGAACTTGGTGCACACGGGTCCAGCGATCACCCGCGTCAGGTCGAGCACGTGCAACCCTTCGAAAGGCAGTTGCACGCTGGTGTTCGGTGCGTCGGCGCCGGATGAGAGGCGCTCGACGACGGTCAGCGGCGGCGCGTCAGCTGTTGCCGCACCTGGTGGCGAGGCCATCCACTGGCCGCGGTTGTGCATGACGGCGGCACATCCACCCGCCTCCACGATCGCCGTTTCCAATTCCTCAGCACGCAACCCGGCCACCGCGGCTTGAACTGCTTCGCGGTCATAGGCGCCCAGCACCCGCTCGACGGCGGCACGGTGATTGGCGTAGTTGGTGTGCAGCCTGATCCAGGCGTCCGCCGCACGATAGTTGCCGGCGATCGGGTCCCACAGCGGCGGCCGGGTCCAGCCGACCGGAGTGAACAGCCTCTCGGACGCGAACGCGGCGCACGCCTCCCGACTGCCTACTGTCACCCCCGGTTGCTTCGACTGGCGGCGGGCAGCGAGAAACTGCGCTGCGGCCACCGTGGCGACGGCAACCGCCCCGGTCGCCAGCCCGGTCACGTCGAAAGCGGCAGGGAGGACCGCCCGGGGGCCGGTGATCGTCAGCTGGGCGGCCGGCCAACCCGCCTTGTCTTCATCGGCGCCGGTTGCGTGCCACATGCGGGAGGCCACATCGGCGAAGCTGTTGTCCACACGCACCATTCTCAACGGGTGTGCACGGATGGGCAACGGAAGCCGGATCTGACACTTCCTGCCCAAGGACGGCTTCTCCTGCCAAACTGTTCTTCATGCAAGCGCTTTTGGACGGACTCATGAACACCAGCCCGCTCGTGATCGCGTGCATCGTTTTCGCCCTCGTGTTCGCTGAGGATGCAATCTTTGTGGGCTTCGTGATTCCCGGTGAAACGGCGGCGGTGGTCGGCGGGGTGATTGCGAGCCGTGGGCTCTTCGAATTGTGGGCCATGATCGTCATTGTGGTGGTTGCCGCGATCACGGGTGACACCGTGGGCTATGAAATAGGCAAGCACTTCGGTCCGCGGGTGATCGCCTTGAAAATCCTGGACAAAAGACGCGCCCAGTTGCAGAAAGCCGAAGACTTCCTCAAGGACAAAGGCGGCCTCGCGGTGTTCCTGGGGCGGTTCACTGCCTTCTTTCGTGCCGTCATGCCTGCGCTCGCCGGACTCAGCCGCATGCCATACAAACGTTTCGCGTTCTGGAACTTCAGCGGCGGCATTGTCTGGGGGTCTTTGTTCGTGACCCTGGGCTATGTGGCCGGAAATTCGTATGCGGAAGTGGAGCGCACGGTAGGCCGTGGTGCCGCGGTTGTCGTGGCGGTAATTGTGGCGGTGATTCTGCTTGTCTGGCAGGTCAGGAAGCACCGCGCCAAGAAGGCCTGATGAAGCAAATCACGGAAATCCGGCGGAAACCTCAAGGCTTTAAGCTGGTCACATTTCGTTAGGGAGGTGTGGTGAAAGGGCGAACTGGATATGCCTGATGTTTGGCGTTATAACCGTAGTAGCTGCCCCGACGTCCTCGGCCTATCTGAGCCTCGAGTGATCTGATGTCCGCTTCTGCAGCACGCAACTTTTAGGAGAACCGATGCATCTTTTGCCCCGTGAGCAGGAAAAGCTCATGATCGTGGTCGCGGCCGACCTTGCCCGCCGTCGGCAATCCCGCGGCCTGAAGCTCAACTTCCCGGAAGCCGTTGCGATCATCAGCTACGAACTGATCGAGGGCGCCCGTGACGGGAGGACCGTCGCCGAGCTCATGAGCTACGGGACCACCCTTCTTCGCCGTGAGGATGTCATGGAGGGAGTGCCCGAGATGATCCATGACGTCCAGATTGAGGCCACTTTCCCTGACGGCACCAAGCTCGTCACCGTCCACAACCCCATCCGCTAGGAGCACAACATGATTCCCGGTGAATACCGTCTCCAAGCGGAGCCCATCGCTTGCAACAGCGGACGCGAGTCAATCGCCGTCGACGTCGTCAACCGTGGCGACCGCCCCGTCCAGGTGGGCTCGCATTACCACTTTGCCGAGGCGAACCCCGCGCTCGACTTCGACCGCGAAGCCGCTTACGGCCGTCGCCTGGACATCCCCGCCGGTACGGCCGCGCGGTTCGAACCCGGCGACTCGAAGACCGTTAAACTCGTGGCTCTTGCGGGCAGCCGCGAAGTGTATGGCCTCCGCAATGCCGTCAACGGTCCCCTTGACGCTGACGCCGGAAAGCACGACGGCGGTGCTGCCGCCGCCACAGCGACCGGGGCAAGCGAAGAAGGGACAGCCCAGTGAGCTTTGAAATCTCCCGCAAACAGTACTCGGAACTTTACGGCCCGACGACGGGCGACTCGATCCGCTTGGCGGACACCGAACTTTTCCTCCAGATCGAGAAGGACTACACGGTCTACGGCGAAGAGGTCATGTTCGGTGGCGGCAAAGTGGTCCGCGACGGCATGGGGCAGAACGGCCAAGTGACCCGCGACGGCCGCCTGCCTGAATCCAACGCGGCGTCGGACCAGACGCTCGACGTCCCGGACACCGTCATTTCGAACGTTGTGGTCCTGGACTACACCGGAATCTATAAGGCCGATGTGGCGCTCAAGGACGGCCACATCTTCAAGATCGGCAAGGCCGGCAACCCGCAGATCGCCGACGGGGTGGACATCGTGATCGGCGCCAGCACCGAAATGATCGCCGGGGAGGGCAAGATCCTCACTGCAGGCGGCGTGGACACCCACATCCACTACATTTCCCCGGACCAAGTACCCACGGCCCTGTGCAGCGGCATCACCACCATGGTGGGTGGCGGCACGGGACCGGCCGAAGGCACCAAGGCGACCACCATCACGCCCGGCAAATGGCACATTTCGCGGATGCTCCAGGCCGTGGAGGGGTTGCCGATCAATATCGGCCTCCTCGGCAAGGGCCACGCGTCCGCGATCGAGCCGCTGGCCGAACAGATCCGCGCGGGAGCAGTCGGCCTGAAAGTCCACGAGGACTGGGGCGCCACGACGTCGTCGATCGACATGTCCCTGCGCGTCGCGGACGAATATGATGTGCAGGTAGCCATCCACACCGACACCCTCAACGAGTGCGGATTCGTGGAGGACACCATCAAGGCCATCGACGGCCGGGTGATCCACACTTTCCACACGGAAGGCGCCGGCGGTGGGCACGCCCCGGACATCATCAAGATCGCCGGATTGCCCAATATCCTTCCGGCATCCACCAACCCCACGCTGCCGTACACGCGGAACACCATCGAAGAGCACCTGGACATGCTCATGGTGTGCCACCACCTCAACCCGGACATCCCGGAAGACGTGGCGTTCGCCGATTCCCGCATTCGTGCCGAAACCATCGCCGCCGAAGACGTGCTCCAGGACTTGGGCATCTTCTCCATGACGTCCTCGGATTCCCAGGCCATGGGCCGCGTGGGCGAAGTGGTCATCCGCACCTGGCAAGTGGCCGACGCCATGAAACGGCAGCGGGGTGTCCTTAAGGACCCGAACGGGGACGGCACGGATGAAAGCGATAACTTCAGGATCAAGCGCTACATCTCCAAATACACCATCAATCCGGCGATCGCACAGGGCATGGCAGAGTCCATTGGCTCGGTGGAAGTGGGCAAATTCGCCGACCTCGTCCTTTGGAACCCCGCCTTCTTCGGGGTGAAGCCGGAATTGGTCCTCAAGGGCGGCCAGATTGCCTACGCACTCATGGGCGATTCGAACGGTTCCATTCCCACCCCGCAGCCGCGCACCATGCGCCCGATGTTTGCCACTCACGGAAAGGCGTTGCAGCAGTCCTCCATTACCTTCCTGTCCAGGGCGGCAATCGCGAATGGCGTCCCGCAGGAGCTCGGACTGGAACGCGTCATCCGGGCGGTGTCCGGCATCCGGAACCTGAGCAAAGCGGACCTCAAGTTCAACGGCGAGACGCCCGACATCGCCGTCGACCCCGAAACCTACAAAGTGACGGTCGACGGCGAAGACGTCACCTGTGAGCCTTCCGAAGTGCTGCCCATGGCCCAGCGCTACTTCCTTTTCTAGATCGTCCGAGGAGAAGCACATGATCATCGAAAAGATCCTCGGCAACCTGCACGAGCTGCCCGACCCTGAACGGTACGCCAGCCTCCACAAGGAGAAGGTCGTCCTGCCGAGTGCCCAACTGGTTAAACGCATTCAGCGCGTCACCACGGACCACGGGAAGGAGCTGGGCATCCGCCTCCCGGCAGGCTCGGGGGACCTGCGCGACGGCGACATCCTCGCCGTGGAGGACGCCAACATGATCGTGGTTTCCGTACTGCCCAGCGATGTCCTGGTCATCGCCGCACGCAGCATCTACGAAATGGGTGTGGTGGCGCACTCCCTCGGCAACCGGCACCTGCAGGCCCAGTTCTTTGACGCATCGTCCGAGTACGGGGCCGAAGTCATGGTGTGCCAGTACGACCACACAGTCGAGGACTACCTCAAACACGTCGGCGTGCCGTACGAGCGCCAGGAACGCGTAATGCCGGTGCCGTTTCGCCATGCTGAACACACGCACTAGGCTTCCCCGGGCTGGTGGGGTCGCGATTGCTCCGGCGGGTGATAGGGGCCGTGCCCGTCCCCAGCCGCTCCCAACCCTCGCAAGCTCGGGTCGGGGCCCTCGCGGCTGTGGCCCCACCGCGGTGCCCGCCACGCCGCGGCCCCTATCACCCGCCTCCGCCTTGTACCTCACCTTTGGGGGCTGGCTATGAGCTCGGCGTATCAGCTGGCGCTTCAGCAGTTGTGCGACTCCGCGTTGCCTACCGGGGCTTTTGCGCACTCCTTGGGGTTTGAGACGTACATCGAGCGGGGGGGCGTGGCTGATGAAGGGAGTTTTGGGGTTTGGTTGTCGGCGTTCATTTCGCAACAGCTGACCTACTCGGACGGTCTGGCTATCCGGTTCCTGTACGAGGACGCCGACGTGGGGGAGTTGGATGAGCATCTGAGTGCCCAGCTCCTGCCCCGGCAAATCCGGGAGGCAAGTACGAAGATGGGTGCGCGGTTGCTGGAAATCGGGACGGAAGTCTTTCCGTCGGCGGAGCTGGAGGCGTACCGGGCCTTGGTGACCACAGGCCGGGCGGCCGGCCACCAGACGCTGGCGTTCGCCGTCGTCGCGCGCTCGCTTGGAGTGCCGTTCGAAGAAGCGCTCGCCGGGTACCTTTTCGCGACTGTCACCTCCCTGACGCAGAACGCCGTGCGAGCCATTCCTCTCGGCCAGAACTCCGGGCAGCGGCTGCTGCGCAAAGCGCACGACGACGTCGCTGCCGCCGTCGAACATGTCCGGCGCCTCGGCCGGGACGATTTCGGGGCCGTGAGCCCCGGGCTGGAAATTTCGCAGATGCGGCACGAATGGCAACGTGCGCGCATGTTCATGAGCTAAAACCATAGGAGGACACATGTCTGAACCCATCAAGATCGGCATCGGCGGCCCGGTTGGCGCCGGCAAAACGCAGCTCGTGGAGCGCCTGACCCGCCACATGAGCCGGGAAATCTCCATGGCCGCCATCACCAACGACATTTACACGATCGAGGACGCCAAGATCCTCGCCGCCAACGGCATCCTGCCCGAGGACCGGATTATCGGGGTCGAAACCGGCGGCTGCCCGCACACCGCCATCCGCGAAGACACCTCCATGAACACAGCCGCCATCGAGGAACTCAAGAGACGGCACCCCGATCTCCAGGTCATCTTCGTCGAATCCGGCGGCGACAACCTCTCAGCCACGTTCAGCCCCGAACTCGTGGACTTCTCGATCTACATCATCGACGTCGCCCAGGGAGAGAAAATCCCCCGCAAAGCCGGCCAGGGCATGATCAAGTCGGACCTTTTCATCATCAACAAGACCGACCTCGCCCCGTTCGTCGGGGCAGACCTCTCGGTGATGGAGCGGGACTCCAAGGAATTCCGCGGCGACAAGCCCTTCTGCTTCACCAACCTGAAGACGGACGAAGGGTTGGACAAGGTCATCGAGTGGATAAGGCACGACGTCCTGATGCTCGACCTGGCCCAATGAGCGGGGCGGTCCTCGGCGAGAGTCGGGCGGGTATCTCACCGGGGCGCGTGTCCTCACCTCCGGCGGCTTCGCCGGATTTGGGGCCGTGCCCGCTTCGCGGTGCCCACCACGCCGCGGCCCCCAAATCCGGCTCCGCTGCCTCTTCGGTTGTGCCGCCGCGCGGGGAGCTGAGTTTGCGCATTGCCGAGCGTGCTGGGCGTTCAGTGGCCGTGCAGCAGTTTCATCAGGGTGCCTTGCGGGTTTTGAGGCCGCACTACTTGGATCAGAGCGGGCAAGTTTGTTATGTCATGGTCAATCCGGGCGGAGCATATTTGGGGGCGGATCTCTATGTTGTCGATGTGGAGGTCGAGGCTGGGGCTTCTCTGCTCTTGACGACCCAATCGGCCACGAAGATTTATCGGACTCCGGGGTCCTTTGCCGAGCAGCGGATGTCGATCCGGCTGGGGGAGGGGGCGCAACTCGAGTTGGCTC
Organism: Arthrobacter bambusae; assembly: GCF_030812595.1. Taxonomy (GTDB): domain Bacteria; phylum Actinomycetota; class Actinomycetes; order Actinomycetales; family Micrococcaceae; genus Arthrobacter; species Arthrobacter bambusae_B. The sequence continues at coordinate 37,502 of NZ_JAUSSZ010000009.1, forward strand.
CCGATCAGCTCATCGCCTACCGGGAGGCCAGCTATCGGCAGGATACGCACGTTACTGTGCGTCCGACGTCGAGCTTCGTCATGGCGGAAGTCATCACTCCCGGCTGGTCACCGGACGGCGTTTCCTTCAAATACCGGGAACTACGGCTTCGGAATGAGATCCAGGTGGAGGGCGACGACGGCGCGGTGCTGCTCGCGCTCGACAACCTCCTCATCCGGCCGCCCCTGGCTGATGTGACCGGCATGGGTTTCATGGAGGGCTATAGCCACCTGGGTTCGCTCGTTGTGGTGGATCCCCGGGTTGACCAGGCGCTCGCCGATGAACTGAACCGGCTAACGGCGGAGTATGGCGCGTACTCAGGCTTGTCGCTGACCCGAACTCTCGCAGGCACAACGGGAATGTTCCTGCGGTCCCTTTCGAACAGCACCGAGGAACTGAATCGATTGCTTGGAGCCTGTACCGGCCTTTTGCGCGAACGCTGGTACGGCAGGGCGCCGCTGAACCTCAGGAAGTACTGATGACCTCGCTCGCGGAGTTCGCCTCGATGTACCGCCGGCGGGAGCATCTCCCGATGAAGTCGCGCCTCGCGGTCCTGTTCGGCTCCGTCGTCCTCCTGCACGTCGCCGCCGTCGTACTCCTGCTGGTGGGTGGCTCCGGTGGTGGGCAGCCGCTGGCCCTGGGCCTCGTGCTGACAGCCTATGTGGCCGGTATCAAGCACAGCTACGACTGGGACCACATCGCCGCGATCGACAATTCCACACGCAAATTCGTCGCACAGCGCCAGGATCCCGTGAGTGTCGGCCTCGCCTTCAGCCTGGGCCACAGCTCCGTGGTCATCCTGGCCGGGGTGATGGTGGTGGGCGGCGCCGGACTGGCGGGCCAGCTCATGGAGGACGGCACCGCCGGACACCTCGTGCTGGGGCTGATCGGCAGCGGCGTCTCGGGGATTTTCCTCCTGGCAATGGGCATCTTTAACGGGTCCGCATTCCTGCGCACCGTGCAGCTGTACCGCGCCGCCCAGGCCGGCGGAGCGGTCGCCGTCGACGACCTCGAAACCAAAGGGTTGATCGCGCGGCTTCTGGCCAAGCCGCTGTCCAAAGTCCAACGTCCCCGGAATATCTACGTGATCGGGTTCCTGTTCGGGCTCGGCTTCGACACTGCCACCACCATCGGCCTGCTGGTGCTCACCGCGGCGGCGTCCCTCGCGGGCGTGCCTGTTGTCACTCTGCTGGCGCTGCCGCTGGCGTTCACGGCGGCCATGACCCTCTGCGATTCCATCAACGGCGTCGCCATGATGCGCATGTACACGTCCGCCATCCATGATCCCCAGCGAAAGCTTGGATTCAACGCCATCATCACCGGTATCTCGGCTTTCTCGGCGCTCTTCATCTCGGTCATCACGCTGGGCGGCTTCCTCAATGCGGCCTTCGGGCTGAGCGATCCCGTCACCACGTGGCTGGGCGCGATAGACCTCGGCGACGCCGGGCTGGTGCTGATTGCGCTGTTCGCCGTCGTTTGGGTGGTCGCTGCCCTGCGATTCCGGGCGGCCCTGCGCCGCTAACGATGCGCTGCGGCCCAACCCGACGCCCGGTCACCTTTGGGCCGGATTCCAGGGACGCCCGGTCACCTTTGGGCCGGAATCCAGGGACGCCCGGTCACCTTTGGGCCGGAATCCAGGGACGCCCGGTCACCTTTGGGACCGTTTTGACGAACGCCCGGTCACCGATGTCACCTGACGACGGCTGGCGCGGGGTGCTATTGCTTGGACTGCAGCCACTCCAGCAGCCGGGCAAGCGGCCACGTCGTGACGATTCTCTCAGCTGGGACCCCATTGACTTCCGCCCGCTCTGCGCCGTACTGCAGGAAATCGAGCTGACCGGGAGCGTGGGCGTCACTGTCGATGCTGAAAAGGCAGCCTGCATCGAGGGCGATCTGGATTAGTTCGTCCGGCGGATCCTGACGCTCGGGTCTCGAATTAATTTCGACGGCGACAGAGTGCTCGGCGCACGAAGCGAAGACTTCCCGGGGATCGAACTCCGACGGTGGCCTGGTTCCCCGCGATCCCTTAACTAAGCGACCGGTGCAGTGGCCGAGGACATTGGTGTGCGGGTTTTCGATGGCCGCGAGCATCCGCCGGGTCATGGGCCCCTTTTCGGAGCGGAGCTTGGAGTGCACACTGGCCACCACGACGTCCAACTGACCGAGCAGGTCCTCGGACTGGTCCAACCCGCCACCTTCCAAGATGTCCACTTCGATTCCGGTCAATAGCCGGAAGCCCGGCTCCTGTCCGTAGCGCTCGTTGATCCCATCCACAACGGTGAGCTGCTCCATCAAGCGCTCCGGACTCAGCCCGTTGGCGATCGTGAGGTTGGGAGAATGATCGGTCAAGGCAATATATTCCCGACCGAGTATGCGAGCCGCATCGGCCATGACGTCAATCGGCGAGCCGCCGTCTGACCAGTTGCTGTGGCTGTGCAGGTCGCCTCGGAGCTCGGCGTTGAGCTTACGTCCACCGTTCGCCAAGGGCTCGGCGCCGCGACGCCGGAGGTTCTCAAGGTAATCCGGAACGCGGCCGTCCACGGCCTGGCTGATCACCTCGTAGGTCCTGCTGCCGATTCCCTTGGTCCGTTTGAGGCGGCCATCTTTCAGCCGGGCAGCCAGATCCTCCTGGCTCAGCTCTGCGATGATGCCCGCAGCTCGGCGGAACGCCTGGACCTTGAAGCTGTCTGCAAGTTCCCGTTCCAGCCAGAAGGCGGTTTCGTTGAGCGCGTCGATTGCGTCCATGGCTCAATCATGTACCACGCCGCGCCCCTATGTATGTGACCGGGCGTTTCGGTTTGCGCGCCTGTATGTGACCGGGCGTTTCGGCTTGTGCGTCTGTATGTGGCCGGGCGTTTGGGTTTGGGTGCCAATATGTGGCCGGGCGTTTGGGTTTTGGGGTGTGTATGTGAGTGAGGGTTCCCGGTTTGGGGGTGTCATGGTGTCGGAATAACTGGGACGGTCCCGACTGCCCTGCAATAATCGGAACCAGTTGCCTCGCTCGTGTTGCACGCGGGGCGGTATGCACCTTCGGACGAATCACATCGCAGACGAGGCGGACATGACCAACTCTCCCATCCAACAAGACACCGACCCTATGACGATGCCATCCTCCCCGAACATCGCCATTGACGAGGGCCTGCTTCACCGGCTTGCGGACGCTCATGGCGTCGGGACATCTTTCCACGGTTGGGACGGAATGGAACACGACGTTTCTCCCACCACGTTGGTCCAGGTACTGGGTGCCCTGGGAGTCGCCGCTCATTCCAACGAGCAGATCGAAGCCGCCCTGGCAGAAGTCGAAGTGGCACCGTGGCGGCGGATGCTGCCTCCCGCGGTCGTCATCCAGGAGGGAACGACGGCGACTGTCCACGTCCACGTCCGCGACGGCTCGCCCGCCCGCCTTAAGGTCTCGCTCGAGGACGGAACGGAACTCGCCGCAATTCAACAGGAGGACTGGGCGCCGCCGCGCGACGTGGATGGAGTGCCCACAGGCCGTGCCACCTTTGAGCTGCCGGCCGGTTTACCACTCGGCTGGCACTCGCTCACGGCCGAGTCCGACGGCGTGACGGCCACCGCGGTTCTCGCCGTGGTTCCAGCCCGGTTGCAGACGGCGACGCAGCTCGAGGAGCGGCATGGCTGGGGACTCGCCACGCAGCTGTACTCGGTACGCTCGAAGCGCTCATGGGGCATCGGGGATTTCGCGGACTTGGCCGACTTGGCGTCCTTGGCCGGCGCGCGCGGTGCCGACTACGTCTTGGTAAACCCCCTGCACGCTGCCGATCCGGTGCCTCCCGTTCAAGCGTCGCCGTATTCTCCGTCCACCAGGCGGTTCTTCAACCCGATTTATATTCGCATCGAAGAAATTCCAGAATTGGCATATGTGAAGCCGAGGAAGCGCGCCACAGTGGACCGGATCTTGGAGCAGGTCCACGCGCTCAATAAAGATGCGGAACGGTTGGACCGTGACCAGATTTTCGCCGCCAAGCTTGCCGCCCTGGAGCTCCTTCACTCCGTCAAGCTTTCTCCTGCCCGGCAACGCGCCTTCGAGGAATTCTGCCGTGAGGCCGGCCAGGGCCTGGACGATTTCGCCCTTTGGTGCGCCATCCGCGAGGACCGGTCGCCGGAGGACCCCTTCTGGCAGGACCCTGCTGCCACACTCGGCTCGCCCAAGGTTGAGTCGATGCGTCAGGCTTTGGCCGATCGGATTGCTTTCCACCGCTGGCTTCAGTGGATCTGCGACGAGCAGCTCGAATCGGCGCAGGCCGCTGCGAGGCGTTCCGGCATGCGGCTGGGGGTGGTTCACGATCTCGCAGTCGGAGCGGACCTGAGCAGCGCCGACGCCTGGACCCTGCGCAGCAGCTTCGCGCCGGGTATCAGCGTGGGCGCACCGCCGGACATGTACAACCAGCTCGGCCAGAACTGGAACCAACCGCCGTGGCACCCTGTCCGTCTGGCCGAAGCGGGCTACGCGCCCTTGCGCGCGATGCTCTCCACCGTCCTCCGCCATGCCGGCGGAATCCGCGTGGACCACATCCTGGGGCTGTTCCGCTTGTGGTGGGTGCCCGCCGGCAACACTGCCCGCGACGGCGCCTATGTCCGTTATGACCACGAGGCCCTCATCGGCATCCTCGCCTTGGAGGCGCACCGCGCTGGAGCGGTGGTCATCGGTGAAGACTTGGGCGTCTTCGAGCCGTGGGTGCGGGACTACCTTGCCGCGCGCGGCATCCTGGGCACGTCCATCCTCTGGTTCGAGTACGACGGCGACTCACCCCTCCCGCCTGAACGCTACCGAACGCAGGCCCTCGCGAGCGTTAACACCCACGACCTCCCGCCGACCGCGGGGTATCTCGCCGGTGATCACGTGGAGCTCCGCAGCCGGCTGGGCTTGCTCGAACGGAGCGTGGCCGAGGAACGAGCAGAACACGAGGCCGGCCTGGACAAGATGATGGGCTTGTTGCGGGAACGGGGCCTGCTGCCCGCGGGCGGAGTGCCGCTTGGCGAGGAGCAGGTCATCGAGGCGCTGCATCGGCTGCTGGCCCTCGCGCCGTCGGTCCTGCTGGGCGTCGCGTTGGTGGACGCCGTGGGAGAACGGCGCGTGCAGAACCAGCCGGGAACGACGTCGGACGTATACCCCAACTGGCAAGTACCCTTGGCCGACGACCACGGACGTGCCGTGCTCATCGACGACCTCGACGCGAACCCTCGGTTCAACTCCCTGCTGGCGGCTGTGGACCAAGCGGTTCGACGTTAGCCCGCTAGCGCAGCCTTAAGCACCGCCAACAACCGAGGTCACTGAATCGGCTGAAGCCAGGTCAGTTCTGATCCGTCGCCCTCAATGAGGCTTGCGAGTTCTTCGTTGAATTTGCGTCCGTAGTCGGCTCCGATGTGCTCCTCGAATGCAGCCTGGTCGCGGTAAACCTCGAAGACGAAGTACTCGTTGGGTCGGGATTCCCTCGTGTAGGGCGAGAAGACCACGTTTCCGGGTTCCGCGCGGACGTGTTCAGTGAGCTCGCGCATCATTTCGGCCACCCTGGCTTCGCAGCCGGGCTTGACCGTGAATTCTGCGTACAACGTCTTGGTCATGTCGTGTCCTTTGTTTTATGGCGCATTGCGTGAGGGGTCAGATAGCTTGGGGTGGCGGTAGGAGCTCACCCGAACCCCGCACGATTAATTCCGAGGGGACAACCCAGGTGCTGGGCTGGCTTTGGTCGCCGTCGAGCCGGGCAAGGATCCTTTCGGCGGCAAGTTTTCCGATGCGTTCCGGGTGCTGCGCAATGACCGTGATGCCCGGTTCCATCATGTCCGCCAGGGCGAAGTCGTCGAAACCGACGAGGGCCACTTTGTGACTCATGCCCTCTTCCTTCAGTGCCCTCATGGCGCCGAAGGTGACTAGGTTCTGGCTGGAGAATATGGCGGTGGGCGGTTCTTGGGAGTTGAGCAGTTCGTGCGCCGCGCGGCGGGCTGCTTCCTCGTCGTGGAGGTCCTCGATGGTGGGGACCTGGGACGCGGGGATCCCGGAGCGGCCGAGTTCCTCCAGGAATCCCCTGCGGCGTTCCCGCGCGGTCTGGATGTCCGTGCGGTCTCCCAGGTATGCCAGCCTGGTATGGCCGTGGCTGAGCAGATGGGCAGCCGCACGTGAACCGCCTATGGCGTTGTCGCTTACTATGGCGTCGGCGTCGATCCCGGTTGGTTCGCGGTCGATGAAAACGATCGGCAGGTCATGGGAATGTTGCGGAATGACGTGGGCCTGGCTCTTGGCAATCGGGGTGAGGACGAGGCCGTCGACCCGCCGCCGGATGAACGCGGCGACGAGGGCTTTCTCCCGCTCCGGGTCATCGTCCAAGCTTGCGGCAAACACGGCTATGCCGCGGGGAGCCAACGCGTCTTCAATCGCCCGGTGGATCTCCCCGCTGAACGGATTGGCCACGCTGGGAAGCAGCAACCCGATGGATAGCGTCCTGCGGCCGGCGCGGCGAAGGCTGCCCGCGGCCATGTCCACCTGGTAATTCAACTGCTCAACAGCCCGCAGGACGCGCGTTCTCTTGGCTTCCGACACGCCGGGTTCATCATTGACGACACGGGAGACGGTCTTGGTTCCCACCCCAGCCAGGGCCGCGACGTCTCGCATGGTGGGGCGCTGTTTCGCGGGTTCGGTTTCATAACGGTTAGACAACGTTGTCAACGCCCTGCTCCTTCTTTTACGAACAACTGTTGACTCTACATTGTGATCTGGGCTACACCTTACATGACATCGTTGTCAGGCACGGAAGGTGCCTATACCAAGGAGATTCAATGTTGAGTTCCAAAGCCTTCGGGCCTGCCGTCCACCGCTTCCTCGCCGTCGGTGCTGTTCTGACGCTCGGCGCCATGAGCCTGACGGCATGTGGCGGCGGGTCTTCGGCTCCTGGCGCCAGTGGTGCCTCCGCCGGGGCCAAGATCGGCGTCTCGCTCATTGTCAAGACGACCACCAACCCCTATTTCGTGGCCATGGAAGACGGCGCGAAGAAGGCAGCTGAGGGCGGAAACATTGATCTGAAGCTGGCAGCGGGCAAGTCCGACGGCGACGAGGACACCCAGATTCAGGCCATCGAGAATGCGATCTCCAAGGGCGACAAAGGCATCCTGATCACGCCGAACGGGCCGGCCGTCGTCGATGCCATCAAGAAGGCCCGCGATGCCGGGCTGTACGTGATTGCCTTGGACACCCCGCCGGACCCGGCCAGCGCCGTGGACATCACCTTCGCCACAGACAACTTCGCCGCCGGCAAGCAGATCGGCCAGTGGACCGCCGCACAGCTTGACGGCAAGAAGGCCACCATCGCCCTGATCGACCTGTTCAGCGACAAGGTCGTCTCCGTCGACTACAACCGGGACCAGGGCTTCCTGACCGGCATGGGCATCGACACCAAGGACAAGACCAAAAACGGTGACGAGGACAAGGCCGGCAAGTACACCGGAGGCAAGGGCGGGGACTACGAGATCGTCGGCAACCAGGCATCCCAGGGCGCCGAAGACGGCGGCCGCACGGCGATGGAAACGCTGCTGTCAAAGAACCCGAACATCAACGTCGTCTACACGATCAACGAGCCGGCCGCTGCAGGCGCCTATGAGGCGCTGAAGGCCGCGGGCAAGGAAAAGGGCGTGCTGGTGGTCTCCATCGACGGCGGCTGCACCGGCGTGAACAACGTCAAGTCCGGCATCATCGGTGCCACGGCTCAGCAATACCCCGTGAAGATGGCCCAGCTGGGCGTCCAGGCGATCCAGGACCTCGCCACCACGGGAAAGAAGCCCTCGACGTCCGCCGGGCTGGACTTCTTCAACACCGGGTCCGCGCTCGTCACCGACAAAGCAGTCTCCGGACTGGAGAGTATCGACACCACTGCCGCAGCCAAGATCTGCTGGGGCAAATAGCCAAAACCCGTACTGGTTCCGGGGTCCACGGCCCCGGAACCGGCCCCCGATACATCCCTCAATGCTTAATGCAGGAGCAAAAGTGACCCAGCAACAAACCGCCGGACCGCCGCCAGCCCACGCGGACCTCGCGGAAGAATTCCTTGACCGCAGCACCCCGCTGACCCGGATCCGGAACATTCTCCACCGTTACCCGGCCCTGAGCCCGGCCATCGTGCTGCTCCTGGCCGTCATTGTTTTCGGGATCCTCAACGACAGGTTCCTCCGGCCGGAGAACCTGTCCCTGATCACCCAGCAGGTCGCCGTCATCGGTACCCTGGCGATTGCCCAGACCCTCATCATCCTGACCGCGGGCATTGACCTCTCGGTAGGCGCCGTCATGGTCCTGGCTTCCATGGTGGTTGCCCAGACTGCCGTCAACAATGGCTTCCCAGCTATCCTCGCCCTCCTTGCGGGGCTTGCCACGAGCCTTGTCGCCGGGGCGCTCAACGGCCTCCTGGTCACACGGCTCAAGCTCCCTCCATTCATCGTCACGTTGGGAACCCTGAACATCTTCATCGCACTGACCCTGCTCTACTCCAACGGCGCCACAGTGCGCGGATCAAAGATGCCGGAGTTGCTCACGTGGACCGGCAGCACGTTCCCGATCGGAGGGGTCCGCATCTCCATAGGGGTGGTGCTGATGCTCCTGCTCTACGGCATCGTGGCCTTCATCCTGGGCAAGACGGCATGGGGACGCCACGTCTACGCCGTGGGCGATGACAAAGAAGCTGCCCGACTGGCCGGCATTCCCGTCAGCCGCGTGCTGATGAGCGTGTACTTGGCGGCCGGAGCAGTGCTCGCAGTAGGTGCCTGGATCCAGATCGGCCGGACGAACGCGGCCAGCCCGAACGCCGGGGTCGACCTGAACCTCGACTCCATCACCGCCGTTGTCATCGGCGGAACCAGTCTCTTCGGCGGGCGCGGCTCCATCTGGGGCTCGCTGCTCGGTGCCCTCATCGTCGGTGTCTTCCGCAACGGCCTCTCCCTGGCCGGCCTCGACGTCCTGTACCAAACCCTGGCGGTTGGCATCCTCGTCATCGTCGCCGTGTCCGTGGACCAGTGGATCCGAAAGGTGAAGTCATGACCGTCACAGAAGCCTCAGTCCCGTCCGTCCCGCCCCGGGATCCGAACCGGACCCCGATCCTTCAAGCCCGGAACCTCGTCAAGACCTTCGGCAGGGTGGTGGGCCTGGACGGGGTCAGCCTCGACCTCTACCCAGGGGAAGTACTGGCAATCATCGGCGATAACGGCGCAGGAAAATCGACCCTCATCAAATGCCTTACCGGAGCAGAAATCCCGGACGAGGGCCAAATCTTGCTCTCAGGTGAACAGGTTCATTTCAAACGCCCCCAGGACGCACGCACCCATGGCATAGAAACCGTCTACCAGAACTTGGCGGTTTCCCCGGCCTTGGACGTGGCCTCGAACCTCTACCTTGGCCGGGAAGAACGCCTCTCGAACATCTTCGGGAAACTCTTCCGTGTCCTGGACACCAACGGGATGCGTAAACGGGCCAAAGAAGAACTGACACGCCTCGGGATCTCCACCTTGCAGGACGTCACGGTTGCTGTTGAAAACCTCTCCGGTGGGCAGCGCCAAGCGGTGGCCGTCGCCCGGGCGGCAGCCTTCGGCTCCAAAGTCGTTGTGCTCGACGAGCCGACCGCGGCCCTAGGTGTCCGCGAATCAAACCAGGTGCTGCAGCTCGTCAGGGACCTGCGCGACCGTGGCCTGCCCGTCATCTTGATCAGCCACAACATGCCTCACGTTTTCGATGTCGCAGACCGGATCCATATCCAACGCCTTGGCAAATGCGCTGCCACCATCACCCCCGAGTCCCACAACATGACCGATGCAGTCGCCATCATGACGGGCGCCGCCACGGCATAAGCACCAGACCGAACCGCATCGTCCGGTGCAGGCTCTGCCCGTGGACTCCAACCGTCAACTCCCCAAAGAAGCTTCACGAGCAGAGCCAGCCCAAACAACCCAGACACCGGAAACGTCCTGCCCGGACGCGTGAAGAAAGAAAAGCATGAACCCCCATGAACCGCGCCCGGCGCAGCCGCTGGACGTCATCGTCGTCGGCGAAGCCCTCATAGACGTCGTTACCTCCACGGGCGGCACTATCGAACACCCAGGAGGGTCACCGGCGAACGTCGCATACGGTCTCGGCCGGCTCGGCGTCAGCACAGGCCTGCGGACCGCGATCGGAGAGGACCGGCACGGCCAGATCATCACGGAACACCTGAGCAGCGCCGGTGTGCAACTGCTGCCGGGATCAACGTCCCTGGACCGGACAGCCACAGCGACGGCGACACTCGCCGCCGACGGCTCCGCGAGTTACGAATTCGACATCCGATGGAACCTGACCCAGGCCGTGCCAAGATTCCTCCCCAAGGTCTTCCACACGGGCTCCATCGCCACGTTCCTCGCCCCAGGTGCCGCCGCAGTCCGGACCTTGATGCTTCAATGCCACGACTCGCGCCTGATCACCTACGACCCCAACATCAGGCCCGCGCTACTGGGCAGCCACCACGAAGCCAAGACAATCTTCGAAGAACTCGTCCCGCTGACAGATGTGGTCAAACTCAGCGACGATGACGCGCTCTGGCTATATCCGGGAACACCGTTGGAGGACATCGCATCGCGGATTCTCGGCCTGGGCGCCGGACTAGTAGTCATCACCACCGGTTCCGCCGGGTCTTTGCTCTCCACCGTCGCCACACAACTGAGCATCCCCGCCGTGCGTACACAGGTAGCCGATACCATCGGCGCCGGCGACTCCTACATGTCCGCATTGATCCACGGCCTATTGAACCGCTCCGGCGAAGGACTCGCCCCGTCCGTGCTCGAACGGATAGGACGCAACGCTTCCGCGGCGGCGGCGATCACCGTAAGCCGCGCCGGCGCCAACCCACCGACGTTGGCCGAACTGCACGCAGCGCTGCCTGAACATCAACCAGGGAAGTACATCAACGCGTGACCGCCAAAGCGGCCAGCTAGGAATCCTCCGGTTTAGCCCGCCACCCGCAGCACAGTCGGCGAACCTGTCTCCAGCCGATCGAGGACTTCCCCCGGGACGCCGGTAGACGCGTCAAGGCCGAACGTGGTGACTTCCTGCGAGCGTTCGTGCGCCACGTGGAGCCAGCCGCCGCGGACCAGGTGGTGGCGGGGCCAGTCCCCTCCGCTGGGCACGTCGGCAACGGGACGGAGCCGTGTCCCGCTGCCCTCGACGGACAATACCGAGATCCGGTTGGAGCCGCGGATTCCGGTGTAGACGAAACGACCGCTCGGGGACAGCGCGATTTCGGCAGCTGCGTCGCCGTCGGCAGCCCCACCGGCCGTCGCGGGACCGCGACGGTGAAGCACGAAGCGGCCGTCCGCGCCGGGCAGGAGCACCGCCACCTCGATGGAGTACTCCGTGACGACGAATACGGCCGAGGCTGAGGGGTGCTGGACCAAGTGCCGCGGCCCGCTGCCCATGGGGAGGGCGATTTCGTGGTCCAGGAGCAAGCCGGAGTCGGGATAGTAGTTCCACACGCGTACGAGGTCGAAGCCAAGGTCGGTGGTCATGATCCGGCCGTCATCAAGCATGAGGCTTGCGTGGGCGCGACTCACCCGGCCACCGCCCGTGGCGATATCGATGCCGCCGTCGACGCCTGCGTGAGGATCCTTGGCCGCCGGCGCGGCAAAGCGCGAGGTGATCCCGCCGTCGTCGTCGAGCCGGTAGAGCAGAACGTTGCCGTCGCCCCAACAGGCGACCACGATGAAGCGGCCGGAAGGGTCGACGGCGACGTGGCAGGCGGCGGCGCCCGCGGGCCAGGCGTCCCCAAGGGCCTCGAGGCCGAACAGCCCGGTGCGCCGGTAAGCCCGGACTGTCTGAGCGGCCTCGGCTACCGCATAGACCACCGGGAGGGTGGGGTGAATGGCAAGGAACGACGGGGAAGGTGCTTCGACTGCGGTGCCCAGCCAACGAAGGCTGCCGTCTTCACGGGCTGCAACCGCACCAATGCCGGATCCTTGCCCGTTGCTGTCCGAGGTGTAGGAACCTACCCAGATGAGCGTTCCGTCGGTGTCCTCTGCCATGCGTCAGTGTCCCTGTACGTCCGAGTCGACACCCGCGTCGGCACCGGCGTCCAAAGTGGCTATCGCGGACAGATCGTCGTGATCCAACGTGAAGTCGAAAACGTCCAGGTTCTCCTTCATGCGCTGCGGGTTTGCGGACTTCGGGATGGCCACGAGCCCCTCCTGGATGTGCCAGCGCAAAACGACCTGTCCAGGAGTCTTTCCGTGCTTCTTCCCGATCGCGGCCAAGACCGGCGCGTTCAGGAGATCGCGGCCGGCCCCTAACGGACTATACGATTCCGTGGCGATGCCATGGCTGGTGTTGAATGCACGCTCGTCGATCCGGGTGATGGACGGCGAGATCTGGATTTGGTTGACGGCAGGCACCACCGAAGTCTCTTCGAGGAGCCGCTCAAGGTGCGCTGGCTTGAAGTTGGACACGCCGATCGATCGCACCTTCCCCTCAGCTTGGAGCCGCTCGAAAGTTTTCCAAGTGGACACGAACTCATTCCGCTGCGGGAGCGGCCAATGGATCAACAAGAGGTCCACGTAGTCCAGTCCGAGCCGCTTGAGGGATCCCTCAAGTCCCTCGACGGCGCGATCGCGGCCCTGATGGGTTCCGTCCAGCTTGGTGGTGATGAAGAGTTCCTCGCGCGGGATGCCGCAGTCCCGCACGCCTTGCCCGACGCCGGCCTCGTTACCGTACCGGTACGCCGTGTCGACGTGCCGGTAGCCAAGCTCGACGGCGGACACCACAGCCCTGGCAACCTCGGCGTCGTCTAGCGGCCAGGTTCCGAGGCCGATCTGCGGAATGGCATTTCCATCATTGAGCCTGACGGTCGGAGCAAGTGCCATGGTCCTGTCCTTTCAGTTGCTAGATCGGCCTCCGCGCCCATTGGACCAGTTGCTCGCTGAGCTTCATGAAGTCCTGGTTCACGTGCTTGATGCCTGGATGTTCATCATGCCACCGGACGATCTCCCGTGCGCCTGCCGCGAACGGAATTTCTGCCCGATACGAGGGCACAAGGGACTTGATCTTGGTGTTGTCGAAGACGACGGAGTGGGACCTGTCCCCGAGGAGCCCGGGGCCAAGGTCCGGGGCGTGGGCTGCGATGGTGTCCGAGGCGATGTGCACCAATTCGGGTTCCGGTGCACCTGCTGCCGTGGCGAACAGCCGGTAGACCTGGTCCCACGGGAGTGCTTCGTCCGAGGTGATGGTGTAGCTCTCTCCCACAGCCTGTGGGCGGCCGAGGAGGCCAACGAAGGCCACCGCAAAATCCTCCGCGTGGGTGAGGGTCCACAGTGAGGTTCCGTCGCCGTGGACTATCACAGGCAGGCCTTCCCGCATCCGGTGGATGTCCGTCCATCCGCCCAGCAGGGCGATCCGCGTGCGGTCATAGGTATGCGACGGCCGAACGATCGTGACGGGGAATCCCTCTTCCCGATAGGCCCTTACGAGTTGGTCTTCGCACGCGATCTTGTCCTGTGAGTACTTCCAGAACGGGTTCCGTAACGGGGTCGACTCGAGGATCGGCAAGTGTGCAGGGGGCTTTTGGTAAGCCGAAGCCGAACTGATGAACACGTACTGGCCGGTCCGGCCGCGGAACAGCTCCACGGCGTTGGACACGTGCTCAGGCGTGAAAGAGATGAAGTCCGCGACGACGTCGAACTCTCGCCCGTTCAGCACCTCCGCCACCTCGGCAGCGTTGCGGATGTCCGCCTGGAGCAGTTCCGTGCCCGGAGGGGCAGGCCTTTCTGAACTGAGGCCGCGATTGAGCATGGTGAGCCGGTGCCCCAGCGCGACGGCGCGCTCCGCCGCCGCCGCGCTGATGGTCCCTGTCCCGCCAATGAACAGAAGGCGCAACGGTGCCGACGTCACCACGCGTAGTCCTCCGGTGCGGTCCTGTGGCCCGGGAAGATGTCGTCGAGCCGCTTGAGGGCATCGGCGTCCAGGGTGACGTCCAAGGCCCCGATGGCAGCATCCAACTGCTCCTGCGTGCGCGGACCCACGATCGGTGCGGTCACGGCCGGCTGGTGCAGCAACCAGGCCAAGGCCACGTCGCCGGGCTCGTGGCCAAGGTCATCTGCAAAGTCTTCGTACTGGCGGATCTGGTCTTCGTGCTTCTTCAGGGTTTCGGCCGCCCGGCCCTCAAGGCGACGGACGCCGTTGCGTTCTTTTTTGAGTACCCCGCCCAAAAGCCCGCCGTGAAGTGGCGACCACGGGATCAGCCCGAGGCCGTACTGCTGGGCGGCCGGGATGACTTCCAGTTCCACGTTGCGGGTGAGCAGGTTGTAGATGGATTGCTCGCTGACGAGTCCGTTGTAGTTGCGCCGCGCGGCGGCCTCCTGGGCCTGGGCAATGTGCCAGCCGGCGAAGTTGCTGCTTCCGGAATACAGGATCTTGCCTTGCTGGACGGCAACTTCGATGGCCTGCCAGATCTCGTCCCACGGCGTGTTCCGGTCCACGTGGTGGAACTGGTAGATGTCGATGTAATCGGTCTGCAGGCGCTTGAGGCTGGCGTCCAAGGCACGCCGGATGTTGAGGGCCGAAAGCTTGGACTCGTTGGGGCGGTCCGTCATGGTTCCGTAGAGCTTAGTGGCCAGGACGACGCGCTCACGGCGCTCGCCGCCCTTGGCGAACCAGCGGCCCAGGATTTCCTCGGTCCATCCGCGGTGCTCCGCGCCGCCATAGACATTGGCGGTATCGAAAAAGTTGATGCCGGAGTCCAGGGCTGAGTCCATGATGGAGTGCGCTACGGATTCCTCCGTCTGCGGGCCGAAGTTCATGGTTCCGAGGCACAAGCGGGAGACGCTGAGGCCTGAGCGGCCCAAGTGGGTGTACTGCATGGTTTTGGTTTCCTTACGCTGCTGGTTTCCTTGGGGCACTACATCTGGCTGAAGGACGCGACGGCGGGGTCGGCGCCGAGGCGGGCGCCGGCGTCGAGCGCGCTGATGGCTTCCAGTTCCTCCGGGGTGAGCTGCAACGACGCCGCCGCGAGGTTCTGGCGGATCCGCTCGGGGTGGACTGACTTGGGAATGACGATATTGCCGGTTCCGAGGTGCCAGGCCAGCACGATCTGCGCCGGGGTGGCGTTGTGTGTTTCGGCGAGTTCGGTGACCGTTGCCGAGCCCAGGTCCGCTCCCTGCCCCAGCGGACTGTAGGCCTCGACGGCGATCCCGTGCGAGCGGGTCTTCGCTGCCAGTTCCCGCTGCTGGAAGGTCGGGTGCAGCTCGATCTGGTTGACTGCGGGAACGACGTCGGCCGACGCGAGGAGCGTATCGAGGTGTTCGGGCAGGAAGTTGGAGACACCGATAGCGCGGGCACCGCCGTCGGCATGGATCTTTTCCAACGCCTTCCACGCGTCCACGAAGAGGCCCTGGGAGGGAACCGGCCAGTGGATCAGGTAGAGATCGATGACGTCGAGGCCGAGTTCGCGGCGGCTCTGATCGAATGCCGCTGCGGCCCGGTCTTGTTCCCCGTTGCGGAGTTTGGTGGTGATGAAGAGTTCTTCCCGGGCAATGCCGGAAGCCTTGATTGCCGCGCCTACGCCTGATTCGTTCTGGTACGCCGCTGCGGTGTCAATGTGCCGGTAGCCGGCCTCCAGTGCGTCCTCAACGGCCTTCTGGGTCTCGGCAGGTGGGACCTGGAAGACGCCGAAGCCCAACTGGGGGATGGTGACCGAGTTGTTCAAGACGAGCCCGGGAACGGTTGAATTCTGAGCGTTGGACATGTCCGGCCTTTTCGTCGCTGGTGGGTGGATCGCCTAACTGGCTTTTTCGAGCCTATGCACTATCGACGCAACAATCAGTAGTTTTGACGCCCCCTGTTTTTCCTAGGACTCGCAGTCCTACCTTGGCTGTGGAAACAGGCCCTTTCGTGAGGGAAGAATAGGGTCATGGGTCAAAGCGCAGAGTTCGGAAAATTCCTCAAAGCCATGCGTGCACGGATGTCCCCCGAGGATGCAGGCTTGCCGGAGGCGTCCGGTGCACGCCGCGTTCCCGGGCTGCGCAGGGAAGAGATTGCCCGTTTGGCCGATGTCAGCACGGACTATTACACGCGCCTTGAACAGGGCCGCCATATCCATCCGTCCCGGGCCGTTCTTGAATCGGTGTCCAGGGCACTCCGCCTGGATTCCAGCGAGCACTCGCACATGATGGACCTGCTTGAGCACTGCGCCGAGAGCGCCAAAGCGCCGACTCCCACGCCCCGCGTGCGGCCGGCACTGCGCCAACTTCTGGACGCCGTCGGCGACGTTCCGGCGCTCCTGCTTGGCCGACGCAGTGACGTGCTTGGAGCCAATCGCATGGCGACCTTGCTGTTTGCCGACTTCCCGGCCATGCCTGCTGCCGAACGAAACCTCACGCGCTGGCTGATCCTGGATCCGCAGGCACGCGAACTGTTCCGGGACTGGAAGACGGTTGCCGCGGAGGCAGCCGGTTCCTTGCGTGCGGACACGGGGCGGCATCCCGATGATCCCCAAGCCAACCAGCTCGTAGGCGAACTTGCCGTGAACAGCGAGCACTTCCGGCAGTGGTGGGCCGGTCATCGAGTTGCGGCACGTTCAGCCGGGACAGTCCGCCTGCACCACCCCACCGTCGGGGACGTGGAACTGAACTTCGAGAATCTGGCCCTCCCGCAGGACCCGGACCAAGTCTTGCGGGTCTACTCCGCGAAGGCCGGGTCGCCGTCGGACGATGCCCTGAAATTGTTGGGCAGCTTCGGTGCGGGAACGACGACGTCGAGCCCGGAGTGGGCCGAGCGTCATGCAATGGACGAGAGCTGAGGACGTTTCAGCAAAAGTGCTCTACGTCACTGTGCTGTTGCATAGTGAAGTAGCGCAATTCTGTCTATGTGCCCATTGGGCGGCTTTTAAAACGCGCTTACGCTGAATCCAGACCTTTTCGCATATCAAGGATGGAATTCAACGATGAAACGCATCGCGCTGCTGAGGGAGCGGGCAACAACCGCCGGGTCGGCGGGATCCACGGGATCGCACTGCCCTGCATCCGGCCAGTGGAGCCCTGAGTGCGAGCCCCACGTGGTGCGCACGTTCTTCGAAGGCCACGTCTTCCCGTCCCACAACGGTGCGGCAACAGTCTGGCACCGCAAGTACCTGGTCGCCCAGTCCCGATGAGTCCCGAAACCGTGGGCGCGTGGGGCCCAAGCCACTTCACGACGTCGGCCCAGCGGCCCGCTGGAGCGGCACTTCGCCTGCCGCCGTCGAAGTGGTCCGAACTCAGCCCCGGCGAGACCGTTTGGATCCACGATGACAACTGGGGCTTCGACGCCGGCATTGTGGACGAAGTTTCCTCCGACCACGAATTCCTGTGGATCGACTTTGCCGGCCGTGGCCGGCGACTCCTCTGTGGCGGTGACCCCGTCCAAGTCTGGACCCGCGGGTGAGTCCAGCCTCGCAACAGATGGCCGTCAACCTTTCCACAGAAAGGCTGACGGCCATCGTCTTTCTCGGGGGTTGCGGCCGAACGCTCGTACTAACGCTCCAGGCGGAACCCGAGCTTGATGGTTACCTGCCAGTCGGCAACTGCGCCTTCGTTTAGGTGGCCGCGGATTTCCTTGACCTCAAACCAGTCAAGGTTCCGAAGGGTCTGGCTTGCGGCCGCAATGCCGTTCTTGATCGCGGCGTCGACGCCCTCGGACGAGGTTCCAACAACTTCGGAAACGCTATATGTGTGGTCAGCCATTCTTGCTCCTCATGATCGTCCTCTAGCCTGAACTGCGGGTCTGGCAGGCCGTGAAAGCAGACTAGCCGACGCGGGGCCGGGGGACTAGGGGTCTCGTTGCTGCCAGGACCATCGGCAGCAAGGCTGCGGGTGAGGCGACGACGGCGGCAGCGTGCGACGCTTCCTCATTCCCCCCGTATCCCCAGAGCGCGTAAAACGTGGAAATTCCGTGTTGGGCTGCTCCTGCGACATCGTAGCTTCTGTCGCCGACCATTACCGGGCGAGAGACGTCGATGCCCTGGGAGGCGAGCCGGAGCAGTGCTTCACCGATGACCTCTGCCTTGGTCGCTCTTTTTTCAACGTCCGACGCCCCGCAAATGCTGATGAAGCTGCTCTCGATTCCGAAGCGTCGTGCGAGGCGCAGTGCCTGATCTTCCACTTTGGAGGTAGCAACAGCCATTGGGATTCCGGCCAACTCCAGTTGCTCCAGCAACTCGATGACCCCTTCGTACAGACTGGATTGCTCCGCGCCGTGATCCGCGTATGCCTTGCGGTAATGTTGGAGGGCTCTCTGGGCAGTCGCTTCATCCAGCCCGGAGACTGTTCTGAATGAATCCACCATCGGCGGTCCGACGAACCCGAGCAGTTCATCCGGTGACGGGACAGGCGCTCCTACGGATTCCAAGGCCTGGGCGGCACTGGAAGTAACTCCTGCCGCCGAGTCGATGAGCGTTCCATCCATGTCGAACAGGACGCAGGTGATGTCGCCGATCGGCGGGCGGGTGTGATGCGGAAGTATCATCTTTTTTGGAGCTTTCGGTCGTGGATCTGGTTCTGCGTGGGTTGTGCACGGGAATTTACTTTTTGAAGGGTTGGCATCGACCGAGTGAGTCTTGATCACATCGACCAGAGGATCCTTGCGGAACTCACCAAGAACGCACGCATTAGTCATGCCGAACTGGCAAGCAAAGTCCTGCTTTCAAGGAACGCCGTGCGGCAGCGGGTGGACCGGATGGAACGGCAAGGGTATATCCAGGGATATACGGTGGTTGCCGGCACATCCGGGCAAAGCCCCGTCTCGGCCTTCCTCATGGTTTACAGGAAGGACCGCGTTCGGGGTTCGGACGTCGTCACTGTTTTGCGCTCGATTCCGGAAGTGGTCTTGTGCGATGTCGTCAGTGGTGACTTTGATCTTCTGGTAAGGCTTGAAGCCCGGTCCTTGGAGAGAGTCCAAGAGATTTGGGAGCAGATCGCCGCCCTTCCAGGTGTCACGGATACAGTGACGGCCATGACGCTTTCCAGTCTCATCCGGCGTGAGGTGGATCCGACCTCGTGACCCTTTAGCGGTCAAACCGCTTTCATGTGGGTGCACTTGGCTGGAATGCAGCGGATTCAAGGATCGATCGAGCAACGGCCCGGTCCAGGAGTTTTCTTTCTGTGACCACGTCGAGAATGGTCGATCCATCCCGGAGGGCTTCCTTTGCTACTTCCGCTGCCGCTACATAGCCGATGGCCGGTACCAGTGCTGTTGCAAGGCCTGCGGATGCTGCTGTCTGGCCCGCGATACGCGCAATGTTCGCTTCGATGCCTTCCAAGCAGTGCGTCCGGAGAATGCGTGCTCCTTGTTTGAGCCACGAGACGCCTTGAAGCAGGACATGCGCGATAACCGGCTCGAAGGCATTGAGCTGGAGCTGGCCGTTGTCTGCCGCCATGGTGACCGTTGTGTCGGCTCCTGCAACGGCGAACGCGATTTGATTCACCGTCTCCGGAATCACAGGGTTGACCTTCCCCGGCATGATGGATGACCCGGCTTGGCGAGGAGGCAAAGTGATTTCACCAAAGCCGTTCTGCGGTCCGCTGGACAGCAAGCGAAGGTCGCTGCTGATTTTGGACAGTTTGATTGCCGTCCGTTTCAGCATGCCCGACATGTGCATGAAAACCCCGACATCGGACGTGGCCTCGACCAGATCGGCGGCAGGAACGAATGTGACGCCGGAGATCTCAGAGAGTGCCCGCAGGGCCAAGCACCGATAGCCGGGTTCGGCGGTGATGCCGGTGCCGATGGCCGTGGCGCCCAGACTGCACTCACGCATCAGCTCGGTCGACTCATGGAGCCGTGAGCGCTCTTCCTCCAAAGTGGCGGCGAAGGCGTTGAACTCCTGGCCAAGGGTCATCGGTACCGCGTCCTGAAGCTGGGTCCTGCCCATCTTCACCACAGCGCCGAACTCGGCACCTTTGCTTCTGGCCGTTTCTGCGAGGTGGCCGAGTTCCTGATTGAGCTCCGCAGCCGCGAAGGTGAGGGCCAGTTTGATTGCTGTTGGATAGGTGTCATTGGTCGATTGGCATCGATTGACATGGTCAATGGGGTGCAAGTGCTGGTAGTCGCCGCGGCGGTGGCCCAGTTTTTCCAGGGCGAGGTTCGCGATCACTTCGTTGGCGTTCATGTTGGTGCTCGTTCCCGCACCGCCTTGAATAACGTCAACGCAAAACTGTTCGTGGTGAAGTCCGTCCTGGATTTCCTGGCACGATTCACGGATTGCTGCTGCTTGCCGGGGTGAAAGCACGCCTAGTTCGCAGTTGGCCACCGCCGCGGCGTTCTTGATCATTGCCAGAGCGCGAACCAAGTGGGGGTGGGAGGAAACGGGGATGCCGCTAATGGTGAAGTTTCCCAGCGCGCGGGCGGTATGCGCCCCCCAGTATGCGCTGTCCGGTACGGGAATGTTTCCCAGCGAGTCAGCCTCGTTGCGGGTTTTCATGGCTTCGCGTTCCTTATGCAGACCACCTTCGGCTGGGTCATCTCTTCGTAAGCGAAATGGACCCCTTCCCTGCCCATGCTTCCGTACTTGGACCCTCCAAACGGCATGCCGTCAAAGCGGTAGTCCGAAGAATCATTGATCATCACCCCGCCTGCATCGAGCCGCTTGGCCGCTTGCATCGCGCTTCCCAAGGAATCCGTGAAAATGCCGGCATGCAGGCTGAATTCGATGGCGTTTGCTACTTCGATGGCGTCTTCGAAGGTGTTGAAGGCATGCAGCATGGCCACGGGTCCGAACACTTCTTCCTTCCAGAGCCTGCTGTCCGCCGGGACGGTTTCCAGGACAGTCGGCCGAAGCACATTGCCCTCCGCCATGTTGCCGGCAAGAACGGTTGCACCGTCCTGGATCGCCTCATCCAGCTTCGCTTGGAGTTCGAGCAACGCGGCGGAGCTGATCATCGGGCCAACGTCCGTCCCCTCATCCCATGGATCTCCGGCAACCAATCGGGCCGTCGCTTCCAGGAAGCGGCGGCGGAAGTCAGCGTACAAGGATGTGGCTACCAGTATCCGCTGTACCCCTACACAGTTCTGGCCAGCGGCCCAGAACGCTCCGGAGACACAGGAATCCACGGCGTCGTCAATGTCTGCATCGCTCATGATGATGACTGGCGCGTTTCCGCCGAGGTCCATGGATAGCTTCTTCAGGCCGGCGGCTCGGGCAATGCTTTCCCCGGTGGAAAACCCGCCGGTGAAGGAGACCATTCGCACATCCCTGGACCGGATGATGGTTTCGGCCACCTCCCGGTCACCGTGAACAACGGTCAGAACGTCTTGTGGGAGCCCGGCGTCCACCAAGGCGTCCGCGAGCAGCTGCGCCGAGAGGGGAGTCAGCGCCGAGGGTTGGAGGACAACGGCGTTTCCCCCAGCAATGGCCGGACCGATCTTGTGCGCCACCAGGTTGAGGGGGTCATTGAAGGGCGTGATGGCTGCGATGATGCCGAGCGGTTCCCGCGAGTACCAGCCCGTCCGGTCTTCCGAGCCCTCGTATGAGTCAAACGGGATGACTTCGCCGGCGTTCCTGCGTGCTTCGACTGCGGACAGCCTTAGCGTGTTGACAGCTCGCAGCACTTCCTTTCGTGCCTGGCGAATGGTTTTCCCCGACTCGGCAACTATGGTCTGTGCGAACTCCTCGTTGCGGTGCTCGATGGCCGTAGCTGCGGCGTCGAGGATCTTGCCGCGTGCGTTGCGAGACAGGGCCTGCGCTTTCCGCGCGCCGGACCGGGCCACTTCGAGGACGGCTTCCACGGAAGAAACATCGCTCAGAGGAACCGCGCCGACGATCCTGCCATCGTAGGGACTCGTTACTTCACGGAACTTCGGCACTACGGTTTCCTGGGCGCAAAGCGTGGAACTAGACATGTGCGGCCACCCCTGACTTGGCTGCGTGCATCGCGATGATGTCCGACAGTAGGGCATATGCGGTCTCTACGCGACCGGCGCCGGGTCCGGAGACGGTGACCGGACCAAGGAGGTCAGTGTCGAAGGAGACGGCGTTCGTCGCTCCCGAAACCCCGGAGAGCCCGTGGTCGAGGGGGAGCGCGACCGGGGTTACGCCAGCTGTGACAGTGCCGTCAGGGTTCCGCCGGGCCGAACCGACGAGCTTCCAGCGGCGCCGCTCCCGGGATGCCTTCTGGATATCTTCGGCGGTGACGGTCGAGATACCTTGCCGCTGGACATCCTTGAGTTCGATGCCCGCGTCGAGCAATTCGTTAGCGAGGATGAGGACCTTGAGCTGGACATCGTAGCCCTCTATGTCCGCGGCAGGGTTTGCCTCCGCGTAGCCAAGTTCCTGCGCCTCGACGATGGCCGCCTCAAAATCAAGGCCGGCTTCCATCTGGCCGAGGACATAGTTGCTCGTGCCGTTGAGGATGCCTTCGAAGCCGTTTAGCTTGAGGCCCGCGAACATCTGCTTAGCCAACCGGATCACCGGAGTTCCGCTCATGACGGCTCCCTCGAACTCGAAGTGGACACCGTTTTGTTCGGCCAAGGAGGTGAGTTCGGCTCCGCGAAGGGCAACGGGGCCCTTGTTCGTGGTGCAGACGCTCTTACCGGATTCGAGTGCCCAACGTACGTGCGAGACTGCCGGTTCGCCGTCGTCGGGGTTCGTGAAGGTGGCTTCGCAGATGATGTCGGCGGTGCAGGTGCGGATGACCGACTCATTGTTGGTATCCGCGGATCCCCCGTGCTCGGCGAAGGTTTCACTCCCGTCTCCGAGTGCCAGGGCCCAGAAGAGATCAATGCCGTCTGGCCGGACCAGGGAACCGAGCCGGAGATCGGTGATGGCAACGACGCGGAGGCCGAAGCCCAGCTCGGATCGAAGGCCCTCTGCGCGGGTTGCTATCAGTTCTGCCAGGGTCCTGTTGACGCCGCCAAAACCGATCAGGGCAATGTCATAGGTGGTCATGGTGCTCCTTCAGTCAGTTACATCGGTGATCCAATATTCACTGCATTCCATGTCAGTCAGGGCATGTGATTCCGACCGAAAAGCAGGGCGAACCGACCATCCGCATGCCGTTTCGACATGCACGCCGACAAGTAATATGTGCAACATATGCATGGTCAAATGTTTTTAATGACCAATGAGGCCGCGTTGTGTTATCTTCATCACCATCCTCTTTTCGCGGCTCCGGCTATCCGTATGACCTTTCGATCCCCCTTGAAGTTCACGCGCACGTCCGCATTTTGATCCGACCATCGAACTGACCACCGACCCGGGAGACATCATGGAATCCTTATCACCCGTCACGCTAGAACAGCAGCGTCCAGCCCTGCCGTCGCCTGAATCCGGGCTTCGCCGGTCAATGGGACACAGGCATCTGGTCATGATCGCCATGGGTGGCGTGATCGGTTCGGGGCTCTTCTTGAGTTCCGGCTATACGATCTCCCAAGCCGGGCCGCTCGGCGCGGTCATCGCCTATTTGATTGGCTCCTTCGTGGTCTATCTGGTGATGGCATGCCTTGGCGAACTTGCCATTGCATACCCGGTCTCGGGAGCGTTCCACATCTACGCATCGCGCTCGATCGGGCCAGCCACGGGCTTCACCACGGCCTGGCTCTATTGGCTTTGCTGGGCGGTAGCCATCGGGTCTGAATTCACGGCGGCAGGCCTCCTCATGCAGCGTTGGTTTCCAAGCATCGACGTGTGGGTTTGGTGCGTGATCTTTGCGGCCGTGCTTTTCGGCCTCAATGCCGTCTCTTCGCGATTCTTCGGAGAAACGGAGTTCTGGTTCGCCATCATCAAGGTCGGCGCCATCATCGTCCTGATCGTGCTCGGCGGCGCTGCACTGTTTGGTTTCCACCCGCTGAGCGAGTCCGGAAATCATCCCTTCCTCCTTGAGAACTTCAACACCGGAGGCGGCCTCTTTCCCAACGGATTTACGGGCGTCCTCGTCACCGCGCTTGCAGTGTTCTACGCTTTCTCCGGCTCGGAACTCATCGGCGTGGCGGCAGGCGAAACGGCGGATCCCGCGAAAAGCATTCCCAAGGCCATGCGCAGCACCGTTGTGCGCCTGCTGATCTTTTTCGTCGGGGCCATCGCGGTCATCGCTGCCACAATCCCGTTCGACCAGGTCGGCCTGGACCAGAGCCCGTTCGTGACGGTCTTTTCCTCAATCGGTATTCCCTTTGCCGCCGACGCGATGAACTTTGTCATCATTACGGCGCTCCTTTCCGCGGGCAACAGCGGGCTCTTCTCCTGCGCGCGCATGCTGTACTCGCTCGCGGACGAAGGACATGCGCCCAAGGCTTTGCGGAAGCTGACCCGACGGGGCATCCCCATGATTGCGCTCTCCGTGAGCATGGTGGGTGGACTAGCTTCGCTGATCAGCAGCGTGGCCGCGCCCGAGACGGTGTACCTGGCCCTCGTGTCGGTGGCAGGGTTCGCCGTCGTCGGCGTGTGGATGTCCATCGCCGCATCACATTTCTTCCACAGGAGGGCATTCGTGAAGAATGGCGGCGACGTCGCTGGTCTTCCCTACAAAGCCCCGTTGTTCCCCCTGATCCCGATCTTGGCCTTCTCGCTCTGCTTCATTTCGTTGATCGGCATTGCGTTCGACCCCAACCAGGTCGCCGCGCTCTACTTTGGAATCCCCTTTGTGGGAGCCTGCTACGCCTTCTTCCATTTCAAATACGGACGCAAGGCACGCGCGGCCGAGGCGGAATGACAGCATCTTCTATTCAGTTTCGCGGCCCGGGGACTTTTGTGTCCCCGGGCGCGAAGCCGAGCAACGGATAAATCATGATTTCACAGCACTTGATGCACCAAGCGGGCAGATCGCCGCAAGAGATTGCCGCCGGTGTGGACCATGACATCGAAGAGCTTGTCTGCGACCCGCAGAGCGCGTGGGAGATGCGTAATATCGCCGCCGTGCTGTTCGGAAAACGGGGCGGCGAAGAAATCACCATTACGGAGATGGAAACAGCGAACTCAGCAATCCTCGCAGACCTTTACACGGTGTGGGCCGGAGGGAGCCGGATCCTGGTCAACTGCGCGAGCATGTCAGAATAGGCGTGGTTGTCGGGCGGAAGGAGCAGCGAGAGTGGATTCTTCCTCGGAAGCGTCGTCCATGGCGCAAGGGCTCCGGATTGTGCGCCTAGTCGCGGACCGGGAGAAGTGGGGTCGGCGGCTTCTCGGCGTTTCCCAGCTCGCATCGGAGCTGGACATGGAACAAAGCCGCGTGTCGCGCCTCACCCAGGAATTGTGTGATCTGGGACTTCTGGAACGGGTCGAACGGGGGCCGTTTAGGACGGGACAACGGTTTTTCTCACTAGCGGCATCGTTCAATACCGGATGGATTCGCGAATCAAGAACCGAGTTGGAGGCTTTGGTCGCATCGTTCGGCCTTCGATCAAGGATTTCTGTCCGGGTCGGCTACCGGGCAACCCTCCTGCGCGCGTCCAGCAATGACGCCCTCCCTGGCAGCTTTGTGAAGCCCGGGATGGTGACGCCTGCGTGGTGCACCGGATCTGGCCGTGCACTCCTGTGGGACCACAATCAGGCCGCCATCCAAGAACTGCTCAAGGACGTCAACTTCATCGGAGTCGGTGGCCCCGGGGCGGCCCACTCGCCCGGGGAAGTTTCCGAATTGATGGATCGAGACAGAGCCCGCGACTTCATTCTGGCGGCGGAAGAATTTGAGCACGGCGTCTACGAGTTGGCCGTTCCCGTCCGCAGCCCTGAGGGAACCATCCTCGCATCGCTTAGTGTCCTGGGCAGCCGGCCGGAGATCGAGCCCAGGGCAGGGAAAATCGCCAAGGTCTTGGCGGAGGCCGCAAATCGGCTCGGAACCAGTCACCCCGGTCCCGAGGACCGGTCCTAGCCGGGCTTGCTACTGCGAGGAGGAGTGACCCAGAGCCGACTCAAGCCACTTTCCCCAGGACACCAGGGCTGCTGCGCCAGCCTCCCTTTTGGGCTCCAAGCGTGCCTTGGGACCAACGACCTGCAGTGCAGCAACCACTTCGTCTTTGAAGTCTCGGACCGGAACGGCCAATGAATACAAGCCCGGCTCGGCCTCCTCATCGACGATGGAATACCCGCGCCGCCTAGCCGCATGCAGGCGGGTCAGGAAGTCCTCGATGTCAACAGGCGTGTTGGGTCCATGGCCTACGAAAGCCACATCCGCCAAGATAGTCCGTACCTCGGAATCTGACGCCTGCCATAGCAGTGCCTGGCCAGCATCGCTGCAGTAAGCGGGGTACGGCCGGCCCAGCCATGAACCCACCAGATCGCTACCTGCCGGGACGCGCTCGCCGATGGTGACCGTGCTGTCCCCGTTGAGCACCCCAAGGAAGCAACCTTCGTTCGTCTCGGCAGCCAAGCCTTCTAGCGCCGTGGCGCCGTCGGTCTGCAGCCGCCGCTCGGTCAACAGCTGGGCGTCGGTAAAGAGTGACCAATCCAGGGTGTACGACCGCTGCTCCGTGCGTTCCAGGAAGCCTTCCTGCTGCGCACCCCGAAGGCTGCGCGAAACCTGGCTGCGGTCTTTGCCCAGATCGGCTGCAATGTCGGCCACTGTTCCGCCTGGCAGTCCTTCTTTGGTGCGGGAGCCGACTGCAAGGAGGGCCATGATTCCCCGGCCCATGCTGGATGTCTTGGACATGGATCCGATTCTAGCGGCGGGGGCTGCGTCTTAGTGGATGGCAAAGACCCTTGCAGGAAAACCGCTACCCTCCAGAGGTTTCGGCCAGGTGGCAATGAGGGCGGCGCCCTTTTCGGGAAGTCCGTCCAAGTTCGCCAGGAGCTCGATCTGCCACCGGTCCCGGGCGAGAACGTAGGTCTCCAAGCTGAAATCGTGGCGGGAGGTAGCTAGTCCTGGATCAGTGTCGGTCTGTTCGTGACCAACGGCAGCAACCGATCGCCGTTCAATCAGATAAGTGAGCACGTCCTGCGACCAGCCCGGGGTGTGGCTGACACCGTCGCTGTCCTTGTTGGCCATGGCCGCTGTGTCGGGCCAGCGCTGGCTCCAGCCTGTCCGCAATGCTACGAAGCAGCCCGCGGGGATTTCGCCGTTTCGGCTTTCCCACGCTTGAATGTCCTCCAGCGTGGGGGTGGCGTCGGCGTTGACCTTGACCCGGTTGGCGATGTCCAGGATGACCAGTGGAAGGAGCATGTCCTCGACGGGAACTTGGTCCAAGGTCCGCCCGCCGCGGATGAAATGCGAGGGCGGATCAACGTGGGTTCCCCATTGCCCGACGATCGAGTAGCGGTGGGCTGTGAAACCATCGCCTTTTTCGAGGTCGAACACAGCTTCCCTTGTCTCGTCGGGGAAAGAAGGGAAGTGCGGTTGGCCTGGATGGAACGCGTGCGTGAGGTCGGTAAATGATCTTCCGGCGAGCAAGGGCCCCAGGCCCTCCCAAAGACTAGCGCAGGTGGATTCGATCATGATGCGGCCGTGGTCCCGATGGCTGCCTCCAGCGCGGTGCTGGAGACGCTGATGGGTCCGGACAATTCGATGACCGGAACTTCCCAAGGGTGGATTTCCATAATGCGACGGGTGAACCGGTCCACCGCGGCGTCGTCTAGCGCAGCCTCGAAGTACGTCGTGAAAACGAAGGTCGGCGAAATTGTCTGCATCCCCACCTTGCCCAACGTGGGGTTGGCGTGCTCGGTCACGGTAAACCCTTCGAAACCCAAGCCGGACTCAAAGACGTGCCGGTACTTTCCGAAGTCCCCCAGGTCAACGAATTCGGTCAAGGCCTGGAGCAGCGCCGCGATGCCTTGGTCGTCCTTAAACGCCTCGGCTTCGCCCGCGGCAAGCCGCGAGAAGGTCTCCGACGTAACGGGCCAATGTACGCGCAACTTACGTACTGATTTCATCTCAATGTTCAAGGGAATGCCTCTTCCTTGCGGATCTCGCAGATTGCTTGACTGCCATGGTGACATAGAGTGATGATCATTACAAGCAATAGAAAATGCGTATTACGATCACACTCTTTACAAGAAAGAGTGACGCCGAACTGCTTTGGAGACCTGAAACATGTCCGTTAGTACTACGCTTTCCCGCATGCTCGACGTCGGTTCGGTCCTGACGCTGGATGGCGCACTCGCCACTGAACTTGAGGCGCGCGGCTGCGATTTGCGAGACCCGCTGTGGTCGGCAAGGGTCCTTTTGGAACAGCCGCAGTTGATCAAGCAGGTTCACCAGGATTACTTCGGCGCGGGGGCCGCGATCGCCATAACGGCGAGCTACCAGGCCACGCCCCAAGGATTTGTCCAGCGCGGTATTGGCGAGGCAGAAGCCTTGGGGTTGGTGGCCTTGAGCGTGCGGCTGGCCGATGAAGCTCGGCGTGATTACCTGGACGAAAACCCGGATGCCGGTCCCCTGCTGATTGCGGGCTCCGTGGGCCCCTATGGCGCCTACCTCGCGGACGGATCGGAGTACCGCGGTGACTACATCCTCGGCCCGGGCGAGTTCATGGAGTTTCACAGGCCTCGGGTCGCTGCGCTGGTGGAGGCTGGAGCGGACTTGCTGGCCATTGAGACGTTGCCTTCCTTTGCGGAGGCAGAGGCACTGTTGGCCCTTGTGGAGGAATTCGACGTCGAGTCCTGGTTTTCGTTCACGCTCCGGGATGGGGAGCACATCAGCGACGGCACGCCACTGTCCGAGGTGGCCACGCTTTGTTCCTCGCAGCCGCGAGTTGTTGCCATCGGGGTGAATTGCGTGCCGTTGGAATTGGTCTCTCCATCACTCGAGGCCTTGAGCGAAGTCACCTCAATCCCGTTGATCGCGTATCCGAATTCGGGAGAAAGTTACGACGCGCTTACCAAGACCTGGGCCCCTGTCGCGGCTGGGGACAGCGCGGACGGCAAACAGCATTCGAGACTTGCGGAAAGCGTGGCCGCCTGGAAGGCGCTTGGGGCCCGCCTCATCGGCGGGTGCTGCAGGACGACGCCGCACGATATTGCCGCCGTCGCCGTGCTGTCCGCGCAAAACCGGGACCGCGGAACTCCGCCCACCCACTAGCATTAGCTTCATGAGTGCCAATGACGGTTCTGGCGCCGGGAGGGCTTGCTGCGAGTCCTTTACGATACGGCCACCGACCCGACGGGCATCCGCGATGTGGAGGCAGTGCTCAAAGCCATCGTCCGGCGCACCCGGTCATTGATCGGCAGTGACGTCGCCTACTTGAGCCTGAACGACTATGACAGCGGTGAGTCCTACGTCCGGGTGACCGACGGCGCAACAACCGCACTCTTCCGCAACATCCGCATGCCGCTAGGCGAAGGCGTGCTCGGCGCAGTCGCGACCGGCGAGGCGCCCGCCCAGAGCGCCGATTACTTAAACGACGAGTCCAAATCGCATCTGGAATCCAGCGACACTGCTGTGGCGGCCGAGGGCGTCCGGGCCATCATGGGTGTTCCCCTTCGGGCGGAAGGGAAGGTAATCGGTGCGCTCTGGTCGCCGACAGGCACGCGCACTTGTTCAGCAGTGATGACATTGCCTTGATGGAATCCATTGGCACCCACGCAGCCGTCGCGCTGGAAAACGCCCGGCACTTCAGCGAAATGGCCAGCGCCCTCACGCGGCTAGACCAAGCGCACCGGCAGAACCTGATCAACGTACAGGCCCTGGAGGAGCTCTCGACCGTAGACCGCCGGCTCATGTGCGGGGACAGTGGCGCGCGGGGACGGTGGCGCGCCCCAAAGATCCTCCGAGTGCTTCTTAGCCGAAATGCACGGCGTTCCACTCGAGGATTCGAGGGTCGGCGAGCCCTTCGGTGGTGAAGGGATCACCTGCGATGAAGCGTTCGGCATCCTCGCGCGAGGTAAAGATCCCCATCGACCCGGCGGCAGGATCCGGGGTCTGGAATGGTCCGAGAGCAATAAGGCCGCCGCCTGCGGCACGGAACGCCTCGTAATATTCTTTGTGGCGGGGGTAGGTCTCGAGAACGCGCGAGCGGTCAACGCCATTGCGCAGGCTGTACATCACGACGAATTCCATATAACCGATCCTACCTACCACTGCTGGTTCACTCCGCCGTTCCAAGCGACGCGGAGGCTAGGATCAGCACATGATCCTGGCCTCCCTGCTTTTCGCCCTGCTTGCCGGCTTGTTGCACGTCTACATCTTCAGCATGGAGTCCATCACCTGGAGCCGTCCGGCCACGTGGAAGCGCTTCAGCGTCGCTTCCCAATCCGACGCCGAAACCACAAAGCCCCTCGCGTACAACCAGGGTTTCTACAACCTCTTCCTCGCCGTCGGCGCGCTCGCCGGCATTGTCTTCGTCGCGCTCGGCCACCCGCAGGTGGGTTGGACGCTAGTCTTCAGCTCCTGCGGCTCCATGCTGCTGGCGGCAATCGTGCTTGCCTTGAGCGGCAAGAAGTACCTCCGTGCCGCGGTTCTCCAAGGTACGACGCCGCTGCTCGCCGTCTTGCTCGGCGTCCTCGCCGTCGCGCTCGGGTGAGCGGAAGGCCTCGCCGGGACCGCCGCCGCCCGCTAGGCCACGCCGCCGCCTGTTAAAACCCTGAACCCCCGCTCCGCATTGAAGCCGTGGATCTCCCGCGTGTCCAATGCCGACATGAAGGCCAGGATCTCCTCTGTAATCACCTGCCCAGGAACCAAGACAGGGAAGCCAGGCGGGTAAGGGGTGACGAACGACGCGGAAACCATTTCCTCGCCCGCTGCCACCCTTCGAGTAAGTTCTGCAGCGCTGAAGTATTCACAGGCGCCGGGCTTATAGCTCTCAAAATAGGCTTCACGCATGTTGCCGTCCGGCGTCTGTGCATCCACTCGGAACCGTTCGGCGAACCGGCTGAAGTCCGGCAAAGGCGGCGGCGTGCTGGTCAAGGCGGCAACCCGGGCGCGCCGGGCCTGCTGCCCCAAGCCACTCAGGCCCGATTGCTCGTCTTCGAAAGTCTCGGCCAGCTTGACCAGGACCTCCACGAGGTAGGCAACGGCACTTCGGGAGGTGCCGATGTTCGTCATGAAAAGCACGCTGTTCCTGGAGGTCTTGTTGACCTGGATCCCGTACTTGTCCATCAGGTAGTCGTGCTTGAAGGTATCTCCGTCCACGCCAGTGAGGCCGATATGCAGGGTCAAACGGCTCGGATCAACGACGAATTCGTCGCGTTCCCAAGCTTCCGACATGGCCGCCAGCCCGTCGCGAAGCGGCATTTGACGGTTGGTTTCGCGGAACTGCCCAGGGATGAGGTCCTTGGTTCCGAGGACCCGGAAGTACTTCTTCAGCAGGGGATGCCTCGCCACGGCATGGGCAATGCTGACGGCCAGGTCGGCCTGGCGCTGCACGAGTTCGTAGCCTTCGAACTCCACCTGCCGCCGGCCCATATCCAAGGAAGCAAGGATCTGGTAGTTGGGCGAAGTGGAGGTGTGCGTCATGTACGCCTCGCGGAAACTCTCCTCGTTCAACTGGCCGAAGTCCTGGTCAAAGATGTGGATCATGGACCCTTGCCGGAGTGAAGTCAGGGTTTTGTGGGTGGACTGCGTCGAGTAGACCCTCAGGCGGGCCTTCGCCGGATCGGGCAGCAGCCGCGTCTTCAGGAGCACCTCATCGGCCACGTGCCCGACGCCGGAAACCGGGCCGCCGTCGTCGGACTCGTGGCCGCCCGAAGCCGCCCCGCGGGCCGCGCCTGCCGCCGCAAGCTCGCGCAATTGCTCGGCGTGGCGTCGGGCGTAGGCCGGATCCGCGAAGGATTTTTCGAGCGACCTGGCCGAAGCCATGGCCGTGCGGCGGCGGTAGATGTGGTGGAAACCCGCGAACGCGAACCACGCTTCGTCCCAGAGGAACACCAGGTCCGGTTTGATGGCGAGGCACTCCTCCATGACGCGTTGGACGTCGTACACGATGCCGTCGAACGTGCAGTTGGTGAGCGCAAGCATCTTGACCTCGTGGAGCCTGCCTGCCCTGCGGTAATCCAGGAGCATGCGCTTGATGCTTTCCAGGGGGACCGCCCCGTAGAACGAGTAATCGTTCAAGGGGTAGGCGTCCAAATATGAGACCTGCGCGCCGGCCAGCATGAGGGCGTAGTGGTGCGACTTGTGACAGTTCCGATCCACGAGAACCACGTCGCCGGGTGCCAGGATCGATTGGTGCACGATCTTGTTGGCCGTCGAGGTTCCATTGGTGACAAAGAGCGACTTCCGGGCACCAAATGCCCGGGCCGCGAGCTTTTGGGCCTGTTTGAGGGACCCGTGCGGATCCAACAACGAATCGAGCCCACCGGACGTCGCGGAGGTTTCGGCAAGAAGCAGGTTGAGGCCATAGAACTCACCCAGATCGTTGATCCACTTGGAATGGATGACCGATCCGCCCCTCGACACCGGGAGGGCATGGAAAACACCGGCGGGTTTGCGGCTATAGTGCTGGACCGCTTGGAAGAACGGCGCCTCATACCGCTCGGCGACACCGGCCAGCAAGGAAAGGTGGAGTTCCAGTCCGTCCTGGCGCCGGAATATCCGGCGGAATTGCCGGGTCAACGAACCGGCGAGTTCCTCGATCCCCACTCCCGCCACCAGGTAGAGGTCAAGTTCGGGACGGAGTTCGCCCAGTTTCTCCGCCAAGCTCAGGATGCGGTCCAGGGGGCGCTGGGGGAGTGCCTTGCCCAAGAATCCATCCAGGAAACTGCGCACGTCCCGGCTGAGGCGCTGCTTGCTGTGGGGAACGAACCCCGGCCGCAATACACACGCCTGGATGTCGGGGTTGAGCAGGATAGCCACGATGGCGTCCTCGAAGCTCGGCACGAAAACGAGCTCGTAATTGAAGGCGTCGGCGGGACGCCGCTGGCTGAGTAGCTCTGTCTGAAGAGCTTCACGGTCGGCGCTGGAGACGTCATCGATCACCAGGACTTCGAACCGCTTGCGTGTTTCCGCGGTGTCATCAATCCGCTCCGCTTCGCGTTCACCATCCGCTGCCGGTTCCGGGAGGTGGTGGTTGTGGCCCGCAACGCGCCGTGCCACCGGTTCTATGAGGCTTAGCGCTTCAGCGTAGTCCCCGGCCTCCAGGCCTCGCCGCAGTTCCATGACATAGTGCTGCCCTGGAGATGCCCAGTACATTTCGAGGCGTTCCAGCAGCGGCAGCATCCGCCGGACCTCGCGCGGCAGCTCCAGGGGCGGCCGGACGCCCGCCGCTGGCCGGACGCTGGCGGCAGCGAGCTGTTTGACGGCATAGCCAAGGAACTCCCAGGCATCGGCGCGCACCCGCCAGGCGCTGCTGGGCACCTCGCTGCCGGCTTCTGAATCGTCGTGTGCGTTTGGCCTCGCCGTGCTGGTGCCCAGCGATCCGCCACCGGCAATGGACGGAACTGGAACGAGGTGGGAGGGGGCTGACTGCACTGTCGCGAAATCGGCGCGTGCCACGATGACTCCTTTGTCATGGATTGATAGCACTATCAACTAAACGCGGGGACTCGCGGGAGCGCATGCCCATTGCCGGGGTTGCCGTCTGGGTTGCCAGACGCGCGCGATCCTGGTGTGACCGGGCGTCGGGGAATTTCCCGTCAGAGGTGACCGGGCGTCGGGGAATTTCCTGTCAGAGGTGACCGGGCGTCGGGGCTACGCCTCGCGCCACAGCGGCAAAGGGACCACGCTGCGGCTGCGTCCGGACGCGTCCAACACGTGCCCGAGGCGTTTGTAGTTGCGAACCACGGCTTGCCGGGAGATCACCGCGCTCCCGGGCGCGCGCTCCGCCAGTTCACGCTCGTGGCTTTGGACTTCCAGATAGTCGCGGACCCACAGTGTCACGAGCAGATTCTGGGCGCCCAGAACCTGGGCGCTGAGCCTGCAATTCGGCAGGGCCGCGAAATAGCGCCCGACGGCGTCAACATGGTGTGCGGGCACGTTCAGGATCAGGCTCACTTCCCTCAGCCCTTGCTGGGCAGAAGCGGACGTGTCGCACCTCAGCGTCATGTAGCCGGACGCGAGGAACCGCTCCACCCGCCGTCGTGCGGTTTGGGGCGAGACGCCGCAGGCGACTCCCAAGTCCGCCCAACTGGCACGCCCGTCCTTGGCCAGTTCCTCCAACAGTGATGCATCGAGCCTGTCCGGTGCGTAGGCGGCCGGGGCGGGCAGGGGCTCCGCCGACATGAGCCGGGCCCGCGACGGTTCCAGGGTGCCGCTGCGCCAGTCGGAAGCCTGCCGGTACAGCTTGGTGACGAAAACGACCTCGCGGTGGGTCACTCCGGGGAGGACCGCGAAGGAGCCCGTCACGATATCCATGAGTTCTTCATGGCTTGAGGCGAAGCAATCCACGAAAAGATCGTGGGAGCCGGACACGAGGGACACGGTGCCGAATGCCGGCTCCGCGCAGAGCTTCCGGACCAGGGCTTGGTTCTCGCCCGGAAGTGAGGAAAGGCTGATGAACGCCGACCAGCCCGCGCTCAAATACCGTGCCCCGGGAGCCGGGGTGATCCACGCCAGCCCCTCCTCAGCAAGGGCGTTCCAGCGGCGCGCGACCGTGGGCCCGGACAGCCCGAGGACATCCCCAACACGGCTCCAGTCCGCCCGGGGGTTGATCTGAAGCGCATTGACGATTTCAAGATCAGTTTCGGAGATCATGGCTGATTCTTTCAAAATTCGCGCCTATTAGAAGATTTCAAACAAATTCCTAGCCAGTGTAGACGGCGAACCTAACGTTGTGACTCGCATCACCCGCTCGCATCGCAACTCCCAGGCAACGACGCCCCCGACACTCAAGGAAGCACATGGCAAGCAAGACAGCACCTCCACCGACAGCGGCCATAGCGCGCCGGACCATCACCGGAATGATCGTGGCGATGGCCCTGATCGAATCACTCAGTGGGGTCACCCAGGGCTACCTGAACCCCATCCTTCCCGCCTTGGGGCCGAGCTTTTCGATCGATGACCCCACCATCAACGGCATTTTCCTGATCTCCAATGTGAGTTTCGCCGTGCTCAC
Organism: Arthrobacter bambusae; assembly: GCF_030812595.1. Taxonomy (GTDB): domain Bacteria; phylum Actinomycetota; class Actinomycetes; order Actinomycetales; family Micrococcaceae; genus Arthrobacter; species Arthrobacter bambusae_B. The sequence continues at coordinate 72,426 of NZ_JAUSSZ010000009.1, forward strand.
GCCGATCATCTCGCGGCTCGGCGACAGCTACGGCTACCGGCTCGTGCTCCGGTGGTCGACGGCGGTAGTCGCGGCGGGCGTCGTCATGATGGCTTTGTGGCCGTCGCTATGGACGGTAACGGCCGGCGTCGTCATGCTCACGTGCGTGGTTGGCTTCATTCCGCTGATGATGGGCATCCTGCGGGTGAGCAACCCCGGGCAGACCCGCACCGGCGTCAGCGTCATGATCGGGATGCTCATGATCATGGTCGGCGCAGGCGGCCTGCTTGCGGGGATCATCGGAGTCGACGATCCCACGCTCGGGTTCTGGGTGGCGGTGCCGTTCGCCGTCGTCGCCCTGGTCTGCTCCTTCGTCCTGCCCGACGCCGGGACCCCCACGGGCGAGGGACTCGCCCTCGTGCCGCTGCTGGCGTGTTCCCTTGGGCTGATCGGCTTTGTGGTGGCCCTTTCGATGGGCCCGGATTGGGGTTGGGTGGATGCCAAGACCCTCGGATCCGGCATTATCGGCCTCGCGCTGCTGGCTTACTGGGTGGTCCTGGACGCTCGAAGCGTCAACGGGAAACGCTTCATGGACTTGCGGATGCTTGCCCTCCCGCGCATCCGGACGGTCTCGCTGGCAACCTTCTTCTTTGGTTTTGCCTCCATCAGCTACTTCGGCACGAACGACATCTTCCTGCACGCCAACCCGGACGACGCCGGCTATGGATTCGAGTTGAGCCCCCTCATGATCGCCATCGTCCTAGCGGCGGCATCGGTCCTCTCGCTGCTTTCCTCGCTCCTCACCTCAAGGGCACTCAGCCTGTTCGGCGAGCGTGCCACGCTGGTGTTCGCCGGCGTCCTGCTGGCGGCCGGCTTCTTGGTCATGGCAGCTGCGCACTCCTCCCTGGCCGGCTACTGCGCCGGGTTCGCCATGTTCAACCTGAACCTTGGCATGTACCAGGCGGGGACCCGGGCCCTGTCCGTTGAGGGCGTTCCACTGGAGGAAACCTCGACGGCGGCCGGCCTCAACGAACTGGCACTTTCCGTCGGCATCGCGGTGGGCGCCGCCGTCGTGAAGCTCATCTCCTCGTCTTCCGTCCAGGCCGGGCACATCAGCGAGGGCGGCATCTTGACGATCTGGATTGCGTTGGCCATCGCGTCCCTGATTGCCGCGGCAGCCGCCGCCCGCTACCCGAAGCGCCAATCCGCTGGATCCGCCGGAGTCGCAGCATGAAAGCCGCTGCCATGAAAGCCGCTGCCATGAAGGCCAGGTCCTTGGAAACCGCCGGCACCGGCACCGCGTCTCCGGACGCCGTCGAGCGCTCCGTCTCTGCCGCGCTGGCGCGTTGGGAAGCTGAAATCCTTGGCCTGAGCCACGCGATCCACGCCGATCCCGAGCTCAGCGGGCAGGAATTCCGGGCCGCCAAGCGGGTTCGCAGGCTGCTCCGGGTTGCGGGCTTCAGCTTTGACGGTCCGCAGCCGCTGCTCCCCGCTTCCTTTAGCGCGACCTTCGGCACCGGTGAGTTAGTGGTCGCGTTGTGCGTTGAATACGACGCGTTACCGACCATCGGGCACGCCTGCGGACACAATGTGAATGCCGCCTGTGCCGTGGGCGCGGCACTCGCGCTCGCCTCCGTCGCCGATGAGCTCGGTATCACGGTCAAGGTCCTTGGCACTCCGGCCGAAGAGACAAGCGGCGGCAAGGTCGATCTCATTGGCGAGGGCTTCTTCGAAGACGTCTCCCTGGCGATGATGGCCCACGCCGGCGCCGAAGACGTCATCGGCGGTTCATCTTTGGCCATGGGTATGTGGGACGTGCTTTACGAAGGGCGGCCGGCCCATGCCGCTGCCGCCCCATCCGAAGGGATAAATGCACTCGACGCGCTCGTGATTGCGCAGACCGCCATCGCCTTGGCGAGGCAGCAACTTCCGGCCGGCTCGGTTGTTTCGTTGATCGTGACCGAAGGCGGCAGCGCCGTCAATGTCATACCGGAGCGGGCCCGGGCAAACGTCGAGATGCGATCACCCAGCCTCAAGAATCTGCGCATCATCGAGGAACGCGTGCAGCGTTGCCTGGAAGCGGGCGCGCTTGCCAGCGGAAGCACGCTCAAGGTCACTCCAACGGGCAATGCCTACGCCGAACTCAAGCAGGACCGTTACCTTTCCGAGGCTTACCGGGAAGCGATGTCTGCCCGAGGCAGGGCTGTCGCGTTTGACCACAAACCAGTGGCTTCCACGGACATGGGCAACGTCTCGCAACTGGTCCCAAGCATCCATCCGCTGCTCGGCTATGAGGTACACGGGGCCGCCCACCACACTGCCGAGTTCGCTGCCCACGGCTCCTCCGCATCGGCGGACCGGGCGGTTTTGGACGGCGCCTTCGGCCTGGCCATGGCCGCGGGTGCAGCAGCGCTGGATGACCGCCAACGGGAGCGGCTGCTGAGCCCCCGTTCCTAGACGCCGAGACCGTGGGTGCGGCCCGGCGGCTGCGTTCCGGAACATAGCCCCCGGGCCGCACCCACGAATTCCCGCCGACGCCCGCTCTGGTTCCCGCCGTCGAGCGGGCGCACAATGGTTTCAGCAATTCGCGAGGGAGAGCGATGGGATACTCGGGACAACAAGGAACGTCCGCGGGCATGGCTGCATTCGGCCGCCCACGTGATCCCGTGATCGATCTCGCCCGGTTCTTCTGCCTGGTTCTCGTGGTGCTCTCGCATTGCATGATGGTCAGCCCGGTCCTGCACCCGGACGGCACCGTCACCACCGAAAACACGCTCATGGAACAGCGCTGGTTCGAACCCGTCTTGTGGGTTTTCCAAGTGATGCCACTGTTCTTCGTCCTTGGCGGAATCACGGGACTGGAATCGTGGCGCCGCCTACGCGCACGCGGCGGCACCGGCGTCGACTATGCGCAACTGCGGCTCTTGCGCCTCATCCGCCCGGCGACTGCGCTGCTGGCCTCGATGTTCGTGGGGTTGTGGGCGGCGCGGCTACTTGGCGTCGATCCGGAGGTGGTCCAGCTCATTGTGACTGGCGCGGGCATGCCCTTGTGGTTCCTGGCCGCGTACCTCGCGACTCAACTGAGTGTTCCCCTGCTGGCCCGGCTGCACGCGCACTCTCCATGGCTGACTCTCGGCGCGCTTGTCGCCGCGGTGATCACCCTGGACTCGCTGCGCGGGACGTTTCCGATGCTCGCCTCGGTCAACATGCTCTTTGTATGGTGCGCGGTCCAGCAATTCGGCTTCTTCATTGCCGACGGCATCTTCGCTGGACGCAGCCGGGGCTGGTTCGCGGGGTTGGTCATCGGCAGCAACCTGCTGCTGGGGTTCGTGACCGGCATCGGGGTCTACTCCGGGAACATGATCGTGGACCTGAATCCGCCCAATTTCTGCATGCTTCTACTGGGCCTGTCCCAGGCGGCAACCCTGCAGTTGCTTCGCCCCGGGCTTGCCTGGGCGGCGGACGTGCGCTGGATCCGATGGGTGGTGGCCGTGGCGGGCCGGTGGTCCATGACGGTTTATCTGTGGCATTTGCCGCTGCTCGCAGCCATGTCCGGCTTGCTTCTCCTCACCGACTTCCCCAAGCCGGCGGCCGGTACCGCCGAATGGTGGTGGTCCCGTCCGCTGGTGCTGCTCGGGGTCCTCCTGCTCTTGCTCCCGGTCCTGCTGCTGTTCGGCAGGCTTGAAGAGCGCCCGACGGCGGCCAGCCACGCCCGCGGTAGGACCCACGTCTCGGTGGTGACGGCCGGCGTCGTGGTCTTCATTCCGGTGGTGGACGCCGCCTTCCACGGACTCACGCTGACCCTCCTCGGTGGGGGAGCAGCGTGCTTCGCGCTGGGCGTTTTACTGCTGGGACGGGTGCCGGCCGGAGTCCATACCGATGTCCCCGCAGCGCCATTGCCAGAGCCCGGTTTACGTGCGAATCTCGACACATGACTGAGTTCACGGATTCATCCGCAGAGTCGTTCAGCCCGCACGTCACCACAGTCAGGAACGACAAATTCCACCGTTACGAGCTTCTCGTTGACGGTGAAGTAGCCGTGATCTCGCAGTTTATGGATAAGCCCGGCCACATCGACTTCCTGCACACGGAAACCCGCCCGCAGTTCAAGGGCCGCGGGCTGGCCAAGGTCCTGGCACACTTTGCCTTGGACGATGTGCTTGCCTCGGGCAAGCGGATCATTCCGCATTGCCCGTTCATCGCAGCCTACCTGCGCAAGCATGAGGGCTACGATCTCGACGTCGATTGGCCGCCGGAAGCGCCTGTTGGGGAGCCGGGCAACGAATAGGGATGCTCGTTGAGGGCCACAAATGCATCGTGTTCGTCGCGGATTATTCGTCCGCGGGACATGCTGGTGACCTCCATGGCGCTAATCAGGTCGCCGCCGTACCGGTGATCGGCGGCACTGACGACATACGAAAAGCTCAGCATCGCTGATTCTCCGGCGGACAACGTTCCGACGTGGAGGTCCGCTTCCGGAGGCTTGGATGTGTACTCGAGACTTTCCATTGCTTCATTGGTAAAGGAACGGGGGACAAGGCGCACATTGTGGAGACGGCACCCGGAATCATTGACGATCCATGCAGTGAAGACGATGGTCTCACCCCTCGTGGCCACCGACTTGTCCGCCAGATGAATAAGGACGACTTGTGGTGGCACGCGTCGCCAACGGAGTCCATTCATGTCCGTTAAGTGTCGTTCGGAACGGATTCGTGTTGCAGAGGGTGAACCCACTGCCTTTGAGTAGCCCGCAGGGGGAGTGATTCAAGTCACCTGTCCGGTTTCTGTCACACTGGGCTGCTATGGGGCAAGTTTCAAAGGACGGGTCAAATGGCGCAACGTCGGCCGAAGGGTCGCATAGCGACCCGGATATTCTGGCCATGATGCGCGACGGCGACGCGGCGGCGTTCGATGTACTCTACCGGCGGCATGTGGCAGCGGCCCGCTTTGTCGCCCGCGCCCAGACAGACAACCCCAGTGACGCGGAAGACGTCGTAGCGGAGGCATTTGCCTCGATTTTCCAAGCCCTCAGTGAAGGCAAGGGACCGGACCAGTTCTTCCGCTCGTATCTTCTGACTGCCGTGCGCCGGATTGCCCATGACCGGAACCGGAAGGCCAGGCGCACGCAGGCGGTGGGTGACGACGAATTTTTGGACAGCGTTGCCGTTGACGAGGACACTGTCCTGGACGCCTTCGAGTCCAGCACCATGGCGAAGGCGTTCAAGTCTCTTCCGGAACGCTGGCAGGCCGCCCTCTGGCATGTGGACATTGAAGGCCTGAAACCTGCTGCAGCCGCGCCCTTCATCGGATTGACCCCGAATGCCGTCTCCTCCCTCGTTCTCCGGGCACGCGAGGGGCTCCGCCAGGCCTACTTGCAAGGCCACATCAGCGTGTCGGGCGACGACCCATGCGTTGAATTTTCAAGCCAGCTCGGAAAATATGTCCGGGACGGCCTGAAACGCACGTCGCGCGAGAGGATAACGGCCCACCTGAAGGAGTGTCCGAAGTGCACGGCCCTGCTGGTTGAACTCAACGATGTCCAAGCGGGCATGAAGGCATTCGTCTTCCCGTTGGTGGCCGGGATTGTCTTCACACCGGCAGCGGCCGCCGGGTTCCTCCCGGGAACGGCTCTTCTGGAGACCCTTGGCCCTGAAGGAGTCTTCTCCGGCCCCTTCTTTTCCGAGACGTTGCTTCCCGGAGGGCACGATCGGGCCACTGCGGGACTTCGTTCGGTGGGCGGGTTCTGGAAGGTGGCAGCAGCTGCGCTGTTCCTCGCGGGCCTCGCGATTGCGGGCGTCGTCATGTGGCTTGGACAGGACGGCCCGGCGCCCTCTGCCGGAGCCGAGGTTCCGAGCAGCGCGCCGTCCGCCCTTCCGGCACCCGCCCCGACAGCAACTGCGGCACCCCCACCGAGCATGGCGCCGACGTCGGACCCGTCCGCTAAAGCGGCCCCCCAACCAGCGGCGCCCGCGCCGGTGGTCCCAGAGGGGGTTCCTGTTCCGCAGGAGACGGTTGACTCCGGAATCGGTATCACGAACCCTGTGCCGCAAACGGGTTCGCTGACGATCCACAAGTACCAAAAGCCGGCGACGGCGACCAACCTGCCCAATAACGGGACGGCCCTGACGGCGTCGCAATTGCAAGGGCTGACGCCGATGGCCGGGGTGACGTTCACGGTGCGGAAGGTGAACAACATTGACCTGACGACCAACGCGGGCTGGACTGCCGCGGCTGCGTTGACCCCCGCCCAGGCCGCCGCGCAGGCGGCTACCCAAGGTTCAACGGCCACAACCGATGAGGCCGGAAGGGCAACTTTGGGGAACCTTCCGCTGGGCCTGTACCTGGTGACGGAAACGCGCTACCCGGCGGGTGTGACGCCTTCGGCCCCGTTCCTGGTGACGCTCCCGATGCCTGACCCCACCGGCGGGGCCCGCTGGCTGTATGACGTGAACGTCTACCCGAAGAACGCCGTAACCACGGCTACTAAGACTGTTGATGATGCGTCCGTGGTCAAGCTCGGTGACAACGTTCGATGGAACATCACGAGTGATGTTCCGAACGTGAACCCGATCGACGGTTACAGGATTGTCGACAAACTCGACGGGAAGCTGAGCTACACCGACTCGACGGTGGCGCTGTCCAACAGCGCTGCACTGGGGCGGAATACTGACTACACCATCGCGTTCGACACGGCCACGCACACCCTTACGGTCGAGTTCACGGCCAGCGGCCGGGCGATCCTTGCCGCCAACGCCACGGCCAAGGTCCTGGTCACGGTGAACACCGCGGTGAACACGGTGGGTGAGATCACGAACACGGCCCTCGTCTATCCGCACGCGGCCAGTTTCGCCATCGCCCCGGGCCAGCCCGGCGGCCCGCTGGTGACTCCTCCCGTGAGCACCTCCGAGTGGGGCAGTATCGTTTTGCACAAGAAGGATGCCCAGAGCTCGGCGGCCTTGGGCGGCGCCGTTTTCTCGGTCTACCCGAGCAAGGCTGACGCCTTGGCCGGTACCAATGCGATCAGCGTCGGAGGCGCCAGTTCGTGGACCACCGATGCCCGCGGCAACCTGGTGATCTCCGGCCTGCGTTACTCCAGACGGGCCAATGGAACCGACGTCGGCCCGGGAGAGGTCGGTTACCGGTCGTACTGGCTCATGGAGACCAGGGCCCCGGACGGCTACGCGCTGCTCGGCGATCCCGTGGAGACCACAGTCACGAGCAACGACCCGTCCGTTGTGACGGTAACGGTCGACAACATCAAGCAGAACGCCGGTTTCCAGCTGGCGACGACCGGCATGGGGACCTGGGCCCTGACCGCCGGCGGGATCCTGGTGCTGGCCGGTGCGGTCCTGTTCATGGTCACCGGCCGCCGGAAGCGCCCCTACGAAAAATAATTTCGGTTTTCGCGTCACGAATCGGGGTTATCGCCCACTCTTTGAGTGGGCGCCAGTTTCTCCGGGCTAGTCTCGAAAAATTTGATCTGTTTTCTGCGACACATCTCGCCGGAAGCGCGCACTTGAAGATTAGAACCGTGCCCGCTCCCGAAAGTGAAGCAAGAAAAGACCATGAAGAAGTCCTTACCAGCAAGGCTGCTGGCGATTCTCCTCGTTGCCACGATGCTTTCCCTCGGATTGGGCAGCGCCCTGCCTTCACCCGCGTCGGCGACGACGCCAGGGACGCCGGGCGTGCCCCAGGCCGGTACGCCGGTCTATACCGAGGACTTTTCCAACCAGAACGCATCATCGGCGGCGATCAGCATTCTGAACTACACCGGTGGTCCAGCTGCCGCCAACATGACATACACGGCGGACCCGCAGTACACGCCCGCCGGAGGACAGTGCAATGGCTGGATTCTCAACTCCTTCTCTCCGCAGCCCTCATCGTCAGCTGACGCCGGGTGTTCGAACAACGCGCCCGGGGCGTGGCAGGACCTTAAGGAAATGGCCGTGCAGCTCGGATTGGCACAAGGCCAAACCGCGGCACAAGCTGCCGACAACCAGGCGTTGTCGGCGTACACCAATGCCGAATCCGCCCAAATCGCTGCCGGCACCGAATTCAGGACGGCAAGCTCAAGCGGGGTTCCGGCTATTCCGGGTCATTACTACGCGGTGTCGGCATACTTCGCCGAAATCAATTGCTTCTCGAACCATGCGCAGGAGACTTTCTCCCTCATCATCAACGGCATCCCGACGGTGCTGTCGACTGGGCTGGACCCGTGCGGTTCAGACACAACTTCGAGCGCCGCCAAGGTGACGAAGCTGCAGTCAGCAGCGTACATGGTGCCCCTCGGCACGACCGCAAACCTCGGGCTGTCGCTTTACAACGCGCAGACTAGCGGCCAGGGCAACGATGTGGCGTTCGACCTGCCCCAGATTGTCGATGTGACCCCGCAGCTGGACAAGACGTTCAGCCCAACGCTCATCGCCCCCGGCCAGACGTCCACCGTGACGCTCACCGTGACCAATACCAGCGATCTGATGGCGAAGACCGACTGGAGCATCACGGATACGCTGCCCGCCGGCGTCGTGATCGCCCCGACCCCCGCGATCGGTGGGACGTGTGTCCAGCTAGCAGGCGCGGCCTTTGTCCGCACTGCAGCCGAAGGTTCCAACACTTTCACCGCCACCGGCGGTGACCTTGCCGTTGGTCAGTCATCCTGCACGATCACCTTCAACGTGACGGCGGCGGCAGAGGGCACCTATGTCAACGGGCCTGGCAATATCGTCACCAACCTGAACCCGCCGGCGAACGCCGCTTTGACCGTGCGGGCTCCCCGGATCACGTTGGCGAAGGCGCTCGGTGCGCCCCGTGAGGCTGCGACGGACCAGTTCACGGTTCAGATCCGCACGGGCGGCGCGGCCGGCACCGTGGTCAACAGCACCGCGAACTCGACCACGACAGGCACGGGGTCTACGGTCACTGCCGGAACCGGCACCACCGGGGCCTATGTGGCTGCTGCAGGAACGACGTATACCCTGACCGAGGCGGGTGCCGGAACGGCCAAGCTTGCGAACTATGCCAGTACCGTCGCGTGCACCGACTCGTACGGTCTGCAGCCCGGCCTGCCGAATGGTGCCGCCTTTATCGGATCGTTAGGCATCACGCCGGTGGCCGGAGCGAACATCACCTGCACCTTGTCAAACAATGCGTTGCCCATCATCAACGTCGCGAAACAGGCGGGCACAGTTACTGGTCCGGACACGAACGGCAACTTTGTGGCCAACTACACCATCACCGTTGCCAACACCGGGTCGGTGCCCGGCAGCTACGGACCGTTGACGGACACGCCGGCATTCGCTTCGAACCTGGCGATCACGGGTGCTGCTTGGACGACGTCGGGGAGCGGGGCACCTGCTGGCGGTTCGTCGTCGACCGCCGGCCCGTACACACTGGCTCCGGCCGGTTCCGGCATCGGCCCGGGCGTCACGCAGACTTTCGGCCTCGCCGTGACGTTCCGATACACGGATGCTTCGTCTCCGTCGGCGTGTGCCGGCCCCGGGACTGGCCTGTACAACTCGGTTGCCGTGCCGGCAGGGCAGGAGCAAGGCCCGACGACGGACAACTCCGCCTGCGTTACCCCCTTGCCCAACCTGTCGGTCTCCAAGACCGTCGACCCGCCTGCCGGGACTATGGTCCAGTCCGGGCAGGTTCTGACGTACTCGCTGAGGTTTTACAACACGAGCGGTACGGCACCGGCCACTGTCAGTTACAACGACTGGCTCGGAGACATCCTGGATGACTCGAGCCTTTTGGCCGGTTCCATCACTACGACATCTACGGGCGCCACCCCGTTGGCGGTCGTCAACAACGCGGGGGGAAGCCCGAAAACCCTTTCCATCAATGGCACGGTGGGAGCCGGGGCGTATAGCGTCGTCCGCTATCGGGTGGAGGTCAATGGGGCCGGTACCCTGGGCAATGCTTCACTCAAGAACTACCTGGCACCTTCGAATGTCACCGTCCCGCCAACGAGCTGCCCGGACAGCGACCTCTCGTGCAGGGTCAATCCGGTGGGCTCGTGGACGCTGGGCAAGGCCGCGTCTCCCGCTTCGGGCACGTCCATCAACCCGGGCGATCCCAGTGCGAACAGGGTGATCACCTATTCGGTGACGGCCACCAATGCCACCGTCAACCCCATCACGGGGGTCATCCTTAGCGATGACCTCAGCCAGGTAGTGAACAACGCCGCATTCTCCGTCGGTTCGGCAAAGCTGAGCATCAATGGCGGCACCCCGGTATCGGTTCCGAACCCGGGAGCCGGCAGCAAGCTGCTTACGCCCTCGTTCACCCTCCCCGGCAATGCCACGGCGGTGTTGACGTACTCGGTGACCGTCAATTCGAATGCCTGGCTGGTTACCCTAAGGAACGGGGCCACGGGCAACGGGGTGATCCCGCCGGCCCGCTGCGTCACCGGCAGCGCGGCGCCGCTTGACTCTGCATGTTTCACCACGAACTCCACCACGGGCCACCTGTTCGTGCAGAAGGCGGGTTCGGGCGCGACCCAAGGTTCCACCATCCCATTGACCGGTTCGACGTTTGAGATCCGCAATGATGCGGGGGGCCAAATGGGACCCACGGTGAGCGGGGTCAGCAGCGCTGTATCCGGGTCACCTGGACTGGTCGAGGTCAGGAATCTTACTCCGGGAACTTACTGGCTTTTGGAGACCAAGGCCCCAAATGGCTTCTCACTCCTTGCCACCCCTGTGAAGTTCACTGTTGCAGGCAACGGGAGCATCGCCCTGGACCCGGCCACCGCCGGCACGGCAGTGACGGTGAGCGGTCTGACGATCACGGTCCTCGACATTGCCGCCGTCAAACTCCCGGCAGCCGGCGGGCCAGGCGCTGAGGGCCTCCTCGGGGCAACCCTTGGCGGGACTCTCCTCCTCATGACTTCCTTTGCCCTCCTCATCCTCAGGCGAAGGAACAACAAGACCCCAGAAAACCAGACTCCTTAGCGCAGCTCGGCGCAAATCAATGGGGGAATTAGAAAGGAACACGATGAAACCATCGAAGGTGGGGCGCGGCCTAATAGCATCTCTGGCCGCACTAGCCTCAGCCGGGATGCTCGCCCTCGGAGCCGGAGGCGCATCCGCGGCGAACACCGCGAACATCGATCCGTCCAAGACGGGTTCGCTTACCATCCACAAGTACGAGAAGCCGGCGACGCCGACCAACCTGCCCAACAACGGAACGGCACTGACTCCCGCCCAGACCGCGGCACTCAAACCGGTGGCCGGGGTCACGTTCACCGTGCAGAAGGTGAACAACATTGACCTGACCACCAACGCCGGCTGGACTGCGGCGGCTGCGTTGACCCCGGCCCAGGCCGCGGCGCAGGCGGCGAGCCCCGGCTCCACTACGACGACGGACGCCACGGGAACGGCCAGCCTAGGGAACCTTCCCCTGGGCTTGTACCTGGTGACGGAGACCGGCTACCCCGCCGGTGTCACTCCATCGGCCCCGTTCCTGGTGACCCTTCCGATGACTGACCCCACCGGCGCGAACAGCTGGAAGTACGATGTGAACGTCTACCCGAAGAACGCCGTGACAACCGCGACGAAGACGGTGAGCGACACCTCCGCGATCAAGCTCGGCGACAACATCCAGTGGACCATCACGAGTGACATCCCGAACGTCAACCCAATCGACGGGTACCGGATCGTTGACAAGCTCGACCCGAAGCTCACATACGCGAACTCGACGGTAGCTCTGTCCAACGGCGCCACGCTGACGCTGAACACCGACTACACCATCACCTTCGACGCCACCACGAAGACCCTTACGGTCGATTTCACGGCGTCCGGCCGGGCCATCCTGGCCGCCAACCCTACGGCCAAGGTCCGGGTCACGGTGAACACCGCGGTGAACACGGTCGGCGAGGTCACGAACACGGCCCTCATTTACCCTAACGCGGCCAGCTTCGCGATCACTCCGGGCCAGCCCGGCGGCCCGGTGGTGACTCCACCGGTGAGCACCACCAAGTGGGGCAGCATCGTCTTGCACAAGAAGGATTCCTTGAGTTCGGCTGCCCTGGCCGGTGCCGTGTTTTCGGTCTACGCGTCGCAGGCTGATGCCGTTGCCGGCACCAACCCAATCAGCGTCGGCGGTGCCAGTTCCTGGACCACCGACGCCACCGGCAACCTGGTCATCTCCGGGCTGCGCTACTCCAACTACGCTAGCGGCGCGGCCGTGGCACCGGGCCAGCCCGGTTACCAGTCGTACTGGCTAGTGGAGACCAAGGCCCCGGCCGGATACACACTGCTTGCCCAGCCAGTTGAGACCACGGTCACCAGCAACGATCCCTCAACCGTCACCGTGACGATCGATAACGTCAGGCAGAACGCCGGATTCCAGCTGCCGCTCACCGGCGGTGCGGGGACCTGGGCGCTGACGGCAGGCGGGGTCCTCGTGCTGGCCGGGGCCGGCTTGTTCATGGTCACCGGCCGCCGGAAGCGCAACGAGGCAAAGTAGGCATCCCTCCGCGAGCTGCATCCCTCGATGCAGGGTATGGGGCATCCACCAAGCGGTGGATGCCCCATACCGCTCCCGTCCATCAGACCAAGAGGCCCCAATGACCCAAACCCTCGAAGAATTCATGGAGGGTACAGAACCCGGCCCGAAAAACTCCCGCCGGCACTCCCGCAAGGGGCTGCGTGGGCGCAAGGGCATCCGCTCCGGTCGAGCTTGCCGTCAAGCTGACCGGAGATTTATCGTCATGATGGTCATCGCCGCCATTGGTCTTGGCTTGGTCCTCTACCCACGGGCAGCAGACTGGTTCAGCTCGATTTCGCACAACAGCCAACTTTCCGGCTATTCGCAGGAAGTCGAACAACTCGAACCATCGGCGCGGACGAAGGTGTTGGACCGGGCACGCGAATACAACTTCCGCATCCCCCAGGGACAGCTGCGGGACCCGTATTCCCCGCAGGCCCCCGCGTTGTTGGGTGGCCAATTGTCGGACTACGAACGTCAGTTGAACGTAGCCAATGACGAGGTGATCGGCAGATTCCGCTACCCCGCCGTGAAAATCGACCTGCCGATCTTTCACGGGACCAGCGATGAGGTCCTGGCCAAGGGAGTCGGCCACCTTTACGGTTCCTCCCTTCCCGTCGGTGGACCTGGGACACACAGTGTCCTGACTTCGCACTCAGGGATCCCGAACGCTGAGCTTTTCAATCCCCTTCACAGCGCCAAAACGGGAGATATCTTCTCCACCGAGGTGATGGACCACACTTTCCTGTACCGGGTGAATAGGATCGAGGTGGTGAAACCGGACGACATTTCCTCGCTGAAAATCATCGCGGGCGAGGATTTCATCACTTTGGTGACATGTACTCCCATTGGAGTCAATTCACACAGGCTTCTGGTCCATGCCTCACGGATCGCAGACATCCCCAAAGACGCCCCGGAACAGAAAACCCTTGCAGGACGCCAAACCGACGTCGAGTTCCCCTTCTGGGCCGTGTACTTCATCGGCGGACTTTTGGCGTTCTATCTGGCATTCCGCCCATGGAACCGCCGACCCAGCCGATAAAGCAAACGCCTCGGGCAGCCCAGGGCCTGAGGTGCCCATACTCCAGACAAGGAAGCACCACAATGGCCTCACATTTCAATCTCTATGTTGACGCGGACGCATGCCTGCGGTTCCAACTCGTCACCGGAAGCGGCGACGTGCTGCTCACCTCCGAGGCTTTTGAGGACGAAGATGCGGCAATCGCAGGGATCTGGTCGGTGCGCGAAGCCGCAGTCAACGGGCGAATCGTTGATCTCACCGGTCCGGTGCCGGAAAACGACCCGGCCGACTAAGTCCTGGCGTCGCCACTGAGCCGGTCGATCCCTGATCCCGCAAACATTTTGCGAAGTTCACGGCACGATTGACTGCCGAGCACCACATAGATAGTGCCGGGCATGCGAGGGAAGCAGACTCTTGGCGGACCTGTTGGGGGCCGCGAGGAGTCTTCGGTTCTCGATGGTCCGCATGCCGGGCAGTGCCCCGGACCGTGTGTCCCCATGCGAACCGCGGCACGGCGTGCGGCTGGGCCTGAGACCACCGGCCGCACGCCACTTCCCTCTATGCGGACCACACCGAGGCCAACGGGGCTAGTCTGGGCGCATGACAACTCGAGCCAACGAACTCACAGCTTTGGTCACCGGCGCTACCGCCGGGCTCGGTGCGCAATTTGCCCGCCAGCTGGCCGAATCCGGACACCACCTTGTCCTCGTGGCCCGCGACGAAGGCCGGCTGCGGGCAAGCGCCGAAGCGCTTGAGCGGGACTTCAGTATCTCCGCGGAAGTCTTGCCGGCCGACCTGACCTCCGACGACGGGGTCGCGGCTGTCGCGGACAGGCTACGGGACGCTTCGCGGCCCGTGGACGTGCTGGTCAACAATGCCGGAATCGGATTGCTGAATTCCTTCGAGAAGAACGACGTGGAAGACGAAAAGCGGCATTTGCGGCTGCACGTCCAGACGCCCTTGGAGCTGTGCCACGCGGCTTTGGAGGTTATGTTGGCACGCAAGTCCGGGAGGATCATAAACGTCGCCAGCGTTGCGGCCTTCGCGAACCGGGGCAGCTATTCGGCGGCCAAGGCTTGGCAGGTCAGCTTCAGCCGCTGGGCGAACACTGCCTATGCCGTCAGGGGAGTGAAAGTCACTGCGGTCTGCCCGGGCTTCACCCACACGGAATTCCACGATCGCATGGGCATGGACAAATCTGTGGCTCCGCGCTTCCTGTGGTTGAAGGCCGAGCGCGTTGTCCGGGAAGGGCTGGAAGACAACCTCAAGGGTAAAGGTGTATCCATCCCGACGAAGCGCTACAAAGTGATCACTGCCGCCATGCGTTTCCTGCCGGCGAAGCTTACGTCGGGTCCGCCCCGCCGCGCCGCGAAGTAAGCCGGCGCCGCAAGGTAACCCGGCGTTTCTGGACCAGCACGGCCACCGCAATCCCGATCACGGCTCCCATGAGGGTCTCAATTCCGCGTTCCAGGACGAGCACACCAGGATCCGCGGGTGCTGCCAACTGAGTCATGAGCAGGATGACCGGGGTGAAGAACACCATGGCCCAGCCGTAGTGCCGGGCCATGAACAATTCGGTGGGGAACTGGAAACCGATCACCAGCAGGGCCAGGATGATGGTGGTTTGCCCGGGGAAGTAGTGCAACGGGGACAGCGGTCCCGGAAAGAGCACGACGGCGACAATCGCCAGTCCGAGGAAGGTCCCCACGATGCGGTGGATGCCTCGGTGTAGCCGGCTGGGCATATCGGCTCCGGCCAGCGGAACAGCGGCGGCGGCCATGGCCCAGTGCGGGTGGCCGCTGCCCGTGAGCACTCCGCAGGCGCCTGCCGCGCCGACGGCGAGCACATACCTGGCTGCGTGAAGTCCGGCCGCTTGGCGCAGCTGCGCAGAGGATGCCGGAATGTTCCGGACGGCGCCGCGCTCCCACACGCGGTACCGGAGCCACCCGGCGAAACCCACCACCATGGAAAACGCCGCCGACGCCGCACAGATCAGGACTGCGGCAAGGAACGGGATCTGCGCGGGAACGGAAGCGCATGCTCCCAGGGCCAAAATTCCGAAGAAGGGGCCGTTGGGCTTGAGCCGGACCTTGTCCGAGAACAGTGAACCCACCCCCGCCAGGAGCGCCTCGACCACCACCAATCCCCATGAATGGATGTGGGAGACGGACAAGAAGGTGCCCACAGAGGCGCCGGTCACGAGTACCGCGGCGGCCTGGGCCTGGTGCTTGAGCCGCAGTTGGTGCGATTCGGCACGCCCGTACATCCCGGTCAGGGCGCCAAACACGGCGTAGATGATGAGGTCCGCCCGGCCAACCGCGAGAAGGACAAGCGCTGGCACGGCGACGCTCAGTGCGACGCGGACGGCAGCAAGGTGATCGTTGCTTGCCGGTGGAACGGTATGAAGCGCCCGGGCATGGGCCAGGATTGATCGCAACGGGTACCACCAATCAATTCAGCCGATCATTGGGAAGTTATCAGGACCCTAAGATCCGCGCCATTAGCTGGGTCACAACGTTGCTTTGTGTTTCGCGCAATGGCGCCCGGAACCAGGCTGACGGCCTTCCAACGAGCCCGACCGGTTCGGTTACGGCTGCGCCGGCTCGAGATCAGCCATGACTTGCGCAAGGCGAAACAGTGGCAGGATCGAAGCATGACTGTGTCCTTCACATGCCATACGCAGATTGCAATGGAACCCGAAGAGCTTTTCAACCTCGCCCGCAACGTCGACGCGCATGTGGGTTCCATGGCCAGCTCCCGGGAACGTGCCGTTGCGGGAGTTATGTCCGGACTCCTCTCGGAGGGCGACGAGGTCACGTGGCAGGCCTGGCATTTCGGCTTGCCCTTGCAGATGAGCAGCCGCATCACCCAGTTCCGATTCCCCGATTCGTTTACGGACGAGCAAGTGCGTGGTCCCTTCCGTTTCTTCCGGCACGTGCACGAGTTCATTCCCGACGGCGGCGGCACACTCATGATCGATCGCGTCGAATTCGCGGCGCCTTTCGGCATGGTGGGCCGAATCGCGGAGAAAGCTTTCTTGGGCAAGTACATGCGGAACCTCATTGATCGACGCAACGAATATCTTTCCCGCAACGGTGCCGCCGCATGATCAGGGCGGCGAGGGCGGACGAACTGGAACGGCTTCGCGGGATCGAGACCGCCGCGGGCGAGATCTTCCGCTCTTGCGGAATGGACGCCATCGCGGACGACGAGCCGCTGACCGTAACGGAGTTGGCTATCTTCCAGGCGCGCGGCGGTGCTTTGGTCTATGTTGACGCGGCGGACGTTCCCGTGGCCTATCTCTTGCTTGGGGACCTCGATGGAAATGCGCACGTGGAGCAGTTGAGCGTCCACCCGTCACATGCGCGGCAAGGGCTCGGGGGTGGGCTGCTCGAAGCTGCCGGAATGTGGGCATACGCGAAGGGTTTGGAGTGGCTGACCCTCACCACTTTTCGCGATGTTCCGTGGAATGCGCCCTACTATCGCAGGCTGGGTTTCGAGGAGCTGGACCCCGAAAAATTGGACGACGGACTCAGGCGCATCCTCGAGTGCGAAGCGCTGGTGGGCCTCCACCGGTGGCCGAGGATCGCCATGCGGCGGCGCGTGAGGTCAGTTACTGCCTAGGACGGTCCTACCTCCGCCACCAGTTCTACCTCATAGCCATCGGTATTCACCAGGTAGGCGGCGTAGTGGTCCGCCCCGCCGGCGTGCGGATATTTGCTCTCGAACATCTCGTACCAACCCGAGTCGGCGCCTATCTCCCGGATGCGGTCCACGTTCGCTGGGGTGCCCGCGTGGAAGGCGAGGTGGTTGAGCCCGGGCTCCGTCCGGCGGTGCGTGCTTCCGGTGAGCGCAGTGGACTGTTCGATCACGATGTACGTGCCTCCGAGTTTCCAACTGCAGCCCTCGGGCCACTCCTGGAATCGTTCGTAGCCCAGTTCGCCCAGTAGCCAGCCCCACTCTTCCTGCGCACGGCCAATGTGAGGCACCCAGATCTCTACGTGGTGCAGCGAACCTACTGGAACATCAGCCATGCGCCGAGTCTACGTTTGCTGGGGGCCCGCGGGAATGCCGGGTAACTCCACCACGAATGCCGCTCCACCTTCAGGCGCGGCGCGCACACTGATCCGGCCGCCCATCCGCTGCACAATCCTTGCGGCGATGGACAAACCCAGTCCGCTTCCAACAGGCCGTTCTCCGCTGTATCTGGCAAAAAGCGCGCCGCGGTCAAACGCGACGGCGGCATCCGCCTCCGTGAGGCCGGGGCCGCCGTCGCGCACTTCCACGGTGATCCAACTGCCGGAAGGGTACGCGGCGAGCACAACGGGAGAGCCCTCGGGAGTCACTCGCAGTGCGTTTTCCAGCAACCCGTCCACCACTTGCCGCAGCCGCTGGCCATCGCTGCGGGCCGGCAAAGGCCCGGACGGCAGTTCGAGCCGCCCGACGATTCCGTTCTGGAGGGACACCGCTTGCCAGGCCTGCCAACTCTCGCGCAGGACCAAGGAGGCATCCACCGGCTGCATTTCCACGCGGAAATCGTCGGACTCGAGCCGTGCCAGGTCCAGGAGATCGCGGACAAAACGGTCCAGACGGTTGGTTTCGGCCACGAGGGTCCGCCCGACCCCACCCACGTCGTCTCCAGTGATAACGCCATCGGCAAGCGCCTCGGCGTAGCCACGCAGCGCGGTCAGGGGTGTCCTGAGTTCATGCGAGATGGACAGCAGGAACTCGCGTTGGCGCCCCTCGCTGGTCCGGAGTGCGGCGTCCAAGGCCGCCAGCGCCTGCGAAACCTCCACCACTTCGGCCGGACCGCCGGGCGGCACAACCACGGATCGTTCTCCGGCCGCGAGCCGATGGGCCGAATGTGCCGTACGCACCAACGGCCGGCTCAACCATTGCGCCAAGAGGCCCCCGGCCACGATGGCGAACACGAGGCAGGCGGCAAGGGCGATCAGCATGCGGCTCAGCAGGGGAGCGGCAGCCGCGCGGATCTCGGACACGGGCTGCGCCAGTACCACGCCACCTCCGGATGCCAAGGGCCTGGCCTCGAGCACCACGGTGTTCTGCGGACCGTTGACCGACGTCGAGACGGATTTTCCAGCCAATACATCCGCCACAGTCTTCGCATCAACCAGCCTTGCGCCGCCACCCGTCACGCGGCCGTCGGTGCTGATTTGCGCGAGCCTCGCGCCGTGCGTGAGCAGATCTGCGCGCAGGTCCTGCAGGCTTCCAAGGCTTGACTGTTGGCTTAGGGAATCGGCCTCCACCGCGAGATACTTCTTGGCTTCATCAACGGCCGTGGCGTTCACCAGTTGGGCGGCCAAAAGGCCGGCGAGCACCACTGCGACGGTCGCGACGGCGGCGATCACCGCCGTCGTGCGTCCTGCCAGTGTTCCGAACCAGCGTTTCACGTGGTGCCCCGGGCAGCGGGGCGGTGACCGGATGTTTGGGGAAGTGCGGCGGAATAGCCGACGCCGCGGCTTGTCGCGATGGGAGAGTGTTCGCCCAGTTTGGCTCGGAGCTGAGCGATGTGTACATCCACTGTCCGCCCGGCGGCATAGCTGGCCTGCCCCCACACCGCGGACAGGAGTTGCTCGCGGGAAAAGACCCGGCCAGGTTGCGCCATCAGGTACGCGAGGAGGTCGAATTCGGTGGCGGTCAGCGTGAGTTCCTCGGCGCCGGCGCGTACGGTCCTGTTCAGCGGATCCAGTTCGACGCTGCCCAGCACCAGCGGTTTGGAGCGCGGAGTGCCTTCGGTGCGGCGCAGGACTGCCTTGACCCGGGCCACCAGTTCGGACGGCGAAAAGGGCTTGGTGAGATAGTCGTCCGCGCCCAGTTCCAAGCCAAGGACGCGGTCCACCTCCTCATCGCGGGCCGTGACGAACAATACCGGCGTCCAGTCCTCCGCCTGCCGCAGTTTCCTGCACAGTTCGATCCCGTCCATGCCGGGCAGCCCGACGTCGAGGATCACTGCGACCGGTTTGAGTCGCTTGATCTGTTCAAGTGCGGAAATCCCGTCCCGCTC
This sequence comes from Arthrobacter bambusae, assembly GCF_030812595.1. Taxonomy (GTDB): domain Bacteria; phylum Actinomycetota; class Actinomycetes; order Actinomycetales; family Micrococcaceae; genus Arthrobacter; species Arthrobacter bambusae_B. Next base: position 91,940 of record NZ_JAUSSZ010000009.1, read on the forward strand.
AACGTGCACACCGAAACCTGCGCGGCCTAGATAGAGGCGCTGGATATCGGCGATTGCCTGTTCATCTTCGGCAATCAGCACCAATCCGCGGCTGTCTTCCATGCGTCCATTCAACCGCACGGACGGAGTCCCGGGGGCGTCCTGGGGAGCTGCCGGGACGGTTTTACATTCCTCGAACATTGGCCGAACAGTCAGTTCATGCGGCCCGACCAGAGTGCTGTGAAGAGCGCCGGCGGATCAACCACCGGCCGGAACGAAGGACACGGACCATGGACAACAGCACCCCGACCCCCAGCACCCCGAGCTCCAGCACCCCGGTCCCGGGCCGCAAACGCACAAAGGCCCGCACCGCCGTCGTCGGCGTCCTTGCAGCAGGCCTCCTGCTGGGCGGCGGCGTGATTGCCGCCAACGCGGCTACCTCCGGCAGCACAAGCACGACGGCGGCAGCCACCTCCCAGCCCACTGCGACGGCCGCCGTCGCGGCCAAAACGGCTCTGGCGCGGCACCCGCTGGCGGTTGGCCTGCGGTTCTTCGTGAACGGGGACAGCAGCAAGCCAGACTACGGCCAACGCGCCGCCAAGATCGCCACCTTCATCCTGGACAAGCGCCCGAAGCTGGCCGCAAAGCTTCCAGCCGCGCTGCAGGCCGACCTGAAGGCGCTGAAGGATGCGGCGGACGGCGACCGGCTCGCGAAAGCCACCCACATCAGGGACACCGCACTGAACGGGGGCTACGGCCAGAAGATCCAGGAGCAGGCAAAGCGGATGCAGGAGCAGAAGGCGGACCGCAAGGCTTAGACCGCAATTAAGCGAAAGCAAGGCTGGTTATTCGCAGCGGTCACGCCACAAATAACCAGCCTTGCCCTGGCGGCGCGGGCCGCCCGCAGTCCGCGCCGGCCGTGTGCCTAGGCCGAGACGGTGTCCCGGTCCGGATCCGCCGCTACGAGGGTGCCGTCGTCCAACGGCAATTCGTCCAGGTCGATCAACGGGTTGGTGTCTTGGGTGGCCACCAACTCGCGGGCCTCGGCCGGGGTGTCCACGCTCGGCATGGAGCCCGGGAGCGGGCGTTGCGCAGATTCACGCAGGAAGTAGATGGCGATTGCGCCGACCACGGACGTGCCCATGAGGTAATACGCGGGCATCATGTCGTTGCCGGTGCCCTGGATCAGGGCAGCGACAATGAACGGCGTGGTACCGCCGAAGATCGCCACTGAGAAGTTGTAGGCGATGCCCATTCCTCCGTAACGGCTGGAGGTCGGGAACAGCGCAGGCAGCGCAGACGCGAGGTTTGCCACGTAGAACGTGACCGGGAAGGCAACCAGGGCCAAACCGGCAAGCGTGGACCAGATATCGCCGATGCCGATGAGCAGGAAGGCCGGAACGGCGAACACAACCGTGCTGATGGCACCGATCCACAGTACGGGCCGGCGGCCGATCCGGTCAGAGAGCTTGCCCGTCAGCGGAATGCAGACAGCCATGACGACCAACACGGGGATGGTCAGGAGCGTGCCGTGAACGGGGTCGTAGCCCTTTGAGTCGGTCAGGTACGTGGGCATGTAGGAGGTCAGCATGTAGCCGACAGTGTTGGCGGCTGCGGCAAGGATCATGGCGAGGACAATCTGGCGCCAGTAGGCCTTGACGATGCCGACGGGGCCCTTTGCTACTGCGGCGTCGCCCGCTGCGGCATCCGCGGCGAGGGCTTCCTGGGCATCCAGAGTGGCTTGGAACTGGGGGGATTCCTCGATCTTGCTACGGAAATACACCGCAATGACGCCGAGGGGACCCGCGACGAGGAACGGCAGCCGCCAGCCCCACTCTTCCATGGCCGATTGGCCGATGGTGAGCTGCAGGACGGACACCAGGGCGGCGCCGAGGGCGAAGCCGATGTACGAGCCCATATCCAGGAAGCTCGCAAAGAATCCACGGCGCTTGTCTGGGGCGTATTCGCTCACGAACGTGGTGGCGCCGGCGTATTCGCCGCCCGTCGAGAAACCTTGGATCAGTTTCAGGACAACGAGCGATACGGCTGCCCAGATGCCGATTTGTGCGTATCCCGGCAGGAGCCCGACGGCGAAGGTGCTTGCCGCCATCAGCATCAGTGTTGTTGCGAGCACCTTTTGGCGGCCCACCTTGTCACCCAGCCAGCCGAACACAACGCCACCGAGCGGCCGTGCCACGAAGGTTGCGGCGAAGGTTCCCAGCAGGAACAGGGTCTGCACGGCTTTGTCGGCCTCGGGTAGGAAGACGGGCCCCATGGTGGTGATGAGGTAGCCGAACACGCCGACGTCGTACCATTCCATGGTGTTGCCGACAATCGTGCCGCCGAGTGCTTTTTTCAGCATTGGCTGGTCAACGACGTTGACGTCGGATACCTTGAGTCGACGGCGTGTTGGAAGTCTCAATTTTGAGGCGCCGCCTACTGCGGACTTGGTCGTTGCAGCGGCGTTCCTAGCGCCTGCTGAAGAGTCGGTAATGCTTCGGTCTGTGGGCATTTGGGTTTCTCCTAGGGAGATCATTTGCTTGCGACATACGGCTGCTCCGCTCTGGGCAGGGTTTCAATTTTACGCGAAACTCGCTGAAACTGAGAGTCGGAGTCCGTCTCCGGGCGCTGTTCCGGCCCACGTCGGGCACATATTCCTGATATCCAATTACCGCCCGCAGCCGCGGAATGACGAGGATTTTTGGGTGTTTCGGGACGTCGTTACCAAATTGTTTGGTCCAGCGCCGCGTTGGCACAGTTTGCTGATCATTTCCGGTGGATTTCCTGCCGTTTTCCCAGCACCACCGTGGCATCGAACTCTTCAGAATGGACCACCCGAGTGGACAGCCCCGCGTGCCCGAACAAGGCCGCCGTCGTCGGTGCCTGCCGGGCACTCGTCTCGATCAGCAGCCAACCCCCTGGAGCCAGCCAGGAAGGAGCCTCCTCCGCGATCCTGCGCTGCACGTCCAAACCGTCCGCGCCGCCGTCGAGCGCCACCAGCGGTTCATGCAGCCTGGCCTCGGGCGGCATCATCCCGATCGAGTCCGTAGGGACGTAGGGGGCGTTGGCCACCAGAACGTCAACCTGGCCGCGAAGAGCGTCAGGGAGTGCCGAATAGAGATCGCCCTCATGCACGTGTCCGCCTGCCGCTGCGATGTTGCGTCGCGCGCAGCGCACCGCGGCGGGGTCGACGTCGGCGGCGTGAAGCTCGATGCTGCCCGCGGAGGCAGCCAAAGCGGCGCCCACGGCACCCGAACCACAGCAAAGATCGACGACGACGGCACCCGGCCGGGCGAGGCGGGCCGCCTCCTGGACGAGGTACTCCGTGCGCCGGCGGGGAACGAAGACGCCAGGGTCCACCGCAATGTGCTGGCCGCAGAACTCCGCCCAGCCGAGGAGATATTCAAGGGGCAGTCCTGAGGCGCGTTGTTCGATCAACCGCTCAAGGACCTCGGGGGCGTGCGCCGCGGCGATCAAGAGCCGGGCCTCGTCTTCGGCGAAAACACAACCCGCCCAACGGAGGCGTGCCGTGACGGCGGAATGGGAATGCTGGAATGTGGTTGCTGACATGGGAGAGCCTTTCGGGAAGCCGAGGGGTGCTCTCCGCGCCACCTGGTTCAGGCTCGCTGAAGGGTTGGAAGGGAGCACCCGTGCATTGCTGTTTTGATGGGTCTCACCTCCTGGCGTCGGGACCCTGCCGAAGACATCGCGGGTCGCTGGAAATGCCATGCTAGCCGAGAGCGGACGTATGGGCCGCGCGCGAAACGGTTTGGCCAAAAAGCGGGGTTCCCAAACAGAGACAGGAGTGTCTAGGGTGGGTGCATGGGAACACTGATTTTTGAATAGGCCAGCGGGTCCGGCCGCTCGCAGACGCCGGTCGGGGCACTGCAGGCTTTCGCCGATGCCGCTGAATTTTGATCCGACAAAAATCCATGCCTGTTGAGGCTTCGCCTCCGCGCCGTTCCTGTCGCTGCTATTGGACACCCAAGGTCCCGCAGAGGGCGTCGCGTCCCGATACCTCCTCCGGCGAATCGAGAGCTTAAAGGAGTCCACTGCATGGCACCGAACACACCGAAGACCGACGCCGGGCAGGAAGCCGGAGCGCAGCAAACCCAAGCCCACCCAAACGAGTGGGAAGCTGGCCAAGTCTGAGAGGAAAGTCCGCTGGTAGATCCCGCGGACCGCTCCCACCTAGTATGAAAATCCCTTCGTTTCACTGCAGAAAGGAAGAACCATGGCTGCGAAGCGCGTAGAGCCACAAATCAACTCCGAGGTGGCCAGCCATCTGGCCGAGTCCATGGACAAGGTGCCCATGCCGGCCCCGACAGCTGTGGCCATGACGCTCGGCTCGACTCAAGGACCGGCGTGGCCGGACGGTAGCGGGAAGACCAAGCACCCCAAGGATCGCGGCCCCAACCATGGCCGCGTGGGCCAGCAGGCCGCGGTCACGGCGGTCCACCGGACTAGCCGTCCGCAGATGCCGCACTCGTCCTAGGCTCTATATTTCATAAGCGACACGCAAAATGACCTGCGACACTGGAATTCCGGTGTCGCAGGTCATTTTCCGTGTCGCCCGGCTGTTAGCGTGTCGACATCCTCGGGGGACTTGTCAGGGCGCCACCCGCGCCAGACGGGATGCCGCATCCTCCCGGTGCCGGTCCAGTCGCCGAACGTCACCTCACCCACGAGCTCCGGGGAAACCCACTGCGCCCCGCGTGCGTCTTCGGCGGGTATGTCGTGGAATGGAGAGTCCCGGCGATCGATTCCCTCCAGGCGCTTCAGGATGTCCCGCAACTGCCAGTCCTTGAACCCGGTGCCCACCCGGCCGGCATAGCGCAGCTTGTCGCCGTCGGGAATCCCCACCAGCAACGCGCCTATGGTCCCGAGCCTCGCCCCGGCTCCGGGTCGCCAGCCACCCACCACCACTTCCTGCATGCGTTCCAACTTGAGTTTGACCCAGGATCTGCTGCGCCGCCCGGGCTGGTACCGGCTCTCCGCGCGCTTGGCCATGACGCCCTCCAAGCCAAGCTCGGCGGCACTGGCCAGGAGATCGTCGAGATCATGGTCCAGCACCTCGGACACGTGGATGGGGGAGCCCTTCGCTGGCAGTCCTGAACGGAACGCCTCTAGCCGGTCGCGGCGCTCGCTGAGCGGCAGCGAGGTGAGGTCGGAACTGCCGTGGGAGCCGGCGTCGTACAGGAGGTCGAACAGCATGAGTTGCACTGGGACCGCGGCGCGGGCGCGTTCGACGTCGCCGGGTTTGAAGAGGTTCATCCGCTTCTGGAGCAACTCGAAGCTGGGCCGGCCGTCCTTGCTGAGTGCGACGATTTCGCCGTCCGCGACGAAATCGTGGCGGGGCCAGTAGCGTGGATCCGCCAGTTCAGGGTAGGTGGCAGTCATGTCGATCCCGGAGCGGCTGATCACGCTGATCTTGCCGCCCGAACTCGAAACAATGGCCCGGAATCCATCCCACTTGAGCTCAAACAGCCAGTCGCCGGACGAGACGTCGGCGGTGGTTCCGGAGGTCGCGAGCATGGGCGCGTAGCTGGGGGTTCCGTTCGTTTGCGGCTGGGCGCCAGGGGACAGCACCGCCCGATGGCCCGGTTTGTCCTTCATCAGGTGGATCAGCCATTGCGACGGCGATTCCCCGGTGTGGATGAGCGCGAAGCGGCGGGTACCTTGCAATCCGCCGCCGGGCTTGCCGGTGAGGGTGGCGATGACTTCCTTGCCGTCGCGCCATTTTTCGCACTCGAACTCGCCGCTGTCCCAGATGCTGACCGTCCCGGCGCCGTATTCGCCCTTTGGAATGATGCCCGCGAACTCCGCGTATTCCATGGGATGGTCCTCCGTACGCACCGCGAGGTGGTTCTTGGCCGGAGTGTCCGGTACGCCTCTCGGCAAGGCCCAGGACGCCAGGACGCCGTTGTGTTCCAGCCGGAAATCCAGGTGGAACCGACGGGCATGGTGCTCCTGGATGACGAAGATCCCGCCGGGTGGATTGGGTTCCGCGTCGGGCTGGGGTGGACGTGAACCGGGGTGGTGCCCGGCGGCAGGAAACGGCTCGGGTGTCCGTTGGGGGTCGCGCTTGTCCACGTAGCTGGCCAGCCGCGGGTTCACGCCGGTTCGTTCGACGGCGGTGCCGGCGCCGCCGTGTCCGGGCGCATGGCCGGACCGCCCGGCAGCCACCGCGGCGAAGGGGTCCTTTCCCTCTTTGACGCGTTTCATGACGGCCGTGAAGTCCAGGTGCTCCAGCTTGGGGGAGGCGAGTTCACGCCACGTCCTCGGCGCGGCCACCATGGGGTGGGCCCGCCCGCGGAGCGAGTACGGAACGATGGTGGTCTTGTTCCCGCTGTTCTGGCTCCAGTCCACCAGCACCTTGCCGTTGCGCAGGGTCTTCTTCATGTCGCTGACCACGAGATCCGGATGGTCAGCCTCGAGCGAGCGTGCCAATTCGTGCGCAAACGCGGAGACCTGCTCCCACTTGCGGGTTCCGTCCAGTCCGGCGTACAGGTGGATCCCCTTGCTGCCGCTCGTCACAGGGACCGGATCAAGGCCGATGTCCTGCAGGATGCTGCGCGCCAACTTGGCTACTTCGACGCATTCGGGAAGGCCCGTTCCGGGACCGGGATCAAGGTCCAGGACCAGGCGGTCCGGGGGCAGCATGGTGCCGTCGGCGTCCACTTGCCATTGCGGCACGTGGATTTCCAAGGCGGCGATCTGGGCCAACCACGTGAGCGTCGCGAGGTTGTTGACGAGCGGGTAGACGTTGCTGTGGTCGCTGTGCTGGATGGTGACACGCGGAACCCAGGACGGCGTGGACTGGTCGAGGTTCTTCTGGAAGAACATTTGCCCTGGGTGGGTTGCGGTTCCCACCCCATTTACCCAACGCTTCCGGGTGGCGGGCCGGTTGGCGGCAGCCGGGATCAGGAACGGGGCCACGGCGGCATAGTATTCGAGCACTTCGGCCTTGGTGGTGCCGGTCTCCGGGTAGATGATTTTGCCCAGGTTGGTGAGCGTCAGTTGATGGCCTTCAACGTTGACGCGCTCCTTCTGGCTGCTTGCCACCTCTTCACCTCCGCCTGGTTGTGATGTTCACTTAGTGCATGAGGGCCATATGGAAGGGATCTATCGCGTTCGGGCTGGTCAACGTACCCGTCAAGCTCTACAGCGCCACCGAGGACCACGATGTCAGTCTCCACCAAGTCCACAACAAGGACGGAGGCCGCATCCGTTACCAGCGGAAGTGCGAGGTCTGCGGTTCTGTTGTGGATTACGAGGATATCGACAAGGCCTACGAAGAGGAAGGCCGCACTGTGGTGCTCTCGGCCGCGGATTTGAAGTCCCTTCCCGCCGAGGCCAGCCGTGAAATCGAAGTAGTGGAGTTTGTTCCTGCCGAGCAGCTTGACCCCATCATGTACGAGCGTCCGTACTACTTGGAGCCCGATTCGAAGTCGCCCAAGGCGTACATGCTGCTTCTGCGCACGTTGCAGGACACAGAGCGCGTGGCGATCGTGCAGTATGCCCTCCGGCAGAAGACCAGGCTGGGCGCGCTGCGCGTGCGGGGCGACGTCCTGATGCTGCAATCCCTGCTTTGGGACGACGAGGTCCGCGAAGCCAACTTCCCGTCGCTGGAGACCGACGTCAAGATCTCGGACAAGGAGCTGGAGATGTCTTCTGCCTTGGTGGACTCCATGGCGCGCGACTTCGAGCCCGAGCAATACACCGACAACTACCAGGTTCAATTGCGGCAACTCATCGAGGCCAAACTCGAAAAGGGAGACTCCATCGACACCGAGGAAACGTTCGGTGTCACGGCCAGCGAGGGGGAAGGCGGCGAGGTCATCGACCTCATGGAAGCCCTCAAGCGCAGCCTCGACAAGAAGCGCGGCAAAGCCTCTGCCGGATCGCCCGAAGAAGAGTCCGACGACGGCGCCACCGCAAAGGCGGCCAGCAAGCCCAAGGCGAGGGTCAAGAAAGCCTGACGGGCCGCCGTCGTGCGCTTGGTGGTGCGCGGGGCGGGGAGCGGACATGCCCCTCGTGGGAAGTGTGCAATGGACATAACACGCATATGTCCGCTGCTGGGCCCGGGCGCTGGGCATGTCCAGGGGAACGTCGGCGGCGACCCGGGTCAGCAGTGGACATGTCCCTTGGATGGCTTAGTGGTTTCGCAACGCGGAGATCAGTTCGGCTTTCTTCTTGCCCGAGTATCCGGTGAGCCCCAGTTCCTTCGCGCGGGACCTCAGTTGCTGCACGGTCCAGTCCTCATAATCGCCTGAGGTGCCGCCACGACGGCCGATTTCCTTTCGGCCCTCCTTCGCAGCGGCATTGGAAATCCTGGCTGCCTTTTCCTTCGACGCACCCTCCTCCCGGAGAGTTTCGTAGAGTTCCGGATCCTTGAGGCTGGGGTTCTTTTTCTCCGGCATTCGTTCCTCCTGCGGTCACGGTCCTGGCTAAGTCCTGGCTAAGACGGAAGCTCCATCCGGAACCCGCAACGGCACTGCAACACCTTTGTCGCCAGGTACACGTCGAGAAGGTTGACAGTGGGGTCCTCGGTGGAAATTGGCGCGTACACGCTGTGGAATCCGGTTCCCGAAATCGTCATCGGTTCGCCGCAATGGATGTATCCACCGCCGAATTGCAGCACACCCGATACGGTTCCCCGTTGGTTCAGGATGGCTGCGACGTCTTGGAAGGTCGCAGCGTGGGCGTAGAACATATCGCATTCCACGCAGGTGTATGCGACATCCACGAACTCCGCCGCCGGCGGCTTGAGTGGCTCGATGGAATCCAGGACTACGTGTTCGGCAGTGCGGCAATTGGCGCACCAGATTCGTTCGGCCCTGGGGTGAGACGCGCCGTCGGGAACGATCGGGTCAGAGATCGTCGGCATCGACTTAACTCCTTGATGCGGGAAGTGCCGCTCCCGCGCGAGGCGGAAGCTGCACTTCGAGGGGATTTAGTCCTTCTTGAAAGCGTCCTTGACCTTTTCGCCGGCCGTTTTCAGGTCGCCCTTGGTCTGATCCAACTTGCCTTCGGCTTCGAGCCGCTCGTTACCCGTCAGCTCTCCAGCCGCTTCCTTGGATTTGCCTGCGAGCTTTTCTCCGGCGTTGCGGATCTTGTCATCTGCACCCATGGACGTACTCCTTTTGCTGGTAGTGGATTACTTCATTCCCCCGACGCGTGGGGCTTGGCCGCTGGCCAAGCATCCTCACAGCGTTGTCGGTCAAACTCCGTGTGACCGGTGGCCGGACATGAAGCTCAGAAGCCAGCCGATGGCCGCGACGATCAGGAGGACCACGCCGACCCAGAGGAGCCAGCTTACGGCCTGCGAGAAGCCGCCGACGAGGAGAAGAACAACTGCCACAACGCCTGCAATGATCAGAAGAGTGTTCACAATGACACATTCCTTACTTCAGCGGGACCGCCAGCAAGCGCCGTGGCCCCTTGCCATGTATTCGATTGTCAGTTCGCACGCGAACTGTGATGCCCGCCAGGCCCCCGAACCCCGTGCGGGGTCTTGTTGCAGCGGATGGGCCCTCCGGAATTTCATCCCTTACGAACCACCTCCGACTTCCTCCATCGTACTACTAAGCACGCTTATCAAATCAAGTACTAAGTACACTTATAAAGATTTCCGGGTTTGGTCGTAGGCTAGCGGAAGGGCCTGCGCCGGTTCCCGGCACAGGCTTGTTCGGACGGTCGCCTAGGAGGAGAAAACGTGAAAGCATCGCAAACTCTGGCAGATAATCTGCAGCTGGTCCTGACGGATCTGATTGAACTCCAACTCCAAGGAAAACAAGCTCATTGGAACATTGTTGGTCCCAATTTCAGGGACCTTCATCTGCAGCTTGACGAACTCGTCGCAGCCGCCCGGGAGTTCGCCGACGAAACCGCCGAAAGGATGCGGGCGCTCCATGCCCTTCCCGACGGCCGGAGCACCACCATCGCGGGCGCAACCAGGCTGGAGCAGTTTCCCGAGGGATTGACCCAAACCAGGGATGCCGTGAAGCTCATCACCGACCGCCTGGAGCGGACGGTCCAGACCATGCGCGATGTCCACGACGAAGTAGATGAAGAAGACCCGACGACGGCTGACCTCCTCCACGCGTTCATTGCCCGCTTGGAGCAGCTCGCCTGGATGATCAGTGCCGAGATCATGTCAGCCAGTGCGTCCGTGGCAGACCCACAGGAAGCCTAGGAACCGGAGAGCAGGCAAACGGCGCCACGGCATGACACGACTCCGCCGCAGCAAACCTGGCAGTCCGGGCATTTCCCGGCGAAGGTCCGGCCGCGGATTCAGCTACTACCGCCCGGATGGATCGCTCATCAAAGGTGAGGAGCGCAAGCGCCTCGACGCGTTGGCGATTCCTCCCGCGTGGTCCGACGTCTGGATATGCCCGTTTGAGAACGGGCATATCCAGGCAATGGGAGTGGACGACGCCGGCCGGAGCCAATACATCTACCACCCGGAATGGCGGGCTCGCCAAGATGCCGAAAAATTCGCCCGTGCGGCCCGGCTTGGAGCCCTCCTGCCGCAGGCACGCCGCGTGGTCGCCCGGCATCTGCGGGAGTCCCCTTCGGCGAGGACCAAGACCTTGGCCGCAGCCGTGCGGCTCATGGACCTCGGTGCCTTGCGCGTTGGCTCCGATGGATACACGCGTCGCAACGGCTCATACGGGCTCACCACGCTGAGGTGCAAGCACGTGAAGGTCGACGGGGATACGGTTTCCCTGCATTTCCCCGGAAAAAGCGGCCAAACCTGGGATTCCACCATCGAGGACCCTGTGCTGGCCCGATTCCTCGGACCCTTGGCGGCCAGGCCCGGCAAGGAACCCCTGCTCGTCTTCGAGGGCGGGAACGGCCCGGTCTGCCTGAATGCCACAATGGTCAACGAGTACCTTCGCCAGATCACGGGCGGGGACTACACGGCCAAGGACTTCCGCACTTGGAAGGGGACCGTGACCGCCGGCATGGCGCTCGCAGGCCCCGCTTCGAATGCACCGGCCCGCCAACGAGTCGTCGGGGCAATCAAGCAAACCGCGGAAACGCTCGGCAACACGCCAACGGTAGCGAGGGCAGCCTACGTCGATCCGCGCGTCGTGGAGGGTTTCCTGGCCGGTGAGCTTGAACAGCTCAGAGCCACCGAGCCGGATATTGCGGCCTATCTGAACGACCCGCCCTAAACAGTCAATAATTTGAGCTGACAGACCATAATTTGCCCGGACAAGCAAAGAGCATGCCCCCTCTTGGCTGCGAAGAATGGACATAGCAGGACTATGTCCATTCCCCACGGCCAGGAGGGGGCATGCTCGGTGGGTTACTCGGCGTCGTGGTCCGTTTCGAGGATCTTCACGAGCTTGTCCAGGGCTTCGTCGGCCCCGGCACCCTCGGCGCGAAGGACGACGACGTCGCCGAATGAAGCTCCGAGGCTCATGAGGGAGAGGATGCTTGCGGCGTCCATGGCATCGTCGGCGGGCTCGCCTTCGCGGGCGATGGTGACCTCGATGTCCAGTTCGCCGGCGGCTTCGGCGAAAATAGCTGCCGGGCGTGCGTGGAGGCCGACGCGGCTGGCGATGGTGGCGGTACGTTCGGACATTGTTTGCTCCTTCGATTGTGGGCTTGGGGAAAGTCTAAAGACCCAGTTCGTCCAGGATAGGCAGCTGGGCACGAACGGTTTGGCGCGCGGCGGATGCACTCGGGGCGGCCAGCGCCGCCGTCGCGAGCTTTTGCGCCTGTGCCACGGTGACGGTTGCAAGGACGGCCGAAACGGCAGCCAGGGCGCGTGCACTCATGGAAAGCGTCGCGACGCCCAGTCCAACGAGTACGACGGCGAGGGCCGGATCCGCGGCTGCCTCGCCGCATACGCCCACGGGCCGGGTGCTGCCGCCCGCGCTGGCGGCAGCGGCGCCGTCGGCCGTCAACTTCACGAGCTGCAGCACGGCGGGCTGCCAGGGATCATTGAGCGTGGCCAGCGGGCCGAGTTGGCGGTCCGCGGCCATCGCATATTGCGTGAGATCGTTGGTTCCGAGCGAGGCGAAGCTGACTTCGCGCAGCACGGTGGCCGCCGTCAGGGCAGCTGACGGGACCTCCACCATGACGCCGGGAGTCTTTAAACCAGCGGCCGAGCAGAGCGCGGCGAAATGCGCGGCTTCCTCGGCCGTGGAGATCATCGGGGCCATGACCCAGACCTCGGCCTGGTTGGCGGCCTCTGCCGCGGCGATGGCCTTGAGCTGGCGCTCGAGGACGCCCGGCGACGTGAGGTCCGTGCGGTACCCGCGGACTCCCAAGGCTGGGTTCGGCTCATCCGCGTTCGTGAGGAACGGCAGGGGCTTGTCCGCCCCGGCATCGAGCGTCCGGACAACAACCTTCTTGGCCGGGAACGCGGCAAACACTGCGCTGTAGGCGGCGATCTGCTCCTGGACCGTGGGTTCGTCGTCGCGATCCAGGAAGCAGAATTCGGTGCGAAGCAGCCCGACGCCTTCGGCACCGGCGTCGGCGGCTTTGACCGCGTCAGCACCGGTACCGACGTTGGCGAGCAGGGGAACCCGGAAGCCGTCGGCCAAAGCGTTGTCTCCGCTGAATGCGGCAACGGTAGACGCCTGGGTGGCCCAGGTCTTGGCCGCAAGGCGGAGTTCCTCACCGGGATCCACCGTGACGGTGCCCGCGGCGCCATCGACATAGATCTCAGTGCCGTCTCCGATCCCGTCGACACCTGGCGCGGCAACGATCGCGGGCAAGCCGAGGGCGCGAGCCAGGATGGCGGTGTGGGACTGCGGGCCGCCGCTCGAGGTGATCAGTGCGATCACCTTGGCGGGGTCCAGGGTGGCCGTGTCTGCCGGGGCGAGGTCCTCGGCGGCCAGGATGAACGGAACGTCCGACGCCGGGATCCCCGGTGCGGGCAGCCCGCGCAGCTCGGAGACGATACGCGCACGGACGTCCAGGACGTCTGCCACGCGCTCCGCCATGTAGCCGCCGAGGGCCTTCAACGATTCAGCCACCGTAGCGGCAGCCTCCCACACGGCCCGTTCGGCGGTACGCGCGCCGCCCGGGGTTTCGGGCGAGAGGAGCCTGATGGCCGATTTCACCAGCATGGGATCGGCGGCCATGAGGGCAGTTGCTTCCAGGACCTCTTTGCCTTCGCCGGACGCTGTGGCGGCTCGGGCACGGAGTTCCGCCTGCACGGCCTTGGCGGCATCCTTGATGCGCTGGCCTTGCGATTCGACGGTGACGTCCGCAGGAATGTTGCTTGCTCCCTGTGGCGAGGCTGCAGGTTCCTGCACCGGCTTCGGCATCTGCCGCACCGGACCCAGGACGCGCCCGGGGGCTACGCCTACTCCTGAAAAGGTCTGCATGGATTAGTCCTCTACTTGCTTAGTGGCGGGTCGTTCAGGCTGCGACCGGAACGCGGACCTGTTCGGCCTCTTCGGGCTTCCGGACTGCCCAACGCTTCAGCGCGAGCAGGACCAATGCGGTGATAACCATGCCTACCAAAATCGCGATGACGAACATCGCCAAGTTTCCGATCGCGAAGAAGACGAAGATGCCACCATGGGGAGCCTGCGAGGTCACACCTGATGCCATGCAGAGGGCGCCGGTCACGGCACCGCCCACCATGCTTGCGGGGATGACGCGGAACGGGTCGGCAGCTGCGAACGGGATGGCGCCTTCGGAGATGAAGGATGCACCCAGGAGCCACGCAGCCTTGCCGTTTTCGCGCTCGGCGAGGCTGAAGCCCTTCTTGTTCAACACGGTGGCCAGGGCCATCGCCAGAGGGGGAACCATGCCCGCGGCCATGACGGCAGCCATGATCTGCAGAGGGGCCGGGTTCGAGAGGCTGCCCGCGCCGAGGCCTGCGACGGCGAAGGAGTAGGCAACCTTGTTGACGGGACCGCCCAGGTCGAAGCACATCATGAGGCCGAGGATGATACCGAGGACGATCGCCGACGCGCCTGTCATGCCGGTCAGCCACGTGTTGAGCTGAGTAGTTATCCAGGCAATCGGACCGCCGAGGACGAGGAACATCAGGCCGGAAGCAACAATTGAAGCAAAAAGCGGAATGATCACCACCGGCATGAGGCCGCGCAACCACCGCGGGACACTGAAGGTACCGATCCAGTGGGCGGTGAGACCGGCCAGCAGACCGCCTACGAGGCCGCCGAGGAAGCCTGCACCCATGAATCCGGAGACCGCACCAGCAACGAAACCAGGAGCAATGCCCGGTCGGTCCGCGATGCCGTAAGCGATGTAGCCAGCCAAAGCCGGGACCAGGAAGCCAAGGGACAGGGCACCGATCTTGAAGGCAACGGTACCGAGGTACAGGGCGAGGTTACCGTTGGGAAGGTTGAGGAGGGTGTTGTGGGCCAGGATGTCGTTGGCCTTTGTCCCAAGCGCAATGTCGTACCCCGCCAGCAGGAAGCCCAGGGCGATGAGCAGGCCACCACCTGCGACGAACGGAATCATGTAGCTCACGCCCGTCAGGAGAACCTTCTTGACCTTGGTGCCGAGGTGCTCGCTCGCGGCCTCGGACGCTTGCTCGGCGCGCTCTTCGGCACCGAAGTGCGGCACGCGGTGGGCATGCGGGTCGGTGGAGGCAGCGATAGCCTCCTGGACCATCTTGGCCGGTTCGTCGATGCCGCGCTTGACGGGTGCGTTGATGACGGGTTTGCCCGCGAAACGCTCCTTGCCGCGCACATCCACGTCCACTGCGAAGATCACGGCGTCGGCGGCGGCAATGACGGCCGGGTCAAGGGCGGTGAATCCGCCCGAGCCCTGGGTTTCAACCTGCAGGTCGACTCCGGCTTCCTTCCCCGCTGCCACGAGGGAATCTGCTGCCATGTAGGTGTGGGCGATGCCGGTGGGGCAGGCGGTGACGGCGACGATGCGCTTGGGGGCCGCGGCGGAAGCGGCGGGCGTTGTGTCCGCAACGGTTGGTGCTGCATGCGCGGCCGGCTTGTCGGCCAGCGCGCCGTCAACCAAGTCGACGATCTCCTGCTCGGTGGCAGCCGCGCGAAGCCCTGCCGTGAAGTCCTTCTTGATGAGGGAACGGGCCAGCTTGGAGAGGAGCTTCAGGTGCTCCTGGTCCGCTCCTTCCGGGGCGGCGATGAAGAAGATGATGTCCGCGGGGCCATCCTTGGCCCCGAAGTCCACTTTGTGCGAAAGCCGGGCCATTGCCAGGGTCGGCTCGGTCACGGCAGCGGAGCGGCAGTGCGGGATGGCGATCCCGCCGGGCACGCCCGTGGCGGTCTTCTGCTCGCGGGCGAAGGCGTCCGCGAAGAGCCCTTCAACCTCGGAGGCGCGACCGGCCGCGGCAACTTTGCCTGCCAGGAAGCGGATGACGTCGGCGGGGGAATCGCCGAGGTTCTGGTCAAGGCTGACCAGTTGGGGGGTGATGAGCTGGGTCACTGTTAGTCCTTCTGAAGGGCCGTGATGGTTACGGCGTCGGGAGTTGTTTGGTGTACCGCCGGGACAGTGGAGCCCGGCAGCGAAGCAGCGGCGGCACCATGTGCCACAGCCTGACGGAGGCAGTCCTGCGAGGTTCCGCCGTTGGTGGCGGCCAGCAGGTAGCCAGCAAGGGATGAATCGCCGGCACCGACTGTGCTGACGGCTTGGATCGGCGGATGCGTGGCGAACCACGCGCCGTCGGCGGTTACCAGGACGGCGCCCTTGGAACCGAGTGTTGCGAGTACCGCGCCAACACCGCTGCCGACGACCGCGGCGGCGGCCCGGGCAGCAAGGCCGGGGTCTGCTTCCAGTTCGTCAGCCGTGTGGACGTCCGTGAGGCCGGCTGCGGCGGCCAGTTCGGCCAGTTCTTCCGCGTTGGGCTTCAAGAGATCGGGCTTGCCACTGATGTTGCCGCGTGAATCGCCACTGATGGCGGCAACAAGCGGGGCCCCGGAGGAGTCGATCGCGATGAGCGGCGGACCGCCGTTTGCGGGATCGTTGTACGTGGAACGGAGTCGGCGGGCGACCGTGGAATAAAAGTCCGCAGGGACTCCTGGTGGGAGCGATCCCGCGAGTACCACCCAGCTGGCGCCACGGGAGCGGTCCAGCAGCAGCCCGATCAGGGCTTCCTGCTCGTCCAGGCTCAACTCCGGGCCGGGTTCGTTGATCTTGGTGGTGACGCCGTCCGGTTCGGTGAGCGTCACGTTGCTGCGCAGCGGCGCACTGATGGGAAGCGCTGCGTAGGGGACGCCGTCGTCGAGCAGTCCCGCGAGGACGGGATCGGAATCCCCGCCCGGCAGGACTGCGACGGTGTCCAGGCCCGAGGCGACCAGCGCCCGGGAGACATTGACGCCTTTGCCGCCGGAATGCTGGTGGACGGCGACGGCGCGTTGCACTTCGCCGCGGGCCAATCGCGACGGGAGCTCAACGGTGCGGTCCAGGCTCGGGTTGGCGGTCAGGGTGATGATCATGCGATCACCACGTCGACGCCGGCCTCGGCCAATGCGGCGGAGAGCTCTTCAGAGGGTTCGTGGTCAGTAATCACGGTGTCCACATCTTTTAGGGCAGCGAACTGGACCAGGGTTTCCGCGTCCAGCTTGGAGGAATCCGCGAGGACGACGACGCGCCGTGCGGACGTGACGAAGGCGGCCTTGACGGCGGCTTCTTCGGGGTCAGGGGTGCTGAGCCCGAACGTGGCGTGGATACCGTTGGCGCCGACGAAGGCGATGTCCGGGCGCAACCGGGAAGCGGCCTCGACCGTGGACTGACCGACGGCGGCCTGGGTGAGCCCGCGGACACGGCCGCCCAGGATCTGGAGGGCGATGTGCGGGTTGCCGGAGAGCCGTCCGGCGATGGGGATGGCGTGGGTGATGACGACTAGTTCTTCACGTGGGGCGTTCCCGTTGGAAGACGCCGTCTGCTGGGCAATGCGCTGGTCCAGCAGGCGGGCGAGGGCCTCGGTGGTGGAACCGGCATCGATCAGGATGCTGCCGGCCGCGTACTCGGGGATGAGGGCAAGGGCAGCCTCGGCTATACGAAGCTTTTCCGGCTGGCGCTGGACGGCACGCTCAACGACGCTTTCCTCACGGGTGCTGAGGCGGTCCGAGGGGACTGCCCCACCGTGTACGCGGCGAACGTTGCCGGAGGACTCGAGGACAGCAAGGTCGCGGCGGACAGTCTCGGTGGTGATGCTGAACCGATCCGCAAGGTCCGTGACGCTGACCCGTCCGCGCTCGGCGACGAGCTCGGAGATCAGCTGTTGGCGCTCTTCGGCGAACACATACCCTCCATTGCGTACAAGCTGTAGATACACCCGTGACTGTGGTCACATGATGTGGAATTGCTTGACTCTATCTTTGTTCATGTTGGTCTGTCAACAGAAAACAACATAAACAAAGATTTGGAGTTGGCGTGAGGCTCTGCCGGCGGGTGTTCGGGGGAGTTTTGGGGTGCTCGGGCGTGCTCTGAGAGCAGGGAGCGTTGCATTCTGCTGGATCATCCGATGATGGCGGGCCGCCGGCCCCGGAATGGCGGGGGTCGCTGGCTCGGACGCCGGGATGATCCAGCAGAATCGACAGTCGGTACGCGGTTGCAGGCGGGCCGGACGTTGTGCGGCGGCACGCTCGACGTCGGGCGGGCGCGACGATGGGTGGGGGATGGGGGCACGCTCGACCTCGGGCACGCCGGCGATATAACCGGCCCGACGCAGGGTGGCTAGTCCCGGAAGGGGGTAGTCGGATTTGGGGCTGGCCGCCCTAGCGCCGGACCGGAAGGTGCCCTACGGCCACTCGATCTCCCGCTGCCAGGGGTACTCGATGGGTAGGTTGTCCGGGTCGGGAGGCTCGGGCAAACGGGGCCGCGTAGAGGAATCCGATTCTTGCCGATGCTTGTTCCTCTGTTGGTCCAGCTCATCCGGCCCTTGCCGGGAGTCGTCCCCCGGCCGGCGCTGCTGTGTACTTTCGAGCTTCATGGTGCTTCCTTCGGGTAATGCCGCAAAGCGTGCCTAGGCGGGTATTTCCAACTCGAACCCGCAACTGCATCTCAGGACCTTGGTGTGGAGGAGGGCTTCCGGGGGAGAGCTGCGCAATCGGGGCCGGCCGGTCCGGGATGCCCCGAAGCGTCGCAGTGAGGTTTTCACTTCACGGAGGGGTTCGCCGCAGTGAAAATAGTGTTTTCCGAACTCCAGCAGGCGGGGGCCATCCTGAATCCCCCGACGATTCAGGATGGCCCCCGCCTGCTGGACGGTTGCTGCATGGCTGTAGGAAAGCCCGCAGGAAGTGCACGTGTAGAACACGGCAAGCTGTTGGGAAAGTCTTGGACCTTGGGCCTGGATTGATTCGATGACCAGGTGTTTGTCTGTTCCACACGCGGCACACCAGAGGGGAGAGGTTCCTGGCTGATGCGGTTCGTGGGGAATCGCGGATTCGGAGACGGTCGACACCGACTAACTCCGAACCGGTAGCAGGTTTATGCTCATCAGGCAGCACCTTCACGTTGAGTGACGCGGCGCCCGGCTGCATGAGCGAAAACAGGCCGAAGTCTTCGGCCCTGTCCGGAAATTCTGCCCGGACTGTAGAAGAATTCTGCACTGCACGTCCCCGGTGCGCAAGGCCGGCGCCGTATTTGCCCAAGTGGTGGACTTCGCACTGGGAGCCTGTTTTTTCCTCCACTGGCGTCCCGTTGCTCGTAGACTAAGCCATGGGCGAAATAGGTCTGAATGCCTCGGTAGCGGGGCACCTGCAGGATTTGGTCATCGACAGCGAAGACGTCGGCGGCTTCCTCGAAGACCTGGCGGTATACACGGCGTCGTCAGTGTCCGCGGCGCGCGGCCAGGACGTCCTGTGCGGGGTCACGTTGAGCCGGCGTCGCCGATCTATGACGGTTGCTGGAAGCACCCACGAAGCCCGCCTCATTGACGAAGTGCAGCAACTTTACGGGGACGGGCCGTGCCTGGATGCGATGAGAACCGGGAAGTCCGTCCTCGTCCCGGACACCTCCGCGGACTCCCGGTGGCCTGAATATTGCACCGCGATAGCGGAACGCGGTCACCTCGCCGTGCTCTGCGTGCCAATGGGCCTGGAAGAGGGCGCGACGGCGGCGATCAACCTTTTCGCCCCGCAGTGCGACGCCTTCGATGAGGCTTCCATCCGCAGCTGTGAGCAATTCGCAAGCCAAGCGGAAAAGGCCTTGCGGCTGGCGGTGAGGATCGGCGCCACGCAACAACGTGCGGAAGACCTCGAGCAGGCAATGCGTTCCCGGACCGCCATCGATCTGGCGACTGGCGTCATCATGGGCCAGAACAGGTGCAGCCAGGAGGAGGCCTTCAGGATTCTGACCAGGGCCTCAAATGGCAGGAACCAGAAGCTCAGGGAAGTTGCGGAATCACTCTTGCAGTCCTTGTCGAACGAAATGCCAGTGTCGCACTTCGAGGGGTAAGCGACTCCCTGGCTGGACCCCGCGGTATTTTTGCCGCTCTCCACGCGGCCGTCCCGCATGCCTTTCGAATGTGCCGCTTCACCCGGCCGGGGTTGTTGTCCGGGGCCGAGGAGCCCGCCACTAAGCTGTGGCCCATGGAAACAGTCGTCTGGTCCAAGCCGGAAAATGAGCGCGCCGGGACGCCGCTGCTTGTGATGATGCACGGGTACGGCACTGACGAGCAGCGAATGGCGGCTCTCTTCCCACAGCTCCCGGAAGACTTCACTTGCGCTGCGCTCCGTGGGCCCATGCCGATCGGCGACCACTACGGCTGGTTCCTGCTTGATTACTTCCTGGCGAACGACTTTGCCGATGTCATCACCACCACCAACAAGGTGTTCGCCTGGATCGACTCCGTCAAAGGCAACCACAGCAGCGTGAGCCTCCTGGGCTATTCCCAAGGTATGGCCATGGCCAGCACCCTCTTGCGGCTCCGTCCGGAAGGCTTCAAGGCGACAGTGGGCCTTTCAGGATTCGTGCTGGAAAACGACCTCCTGGCCCTCAGCGAATCCTTCGATTCACCGCCGCCCTTCTTCTGGGGCAGGGATAAGGCTGATCCCGTGATTTTCAGGGATGCCATTGAGCACACCGAGGAATGGCTCAACAAGAACATGGCTCTCACCGCGAGGACCTACCCCGGCATGGGACACCGGATCGCGGCCCGGGAAATGGCGGATGTCAGTGCGTTTTTGCGTTTTTACGTCCTTCGGTGAGACCCGCGTCACATTTCCGCCGCTGGAATACGCCACTTGATTGCCAAAATTGTTGATTGCCAAAATTGTAAGCGCTTACACTCTTCTTCGGCGGTGCAAGGGTTGTGGCGCTAAATTCCAGTAGATGAAAGGGTTGAGGCCGTGTTGAATGGTTAAGGCTCACCGCGTGACAATCCAGGACGTCGCCATTCTTTCCGGCCTGTCGATATGCACCGTTTCGCGCGCCCTGCGGAACCTGCCGAACGTGTCCGAAAAAGCACAGGCCAAAGTGGCCGATGCCGCCGCCAAGCTTGGCTACAAACCATCTTCCGCGGCAGCCCGGCTGGCCGGCGGAAGTACCCGTTCCATCGCCATCATTGCTCCCACCGCCACGGCCTGGTTCTTCGCCCAGGCCGTCGAAGCGGCCGAGGAGGTGTTCGGAGACAGCGGTTTCGACACCGTCCTGATCAGCCTCCACGGCAAGTCAAGCGTCAAACGGAAGATCTTCGGCGACCTTCCCGGGCTTTCCCAACGCGTGGATGGCGTGTTGCTTCTCAACGTGGATTTGAGCGAATCCGAGGTTGCCCTCCTGGCCGCGTCCGGCCTTGCAGTTGCGAGCGTGGGGATGACTTCCGTACCGTGGGATAACGTAGGAATTGACGACGAACTGGCGGCTTGGCGGGCCACCTCCCACCTGTTGGGGCTGGGCCATTGGGATCTGGCGGTGCTTTCCGGCCGCGAAACCCAAGAGAACTCGGTGCTGACGGCCAGCGACAGGCTCAAGGGATTCAGCCGTGCGTTGAAAGACCATCACCTGACCGTTCATCCGGACTTGGTCATCAACTCGGACTCCACGATCGACGGTGGACGCAAAGCCATGAATGAACTCATTGCGCACCGAAGCCTCCCAACGGCAGTCTTCGCGCACTGCGATGAGGCGGCGTTCGGAGCGTTGATGGCCTTGCGTGAGCATGGACTGTCCGCCCCGAAGAATGTCTCGGTGATTGGAATCGATGACCATCCGATGAGCTGGTTCCTTGGCCTAAGTACGCTGGCTCAGCCAGTGGCGGACCAGGGGGCCTTCGCCGCCAACCTGCTGGTGGACCGGCTCCAAAATGCCGACGCCCCCCACGAACCCTCCAACCATTTCCTTGACACGAAGCTCATTGAACGCAAAACCACGCGCCGCCAGCGCTGAACGGACCACTCCACACCATGACTGATACCCGAGCCACCCAGAAGAACGCCTGGACGGGCGCCACCGCGCTCCTTTTCGACCTCGACGGCGTGCTGACGCCGACCGCCGTCGTGCACGAGCAGGCTTGGCAGGAACTCTTCGACGGGTACCTGGCCGAAACAGGCCATCCGGACGGCTATCAGGAAAGCGACTACTTCGACCACATCGACGGCAAGCCGCGCTTCGACGGCGTGCGGGATTTCCTCACCTCCCGTGGAATCACTTTGCCCGAAGGACCCGCCGACGACGATCCCGCCAACACCAGCGTGCAGGGCCTGGGCAACCGGAAGAACCGTATCTTCAACGAGATTGTGGATTCGCGCGGCGTCGAGCCCTACGCGGGCTCCGTGCGCTTCATCCACGCAGCCTTGGAGCTGGGACTCAAGCTCGCTGTCGTGTCATCCTCCCGCAACGCACCAGCCGTCCTGAAGGCGGCGGGACTGGACGGCTACTTCCCGGTGGTGGTGGATGGCCAGGTGGCTGCCGCCGTCGGGCTTCCCGGTAAGCCGGACCCGGCAACGTTCCGTTACGCGGCCGAGCTGCTGGACGTTCCCGCCGCGGGCTGCGTCGTCGTCGAGGATGCAGTGTCCGGCGTCCAGGCGGGGAACGCCGGGAACTTCCGCGCGGTGATCGGGGTGGACCGGGGGGCGGGCCACCAGACACTGCTCGACGCCGGAGCGACTTTCGTGGTCGATGACCTCGAAGATCTCCTATAACCAAGCCGTTTCACCAGAAACAGAAGGAACCCAACAGTCCATGGCACTCATCAGCTCCGACCGGCTGCGCTTCCCCTGCGAACCGTGGAAGCTCGTGGAGAGCATCCACGTTCCCGGTGACGCCGGTACGCTCGAAACCCTTTTCAGCCTCGGCAACGGCCACCTGGGCATCCGCGGCGCCCATTGGGCGGCAGCGGACAGCGAACTTCCCGGCACGTTCATCAACGGTTTCCACGAGACGTGGGACATCAAGCACGCCGAGAACGCTTATGGCTTCGCCCGCACGGGACAGCGGATCGTCTACGTTCCCGACGCCAACAACTTCAACGTCGTCATCGACGGCGAGCAGCTGAGCCTGGCAGAGTCCGCGGTGCGGAATTACCGCCGCAGCATCGACTTCGCCACGGGCGTGTACGAATGCGCCATCACGTGGGAGTGCCGTTCAGGGGCGATCGTCACCACGGTGGAGCGCCGCGCCGTCGGGTTCGAATCCAGGGGTTCCCTTGGCATCGAGCTGAGCCTCACCACGGACCGCCAGGTCTCTGCCGACATCACGTCCTTGGTCATCAATCGGCAGGACCAGCCCGTGGAGGACCAGTCGGCGCACGATCCCCGCCGCTCGGGCCGCCACGCCGGCCGGGTGTTGCTCCCGCTCCATCTCCAAGGCTCCGATGGATCCCTGCGCTTGGCCTGGGAAACCGCCGAATCCCGGCAGCGCATCGGCATGGCCGTGGACCACTGGATTTCCGCCGAAGTCCAGCCGTTCGAAACCGTGGTGGGGGAGGACGAGTCCTCGGTCCGCTACGTCATGGCCGTGAATGAGGGCGAGACGTTCCGCTTGGAGAAGAGCGTCAGCTACGTCGTCAACGGCGCCATCGCAAGCGCGGCGGAAGCGGGCGAGATCTTGGCGTCCGATGCCGAATTGGGCCTCCTGCCGTTCGATGCGCTCCTGGCCGAAGGCGCAGCCCACTACCGCGATTACTGGTCTACCGCAGACATCACCATCGGCGGTCAGCCCGAGCAGCAACAGGCCGTCCGCTGGAGCCTTTTCCAGCTTGCCCAAGCCACAGCACGTGCCGGCGTCGCGGGCATTCCCGCCAAGGGCGTCAGCGGCTCCGGCTACGAGGGCCACTATTTCTGGGACCAGGAGGTGTACCTCTTGCCGTACCTGACGTACACCAATCCCGTGGCTGCCCGGCAGGTCCTCGAATCACGCCACGCCATGCTTCCCGATGCCCGGATCCGGGCCAAGGAGCTGAGTGTGGAGGGCGCGCTGTTCCCCTGGCGCACCATCAACGGGCTTGAGGCCAGCGCGTATTACGCCGCCGGCACCGCGCAGTTCCACATCGCCGCTGCGATTTCCTTCGCCGCCAACCGCTACCAGTGGGCCAGTGGCGACGCCAGCTTCCGCGCCGAGGTAGGCTCCGACCTGTTGATCGAAACGGCGCGCATGTGGGCTTCCTTGGGCTTCTTCGGCAAGGACGGACTGTTCCACATCCATGGCGTGACCGGTCCGGACGAATACACCGCCGTGGTCAACGACAACCTCTACACCAATGTCATGGCCCGCTTTAACCTGCGGGCCGCCGCGGCGCTTGAGCACCCGGACGTGCCGGAAACCGAGCGCATGGTGTGGCAGCAGGCCGCCGCACGCATGTCCCTTCCCTACGATCCGGACATGCAGATCTACAGCCAGGACAACGACTTCATGACCCTGGAGCCGTGGGATTGGTCCACGCCGCGGTCCAAGTACCCGCTGCTGCTCAACTTCCACCCGTTGGTGATCTACCGGCACCAGGTCCTCAAGCAGGCGGACACGGTGCTGGCCATGTTCTTGCAGTGGCAAGACTTCACACCCGAGGAAAAGCAGCGCGCCTTCGACTTCTACGATCCCATCACCACCGGCGACTCCACCTTGTCCGCCTGCGTGCAGGGAATCATGGCGGCCGAGGTGGGCTACTCCGACATCGCGCTCAAGCACTTCACCGAGGCATTGTTCATCGACCTGGACAACACACACAACAACACCGTTGACGGCGTGCACATCGCATCCACGGGCGGTATCTGGAGTTCCTTGGTGTGCGGCTTCGCCGGTATGCGGGACCAGGGCCAGGCCCTGCACTTCGACCCGCGGCTGCCCGCCGGGTGGGACAGCCTGTCCTTCCGGTTACAGATCCGTGGGCGGCTGTTGTCCGTCGAGCTCCTTCCCGGGTCCATCAGCCTTGCGCTGGTTCCCGGTGCTGCCGGTTCAGCGGCCGACGTCGGTGCCGAGCCCCTGGAGCTGAGCGTGCGCGGTGAGCGGATCGTCGTCGGCGTCGAGAGGGTCACTGTGCCCCTCGACGAAGTGCCGATCCCCGAACCGTCGATCTTCCCGAGCCTCTTCCCGACGGCGGGGCTTCCGGTGATCGGAAACGCGCGGGTCTGATTAGCCGAACGGTTCTACGCGGGACGAGGACGGGCCTCCTCGTCCCGCGGAACGTGGTTCAGAAGAAAGTCCTCGATGGCGTCCGCCGCTGCGGGCGCGCCCCCGGAACCGCGGACGCGCGCCTTCATCGCCTCGAGGTTGCCGCGGATCGCCTGATCTTCGCTGACCTCGATGACCGTCTCCCGGATCAGTTCGGCGGAAAGCCCCTCCTGGGGGAGCCGCCGTCCGAGTCCCAGGTCCTCCACCCGGCGTGCATTGGCATGCTGTTCAGGCTGCAACGGGAAGGCCACCAACGGCACCCCGAAATAGAGTGCCTCCATGGTCGAATTCATCCCGGTGTGGGAGAGGAAAGCGCCGGCGTGGGGTAGGACTTCCAGCTGGGGAAAGAAGGGGCGCACCTCGACGTTTTCCGGAATCTCCCCCAGCTCGGACTCCTCGACGCGCTCTCCGATTGCCATGGCAACCTGCCAGCGGGTGCCCGCGAACGCTTCCACGCACATCCGGAAGAAATCCGGGCGATCATTTAGCGGCGTGGTGCCCAGCGAGACGAACAACAGCGGACTGTCCAACACCTTGGGCTGCCAGGCTTCCTCTTTGCCCCGCAGGCCAAGGCAGGGGCCCACGAAGTGGAACCTCGCATCGAAGGTCTCTCCCGAAGGCTGGAATTCCCTCGGAATGAAGGAGATATTCAACGACGCGGGAGGGCCTCCCATGAATTGCAGATGACCCACCCCGTGCTCCGCCGCTAAATCGTTGATCCGTTGGGCGGCCTGTTTCCAGGCCTCGACCACGCCTGGCGACGGCGGGCCGGGCATCAGGTCCCGCATCGAGAAATGTTCATTGGTGGCGTAGCTCGGAAGCAAAGCAATATCCGGCAAGGCCAGCTTCGCGGCTGCCATCTTCCCTGAGATCGTCATGGCGTCGTAGGCCACCCCGTCGGGCGGGTCCTCGGCTAGCCGGGCAAGCAGCTTAGGAAACTCTTCCCTTGCGCCTTTGAGGATCCGCTCCAGCAGTCCCGACATCATTCCGGACGGCATGCCGGCGAACATTCCCGCCATCGGTGACGGCGCCGGACCACCCTCCACCGGCGCCGGAGCGCCCTCCGACCGTGCCTGGCCATCAGCCGAACGCGTTCGCGGGGGGAGGAAGGCCGCCAGGTCCTCTCCACTGGGAAAGAACGCGGCGCCGGCGGATTCAACGGCCTTGGCGTACTTCGCCGACGTGGCATACGTGACCCGGTGGCCCCTGCGAACCAGCTCGGCCACCACCGGCAATGTCGGGTTCACATGGCCAGCCGCAGGCAAGCAAATGAAGGTTATGTGCATAGCGCCGCTAACAGTGGATGTTTCATTTGGAAAAGTCGGTGCCATGAACACTGCGTCGGCGCGATTTCAGCCCGGTCTCCAACTTGGTCCGTACCTCGCGCTTCACACGGGCGGCAAGCTCGGTCTCGTGCATTTCAAGGAAAGCCCGGACAGCACGTGGATCCCACGGCACCAAGGACCGCAGCGCCCAGCTGACTGCCTTGACCACAGTGTCGTCTCGATCGTTGATCAAGATGCCGACGACGGCGAGCGTCCTTTGCGTATCGCCCGTTCCCCACCGGGACCTCGTGTTGAGGACGGTAGTGGAGACAAGCGCTATGCGCCGCCACCAACGGTCCGGGCTCCGCGCCAAGCCGTCAACGTCGGTGTCCGAGATGAGGCCTTCGCGCCACGCGGGACCCACCAACACGGTCGCGAAGGCATCGGCCTGGCCCCAGGTATCGATGCCTTGTCCCAAGTATTCAAGGCGGGCCGGTGTGAGTTCAGCGAAAGCAGCCTGATGGGCATTGATGAACTCCCAGCCCTCCCAGGCAAAGCCCGCCTGTACGAGCCCTTCGGCGAGATTGAAGACGACGGCGGCGTCCATTGCGGCGATTTCCGCCGAAACCCTGCGGCGGACTGCGCGGAAGCTCGCGGCGTCGTGCTTCTCCAAAGCGCGCAATTCCTCAAGGACACGCGCCAACAATTGCCCCGGTTGAGTATCCCCTGGGGAGATGAGCATCCCGTGCGAAGCCACTTCCGGCCCCCGATTTCGCAGGCTGAACGCTACTACGCCGTGATGTCGTCGGTATCCGGTCCTTCCGCGGGTTCCTGGCTATGTAGGCCGGTATCGTGGGGGACCCAACCCTCGGTTTCCCCTTCGGCCGGGGCGTCGCTGTGGTGACGGACTTCGTTGGGCTCTGTTGCCTTTTCCATTCCGGATACTCCCCTGTCCTTCGTTGGACTGTTCCCGCGAACGCCTTAAAGTCTACGCCGGGGAAGGGGCGTGTGGCCTAGGCTAGGCAAGGAACTACCGAACGAATCCAACGGCTGAATGCAGAGGTGAAGAATGGCAAAGCGACCCAACCGGGCAGTAAGGATCGCACAGGAAACGGCCCACAACGCCATGTTCGACGCCAGCGGAAATGCCAAGCCCGGTGTCCACAACGTGCTGCTCCGGGCCGTCGAGGTCCAACGTCCCCTTGTTTTGGCGAACCTGCGCCGCCTGCAGCGCAAGTACCCGCATGCCACAGCGGCGCAGCTGGCCGCCAGACTCGAACGGGACTACCTTGCCGCAGTCACAGGCGGGGGTGCCGCAGTCGGGGCTACCGCCGTCGTGCCCGGTATTGGCACCGCGGCCTCCCTTGGCCTGTCCGCGGTTGCCACCATCGGATTCCTGGAGGGAACCGCGCTTTACGCGGCTTCCCTGGCCGAACTCCACGGCATCCGCATGACCGATCCGGACCGTGCACGAACCATGGTCATGGCCATCATGCTCGGCGAAGAAGGCACCGCCCTGCTGGGAGCCCTGAGCGGACATTCGCTCGGCACAGGCAAAGGCGTCACGCAGGCCTGGGGCAGGACTCTGACCAATAAGCTGCCGGGCGGAGGATTCGGAGTCATTCGCGATGCCATCCAGCGCGCATTCCTCAAGCGCCTCGTCAGGCGCCAAGGTGCCGCCCTCCTCGGCCGTGCATTGCCTTTCGGCGTGGGGGCCGTAGTGGGCGGGGTCGGGAACCGCGCCATGGGTCGTGGCGTTGCGGCCTCGGCGAGGGAAGCATTCGGTCCTATGCCGGACACCATCCCGGGCGAGCTGCTCCCAGCTGCCCACCAGAACGCGCTGGAAGGCGGAAATAGTGGATCTCAACGCTGATTCGGGGGAGTCGTTCGGCTCCTGGGCCATGGGGAACGACGCTTCAATGTTCCGGATTGTCAGCAGCGCCAACGTCGCCTGCGGCTTCCACGCCGGGGACCCGGTGACCATGCTGGACAGCTGCCGTGCGGCTTTCGAGCTCGACGTCCGGGTCGGCGCCCACGTGGGCTACCGGGATTTGCACGGCTTCGGGCGCCGATCGATGGACATGTCCTTCGATGAGCTCTTCGGCGATGTCCTCTACCAGCTCGGCGCCCTGGATGGGATGGCCCATGCCGTGGGCGCCTCGGTGGACTACGTCAAACCCCACGGCGCCCTGTACAACAGGATCGTCCACGACGTCGAGCAGGCCGAAGCTGTGGTTGCCGCGATTCACGCCTACGATCCGGGGCTTCCAGTCCTTGGCCTGCCGGAATCGGCGTTGCTGCGCCTGGCCGAAGAATCCGGGCACCCGGTATTCCGGGAGGCCTTCGTGGACCGCGGCTACATGCCGGACGGAACCTTGGCGCCGCGCTCGCAGGAAGGAGCGGTGGTGACCGACGCCGCCGCGGTGGTTGAGCGAGCGGTGCGCTTTGCCCGACGGGGCGAGGTTGTGGCCGTGGACGGCACGGTGGTGCGGGTGGACCCCGACTCGTTGTGCATCCATGGGGACACCCCCGGCGCAGTCGAGCTTGCTGCGGCGGTGCGCGCTGGCCTTGAGGAAGCCGGAGTGGAGATTGAATCCTTCGCCTGAGGTTCCGGGTTCGCCCGGCGCTGGAGGCCGGACCCTTTTGCCGTGTGGCGACAGCGCACTCCTGGTGGAACTGCCCGACCTGACCGCCGTCGTCGCGTACTACCGCGGGCTGACCGGGGCCGGCGCGGCCGCGAGCCTGGCAGTTCCCCGGGGGATCATCGACGTCGTGCCCGCCGCCCGCACCGTCCTTGTCACTTTCGATCCCGGAACGATACGTCCATCCGAAGTCCGCGAGTGGCTGGAGGCCGCGGAGCCGCTAGACGACGTCCTCAGTTCGGGCCGCGAAGTGACCATCGAGGTTTCCTACGATGGCCCCGACCTTGCCGAGACGGCACAATTCCTCCGCATGAGCGAGGCCGAAATGGTCAAGCTTCATACGGAGTCGGAGTGGACGGGCGCCTTTTCCGGCTTCGCCCCGGGCTTCGTGTACTTGGTCACCACGCATGAGCGGCTCGGTGTTCCGCGAAGGAACACGCCACGCACCGGCGTACCGGCCGGCTCTGTTGGCCTGGCGGGCGAGTTCAGCGGCGTCTACCCGCGATCCTCGCCGGGCGGATGGCAATTGATAGGAACCACCATGGCCGTGCTGTGGGATGCGTCCAAGCCTGAGCCCGCGCTGATCCGCCCGGGGGACCGGGTCCGCTTCGTGGAGGCCTGATGGGGATTGTAGTGGTGAACCCTGGCCCCCTCACCTTGGTGGAAGACCTCGGCAGGAATGGCTGGGCTTCCTTGGGGCTGAGCCCATCCGGCGCCTTGGACCGGCAAGCGCTCCGGCTTGCCAATCTGCTCGTGGGGAACCCTGTAGGAGCGGCTGGGCTGGAAATATTGCTGGGCGGCCTTCGCCTGCGGTTCGTCACGGCGTCCACGGTCGCGGTTGCAGGCGCCGAGGGGATCGTGACGCTCAATGGTGCCGGGATTCCGCTGAACCAGCCCATACGGGTGGCTCCGGGCGCTGTGCTGGATTTCGGTGCTCCGCTGTTCGGACTCCGGTATTACCTGGCTGTACAGGGCGGCATCGACGCCCCTCAACTGCTCGGTTCGCGGAGTACGGACATGCTCTCCGGTGAAGGTCCCGCACCCTTGAAATCGGGTGAGCATGTGGGAATCGGGCGTGTTTCCGCGGGCAATGGCTGGGTTTCCGGGACAGGCTCCGGCGCCCGCGTGGGGATCCTCAACGATGTGTATGCCCTCCCCGCTATCCGCCGAGCCCCTGATCCTGGACGCGCCATTGCGGCCCGCGTGGACCGAGGCCCCCGCGCAGACTGGTTCGACGATGATTCCTGGCGCCGGCTCGTCAGCCAGGAATGGATCCTGTCGCCAGATTCCAACCGGATCGGTGCCCGGCTGATGGGCCGGCCGCTCACCCAGACCCGGCTTGAGGAACTGCCCAGCGAAGGCATGGTGCTCGGCGCACTTCAAGTGCCGCCGTCGGGCCTTCCCACGGTATTCCTGGCGGATCATCCAGTGACAGGTGGTTACCCGGTGATTGCCGTGGTGCGGCGCCCGGATCTGGACCTGTTCGGCCAAGCCCGCCCCGGCCAGCGGATCCGTTTCCTCGGCTGACGCTCCGCTCCGCGGGGACATGCGCTGCGTTCGCTGCAAGTAGTGGACATATTGGGGTTATGTCCGTTGGTTCGCGGCAGGGGTGGGCATGTCCCTAGCTGGCGTGCCGGACAAGCCCGCGTCAGCCGAACACCAAGTGCGCCACGGCGAAGATCGCGAGCCCAGCCAGCGATCCCACTACGGTGCCGTTGATGCGGATGTACTGCAGGTCCTTACCGACCTGGAGCTCGATCTTTTGCGAGGTTTCCTCGGCATCCCAGCGCGCGACGGTCTCTGTGATGACACCCGCAATGTCGGAGCGGTACGTCTTGACAAGGTAGCCGGCGGCATCACCGATCCACGCATTGACCTTGCCCGCTAGTTCGTCATCCCTGACAAGCCGCGAACCGAAGTCCCGGACGGCGCTTTCGAAACGCCGTGTCAGCTCGCTGTCGGGATCGTCGACGGCGGTGAGCAGCGCGTTTTTGATGGTGCCCCACGTGCGGGAGGCAAGTTCGCGGACCTCGGGATCGCCAAGGAACTGGGTCTTGATTACCTCGGCCCGGGCAATCATTGCGGGATCGTGCTGAAGATCCTGGGCAAGATCGTTCAGGTATGTATCGATCGATCGGCGCACCTGATGATCGGGGTCCTGCTGCACTGCCCGGATGAACTTGGCGATTTCGTTGTAGACCCGGTCGCCCACGATGTCGTCCACGAAGGACGGAACCCAGAGGGGTGAACGGTCGGACACGAGCCTGTTCACAGTGGAGTGGTTCGCTTCCACCCAATCCGCCGCGCGGTCAACCAATAGGTCGACCAGCTTGTGATGATGGCCGTCGGCAAAGATCCGTTCCGCCATCCGGCCCACAGGCGGTCCCCATGGCGGAGTGAGCAGGTGCTTGCGGACCATGCCCTCGATCACGGCCTGGACGTCGTCGTCGTTCAACACGGTGAACGCTCCGCGGATCAGTGCTGAGCCTTCCTTGGCGATCCGCTCGGCGCCGCCGGGGTAAGCCAGCCACATGCCGGCTTTCCGGGCGATGTCGACGCTCGCGAGCTTCTCCTGGACCACTTGCTCGGACAGGAAGTTGGTTTCAACGAATTCCCCAAGCGAGGCCCCGATCTGGTCCTTGCGCCGCGGAATGATGGCCGTGTGCGGAATTTTCAGGCCCATGGGGTATTTGAACAGGGCCGTCACGGCGAACCAGTCGGCCAGCGCTCCGACCATGCCGCCCTCGGCAGCGGCCCGGACATATTCCAGCCACGGATACTGCTTCTGCAAGGCGAAAGCTGCGGTGAAGACCACCGCCATCACAATCAGGAGCGCCAGTGCCACCGATTTCATCCGACGCAGGGCGGCGGCCTTTTCGGCGTCGGTGTTTCGTTGCCCGACGCCGGCCGCGACCGTGGAGCGGTTCCTGGCACCTGTGCGCCCGGTAGCCTCCCCAGTGGGGTCGCTATCGCTGTCCGTCGCCGGGATTTGTTCAGAGTTCACCTGCATGTGCCCAGCGTAGCCCCGTCGCCGTCGTGGGCGTGGGCTACGGTGTCCCCATGACGAATGACACGCCCGGTCGTCCGGACCAAAGCACGGATCAAAACACGCGACCCATGGTCTACGCCCACCGCGGAGCCAGTGCCGCCTTTGCGGAGCACACGCGTGCCGCGTATTTGAAGGCAATCGCCGACGGCGCCGACGGGGTCGAGTGCGACGTGCACCTTACCCGTGACCAGCACGTGGTCCTGCTTCACGACGCCAATCTGGACCGTACCTCGGACGGCACTGGTCCCGTGGCTGAAAAGACCCTCGAAGAGCTGCGGCAGCTGGACTTCTCCTCCTGGAAGGGCGCCCGGATTCCGGATCAGTACGGCGCAAAGTCGGACCAGCTACTGACGCTACCGGAGTTGCTGGATATCCTCCGCGGTGCCGGCAGGGCCATCGGCTTGGCCATTGAGCTCAAGCACCCGAGCCCTTACCAGCTCAAGCTTGAAGACCGCGTGCTGGAACTCCTGGGCGGCCAGGGCTGGGATGCAGAGACCTCCATGGTGGACAACATCCAGGTTTCATTCATGAGTTTCAGCCCGGATTCCATTAAGCACCTGCTCCAGTTCGTGCCCGCGGAGCATCTTTGCCAGCTCGTGGACGACGTCACGGTGGAAGATGTCCGCGATGAGCTCGGTCTGGGCGCCTTCACCGGGGGAGCGGTGGCCAACGTGATGAAGGCAGCCCAGCAGGAGGGCGAACGGATCCTGGACGACTGCGAAGTTGGGCTGGCCGGCCCGGGTATTGACTACGTCCGCAAGCACGCCCGCACCGTCCAGCGCTGGCTTGAGTCCGGCCGCCGCTTCCGGGTGTGGACCGTTGATTCGGAGAACGATGTCGCCCTGTGCCAAGGCCTTGGCATCCACGAGATCACCACGAACAAGCCCGCGCAGGTCCTCGCCCAGCTTTAGGGTGGCGGTGGTCGGCGCCAGGTCCGGCCAGGAACAAAATATGCATCATGCTGAACTTGGTCCAGTATTTTGAATGCTTTCGGACCGTTGATGTCCTGCCAGCTACCTTCCGGTTACCGCGCCGGGCGGGGCTGTGGTTGCATGAAGACATGCGTTTATCACGGTCCGCCCGGACAACCCAGACCCTCTCCGCGGCGGCCATGAGTGCACTCCTGCTCGTCAGTGCTCGGAAGCACTTCCAGCAGCCGAGTTTCTTCGCCCCGGTGGTCCCGGACTATCTCTGCCGCGAGGACCATGCGGCGGGGCGCTCCGAACTCGAAGGCAGCCAAGGCAACGACAACGCAGCCGCACCGCATAACGGCGCCCTGGCGCTCATGTCCCGGGAGGAGTGGATCGCGGTGAGCGGACTGCTTGAGGCGGCTGCCGCCGTCGGGCTCCTCGTTCCTGCCACGCGCAAGGCCGCAGCCTTCGGCACCACGCTGATGTTCACGGCATTCCTGGCGGGCCACGTTGACGCGCTCCGCCGCGCCTACTCTCCCGCCGGAAGCGCGTCCGCCCGTCGGATACACACACTGCGCCTGCCTTTGCAGGTCCCCCTGATCCTGTGGGCATGGAGCCTGGCTGGAGCGAAACGGGGCGAATGAAACTCCTCGAATCCCCGGCGATGAAGGTGGGCCTCTCCATCAGCATCGCAACGGGCTTGTATGGGATCTCGTTCGGGGCCTTGGCCTCGGCCTCCGGATTCACTTTCTGGCAGACCATGGCGTTCAGCCTGCTCATGTTCAGCGGTGGCTCGCAATTCGCGTTCATCGGCGTCGTGGCCGGTGGCGGCTCCGGCATTGCCGCCATGACCGCCGCCGCTCTACTGGGCCTGCGTAACGGCATCTACGGGATGCAGATGAATGCGCTGTTGCGTCCCCGCGGTTGGCTCAAGTACCCGCAAGCCCACATCACCATCGATGAATCCACGGCCACGGCGTCAGGCCAAACCGATCCGGATGAACAACGCCGCGGCTTCTGGACCGCCGGCATCGGCATCTTCGTGCTGTGGAACATTTTCACGGCCGTCGGAGCCCTGGCCGGGGATGCCTTGGGTGACCCGAAGCAGTGGGGCCTCGACGGCGCCGCCGTGGCCGCGTTCCTGGGCTTGCTGTGGCCGAGGCTCAAGGGCCGCGAACCGTGGGCGATTGCCGCAGCCGCTGCACTGGCGACCATCGTTGCGGTCCCGTTCGTTCCCGCCGGCGTACCCATCCTTGTGGCCGCCGTCGTGGCTGGGGCCATTGGCTGGTTCAGCCACGGGCGCAGTGACGAAGGGATGGAGCCGGACCTCGATCCCTACCCGCACAGCCATTCAGACGCGGATCCTGCCAGCCGCGAAAGGAACGCCCAATGAATCTCTGGCTCTGGATCCTCATCGCCTGCGGGCTGGCGTACCTCACCAAGCTTTCGGGCTATTTCGTTCCGGCGAAACTACTGCGCAGTCCCCGGATGATGCGTGTGGCCGGCACCATCACCATCGGCCTGTTGGCATCCCTGACCGTAGTCAACGCGGTAGCGTCCGGGCAGTCCCTGGCCTTCGATGCCCGGCTCGGTGCACTGGCTGCGGGCGCCGTCGCGCTGTGGCTCCGGGCCCCGTTCCTTGTGGTGGTCATTGTCGGATCAGCCGCGGCGGCGGGCCTGCGACTGCTCGGCTGGCGCTGACCGCGACGCGCGTGGTGCCAGCCGTCGCCGCAGCGCGCAACGCCGTCGTGCGCTGATTACTGGAAAATCATCCCGGGGATCGGGGTCTGTTGCGGCAGCGGGCGCGACGGCCGTTCGGTGCGGATGGCGTCCTCGAGCAGTGCAACCGGCCGTTCCCAAGCGCGGGATCCCGGCTCCATGGTGTCCACGGCGCCGATCAGCATGGCAACAAGGCGCACCATGTCCTCAATGGAAATGTCCCGGCGAAGCGAACCCTGGCCTTGGCCGCGGCTAAGGAGTTCAGCCATGGAATCGATCAAGCCGCCCGTGATGCCCACCAAGAGTCCGCGGCGGCCGGCGACGGCGCCCAGCAGGTTCGCGTCTTCGCTGGCAACCTTCACCACGGCGTCGATCACGTTGATGAGCCCGACGGCGGCATCCATGCCGGCGAGGGATTCTTCCACCACCGGGTCCACATGAAGCCTGAGTTGCCGCGACAGCGAGGCTAAGACGAGTTGTTCTTTGTCGGCAAAGTTGCGGAACAAGGTAGCCGGGCCAACTCCCGCGGTGGCGGCGATCGTCTGGAGCGGGACCTCCGGGCCCAGCTCACGGAAGCACTCACGCGCCGCCGTGATGATCTTGTCTACATTGCGCGCAGCGTCAGCTCTAAGTGGCTTGCGTTCCAAGGGCCGGTCCATGCTGTTCACAGTAGCAACGGAGGGGCTCCAATCACTTTTGTGACATTCTTGCGCGTGAAAGACTGGATTCATGTTGCTTGCCTTTTCAGTTGCCCCGTCCGGCCAGCCCGCTGCTGGCGCCGTTTCTGCCTCCGCGGACGGTTCCGTGCACGACGCCGTTGCCGAGGCCGTGAAGATCGTCCGCGAATCCGGGCTCCCCAACCAGACGGACTCCATGTTCACCACCATCGAGGGTGAGTGGGATGAGGTGTTCGACGTCGTGAAGCGCGCCACCGAGGCGGTGGGCAAGTATGGCAGCCGCGTTTCTCTCGTGATCAAAGCGGATATCCGGCCGGGATATGCGGGCGAGATTACGGGCAAAGTCGAGCGGCTGGAGCGGGCGATCAACGAGGGATAGCCGCTTCCTTTCGGAGCTCGCACGGGTGCTCGGTGAGCTGGAGGGGTTGCGGTTTATCGCTAGGGCGCGCCGCGCCGTGCGGAGATCCAGGTCAGGCAATGCCAAGGAAGACCAGCAGTGCCCGCTCCACTGCGACCAGTTCCATTGCCGTCAGGTGCCCCAACCGCTTGTGAGTGTTGGCCAGGGGCACAGTGGTCAGCTTGTCGATCATGAGCTGGCTTTTCTGCGTCAGGCCCGTCCGGGCGGAGGGTTCCACCGGGATCCGCAGCAGCGGCGCATCTTTCAGGGTGGAGGTCAGCGGGATTACCGTCACGGAGCCCACGTCCTCGAACCGGTCATCCTGGATGACCAGCGCCGGTCGGGGCTTGGAGGCGTATTCCCCGCCGGCCACCGTCCAGATCTCGCTCCTCACTCCTCGTCCCAGGACACGGAAACCGCGTCGATCCACTCGTGAATGTCCTCGTGCCGGTCGGACTCCGCCACAATGGCGCTCTGCCGCTTCGCCTCCTCAGCGAAGGACCTGGAGCGGGTGTCCGGGACCCACACCTGAATCGGCCGGAAGCCTGCTTCACGCATCCGGCGCCTGTGCTCACTGACTCGGTCCCTCACACTCATGATTTCCATTGTTCATGTAACACGCGCGGGTGGTAGAGCGCGAGTCCTCGGACACCTTCAGTTACGACGGTGCCGGACGCCTCCTTGCCGACAAGCGGAGTGGCCGGTCCTTCCCTCCTCCCCATCCCCGGTGCCAGACTGGGGCCATGTTTGAACACAAGGCCCAGCCCGGCTGGGTGGCCGTCGAAGACTACCTGTCCACCGCCGTCGTCCGCCCGAACGCTGCGCTCAAACACGCCGTGCAGACCGCCCTCGACGCCGGGATGCCTCCCATCGAGGTGGCGCCCAACGCCGGCAAGCTGCTCAAGATCCTGGTGCAGCTGTCCGGCGCGCGGCGCGTACTGGAAATAGGTACGCTTGCCGGCTTCAGTGCGATCTGGATGGCCCAGGGGCTGCCCGACGACGGCCGCCTGGTCACGTGCGAATACCTCCCGAAACACGCTGAAATCGCCCGGGCAAACGTCGACATGGCTGGGATCGGCCACAAAGTCGATATCCGGATCGGCCCGGCGTTGGAGACGCTTGCGGCGCTGGCCGATGATCCCACACGGGACGGCCCGTTCGACTTCGTCTTCATTGATGCCGACAAGGAGAACGATTCCACCTACCTGGACTGGGCGATTCGGCTCGGGAGGCCGGGCACGGTGATCGTGATGGACAACGTGATCTGGGAGGGCGCCATCCTGGATCCTTCCATGGACGAGGTGAATGCCCCTGGCATCGTGGGGGCGCTGGAGATGATGGGCAAGGATCCGCGCCTTGACGCAACGGCAATCCAGACGGTTGGATCCAAGGGCTGGGACGGCTTCGCGATAGCCCGGGTGGTGTGAGGTTAGGCTGTGCGCATGGAATTTACCCTCCGCCCGGCAATGGTGGACGATGTTGAGGCCCTGACACGCATGCATTTGGCTGCCTGGCGGGAAAGCTACGGGCACCTCCTGCCCGAGGAGTTCTTCGCCTTCCGTGAGGCCACTATCAACACTCGGATCGAGCGGCAGCGGGAAGCGTTGGGTGGCTCTTACAGCCCGATGCTCGCCCATGATCCCGACGGTGCCGTGGTGGGCATCGCTTCTGCCGGCGAGTCCCGCGATGAGGATTCGCCATGCGAGCTGGAACTGCAGATGATCTACACCTTGCGACGTGTTCACGGTTTGGGCGTGGGGCAAGCATTGGTCGACGCGGTTATCGGCAACGCTGCCGCTTACTTGTGGGTGCTTGAGGACAATCCACGCGCCCAGGCTTTCTATCGCAAGAATGGATTCCGGGCCGACGGTAGGCGCCAGTTATTGCCCCCGGACTGGCACGAGCTGCCGGAAATCCGGATGGTGCGCACCGCCGTCGGGGGCTGACCAGGAGGAGGTTCGCACCGCCGTCGGGGGCTGACCGCACGGCGCCGGCGTCAACTAGGGTTGAAGCATGA
Organism: Arthrobacter bambusae; assembly: GCF_030812595.1. Lineage (GTDB taxonomy): Bacteria > Actinomycetota > Actinomycetes > Actinomycetales > Micrococcaceae > Arthrobacter > Arthrobacter bambusae_B. The sequence goes on from NZ_JAUSSZ010000009.1 coordinate 129,121, forward strand.
CCGAAACAGGGCAGCTGTAGTGGCGAAGCGCGGCAAGGGCAGGGGCCCCGGGCAAGCTGGCGGGGTTATCGAGGTGCCCGAGGGCACGAAACCGAACGGTCCCGTGGCGGGTGTCTACTACATCGACACGGGCGACTGCGAACTCGTGGCAGATCCGGACAATTCCACCGGCTGGCTTCTGAGGATCAATGGCGTGATGAGTTCGCACATCGATGTCGCGGACCCGCTGTTCCTGGACTTTGAGTACATGCGCTGGATTGCTGCGTTGGTCGAGTCCAAATGGCCGCGCCCATCCAAACCCAAGCTGCGTGCCTTGCACCTCGGCGGCGGAGCCTGTTCCCTGGCCCGGTACTTCCACGCCGCCTACCCTGAGGCACGCCAAGTGGTGGTGGAACTCGACGGCAAGCTGGCCGAATATGTGCGCGGCTGGTTCGAACTCCCGAAGGCCCCGTTGCTTCGAATCCGGGTCGGCGAAGCCAGGGAGGTTACGGAAGGCCTCACTCCGGGCACCCGCGACCTCATCATCCGGGACGTTTTCTCCGGCGCCCTCACTCCGAGGGCCCTCACAACCCGCGAATTCAACGATCATGCGCAAAGGGTGCTGGCTCCTGGCGGGCTTTATGTGGTGAATTCCGGAGATGCCCCGGACCTCAAGAACGCCCGTGAAGACGCCGCCACCATTGCAGACACCTTTGCGCACACCATGATCATTGCCGACCCCGCGATGCTCAAGGGGCGGCGGTACGGAAACATGATCATGGCCGGTAGTCACGAGCCTTTCGGCGACGATCCCCAACTCGCCCGGAAGCTGCTCGGCGGGGCGGTGCCCGCGCATATCTGGGACGATGCCAGGGTCCGGGCATTCGTCGCGGGCGCCCAGATCCGGTATGACCCCGTACCGACCCCATCGACTGCTCCGTAACTGTCGTTTACGGGGCCCAAAACGACCACTTCTCAGCAGTCGACGTTCGTTAGTGGCGCGCGAGGAGCAGCTCGCGATGGGCGGCCGTCTCCTCCTGCAGGGCGTGCACGACGGCGGCAACGGCCGGGCGGCGCATCGAGTCGGGCCGCAGGACCATCCAGTAGGGGAGCAGCTCCGCGAAATCCGAGGGCAGCAGCCGCACCAGGTCAGCGTGCCGGTCCGCCATGAAGCACGGCAGGAAGCCGATGCCGGCCCCGGCGCGCGTCGCTTCCACGTGGACGAAGACATTGGTGGAGCTCAAGCCGTCGCGCATGGACGGGACAAGCCGGCGAGGGGCATCGAGATCGTCCACTTGCAGCATGGAGTCCACGAAATAGACCAGTTGATGCCGCGTGAGCTCTTCGACTGTGCCGGGCATGCCGTGAAAAGCCAAGTACTCGCGCGACGCATACATTCCGAGCATGTATTCGCCCAGCAGCACAGCCTCGGCCCGGTGCACCTGGGGTTCGCCCACCACCACCTCAAGGTCCAGGCCGGAACGCTGCTGGAGCGCCCGACGGGTCACGGTGATGATCTCGACGGTGAGTCCGGGATGCGATCGCCGCAAGCGCGCCACGGCGGGTGCCGCGATGTATGCGCTGAAACCGTCAGTTGCGGTCATGCGTACGACGCCGGCAATAGGGTCCGGCGCGCGGTCTTCGGATCCCAGCGCGCCCACCGCCGCTTCGATCCGCTCTGCCACGCCCACGGCCTCGGCGCCAAGCTCCGTGATTTCCCAACCGCCTGCCGCCCGCGCGAGGACCCTGCCGCCGAGAGCCTTTTCGAGCGCCGCGATCCTGCGGGAAACGGTGGTGTGGTTCAGTCCCAAGGCTTGGGCCGCCGTCGTGAACTTACCTGAGCGCGATACCGCGAGGAGGACCAGAAGATCGTCGGGATTCGGATTCATATCTGCAATTCTGCACACACCGGGTGCCATTTTGGCTATTGAAGCAGCCGTAATGTGCGGCAATACTCATTTGAGCATTTCGTGTTGTGGATCACAGCACGTGTCAATGTGGACACTAAGGAGATGGACATGAGCGTAGGACAACGCTCCGCAGGCGCAACCGCCAATGGCCCAGAAGGTAAAGGCGCAGGCCTGAAGAAAATCGTTGCCGCCTCGATGGTGGGCACCGTGGTGGAATGGTACGAATTCTTCCTCTACGCCACCGCCGCAACGCTGGTTTTCGGCAAGTACTTCTTCCCGCCCACCGGGAACGACCTTGACGGCATCATCCAGGCATTCCTGACGTACGCGGTGGGCTTCGTGGCCCGGCCCCTGGGCGGGATCGTCTTCGGCCAGATCGGTGACAGGCTCGGCCGCAAACCCACCCTGCAGCTCACCATCGTGATTGTCGGCGTCTCCACCTTCCTCATGGGCTGCCTTCCCGGCTTCGCCGACCTCGGATACTGGGCGCCGGCCATGCTCGTGGCCCTCCGCTTCATCCAAGGCTTTGCACTGGGTGGCGAATGGGGCGGCGCGGTGCTGCTGGTGGCAGAACACAGCCCGAGGGAGTCCCGCGGATTCTGGTCAAGCTGGCCGCAGGCCGCGGTTCCCGTCGGCAACCTCCTCGCCACGCTGGTCCTGTTCATCATGTCCACCACCCTGAGCAGTGCAGCCTTCCTCGGCTGGGGATGGCGTGTGGCCTTCTGGCTCTCCGCCGTGATCGTCTTCGTCGGCTACTACATTCGCACCCACGTGACCGAGGCCCCGATCTTCCTCGAAGCGAAGGCCCAAGTGGAGAAGGAACAAGCCGTCAGCTACGGCGTCGGTGAGGTCATCCGCAAGTACCCCAAGGGCATCCTGCAGGCCATGGGACTCAGGCTCGCCGAGAACATCATGTACTACCTCGTGGTGAGCTTCTCCATCGTGTACCTCAAGACCGTGGACAAGTACGACACCTCGTCCTTGCTGCTCGCCCTGCTGATCGCACACGTCGTCCACTTCCTGGTCATTCCGCAGCTGGGCCGCCTGGCAGACACCTGGGGACGTAAGCCGGTTTACCTGGTCGGTGCCATCAGTTGCGCCGCCTGGCCGTTCTTCGCCTTCCCCATGTTCGACACCAAGAACGCCGTGGTGATCGTTGCCGCCGTCACCATCGGCCTCTGCCTGCACGGCTTCATGTACGCGGGTCAGCCAGCAATCATGACCGAACTCTTCCCCACCCGTATGCGCTATTCGGGCGTCTCCCTTGGCTCGCAGGTCACCTCGATCTTTGCCGGTTCGCTCGCCCCGCTGCTGGCCACCCAGTGGCTCAAGGACACCGGATCGTGGCTGCCCACCGCCATTTACCTGGCGATCTCCTGCGCAATTACCGCCGTCGTCGTCTTGACGCTCAAAGAGACCCGCGGCGTGGCGCTGGAAGACGTCGACAAAGCCGACGCCGTTCGCCACGGCCTCCCCATCGGGGCGCACGCGTGAGCCTGGAGGGCCGCAAGGCCCTGGTCACCGGCGGAGCGAGCGGCATCGGCGCGGCCTGTGCCACGGCCCTCGCCGCGCGGGGCGCGAAAGTTGTAGTGGCCGACGTCGATGCCGCGGGAGCCACGGCGCTCGCCGACAAGCTGGGCGGCACCGCCTGGGCCGTCGACCTGCTCGATACGGAGGCGCTCGCCGGACTCAGCCTGGATTGCGACATCCTCGTCAACAATGCTGGCATCCAGAAGGTTGCCCCCATCGAGGAGTTCGAGCCGGCGGACTTCCGCCGCATCATGACCCTCATGCTCGAGGCGCCGTTCCTGCTCATCCGGGCCGCCCTTCCGCACATGTACGCCAACGGATTCGGCCGGATCATCAACATTTCCTCGGTCCACGGGCTGCGGGCGTCGGCGTTCAAGAGCGCGTATGTCTCGGCCAAACACGGCCTTGAGGGCCTCAGCAAAGTGACGGCCCTCGAAGGCGGCCAGCACGGGGTCACCTCGAACTGCATCAACCCGGGCTACGTGCGCACACCGCTCGTCGAGAAGCAGATTGCGGACCAGGCCCTGCTCCATGGCATCCCTGAATCCGAGGTCCTGGCGAAGGTCATGCTGACCGAGTCGGCGGTCAAGCGCCTCGTGGAGCCGGAGGAAGTGGCGTCGCTGGCCGCGTGGATAGCGTCCGACGACGCCGGCATGGTCACCGGGGCCAGCTACACGATGGACGGAGGCTGGTCCGCCCGCTAACCGGGATTGTCCTCGGCCTCGGCCACGGCGGAATGCTCAATGTAGGACTCCACCGCCGATTCCGGAACGCGATAGGACCGCCCGAACCGCACTGCGTGGATGGCGTGCGAGTTCACCAGGCGGTAGACGGTCATCCGGGATACCCGCAAGGCCTGGGCAACCTCGGCGATTGTCATGAATCGGTTGGCTGGAATGCCGGCAGTGGCCATGTTCACCACGCCTTCTTCAACTGGCGGTAGTCGTAGTAGACCACCGTTCCACTCCTTGGCGTGACGGTTCGCAAGCCGACCGATGAGCCCTTGATCTCGGTAACCACCCCTTCTTGGTGGCCGTTGAAAGGATCGTCGCCGGCCACGTAATCGCCCACCTTGAAAGGGGATGATGCCGTCCTGATCCGCACCGAAGCGCGGGAGAGTGCCTGCCTGAATCTCGCGGCCAGGGCGCGGCGGTGCTGCATGCGCATCCGAGCAGCGTGCTTTCCGTAAGGATCGAACATCTGGACCACTCCCTTGCAGCTTCGATGCGCCCAGCGTAGGCAGCGACCACACGCAACACATGAGTGACTTTCACCCGTTATTGCACATGGGTCACTCAGGTCACTTGGACCACTACTTGGACAAGGACCTGAAGGGAAACGAGTGGTCGCCGAAGTAGTCCGGGCTAAAGACGGGTAGGGGCTACGCATGCCGGGCGGGCGAACAGTCCCTACGCTCGAAGCAAATGTTCCGTCAGGTCTGGGAGGGGGAACAATGAGGCGAGCGGCAAAAACAGGAATCGTCGTTGCGGGAGTGGTGGCGGTGGGGTTGGCGGGGGCGATCACCCTCAACGCCACGCAGACATCGTCGAGTTCGAATGCCGGAGCGGCGCCGTCGGCTGCCGTCAGCGCAGTGGCTTCCGCGCTTGGTGCGAACAAGACGCCGACCGCGACGCCGGGCGCCACCGTTTCGGCGCCAGCCGCCAACGCGCCGGCCAGCGCGGCGCCATCAAGCCAGGCGCCTGTCCCTGCATCGACGGACAGTCCCAAGCCCGATGCGCCAGTCGCACCGGGCCCGGCGCCTGCGCCTGCTCCGGCTGCACCCGCTCCTGTGGTGCCTGCTCCGGCGGCCCCTGCTCCTGCGGCCCCTGCTCCTGCGGCCCAAGGCCTCGACGCGGCCGGGGTCCAGCGTGTCGAGGACAGCTGCACCGCCAGGCTGCAAAGCGATGCAGCACACTCCGCGATAGTGACCGGAACGGTAGTGCCACGGCCTTTCACCGTTGTCTCCATCGCCTTCTCCGGAAACCCCATGCCATCCAAGGGGGCCTCCGGTGTGGCGTCGTACGACATCCTCATGAAGATCACCACCAAGCTTGTTGATGGTGCTGCCCAGGACAGCGTGCGGGTTTGCCGGGTCTACGACTCGGATTCACACGTGGATTGGCTTCCGGCCGGCTGACTCCACAAGTGCATCAGGGCCTGCGGCCTAGGACTTGGCGCCTGTGAGGGCCAGCGTTCCGCCGAGCCCGATCATCATGACGCCGCCCGTGGCACCAACCTGGCGATCCGGCGCGGGGAACGGGCAAACCAGTGGCGTGCGGTGCCCGCGGCAAGGGCCCAGATGCTGTCGGAAATCAGTGCAATCAGCAGGAAAGCAACCCCCAGCTCCGCGAGCTGAAGCGGAATACTGCCGCTTGAATACTCCACGAACTGGGGCAGCACCGCCACGAAGAAAACGATCGACTTCGGGTTGCTCGCTCCGACGATGAAGCCCTCGCGGATCAGACGCCACATGGATCGCGACGGCGCCGGCCCGGCCGCCGTCGAACGCCCGCCGCGGTGACGTATCGCCTGCACCCCGAGGTAGATCAAGTAGGCTGCGCCGGCGAACTTGATGATGGTGAACAGCACGATCGACTGGGCCAGGACCGTGCCGAGCCCCAATGCCACGGCAATGATCTGCGGAATCATGCCCAGGGCGTTCCCCAGGACGCTGAGGAGCCCGCCTTTGCGGCCTAGGGCGAGGGAACGTCCAATCACGAACAGCACGCTTGGACCGGGGACGGCGATGAGGACCAGGGCGGTCAGCGCAAAAGCCAGGAGGTTGGTGAGCGGAACCATGCCTGATAATAGCGCGGGCCTGCGATGACGGTCGATGGCTGGTGGCGGGCCGCCGTCGTCGTCCTGGTCCCCATCGGGCGCGCTAGGAGCGTTCGGCGACCACGGGAATCGAGGCTGTCTCGTCGACGAGGTCGGCCCGCACTCGGCCGCCACCTCGAACCCACAGCTTGTATGCGAGCACCAGCAACCCGAGCCAGACAGCGCCGACGTATAGGGCCACACGGGTGTCCTCAAAGACGCCCAGGATGACGATCACCAAGGCCATGAAGGCGATGGTCAACACAGACGCTGCCGGCCACCATGGCGACGCGAATTCCGACGCCGGGAGTCCTTTGCGCCTGATCTCGCGCTTCATGGCGACGTGCGATGCGAGGATCATGACCCACACCCACACTGTCGCGAAGGTGGCGATGGAAGCGATCACCAGGAACACGTCCTCCGGGATCACCGCATTCAGCACCACGCCAACCAACAAGATGCCGCCCATGAGGACTACGGTCATCCACGGAACGCCATGCCTGGAGATCTTGCCGAAGCTCTTGGGAGCATGTCCTTGCTGGGAAAGTCCGAAGAGGATGCGTCCGGCGCCGAAAATGTCGCTATTGATGGCTGAGAGCGCAGAGGTGATGACCACGGCATTGAGGATGTGGGGCGCCGCAGGAATACCGAGGCCGCTGAAGATCTGCACGAACGGGCTGCCGTTGTTCCCGATTTCATTCCACGGGAACAAGCTCATGAGCACACCAAGCGTCAGCACGTAGAACAGGAGCACGCGTACCGGGACGGTGTTGACGGCCTGGGGAATGACTTTCTTGGGGTCGGCGGCTTCGCCGGCCGTGATGCCGATCGTCTCGATCCCGCCGAAGGCGAACATGACGACGGCGAACGAGGCCAAGAGTCCGCCGAAACCGTTCGGGAACAGGCCGCCATGGTCAACGAGGTTCCCCAGCCCCGGTGCCACACCGCCGTTGCCGGAGTGGAAGCCGAACACAATGATCGCAGCGCCGCCCGCAATCATGGCGATGATCGCCACCACCTTGATAAGCGAGAACCAAAACTCGAGTTCCCCGAAGACCTTGACGCTCAGGAGGTTCATGGCGCCAAGGAGCAGGATGATCGCCAGGACCCAGATCCATCGGTCCACTTGTGGGAACCAAAAGCCCATGTAGATACTGAACGCGGTCACGTCCGCGATCGCGACGATGGCCATTTCGAAGACGTAGGTCCATCCGGTGACGAACCCTGCCAGCGGCCCGAGGTAGCGGCTGGCGTACTGGCCGAACGAGCCGGAGACGGGGTGGCGGACGGCCATTTCGCCGAGGGCACGCATCACCATGAAGACGGCTGCGCCACCGATCATGTATGCGAAGAGAACCGCGGGCCCGGCCTTTTGGATCGCGGACGCGGAACCGTAGAAGAGGCCCGTGCCGATGGCCGAACCGAGGGCCATGAAGCGGATGTGGCGGACATTGAGGCCGCGGCTCAGCGCGGTGCCAACCGCGCTTTCAACGGCTTTGGCCGGTGATGTCCTCTCGGCCGTTGGGGCTTGCTGCATGCGAATACCTTCTCGTCATTGGGAGGGGGACTGTTAACCAGCAGACCATCCCGCAGCGCCCTGTGATGGGCCTCACGGCGCATCGTTGTCTCGGTTCTCAGACGCTGCGCCGGGATGGTTGGTAGCCGGGGTGACTTGTCCACGAATGTCTGGAATTCCAGACAGCTTAATGTTCTGATTGGCTTTCAGGTCCGCTCCGGGAGGCGCACGCTTAAGTACGGGATCCCGGACACCTGCATTGCCGCCTTTGTGGCGGAAGGGGCTAGCCGGGCATTACCGTGCACTCGAAGAGGAGCCATGACTACACAGCCGTCCACTCAAGGCCGGGCCACTTCCAAGGTCCCCGCCGCCGAGAACACCCTGCGCATCCTGAAGCTGCTCGCTTCCAGGCGTGGCCCGATGGCAGCGTCCAACATCGCCACCGCGCTTGGCCTGCCCCGGTCCAGTGTTTATCACCTGCTTGGAGTCATGGAGGCCAACGGCTTCGTCCTTCACCTCCATGAAGAGCAGCGCTATGGGCTGGGAATCAGTGCCTTCGAACTCAGTTCGGCGTACTCGCGGCAAGAGCCGTTGTCACGGCTCGGCCGCCCCATGCTTGCCGCACTCGTGGATGCGATCGGCGAGAGCGCGCACTTGGCCGTCCTGCACGGCCGCGATGTGCTCTACATCGTGGAGGAACGGGCCAAGAACCGTCCGTCCCTTGTGACCGACGTCGGGGTCCGCCTTCCAAGCCACCTCACCGCGAGCGGGCGCGCGATTCTTGCCGCCCTGCCGAAATCGCAGGTGAGGGCCCTGTACCCGAATGCCGCCGCCTTTACGGCCCGGCACGAGATGGAATCGCCCATCATGAAGTACTCGGCCCTGTCCTCGCATTTGGACCAGGTCCGGCAGCGCGGGTATGCCACCGAACACGGCGAAGTCACGCCCGGCTTTGGCTCAGTGGCCGCCGCCGTCACCGATCACCTGGGATGGCCGACGGCGGCAGTCGCCGTGACATTCCTGGAGGACCGTGTGCCGGTGGAAGAATGGCCCGCGCTGGCTGCCCGAATCCAGAAAACGGCGGACGAGCTGTCGATCCGCATCCACGGCCGCCCGTCCTGACCCGTCCCGGTTGAGTCTGGCATTCCGGACAGCACCCACCATAAAGCCGTTCCAAGACTGTTGCGGAGGGGCTCTACTGGATACAGAAGGACTTCCACCTAGCAACCTCCAGAGACGAAGGAGTCATCATGGCACCCGCCGATTTCACTACCGGAGCCCGTCCGGTCAAGGCCCCCCGTGGCACTGAGCTCACTGCCAAGTCGTGGCAGACGGAGGCTCCGCTGCGGATGTTGATGAATAACCTGGACCCCGAGGTCGCGGAGCGTCCGGATGACCTGGTCGTGTATGGGGGCACGGGCCGTGCTGTCCGGTCCTGGGCCGCGTTCGATGCGATCACCCGCACCTTGGAGACGATGGAGAAGGACGAGACCCTCCTGGTCCAGTCCGGCAAGCCGGTGGGCGTGTTCCGGACCCATGAGTGGGCGCCGCGGGTGCTGCTGGCGAACTCGAACCTGGTGGGTGACTGGGCGACGTGGCCCGAGTTCCGCCGCCTCGAGGCCGAGGGCCTGATGATGTACGGGCAGATGACGGCCGGGTCCTGGATTTACATCGGCACCCAGGGCATCCTGCAGGGCACGTACGAAACGTTCGCCGCGGTGGGCAATAAGCTCAGGGCCGCTAGGCAAGACGCTGGCAGGCACTCGGCCCCCGTCGTCGAAGGCTCCACCGAAGGCCCCCTCGCCGGCACCCTGACCCTGACCGGTGGTTGCGGCGGCATGGGCGGCGCGCAGCCGCTGGCCGTGACGCTGAACGACGGTGCCTGCCTGATCGTGGATGTGGACGAGTCCCGCCTGCGCCGCCGCGCGGGCAAGCGCTACCTGGACGAAGTCGAGACCGACCTCGACGCCGCGATCGCCAAGGTCCAGAAGGCCAAGGCCGAGCGCCGCGGCTGGTCCGTCGGGTATGTCGGAAATGCCGCAGAGGTCTTCCCCGAACTGCTGCGCCGCCACCAGGCCGGCGAGCTGACCATCGACGTCGTCACCGACCAGACCAGCGCCCACGACCCCCTGTCCTACCTGCCCGAAGGCATCACCGTGGAGGACTGGCACCGCGAGGCCGAGGCCGATCCGGAAGGCTTCACCAAGAAGGCGCAGGCCTCCATGGCCCGCCATGTACAGGCCATGGTCGAGTTCCAGGACGCCGGCGCCGAAGTGTTCGACTACGGCAACTCCATCCGCGACGAAGCCCGCAAGGGCGGCTACGAGCGCGCGTTCGAGTTCCCCGGCTTCGTTCCGGCGTACATCCGCCCGCTGTTCTGCGAGGGCCTGGGCCCGTTCCGCTGGGTCGCGCTGTCCGGTGACCCGGAAGACATCCGCGTCACGGACGAAGCCATCAAGGAACTCTTCCCTGAGAACACCCACCTGCACAAGTGGATCGACGCCGCGCAGGACCGCGTGGAGTTCGAAGGCCTCCCGGCACGCATCTGCTGGCTGGGCTACGGCGAACGCGCCAAGGCCGGCCTGCTGTTCAACCAGCTCGTGAAGGAAGGCAAGGTCAAGGCCCCCATCGTGATCGGCCGCGACCACCTGGACTCCGGCTCCGTGGCCTCCCCGTACCGCGAGACCGAGGCCATGGCCGACGGTTCGGACGCGATCGCCGACTGGCCCCTGCTCAACGCCCTCATCAACACCTCCTCGGGTGCCACCTGGGTTTCCATCCACCACGGCGGTGGCGTGGGCATCGGACGCTCGCTGCACGCCGGCCAGGTCTCCGTCGCCGACGGCACCGACCTCGCCGCCGAAAAGCTCGAACGCCTCCTCACCAACGACCCCGGCATGGGCGTCATCCGCCACGTCGACGCCGGCTACGACCGCGCCGTCGAGGTCGCCAAGGAACGCGGCGTCCGCATCCCCATGACCGAATCGCTTTAGCCACCACATCGATTGCTCCGTAAAGGTCGTTTTGGCCCCCCAAAACGACACTTGCGGAGCAATCGATGAGACTTAGGAACAACACCATGACCACGATTACCCACGAACCGCTCACCGTCACCCTCGGATCCAGCGGAGTCACTCCGGAGGACGTCGTCGCAGTCGCGCGCCACGACGCCAAGGTGACCATCTCCCAGGAAGCCCTGGACACGGTCGCGAAAGTCCGGGCGCACATCGACGACCTCGCCCACAGCGAGACCCCCGCCTACGGCATCTCCACGGGTTTCGGCGCCCTGGCCAACCGCCACATCCCCAACGAGCTGCGCACGCAGCTGCAGAAGTCGCTCATCCGTAGCCATGCCGCCGGCATGGGCCCGGCCGTGGAACGCGAAGTCATCCGCGGCATCATGTTCCTGCGTGCCAAGACCCTCGCTTCTGGCCGTACGGGCGTCCGTCCCGTGGTGCTTGAGACGTTCGTCAAGCTCCTCAACGCGGGCATCACCCCCGTGGTTCGCGAGTTCGGCTCGCTCGGTTGCTCCGGTGACCTCGCGCCGCTGTCCCACTGCGCACTCGTCCTGATGGGCGAAGGCGAAGCAACCGGCCCCGACGGTGAGCCCTTCGGAGGCGCCGGCCAGCGGACCGTCGCTGAGCTGCTGGCCGAGCACGGCATCGAGCCGGTGGTCCTCGCGGAAAAGGAAGGCCTGGCGCTGGTCAACGGCACCGAGGGCATGCTGGGTATGCTCCTGATGGCCATCGCCGATTTGCGCATGCTGCTCACGACGGCGGATATCACCGCCGCGCTCAGCGTCGAGGCGCTGCTCGGGACGGACCAGGTGTTCCTGCCCGAACTGCACGCAGCCCTGCGCCCGCACCCGGGGCAGGCCGCCAGCGCGGAGAACATGCTCCGCGTGCTGTCCAACTCGGCGATCGTGGCCTCCCACCGCGAAGGCGACTCCCGGGTCCAGGACGCGTATTCGCTCCGCTGCGCACCCCAGGTCGCCGGTGCGGTCCGAGATACGGTGACCCACGCCGAACTGGTTGCCACCCGCGAACTGGCTGCAGCCATCGACAACCCCGTGGTGCTCCCGGATGGCCGCGTGTCCTCCAATGGCAACTTCCACGGGGCCCCCGTGGCCTACGTCCTGGACTTCCTGGCCATCGCAGTGGCGGACTTGTCCTCCATTGCCGAGCGCCGCACGGACCGCATGCTGGACCCGGCCCGCTCGCACGGCCTCCCGGCGTTCCTTGCCGACGATCCCGGCGTGGACTCGGGCCTCATGATCGCCCAGTACACCCAGGCGGGCCTCGTCTCGGACAACAAGCGACTCGCCGTACCGGCATCGGTCGACTCCATCCCGAGCTCCGCAATGCAGGAAGACCACGTCTCTATGGGCTGGCACGCTGCGCGCAAGCTCCGCAAGGCCGTGGAGAACCTGCGGCGCGTCCTGGCTGTGGAACTCGTGGCCAGCGCACGCGCCCTCGACATCCGCACCCAGCTGTCCAACGGCGAACTTACGCCGGGACCTGCCGGTGCGGCCGTGATCGAGGTGCTGCGCGGCGTCGTCGACGGTCCCGGAACCGACCGTTTCCTCTCGCCTGAGCTGGAAGCGGCAGACCGCTTGGTAGGCGCCGGTGCGGTCCGCGCGGCCGCCGAATCCGCCGTCGGAATCCTCGCCTGACGCCGAACAAAATACTGTTCGGATGAACAATAGGAAGCGCCCCGGAAATGTTTGGCAAAACGTGCCCCGGGGCGCTTTCTGTGTAGTAGAACTTATGGGGTACGGCATGTCCACGCCGACGATGCCGTGGGCCTGCCGGGGCACAACTGAAATAACGAACATCCACAAAGGGGTAGAAGTTCAATGAAGGCACGCGGGACAGTCTTGTCCAGGCGAATCGCACAGTCCGCCGTCGTTTCCAACTGGGGAATGCTGAAGGTGGGGGAGCGGATCGAAGTCGTAAGGCACGCACATGTGGTCGCGGCCGGGGAGGTGCAGGAAGTCTCGGGCAGCGGCAACGTTGTGTGGCTTGAACCCGCAGGACCTGGCGTCGAGGAAGCCGCCAAGCAGCTTTTCACGAAGTCCGACGGCGTGGAGTTGCGCCGGGTGTAGTGATGGTTTAAAAAACCGGGGCTTGTTCCCCATTCCGCACCTTCTTGGCGTGGTCTGGGAAACAGGCCCCGGTTTTTTCGTGGTGCCTGTTACTGGGCACCTCCGTTTACTAGGTCTCCTAGGCGGCGAGGACCTCGAGGGTCTGGCCGAACGGGACCGACTCGTCCAAGGCAACCGTGTAGCTTCCGGGGTTCCGGCGGGTCACGAGGATCCCGCAGCGGCCGTTTGTGGCAGCGGCTTCGATGAGCGTGCTGACGGCTTCGTCGAGTCCTGCGTGGACTTCGTCGACGGACGCAAAGGACAAATGGATCTCGTTGTTTTCAATCGTGGCAGTACTCATTGGGGGCCTCCTTCTGCAGGATGCCGCGAGGGGGGAAGCGGCAATTCCTGGATAAAAGATAACAAAGTGTCATGGGATGTCCGTCATTCTGGGATCTGCATCACCGGCGGGGCATGGCGCGCCTGAACTTCACACCTGGGCGAGCAACGTGTTCACCAAGCGAGCGGCCACCTTTGCGGTCCGCGAGTCGATATCGAACTCGGGGTTGAGCTCAGCGACATCCAAGTGCAGGAGTTTTCCGCTTGCGCCAAGCTGCTTGCACACCGCGCTGATGACCGGCAGCGGCACGCCATAGGCCGCAGGGGCGCTCACCCCTGGGGCAACCGACGCCGGCAGCACGTCCAGGTCAATCGTCAGGTAGAGGACATCCACGGTGTCGAGGAACCGCGCCACGAAATCCTGCACGGCCTCCGCAGAGCAGTCCTCATCCAACAGGTACTTCACGCCCAAGCGGTCCGCCGTGTCGAACAGGGTGCGCGTGTTGTTCGGCTCGGAGATCCCGACGACGGCGTAGTTCAGTTCGCGGCCCTCCGCGGCTTCCGCTCGGGCCATCTGCAGGAACGGCGTGCCCGAGCTTGGCGCCGGCTCGTCCCGGAGATCGAAATGCGCATCCAGGTTCAGGACTCCAAGACGCTTGCCGCTTGCCACAGCCTGCGAGCCGGCCACGCCCAGGTAGCTGGCGAAGGCAGTTTCGTGCCCGCCGCCGAGGAGCACGGTGAGGTTGCCGGCGTCGAGCAATTCCGAAACCAGGCGTCCCGCGCGCTCCTGGCCCGCCTCCAGCGAGCCGTCCTCCACCACGATGTCGCCGGCGTCGGACACATCCCGGTCCAGATGGAATGCCAGCGGACCCAGGGCTTGGCGGATAGCCTCCGGCGCGGCCGCCGCACCCATCCGGCCTTGGTTGCGCCGTACGCCTTCGTCGCTGCGGAAGCCCACGACGACGGCAGGCCGGGGGCCCGCTCCCGTGCCGGCTGGGGCGGCGACATCGGGAGTGTGCGGCGCCACGGCCTGCCACCAGCGGCGGTGCTCATTGCCGTCGCCGTCGTAGCGGCCGCTCCACGGCGTCGGGCGGACATCGGCAAAAGCGGGGGAAATCTCCATGATTCAAGCTCAGCGCATGGTGGCACCGAAAAACACGGTTTGCACTCGGAGGCTGTCCGGTATTCCGGAAAGGCCTATTTGACGCCCAGCATTTCCTCGACGGGGCCGATCCCGAAGAAGAGCAGGAATGCCGCAGCCACCGCCCACATGAGCGGATGGACTTCGCGTGCCCGGCCCTGGAAGGTACGGATGAGTGCGAAGGAGATGAATCCGGCGCCCAGGCCGTTCGCGATCGAGTAGGTAAACGGCATGAGGATCATGGTCAGGAACGCGGGAATGCCGACGCCCCAGTCCTGCCAGTGGATCTTGCCCACCTGGGACACCATCATGAAGCCCACCACCACCAGAGCGGGAGCGACGGCCTCGAACGGGACCAGGTTGATCAGCGGGGTGAAGAACATGGCCACCAGGAACAGCAAGCCGGTCACGATCGACGCCAGGCCGGTGCGGGCACCTTCGCCGATGCCGGCACCGGATTCCACGAAGATCTGGTTGGAGGACACGGACGAGCCGCCGCCGATGATCGCGCCGAGCGCGTCAACTTGCAGGACACGGTCCACGTTGGGGATGTTTCCGTGTTTGTCGATGTTGCCGGCTTCCCTGGCCAGGCCCACCATGGTGCCCATGGCGTCGAAGAAGATGCTGAGCAGGATCACGAACGCCAGCAGAGTGGCGCCGATAATGCCAAGATGCTGGAACGCGCCGAAGGGGTTTGCTTTGCCGATGAGGGACAAGTCCGGCGCGGCCCACTCGGTGAACTTGGGCGCAACAAGCGACCAGCCGCGGGGGTTGTAGGTCTTGCCGTCGAAACTCGGCCCGATGCGCAGGGTGAATTCAAGGATGGCCGCGAAGGCCGTGGAAACAATGATCCCGATCAGGATGGCGCCGCGTACCTTGCGGACCACAAGGGCAATCGTCAGGACAAGGCCCACGACGAACACCAGGGTGGGCCAGCCAAGCAGCTTCCCGTCGACGCCGAGGCCCACGGGGACCGTGGTGCCGGCAGCGTCCGGGATACGGCGCACGAAGCCGGCATTGACCAGGCCGATCAGGGCGATAAACAGGCCGATGCCAACCACGATCGCGGTCTTCAGTGCCTCGGGCACGGCTTTGAAGACCGCGGTCCGGAAACCGGTGAGCACAAGGATCAGCATGGTCAGGCCCGAGAGCATCACGAGGCCCATCATGTCCGGCCATGTCAGGCCGGGGTGCGAAGCGATCGTGACTGCCACGAAGGCGTTGACGCCCAAGCCGGTGGCTATGGCGAAGGGGTGCTTGGCCCAGGCCCCCATGAGGATCGTCATGATGCCGGCCACGAATGCGGTGGTGGCGGCGACGGCGGCGAAGCCCAGGGACGCGCCACTCGAGTCCGATCCCGAAAGGATCAAGGGGTTGAGGACCACGATGTAGCTCATGGCAAAGAAGGTGGCGAAACCGCCTCGGATTTCTCGCGAGTAGGTGGATCCACGCTCCGAGATCTTGAAGTAGCGGTCGATGGCTGAGCCCTGTTTGAGCATGGGGGTCTCCGGGGATCGGGGAAGTGTGCTCTCAAATCCTATGCCCAAGGCTTAGGCGCTCCCGCGAATTCGCCTAGTCTGTAAGGAATCCAACATCAAGGGAGTTACCAACTCATGCGCCCTATCCGCCAGCTGCTGGCCGTCGTCGTCGCTTTCACCGCGGTCCTTTTCTCTGCCGCGCTGTTCTCGGCGGCTCCCGCTTTCGCGCACGACGTCGCCGAGTCAACCTCGCCGGCCAACGGCTCAACGGTGGCCAGCGTCCCGGACTCTGTGTCCATCACGTTCAATAACCGGCCCCTGCTGCTCGGCTCGCAGATCCAGGTGAAGGACGCCTCAGGCGTGAACTGGGCGGATGGTTCCATCGAGATCGTCGACTCGGTGGTGTCGCAGAAGCTGCGGCCCGGCGCGCCCGCCGGCGGATTCACGGTCATCTGGCGCGTTGTCAGCTCTGATTCACACCCCATCGAAGGCACCTTCACGTTCACCGCCAAAGCAGGAAGTACGACGGCGGGCAGCGGCTCCGCGGGCACCGCACCGTCGGCGGAGGTGCCTACCGCCGGCACTGCCGCGCCGGGTTCGACGACCACACCCGAGAAGGTGCCCGATGCATCCCAGCCCTTCCCCTGGAGCATTGTGGTCTTCGCGGCGGTGGCCGTGGGCCTGTTGGTGTTCCTGGGCATCACCGCCCGGCGCCGGCTGGCGGGTGGTGACTCCGAGTCTGACGATGCCGGTGATGACGAGGAGATCGCGCCTTCCTGACCCTGTTTGAGCTTGAGCTTTCGGCGACGCCCCTCGGCTGCCGGCGTGTCGCGGGTTCCGGGAATCCAAAGAGGGTCAGGAAGGAAGGGCCCGGAAACTAGGCCAGGGCAGGAATCACCGCAAAGGTGCCCGTGGGGGCCCCGTGGACGCTGTCCGGGTGGACTTTGGCGGAAATCGCCTGGCCGACGACCTTGGCTTGGCGCAGGACTTCCTTTGGCGTGGGAGTGGCAAGTTCGCCGACGCCGACCAGGTACATTCCTATTGCGCGCATGGCGGCGACGAGGTTCTGTCCGATCGCGATACCGAGTTCTGCAAGCATCCGCCGCAACTGGCTCTGTCCGCAGCGGGTGACAACCACGTGGTCAGCCAAAAGCACTCCGTTGGCGGTGTGCACGGCCCATTGGAAGGAAGCCACGCCCGATGCTGCCGCGCCCGATGCTGCCACGTCCGATGTTGCCAGATCCGGGCCGGCAAGCTCGGCGCCGGAAACTACAGAGCCCGAAACTACAGTGCCGGAAATCGCGGTCCCCGCGGCGCCTTCGTCCAGGCGATCGAGGCGGACGGCCTGCGTGGAGCTCCGCACATCTAAGCCGTGACTGGCTGCATAGTTGCGCAGGTGCCTCAGGATTTCGCTGCGTTCCTTCAGGCATGCGGCGTCGGCGGCGTCACAGCGCTGCAGGATGCCGGTGTTGGGCAGCTGCGAAGGTCCGGGAACATACATTCCGTCCACCACGATTGCATCCACTCCGTAGCGGCTGAGTTCGCTGGCCACGGCCAGGCCGGGCATGCCGGCACCGATGACCACGGCGGTGGTGCGTTCCGTACTCGCAGCAGGCATGGTTGACACAGCTTGGCTCCTCTTTGAAGATGCGTCGCCGAAGGCAACACCGGTGTGGCGTCCGGGTCCCCAAGCGGTCGCGAATGATGGCCGTTGATGTGCTGAAAAACACTATCCCCGGTCATCAGTGCCTCGAACATTACAGAAGAAATCGCGTGGTGGATAGCCCCGTCGTCGGCATGTCTACCGCTGCCTTTTTCACGCCATGATCCGGCGTATTTCCACGCACCTGGCGGGTTTCCACATACGCTTCTTCCCGCTTGATTCGGCCGTTGCAAACGAGAATAGTGAGCATTGGAGGCCGCAACTCACGGTAGTCAAGCGAGAAACACGTTGTGGGCGCGGGCTCTGGCAGAATAGCCGCAATATCAGCCAGCAGTGCGAGGAGGCAGGCCCCATGGACCAGCACGGCAAACACTCTGAGAGCCATCGAGCAGAGACCGAAGGCAACGGAGAGGAGCCCTCTATTGCCCCCGGTGGAATTGTGGTTGGCGTTGACGGCAGCGAACACGGCCAATGCGCCCTCATTTGGGCAGCGCGCGAGGCCGAACGCAGGCAGCTTCCCCTGCATGTAGTCACTGCCTACTCCGTGCCGATCTTCGCGGCTTCCGGCCTGGACGGCGGCTATGCAACAGTGGATGACTCCGTTATCCGGGACGGCGCCGAGGCGATCGTCAAACAGGCCATTGAGAAGGTCTCCGGCTACGCCATCGACGTCGATGGCTCGGTGGAGAACGGAGATGCCTCCGGGGTGCTGCTTGATTTGTCCGAAACGGCCGAGCTCTTGGTCTTCGGTACCCGGGGACGCGGCGGCTTTGTGGGCAGGCTCCTGGGTTCCGTGAGCAGTGCCCTGCCGGCGCACTCCAAGTGCCCCACGGTGACAGTCCCGCTCTTCTGCGCGGACCGATTGGGTGAGACAACGGAGGACAAACACATCAAGGCCGAGCGTGCGAAGAGCGGCCCCCACGTGATCGAGAACGTGGTGGCAGTCGGTGTGGACGGCTCGGAACAAGCCCGCGTCGCCGTCCTGGAAGCCGCGGAGCAGGCCCAGCGAATGGGGGCGAAACTACGCGTCATCTGCGCCGTCCCCGAGTACAGCGGCTCCCTGGCGTGGGTCCCGGCGCCCCTGGACCGGGATGCACTCTTCAACGACATCAGGGTTCAGCTGGACGCAGGCCTGGCCTGGCTCAAGAGCCACTTCCCCACGCTACAGGCGGAAACACAACTCCTTGATGGTTCGCCCGTGGAAGTGCTTGTGGAAGCGAGCCGCCGGGTCGAACTCGTCGTGCTGGGCACGCGCGGGCGGGGAGGCTTCGCAGGTATGCTCCTCGGATCGACTTCGGACGGAGTCCTGCACCATGCCAAAGGGCCGGTGCTGGTTGTTCCCGACCGCGAGGATCCCAGGCTGGCGGACCGCCCCAACTTCGGACCCATGCTGGCTGCGTAAGGCGCAAACCCCAGGACCGTTGGACGCAGGCGGACGGCAGTGGTGGAGCACGCACAGCCCGGGGAAGCATCGCGCTTCGTCGTGGAGCTGCGCCGGATCCGGGCAAGCATGCTTCCAGAAGTCGGCGGAAAGGCGGCCAATCTCGGGGAGCTGATCTGGGCCGGACTTCCGGTTCCGCCCGGGTTTTGCCTGACAACCGAGGCTTACCGGCGCGCGCTTCAAACCGATGCAAGCCACGGGTCCGCCGGCGAGAGCCTGGACTTCCCCGGCCGCGGCCCTGATTTTGCGGCATTCCCGGACATTCTCCGGGCCCTGGACGCCGTGGCACCGGAACACCTTGAAGCGCTCGCTGCCCTCGCCGCCCGCGCCAGGGCAGCGGTGCTCGACGCCGGCATTCCCGCAGACGTCGAAGACGCCGTTCGCTCGGCCTACTCCGCGCTTGGCTTTGAATCGGCGGTGGCCGTCAGGTCCTCTGCCACCGCCGAGGACCTGCCCTTTGCGAGCTTCGCCGGACAGCAGGACACCTTCTTGAACGTCGTCGGAGCCGACGCGGTGCTGCAAGCCGTCCGGAAGTGCTGGGCTTCCCTGTGGACGGACCGCGCGGTCAGCTACCGGGCAAGCAACGGGATTGACCACCGAACGGTGACGCTCGCCGTCGTCGTCCAACGAATGGTGGAGGCTGAGGCCGCAGGAGTGTTGTTCACCGCGAATCCCGTGACCGGGCGGCGCCGCGAGGCGGTCATCGACGCCAACCCCGGGCTCGGTGAAGCGGTGGTCTCGGGTGCGGTGAATCCGGACCACTTTGTGGTGGATTCCCTCACCGGCAGGATCACGGAACGCAGGATCGGCGATCGGAAGCTGGTAATTCGCTCCGTTCCTGGCGGTGGCACCGAACGGCTCAACGCTGGGGGGCAGGCAGAAGAGGGAGCAGCGGGGGATGCCTGCCTTGCCGATTCCCAGATCAGGGCGCTCGTTATCCTCGGCCGGCGCGTCGAGGAGCACTACGAAGCTCCGCAGGACATCGAATGGGCCGCCGGCGGCGATGGCAAACTATGGCTCACCCAAGCCCGGCCCATCACTACGCTCTACCCGCAAATGACCCGGCAGCCCGTTGTCCCCGGTCCCCACGCGTACCTTTGCTTCAGCCTTGCGCAAGGCCTTACCCGCCCCCTGACTCCCATGGGCCGGGCGGCCATCAGGCTCTTGGGGTCCTCGGTGGCTGGCGCGGCTGGATTCCGGGTTCCCGAACCGCGGGACGGCCCTTCGCCCTACTACGAGGCGGGGCAACGGATCTATTTTGACCTCACCTCGGTGTTCCGGAGCAAGGCCGGACGGGCCATCGTGCCCAGGATTTTCGACGTCATGGAAGCACGCTCGGCGGCCATCATGCGCGCCCTGTTCGAGGATCCGCGTTTCGCCGTCACGAGCAAGACGCCCTTCAAACTGCTGAGGCACGTTGCCCCGATCCTGCTCCGCTTCCATCTTCCAGAGGCCCTGTTGCGCGCGCTCTTCCGGCCGGAAGTTGCGCTCGACAAGGTGGGGCGGCTGGGCGGGAACCTGAAGGCCATGCATGACATCCCTCCCGATGCCACTCCCGGTGAGAGGCTGGACCACGCAGAGCGGATACTTCGGGAGGTATTGTTCCCCATCCTGCCCAATATCCTGCCTCCGGTAGCGCTCGGCTTCGCGATGATCGGGCTGGTCCGGAAGCTACTTGGCGAACAGGCCAGCTGGGGCGAACTCCAAACCGTCATCCGCGGCCTGCCCAACAACGTCACCACCGAGATGGATCTTGAATTGTGGCGGCTCTCGAGCAGCATCCGCGACGATCCAGCGTCCGCCGACGCCTTTGCCGGAGGCCAGCCCGCTGCGCTCGCGGAGAGCTACCGCGACGGCGGCCTGCCCGCAGTTGCGCAGGCGGGATTGGCCTCGTTCCTGGGCGAGTACGGGCACCGGGCCATCGCGGAAATCGACCTGGGCATGCCCCGCTGGTCCGACGACCCCACCCACATCATCGGAGTCCTGGTCAATTACCTCCGCCTCGACGATCCCGGCCTGGCGCCGGACAAACAGTTCGAAAAAGCAGCCCGCGACGCCGAGGAACAAGTCGCCGTGCTGGTGGCCCGTGCGCGGGCAAAGAGTCCGCTCCACGCCAGGATCGTGAAGATGGCGCTTCGACGGACACGCATGTTTGCCGGACTCCGTGAACTGCCCAAGTACCACCTCGTGCTTGGCTTCGCCGCGGTTCGCGCCCGGCTTTCGGAAGTAGGGGAGGCCTTGGCGGCCGCGGGAATCATAGAAAACCCCGACGACGTCTTTTTCTTGGATTTCAACGACGCCCGCCGCGGCCTGGACGGCAAGGATCTCCACGAGACGGTGGCGCATCGGCGCGAGGCCTACGGCCTTGAACTCAAGCGCCGGCACGTTCCACGCGTGCTGCTCTCCGACGGCACCGAGCCGGAAGCGTTGCCAGCTGGCCTCCTGCGACGCGGGAATGGCGGCCCGGCGTCGGGCGGCGCACTTTCGGACAGCATGCTGCTGGGCACCCCGGCTTCGGCGGGAACGGTGACCGCAGCGGCCAGGGTGATCATGGACCCCGTGGGCGCGCATCTGGAACCCGGCGAAATCCTGGTGGCGCCCTCCACTGATCCCGGCTGGACGCCCCTCTTCCTCACCGCCGGAGGACTCGTGATGGAAATGGGCGGCCCCAACTCACATGGCGCCGTCGTGGCCCGCGAGTACGGGATTCCCGCAGTCGTAGGCGTCCCGGATGCCACGTCACGGATCGCTTCAGGCCACACGCTCACGGTGGACGGCGCCGCGGGGACGGTGGCTACCTAGCTGAGACCGCGGGTGTGGGCCGGGAGCTGAGTTCGGACACGCCGCTCCCGGCCCGCACCCAGGTTTCGGGGCACGCGTACCTACGCGTGCTGGTGGGATTCGTGGGCCGAGTGGCTGGCCGGTTCCAGTTGGAAGGTGCAGTGATCGGTGTCGAAATGTGAGCCGAGGCAGGAACCAAGCTGGTCCAGGAGCCGGTCGGCGCCGGTGGCGTCCAGGATCCGGTCCTCAACCACCACGTGGGCCGAGAAGACGGGAACGCCGGAGGTAATGGTCCAGATGTGGATGTCGTGGACGGACACCACGCCCTCAACAGCGAGGATGTGCTCGCGGATCATCTTGACTTCGACGCCCTTGGGCGTGGCCTCCAGCAGGACATCGACCACATCGCGCAGCAGGTGCCAGGCCCGGGGCAGGATCATGAGGGAGATCAGCATGGAGGCGATGGGGTCTGCCGCCCGGAAACCCGTGACCATGATGACGATCGCAGCCACGACGACGGCGAACGAACCCAAGAGATCGCCGAGGACTTCAAGGTAGGCGCCCCGGACGTTCAGGCTTTCCTTCTGCGCCCCGCGCAGGATGAGGAGCGAAACCAGGTTGGCTACGGCGCCCAGAATGGCGGCAAAGAGCATGACGTCGGTGCGGATTTCGGGGGCCTCCCCGAAACGGCGGAGCGCCTCGACGAAGATCAGCACCGAGATCACGATCAGGAGGAGGGCGTTGGCCAGCGCAGCAAGGACCTCCGCACGCTGGTATCCGTAGGTGCGTTGATCGCTCGCTGGCCGGGTGGCTATCCAGGCAGCGAGGAGCGCGATGAAGACACCCGCGGCATCGGAGAGCATGTGGCCTGCGTCGGCAAGCAGCGCCAGGGAACCGGAGACGACGGCACCCGCCACTTGGACGAGGACCACTCCGAGGGTGATGGCCAGGACGGCGACCAGCCGTTTGCGATGCTTACCGGTTGCGGTGACGCCGTGCGAGTGGTCGTGATCGTGCCCCATGCCTACAAGGCTATCCCCAGCCGAGCTCGTGCAAGCGGTCGTCGCCGATGCCGAAGTGGTGGGCGATCTCGTGGATCACGGTAATGGCCACCTCATCGATTACTTCCTGGCGGGACTCGCAGATATCCAGGATCGGCTGCCGGAAAATGGTAATCCGGTCAGGGAGGGAGCCGGCGTCCCACCAAGAGTCCCGTTCCGTCAACGGCACGCCCTCGTACAGGCCCAGAAGTACCGTGTCCGGGGCGTCTCCAGGCTGCGGGGTGTAGTCGTCCTCGATGAATATGGCCACGTTGTCCATGGCCCGGGCCGCCTTGTCCGGGATGAGGAGCAAAGCATCGCTGACGGCCGCCTCGAAATCTTCCGGCGACATCTCGAACGGAGCGGTACCGAACTGCGCCGCCCCGGATCCCGCTCCGACGCCGGAACCCGCCCCGACGCCGGCCGCAGTGCCAGTGCCGGCCGCAGTGCCAGGGAGGCGGGAGGAACTGCGCGGGCCGCCAGGGGCATCTCCGCCGGGAACAATAGGGAGGCCGGGAGGTAGGTTCGCGGGCATGCTCCGACTCTAGTCCGCGGCCCGGTCGTTGACGCCGGATGTGATGACAGCTACAGTTTTCCGGGCTGGTAATTCGTATAACCAGCTCCAGGTTAAGCCCAGCCGGTCGTGCGGATCCTGTGACAGGCACCCAGGACTCTCAGCAGACAGGCCAGCCCATGACCCGATTCGGCCGCAGCTCCGGCACGACGATGAACGACGTCGCTGCCGCTGCGGGTGTTTCCCAAGCGACGGTTTCCTTGGTGCTCAACGGCGCCGCCGGAACCAGGTTCTCGGAGGAAACCCGGCGCAGGGTCCATGATGCCGCCCACGAATTGGGCTATCGGACCAACGCCCACGCCAAAGTGCTCCGGGACGGCGTCGCCGGGATGATCGGCTTCGTCGGCGATTTCGTGGCTACCGCGCCTTTCGCCGGCAAGATCATCGAAGGCGCCCAATCAAGGGCTTGGGAGGCCGGGCTGCTCCTCCTGACCGTCAACACGGGCGGTGACAAGGCCCTCGAGGCAGCTTCGCTGGAGACAATGCTGTCCTACAAGGTGGCCGGAGTGGTCTACGCCGCCATGTACCACCGGGTGCTTGAGGTGCCGGATGTCCTGGCGGAGGTGCCCGCCGTCGTCCTCAATTCACGAGACGGTTCCGGACGCTTTCCGAGCATCGCTCCCGAGGAGGAGCTGGGCGGGTATACCGCCACCAAGCGGATGCTGGACGCGGGTCATCGGCGCATCGCAATGATCAACATCGGCGCGGTGGATAGCGGGCTTCCGGCCGCCTCCGGGCGCTATGCGGGCTATCTCCGGGCGCTCGAGGAGGCTGGCGTCCACCCCGAACCCGGACTCCACCGGATAGGCGACGGGCATGAATCGGGTGGTTTCGACAACGCCCTCGCACTCATGTCCGATCCGCAGCCACCCACGGCCATCTTCTGCGCCAACGACCGTACCGCGTGGGGTACCTACCAAGCCCTGGCCCAGCTCGGGCTGTCCATCCCGCACGATGTGTCCCTGGTGGGTTTCGACAACCAGGAAACGCTCGCCCCGCACTTGCGGCCCGGATTGACCACGCTTGAGCTGCCTTTCCTGGAGATGGGCCGGCGCGCCATCGAAGTCCTGCTGGCCGGCGGGGAACGCGACGGCGGCAATACCGAATACTTTGAATGTCCCCTCGTCGAACGCCATTCCGTGGCGGCGCCACTTAAAGTCACCAGCAGCCACTGAGAATCCCCAACCAAGGAACAGGAAACGCATGAACCACTCGCACCTTGCGTCCGAGCCGCTCGACGTCGTCGTGGTCGGCGAAGCGCTCATCGACATCGTCGACTCGCCCGAGGGGCAGACCGAATACCCCGGCGGCTCGCCTGCGAACGTCGCCTACGGCCTCGGGCGGCTCGATGTGAAGGCCGGGCTGCTGACCGCCGTCGGGCGTGATTCCCGGGGTGAGTCGATCGCGGCGCACCTGGCAAGCGCCGGCGTGGTCGTCCTGCCGGGATCGCAATCGCTGGCGAAAACTGCGACGGCGACGGCGGAAATCGCCGCGGACGGTTCGGCCGAGTACACCTTCGACATCGAGTGGAAGCTCGCTCCCGCCGCACTCCCGTACGCTCCGAAGGTGCTCCACACAGGCTCGATCGCCACGTTCCTCGAACCCGGCGCCGCCGTCGTCAGGGCCCTCATGGAGCAGGCGCAAGGCGGGTGCATCGTCACGTACGACCCCAATATCCGCACGGACCTCCTGGGCAGCCACGGCGAGGCCCGACGTATTTTCGAGGAGCTCGTACCGCTGACCAGCGTGGTGAAGCTCAGCGACGACGACGCGTTCTGGCTCTACCCCGGAAAGTCCTTGGAAGAATCTGCCCGGCACATCTTGGGCCTCGGTGCAGGCCTGGCCGTGGTCACGCGAGGCGCCGAGGGTTCCCTCATGGCGACGCCGCACACCGAACTGACGGTTCCGGCGGTGCCCTCGGTGGTGGCGGACACCATCGGCGCCGGCGATTCCTACATGTCGGCGCTGATCCTCGGACTGCTGCTGCGCGGTAGCCAAGGACTCGCGCCCACGGTTCTGGAACGCATCGGACAGACCGCCTCCATGGCCGCGTCCATTACCGTGGGGCGCCAGGGAGCAAACCCGCCCACGCACCGCGAGCTGCTCGCCGGGATGGCGAGGTAGCGACGGCGGAGGGTGGCGCCTTGCTGGCAGGTGGTCCTAGCGGGACCGACGCCGGGTCAACCCGACGCCCGCGAGGCATATGACGCCGCCTACCAGTCCCCAGATGGTTGGGATCTCCTTGAGGACCGCCCAGGAAATCAGGATCGTGGCGCCCGGAACCAGGTACGTCGTGGCAGCAAGTTTCCCGGCCTCGATAAGGGACAGTGCATAGGCCCACGTCGTGAAAGCGATGGCTGTCGGGAAGATCCCGAGGTATATCAGTCCGAGGGTGGCCGGAAGGGGCGCAGCCTGCACTTCGGCCACCAGTTGGCCGGCCCAGGGCACGCAGCACACGGCGCCCACCATGATGCCAAACCAGGTGGCCTGTGCAGCGGAGAACTTGCGCAGAGCGGGCTTCTGGACAATCACGCTCACCGCGGCGAGCACGGCGGCAAGAAGGCACAACAGCACTCCGGCGACATCCGCCGTCGAGCGCTGTCCCGAGCCGAGCGCGATCAGTGCAACGCCGCCGAACGCAACCAGGCTGCCGATGATCAGCCAACGCGGAAAGCCTTCTTTCAGGATGACGCCGGCGAGGACGGCGATCAGTATCGGCGAGACGTTGATGAGCATGGCGCTGGTTCCGGCGTCGAGCATATGCTCGGCGGCGTTCAGGGCGAGGTTGTAACCCGCGAACCACATGACACCGTAGGCCAGGATGGGCAGCCACTCGCGCCCTTGCGGCCAGCGCTTGAGCCTGGGCAGGGCGACAATGCCGAGTGCGACGGCGGCAACCACCAGCCGTCCTAGCGTCAAGGAGCCGGGGGAGAAGCTGGGCCCTACGGCCCGGATGCCTACGAAGGCCGACGCCCAAAGGACTACGGTGACGATGACGGCGGCGACGCCGAGCTTACTGATGGTCCGGGACGTGGTGGTCGCCGGAGAGGTTGGGGTGCTTGTGGCCATGATGCCAATCTAGCCCGGGACGAACTGGAAGGACTGGCGGAATTCGGACGTCTTCCAACAAGAAACCGCCAACTCGGGCGCAGAAGTTTTGAAGGGCGGCTTGAAAGGAGCTTTGAGGCCCGTTTGCGTTCCGCGGTGGGCGATTTGGGAATATCCCCGACTATGCTCTAAAGTTTTAGAGTCCAGTTCGGACGAGCGAGAAGCAGGAATCAAGCGGGGAAACCGCGTGGTGTTGCCTGCCGTCGCGAATTCGGATTGTTCCAGGCCCCCATCGTCTAGCGGCCTAGGACACCGCCCTTTCACGGCGGCGGCACGGGTTCGAATCCCGTTGGGGGTACGCAAGGAACTGGTCAAGCCGGATTGAAAAGTCTGGTAGGCTGGAAGCCTTGAAAAAAGCGGTAGAGATGCTGCAAACAAGCAAGGCCCTGTAGCGCAGTTGGTTAGCGCGCCGCCCTGTCACGGCGGAGGTCGCGGGTTCAAGTCCCGTCAGGGTCGCTCTGATTGCCGGAAGGAAATTCCGGCAATCATGGTGACATTGTCACCTAAGGCTCTGTAGCTCAGTTGGTAGAGCGTTCGACTGAAAATCGAAAGGTCACCGGATCGACGCCGGTCGGAGCCACCACTGGGAAGCGCCAGTTCTTCGGAACCGGCGCTTTTCTTCTTTTAACCTGCAGGAAAAGCCTGGGACTATTCCGTTTATGCCTAAAAGGGCGGACATTTCGGTCGACGTGCGCCAAATTTTGCAAGTACGCGAGAGATTCTGCTCGATCATTCGAATGGACAAACCCCGTACCCTTGGAATCACGCGACTGGAAACGTACGCGGGCGGAATGATCCAGCAGAATCTCACAGCGAGGGGTGCGACGTCTCCGCCTTGCCTTAGCCAAGCGCTAGGGTGGTACCCAAGAGAAGGGGAGGGCTAAATGGACCAGCAGGAAAGCTACACCGCGCCTGAACCGGAAGCCGTTGGGGCTCCGGTATCCGAGGACCGGCAAACCGTGGCAGGAAGTGGCCGCACGGTGATCGCGGATTCGGCCGTCGCCAAGGTTGCGGGTATCGCGGCCAGGGCAGTTCCGGGCGTCTATTCCCTTGGATCGGCTCCGTCACGCGCCTTGGGAGCCATCCGCGATGCCGTCGGCAGCCAAGACCACGCCGCCGGTGTCCGCGCCGAGGTCGGAGAAACCCAAGTAGCAGTGGACCTCAATCTTGTGGCCATTTATGGGTTCCCCTTGCATGATGTCGCCAACCAGGTCCGCGCGGCCGTCTACCGGGCGGTCGAATCGTTGGTGGGCCTTGAGGTCATTGAGGTCAACGTTGAGATCAACGATGTCTACGTTGCCCCGCCCGTCAAGGCCGGAACAAAGGGCGCATTATCGGAAAGGGAGCCACTCCAGTGAACTTGACCGTTGTCGGAATCGGGATCGGCGCCTTCGTGGCGTTCATGGCCTTCCAATTCGGGCTGTGGGGTTTTGTCATCGCCCTTCTCTTCATGGGCATCGGTGCACTTCTGGGCCGCGCGGCGGACGGAAAGCTTGACCTGCGCAGCGTGCTGGATGCGCTCACCGGCCGCCGCTCATCGTCATGAGTTCCACGGCTGGGGCTGTGCAGCCCGCCGTTTCCCTGGCTGGCCACAACCGAATCAGCACCCAGGCCCTCACCACCTTGGCCCGGGCGGCCGCTGCGGAAGCGCTTGGTATCTCGGCGCAGGATGTTCGCGCCGAGTGGTCGGACGACGCCGGCCTCCTCGCACTCTCGATTGCCGCCCCGATCCGGGTTCCCTCGCTCACGGAGGTCCTCAGGGATCCCTCGAGGGTAGAGGGATTCGGCGGTACGGTTTGGGACCGGGCAGTCGCTGCCAAGACGGCCATTCTTGAGCGTGTCACCCAGCTCAGCGGTTCCACCCTGAGCCGCGTGGACATCCGGATCAGCGGCGCACGCATCAGCGAAGGAGCCCGCGTACGATGAGCCATGCCCAGACCCCGCACGCCCGGCGCAATCACTCGGCCACTGCGCATCCGGACCCTGAGCACGCGCACACTGCGCATCCGGCCACTGCCGAGGGCGACACCCCCGGCGTTCAAACACCGGGCACCTCCGACGACCGGCGCGACGCCGGGCTCCAGCGCATCCTCAGGCGCGAAACCCGTTCCTCCCGGGCGGGAATGGCCGGGCTGGCCGCTGCTCTTGTGATCGCGGCCTGCGTTTATGCCCTCCTCGAATCCGCCTTGCGCGCCATCGGCCAACCACCGTGGCTCATTGACCCGCAAACTGCTGCCGAACGGCTTACGGCGCTGCCCGCGGGGATTTCCCCTCTTCTGCTCGGTGCACTCGGCGGCGTCGTGGCGATGGTGGGCCTGATGTTCTTCTTGAACGCAGTCCTGCCGGGCAGAAAGTCCCGTCATTTGATCGAGGATCCACGCGCCGGAGTAGTGGTGGATGACGAAGTCATCGCTTCCGCACTCGCCCGGGTTGCCCGGATGTCAGCGAATGTCACACAGGAACAGGTCATGGTGGTGGTTTCGCAGAGGCTGGTTGTGGTCAACGTCCGGCCCACCTCGGGCGTGCCGTTGCACGAGGAACGGATCCTGGCCGCCGTCGAGGATGAACTTCACAGGATGGCACCTTCGCCCATGCCTTCAGTCCGGGTCAATATCGCTACGTCCGGGGTGATCGGGGCATGAACGGCACTCCGCACGTCCTCAACCGCATCCTGATCGGCATCCTTGGCTTGAAGCTGCTGGCCATCGGCATTCTCCTGGTTCTGCTTGCCACCGTTCCCGCCGTGGGCACTTGGTGGCAAGGGTGGTCCGCGGGGCTCTGGGAACACGCCAAGTACCTCTCTGAGCAGACCCGTATCCCAGGGCGGGAGGAAAGCTGGCTTTGGGTGGCAGCAGCAGCGGTACTTGTTGTGTTGATCGTGCTGATGGTGGCCTGGGTGTCGCAGCAGGGCAAAGGCCGGGCCAACCTCATCGTGTCGGAGTACGACGAGGCCGGGACTCCTGGCGATGTAAACATCGGTGGGAACCTTGCGGAGCAAGCGCTGAAGCATGCCCTTGCGGACCGTACCGATCTTGCGGGCGTGACGGTGGCGACCTACGAGGTCAACGGGCGTCCGGGCCTCCGGATCCGGGTCCAGCCGCGCCAGGGCGTTTCCCCGCACACGCTGGCGGCAGACGTCTCCCGGCTGGTGGAGGCGCTGGACATGGTGGTGGGACGCAAAACCCCCGTGTTGATTCACATCGGGGCCGGCGCGCGGACCAGGTTCAGCAGGGCTGAGCGCGTCCGTTGAACTGACGCCAACGGTTGATGGACGGATGACCCTGCTACCTGGTCCGCGCCACGAGGTACGCCCCGCTGTTCGGGACAATCGACGTCCCGCCAGAGCCGCCATCGCTGGACAGTTCGACTCGGAGCCCGGCCGGGACGGGGAGAGCCGCAGTGCCCATGTTGACCACGACCAGCACGTCCCTGTTGTGGAAGGCCAGGACGCCATTGGCGGGATCGTGCTCCTCGGCCCACTGGAACGTGCCCGAGCCCAGTCGGTGGGACCTGCGAAATGCCAGGACCGAGCGGTACAGCTCCAAGGTGGAGCCCCCGACGCCGGCTTGGATGTCTGCGGCGAGCTCGCCGAACGCTTCGGGTTGAGGCAGCCAGGGCGCCGCGGGCGCTTTGCCGGCAGCACCGGCGCCGCCGGCACCAGCGGATGCCGTTTCCGAGAATCCGTAGCCGGGCTCGGCGGATTTCCAGGGCAGCGGCACGCGGCACCCGTCCCGGCCGCGCTCCACGCCCTTGGTCCGGAAGAAGGTTGGGTCCTGGCGCGCTTCGGCTGGCAGGGACGTGTGCTCCGGAAGGCCCAGTTCTTCACCTTGGTACAAGTAGGCCGAGCCCGGCAGGGCGAAGGAGACCATGGAAGCCGCCCGTGCCCGTGCCAGACCCAGGCCGGCGTCTGGCTGCTCGTCCTCCGCCGCGATTCCCTTGGGGAAGGTGGTTGGGTCGGCCAGTCCGAAACGGCTGGGGTGCCGGACGGTGTCGTGGTTGCTCAGGACCCAAGTGGAGGGAGCCTGGACGGATCCCGCCGCGTACAGCGAAGATTCGATTGCCTCCGCCATTCGTTCGGCGTCCCAGCCTGCCAGGAGGAAATCGAAGTTGAAAGCTTGTTGCATTTCGTCCTTGCGCACGTATCGGGCCAACCGTTCGGCAGGCTCGACCCAGGCCTCGGCAACCAGCATGCGGTCGCCATCGTATTCGGCCAGGACTTTGTGCCATTCACGGTAGATTTCGTGGACGCCGTCCTGGTCGAAGAAGGGCGACGGCGGGTCCAGCGGTGGCTTGACCTTGTGTTCGACGGCGGTCGCGACGGACCCGGCAACGGGCTCGGCTCCTGCGGCGGAGTGCGGGTGTGCCGTGTGTGGCTCGACAGCTTCGCTATGGGCGCCCGGTGCGGACAAGCCACCCTCGACCATGGCAGCAGCGCCTTCCCAATCGGGCAGGCCGGCTTCTTTGACGAGGCCGTGGGCAACATCCACCCGGAAACCGTCGACTCCGCGGTCCAGCCAGAAGCGCAGTACCGAACGCATCTCTTCGTGGACCTCGGGGTTCTCCCAGTTGAGATCGGGCTGCTTCGTATCGAAAAGGTGCAGGTACCACTGGCCGGGAGTGCCATCGTCGTTCATGAGGCGCGTCCACGCCGGGCCGCCGAAGATGGATTTCCAATTATTCGGGGCCAAGGCGCCGTCCCCGGAGCCTGGTTTGGAGTCTTTGCCCGGGTGGAACATGTAGCGCTCGCGTTCAGGGGAGCCGGGGCCGGCGGCAAGGGCTTCGCGGAACCAGGCGTGCTCGTCAGAGGTGTGGTTGGGCACGAGGTCTACGATCACCTTGATGCCGAGGCTGTGTGCCTTCTCCAGCATGGCGTCGAAGTCATCCAAGGTGCCGAAGAGGGGATCGACGGCCCGGTAGTCCGCTACGTCGTATCCGGCATCAGCCTGCGGCGACTTGTAGAACGGGGAGAGCCATACGGCGTCCACGCCCAACGTTTGCAGATAGGGCAGTTTCGCTGTGACCCCGGCGAGGTCGCCCATCCCGTCGCCGTTGGCATCCGCGAAAGAGCGAGGATAGATCTGGTACACGACGGCGCTTGCCCACCACGCGGAATTGCTGGAACCGGGGGTCGGGATCGGGGTGTGCGGCACTGGATTCCTCTCAGGGACATATTTTTATGTAAACGCTTGCATTACTACCCGGAAGCTTACTAATGTGAGGCTCACCACATCAACCGCACTGCGGAAAAACCTGGTCCACTCACTGAGGAGTTCCCAGCATGAACACACGCAAGTACCTTTTGCCGGCTGCTGTTGCCGGCGTGCTAGCCATGTCCCTGTCCGCCTGTGGTGGCGGCGGGGGCGGCAGCACTGCCTCAAGCGGCGGAGATGCCGCAGCAAACCTCGACGCACGGGGTCCGATCACCTACGTGCAAGGCAAGGACAACAGCAACGTTGTCCGCCCGCTTGTCGATAAGTGGAATGCGGCGCACCCGGACCAGAAGGTCACCTTCAAGGAGCAGTCCGACCAGGCGGACCAGCAACACGACGACCTCGTCCAGAACTTCCAGGCCAAAAACGCCAACTACGACGTGGTTGACGTGGACGTCATCTGGACGGCTGAGTTTGCCGCTAAGGGTTGGCTGCAGCCGCTCCAGGACAAGATGAGCATCGACACGTCCAAGATGTTGCCTGCCACGGTCAAGACAGCCACCTACAACAACACCCTCTTCGCGGCGCCCCAGACCTCCGACGGCGGCATCCTCTTCTACCGCAAGGACTTGGTGCCCACGCCGCCCAAGACCTGGGACGAGATGATGAGCATGTGTTCCATCGCGAAGTCCCACAACATTGACTGCTACGCGGGACAGTTCGCCAAGTACGAAGGCCTCACGGTCAACGCGGCTGAAGCCATCAACACGGCCGGCGGCACGATCGTTGGAGACGACGGCAAATCGACGGTGACTTCTGCGGCGGCCAAGGCTGGCCTCAACAACCTGGTCACCGCCTACAAGAACGGAAACATCCCCACGCAAGCCGTCACTTACCAGGAAGAACAAGGCCGGCAATCCTTCGAGGACGGCAAACTGCTCTTCCTGCGCAACTGGCCGTATGTCTACAACCTCGCCAAGACGGACGGCTCCTCCAAGGTGAAGGACACCTTCGGCATGGCCCCGCTTCCGGGCAAGAGCGGCCCTGGTGCTTCCTCCCTCGGTGGGCACAACCTCGCTATCAGCGTCTACTCCCAGCACAAGGCAACCGCAAAGGACTTCCTGGCCTTCATGACCAGTGAAGAAACTGAGAAGTTCTACGCAACCCAGGGTTCACTCGCCCCGGTGCTCGGTTCGTTGTACGACGATGCCACCCTGGTCCAGCAGCTGCCGTACCTGCCGGTGCTGAAGACCTCGATCTCGAATGCCGTGCCGCGCCCGGTCACGCCGTTCTACCCGGCCGTCACCAAGGCCATCCAGGACAACGCCTACGCTGCCATCAAGGGTGACAAGTCCGTAGACCAAGCCATGACGGATATGGATACGGCCATCAACTCGGCCAGTCAGTAGCGACACCCCCAGTGTCCTTCGGGCGGCTGTCGCGTAGCGCGAACGGCCGCCCGAGGGACACGCCACCACATTCCGGAAGGAGGGGACATGTCCACACTTGCGCAGCCTAAGCGGGCGCCAGAGACACCAGGCCCCAAAACCAAAAAAGTTCAAAAAGAAGTAGGACAGGACCGGGCGGCGACATCCCAAGGCCGGTGGGCGTTCTGGTTGATTTCCCCTGCCTTGGTATTGCTCGCGGTAGTCATCGTCTACCCCGTGGTCAACGCGATCATCATGGCCTTCCAGAAGGACCAGGGCCTTGATCCGGCGACCAAGCTTTTCGTCCAAGGCGGACCCGCCGGCTTTGACAACTTTGTCCACTGGCTGGCCCAGCAATGCGGCTCGGCTGCCTGTGCGCCTGGCACCCTTGGCTCCCAGTTCTGGGGCGCCGTGGGAACGACGTTCTTCTTCACCGCGGTAACCGTGGTGCTCGAGACGGTCCTGGGCTTCTGGATGGCCGTTATCATGGCACGGAGTTTCCGCGGCCGCAGTGCCCTCCGTGCTGCTGTCCTGGTGCCGTGGGCCATTCCTACGGCCGTGACCGCAAAGCTGTGGTTCTTCATCTTCGCCTTCGACGGCATCGCCAACAAGCTCTTTGGGACGGCGATCCTGTGGACCGGAAGTGAATGGCCGGCACGCTGGGCGATCATCATCTCCGATGTCTGGAAGACCACGCCGTTTATGGCCTTGCTCATTTTGGCTGGACTCCAGATCATCCCGGCAGAGGTGTACGAGGCCGCGAAGGTCGACGGCGCCTCGGCCTGGCAACGTTTCACCCAGATCACCTTGCCGCTGGTGAAGCCGGCGCTCATGGTTGCTGTCCTGTTCCGTGTCCTTGACGCGCTGCGCATGTATGACCTCCCGGCCATCATGACCCAGGGCTCGAACAACACAACAACGTTGTCGATCCTGGTGGTTGAACAGATCCGCCAGGGATTCAATTCAGCGGCAGCACTGTCCACCATCACCTTCCTGATCATCTTCCTCGTTGCGTTCATCTTCGTTCGTTTCCTGGGAGCCAACGCAGTCGCCTCAGCCACGCCTAAGACCAAGGGGCAGGAAAAATGACCGCCGTGAGCATTGACTCCGCGCCCAAGACAGCTGCCCGACGGCGGGAACGCTGGGCGAGCGGGCGCACGTACCTCAGCGCAGCGCTCATTTTCATCTGGTGCTTGCTTCCGTTCTACTGGATGATCGTGACCGCGTTCCGCGACGTCGGATACACCTTCGATTCGACGCCTTTCTTCACCCACGTCACCTGGGACAACTTCACCACGGTGTTCTCTGAAAACCTGGGCAACCACTTCGGCCGGAACCTCCTGAACTCGCTCCTCGTGGCAGGGGTAACCACCGTAGTGGCCCTCCTTTTCGGAGTGTTTGCGGCCTATGCCCTGTCCAGGCTTGAGTTCCGTTTCAAATTCCTTGTCCTCGGCTTTGTCCTCGGGGCATCGATGTTCCCGGGCGTGGCCTTGGTGACGCCGCTGTTCCAGCTGTTCACCAATATCGGCTGGTATGGCACATATCAGGCACTGATCATTCCGAACATTTCCTTTGTGCTTCCCCTGACGGTCTACACCTTGACGTCATTCTTCCGGGAGATGCCGTGGGAACTGGAGGAATCGGCTCGAATCGATGGTTGCACGCAGGGCCAGGCATTCCGCAAGGTGATCATGCCGCTTGCTGCGCCCGCCGTGTTCACTACCGCAATCCTGGCGTTCATCGCTTCGTGGAATGAGTTCCTCATCGCGAGCCAGCTGTCCAACGAGCAGACCAAGACCGTCACGGTGGCTATCGCCTACTTCGCCGGTGCCCAGGCCCACCAGGAGCCTTACACCGCCGTCATGGCCGCCGGAACGGTCGTGACGATTCCGCTTGTGATCCTCGTGCTGGTCTTCCAGCGCAAGATCGTGGCGGGCCTGACAGCCGGCGCCGTCAAATGACGCACACCCCGGATTCGGCCGGGCCGTCCCTCGGCGGCCCGGCCAAGGAGCAGAACACGCGAGTGAAATCTGCGGAAGATTTCGACCTCGTCATAGGTTTTCTCGCCTTTTGGGCCTTGGTCCTGCTGGTCATCACAGTGGCCGCGGAGCTCACGGCCCAGCCCGCGCTGGGCTGGGCCTTGGGCCTGCTGGCAGTGGTGCTGGCCCTATGGGGGATGCTTCGGCTTCGCCGGCGGCTCCCCGCTCGGACGTCCAGGCGCATCAGCTGAGCAGCGAGCCGAAATAAGCAGCGCGGAATCGGCGGAGGGCAACCATGCGGAATACGCTGGTTATCCGTCGTCTGGGAAGGAACCCCCGGCTTCCGCCCGGAATCTTTGAGGGGGCTTGAGTGGCAAAAACGAGTGAACGGTCGCAGCGTGGCGGCCACGCAGGTGCCAGCATTGAGGACGTCGCACAGGCCGCGGGCGTTTCCACCGCCACCGTTTCCCGCGCAGTGCGCGGCCTTCCCCGGGTATCTCCTGCTACCCGGGAAAAGATCCTGCGGGTCGCCGGAGAACTCGGTTATGTGGCGTCGTCGTCCGCTTCCGGATTGGCTACGGGCCGTACGAAGACAATCGGGGTGCTGGCCCCTTATGTGGACCGTTGGTTCTTCTTCAAGGCGATCGAGGGCGTGGACCGCGAGCTCCACGCTCGCGGGTACAACCTGTCGCTGTTCAACCTGGGCGGCCAGCGCGGAGCGCGGGAACGGCTCTTCAGCAAGACGATGGTCTACAAGCAGATCGACGCACTCCTTGTCCTCTGCATGTCCCTGACGCCCGAGGAAATCGCCGATCTCCAAAGGATCGAAATTCCCTTGGTGATTGTCGGCGGTCCAGTGGAGGACTGCCCCAGCATCGGCATCGACGATTACGCTGCGTCTGTGGAAGCCACCATGCATCTGTTGAACCTCGGCCACCGGGAGATCGCGCTGCTCCATGGCCAGGACGATTCCGACCTGAACTTCACCGTGCCGCGACTGCGCGTTGACGGTTTCACGGACGCCATGACGAGCGCGGGCTGTTCCATGCCTTCGGAGTGGGACATTTTCGGAAACTTCACCGTGGGCAGCGGCCAGGAAGCCTTTGACGAGCTCTGGAGCAAACCCGGGCGCAAACCGACGGCAATCTTCTGTGCTTCCGATGAAATGGCCATGGGTGCCATGTTGCAGGCGCGGCGCCGTGGCGTCCGCGTGCCGGAAGAACTGTCCATCATCGGCATTGACAACCATGAATTCTCCGAGGCAATGGGCCTGACAACCGTGGCCCAGGACCCTGTTGAACAAGGCCAACTGGGCACGCGCATGCTGTTGGACGAATTGGCCGGGGCCGCAGGTTCCGTGCGGTCGATGAAAGCAGCCCACCGGCTGATCGTCCGCGAAACCACCGGTCCGCCCCGCCCCAAGGACTGAGCCAGCGGGTGGCGAGGGTGGCGAGGGTGGCGGTGGGTGGGGCCACGCCGTGGGGGTTCCCTGGCCGAGCTTGCGAGGCGAGGGTGGCGGTGGGTGGGGCCACGCCGTGGGGGTTCCCTGGCCGAGCTTGCGAGGCGAGGGTGGCGGTGGGGACTAGGAGGCCCGGGCCAGCTGCCTGATGGGGATCCAGCGGGAAGCCAGCCTGCGGTAAGCGGCGGCCGCCCCAGTCATGTCGCCCTCGGCAAGGCATTCGATGCCCAACCTGACATCCATGGGTGACTCGTCAGGGTACACCTTGTCCGCTACGGCGCCGTAGTCCAGCTCGACCATTGACTGCACGTCGAACAATTCGAGCCATTCGGTGAGCTGGGTGAGGTCGTCCAGCATGTCCAGGTCCGGGGCTGCGAGGGCGAGGTTGGCCACGGCAAAGCGTGCGCGGTCCAAGGCATCCGTCAGTGAGGCCCAGACCCTGACGGTCAGGATCCGGCCGCCGGATTCCACGACGTCTTTGCGGTCCGACTCCTGGAACAGCGAGAACCAGCTGAAGGGTATGCCCCATGTCGAGGCCCGTGTATGCACGCGTTTCGCGTCGTGGCTGGCGTTGATGCGGTCGATGCGCGCCTGGTGCCTGTCGCGCTGGTGCACGGGGATGAGCAAGTCCGCGAGCGGTCCGTGGATGCCTTCCATGAGGGCATTGGCTGCCAATCCCGCCCGGATGACCAGCTGGCTGGGGCAGTAAAGCAGCCGCCCGGCGTCGGGGTCGTTCCTATCTCCGGAAGGAACACGCGTGATGCGGACCAGGTCGGTGCTGCCCGTGGGGAATGGGTCCCCGCCCTCTCGGGTGACCCGCCCGAGGGACGCGAGCAGCTCTGCATTTTCGACGGCGGCCCGCGAACCGCTGCGGGTACCGCTCGCCACGAGCTGTATCCGCTGGTCCTCCGGGAAGGCTTCGAGCGGTTCGTAGACGCGTAACGCCGAAGAGAAGGGGAGTCCAGCCTGACTCCCGTATAGCTTTCCGCTCATCGCGGGCCCGCCTCCTCCGTCAATTGTTGTTCAGTCCGTAAGCTCCACGATCACGGGAGCGTGGTCCGAGGCGCCCTTGCCCTTGCGTTCCTCGCGGTCGATCGATGCCCCGGTAACGCGGGCAGCCAGGGCAGGGGAAGCCATGACGAAGTCGATACGCATGCCCTCCTTCTTGGGGAACCGGAGCTGCGTGTAGTCCCAGTAGGTGTAGACGCCGGGGCCCGGGGTGTAGGCGCGGGCGACGTCGGTGAAACCAGCCGCTTCGAACGCGCGGAAGGCTTCGCGCTCAGGTTCGCTGACGTGGGTGAGAGCGTTCGCCCGGAAGAAATCGATGTCCCACACGTCCTCATCCAGCGGGGCGATGTTCCAGTCGCCCATGAGGGCCACCTGGATTTCGGGGTTCTCGGCGATCCAAGCGGCGGCATGGCCCTTCAAGGTGTCCAACCACTTGAGCTTGTACGGCATGTGTTCGTCATCCAGGGAACGACCATTCGGAACGTACAGGCTCCACACCCGTATCCCGCCGCATGTTGCGGCAATCGCCCGGGCTTCCTGGGCCGGATCCTTGCCGGCTTTCCCGAAGGCGGGCTGGTCAACAAAGGTGCGCTGCACGTCGTCGAGTCCTACGCGCGAGGCGATCGCCACGCCGTTCCATTGGCTCAGGCCGAAGTGGGCGACTTCGTAGCCCATGCGCTCGAAGAGCTCCCACGGGAAGTTGTCGTCCTTGCACTTGGTCTCCTGTATGGCGAGGACATCGCAGTCACTGCGCTGCAGCCAGGCCTCGACGCGGTCGGCACGCGCGCGGAGCGAATTCACATTCCAGGTAGCTATCTTCACAGCCACTAACTTACCGAACTTGGGCCTTGGCGCATCCCCTTGGGGTGGATTGCTCGCGCGGGGGCTAGTGGGCGAGCATCACCGAAGAGGAGGCGCGCCTGCGGAGCTTGATGCCGGAAATGATCAAGAGGATGCCGGCAACCGCTGAATACGCCGCGAGGAGGGCCACGACCCCCAAAAAGCCCAGCCCCGGATTGAGCAGTACCCAAACCCCGAATGCGGTGGTGACTATGCCCGTCGCCATCCAGGACCACCAACGCGGGACGTTCGCGCGGGTGTCCATGGCAAGGATGATTTGCGAAACCCCGAGGATCAGGGCCCATGCTCCTATGAGGACGCCCAGTGCCGCGGCGGTGATGCCGGGCCACGAAACGGCTACGAGGCCGGTCACCAGGGAGATGAAGCCACCGATCAGGCTCCAGCGGGAGTGGCGAGCGGGGTCGTAGAAGTAATGGGCCATGTTGGTTAGTCCATCGGTGATGGCGAAGACGCCGAACACGTAGACGAGGGCAAACACCGTGGCGACCGGCAGGGAGGCAACAAGGAAGGCCAAGAGAAGAGCCAGGGCTCCCCGGAAGATCAGAGCCGTTCCTGAATGCTGAAACAACTTGCGTCCTGCGGTGTCGGACATAGGGTCAGTTTAGACCCGGCGCGGTAGCTGGTGAAGGGCCGGGGCTCCTTAGATCGACTCCAAAATGGAGACGTAGTTCGCGATGCCTACACCCCCCATGTTCTGGACCGCTCCGCGGCGTGCGCCGGGCAGTTGCATGGCTCCCGCGGTGCCCGTCAGCTGCATGGACGCGATGACATGTTGCGACACGCCGGTGGCGCCTACCGGGTGGCCCTTGGCCTTGAGGCCGCCGGACACGTTGATGGGCAGCTTGCCGTCCTTGTAGACCCAGCCTTCCCGCACGGCCCGGGATCCTTCACCGCGCGGCGTCAGCCCCATGGCCTCGTACATGATCAGTTCGGCGATGGTGAAGCAATCGTGCACTTCAGCAAAGTCGAGTCCGTCGATGCCGACGCCGGCCATCCCCAGCGCGCGCTCCCAGGAGACCCGCGTAGCGGCGAACTCCGTGGGATCCCGGCGCTCTGCCGGGAAGAAGTCGTTCGCGTGGCCGAAGCCCGCCAACCGTACGGGGTCGGTAGCAGCGCCCGACGCCGGGCCGAGGGAGAGCACGACGGCGGCGGCGCCGTCGGACACGGGGGAGCAGTCGGTGCGGCGCAGCGGTTCGGCAACCATGGGGTTCTTCTCGGAAACGGTCCGGCAGAACTCCTCTCCGAAGTCCCTGTGCATCTGCGCGTAGGGGTTGTCCATGCCGTTGTGGTGGTTCTTGGCGGCGATGGAACCCAGGATGTCGCCCAGGCCGCCCCCGGCAAAACCGGCACCCGTCAGGCCCGCGCCGTAGCGCTTTTCGTAGTGCTTTGCCACTTCGGCGAACAACCCCGTGAAACCGGTGGTGGAGGCCTTTCCCGCCATTTCATAGGAGGCCCCAAGGAGCGCCGCTCCAACTACGTCGGCTCCCGCGTCGGTCATCTTTTCTGCCCCGATCACCAGGACGTTGCGGGCGGTGCCTGCCAAGACGGCCTTCACGCCCTGCTGGAACGCTGCCGAGCCCGAGGCGCAGGCGTTTTCGGTTCTCGTCGCGGGCACATTGGCAAGTTCCTCGGACAGCTGCAATGCCAGGGAAGAGGTGAATCCCAGCGGCTGCATGCCTGAATTGAACTGGCCGAGGTAAATCTCGTCGATGTCCCGTGGCTCAAGGCCGGAGTTCCGGATGGCCTCCGCGGACACCTGGACAACCAGGGACTCCAGCGTCTCCTCCGTGAGTTTGCCGAACTTGCTGTGTCCCCACCCGGTGAGGAGGACATCTTTGCCGAACTGGTCTTTCAGGCTCATGCGGGTGTTCCTTCCAAAGCAGGGGCGGATTCAAACGCGACGTCGAATGCGGCCTCGGTCTTTCCGCGAAGCTCCTCTACGGTGACTCCGGGAGCGAGGCGGGTCAGCGTGAGCTGGCGCGCGCCGTCGTCGTTCATTTCCAGATCGAACACCGCGAGGTCGCTGATGATGCGGTCCACCACCCCTACGCCTGTCAGGGGCAGGGTGCATTCCTTGACGATCTTCGCGCTGCCGTCCTTGGCATTGTGTTCCGTGAGGACCACGACACGCGGGGTGCCGGCAACCAGGTCCATGGCGCCTCCCATGCCCTTGACCATCTTTCCCGGGATGGTCCAGTTGGCGAGGTCGCCGTTGCCGGAAACTTGCATGGCCCCGAGGATTGCAACCTTGACGTGGCCGCCGCGGATCATCCCGAAGGACGTCGCCGAGTCGAAGATGCTGCCACCGGGCAGGACGGTGACGGTCTGCTTGCCGGCATTGATGAGGTCCGCGTCTTCCTCGCCTTCATAGGGAAAGGGCCCCATGCCCAAGAGGCCGTTTTCACTTTGCAGGACAACCCGCACGCCGTCGGGCAGGTTGTTGGCCACGAGGGTGGGAATGCCGATGCCGAGATTGACGTAATCGCCGTCGCTGAGTTCCTCGGCCGCGATGGCGGCCATTTCGTCGCGGGTCCATGCCATGGTGGTGCTCCTTCGCTGGTGGGGTGCTTAGACGGCCAGGGCTTCAGTGCGGGGCCGGACTGTCCGCTGCTCAATGTCCTTGGGCCGGCCGCTCGCCTGGACCAGTCGCTGGACGTAGACGCCGGGCGTCACGATGTGGTTGGGATCCAACGCGCCTGGCTGAACGATCACTTCGGCCTCGGCGATGGTCACGGTTCCGGCCGTCGCGACGACCGGGTTGAAGTTCCGGGCCGTATAGCGGTAGATGAGGTTGCCGTCGGTGTCCGCGGTGTGGGC
The DNA here is from genome assembly GCF_030812595.1 of Arthrobacter bambusae. Classification (GTDB taxonomy): domain Bacteria; phylum Actinomycetota; class Actinomycetes; order Actinomycetales; family Micrococcaceae; genus Arthrobacter; species Arthrobacter bambusae_B. Next base: position 170,222 of record NZ_JAUSSZ010000009.1, read on the forward strand.
GTGGACCAGTGCGATGTCGGCGACGATCGCGCGCTCGCGGACGTACGTGACGCCGTCGAACTCTTCAAGGGGCTTGCCCTCGGCAACCAAGGTTCCGACGCCGGTCCGCGTGTAGAAGGCGGGGATGCCTGCGCCGCCCGCGCGGAGACGCTCGGCGAGGGTGCCCTGGGGAGCGAACTCGACCTCAAGCTGGCCGGACAGGTACTGCTCCGCGAAGAGCTTGTTCTCGCCCACATATGAGGCAACGACCTTGCGGACCTGTCCGGCTTCGATGAGGACGCCAAGCCCTTTCCCGTCAATACCCATGTTGTTGGAGACCACTGTCAGGTCCTTGACTCCCGACTCGCGGACGGCGTCGATCAGGTCCGCGGGGATGCCGCTGAGCCCGAAGCCGCCGACGGCGATCGTCTGGCCGTCGCGCAGGACGTCCTGCAGTGCAATGGCGGCGCTGGGCTGGATTTTGGCCATGGCGTTGTCCTCGTCTTTGAGTAGGGTTGCCCGGCGCTATCCACTTTGTGGACACGGTCCCAACCGGCGGTCGGGGCAAGTCGTCTGGGCAAGTCGTCTGGGAAAGGAGCTTAGGGTGGCGTTATGCCTAGGGTCAACGGCTTCGCCTGGCCGGGAGGGCTGAACTTGCATAGTGTGGACGCTAGTCTTAGAAGTGTCCACATTGTGGAGGAAAACTTCGGAAAGGGGAACGGGGTGCCTGCTCGACAGTTGCAAAACAAGCCGGTCCAGGGCGCCCAGGTAGTGGGGCGGGTCGCGGCCCTCCTGCGCCTCGTGGGGCGCAAGCCGGAGGGCATGTCCATCGCCGGCCTGGTCCGCGAGTCGGGGCTGACGCGCCCGACCGTGCACCGCTTGCTCGCGTCACTCGCCGCCGAAGGCCTCCTGGACCACGATCAACGGACCGGCAACTGGATCCTGGGACCGGAGATCTTCCTGCTGGGGTCGGTGGCGGCTGCGCGGTTCCCGTTCGAGGACTTGGCCCGGCCCAGCCTGCGCCGCCTCGCCGAGGAGAGCGGGGAAAGTGCCTTCTACTCAATCCGTCGCGGCCACGAAACCGTGTGCGTCCTCCGCGAGGAGGGCAGCTTCCCCGTGCGCTCCTTCGTATTGCACGAGGGCGTCAGGTTTCCGCTCGGCGTGGCGTCGGCCGGTACGGCAATCATGGCGTTCATGCCGGACAAGGAGCAGGAAATGATCCTGTCCGGCTGGGAACAACATGCGGGGGACTTCGCTGCGGGCCACACCGAGTGCGTGGTGCGCAGGAACCTCGAGCAGACCCGCATGGCCGGGTACTCGGTGAATCCCGGTTTAGTCCTCGAGGGGAGCTGGGGAATGGCGGCCGCCGTCTTCGATCAACTGGGCCGCCCAATCGGCGCTTTGTCCCTCACGGGCATCGAGCCGCGGTTCCGTCCTGAACGGCAGGCCTTCCTCGGCAAGTTGCTCCTGGAAGAAGCCCACCGCATGAGCTCCGCGGGGCTCCCTCAATAATTTTTTCAAACCCTACCCATCCACCCGAGCCGCACCTCCGAATAGCTGGCATAAGTACTTAGCCCGCCAGGGTGAAGTCCTTTCACACACCGGAATCAACCGGCCCCGAATGTCAGTCCGTTTGAAGGAGAAATGTCATGCTTGCTACAAAGCGCACGTCTTTTGCGATCGCCGGTCTCGCCGCTTCCGCCCTGCTGGGCCTCACTGCTTGTGGCGGCTCCGGTTCCACGGCAGCACCGTCGTCCGCCGCTCCTAGCTCGTCCAGCGCATCCAGCTCGTCTTCGACCATGGAAGCGAGCCCCTCCGCCTCGGCAAGTGCCGCGATGGATCCGACCAAAGACCTGGTTGGCCCGGGCTGCGCAAGCTACGCTTCCCAGGTTCCGAGCGGTGCAGGTTCCGTTGCGGGCATGGCTGTAGACCCCGTAGCCGTGGCTGCTTCCAACAACCCGCTGCTCAAGACCCTCACGGCCGCTGTGTCCGGCAAGCTGAACCCGAAAGTGAACTTGGTGGACACGCTTAACGGCAGCCAGTTCACGGTCTTCGCTCCTGTGGACAGCGCCTTCGCCAAGATCCCCGCCGCGACCATCGACAGCCTCAAGACCGACGATGCCCTCCTGAGCAAGATCCTCACGTACCACGTGGTCCCCGGCCAGCTGACCCCGGACCAGATCGTGGGAACCCACAAGACGGTTGAGGGCGACTCAGTGACCGTCACGGGGACCAAGGACGCACTCAAGGTTGATGGAAGCTCCGCCGTGATCTGCGGTGGCGTCCACACCGCCAACGCCACGGTGTACCTGGTCGACTCCGTCCTGATGCCGAAATAAATCCCAGTAGCTTCCGTATTGTCCATGCCCCCTAAGATTCGTCCTAGGGGGCATGGCCTTTGCATAAAATCCGAGGAGGATGAGTGAAGCCGTCAATCGTGTGGTTCCGGGACGACCTCCGGACCGCGGACAACCCGGCGCTGCGGGCGGCAGCCGACGACGGTGCCGCCGTCGCGCTTTATGTCTTCGACGAGGAATCGCCGGGCATCAGGCCGCCCGGCGGCGCGTCCCGCTGGTGGCTGCATCATTCCCTCCTCGCCCTCCGCGATGACCTCGCATGCTTGGGCGTGCCGCTCCTGCTGCGACGCGGACCGGCGGCAGAGGTCATCCGGGAAACCGCGACGGCGATGGGTTCCGGATCGCTGTACTGGAACCGCCGTTATGGCGGGGCAGAGCGAACGCTCGACGCCGGGATCAAGGCCTGGGCCCGCGAATCCGGGATGCATGCAGAGAGTTTCCAGGCCTCTTTGCTGCATGAACCGTTGGATGTCACCACCAAGCAGGGGGGACCCTTCAAGGTCTTCACGCCATTTTGGCGGACCGTGTCCGGGATGGATTTCCGCGAACCCCTGGAAGCTCCGGAACCGGGCCGGGGGTTCTCCGGCCAGCTTCCTGAGTCCGAGGACCTGGACACGTGGGGATTGCTGCCGAGGAACCCCGATTGGTCGGGCGGATTGTCCGAAAGCTGGCAGCCGGGTCCGGTCCAGGCGCACGAGTTCCTTGATGACTTCGTGGAGCACGGGATTGCCGACTATTCGGTGAACCGGGACCGTCCGGACCTGCCGGGCAGCAGCCGGTTGTCGCCTTTCCTGCGCTGGGGACAGCTCAGTCCCTTCGAGGTGTGGCACGCCCTGCAAGGCCGGCGCCGGGAACTGGGCGACGGTGCGGCAGTCTTCGCCTCGGAACTCGGGTGGCGCGAATTTTGCTGGCATCAATACTTCCATCACCCGGACCTGGCCACAGCCAATTTGCGGCCTGGGTTCGACCACTATCCGTGGGCTTGGCCGAGGGCCGAGGCGGGCAGCCCGGAGACCCAGGATGCCGCCGACCTCCTTCGCGCATGGCAGGAGGGTCGCACCGGATTCCCCTTGGTGGACGCCGGCCAGCGGCAATTGTGGCACTTGGGCTGGATGCATAACCGGGTCCGCATGGTTTCCGCCAGCCTTCTCGTCAAGAACCTTGGCATCCACTGGCAGGTGGGCGAGCAATGGTTTTGGGACACCCTGGTGGATGCCGATCCTGCGTCCAATCCCGCGAACTGGCAGTGGGTAGCCGGTTCCGGCGCGGACGCGTCGCCCTTCTTCAGGATCTTCAACCCGGAGACCCAGGCAGCGAAATTCGATCCGGACGGCAGATACGTCGGCAAGTGGATCCCCGAGCTCTCTACTGCGGATTATCCGGATCCGGTGGTTGACCTTAAAGCCTCGCGCCGGGAGGCGTTGGATGCTTTCGGCTCGCTGCCTCGTTGAGCCGGGCCACAACTATCTACCACTTTTGAACGGGGCACGGACCGACGCCGCCCGGCCCGCTGGGGTTTCCGCCGTCGGGCCTTCCCCGAAAGTGGTCAGGTGTTGCGGGCGGGAGCGCGAGCGCTCTAGAAATTAGTAGGAAGTCCGAGTATATTCGGGATCAAAGACGTCCCGGAGCGCAGTTGGACATGTGCTTTCGAGGCCGATGGCGGGCATTTCCCCACATGCAAAGGAGCATTCCATGGTGCGCGAACTTTCCCACTACATTGATGGCCAGAGGATCGACGGGACCTCCGGGCGCTTCAGTGATGTCTATGATCCCTGCACCGGCGAAGTTCAGGCGAAGCTTCCCTTGGCCAGCGCCGACGAGGTCAGGAACGCGATCGCGAACGCGGAGAAGGGCCAGCTCGAATGGGCCGCCATGAACCCGCAGCGACGCGGCAGGATCCTGCTGAAGTTCGTGGATCTTGTCAACGAACACATGGACGAACTCGCTACCCTGCTCTCCTCGGAGCACGGCAAGACCTTCCCCGATGCCAAGGGCGATATCCAGCGCGGCATCGAGGTGGTGGAGTTCTCGGCAGGCGCGCCGCACCTGCTCAAGGGTGAATTCTCCGACAACGCCGGAGCCGGCATCGACGTCCACTCGTTGCGCCAGCCGCTGGGCGTCGTCGCGGGCATCACGCCTTTCAACTTCCCGGCCATGATTCCGCTCTGGAAGTCCGGCCCCGCGCTGGCGGCCGGCAATGCCTTCATCCTCAAGCCCTCGGAGCGCGACCCCTCGGTGCCGCTGCGCCTGGCCGAGCTCTTCACCGAGGCCGGATTGCCGAACGGCGTCTTCAACGTCATCAATGGCGACAAGGAAGCCGTGGACACCCTCCTCGAGGATCCCCGCGTGAAGGCCATCGGGTTCGTTGGTTCGACGCCGATTGCCCAGTACATCTATGCCACGGCGGCGGCCCACGGAAAGCGCGCCCAGTGCTTCGGCGGTGCCAAGAACCACATGGTGATCATGCCCGACGCCGATCTCGACATGGCCGCGGACGCCCTCATCGGCGCCGGTTTCGGCTCCGCCGGCGAACGCTGCATGGCCATCTCCGTGGCAGTCCCGGTGGGCGAGGAGACCGCGGACCAGCTCGTTTCCAAGCTGCAGGAGCGCATCAAGGGACTGAAAGTGGGCCCCAGCCTGGCGAAGGATTCGGACTTCGGCCCGGTGGTGGCAGCCTCGGCGAAAGAACGGATCGAGGGCTACATCCAGGCCGGCGTCGACCAAGGCGCAACCCTTGTCACCGATGGCCGCGGCCTCACAGTGGACGGCTACGAAGGTGGCTTCTGGGTTGGTCCGACGCTGTTCGACAACGTCACGAAGGACATGTCCATCTACAAGGACGAGATCTTCGGCCCTGTCCTGAGTGTCCTCCGCGCGGCTGACTATGAGGAAGCGCTGCGGCTCTGTTCGGAGCACGAGTTCGGCAACGGCGTCGCGATCTTCACCCGCGACGGCGACTCCGCCCGTGACTTCGCCAGCCGGGTGGAGGTAGGCATGGTGGGTGTCAACGTCCCGATTCCGGTGCCGATCGCTTACTACACCTTCGGCGGCTGGAAGGCTTCGGGTTTTGGCGACCTCAACCAGCACGGTCCGGACGCCTTCCGCTTCTACACCAAGACCAAGACGGTCACCACCCGTTGGCCTTCCGGCATCCGCCAGGGCGCCAGCTTCGTGATGCCGGCCGGCAGCTAATGGCTGAGGTTCTGTTCGAGAAGCGCGGCCACCTTGGCGTTATTACCCTGAATCGGCCCCAAGCGGTCAACGCCCTGACATCCGGCATGGTGCACGCCATGCTGGAGCAGCTCACTGCTTGGGCCGACGACGACGCCGTCAAGACGGTTTTGGTGCACGGCGCCGGGGATCGTGGATTGTGCGCGGGTGGCGACATCGTGGCGATCTACGACGACATGCTGCGCCACGGGGACCAGACGACAGACTTCTGGGCTGCGGAGTACCGCTTGAACTCGCTCATCGCCCGGTACCCGAAGCCTTACGTGGCCTTCATGGACGGGCTCGTCCTGGGCGGCGGTGTGGGGATCTCCGCCCACGGATCGGTCCGGGTTGTCACCGAGCGGACCCGCACCGGCATGCCGGAAACCACCATAGGTTTTGTGCCCGACGTCGGCGGGACGTTCCTGCTGGCCCGCGCGCCCGGGGAATCGGGCACCCACGCAGCCCTCACGGGCGCCCACTTGAGCGGGGCCGACGCCTTGTTCCTCGGGCTCGCGGACCACTTTGTCCCGTCCGAAAGCCTGCCCGCGCTCGCGGAAGCGCTCGAAAGCTCGACTGCGGAAGCCGCCGTCGAGCGCTTCATGCAGGAACCGCCAGCCTCGTCATTGACCGGTCAGCGCGACTGGATCGACGATGCCTATTCTTCCGATGACGCCGGGGAAATCGTGGCCAGGCTCCGTGCCTCCGGCGGGGAGGCCGCTGCAGCCGCGGACACGATCGAGGCGAAGTCGCCTACAGCCGTGAAGGTCACCCTGGAATCGCTGCGGCGAGTCCGGGGACTCTCCCTCGAGGAGGCCTTGGAACAGGAATACCGCGTTGGCGTGCGGTGCCTGGCAGGGCCGGATTTTCGCGAGGGGATCCGCGCCCAAGTGATTGACAAGGACCGCAACCCACAATGGAAGCCAGCTTCCCTGGCGGAGGTGTCGCCAGCCGCCGTCGAGGGCTTCTTCGCCTCGCTCGGCGACCGTGAACTCAAACTTCATTCAAAGGAGTCCGACCATGTCTGACGCAGTTTCCGGCACCATCGCTTTCCTCGGCCTTGGCCACATGGGCGGCCCCATGGCCGTGAACCTGGTCAAGGCCGGACACCGGGTGGTCGCGTACGATCCCGTGCCGGCGGCACTCGAGACGGCGCGTGAACACGGCATTGCCACGGTGGACTCCGCCTCGGAGGCCGTGGCCGGGGCATCCGTTGTCCTGACCATGCTGCCCAGCGGCAAGCACGTCCTGGACGCTTACCGGGGAGTGTACGGAGCACCGGGCCTGCTCTCGGTAGCTGCGCCGGGCACGCTGTTCCTGGACTGCTCCACCATCAACGTTGACGAGGCCCGCGAAGCAGCTGCGCTTGCCCTGGAGGCCGGCCACCGCTCCGTGGACGCACCGGTTTCCGGAGGCGTAGTAGGCGCTGAAGCCGGGACCCTGACTTTCATGGTGGGCGCGCTGCCCGAGGACTTCGAAACGGTGAAGCCGATCCTGGAACTCATGGGCCGCAGAATCGTGCACTGCGGCGACCACGGAGCCGGCCAGGCCGCGAAGGTCTGCAACAACATGATCCTGGGCGTTTCCATGATTGCCGTCAGCGAGGCTTTCGTCCTGGGCGAGAAGCTGGGCCTGACGCACCAAGCATTGTTCGACGTCGCCTCCAATGCCTCGGGACAATGCTGGGCCCTGACCACCAACTGCCCGGTTCCCGGACCGGTCCCCACGAGCCCGGCCAACCGCGACTACCAACCCGGATTCGCCGGAGCGCTCATGGCCAAGGATCTCCGGCTCGCGGTCAATGCGCTTGAGAGCACCGGAGTGGACGGGCGAATGGGGCACTTGGCCTCGCAGATTTACGACGCTTTCGCGGCCGAAGGTGGAGCCGGGCGGGATTTCTCCGGCATCATTACGGACATCCGGGACAAGTCCGCCAAGTAGCCTTGGCGGGCAAAGGACATCACAACAAAAGGGGCACGGCTTGGCGCAGCAATACGAAAACATCCTGGTGGAACTCCGGGGACGGGTGGGCTTGGTGACCCTGAACCGTCCGAAAGCGCTCAATGCGTTGAACCAGGCCACCATGAATGAGATCGTGGCGGCTGTGTCGGAGATGGATGCGGACCCCGGGGTGGGCGCCGTGGTGATCACCGGCTCGGAGAAGGCCTTCGCTGCCGGCGCCGACATCAAGGAGATGGCATCCAAGGGATACATGGAAATGTATGCCGCCGACTGGTTCCGCGGCTGGGAAGACCTTACGCGCCTCCGCGTTCCCGTCATTGCCGCGGTGTCCGGCTTTGCCCTGGGTGGCGGCTGCGAACTTGCAATGATGTGCGATTTCATCATCGCAGGGGACAATGCCAAGTTCGGCCAACCGGAAATCAACCTCGGCGTCCTTCCAGGGATGGGCGGCTCGCAGCGGCTGACCCGTGCCGTGGGCAAGGCGAAGGCGATGGACATGATCCTCACCGGGCGGTTCATGGACGCCGAGGAAGCCGAGCGTTCGGGTCTCGTGTCCCGCGTGGTCCCGACCGATTCAGTAGTGGAGGAGGCCGTGAAAGCCGCCGAAGTGATCGCATCCAAGTCCAAACCGGTTGCCATGATGGCGAAGGAGGCCGTCAACGCAGCTTTCGAAACCGGCCTGTCCCAGGGTATCCAGTTTGAACGACGGATCTTCCACTCGTTGTTCGCCATCGAGGACCAGAAGGAAGGCATGGCAGCATTCACCGAGAAACGCCAGCCGGAGTTCAAGCACCGATAACCCATCGATTGCTGAGTAAGTGCCGTTTTGAGGGCTCAAAACGGCACTTACTCAGCAACGGATGGCTCTGCTCAGTCCGTGAAGTCTCCCGCCGCCTTGCGGAAGTCTCCCAGCACGCGAATCAGGTGCTCGACGTCTTCGTCCCCGAAACCGGACTGGCCGAAGACTTCGTTGTTGAGGGCCGCCGTCGCGCGCTTCGCGAGGGTGCGGCCCTCCGCGGTGAGCTCGATCAGCGTGGTGCGTCCGTCGGTGGGGTGCGGAGAGCGGACCACGAGCGCTGCCTTTTCGAGGCGGTCGACGGCGTTGGTCACCGATGTCGGATGCACTTGGAGCAGCGCACTGGCCTTGTTCATGGGCAACGCGCCGCTGCGCGCGAAACTCAGCAGGGCCAGGAGTTCGTAACGTGCGAAGGTCAGGCCGTACGGCTTCAACACGCCCTCGATCCGCGCCAGGAGGATCTGCTGGGTGCGCATGATCGCGGTGATGGCCGCCATGGGCGCGGCGACATCGCCCCAGCCGTGGCGTTCCCAGTTTCGCTGGGCGTCGGCGATGGGGTCGCGGGGGAGCGGGCTGCCCACGGTGCCTCCTGACATTGGTTGGTGGCCTATTCTTTCAGACTCGGAAACTCGTCCTCGGTGTACTCGACGCCCAGGCCGGCAGGCAGGGGACCGTCGCCGTGGCGGGCCTCTTCCGTGCCTCGGAGTTCCACACGCCGGATCTTTCCGGAAATCGTCTTGGGCAACTCGCCGAATTCGAGCCGGCGGATGCGCTTGAACGGCGCCAGGTGCTGCCGGCAGTACCTGAGGATGTCCTCCGCCACGGCCGGACCTGGCTCGAACCCGGCGGCAAGCACCACGAACGCTTTGGGCACCGAAAGCTTGACCGGATCCGGGGAAGGGACGACGGCGGCCTCCGCCACCGCGGGGTGTTCGATCAGGACGCTCTCGAGTTCGAAGGGGGACAAGCGATAGTCCGAAGACTTGAAGACATCGTCCCCGCGGCCCACGTAGGTGATAACGCCGTTCCTGTCCCGGCTGGCCATGTCGCCCGTGTGGTAATAGCCGTCGCGGAAAGCCTCTGCGGTCTTTTCCGGATCCCCGAAGTAGGACTTCATGAGCCCGACGGGGCGGGGGTCCAGGCGCAAGCACAGCTCGCCGTCGTCGGCCTCTTCACCTGTGGCGGGGTCAACGAGAACGACGTCGTAGCCCGGCAGGGGCCGTCCCATCGAGCCGGTCTTGACCGGCTGGCCCGGGGTGTTGGCCACCTGGACTGTCGACTCCGTCTGCCCGAAGCCGTCGCGGATGGTCTGGCCCCAAGCCCTCTCCACTTGTCCGATGACCTCGGCGTTGAGGGGTTCGCCAGCCGAAACCACTTTTGTGGGCGGGGTTTTGAGCTGGGTCAGGTCTGCCTGGATGAGCATGCGCCACACGGTGGGCGGGGCGCAGAAACTCGTGACGCCTTCGCGCCCCATCTGTTCCATGAGGGCCTTGGCATCGAAGCGGTCGTAGTTGTAGACGAACACGCAGGCCTCCGCGATCCACGGCGTGAAAACATTGGACCACGCGTGCTTGGCCCAGCCGGGGGAAGCCACGTTGAGGTGGACGTCTCCGGGTTCCAAGCCAATCCAATACATCGTGGAGAGGTGTCCCACGGGGTAGGACGTGTGGGTGTGCTCCACCAATTTGGCCCGTGACGTGGTGCCCGAAGTGAAGTAGAGGAGCATGGTTTCGTCGGCCGCCGTCGGGGCATCCGGGACGAAGCTGGTCTCCGCGGAATCCGCCTCGGCGTACTGGAGGGCATCGGTGTGCCGGCTGCCCGTGTTCTGGCTGGCGGTGTTCTGGCTATCCGTGTTCTGGCTATCCGCCCGGCCGCCGTCGTGCACTTCAATGAGCGTGTAATCGCCCGGCACCTCGGCGAACTTGGCAATGTTGGCGCTCCCGACGGCGGCCCAGCGGGCGCCCCCGCGCTCCACGCGATCCGCGATGTCGCGCGGGCCCATGAGCGTGGTGGTGGGGATCAGGACCACGCCGAGTTTGATCCCGGCGAGCATCAGTTCCCACAGCTCCACTTGGTTGCCGAGCATGATGATCATTCGGTCACCGCGGCGGACGCCTTTGGCGCGAAGCCAGTTGGCGAGCTGCGAGGACCGTGCGGAGAGCTCGGCGAAGCTGCGGCGGGTGGAGCTGCCGTCCTGCTCGACGATCACCAGCGCGGGCTTGTTGGCCGTGCCGGGGTTGGCCGCGATCTGGTCGAACCAGTCGAGGGCGAAGTTGAACTCGGTGAAGCGGGGCCACTGGAAGTCGTTGCGTGCCTGGGAGTAATTGGTGCGTAGCTCGATGAGCCGGTCGCGGGCTGCACGGAAGTCGTCGGTGACTGTCATTGTCTGCCTTTCGCCCTGCCTGGATGGAGTCAGCGCGGACCGGGAACGAACTGCCGCGTGATCCGCCTCACCTGCAATATACTAGGACATCCAAGGGTTTGGAAGAGGCCGGGCTTGACGGCAGCGCCCTGTCACGCAGTGCACACTTTTGCAGGAATGACGACGGCGGTGCCCCGGAACGGCCCGGCAGACCGCCGTCGGGCAGTGCTAAAAGTTGCACAGCGTGACGGCGGCGCCTCGGTTCAGGGGCGTCCTACTTCCACCATGTGTCGAAAATTGTGACCGGAACAGTGCGCTTGTGGCGGGTGCGCAGATACTTGTCCTCGATGGTCGCAGCGGCGCCTTCGGTGACTTCCTTGCCTTCGAGGTAATCGTCGATCTGGTCGTAGGTGATGCCGAGTTCGTCTTCATCCGTGCGCCCCGGGGAGCCGTCCAGGAGGTCCGCGGTGGGGACCTTTTCCCAGATCCGGTTGGGCGCGCCAAGTTCGGCGAGCAGTGCGCGGTTCTGCCGCTTGTTGAGGCCGAAGAGGGGAAGGATGTCCGCGCCGCCGTCGCCGTATTTGGTGAAGAAGCCGGTGACGGACTCGGCGCCGTGGTCGGTGCCGATGACGAGGTAGTTGTATTCACCAGCGAGCGCATACTGGGCCAGCATGCGGGCGCGGGCCTTGGTATTGCCCTTGTGGAAGTCCGAGATGCGCGCGCCGGTTGTCTTTTCGAACTCGTCCTCGAAGCCGTCAACCGCGCGGGAGATGTTGAATGTCCATTCCGTCTTGGCCTGGATAAAGTCCAGTGCCGCTTGGGCATCGTCCTCATCGTGCTGGGTGCCGTAGGGGAGCCGGACCGCAACGAAATTAGCCTCAACGCCCTCGGCTTCGAGTTCCTCGACGGCCAGTTGGGCAAGCCGTCCGGCGAGGGAGGAGTCGAGACCGCCGGAAATGCCTAGGACGAAGCCGTTGGTCTGCGTGGCCTTGAGATATTCCTTCAGGAACGTGACGCGTTTGCGGACCTCCTCGGCAGGGTCGATCCGGGGCTGGACGCCCATTTCCGCGATGATTTCGGCCTGGAGTGTGCGCATGTCACCAACACTAATAACGAGTGCTTGGAACACTCAACTGTGTCGCCCCGAAGTCGGTCATCGGAAGACGCTCGCGCGGTAGGTGACCGGGCGTCGGGTCGAAACGCGCGGTAGGTGACCGGGCGTCGGGGTGAAACGTGCGTTAGGTGACCGGGCGTCGGGGTGACTAGGACGGCGCGGCGCCCGTCGATGCCCGGACCGTGAGGTGCGTGGGCATGACCGCCAGGCGCCGGCTGGTGCCGCCGTACTGGGGATTCAGCCGGGAAAGGAGCATGGAGACGGCCACGCGACCGGCTTGCTCTATGGGAGAAGCCATGGTGGTCAGCGGAGGGTTGCAGAAATCGGCGCCGAAAATGTCGTCGCACCCGACGATGCTCATGTCCTCGGGGACTCGGATGCCGCGTTCGCGTAGCCGCTGCAGCATTCCGATGGCCAGCAGGTCATTGAAGACGATGCACGCAGTGGCCCCGGTGTGCACGGCGGCGTCCGCTGCGGCCGCTCCGGATGTGGTCTTGGGCGGGAACGGCCCCACGCTGAAGGTGGTCAGCTTCCGTTCAGCGGTTTCATCCTGAAACGCTTGCCACCGCTTGGCGTTTGACCAGGAGGTTGCCGGCCCGCCGACGAAGCAAATCCTCGTGTGCCCCAGCGAGACCAGGTGTTCCAGTGCCTGGATGATGGCCGACGGCGTATCGATCACCACGGTGGGTGCAATTGCCGGAGCCCGGTTGATGGTGACGAGGGGCTGCTGTGCCGCCGCCTCGGCCAGCTGGGCGTCCGTCAGGCGGGACGCGGCGAGGATGAATCCGTCTGCTGAACGGCGCATTTTCTGCAGCGCATCTGCCTCCATCTCCGCGGATTCCTCGGTGTCTACCAGCAGTTGCGTGTAGCCGGCCGCCTTCAATTGGTGCTGCGCCCCGCGAATGATGTCGAAGTAGAACGGATTAGTGATATCCGGAACCAGGACGGCAACCGTTTGGGTGCGTCCGGAGCTCAGCCCGCGGGCCTGGGAGCTGGGAATGTAGTTCAATTGCGCGGCTGCTTCTTCGATGCGCTCGCGCGTCACACGGTTCACTCTCCCCGGATTGCTCAAGGCCCTAGAGACCGTTGACGTTGCCACCCCCGCAAGCTCTGCAACATCGCGGATCGTGGGCTGCCTGCCCGGTGACTGGAGCTGGAGTTCTGCCATCGTCTGGGTGTTCCTCATCTGCCGCAGCCGCTCAAGAACGAGTGACTTGTCCCACAATTGCAGCACTGATGACAATTTTTGGCAATCGCTTGTCATTGCTGTTTCGCATGCCTAGACTCGGAGCAATTACCCCGATGTGACGTGCACCACGCCGATGAGGCCATCGGGCTCCAGGGAGGAAAACAATGAAGTTTGCATCGTCCGCCAAATTCGCCGCTGTTGTCCTAACAGCCGCCCTGGCTTTGACCGCCTGCGGAGGCGGCAGCAGCAGCTCCGGAGGGAGTCCCGGACCCGTTGACGGCAAGGGCAAGAAGCTGAGCGTCCTGACAGGCGTCAACAACCAGTACTCCGCCCAGCAAAAGCAGTGGTTCACCGACATTGCGGCCAAGTTCAAGGCGCAAACCGGTGCCGACATCAGCTTCGAAACCTTCGCTTCGGCCAACGATGAACTGACCCGCATCCAGACCTCCGTCGTATCGGGCCAAGGACCTGATGTTTACAGCCTCGGCACCACCTTCACGCCCACCGCGTATGCAACCAAAGCCTTCGTGACCTTGTCCGACGACGACTGGAAGAAGGTAGGCGGGAAAGACAGGTTCAACCCGGCGGCCCTCGGAATTTCCGGGCCGGATGCGCAGCACCAAGCGGGTATTCCCTTTGTCAGCCGGCCGTTCGTGATGGCCTACAACAAGGACCTCCTGAAAGCCGCCGGGATCGACAAGCCCGCCACCAGCTGGGACGAACTCGCAGCCCAGGCCAAGAAGATGACCGATCCGGCCACCGGCACCTTCGGCCTGGCCACCGGGTACAAGGACAACTTTGACCCCTGGAAGTTCATCTGGGCCATGTCCGTCCAGGCAGGCAACCCCCTGGTGGACGGCAAGACGCTCAAGCTTGACGACCCGACCGTCAAGAAAGCCTACGAAACCTACTTCGGATGGCTTACCAAAGACAAGATCGTAGATCCCGCTTCCATCGGGTGGAGCAACAGCAACGCTGTTGCGGCCTTCGCCTCCGGCAAAGCCGGATACCTGATGATGACGACGTCGAGTTCCCTCCCAACGCTCGACAAGTCGGCTGTTGCGGGCAAGTATGCCTACACTGCCATGCCGACGACGGCTCCCGGCCAGACGTCCCCCCAGGGCGACGGAGCGAATGCAGCCAGCATCCTGTCCGGTGACAACGTGGTTGTTGCCGACTACTCGAAGCAAAAGGACCTTGCCTTCGCTTACATCAACCTGATCACGTCCAAGGACGAGCAGTTGAACTTCCAGAAGATCTTCGGCGACCTGCCGGCCAACGCTGAAGCGCTGAAGGCCCTGGACAACCCCGCGCTCAAACCGGTTGCCGATACCGCAGCGAAATCCAAGGCCACGCCGTTCACCGGAGCTTGGGGCGACATCCAGCTAGCTCTCCTCAACGTAGTAGTCCAGTCGATCCCGGACCTCTCCAAGGGTTCCGTCGACGACTCGGCCCTCCAGGCCCGCCTCAAGGATGCACAATCCAAGGGCCAGGCCTCGCTCGACCGGGCATCGAAGTAAGTAGGAACTGACATGTCCACCGATTCATTGACTGCGGGCAAGTCCACACGCCGCAAGACTTCCCGCGCCGCCAAGCCGGGCCCGCAGTCACCGGACGGCACCCTCCGGCGCCGCAAGGGGCTGAGCGAACGCAACCGCCCCTTGTGGATGCTGATTCCAGGCGGGCTCCTGATGATTGTCATCATCGTGGTGCCGCTCCTGCTCGGGATCTTCATGTCGGGGCTGGACCTGGACCAGTATTCGCTGCGCCAGTGGGTCAGCGCTCCGTTCATCGGAGTCCAGAACTTCGTCGAAGCGCTGACCGCGTCACCTTTGCTGCATGCCATCTGGCTCAGCGTCAGTTACTCCTTGCTCGCCATGGTGGTCACCATCCCGCTTGGCATCGCCGGCGCCGTCGCGACCCAAAACGCGTTCAAGGGCCGGGCCTTGATCCGTTCCATCTTCCTGATCCCGTACGTCCTCCCGTCCTTCGTGGTGGCAACGGTGTGGCGGACCATGTTCCAGCCGGGGAGCGTCATCGACTCGATGTTGCATTCGGTGGGCATCGACGCCGGTCTGTGGCTCAACGGGCCCCAGTCATATTGGACGCTGATCCTGGTCCAGATCTGGGCATCGTGGCCTTTCGTCTACCTGCTGGCGTTGTCAGGGCTCCAGTCAGTGGACCATGAGGTCCACGAGGCCTCGGCCCTTGACGGCGCGCTGTGGTGGAACAAACTCCGGTATGTGGTCTTCCCTTATCTCAAGGGTCCGCTCTCCTTGGCGTTTCTGATCGGCATGCTGCACCACATCAACAACTTCACCTTGCCGTTCGTCCTGTTCGGAGTACCTGCGCCGTCTGACGTGGAGCTGCTCCCGATCCTCACCTACGTCACCAGCTTCCAGAGTTTCCGGTTCGGGCTCAGTGCGGCCATGGCGTTCATCTCGCTGATCCTGATCGCAATCCCCTTGTTCATCTATCTGCGGGCCGTCAAACTCGACGACGCCGAAACTCCCGGAGGCAAAAAGTGAGCACCGCAACTACCGCCGCGGGACGCCGGCCGAGCGAAGACTTCCGCCCGGGCTCCAAACGCCAGCACGAAGTCACCCGGCTCATGCCAGGGCCCATGCTCGCCATCATCCTGACGGTGTTGTGCGCCTTGGTGCTCATTCCGGTGGCGTACATCTTCCTGGCGTCCGTCAATTCGGACATCGGCGTGGCCCGGGGCGAGTTCTTCCCGTCCAGCTTCTCCTTTGAGAACTACTCCACGATCTGGTCGAGTGTGGGACTGGCCACGGGCTTGGCCAACAGCGTGCTCGTGGCCGGTTCCACCGCCGTGGTTTCCGCCCTCATGTCGATCGCCACGGCCTACGTCCTGGTCCGCTACCAGTTCCGCGGCCGCCTGACGATCCTTCGCGCGCTCCTCGGACTGCAGTCGGTTCCAGGTACCCTCATGGTGCTTCCGGTCTTCGTGCTGTTCTCTTCGTCCGCCACCTACTTGGGCATCCAGGTCATTGGCACGCAGTGGGGCCTGTTCCTGACGTACCTGACATTCGCGATGCCGTTCTCCACTTGGGTAATGGTCACATATCTGCGCGGCCTGCCGCGCGAACTCGAAGAGGCGGCAAGGATCGACGGCGCCAGCAACATGGGTGTGCTGTTGCGGATCATCCTCCCGCTGAGCTGGCCCGGCGTCGTCGTTTCCGGCATTTTCGCCTTCCTGCTCGGCTGGAACGACGTCCTGTTCGCCTCGGTCATGACGCGTCCCGAAAGCCAGACGGCCGCCGTCGCGCTCCAGGTCTTCGGTGCCTCGCAGGAGGGCGGCGCGATTCCCTTTTACGGCCAGATGATGGCGGCGTCCCTTGTGTGTGCTGCCCCGGTGGTCATCCTGTACCTGATTTTCCAGCGCTACCTAGTGGGCGGCCTGACCGCCGGAGGAGTCAAATAAATATGAGCACGCCAGTGGTTGAATGGGAGCTCTCGGGCTTCGGCGACGAGATCGACGACGACCCCAGAATCCAAATTGCCGTGATGCAGGCACTGGGAGCCAAGCACATTGAGGTCCGCAGCGCGTGGGGCACCAACATCGTGGACCTGGATGACGCGCAGCTTCGCGAACTGAAGTCATTGTTGGATGGCGCGGACATGAAGGTTTCCGCGATCGCCTCGCCGATCGGGAAAGTGGACGTTTCCCTTCCCGTGGAGCACGAGGTGGAACGGCTCCGCCGGGCGATCAATGCCGCGCAGGTCCTGGAATCCCGCTACATCCGGATCTTCTCCTTCTACTACGGCGAGGGCGTCGCAGTGGAGAGCATCCGGGACGCGGTCATCGAACGCATGCGTGCCCTCGCGGACGTGGCGGAAGAGTCCGGCGTCGTACTTCTGCACGAAAACGAGAAGGACATCTACGGGGACATCCCCGAACGGGTCCTGGACATCATCGAAACGGTGGCGTCTCCCGCGCTCAAAGTGGCTTGGGATGCGGCCAACTTCGTCCAGGTGGGCGTCAAGCCCTTCGACGACGCCTACGCCAAGCTCCGCCCGCACCTTGAATACCTGCAGGTGAAGGATGCCTTGTTTTCGAATGCCCACGTGGTTCCGGCGGGCGAGGGCGACGGCGATGTCCTCCGCACGGTCGAGGCATTGAAGGCCGACGGATACAGCGGCTTCGCGAGCCTTGAACCACACTTGGCCGGCGCCCATGGGCTGGGCGGCTTCTCCGGTCCGGCGGCGTTCGGCATTGCGGCGAGGGCGTTCGCGAAAGTCCTCAATGAAGCAGGAGTGGAGACGAAGTGAGCGAAACGTCAAACGCTCCCGCGCAGATCCGGGCCGCAATCGTAGGGTGCGGCGTTATCGGCCGCACCCACGCGGCGGCGGTACGCGAGTTCCCGGAGGTCGTCGTCACCGCGCTTGTGGACGTGGTTCCCGAGGCTTCCGAGGCGCTCGCCGCAAAGATCGAAGCCCAGGGCGATCCGAAACCGGCGCTCTTCGCGACGCTGGCCGAGGCCTTCGCTTCCGCGCCCGTGGACCTGGTCATCATCGCGACGCCCAGCGGACTGCACATCCAGCAAGCGCTGGACGCCCTCGACGCCGGCAAGCACGTCGTGATCGAAAAGCCCCTTGGCGTCGACTTGGAAAAGGCAGACGAAATCCTTGGTGAGGCCGAAGCCGCCGAGGCCAAGGGCTTGGTGGCCACCGTGATCAGCCAGCACCGCTTCGATCCGGCCAGCCGGGTGGTGGACGAGGCCACTCGAGCCGGACGCTTCGGCAGGCTGACCTCCGCCGTCGCCTCGGTCAGCTGGTGGCGAAGCCAGAGCTACTACGATTCGGGTGCCTGGCGGGGAACCTGGGCCATGGACGGCGGAGGCGCCATCATGAACCAGGGTGTCCACACCGTTGACCTGCTCTTGTGGTTCCTCGGCCGGCCTCTCGAGATCAGTGCCAAAACCGCGCTTCTCGCCCACGAAAGCGTCGAGGTGGAAGACACCGCTGTGGCTACCGTGACCTTCGAGTCCGGTGCCCTCGCCGTGTTGCACGCGACGACGGCGGCGTACCCGGGCCTGACGGTCCGCCTCCAGGTGATGGGCAGCAAGGGTTCCGCGGTGATCGATAACGACGACCTCGCGTACTTCCACGCATCCGACGCCGCGGATCCTTCGGAAAGCAGCGCCATGGGCATCCTTGGCGGCGGGAACCAGGCCGCCGTCGAGCTCGCCAAATACCCGGACGACACGGTCGAGGCATTGGATCCCACGGTGTACCCGGCCGGACATGTCCGGCAGTACCGCGACATCATCGCGGCGATCCGCGAAGGACGCCCTGCGGGCGTTACTGTCCGGGACGCTGTGACTGCTTTGGCTACCGTGCGTGCCCTCTATGTCTCGGCAACGCTGGGCCAGCCGGTGTTGATAGCCGATGTCATCGCCGGCAAGTACAACAACGTGGAGGTCCGCACCGGTGGGGCCGCTTCACAGCCGGGAGCGGGAACCAATCGCGAAGAGGTGTCCGCATGAAGTTCTCCGTCTTCACCGCATCCACGCCCGAGTGGTCGCCGCAGGAGGCCGCTACCAAGCTTGCCGCCCAGGGGTGGGACGGCATCGAATGGCGCGTCACGGACCAGGCAGAGGCGGCGGAACCGGGATTCTGGGCGGGGAACCGTGCCACTTGGCCCATGACTGGCCTGGAGGACGCGATCCCGGAGATCGCCCGCCTCACCGCAGAGGCAGGGTTGGAGTTCTCGGGTCTCGGCGGCTACGCCCGCTGCGACAACCACGACGACGTCGACCGGGTGCTCGCCGCCACCGCGGCCTTGGGTGCCAGGCAGGTCCGCGTGAACGTGTTGCCGCTGGGCAACTCCAACATGGGCGGCGCGGAACCTACAGGGCTGCCCTACCCGGAACTGTTTGCCGCAACCAGGGAACACTACGAATGGGTTGCTTCCCGGGCGGCACACCACGGCGTCAAAGCGCTCGTGGAACTGCACCATGGAACCGTGACGGCGTCCGCCTCCGCGGCCCGGCGCTTGCTGGAAGGGCTGGAACCGGAGCATGTTGGCGTTATCCATGACCTCGGCAACTTGCTGATCGAGGGTTGGGAATCACCGTTGCCCGCACTCCAGCTCCTGGGCCCCTACTTGGCACATGTCCACGTGAAGAATGCGCGCTGGGTCCGCACCGACTCGAAGGATGAATCGGGTGCGGCCGTCTGGGCGAACGAATGGGCTCCTTTGGCCGAGGGGCAGGGAAGCGTCCTGGGCTACTTCCGCGCGCTCGCAGAGGTTGGTTACGACTCCTGGGTCACGCTGGAGGACTTTTCCACCGAACTTCCCTTGGCGGAACGGACGGCCTCCAACCTCGAGTATGTTCGCAAGGCAGCCGCGTTGGCGGGGTTCGACGTCGTTGACGCTTGAACAACACAGCAGCCGCTGGCCCTTCCGAGGCAAGCGGCTGCTGTGTTGTGGTGCCTAGATGGTGCGCGTTGCTTTCGCCAGATTGGCCGTGAGTTCGGCAGCGTTCTGCCGCACCACGTAGGCCGGGCGGTCACGCTCCACGCGCCAGCTCTCGTCGAGCGTCCCGATGTTGACGGTGTCGAAGCCGAATTCGTCGTAGAGCTTCGCCACAAGTTCGGCGGCCTCGGGGTAGTCGCTGGCGGTGGCTAATGCGCGGCGGTTTACGGTGCCCGCCGGGGTGCCGTCGGAGCCGATCTCCCGCGCCATGATGTGGTTGAAGCCCTTGGCGACCTTGGATGTGGGCAGGTGTTTCTGAAGCAGGCCGGACGTGGTGGCCTCTCCCTTGTCCAGCTCCGGGATGCGGCCGTCCCGTTCCCAGTAGTAGTTGTTCGTGTCGATCACAATCTTGCCTGCGAGCGGCTCCACGGGGATGTCCCGGTAGCTCCGGAGGGGAACGGTCACGACGGCGAAATCGCCCGCCGCTGCTGCCTCGGCCGGTGTTGCGGCCCGGGCATGTGCGCCAAGCTCCGCCACCAGTTCCGCCAGGGTTTCCGGTCCCCGCGAGTTGCTGATCACTACGTCATAGCCGAGTTCCACCGCCTTGCGGGCGACTTGGCTGCCAATGTGTCCTGCACCGATGATTCCGATTGTTGTCATATGTGCACCAACACCGCCCCCGACGCAGATATTTCGAAGGTTACGGCCGGTGACGCGGGGGCTTTGTCGCAGGGTGTGATGCGCGCTTTCCCTTGCGCCGCGCGGCTTTACGTAGAATTGGACCCATGACTTCCACCAGTACCACCACCGCTGCCCGTGCCCGCCTCCTTGAATTGATCAAAGAACTGGCGGTTGTCCGCGGCAAGGTGACTCTTTCCAGCGGTGCCGAGGCGGACTATTACATCGACTTGCGGCGGGTCACCCTCCACCACGAGGCTTCGAAGCTGGTTGGCCAGGTCATGCTTTCCATGATCGACGACGCCGGAATCGCCGTTGAGTGCGCCGGCGGCCTGACCATGGGCGCAGACCCGGTCGGTACGGCCGTGATGCACGCCGCCGCCGACGCCGGCCGCGCGGTTGACGCCTTCGTGGTGCGCAAGGCTCAAAAGTCATACGGGATGGGCCGCCAAGTAGAAGGCCCCTCGGTGGAGGGCCGCAACGTCGTGGTTCTCGAAGACACGTCCACTACGGGCGGCTCGGCCCTGACCGCCGTCGAAGGCGTCCGCAAGGCGGGCGGCAACGTCGTGGCCGTGGCCGTCATCGTGGACCGCAACACTGGCGCCAAGGAAAAGATCGAGGCCGAAACCGGCGTGCCGTACCTTTTCGCCTTCGGGAAGGACGAGCTGGGACTCGACTGACTCCCAACCGTAGGCGGGTTTGAGGGGGCCGTGTGCCCGTCGGCCGAAAAGCCTAAGCTGGCTGCGTGAACTATCAGGAGGGGAAATTTCCCCGGAAGCAGCAGCGCTGGCAGGATCCGGGCTCGCTTGCCCGGGTCCTCCGGCAAGCCGCCGAACTGAAGAGTTTTTCCCGACGTTCGTTCCTGATCGGAGCGGGTGCTTCCACAGCCCTCGCGGCGGACATGCTGTTCACCCGCCAGGTCCAGGCGGAACGCCGCATCACCAAGATCCTCCCGGTGGGAGACGATTTCGCAGCGTCGTACTACCCCAACTCGAGTTGGATTCTTTTTCCCGGCTACAAAACCAGCTGGGAAGAGGCCCAATGGATCCTCAACTCGCTCCGCGGTTCCCTGCGGCAGCGGGGCCAGATGGCCGCCGTCGGATACTCCAACCTGGGGTTGGAAGTCGCCGATGTGGCGGACGCCGTGCTGGACTATGTCAGTGCGCACAAGCTGAACACCCTCTATTTCTATGGACACAGTTTCGGCGGGATGCTGGCCACTGAAGTGGCCGCGCTCCTGCGTGAACGGAGCGGCGTCAGCGTCAAGCTGATCCTCTTGGATTCTTCGCCGTTCAGTAAGTACGACATCCTCGACCAAAGCTGGTTCGACGGCGTGGTGTTCCTGTACGAGAGCGGGTTCCAGGTTCCCTCGGTCCTCCGCGGCGGCTACGAGTTGGGCGAGCGCGTGGTCAATAAGCACGAACGCACGTGGGGGCAGATCTGGGACCAGACCTTGGAGCAGCTCTCGCCGATCGCGCCGTCGAGTGTGCTGATCCAGAGCGAATCGGATTACATCTACCACTTCGACGGCTCGCGGTTTGTCGACAGGCTGGGGGACACCCGCATGGCATTCATCGGAAACCCGAATGATGACACGGTGAACTACGCGACGGCCCGGGCCGCGTGGGCCAAGGCATTTCCCCTCAACATCGCGTCCACGGGGCGCAGGACCGACGGCGCACGGCCCGCCCACGCGAGTCCCCAGTGGAATCCCTTTATCTACAATCCGATCATCGAAGACCTGGAGAACGAGCTCTTTCCGCTGCCCCGGGCGGGCTCGCGGGTGGTGTTCTACTGACAGCGCTCCCTTGACCAGCGCCCCTGCTAAACCGCTACCTGCGCCGCAGTCCATCCAGTTCGGAACCACTGAGGCCGGCGTCGCGCAAGTAGTCCGCCGCGCTGCCGAACTCGTGCCCGAAACGGTCCAGGAAGTATTCCATCGCGGCCTCGGGGGACTGGAGCAGCATGAGCGAAGGACTGAAGGACTCCTCCGGAACCTCGGGGACAGCCGACCGCCAGGCTGCTGCCATGGTTGCCAGCATCGTGGGGAGGGCGGCGGTGCTTGCGGCGTAGTCCGCCACGACGGCCGCGCGCTCAGTGTCCGTCGCGAGGAGTGCCATAGCGGAGACGACGCCCGTGCGGTCTTTGCCGAGCGAGCAGTGGATGAGCGTCCGTTTTCCTCGAGCGGCGGGGCGCAGCGATTCGGCCACCCAATCCGGGCGGGCCCGTACCCAGCCCAGGTAGAGCTCACCAAGGTCTTCGGCCGTGTGGATCGATTGGAGGCCGTCCGAGGCGGTACGCGGGTCGAGCGGGTTCTCCACGAGCTCCACTTCATGGTTGGGCACTGCAGCGTTGGGCTCTGCATTCTTGAGCCCTGAGCCGTTGCCCAGTTGCCACGGAACAATGGCGCGTTCGAATCCGCTCCGGAGATCCACGACAGCCTGGATGCCATGAAGTTCCAGGAAGGCGGCCGTCGCCGCGGTGTCCATGCCAAACGGCTGGCTGCCCCTCAGAATGCGGCCGCCGGCCAAGGAACGGAGGTTCAGGACAGCCACGGCACCGATGCCCCTTCTGCCTAGATCTGGTTCTTGAGGTCCGCTACCGAGTTCAGGACCTGGTTCGGCCGGAACGGGAAGGCGGCGATGTCCTCGCGCTGGGTGATGCCGCTGAGAACCAGGACGGTGTGCAGCCCGGCTTCCATGCCCGCGATGATGTCGGTGTCCATGCGGTCACCGATCATTGCCGTGGTCTCGGAGTGGGCGTCGATCTGGTTCATCGCGGAACGGAACATCATGGGGTTCGGCTTGCCCACGATGTAGGGTTCGCGGCCGGTCGCCTTGGAGATGAGTGCGGCGATGGCGCCGGTGGCGGGCATCGGTCCGTCCTTCGATGGTCCGGTGGCATCCGGGTTGGTGGCGATAAAACGCGCCCCGGCGAGAATCAGCCGGATGGCCATGGTGATCGCTTCGAAGGAGTAGGTGCGGGTCTCACCGAGCACCACGAAGTCCGGGTTCTGGTCGGTGAGGATGAAGCCGGCCTCGTGCAACGCCGTCGTCAGTCCTGCCTCACCGATGGTGTAAGCGCGATTCCCCGACTCCGAGCCCTGTACCTGGTCCTTGAGGAATTGTGCCGTGGCCAGGGCCGACGTCCAGATGTTCTCTTCCGGGATTTCGAGGCCGGAGGAGCTCAGCCGGGCTGCCAGGTCCCGCGGGGTGAAGATGGAGTTGTTGGTGAGGACGAGGAATCGCTTGGAGGTGTCCACCCAACGTTGGATCAGTTCAGCCGCTCCGGGCACCGCCTGGTTTTCGTGGACCAGGACACCGTCCATATCCGTGAGCCAGCATTCGATTTCGTGTCCGCTGCGGTAAAGGTTTGGGCTCGTCGGGACCTCGGGTGCGTTCTCCATGCTTTTCCTCCGCGTATTGGCTGCTTCTCGCCCCAAGTCTTTCATCTTTCGGTCTCCGAGACACCCGGAGTCCTGCGTGACGGCGCCCCGGGCTAGGGTTGAGGAGTGAATGACCGGCCCCAGAATCCTGCCCCTACTGAGTCCACTGCTTTCCCGTCTCCTGTCGCCCCCGCCGAGGGCGGGTCAGAAGCGAAACCCGAGGTCGGCGTCGGGCCCTGGCAAGGCGACTGGCCGGAAGGTGAGCACTGGGACCCGGACTTGCTTGCGGACGGGGACCGGCGGAACGTCGTGGACAAGTACCGGTACTGGAAGCACGAAGCGATCGTCGCGGACCTGGACGCCCACCGGCACGATTTCCACATTGCCATTGAGAACTGGCAGCACGACCTGAACATCGGCACGGTGGTGCGAACCGCCAACGCGTTTCTCGCCAAAGAAGTCCACATCATCGGACGACGCCGGTGGAACCGTCGCGGGGCCATGGTCACCGACCGGTACCAGCACGTCCGCCACCACCCCACCGTGGAGGACTTCGTGGCGTGGGCGCAGGAGGAAGGGCTGGCGATCATCGGCATCGACATCTTCCCCGACTCCGTGCCGCTGGAAACCTACGACCTTCCGCGCAACTGCGTGCTCGTGTTCGGGCAGGAGGGTCCCGGCCTGACGCCGGAGGTGCACGACGCCGCCGTCGCAACGCTGTCGATCGAGCAGTACGGTTCCACACGCTCCATGAACGCCGCGTCGGCCGCAGCCATTGCAATGCACGCCTGGATCCGCCGGCACAACTTCGGCCAGCGGGTCTCCTGAGCGCCGAGTTGGCACTTCGCGGCAGTCCTCGGAAGCGACATTGCCGCGAACTGCCATCTCGGCACGTCGTCGCGCCGTGACCTGTGGATAACTCTCCATGGACCCCGGCGAATCGGCAAGAATGGGGCATGCGAAGGGCTCCGCTTCCCCATCACCTGACTACGGGATCCTTTGCCCTCCGTGCCTCGGACAAGGCCGGAATCAGCCGAACACGTACCCGGGCAAAGGACTTGGCCACGATTTCGCGCGGCATTCGGATGCCCCTGGATTCCGGGGCGAAGGGCGCCACGGCCTTGCGGGCCTACACGGATCTGGACGACACCTCGTTCCTGACCCACGTCTCGGCAGCCCGGGTGTGGGGCGCGGCCCTGGCGTGGCGACTCGGAGAAGATTGGCGCGTCCATATATCCCGGCGGCCAGGATTCAGCACGCCCCGCAGGGTGAATGTGGTGGGCCACTTACTGACCTTCCTCCCCGGTGAGCTGGTGGAGTACGACGGCGTCAGGCTCACCTCGCCCGCGAGGACCTGGCTTGACTTGGCTTCGATGGCGAGGGTGGACGAGCTGGTCATTGCGGGAGACTCCTTGGTATGTTCCCACGGACCCGAATTTCCGGCACCGCGTGAGGCCGTGTGTAGCATCGATGATCTGCAGGCGATGGTTGAAAGTCACCCGGGCATCAGGGGAGTCCGACTGGCCAGGGCTGCCCTCGATTTGGTCCGTGTCGGTTCGGATTCTCCTCCGGAGACCATGCTGCGCCTGGCCCTCGTGCGGGCCGGCCTCCCCGAACCGGCGTTGAACCACGTGTTGTGGGGTATCCATGGAGCTCCGGTTCTTTGGCCTGATGCGGCCTACGTGCAGGAGCGCGTAGCAATCCAGTACGACGGCGCTGGCCATGGTGAAACCGGACAGTACCTGAGCGACATCCGGCGGGAGAACCTGACGCGCGAGTACGGCTGGCTTGAGGTGCGCGTGTCCAAAGACGATCTCAAAGGGGACCGGCCCGCCGTCGTGCCCAAGGTTCTGGCAGCGCTGAAAAGCCGCGGCTGGCAATCGAGTTGACACTTCGCGGCAGTCCTGGGCAGCCACATTGCCGCGAAGTGCCATCTCGGCGAAACGTCCGCAAGTGTTACCCGTCTCCGTGACCGGAAACACGGTGCCGGATTCGAAGTCGCTAGGATGGTGCCTAGCCGTATAGGTCTACTCCAGGGTCAAAAAACCCACAGACGAAAATCAGCATAGGAGTCAGCATGCCCATCGCAACCCCAGAGATTTACTCCGAAATGATCGACCGCGCGAAGGCCGGCGGCTTCGCGTTTCCGGCAGTGAACGTCACCTCGTCGCAGACCCTGAACGCCGCCATCCGCGGCTTTGCCGAGGCCGAATCGGACGGCATCATCCAGGTCTCCACCGGTGGTGCGGCTTACTGGTCCGGCGCATCCGTCAAGGACATGGTTGCCGGCTCCTTGGGCTTCGCGGCTTTCGCCCGCGAGGTCGCCAAGAACTACAACGTGAACATCGCCCTGCACACGGACCACTGCCCGCAGGACAAGCTGGCTGATTTCGTCCTCCCGCTGCTGGCTGCTTCCGAGGAAGCCGTCAAGGCCGGCAAGGACCCCATCTTCAACTCGCACATGTGGGACGGCTCGCACGAGACGTTGGAAGACAACTTGCGCATCGGCCGCGAACTCCTGGAGCGCGCTGCCGCCGCCAAGATCATCCTCGAAGTTGAAATCGGGACGGTCGGCGGGGAGGAAGACGGCGTCGAGAACGAGATCAACGAGAAGCTTTACACCACCACGGAAGACGCCCTCGCCACCATCGAGGCCCTCGGCGCCGGCGAGAACGGCCGCTACCTCACCGCCTTGACCTTCGGCAACGTCCACGGCGTGTACAAGCCGGGCAACGTCAAGCTGCGTCCCGAACTGCTCAAGCAGATCCAGGCCGAGGTAGGCGCCAAGATCGGCAAGACCAACCCGTTCGACCTCGTCTTCCACGGCGGCTCCGGCTCCACCGAGCAGGAAATCGCGGATGCCGTTTCCTACGGCGTCATCAAGATGAACATCGACACCGATACCCAGTACGCGTTCACCCGCCCTGTTGCCGGCCACATGTTCTCGAACTACGACGGCGTCCTGAAGGTCGACGGCGAAATGGGCAACAAGAAGGCCTACGACCCCCGCGTCTGGGGAGCCTCCGCAGAGGCCGGCATGTCCGCCCGCGTCGTGGAAGCCGCAAAGCAGCTCGGCTCGGTAGGCAAGACCTTCTAATGTCCGATGAATTCCGCAAGAACCTGATGGGCCCTGAGCCGACGCTCCTGCCCGCCGAGACCGAGGTGTACCAGCACCTTGCCTTGGGGCAGGAGGCCCTGGACCTCGTGGCGAAGTACCCCACGTCTTCGCTGCTGTGGGCGATCCTGGCCGAGGAAGCCTGGGCCGAGGGCCGGACCATCGATTCCTACGCGTATGCCCGTGTGGGTTACCACCGGGGACTGGACTCCCTGCGCCGCAACGGTTGGCGCGGCGTCGGGCCCATCCCGTGGGAGCACGAACCCAACAGGGGATTCCTGCGCGCTTTGTACTCCCTCGGCCGGGCATCCGCGGCCATCGGCGAAGCTGAGGAACCGGAGCGGATTGAGAAGTTCCTGAACGACTCCGATCCCGCCGCGAAGGCAGCGATCGAAGGCTAAGGCAACTGAATTAAACGCCGACGGCGGCCGCCCAGTAAGGTGGGCGGCCGCCGTCGTGCTTCCAGCTGGGCTGGCGGAACTTAGGAGACCGGGGTGAGGCCTGTCCGGGCCATGGCCTCGGCGTAGGCCTTGTGGATAAGGTCCAAAAACTCCTGCTGCCGCGTGGGGGAGCCAGCGAAGGAGCGCCCACCCAGCGAGCGGACCTTGAACGTCTTGAAACCACGGCGGTGGATGCTCTGCGGCGCGGCCTTCATGAGCTGGTCCGCCAAACGATGGGCTTCATTGCCGTGGGCCACGAGCGCGGATGTGCGCGGAGCGATCGCCAGGAGGCGCAGGAGCGGCTTGAGGCCTTCGGTGATGTTGGCGGGCGTCAGCTTGCCCGGCTCGCCGTCGGGCTCGATCCACGGGTAGACGTTCCACGGCATCATGAGTTCAGGACGCAGGCCCAATTGCCACTGCATTCCCACCATGCGGGTGGTGGCATCCGCATCGCCCGGGACGATGAAGCCCGAGCCCGTCGTAGTGCGGGTGTTGGAGAAAAGGCTGATGATGCGGCATTCGTCGACGCTGTGCGCGGGATCTACGTAGAGGACTTCGCTGCCGGGCTTCTGTTCCTTGAGGGAATCGCAAAGCTCCGTGACCTCGGCGATGTGGGGTTCGGAACGTCGGTTCCAGAGCTGCTCTTCGGTTAATTCAATCGCCAGGTCTTGCATACGGGCTTGGGTCTCCTACGTGTAGCTAGGCGCATTTATCCGGCGGGGAGCGGTTGGCCCGACCGGCCGGAATGGGTGCATGTTGGGGGCCGCTCAACTCTACCGGAACGGCGGCGGGAATGAACGGGCCGCGCATCAAGCCGCACGTTAACGTAAAACGGCACCGTCCCGATGGATGCGGGACGGTGCCGTTTCGACAAGAGCCTGCTACTGCTGGTTCTCGTTCTGGTCGTCGCTTTCCTTGGTCCGGGAAACCACGGTGCCGTTCGATTCGTTGAGGATGAGCTTTACGTCCCGCCCCTTGTCAAAGTTGAACATGGCGTTGATGGATCCGGCTTTAGCATCTGCCGACGAGTCGCCGATTTGGCCGGTGTGCCAGTTGTCCTCGATGAAGCGAAGGATGGATGACTGGTCCGTCTGGGTGTGGTCCACGAAGTTCTTCTTCGCGAAGGGCGAGATCACTACGAGCGGCTGGCGCGGGCCCGGGCCGCAACGGTCCGCGTAGCCTCCGGCCATCGGGACACCCTTGTTGTAGGCGTTGAGGCACCATGCGGCGTCGTCAGTGGTGTTGGAGGAGTTCTTCACGCCGGCCGCGACGTGGTCGTACCAGCCGTCCGAGTCATCGTAGGCGAGGACAACGGCCGTGTTTTCCCAGTTCTTGGAGTTCTGGATGGCGTTGACCTGCTGCGTGATGAACTTCTGCTCGTCCAGTGGATCGGAGTAGCCGGCGTGGCCGTCCTGGGAGCTTCCCGCCTTCAGGAAGGAGACTGCGGGCATGTTGTCCGAGTTGACCACCTTGGCGAAGTCCGTGGTGTCGTATTGGTGGTTGGCCTGGCCGTTGTGCCCGATCTCGTCCACGCTTGCCGGGGCAAGGTGATGCGGGTTGGACGTTGACTTGTAGTACTGGAACGGCTGGTGGTGCGGGCTGTAGTCCGTGACCTTGGCGCCTGAAACGTTGGTGTGGGTGCTCAGGCAAGCAGCCGGCGTGGTGTCCGTTGCGGGCGTTGTCGGGGCAAATCCGCCTTGGAACCAGCCCCAGCTGACCCCCTTCTCGTTGAGCAGGTCACCGATGTTCTTGCCCTGCATGCCGGCAAGGTTGTTCTTGGTTGCGTGGCTCTTGTTGGAGCAGTCGTCGTAGACCGGATCCGGGTCTTCCGTCATGGTGCCAACGCCGTTGGCGTCAGGGAACTTCACGGTGTAATCGCTGCTTGCGGGCTGGACGGGCTGCCCGGTTGCAGTGAATTCGGTGACGCCGTGGGTCTGGCCGGACACGAGGTTGAGCGCGCCGGGGCTGGACGGGCCGAAGCCGGTGCTGAAGTGCGAGTCGCTCATGGCGAAGTTCTGGGCGTAGTTCCAGATCCCGGTCACGGTGTTGCCGTCGTAGTAGTCCATGGTGAGCCCGGGGCGGCCGAACTGGCCACCCGAACACGCGTCCATGCTGGTGTTCTCAACGAACTTGTTCATCAGGCCACTGTTGTAGGCCTTCTGCTCCGCGGTGTATTCGTGGTCCTGGTCGCACGTGATTGCCTGGCCGGGCGTCAGGCGCTGGGGCTGGACCGAGTTGGGATTGTTGGGCGCCAACAGATTGTCGTGCGCGAGGGTGGCGATGTTCTTCGGCGTGCTCTTGGCAGCCGTGAACGCCGGAGCCGCTGTGCCGGTGCCCTGCTGGGTTTCACCAGGGGTGTTGGCCGCTTGGGGATACGTCGCGAAGTAGTGATCGAAGGAAACGTTCTCGCCGAAAATTACGACGACGTGCTTGATGGGCGTCGCGGTTCCCTTGTGGTCGCTATCTGCCGAGGCCGGCGTCATGCCGAACCCGATCATGCCGGCAGCGATCGTGGACACGGCGAGGGTGCCGACGCCGGCTGCGGACAGCACGCGTTTGGTGTGCTTTCTCATGATTTCCTTTCAAATTCACGGGCAGGGCCCGCCCAACTGGCTCGCAATTTTTGTCGTGTGTGGGCTTGTAACGGCAACCACTGCGAGCCGGTTGGGTGAGTTGGGGGTAAGGATTCACAAAGAATCTAGCGGCTCCGTTGGGGCCGTGCGGTCGATTTGGGAGCTCGATGCGGACTGTTTGGGAAGAGTTCACATTCTGCTCACGGGGAACTTCCGGGTGTGCGGTTGCCCGTTTCATGTCGCCCGGCGGCCGTGTGACAACCGGTCCGAGGGCCGCATCGGCTAAACTTGGCTGGTAAGAGCCCCGGAACTCTTGCTGATCTCGCCGGTGAACTTTTGCGAAAGTCTGCGGGCGGGGCTGAAAGATTCGGGGCGTTCTCATGTACGGCGCTGAGCCGTGGTGATCCCGCCACGACCGGCCCGAAAGAATGGGGGAGGATCCCATGCCAGCTATCGTGATCGTCGGAGCCCAGTGGGGTGACGAAGGCAAAGGCAAAGCAACAGACCTGCTCGGTGGCCGCGTTGACTACGTGGTCAAGCCCAACGGCGGCAACAATGCCGGGCACACCGTTGTGGTGGGCGGTGAGAAGTATGAGCTCAAGCTCCTTCCTGCCGGCATCCTGAGCCCCAACGCAGTTCCGATCATCGGCAACGGCTGTGTGGTGAACCTTGAGGCTCTGTTCCAGGAGATCGACGGTCTGGAAGCCCGCGGCGCGGACACGTCCCGCTTACGCGTCTCAGCCAATGCCCACCTCGTAGCGCCGTACCACCAGGTGCTGGACAAGGTCACGGAGCGCTTCCTTGGCAGCCGTGCAATTGGTACCACCGGTAGGGGCATTGGCCCGGCCTATATGGACAAGGTGGCCCGCCTGGGTATCCGGGTCCAGGACGTCTTCGACGAATCGATCCTGCGCCAGAAGGTGGAAGGTTCGCTACGCCAGAAGAACGAGCTGCTGGTCAAGGTCTACAACCGCCGAAGCGTGGTGGTGGACGAGATCGTGGAGTATTTCCTGTCCTACGCCGAACGCCTGCGGCCGCTGGTGATCGACAGCACGCTGGTCCTCAACAATGCACTGGACGAGGGCAAAGTGGTCCTCATGGAAGGCGGCCAGGCCACGTTCCTGGACGTCGACCACGGCACCTACCCGTTCGTGACGTCTTCGAACCCGACTGCCGGCGGTGCGTCTGTTGGCTCAGGCATCGGACCCACCCGCATCTCGCGCTCCATCGGCATCATCAAGGCTTACACCACCCGTGTCGGCGCCGGTCCGTTCCCCACGGAGCTTTTCGACGAAATGGGCATGTACCTGCAGAAGACCGGCGGCGAGTTCGGAGTCAATACCGGCCGCCCCCGCCGCTGTGGTTGGTACGACGCCGTCCTGGCGCGCCACGCATCCCGCGTCAACGGCTTCACCGACTACTTCGTCACCAAGCTGGATGTCCTCACGGGAATCGAGCAGATTCCGGTCTGCGTGGCCTACGACGTCGACGGTGTTCGCCACGATGAAATGCCCATGACCCAGACCGAGTTCCACCACGCGGTGCCGATTTTCGAGTACTTCGACGGCTGGACCGAGGACATCACCGGCGCCAAGACGCTCGAAGACCTCCCCGAGAACGCCCGCAGATATGTGCTGGCCCTTGAGAAGCTGTCCGGCACGCGCTTCTCCGCGATCGGGGTGGGCCCGGACCGGGACCAGACGATCGTCGTGCACGACCTCATCGAGGACTAGCCACCAAAGCCGAACTACGACGACGGCGGGTCGCCCTTTTCGGCGGCCCGCCGTCGACGTTTCCTCGGCATGCGCACCAAAAAACAGGCGTGGAAAAAACTTTTGGAATCCGCGTAACCCTTTGGGGTGCCTTGGCGATTACCTCTTTGAAAGGCCGAGCTGAAATTTGTCCCCCATCATGTTTCAGCTCGGCCTTTCATGTCTGAAGGGGTTTGTGGACGTGCAGAAAATCCTGGAGAAGCAAGCCCAGGGAACCGAAGGCTGGTTCGTGGGCACGCCGGGAGCAGCGGTTAAGCTAGGTGAGGTTGCCCGGCCCTGCGGCGTTTGGGCGGCACCGAGGATTTCTCCTCGATCCGGATATCCGCTCCCCAACGAAAGCCACGCTTCAGTGACCGACGCCTTGACCGATGCAGCATTGGTGGACCTTCGCGGCCGGGAGACTGAACTGTTCAGCGCTGTTTACCAGGCCTTGGCAGGCCAGGTGCTTGGCTACCTGACAGCAAAAGGTGTTTCGGATCCGGAGGCTGTCACACAGGACGTTTTTGTTGCCGTGCTGCCCCGCCTCGGGACGATCACGGGTGGCGTCAACGGTCTGCGGACCTTCGTGTTCTCGGTGGCCCATGCCCGGATGGTGGATGACCACCGTCGGCAGAGCAGGGCGCCAGAGCACCACGAGTTTGAACCTGAGCGTGACACCCGCCAGTCGGATTCGGCCGAAGCCGAAGCGATGAACCGTGTGGCGCCCGGTGAAGTCATGGCGCTGCTGGATCTTCTTCGGGAGGATCAGCGGGAAGTGCTGACGCTTCGTATCGTTGCCGGTCTGACTGTTGACCAAGTCGCCGAAATCATGGGGAAAAGCCAGGGCGCAATCAAGCAATTGCAGCGCCGGGGGTTGAATGCACTCCGTGAGCACTCGGTAGTAAAGGAATACGTGGCCCCATGATGCGTTGGGATTGCAAGGACATTGACCGCGACGCGATCATCCTCGAGCTCATGCTTGAGGCTGGCCTCACGGACGCTCCCGAACTCAAGGACTCATTGAAAGCACTGGAGTCCTTCGCTGCCACTCCGGCGCCGGTCCCCGGGCCAGCACTCGCGGCGATGTTGGCTGGTGACCCTGCAAGCAGTGTTCCCTTCGACGAGCTCGGCAAACGCCGTCACTTGCGCAAGCACCGCCCCGCTTTGATTGGTGCTGCCGTCCTGACCGCCATGGGACTGGGTGTTGGTGGCGTCGCGGCAGCGAGTGGCGGATTCAGCGAGGGAACACCGGAATTCATGCAGGTCCTGATTTCCGGGTGGGCGCCCGGTTGGAGCACGGCTCCGCCTTCGCTGGTACCTCCAGCCCTCGCCCAGGACTCCCCGAAAGTCACGACGCGCCCGGCTCCCGTGGATCTGCCGCCGGCGGCCCAAGTGGCGGTCCCCTCGGCGGAGCCGGTGACGCCCGCCCCGGCCAACACCGGCGAGGTTGCGCAAGAGCAAACAGGACCATCGGCCGATACCGCCCCGGATAACCAGCCACGCTGGGGGAAATCCGAAGAGCCCAAGGCCTCACACCCGGAACCTAAGAACGGCGCACAGGAAATCCTGCCGCAGCCCAGGTCTGCGATTCCGTCCGTTCCGTCGGCGAAGGACCTCCAAAACGGGTTTCAGCAAGCAGCCGGGAAGGCCCAAGACGACGTTTCCCTGAAGCCCGCGGGGGAGTCGTTGCGTTGGCTCCATGGACTGCTGTCCCGCTAGTAGGCTGGAGTCATGACACACGTCAACGATCCGGCGGTCATTGACCGGCTCATGCGAACAAAGGGACGCTGGGCAATCGTGGGACTCAGCACGAATGAATGGCGATCGGCGTTCGAAGTAGCTCTTTTCGTTCGCGACACCATGGGTATGGAGATCATCCCGATCAACCAAAAAGGGGAAGACGTCCACGGCGAGACCGGCTACAAGTTCCTTGCGGACGTGCCCCTTGAGAAGCAGCCCATCGACGTCGTCGACTGCTTCGTTAACTCCTCGCGCGTGGGCGCGGTAGTGGACCAAGCGATTGCCGTGGGTGCGAAAGCCGTGTGGCTCCAGCTCGGAGTCATTGACGAGGATGCAGCAGAGCGGGCCAAAGCTGCGGGCCTCGACGTTGTGATGAACGCTTGTCCTGCGCAGATGGGCTGGCGGAGGGGCATCTAACGTCGCCCACCGTTCACCGGGCGCTGTTACCATCCGGGAGCAACCACCCCTCGAGACCAGGAAGTCCCCATGTGTGACGACCACCCCTCTACAGCCAGCCGGCGCACTGCGCTCGGGTTCCTCGGCGCTTCCCTCGTGACCGGAGTCGGGGCATGCGCGGTTCCCGGTAACCAGTCCGCGGGAAGCCCGACGGCGGGCCCCTCGCCGTCGTCGTCCGCAAGCACCGCGATGAGTCCGACACCAAGCCCCGCCGCCCCCGGGCGGCTCCGGAACCCTTTCGAGCCGGACTTCAAGCTGCCGCCTATCCAAGGCGGCCTGGCTCCGGTGATCACCAAGATCCCCACTAAACATCCCGTGGTGTTCCTTACGATCGACGACGGGGCCGTCAAATCGCCGGAAAGCGTCCGGCTCCTCAAGGAGAACGACTACCCGGCCACACTGTTCCTGACGAGCAACACCGTCCGCGACAACCCTGCGTTCTTCAAAGCATTCATGGAGCAGGGGAGCCTGGTTGAAAACCACACGGTCAGCCACAACGTCAATATGACAACGCAATGGGGCTACCAGCGGCAGCTTGACGACATTACAGGCATGCAGGATTTCGCGGTCCAGCAGTACGGCCGCAAGCCCACCCTGTTCAGGCCTCCCGGGGGTTCCTATTCGACCGCCATGCGGCAAGCCGTGGCCGCCGCCGGGCTGAAAGCCATCATCACGTGGGAGGCGAAGGCCAATGCAGGGCGCATGGACTACCAGTACGGCCATTCCCTGAGGCCCGGCGACATTGTCCTGATGCACTTCCGCCCCGAATTTGCTGCTGACTTCGAGGCTTTCCGCTCCGCGCAAGTGGCTGCCGGACTGGAAGTGGTGCTCCTCGAGGACTTCCTGGGCGTTGCGTGAGGCGGTCGGTCCGTTCATCCATCGTCGCGCTCCGCTAGTCTCGCTACATGGACGCTGCCACACTCCGACAAATCTGCCTTGGCTTCCCCGGGGCCTATGAAGACTTCCCGTTCGGTCCGGAGACCTCGGTCTTCAAAGTCCGGTCAACCGTTTCCGGTGGTCCCAAGCAGGAAGGCAAGATGTTCGCAGCCTCTGCCTTGGACGAGCAAGACCTGGCGGTAAGCCTCAAATGCGATCCCGCTTTGGCTGTGCAATTACGCGC
This sequence comes from Arthrobacter bambusae, assembly GCF_030812595.1. Taxonomy (GTDB): domain Bacteria; phylum Actinomycetota; class Actinomycetes; order Actinomycetales; family Micrococcaceae; genus Arthrobacter; species Arthrobacter bambusae_B. The sequence continues at coordinate 204,891 of NZ_JAUSSZ010000009.1, forward strand.
GGCGCATCCGGAAATCACCGGCGCCTGGCACATGAACAAGACGCACTGGAATGGCGTGCGCCTGGACGGGGCCCTCCCTGACTCGATGGTCCGGGACATGGTGGAGGACTCCTACGACCTGGTGGTTTCCTCGTTGAGCCGCAAGCAGCGGGAGCAACTGGGCTGGGCCCGGCTCGCCAAGGACTGACACGCGGACCCCGTCTGCAGCTTCGGCTAGATTGTGAATGGACCGCACCTTCCATCCCCTCGAACCACCCAGGAGAAGCCAGATGCTGGAACAAAAGACCCTCGATGAGCTGTGGAATTTCGAGGACCCATCGTTGTCGGAAGCCCGCTTCCGCGACGCCATGACGGATCCTGCCTTCGACCCCTTTGAGCGGGCCGAACTGGCGACCCAATTGGGCCGGGCCATCGGCCTGCAGGGCCGTTTCGAGGAGGCGGATGCGCTCCTGGACGGGATCGACGCCGAAGAGGAGCCCACCATTGCGGTCCGGATACTCTTGGAGCGCGGACGCCTCCTGAACTCCGCCGGGCACCCGGCCATGGCAGTTCCGCTCTTTGAGCAGGCTGCCGAGATGGGAGACCTGCTGGGCGAAGATTTCCTCACTGTGGACGCACTTCATATGCTGGCGATCGCGGACTCCGGGCACCGGGAATCATGGACGCGGAGCGCGCTTGAGTACGCCTCCGCCGTCGAGGATTCCCGCACCAAGCGGTGGATGGTTGCATTGCACAGCAACCTCGGGTGGGCGATGTACGACGACGGGCGGCGCACCCAGGCGATGGTGGAGTTTCAGCTCGCCGAACAGTGGGCTGAGCGGGTAGGAACCGAACAACAGCAGCAGTGGGCGCGTGAGGCCATCGCTCAGTGCGCAAATTCCTTGGATTTACAGGGCTAAACCGTTCACGCACGGAGGGCTGGAGCGTCAGATCACGTTTTGACAAAAGTTGATTGAAACTGCCCTCAAATATTGCTTTTCAATCACTCGTGGTGAAGTATGTCACACGAAGGGTGCGTCGCAGCGGCGGTGCCCGGACCGAGCGACTGCCGGCGAAGGAGCCGTCAGAGTTCGGCACTACGAGTCTCTGGAGGGTTTTAGGATGAACGTTCAGCAGCAGCCCCTTGCACGCCGCGGTTTCCTCCGCGGCGCGCTTGCCGCCGCCGTGCTTGTGCCGTTGGCCGGCTCGATGGCCTCCTGCGCGGCAGGTGGCGGCGGAGGAAGCACCGGTCCTACGGGCACCGTTTCAGATACCAATCCGTTCGGCATGGCAGACAAGTCCACCGTTGACGCCGTGATCTTCAAAGGCGGCTATGGAATCGACTACGTTGAGTTCGCGGGCAAGGGCTTCGAGAACGCCCATCCGGGTTCCACCGCCAAGATTTCCCCGTCCACGGACATTGCGCAGGAACTCCAGCCGCGATTCGTTGGCGGTAACCCGCCGGACCTGATCGACAACTCCGGCGCCAAGGCAATCGGCTTCAGCACCATCCTGGCCCAGCTCGAAGACCTCACCAGCGTGGTCGAGGCCAAGAACCTCGAAGGCAAGGTCATCAAGGACACCCTTTATGCCGGAGTACTCGCCCCGGGTACTTTCAATGGCAAGCTGGCTGCCCTGAACTACGTGCTGACCGTTTACGCCATGTGGTATTCGGATTCGTTCCTGAAGGACAACGGCTGGACCGTGCCGAAGACCTGGGATGACATGTACGCCCTCGGCGAGCAGGCCAAGGCCAAAGGCAAATACCTGTTCGTCTGGGGCAAGGAAGCTGCCACTTACTACCAGGAAATGGCGATCGCTTCCGCCATCAAGGAAGGCGGCAACGACGTTCGCCTCGGCCTTGAAAACCTGAAACCGGATGCCTGGTCCCACCCGGCCATCCAGAGCGTCTTCACCGCCCTGGGCAAGATCGTCAAGGCGGGCCACTTCAAGCCAGGTGGCTCGGGCACGCAGTTCACCGCAGCGCAGGCGCAGTGGAGCAACGCCCAGGACGCCCTGTTCTACCCGTCCGGCTCGTGGATAGAAAACGAGATGAAGGACCAGACCAAGTCCGGATTCAAGATGACCGGGGCTCCTGTTCCTACCGTGACCTCAGGATCCAAACTTCCTTACGAGGCAATGCACAGCGCTTCGGGCGAGCCCTTCGTTGTTCCGTCCCAGGGCAAAAACGTTGCTGGCGGCAAGGAACTGCTGCGTGTCATGCTGTCCAAGGATGCTGCCACCAACTTTGCCAAGACCAAGCTGGCCCCCACCATCGTCAAGGACACCATTCCCGCCGACGGTTTCGGTTCCACCGCACTGGTTTCCCAGACCAAGCTGCTCAGCGATGCCGGATCGAACATCTTCACGTGGAACTTTGTCGACCTCTACGGTATGAACAAGGACCAGTTGGTTGTCTGGAACACGTTCCTCGATGGAAAGTCCGACGTCGCCACTTTGACATCGGACCTGCAGAAGATTACCGACAAGGTCCGCAACGACAGTTCGGTCACAAAGATTGAAGTGAAGTGACTTCAGTGAAAGCAAAAACAATCCGGGTCGGCGACGGTGCGTCCGCCGTCGTCGGTCCGGATACCGCTCCACCCGTCTACAAGAGGCGGCGTAAACCCCTGACGTTCGACAAGGTCAGCTTTTTTGTGGTCTTCCTTGGCCTGCCCCTGGCGATCTACATCATGTTTGTGATCTGGCCCTTCATCCAGGCCTTCGGCTACTCCTTGACCGACTGGTCGGGGTTCTCGCCCAAGCAAAACTTCATTGGCCTTCAGAACTACCAGAGGCTCTTTTCGGATGACGTCTTCATGAAGGCCATGGGAAACAACATCCTGTTGGTCATCTTCCTGCCCATCATTACCATCGTCCTCAGCCTTGTACTCGCAACCTTGGTCACTGTGGGGGGCAGCAGCAAGGGCCAGATCAGGGGATTGCGCAACTCCAGCTTCTACCGGGTTGTCTCCTTCTTCCCCTATACGATTCCGGCAATTGCCATCGGCATCATGTGGGGCCAGATCTACGATCCGTCCGGAGGCCTGCTCAACGGCATCCTCACCTCCTTGGGGATGGACCAGTTCAGGTCCTACGCCTGGCTGGGCGACAAGAGCACCGCCATGATCGCCACGATGTTCGTGATCGTGTGGGGTTTCATCGGCTTCTACATGGTGCTGTTCGTCGCGGGCATCAAGGGAATCCCTGCCGAGCTGTTTGAGGCGGCCAGGATTGACGGGGCCGGGCGTTTACGCACTGCCGTGTCCATCACCATCCCGCTGATCCGGGACAACATCCAGACCGCCTACATCTATATGGGGATCCTGGCGCTGGACGCCTTCGTCTACATGGCCGCCCTGAACTCCGGTGGTGGACCTGACAACTCGACTTTGGTGATGTCCCAGCAGCTCTTCTTCACGGCATTCACGAAGGGCCAGTTCGGCCTGGCCAGCGCCATGGGCGTTGTCCTCGCCGTAGCCACCCTGATTTTCTCCGGCCTGGTGTTCCTGGTTAACAGGCTCACTGGTGGCGACAAGGATGTGTCCCTCTGATGACTACAAAAATCGCCGGCCCGGAAATGAAGGCCCTGCACTTCAACTCCCGCAAGCCAGCCATGACCACGGGAGACCGGGTGGTCGGCGCGGTTTCGCACACGGCGCTCAGCATCTGGTCGCTCATCGTGATCCTGCCGCTGCTGTGGACCTTCATGTCCTCGTTCAAGACGTCGAGCGAGATTTTCGCCTCGCCGTTTGCCCTGCCTTCCCAGTGGCGATTCGACAACTACGTCCGGGCATGGACCGAGGCCGGAATCGGGAGCTACTTCCTCAACTCTGTGATTGTCGTTGGGTCCGCTTTGGTGATCGTCATGGTGCTTGGCGCCATGTGTGCCTATGTCTTGGCCCGTTATGTTTTCTTCGGCAGCAAAGCGATCTACTACCTCATGCTTGCCGGGCTCACCTTCCCGATCTTCCTCGCCATGGTGCCCTTGTTCTTCGTCATGCGGAACATCGGCCTGCTCAACACTTTGCCCGGCCTCATCCTTGTGTACGTCGGCTTCGCGCTTCCGTTCACGGTGTTCTTCCTTTTCTCCTTCTTCAAATCGCTGCCGCATGAAATCACCGAGGCGGCCGCCCTGGACGGAGCAGGGGAATGGCGGACGTTCTTCCAGGTCATGCTGCCGATGGCCAAGCCCGGACTCGCCTCCGTGGCCATCTTCAACTTCCTGGGCCTGTGGAACCAGTTCCTGATTCCGGTGGCGATCAACGCGGCCGGACCCCGCGTGCTGTCGCAAGGTCTGGCGGCCTTCGCCGGCCAGATGGGCTATGCAGTGGACTTCGGCGCCTTGTTCGCAGCCGTCACGGTCACTGTGGTTCCGGTGCTGATCGTCTACATCATCTTCCAACGCCAGCTGCAAGGTTCGGTGTCACAAGGCACCTCCAAGTAGCACAACACGGCTAAATAAACACTCGACGGCGGTTTCCACCCTCGGTGGGTGCCGCCGTCGGGCGTTTTGCCGCTGCTTCGCTCCAAGAGGCGCGCCCGCCGTCAGAGCCGCTGGTAACGGGAGCGGAACAAAGAGTAGACGCCGTAGGCCATGAGTCCGAGGCTTACGAACACCAGCACCCATCCGCCAAAGGGTTGTTTCAGGAAGGCTTTGAGGGCGGCGTCGAGGCCCCCTTGTTGGGAGGGGTCGTGCGCAGCTGTGGCGATTAGGATGAGCAAGCCGACGGCGCCGAGCGCTACCCCTTTTGCGCAATAGCCCACGACGCCCAGCACCGTAAACGCATCTCCCAAGGCGCCGGACGGTTTTCCCTTCAGGTTCTTTTCGTACTTGCGCGTAATCCCCAGGAAGATATACGTGCCGGCGGCTGCCAGCAGTGCCACCCCGATGATGACCAGGAGGATTGTGCCGGGAGCGCTGGACATGAGGTCTGCGCTGGTCGAACGGGATTTCTCGCTGCTGTTGCTGGGACGGCTGAGCGCAAAACTGCCGAAGGTCACCGCGACCACTGCGAAGACGATCGCCTGCCCGGCGGCCTTGAGGCGATTCATCCAAGGCTTGGAGCTGCCCCCGCTCCACCCCAGCACGGCGTCGCTCGCCATATAGAGCGCAAGGACGCCGCAGGCCACCAGTCCCGCCCACAAAAGGACGACGCCGCCGGGCGTGGCTGCCAACTGGCTTACCGCTCCACTTTGGTCGGCCTGGCCGGATGAGCCCAACGCAATCCCCAAAGCGATTCCCCCGATCAGGAGGTGTATCAGCCCCAAAGCAACGAAGCCTGCCCGCGCTACGACCCGGACGGTCCGTGAATCCCGGGCGTCGTCCACTGTGTGCTCCACCGAACCGGCGCCCCGTGAAACTGCATTGCGTGCCTTGTTCGTGTGATCGTCTGCGCCCATGGAGCTCCTTTAGTCTGCCTTCATCTTGCCACCGTAGGCCCCGATGCGGGAGGGAGCGCTGACTACTGGATACGATGGCCGCATGTGGATCGCGTGGATCGAGTTCGACATCCTCCTCGGCGACGTGCACAGCCTGAAGGAGAAACGCTCCCTCGTGCGTCCGCTGATCGCCGAGTTGAAGCGGCGTTTCGAAGTCTCCGCCGCCGAGACCGGGCACATGGAGCAGCATCGCCGTGCGCTCGTTGGCGCAGCCGCAGTGGCAGCAGACCGCGCGCATCTCGTGGAGGTGCTCGACGCCGTCGAACGCTTTGTTGCTGCGCGCCCAGAACTGGAGCTGTTGAGCGCCCGACGCCGGGATCTCCACAGCGAAGACTGACCCTTTGTGCATCGATTGCTGAGCAACGGTCGTTTTCAGGGCCCAAAACGACCGTTCTGGAGCAATCGATGGAGGCTGTGGATAACTTCTGCAGGGGTGGGCTCTTTTCTGTTCTGATGGGCCCATGAAAACCCCGCGTCGCCTGCCGTTGACTCTCCAGACCCGGCCGTTCACTATTTCCGAGGCGGCCCGGGAAGGTGTCAGCCCCCGGCGTCTGCGGCACGGTTCCCTGAACAGGCTCGGCAAGGGGATCCGTTCGGAGACCCCGACGGCGGAACTCCCCTTGTATATCCGCGTGCGCCCTTTCGTCGAGGTCAATGAGCGATGCGCCGCGTCCCATCTCACCGCGGCAGAGCTTCTTGACCTGCCCCGACGTCGCCAGAAGGAGCCAACCCACATGTTCCACGTGATCAGACCGGAGGGCGCCGCCCACCTCAACCGTCCCCACGTCGTCGTCCATCGGATGAAGCTCTATGCCGACGAGGTCACCACGGTTGATGGCGTCCTTGTCACCACCGTGGAGCGCACTTGGCTGGACATGGCCGAGATGCTGACCGTCGACGAGTTGGTGGTGATGGGCGACAGTTGTGTGCGGATGCCACGGGTTGAATTCGAAGGAAGACACGAGCCGCTGTGCACTCTCGCGGACCTTCAGCGGATGATTGATCGCCACAAAGGCAAGCGGGGCCTGCGCAAAGCCAAGGAAGCGATCCGCTTGATCCGCGTGGGCTCCGATTCTCCGCAGGAGTCATTGCTCCGGCTAGCCGTTGTCAGGGCAGGTTTGCCGGAGCCTGAACTCAACGTGCCGGTTGAGGCCCGGGACGGCGGGAGGGTCCTGCAGCCTGACTTGTCGTACAAAAGGTACAGGATCGGCATCGAGTACGAAGGCGAGAACCACGGCAACGAAGCACAGGTGGTGCGGGACATCAGCCGCTCGGAACGGTATGCGGCTTTGGGCTGGACGGAGGTCCGGATCTCAAAGCGCCACATGGTGAACGATGCCAAGCCAGCCGTGGCGAAGATCCGGACCGCACTGATCCAAGCCGGTTGGCGTCCTGCCCGTTCTTAAAAACGATTGCTCCGTAACTGTCATTCTGAGGGTTCAAAACGACAGTTACGGAGCATTCGACGGTTATCCGAAGTACTTCGGCAGCGTGGCCTCGTGGGCTTCGTTGAGCGCGTCCAGGGACAGCTCGTCCACGCCGTTGATCTCCAGCTTGCCGCCGGCAGCGTCCACGACGCCGATCCGGAGGTGCGCGAAGCCGCGGGCCGTGCACATGTCCTTGAAGCGGATTTCCTCGGAGCGCGGAACGGACACGATGGCCCGGGCCTGGGACTCGGAGAACAATGCGGTGAACAGGTCCACGCCGTCGCGCTCCATGAGTTCGCCCAATGCAATCCGGGCGCCGACGCCGTAGCGAAGCGAGGATTCCACCAGAGCAGCCGCAAGGCCTCCCTCGGAGAGGTCGTGCGCGGCATCGATCATGCCGTCGCGCGAAGCGTTGATGAGGATCTCGCCGAGCTGGCGCTCCAGGGCCAAGTCAACCTTCGGCGGCAAGCCGCCGAGGTGTCCGCGCAGGTTGGACCATTCCGAGCCGTCCAGCTCCGCGGCCGTGGTGCCGAGAAGGTAGATGGCCTGGCCGTCTTCCTTCCAGCCCGAGGGGGTGCGGCGCGCGACGTCGTCGAGCTTGCCCAGCACTGCAACCACAGGGGAGGGGTGGATCGGGACGGTGCCGGTCTGGTTGTACAGCGAGACGTTGCCGCCGGTGACCGGGACGCCGAGCTCCATGCACGCGTCGGACAGACCGCGGATAGCCTCGGCGAGCTGCCACATGACGTCCGGGTCCTCGGGGGAGCCGAAGTTCAGGCAGTCGCTGACGGCCATCGGCACAGCGCCGGACGTGGCGACGTTGCGGTAGGCCTCGGCCAGGGCCAACTGTGCGCCGTGGTACGGATCGAGGAAGGTGTAGCGGCCGTTGGCGTCGGTGGCCAGTGCCACGCCAAGGCCGGTTTCCTCGTCCACCCGGATCACTCCGGCATCGTCCGGGAACGCCATGGCGGTGTTGCCGCCGACGTAGCGGTCGTACTGCTTGGTGATCCAGGCCTTGCTGCACATGTTCGGCGAAGCAATGAGCTCGGTGACGGCCGCCGCCAGTTCCCCGGAGGTCGAGGGCCGGCCGGCGTCCTGGACGGACCCCGTGAAGGTGTCCGCCTGGACCGAGTCCTGCCAGGACGGACGCGCGAACGGACGGTCGTAGACCGGTCCGTCGTGGGCAACGGTGCGCGGGTCGACGTCCACAATGACTTCGCCTTCCCACGTGATGATGAGGCGGCCGGAATCGGTGACCTCGCCCAGCCAGGAGTACTCCACGGCCCACTTGTCCATCACGGCTTCGAAGGCAGCGACGTTCTCAGGGGTGACAACGGCCATCATGCGTTCCTGCGACTCGGACATCAGGATTTCGCCCGGCGTCAGCGTGGGGTCGCGGAGCAGCACAGAGGTCAGTTCAACCTGCATGCCGCCGTCGCCGTTGGAGGCGAGCTCGGACGTGGCGCAGGAGATACCGGCCGCGCCGAGGTCCTGGATGCCTTCAACCAGCGAACCCTTGAACAGTTCCAGGCAGCACTCAATGAGCACCTTTTCGGCGAAGGGGTCGCCTACCTGGACGGCGGGGCGCTTGGAGGGCTTGGTGTCGTCGAAGGACTCCGAAGCCAGCACCGAGGCACCGCCAATGCCGTCCCCGCCGGTGCGTGCACCGAAGAGGACTACCTTGTTCCCCTTGCCGGAGGCGTTAGCCAAGCGGATGTCTTCGTGGCGCATGACGCCCACTGCAAGCGCGTTGACCAGCGGGTTGCCCTGGTACACCGAGTCGAACACCATTTCGCCGCCGATGTTCGGCAGGCCAAGCGAGTTGCCGTAGCCGCCGATGCCGGCAACTGCACCGTGCATGACGCGGGCGGTGTCCGGGTGGTCGATCGCGCCGAAACGCAGCGGATCCATCACGGCCACCGGGCGGGCGCCCATGGAGATGATGTCGCGGACAATACCGCCGATGCCGGTCGCGGCACCCTGGTAGGGCTCCACGAACGACGGCGAGTTGTGGGACTCGATCTTGAACGTCACGGCCCAGCCGTCGCCCAGGTTGGTGACGCCGGCGTTTTCGCCGATGCCCACGAGCATGTCCTTCTTCATCTCCTCGGTCACCTTTTCGCCGAACTGGCGCAGGTGGTTCTTCGAGGATTTGTAGGAGCAGTGCTCGCTCCACATGACGGAGTACATGGCGAGCTCGGCGCCGGTGGGCCGGCGGCCCAAGACCTTCACGACCTCGTCGAACTCGTTCTGCTTGAGGCCGAGTTCGGCCCAGGGGAGCTCGGTGTCCGGCGTCTTGGCCGCGTTCTCGACGGTGTCGATGTTGAACTTCTTGCTGACGGTTTCAGCTGAGGTAGTCACTGTGCGCCTCCCACGATCTTGTTCAGGACGGAGGTGAAGAAACCCAAGCCATCCGTGCCGGCGTTGGACTCCGGACCGAATCCGGGCTCCACCGCGTGCTCCGGGTGCGGCATGAGGCCTACCACGTTGCCCGCGGCGTTGCTGATGCCGGCAATGTCGCGGCGTGAACCGTTCGGGTTCCAGCCGACGTATCGGAACACGACGCGGCCCTCGGCCTCAAGGGCGTCCAGGGTCTTGTCGTCAGCGATGTACTGGCCATCCTGGTTCTTCAGCGGAACCGTGATTTCTTCACCGGCCTCGTAGTCCGAGGTCCAGAAGGTGTTGTTGTTTTCCACGCGCAGCACCTGGTCACGGCACAAGAACTTCAAGTGGTCGTTCTTGATCATGGAGCCCGGGAGCAGGTGCGACTCGGTCAGGATCTGGAAGCCGTTGCAAATACCCAGCACGGGCAGCTTGGCGTCGCTGTTGGCAGCATCAATGATGCGCGACATCAGCGGAGCGAAGCGCGAAATCGCGCCGGCGCGCAGGTAGTCACCGTAGGAGAAACCACCCGGAATGATCACGGCGTCCACATCGGCCAAGTGGGTGTCGGCGTGCCAGAGCGCGACGGCGGTGCCGCCTGCGAGGCGCACGGCACGGGCGGCGTCGCGGTCGTCCAAGGTGCCGGGGAAAGTGACGACGCCGATCTTGGCCCCGCTCAATTGGGGTTCGACGGCCACAGGGGCTCCGCCGATCAAAGGAAGTTCAGTCATGTCAGGCCTCGACGACCTCGACGTTGACGACGTCTTCGATCACCGGGTTGGAGAGCAGGGTCTCGGCAGCCTCGCGGGCCTGGGTGAGGATTGCTTCGGTCACCTCGCCGTCGACGGTCAGTTCGAAGCGCTTGCCCTGGCGGACGGCGCTAAAGCTGGTGAAGCCGAGGCGGGGCAGTGCGCCCACGATGGCCTTCCCCTGAGGGTCCAGAATCTCGGGCTTGGGCATGACGTCGACGACGATCCGGGGCATCCGGTAACTCCTGTGCGTGAGCGTTGGTTAAACCTTGGTTAAAGGCTGCCGCGGAGTGGTGCCGTCTCACGCCTGAACTGCTTCCGAACAGTGTTCAGCAACAGTGTTCGGTGGCAGTGTCTTACGGAATAAGGGGGCGCTCCGCGAGCTTGCATGCCCATTCTACCGGCCAAATCGCTACATACCCTATTTGCGGGCGATCGGTGAAGGGGCGGCAACCAGCCACAACGTGTGCGCCAATTCGCGGCGGTAACCCGCCGTCGTCGGGGGTTTCAAGGCGCCTCCGACGGTTCCGGACAGTGCGCGACGGCGGACTCTGGCCCGGGGTGGTTTGCGTCACTAGGATTGCGGCATGGCCGAGAACGCTAAGTCGATGGTTTTGCCCGTGGTCCTTGCTGCTGTTTTCGCGGGCCTGGGGCGGATGGTCGTCCAAAGAATCAGGGCGGACCGGGCTGCCCGTGAAAACCGCATTTCCGTTCCTCCGGATGCTTCGACAAGGGCCAAAATCAGCGACGCGTTGCGAGGAGTCCATTCTTAGTGCTGAAGGCGCGAATTCGGCAGGAGCGCGGAGGCTCTTTCGACCCGTCATGGTCACCAAAATCCGAATATCGGTACAGCAGGCAAGGCCCGTACCGACGGCTCGTGCCTGCCGCTGCGTGCGGATGTATTCTGATGCCAAATGACATGACAAAAAACGTGAAATGAGTCCTATGCCATATTCGACTATCGCTCTGTACTCTATGAATCGGCTGGACTTTAGCTGATTACAAGAACTGTCAATCGGCGTCCATCCTTAGTTGTTTGATCTTGACATGACCGCCACGATCGCCCGGAAAGGTGCAATCACTCGTGAATTCACAAGGAAAGAGCTTTATTGGACGCGGGGGGCTTCGAAAAGCTGCGGCACTAGCCGCCGGATTACCGGTTCTGCTCTCCTCGGTGGCGTTGACACCCGCTCAAGCTGCGCCGGCTTCCGGCTCAACGGCCTTCGGTTCAACCGCTACCGGAATTGCCCGGAATGTCGACCCCAAGTCTTATCAGGATGGCCGCTACGTCGTGGTGCTGGCAGAGAAGCCGGCGGCCACTTACGACGGCGGAACGCCTGGGTACGTGTCCACCAAACCGCAGGCGGGCAAGAAACTCGACGTCGGCAAGTCCGAAGTGAAGCAATACCAGGCCCACTTGCAGCAGAAGCAGCAGGACGTGGCCAAGCAGCAGAACGTGAGCATCAATCGCGACTACACCACGGCGATCAACGGCTTCAGCGCCACCCTTTCCGCAAACCAGGCCGTCAATCTCGCGAAGAACCCGGATGTTCTCCTCGTGGCCCCGGACACCCAGTCAGCTCCTGACTACTCCACCACCGATTTCCTCAACCTCAGTGGACCGAACGGGGTTTGGAATACCCAGTTCGGCGGCCAGGACCAAGCCGGCAAGGGCACCGTGGTGGGCGTCATCGACACCGGCTACACGCCGACAAGCAAGTTCTTCGCCGGCGATCCCGTCCAGCCGCTGGTCGGGAAACCCCAAGTGGGCGTCCCGTACCGCACGAGTGACGGCAAGATCGCCATGCTGAAGGCCAACGGAGATACCTTCGTAGGCGACTGCCAGAAAGGCACCGACACCGGAGCCTCCTTTGACGGCACGGCCTGCAATTCCAAAGTGCTCGCAGCCCACTACTTTGCAGATGCTTTCCTGCAGTCGGTTCCGCCCGCCCAGCGGGCTCCCCAGGAACAAATCTCGCCCATCGACGTCGCGAGCCACGGTACGCACACGGCCAGTACGGCCGCAGGCAACCCTGGTGTGGAAACGTTCGTGGATGGCCGCAGCTTCGGCAAGACGAGCGGCGTGGCGCCAGCTGCCAAACTCTCGATCTACAAGGTCTGTTGGGAAGACACGGACCCCAATTCGGGTGGCTGCTACAGTTCCGCGGCCATCGCCGCCATTGACCAGGCCATTGCCGACGGCGTGGACGTCCTGAATTACTCCATTTCGGGTGCGACGGACACCACCACCGACCCGGTCTCGCTCGCGTTCCTCTCAGCTGCGTCTGCCGGCATCTTTGTGGCCGCGTCCGCCGGTAACTCGGGCCCGCAGGCCAGCACCGTCAACCACGGCGCACCTTGGATGACCACGGTTGCGGCTACTTCCTTCTCCCAGGCACTCCAGGGGACCGTCGAATTCTCCGACGGCGCCAAGTTCCGTGGAGCCAGCATCATGAACCACCAGGTGAGCGGGGCCGGCGTCGTGCTCTCCGCAAACGCCGCCTCGGGAACCGGTAACGCAGCACTTTGTGCGCCCGGGTCCCTGGACCCGGCGAAAATCGCCGGCAAGGTAGTGGTGTGTGACCGCGGGGTGGTCGACCGGGTCGCGAAGAGCGCAGAGGTGCTCCGCGGCGGCGGGGTGGGCATGATCCTCGTCAACCTCACCACCTCCTCGTTGGACACGGACAAGCACGCAGTGCCCACCGTGCATGTGAATCCACCGGACTCACAGGCCATCAAGGACAAGGTCGCCGCCAACCCCGGAATTACTGTTTCCCTGATTGACCACGACACCACCGGATTGCCCCTCGAGGCTCAGCCGCAGATCGCCGGATTCTCCTCCCGCGGCCCGTTGCTCGCCACCGATTCGGATCTGCTCAAGCCGGACGTTTCGGCTCCCGGCGTTGCTGTGCTGGCAGGGGTTTCGCCCATCGGCAGCAATGGCGATGAATACGGATTCATGTCCGGAACCTCCATGGCGTCCCCGCACATCGCCGGTTTCGGCGCCTTGATCCTGGCGAAGAATCCCGATTGGTCGCCGGCGACGGTCAAGTCGGCCATGATGACGACGGCGAGTGACGTCAAGCTGGCCAATGGAACCAAGAACCAGGACGTCTTCGCTACTGGTGCGGGAGAGATGAACCCTGCCGGTGTGCTGGAACCGGGTCTGGTCTACGACGCCGGAACCGAGGACTACCAGAAGTTCGTCCAGGGCACCGGCGTGGACCTCGGCATTCCGGGACTTGGCTCTACACTGCCGCGCGACATGAACCTTCCCTCCTTCGCCCTGGGTAACCTCGTGGGCAAGATCGAGGTCACCCGCACCGTCACGGCCTTGACCCCCGGCCAATACCGGGCCACGGCCAATGTGCCTGGAGTTGACGTCAAGGTCACTCCGTCCGTACTCAACTTCAACGAAGTCGGCCAGAAGAGGACCTTCACGGTGACCTTCGAAAACAAGAGCGCGGCACTGGGTACATTCGCGATGGGATCGCTCAAGTGGGAAGGCGCCAACAAGTCGGTGGTCTCTCCGATTGCGGTCCGCCCGCAGTCGGTACTCGCCTCCAAGAGCGTCGCCTTCACGTCCCAGCAAGCAAGCGGTTCGGCGGACATCAACATCGTCTCCGGTTCCGACTCGCCCACGGCCGTGACCATTGACGGGCTCTCCAAGGCCGATTCCTCGCCGGCTGAGCTTGTTCCCGGTCCCGTGGCTGTGGCAAACAACGCCTCGAACTTCGTCAAGACCGCCACGGTTGCCCCCGGAACGGCTTTCGCGAAGTTCTCGGTGATCTCCTCGGATCCCACAGCGGATTTCGATCTGTATGTCCTGTCGCCGTCAGGTCAGTTGTTCACGGCAGCGACTCCGAGTGCCAGCGAGTCCCTCTCGCTCGACAACCCGGAACCCGGGACCTACACCATCATCGCGAACCTGTATGCCAGCCCCAACAACCGGCCCACCAAGGCCAGTGTTGATGCCGCGATTCTCGGCGCAGACCAAGGCAACGCCACGGTCACACCCAACCCGATCAAGATGAAGAACGGGAAATCCGGGAAGATCACCTTCGCATGGAGCAAGCTGACCCCGGGCTCCTACATTGGTCGACTCACCTTTGCCGGCACGAGCTCGCCAACATTCGTGTCCGTCCTGGTTTCGGCAAGCGGCAGCGTGTCCGTGGTGCCGAACGACGACCAGGAAGGCCAGCATGGCAAGGGCAAACTGCAGAATCAAGGAGAGGACCAGTCAAACAACGCGCTGTAGCGCGGCGTTGACAGCCTGACAGCTATGAAGGAAAGCGGCCGGCGGGATATCTGCCGGCCGCTTTCCTGTTTCCCCGGACGCCCGGTCACCTTTGGGGCGGGTTTCACCGACGCCCGGTCACCTTTGGGCCTTTTTTGCGGTATCTATCAAGCTGTTTGTGACAGCGGGGTGGTTTGTTTGTTGTTGATTCCGGCTGTGGGAGGGGCTCCCGGCGCGGTGGGTTTGTTGCGG
>NZ_JAUSSZ010000010.1 GCF_030812595.1 Arthrobacter bambusae
TTGGCACACTATTGAGTTCTCAAACAACAGACACACCCGGCACCACCCAACCACAAGGCCAGACTCGCTCCGGAGCAACTTTCCAAACTTACCAGCTGCTTGCCTCCTGGTCAAACCGGCGTTCTTGACTTGATGTTCACGAGGAACGCAGTCAACTTCACCGATCTCCACTGGGGAGCAGCGCGGTTAACAACTATACCACCAGTCCTCCGGGGAGGCAAAACCCCGCCATACGGCGCCCCCGCCAGCCAAAACCCAGCCAGTGACGTACCCCGGGAGACACCCGCGAGACAGCACCCGCGAACGCTAAGGGTCCGGAAGCTCAGTGCTTCCGGACCCTCCAGCATTCGGGCTAGCCAGCGTTCGGGCTAGCAGAACAGTTACTTCACCGGCGTGAACCAGGAAGCTCCAAGCGGCGGCAACGTGACATTCAGCGCCGCAGGCTGTCCTTCCGCGCCCGGTGCAGTGGCAAGCAGCTCACCACTGTTGATCACGCCCGAACCCCCGAACTCCTCGGCGTCGGTGTTGAGTACTTCCTGCCATGCGCCGGCGGACGGGACGCCAAGCACATAGTCGTGGTGCGGACTTCCCGCGAAATTGACCGCGCATACCAGGGGGTTGCCGTCGTGGTCCCACCGGATAAAGGTAAGTACGTTGCGGTCCGCGTCCGCGCCGTTGATCCACTGGAAACCGCCGGGCTCGTTGTCCCGGGCGTAAAGGGCCGGCGTCGAGCTGTACAGCGTGTTCAACTCGCGGGTAAGCAATTGCAGGCCACGGTGCGAGGGGATGTCGGCAAGGAACCAGTCGAGGCCGTGCTGTTCGGACCATTCGGCCTCTTGGCCGAATTCGGTACCCATGAAGATGAGCTGCTTGCCCGGGTGCGCCCACTGGTAAGCCATGAACACCCGCAGGTTGGCGAGCTGCTGCCAGCGGTCCCCCGGCATCTTGCGCAGCATGGATCCCTTGCCGTGCACTACTTCATCGTGGCTGATGGGCAACAGGAAGTTTTCCGTGAAGGCATAGACCATGGAGAACGTCACCGTACCGTGGTGCCAGCGGCGGTTCACCGGGTTTTCGGAGATGTACTTGAGGGAATCGTGCATCCAGCCCATGTTCCACTTGAGGCCGAATCCCAGGCCGCCGTGGTTGGTGGGCGCGGTGACGCCGGGGAATGCCGTGGATTCCTCGGCAATGGTCACGGCCCCTGGGTGGGTCTTGTAGATGGTGGCATTGACTTCCTGGAGGAAGGAAATGGCCTCCAGGTTCTCGCGTCCGCCGTGGATGTTGGGGAACCACTCCCCTTCGTTGCGCGAGTAGTCCCGGTAGAGCATGGAGGCCACGGCGTCCACGCGAAGCCCGTCGATGTGGAATTCCTCGAGCCAGTACAGGGCGTTCGCGACCAGGAAGTTGCGAACCTCGGAGCGGCCGAAGTCGAAGATGAGCGTGCCCCAGTCCGGGTGTTCGCCGAGGCGGGGATCGGAGTGTTCGTAGAGCGGTTCGCCGTCGAAGCGGGCGAGCGCCCAGGCATCCTTCGGGAAATGTGCGGGGACCCAGTCCAGAATGACGCCGATGCCCGCCTGGTGCAGCGAATCGACCAGGAACCGGAACTCGTCGGGGTGCCCGAAGCGGGAGGTGGGAGCAAAGTAGGAAGTGACCTGGTAGCCCCATGAACCTCCGAAGGGGTGTTCGGCCACCGGCATGAACTCGACGTGGGTGAAGCCAAGCCACTTCACGTACTCAACGAGTTCCTTGGCCAGTTCCTTGTACCCGAGGCCGAGGCGCCACGAACCAAGGTGGACTTCGTAGACGCTCATGGGCGAGTTGTGCGGATCCTTGTTGGCCCGTGCCGTCATCCAGGCGTCGTCCTTGAAGCGGTAGCCGGACTCCACCACGCGGGAGGCTGTCATTGGCGGAACCTCGGTGCCGAAGGCGAGCGGGTCGGCTTTCTCCACCCAGTGACCGGCCTTGGTGAGCAGCTCGAATTTGTAGCACGCCCCTGCTACAACGTCCGGGATGAAGACTTCCCAAACTCCTGAAGACCCGAGCGAACGCAAGGCGTGTTCCCGCCCGTCCCACGAGTTGAAATCACCCTTGACGCGGACTGCCTGTGAATTCGGTGCCCAGACGGCGAAGGAGACCCCGTCCACGTCTCCGAGCGGGGAGCGGTAGTGCTGCACGTGGGAGCCCAAGGCGTCCCAGAGCCGTTCGTGCCGGCCTTCCCCAATGAGGTGCAGGTCCACTTCGCCAACGGTTGGAAGGTAGTGGTAGGGATCGTTGATCGTCACCGGTGCGGAATCGCCGTAGACAACTTCCAGGCGGTAGTCGGGCACATGGCCGGGTTGGAGCGGTTCGAGGACCGCCACCCAAATGCCGTCGGTCTCGTGGGTCATCGGCATGGAACCGGCTTCGGTGACAACAGACACCTCCGACGCGAGGTGCTTGACGGTGCGGATGGTGACGTGGCCATGGTCGTCAAGGTGGGCGCCCAGCACCGAGTGCGGGGCATGATGCGCACCAGCGGCCACCCGGCCCAGGGTAGCGGCGTCCACATACAGCGGGACTCGGGGCCGTTCGGTACGTGCTGAGCCTGTCATTTCCTTACCTTCCAATGTCGCCGCGGCATCCGTGCCGGGGCTCGTGTTTCCGAGGAGCTGCCGCGAAGCATTGACCGGAATGGGCAACCAGTCCGGCCTGTTCCGCAGCTCGTAGATCACCTCGTACAAGGCCTTGTCCAGCCACAATGCCACAAACAGGGGCGAGCGGCGGTCAATAGTGCCAGGAGTGATGTCGCTATAGCCGGCCAGGAATGCTTCGGCGCAGTCGTCAACCCAAGTGGCTGGCACCCGCGCATCCGGATTCTCCCGGACGGCCGCGCCGGCCGCGTAGTCAAAGGACCGCAGCATCCCCACGACGTCCCGCAGGGGGACGTCGGGGATATTCCGGTGTTCGATCGGCCTCAGGGGTTCGCCTTCAAAGTCCAGGATCGCCCACCGGCCCGGTTCGCCCGCGGCTCCGGGCACCAACAGGATCTGGCCCAGGTGAAGGTCGCCGTGGATGCGCTGCAGCGTCCCGGCTTCCGTGCCCGACAGTTGGGTCAGAAGTGCCTCAAGCTGCTGCTCATGGGGTCCGACGGCGGCGCCCGCCTGGGCCCACGACTGTCGGACGCGCCGGGCTACTTCCGGCGAGATGTCTTGGCCCGGAACGCGTTCCTGCGCGGTTCCCAGGGTTTCCGCGAGCCGCCGATGCACGGTTGCAGTCGCTTGGCCCAGCTGCCTGGCCTCGACGGTAAAGTCCTTGCCTGAAGCCGCAGCGTCGACGGCGAGGCGCCAAGCGTCCTGCCCCCCGGCGAGGAACTCGTGGGCAACAGCGAAATCCGCCGAAGCCGTGCCGTTCCGACCCAAGGGCGTCCGCACCTCCCATGTCCCCGTGATCCAGCCGAGCGTGGAGGGCACTTCCTTCGTTCCCGCGGACGTCAAGGCCGCCCCTACCTCCACCTCGGGATTCTTGCCGACCGACAGGACCCGGAAGATCTTCACGATCCCCGCGGATTCGCCGTCGTCGACTATCACCGAAGTGTTGGACTGCTCGCCGGAGGAAACACGCACCGAACCTGAAGCAGTGGGCAGCCGCAGGCTGCCTTGGACCGTGTGTCCGCTCGCGGTGCATTCCCCTTCCCCGGGCTCCGCGGACGCTTGGCCCCGGATGAGATCGAGCCATGCCGCCACGAAGTCAGGATCGTGGGGTGCGTCGTACACCCAGACGGGCGGATCCTGCTCGCTTGTTCCGCCGATCCGGCCCACTGAAGCCTTTCCCAAGGCGGTAGAGGGCGCGGAACGGAAGCTCAGCGGCACTTGGATGATGTCGGTCTGCTTCCCGCCATCGGCCGTGGCATAAGCGACGGACAATAGTTGGACCTCCAAGGCCGTCCCGGCGGCGGGCGCAGGCAGTGAGAACGAGCCGACGAAATCCAGTTCGAATGACCCTGCCTTGACCGGAAACCAGCGCTGCCGGGGCAGCCATTCCTTGAGCAGGGAGGACAGGACGGTGGTGGGCGCCATGTGACTCATATCAGCCTTCAATGGAAAGGACCGGGATTGCCTGGGTGTACGGGGAGGATCCGGTGGAACCTGCCGAACGTACCCGGAGCCAGAAGAAGTCGTGGCTGCCGAGGGTGAGGGTCAGGGAGCCGTCGGCGGCGATACCGGGGAACGGTTGGCCTCCGAACACATCCCTTAGCCCCCTTCCGGCGTATTCAGGGACATCCAAAGTGGTGGCAACCGGATGTTGGGACAGGTTGAAAACGCACAGGATGGATTCGGCATCCTCGCCTTCCGGATTGTCCTCCCGGAGCTCGCGCAAGTAGGCAAGAACCACCTCATGGTCTGCCGGAACGTGCCGGAAGTCACCAAGCCCGAAGGCCGGGTGGTTCTTCCGGACGCTCAGGATCTGGCGTGTCCAGCGCAGGAGCGATCCTGAGTGGGCTGCTTCGGCCTCGACGTTCGCCATGCTGTAGTTGTAGACCAGCGACTGGATGACGGGCAGGTAGAGCTTGCCGGGGTCGGCGTGGGAGAAACCTGCGTTGCGGTCCGGGTTCCATTGCATCGGCGTGCGGACGGCGTCGCGATCGTCAAGCCAGATGTTATCCCCCATTCCGATTTCGTCCCCGTAGTACAAGAAGGGGCTGCCCGGAAGGGAAAGCAGCAACGCGTTGATGAGCTCGATCTCGGAGCGGGAGTTGTCAAGCAACGACGCAAGCCTGCGCCGGATGCCGATGTTGGCGCGCATTCGCGGGTCCGGGGCGTACCAGCCCAGCATGGCGGCACGTTCGTCGGCGGTGACCATCTCCAGGGTGAGCTCGTCGTGGTTGCGCAGGAAGGTACCCCATTGCGCACCGGCCGGGATCCCCGGGGTATCCCGCAGGGTTTCGATGATGGGGGCGGCTTTCTGGTCCCGGAGGGCGTAGTACAGACGCGGCATGATCGGAAAGTGGAATGCCATGTGGCACTCCGGCTCTTCCTCCGTGCCAAAGTACTCGACGACGTCGTGCGGCGGCTGGTTGGCCTCGGCGATGATCACTCGGCCTGGGTAGTTCTCGTCGACCATCTTGCGCAGGTCCCGCAGGAAAGCGTGGGTGGCCGGCAGGTTTTCGCAATTGGTGCCCTCTTCTTCGAAGAGGTACGGGATGGCGTCTGCCCGGAATCCGTCAATGCCCTGGTCCAGCCAGAACCTTACGACGTCGTGAACTGCCTCGATGACCTTGGGGTTTTCGAAGTTCAAGTCGGGTTGGTGGCTGAAGAAGCGGTGCCAGAAGAACTGCCGGCGGATCGGATCGAAGGTCCAGTTCGACTCTTCGGTATCGACGAAGATGATGCGCGCGTCCTGGTACTTCTCGTCGGTGTCACTCCACACGTAGAAGTCGCCGAACGGGCCGTCCGGGTTCTTGCGCGATTCCTGGAACCAGGGGTGTTGGTCCGAGGTGTGGTTCAACGGGAGGTCGATGATGACCCGGACGCCCCTCGCGTGCGCTTCGGCAACGAGTCGCTTGAAGTCGCTGATGGTGCCGAACTCGTCCAACACGGACGTGTAATCGGAGATGTCGTAACCACCGTCACGCAACGGCGAATCGAAGAACGGCGGCAACCACAAGCAATCCACCCCGAGCCACTGAAGGTAGTCCAGTTTGTCGATCAGGCCATGGAAGTCGCCGGAACCGTCGCCGTTCGCGTCCGCGAAGGCCCTCACCAGAACCTCGTAGAAAACAGCCTTCCGGTACCAATGGGGATCATGTTGAAGACCCGGGGCGTTTAGCTCGAAAGTGTTCTTCGGCGTGAAGTACTGACTCTGACCCTGCGGATTAAAGCTCACTAAGGCTACCTCCGGATATTGAGAATGTGTGCCGGTTCCTGGTGCGCGTCCAGTCGGACGTAGTTGTACTCGCCCCACTCCCAACTTTCGCCGCTGACCAAATCATCCACCCAGAAGCGTCCGTTGGCGGTGAAGTCTGCCGGATCCAGCGAAAGTGCCGAGAGATCCAGGGTCACGGTGCTTTCCCTGGTGCTGTGGGGATCGACGTTGACCACAATGATCAAGGTGTCCTTGCTGCCGTCAGGCAAAGTCTTGTGCTTGGAAAACACGATGGTGGCGTCATCCGTGCTGTGATGCAGTGTCAGGTTCTGCAGGTCACCCAAAGCCGGGTGGGCCTTCCGAATGGCGTTAAGCCGTGTGATGTACGGGGCGAGACTGTGCCCCGAGGCCGCTGCGGCATCCCAGTCGCGGTTCTTGAACTCATATTTCTCGTTGTCGATGTACTCCTCGGCACCGGGACGCGCCACGTGCTCGTAGAGCTCAAATCCGGCGTATACGCCCCAGAGCGGGCTGGCCATGGCAGCCAGTGTTGCGCGGATGCGGAACGCGGCCGGGCCGCCGTACTGGAGGTATTCAGTGAGGATGTCCGGGGTGTTGACGAAGAAATTGGGCCGGAAGTACGCCGGAGTTTCGTGGCTGACCTCCTGGAAATACGATTCCAGTTCCGTTTTGGTGTTCCGCCAGGTGAAGTACGTGTACGACTGTTGGAAACCTGCCCGGCCGAGGGCGTGCATCATCGCGGGGCGAGTGAACGCCTCGGCGAGGAAAACGACGTCGGGGTACTTTTTGTTGACCTTGCCGATCAGCCATTCCCAGAACCACACCGGTTTGGTGTGGGGGTTGTCCACGCGGAAAATCTTGACGCCGTGGCTTACCCAGAGGAAGACGATCCGCAGGATTTCCTTGGAGAGGCCGGCCGGATCGTTGTCGAAGTTCAGGGGGTAGATGTCCTGGTACTTCTTGGGCGGGTTTTCGGCATAGGCGATGCTGCCGTCCACCCGGGTGGTGAACCATTCCGGATTGGTCTTCACCCAGGGGTGGTCCGGGGCGGCCTGCAGCGCCAAGTCCAGCGCTACCTCGAGGCCCAGCTCGTTGGCACGGGCCACAAAAGCGTCGAAATCCTCGAACGATCCCAATTCAGGGTGAATGGCGTCGTGGCCGCCGGCTTCGGAACCGATCGCCCACGGCGAGCCGGGATCCTGCGGACCCGGGGTCAAGGTGTTGTTGCGTCCCTTGCGGTGCTGGAAACCAATCGGGTGGATGGGCGGCAGGTAGATGACGTCGAAGCCCATGTCCGCAACGGCGTCGAGCCTCTTGGCCGCCGTCGTGAAGTTGCCGGAAGTCCACGTTCCCGTGGAGGGATCGAGAACGGCCCCTTCGGAGCGGGGGAAGAATTCGTACCAGGCTCCGCGCCCGGCGAGGTCACGCTCGACGAGGAGCGGGTACTGTTCCGAGACGGTCACCAGTTCACGGATCGGCTGGCGCTCGACGACGGCTGCGACCTCTGCGCTGAAGCCTGCGGCAAGGCGCTCCTCGGGTGTCTTCGAAGTATCGGCGAGAACTTCAGAGGCAGCGCGGAGGGTGCGCTTGTCCGCCCCGCTTCGCGTGCTGTCGCTGGCTGCTTCCGCAAGCAGTGCGACGCCCTCGGCGAGCATCAGCTCCACATCGATGCCAGCCTCGACCTTTACTTCGGCGTTGTGATGCCACGTGCCATAGCGGTCGTGCCAGGCTTCGATCACGAAAGTCCAGGCTCCGGGAGACGTCGGGGTCAGCAAGCCCTCCCAACGGTCGGTTCCCTTGCCACGTTCACCTGGCGCCGGGGCAAGCCGCACCCGCTGGCGCTCTTTGCCCCTGGGGTCCAGCAGGACTGCACTCACCCCCAGTTGGTCGTGGCCCTCACGGAAGACCGTGGCGCCTACCACCAAATCTTCACCCGGCAAGGCCTTGGCCGGGAACCGGCCTTCCTCGATCACGGGCTGCACGGCCGTGATGGGGAATCTGCCGAATCTCAGGCCTTCGGGGATACCGTTCTTCTGCTTGGACTTGGATGCTGAGCTGGATCGCGGTGCTGCAGTAGTGGTCACAACCTCGACGTTAGCGAGAAAAATCACATTTTGCGAAGAGGTGCCGCAGACTCATCCGCGCAATGTGTCATTTACCTAAAAGAAACCCAAAGCTGTTCCTGCCGTCCATCGAGTGGATTAGTGTGGCGCTCGTGAAGGCAATTCGAAGGTTTACAGTCCGTACTCTGCTCCCTGAACCGATCCGGCCACTGGCGCGTCTCGCGACGAATCTGCGCTGGTCGTGGCACCGGCCTACCCGCGAACTCTTTGCGGGCCTTGACCGGGAATTGTGGGAGGAAAGCGGTCACGATCCAATAAGCCTCCTCGGGTCAATCAGCCGCGATCAGCTGGACCAGCTTGCTTCCAACAATGAACTTGTGGAGCGTGTCCAGCACGCGGCTGCGGATCTGGACCGGTACTTGAGCGAACCGCGCTGGTACCAGGGGCTGGGGCCGGACGCTCCGTCGTGCATCGCGTATTTTTCGCCCGAGTTCGGTATTACCGAGGTCCTTCCGCAGTATTCGGGTGGTTTGGGGATCCTGGCCGGGGATCATTTGAAGGCTGCCTCGGATTTGGGTGTGCCGTTGATCGGGGTCGGGCTGTTGTACCAGGCGGGCTATTTCAAGCAGTCCCTGTCCCGGGATGCCTGGCAGCAGGAAACCTACCCGGTCCTTGACCCGGACGGCCTGCCCCTGACACTGCTGCGCGAACCGTCCGAGGACGGCACCGGCAAGCCGGTGACAATCTCGCTGCCGCTGCCGAACGGACGCAAGCTCAATGCGCACATTTGGCGGGCCGACGTCGGGCGGGTGCCGCTGTTGCTGCTCGATTCGAACGTTCCGGCCAACGACGACGCCGCGCGCGGGATCACGGACCGCCTTTACGGCGGGGGCGGGGACCACCGCCTGCAGCAGGAGCTGCTGCTGGGCATGGGCGGGGTGAAGGCGCTGCGGGTCTACCAGCGGCTCACCGGCACCCCGGCCCCGGAGGTCTTCCACACCAATGAAGGCCACGCCGGGTTCCTGGGCATCGAACGCATCCAGGAGCTGATGTCCTCCGAGGCGCCGCTGAGCTGGTCCGAGGCCCTGGCCGCCGGGCGGGCGTCCACGGTGTTCACCACCCACACCCCTGTGCCGGCAGGTATCGACCGTTTCGAGGCCGTGCAGATCAGGCATTTCTTCGACGCCGGCCTGGCCCCGGACGTGCCGGTGGAGAACGTCCTGGAACTGGGCCGGGAGAACTACGACGGCGGCAACCCCGCGGTGTTCAACATGGCCGTCATGGGCCTGCGCCTGGCGCAGCGGGCCAACGGCGTGGCCAAACTCCACGGCGTGGTCTCCCGTGAGATGTTCTCCGGGCTCTGGCCAGGCTTCGACCACTCCGAAGTCCCCATCACCTCCGTCACCAACGGCGTCCACGTACCCACCTGGGTGGATCCGCGCATCTCTGCCCTGGCCCGCCAGCAGTTTGGAACCGAGGCCGAGGCATCGGGACGTTGGGATCTCGCCTATAACGTCAGCGACGAGGACGTGTGGAGGCTTCGCCGGGAACTTCGCGTATCCCTCGTGGAGGATGTCAGGCGTCGCTTGCGGGCGGCGTGGAAGACGCGCGGGGCCGCGGACGCCGAGCTGGCCTGGACGGACACCGTGCTGGACCCGGACGTGCTCACGATCGGCTTCGCCCGGCGCGTGCCCACCTACAAGCGCCTGACCCTGATGCTGCGCGACCCGGCCCGGCTCAAGGCGCTGCTGCTGCACCCGAAGCACCCCATCCAGCTGGTCATCGCCGGCAAGTCCCACCCCGCGGACGACGCGGGCAAGAAAATGATCCAGGACCTGGTGAAGTTCACCGACGACCCCGCCGTGCGGCACCGGATCGTGTTCCTGCCCAACTACGACATCGCGATGGCCCGCACCCTGTTCCCGGGCTGCGACGTGTGGCTGAACAACCCCCTGCGGCCCCTGGAAGCCTGCGGGACCTCCGGGATGAAGGCGGCCATCAACGGCTCCCTGAACCTCTCGGTCCTGGACGGCTGGTGGGATGAGATGTACGACGGCGAGAACGGCTGGGCGATCCCGACCGCGAACAACGACGCCTCGCCCACCGAACGCGACGACATCGAAGCCGCCGCGCTCTACGAGCTCCTGGAGACCCAGGTGGCCCCGCGTTTCTACGGCTCCACGGTCTCCGAACACGCCGGCGCGGCCGGGCCTTCGCAGTCCGGCCCGGAAGCCGTCCCGACGCACTGGGTCTCCATGATCAAGCACACCCTCGCCCACCTCGGCCCGGCCGTCTCGGCCGAACGCATGCTCCAGGACTACGTCAACACCCTCTACCGCCCGGCAGCCGAGTCTGGACGGCGTGCCGTAGCTGGGTCGTTCAAGGAAGCCAAGGAACTCGCCGCGTGGATCACCAAGGTCCGCAACGCCTGGCCGCAACTGATCGTGGAACACGTTGACTCCGTGGGCGTCTCCGAGGAACCGCAGATTGGCGACATCCTCCAGGTCAACGCCTACATCGCCTTGCATACGCTGACACCGGAGGACGTCTGCGTCGAGGTGGCTTACGGTCGGGCTGAAGAAAGCGATGAGTTGGCGGACGTTACCATGGCCGAATTGAGCTCGTTCGAGGACCTCGGCAACGGGCGCCACCTGTTCACCGGATCCATCCTGATCAACCGCTCCGGGTCCTTCGGCTACACCGTCCGCGTCTTCCCGAAACACCCCTCCCTGGCCTCAAAGGCCGAACTGGGGCTGATCGCCAACGCCTAGCGGCCTAGCGGCCGCCGGGCGCGCTACTGCTGGAACACCGCTATGACGGCGAGGTCCCGCCGGGAGTAGGATTCGGCGTCCTGGAGGATTTCGCACACCAATCCGAAGGACCGGTCCGTCCGGTAGGCCGCCGGAACCTGCCAAATCAGGGTGACGGGTGGTTGGCCATCCTCGGACACGCTGTCTGCGAAATCGTGGAGTGAATCGCTGAGTGCATCCAGGTCCACCCCGTAGTACTCGGGGAAATCGAGCACTTGGCCGAACACTTCCAAGACTGCCTTCTTGCCCGCCGCCGGCGGCACCATGACGGTGCGGCGGCCGGCGTCGGACACTTGTTCCTGGAGTTCTTCCAGTGACCACGTGTCTGCGGAATAGATCTTCATGATTCCCTACTTGCCTTCGACGACGAACCTGAATGTAGCCTAGCGGCCCGGCGTGTAGAACTTGGCGATCCGCAGCCCGGCCAGGGTCAACGGCAGCCGGCTTCTGTGCCCGCTCAACGGCGTTGGTTCCTAGGTACGGTAGACGCTGATGGTGTTGCCTTGGACGACTTCCCGCTCGCCTGCCGCAACGAGTGCTCCCTGCCGGCGGTCATTGAGCTCGGACGTAGTGAGGCGCAGCTCGAACATACGGCTTCCCGTGCCGGATTCGGCGATCAATTTGGGCAGGACCACCTTGTGGTCAGCCTTGTTGCCGTTGATCACGATCAAGCCGCGATACGCGCCGCCCTCCGAGCTCACCAAGAGCTGCACAATCCGCAGGGAGGGATCGTGCCACTGGGCCTCGCTCATGGGCTGGCCCTTTTCATCGAACCACTCCAGGCCCGTACCGCTTTCCGGGAAACCTGGGTCCTGGGCGTGGAGGAATTCCTTCCTCAGCCGGATCACCCGCTTGGTGCTCCGCAACATCTCATGCGACTCGGGTGTCTGGGTCCAGTCGATCCACGTGAGCGGGTTGTCCTGGCAGTAGGCGTTGTTGTTGCCTTGCTGCGTACGTCCAAGTTCGTCGCCAGCTGTCATCATGGGGACGCCGATGGACAACATCAACGTGGTCATGAGGTTCCGCTTTGAAAGGGCACGCGCGGCGAGGATGGTCTCGTTTTCGGTGCGGCCTTCGAATCCGTGGTTGTAGCTGAGGCTGTGGGTCTGCCCGTCACGGTTTTGCTCGCCGTTGGCCTCGTTGTGTTTGCGGTCGTAGGACACCAGATCCGTCAGGGTGAAACCGTCATGGGCCGTGACGAAGTTGAGCGAAGCGAGCCTGGAACGTCCGGAAGCTTCAAAGACCCGGGCCGAGCCCGTCAAGGCGTCGGCGAGATCTCCCATGGTGCTGCCGGAGATCCCGGCTTCCGCGCCACCGCGCTCTGAGAGCCAGAAACGGCGGACGCCGTCGCGGAAGTGATCGTTCCAGTCCACCCAGCCCTTGGGGAACCGCCCAGTCTGCCAGCCACCGTAGCCCACGTCCCACGGTTCGGAAATGAGCTTGGTCTTGGAGATCACCGGGTCTTCCGCGACGCGCTTGAGGAAAGGGTGCCCGGGATCGAACTCGTTGCCCGAGTTGCGGCACAGTGTCACGGCAA
The DNA here is from genome assembly GCF_030812595.1 of Arthrobacter bambusae. Classification (GTDB taxonomy): domain Bacteria; phylum Actinomycetota; class Actinomycetes; order Actinomycetales; family Micrococcaceae; genus Arthrobacter; species Arthrobacter bambusae_B. The sequence continues at coordinate 12,276 of NZ_JAUSSZ010000010.1, forward strand.
GGTCGAAACGGAATCCATCGATGTGGAACTCTTCCGCCCAATAGCGCAGCGAATCGATGGCCAGATCCACCACCCTGGGTTCGGCAAAATTGAGGGTGTTGCCGCAGCCGGTCGTGTCAAGGTACCGGCCGTGGGCATCGTGCCGATAGTAGCGTTGCTCCCCGAGGCCCCTGAAACTGGTGGTGTCTCCGTCAGGGCCGCCTTCAGCGGTGTGGTTATAGACGACGTCGAGGATCACCTCGAGGCCCGCGGCATGCAGAAGCTTCACCATCCCCTTGAACTCGTCCTGCACAGCGTGCGGACCGGCTTGCTGGGCGGCTTGCGTGGCGTAATCGCCGTGCGGAGCAAAGAATGCGGCGGTGTTGTATCCCCAGTAATTGGTCAGGCCCAAGTACTGCAGGTGCTGCTCGTCCATGTGGAAGTGGACGGGCAGCAATTGAACGGCCGTCACTCCCAGGGAGTGGAAATGCTCGATCATGGCGGGGTGGGCCATTCCCGCGTAGGTGCCGCGCAGGTGCTCCGGGATGTCCGGGTGCAGCATGCTCTGGCCGCGGACGTGTGCCTCATAAACAATGCTGTCCCGCCACGGCGTGCGCAACGGACGGTCCTCACCCCAATCGAAACCCGATTCCATCCGTACGGAAGTCAGCAGTTCCCCGTGCTGGTGCACCGCCCGACCGTAGGGATCCAGCAACAGCTGCTCGGCGCCGTCGGCATCAAAGTCCGGAACAGGCACGGACGCGGACAGCGTGTCCTCGGGGACCGCCGCGCGGAAGCCGTAGCGGGTGCCGGCCGGTAGCCCGTTCACAATCCCGTGGTGCACACCGTCCTCAAGTTTGGGCAGCGTGTGGACTTTCCAGGAGTCACCGGGGGGCTTGTAGGCGATGTCGACCCGACTGAGTCCGGGTGCCCATACAGCGACGTTCACCTGGTCCCGGGAGGGGGTTTCGCGGGCGGACTTCCCAGGCAGCGGAACACTCAGCCCGAGCGGCGAGGGCCGCGAGGCGTCCACTGTGGATGCTGTGTCAAAAATCGGCATAACCATTAGTTGAGAGTTTAGTCTCCGGCACCAATTCTCCCCTGCCTGCGGCCCATATGACAGTGCCCGTGATCGGCGGTCAGAGCTGCACCGCCGCTCCCTGTAAAGGGCAACAAGCCGCTCACCTGCTGAAATGCCGTATGGGGCGGCTCATTGCGTTTTTCGCGAGAGCGATCGCTTGAATTGATTGTGTCGGCCGCGCGCAATACGCCGCCCGCGTGCGGATGAGTTCGTATCCTCCGCGCGTCCGTTGCATACTTTGGCTATACACCAATGCGGAGGTAACTGTGCGAATCGCCCTTGCTCAACTCATCAGCGGCCGCGAGCTGGCAGACAACCTGATCCTGGTGGAAGACTACGCCCGCCGGGCCAAGGAGGGCGGCGCCGAGCTCGTGGTATTCCCTGAAGCGACCATGCGGGCGTTCGGGAATTCCCTCCTCGACATCGCCGAGCCCTTGGATGGACCGTGGGCCACGCGGGTGAGGAAGATCGCCCAGGATCTCGGGATCGTGATCGTGGCCGGAATGTTCACCCCCGGACTGGCCGCCGGCGGCAATAGCAACGGCAAGGTCCGGAACACCCTGATCGCCACCGGGCCCGGAGTGGAGACCAGCTACGACAAGATCCACCTCTTCGACGCCTTCGGCTTTGCGGAATCTGACACCGTCGACGCCGGCACCGATCCAGTGACGTTCGACGCCGGAGGCCTCACCTTTGGTTTGGCCACCTGCTACGACATCCGTTTCCCGGCCCTCTTCACGGCCAATGCCGACCGCGGAGCCGACGTGAATATCGTGTCCGCTTCCTGGGGAGCCGGGCCGGGGAAGGCGGAACAGTGGAAGCTGCTCGCGCGTGCCCGGGCGATCGACACAACGACCTTCGTGCTCGCATGCGGCCAGGCCGATCCCGCGACCCAGGGCCGTGAACCCAAGGGTGCGGCGCCGACGGGAGTGGGGCATTCCGTCGTCGTGTCCCCCTTGGGAAACGTGGTGGAAGAGCTCGACGCCGAACCCGGCCTCCTGTTCGCGGAACTGGATGCGGCCGCCGTCGAGGAGGCGCGGGCCAAACTCCCGGTCCTGGCGAACCGCCGGGATTTCTGAACACACATTCGCCACCCACCTATTTGGCTGCGCGCTGCCTTGAGATTTCGTAGAGCGAGATGCCCACGGCCATGGAGGCGTTGAGCGATTCCATGGCGGAGTCGATCGGGATGGAGATGATCTGGTCGCAGTTTTCGCGGACCAGGCGGCTGAGACCCTTGCCCTCGGAACCCACAACGATGCACACCGGATCGGTGGCCAGGGAGAGGTCCGGCAGCGAAACGTCGCCGTCGCCGTCCAGGCCCAATACGAAGATGCCCATCTGCTTGAACTGCTTGAGCGCGTTGTTCAGGTTGGCTGCGCGGGCCACGGGGACGCGGACTGCTGCGCCTGCGCTGGTCTTCCACGCCGAAGCGGTGACACCGACCGAGCGGCGCTCCGGCACGATCACGCCGTGTCCGCTGAACGCCGAAACCGAGCGGATGATGGCGCCCAGGTTGCGGGGGTCTGTGATGCCGTCGAGGGCAACGAAGAGGGGTGCGTTGGCGATGTGGCCCTTCTTCCACTTGGCGACCGTTTCCTCGGCGAGCTCGTAGGCGTCCTCGTATTCGTACGGCGGAATCTGCAGCACGAGGCCTTGGTGGACGGCGTCTTCGGTCATGCGGTCCAGCTCGGGCTTGCCGGTTTCCAGCAGCGGGATGCCACGCTCAGCAGCGAGCTTGAGGGACTCCTTGACGCGGTCGTCCATCTCGATCCGGATGGCAACGTGCAGTGCCTTCGCGGGGATCCCTGCGCGCAGCGCCTCCACGACGGAGTTGCGTCCGGTGACTACTTCCTCGGTAGCGCGCCCCTTCGGGCCCGAGCGGGCGCCCGTGGTGGAGCGGGCAGCGCCGCCAGCGGCGCGCTTGGCCGCCGCGCGTTCAGCGAGCTGCTTGCTCTTGTGAGCCTTGTGGTACTCGCGGTCCTCGGCCTTGGGGGTTGGCCCCCTGCCTTCCAAGGCCTTCCGACCGTGGCCACCAGTTCCGGTGGTGGGGCCCTTCTTCTTTTTGACAGCCCGGCGACCGTTGTTGGCCATGAATTCCACCCTTGATTGTGTTGAGTAAGTCTGCAACCAAGTCTACTGAATCAACTTAAATCGGTACGACGGCGGAACGTCAGTCCCGTTTGAGGCTCCAGGTGGCGCCATCAGCGCCGTCCTCGACGGCGATACCCGCCGACGCGAGGGTGTCGCGGATGGCGTCTGATGCCGCCCAATCCTTGTTGGCACGTGCCTCGGCACGCGCCTTCAGCTGGGCTTCCACGAGGACCTCAAGGGCTTGGGCAGCCTCGGAGCTCTCTTGGACTTCGCCGCGGACGCCGTTCAGTCCAAGCACGGTGGTCATAGCCATCACGCCCTGGAGCGCCTGGCGCGCCCCGGCCTCGTCCCCGGATGCCAGCGCCGTATTTCCGGCGCGGACAGTCTCGTGCAGGGCGCCAAGGGCCTGCGGGACGTTGAGATCGTCATCCATGGCGGCAGCAAAGGCATCCGGCACGGGACTCGACTCAGGGTGCGCGGCGAAGTCGCCGCCGAACTTCTTGGAGGCTTTCGCGATGAACCCGTAGATGCGCTCGACGGCGGCCGCAGCCTCCTGAAGCGAGGTGGGACGGTAGTCCAGGATGGAGCGGTACTGCGCCTGGCCAAGGTAGTACCGGACAACCCGCGGGCTTGCGAGCTCGAGCATTTCTCCGGGGCTCACGGTATTGCCGACCGATTTGGACATCTTTTCGCCCTCATAGGTGACCATGCCGTTGTGCAGCCAAAAGTTGGCGAATCCGTCACCCGCAGCCTGCGATTGTGCCATCTCGTTCTCGTGGTGCGGGAAGCGCAGGTCCAATCCACCGCCGTGGATGTCGAATTGCCGGCCCAAGTACTTCGTAGCCATGGCGGAGCATTCAAGATGCCAACCGGGCCGGCCGGTTCCCCACGGCGAAACCCAGCTCGCCGTCGTCGGCTCCCCGTCCTTGAAGCCCTTCCACAGCGCAAAGTCGCGCGGGTCGCGCTTCCTGTTGCTGAATTGAGGCTCGACGTCGGCGGCTCCCTGCATGTCGTCGATGTTCTGGCGGGTCAGCGAGCCGTACTTGCTCCAGGAGCGGACATCGAAGTAAACGTCCCCGGAGTCGTCCAGCGCGGGGTAGGCGTGGCCGCGGTCGATGAGCCTTTGGATGAGGGCGTGCATCTCCGGGATGTGACCCGTGGCACGAGGTTCGTAGGTGGGACGCGAAACGCCCAGGACGTCATAGGCCTGTTCGAATTCCTGCTCGTAGCGGTAGGCAAGGGCCCACCATTCTTCCTCGGGCTTGGCCGTGGGTTCCTCTGCCCAGTCCGGCCCGAAGGACTGCGCAGACTTGGCGAGGATCTTGTCGTCGATGTCGGTGACGTTGCGGACAACTGTGACCCGCAGCCCGCGGTATTCAAGCCAGCGCGTCAATTGGTCGAACGCGATTGCAGAGCGGACATGTCCCACGTGAGGCATCCCCTGCACCGTGGCACCGCAGTAGTAGACGCTGGCCTTGCCGGCTTCAAGGGGAACGAAGTCACGGACTTCGGCGGATGCAGTGTCGTAAAAGCGCAGGGTCACCGCTCCAGATTAGCGGATGCGCACCATCGGCCTGTTGCACACCGTCCAGCACTGTCTAGGCGCTATCAGCTTGCTGTGCGACGGGCACGGCGTAGACGAGGGCCGTGGCGACGGCGGAGATGCCCTCGCCGCGCCCCGTGAAACCCAAGCCGTCGCTGGTGGTCGCCGTGACGCTGACGGGAGCTCCCGCGGCGGCGCTGAGGACACGCTGCGACTCTTCACGCCGCGGCCCGAATTTGGGCCTGTTGGCAACGAACTGCACCGCCACGTTCCCGATCTCGAAACCGGCGGCACGGACGATCCCCGCCGCTTCCCGGAGCAGCGTCACTCCGGACGCACCCGCGTACTCGGGCCGGTCGGTGCCAAAATGCGTACCCAGATCACCAATGCCGCAGGCGGAAAAGAGCGCGTCCGCGGCTGCATGGGCGACGCAATCGCCGTCGGAATGCCCTGAAAGTCCGCGCTCCCCCTCCCAGAACAGCCCTCCGAGCCACAACGGCTGGGGATCGTTCTCAGGGGCGTAGGCGTGTACGTCCACACCGATGCCCGTGCGCGGCAGAATCACCGGCGGGGTCCCGGAGGCGGCCATCAGCCCTCCACCCAGCGGACTCCGAGCGGGCCTTCGAGCAGCCCCTCGGCGATGATGAGATCCAACGGCGTGGTGATCTTCAGCGACTGGCTGGCACCACGGACTGCGTGGACGGGCACGCCCAGGAGCTCGACGAGCATGGCGTCGTCCGTGACTGCCGCCGCCTGCGCGTCGTCGAACGTCGCGGCCGCCGCATGGGCGCGCATCAAAGTCTCAAAGTCGAATCCCTGCGGAGTCTGCACCGCACGCAGTTGTTCGCGAGGGGCGGTCCCGGTGACGATCTCCGGTGCTATTCCGGCGTCATCCCCGTCGGTTTCCGCGACCATCTTGACGGTATCCACCACCGGCATGGCGGGGATGACCGCCTTGGCCCCCGACGAGAGCGCTACCGCGACGCGGTGGAAGACCCTATCGGGCGTCAGCGCACGCGCGGCGTCGTGGACCAGCACGGCGCGCGTTCCCTCAAGCACCGCCCCGAGGGCAGCCCGGACCGACGCGGCACGGGTTGGGCCGCCGTCGACCACTGTGATCCGCGGACCGTCGGCGCCCAGTTCTTTCCGGAAATCTTCGCAAAGCGCGTGCAGCTCCAGGTCTCCTGCGGGGATGGCCACGCAAATTTGGCGGGCAACGTCTGCCGTCGCCACGCCTCGAAGGGCGTGGGTCAGGATCGTTTCACCGCCCAGCGGAACTCTTGCCTTGGGCATGCCGTAGCCAAGCCGCTCCCCCGAGCCTGCCGCAACGACGACGACGGCGGTGGCCTCGCGCTGGGATGGTGTAGTCATGCGCCCAAGCCTACGTGGTGCTCACCGCCTACGTGGTGCTCACCGGCCCGGGCGCGGGCGGGTACGCGGCGCGAGCGGGCACGCGGCGCGGGCGGGCACGCGGCGCGGGCGGGCACGCGGCGCGGGCGGGCAAAAAGAAACCCGGCGGCACGTTGCCACCGGGGTTCAATTCTTTGAATCTCTGTTAGGAAGCCAGAACTTCGTCGAGAACGCTTGCAGCCTTCTCTTCGTCGGTCTTCTCAGCCAATGCCAGTTCTGAAATCAGAATCTGGCGGGCTTTGGCCAGCATGCGCTTTTCACCTGCGGAAAGGCCGCGATCATGATCACGGCGCCAAAGGTCGCGGACGACCTCTGCAACCTTAATGACGTCGCCGGAAGCAAGCTTCTCGAGGTTTGCCTTGTAGCGACGGGACCAGTTGGTGGGCTCTTCAGTGAACTCGGCACGGAGAACGTCAAATACGTGCTCCAAGCCTTCCTTGCCCACTACGTCGCGGACCCCAACAAGGTCTACGTTTTCTGCTGGAACTTCAATGGTCAGATCACCCTGAGCCACCTTGAGCTTGAGATACATTTTCTCTTCGCCCTTGATGGTGCGCATCTTGATTTCTTCAATTTTTGCTGCACCGTGGTGAGGGTAAACTACTGTCTCGCCGACCTCAAAAACCATGTGGACTTTCCCCTTTCCCGCAGACCAGTTTATCACGCTTAAGGCATACGATTGGCACGGAAAGGGGTCCTGAGCCCTGTAAATACGCGGAAAATGGCCTTTTCGGCCCTCTGGCACCCCCTTGACGGAAGGGCATAAAAGTGCATAGGACGCAGCGTTCCGGACGACCCTACTCCCTCCGGAGGGCCGCCACAATGGTGATCGGAATCCTTGTTCCTGCTGGTTTGCCGATAGGCTATGGCTGAAAAGTGTTCCAATGACTCTTAGAGGAGTACGTGTCGTGCGCATTACTGCGATGAACCGTGTCCAGCGCGGCAAACTGGCCATGGCGACGGCCGCCATCGGCATCGGTCTCTTGTCCGTTACCGGCTGTGGCTATATCAACCCCCAGCAGACCAACCAGCAGTATGCTCCGTCTGATGGCGTCAGGGAAGACCTCGGTCCGCTCCAGCTGCGGAACATGCTCATCGTCTCCACGGATGCCAACAAGCCGGGCCGCGTCATAGGTGCCGTGTTCAACACCTCCACGAGCGATGCCACCCTCACCATCAGCGGCGCCGGCGGTTCACAGGCGACCATTCCGGTGAAGGCAAAGTCCGAGACCTACCTCAACGACACCACCGACCCCGTCATTCTGGGCACCACCGGCGGAGCCCCGGGTTCGTTGGTCCCTGTGACCATCAAGGATGGATCTGATTCACGGACCGTGCAGTTCCCCGTCATGGATGCTTCGCTGAAGGATTACGCGAAGTACCTTCCCACCGCGTCCGCTTCGCCGAGCGCCTCGGCCAGCGGTTCCGCCACCGCGAGCAGCAGCGCGACCGCGACGCCCGGTGCGGGCAGCAGCGCGACCCCGACGCCTAGCGCGAGCAGCACAGGCCACTAAGCGGGCCACCCCGCTCAGGGCGGCATCTAGCCGCCCCACGAAGACAAAAGGAAAGGGCTCCCGCCATGGGAGCCCTTTCCTTTTGTTGTTGCCCTGGTAAGCCGCTGTTGCTCTCGCGGGCTCCTACGGCTCGAACTTGTAGCCCAGGCCCCGGACGGTCACGAGGTAGCGGGGAACCGAGGGATCGGGCTCGATCTTGCTGCGCAGACGCTTCACATGGACATCCAAAGTCTTGGTGTCACCCACGTAGTCGGAGCCCCAGACCCGATCGATCAACTGTCCACGGGTGAGCACGCGGCCCGAATTGCGAAGGAGCATCTCGAGGAGTTCGAACTCCTTCAACGGAAGCGATACCTGTTCGCCGTTGACGCTCACTACATGCCGCTCGATGTCCATCCTGACCGGGCCTGCTTGCACGGTGGATGTGATGAGCTCCTCCGGCTCGCCTTGCCGGCGCAGGACAGCACGCACGCGCGCCACCAATTCCCTGGAAGAGTAAGGCTTGGTGACATAGTCGTCCGCGCCGAGCTCCAGGCCAACCACCTTGTCGATTTCCGAGTCCTTGGCCGTCAGCATGATGACCGGGACGCTGGAACGCTGGCGCAATTGCCGGCACACCTCGGTGCCGGGGGTCCCCGGAAGCTGCAAGTCGAGCAGCACCAGGTCGGCCCCGTTCCGGTCGAACTCCACCAAGGCGTCACTGCCGTTGTCCACCACCTGGACATCAAAGCCTTCCTTGCCCAGTAGGTAGGACAAGGGGTCGCTGAAAGACTCTTCGTCCTCCACGATCAAAATCCTGCTCAAGCGCCAGCTCCTTGCTCTAGGGCGCGCGCAGCGCCCGTCGTTTGAATCACGCTTCGGGGCTTCGCCCCGGCGCCGTCGTCCTCTTGGCCTTCCATTTCCGGAAGGCGGATGGTGAAAGTCGAACCTTGGCCGGGCTGGGACCACACGGTGACCTCACCGCCATGGTTGGATACGACGTGTTTGACGATACTCAGGCCCAAACCGGTTCCCCCGGTCTGCCGGGACCTCGCCGCATCGACGCGGTAGAAGCGTTCGAAGATGCGTTCCTGGTCCTCCGGGCTGAGACCCTCGCCCTGGTCTGTGACGGAAATGGCCACCACGCCCTCCTTGGCGCGGACCCCCACTCCCACCCGGGTGTTCTCCGGCGAATAACGGATGGCGTTGTCGATCAGGTTCCGCAGGGCTGTCACCAAAAGGTCCTGGTCGCCGAACACCATTGTTTCGGTGCGTCCGCCGACCACGATCTTGATGTTCTTGAGTTCGGCCGGGAGCTGCGAACGATCCACGGCATCGGCGATCACCGTGTTGATATCCACGGCATGGCCTTGCTGTGCCACATTGGCGCCCTGAAGCCTGGACAGCTCAATGATGTCCTGCACGAGCGCGGCGAGCCGTGTCGATTCCTTGTGCATGCGCTTGGCGAAGCGGCGGACGGCTTCTTCGTCGTCCGGGCTTGCCTCGAGGGCCTCAGCGAGCAGCGAGATGGCACCAACCGGTGTCTTGAGTTCGTGCGAGACGTTCGCCACGAAGTCGTTGCGGATCTCTTCGGTGCGGGTGATTTCGGTGCGGTCATCGGCCAGCAGGACGATATATTCCCATCCGAGCATCGCTGCGCGTACCTGCACCACGATGGTTCCCTTGCCCAGTGGTCCGCGGGGCAACTCGAATGTCTCCTCCAGGATCACGCCGTCGCGCCGCACCTTCGCGGTCATGTCGAGCAACTGCTTGTGCACCACCGTATGGCCCCGAACGAGGCCGTATGCATAAGCCGCGGGACTGGCCCGGACGACGCCGTCGATCGCATCCACCACCACGAATGCGCGCCCGACGACGGACAGCACCTCCGCCGCTCCCTCCGGAAGCAGGGGCTCGGTGACGTCCAGGTCCACGATCTTTCGCTGCCGTTCACTGAGCCTGAACGCGAGCACGCCAAAGACGCCGCACGACAGGCCGACGAGACCTGCGATGACACCGATGAGCACTGGATCCACGGATCTAGCTTATGCGCTCGAAACACTGCAAAATATGGAACTGTCACCAAACGGCCCCGATTCAGCTAACGTTCACCTAAAGGTGCGCAATCGTTCATTGACCGCTGCCAGCCTTATTAGTTGGACCATAGTTTGCTGTGTTGATTTCGCCCCGCAAGAAGGGTGCGGAGGAGATTTCCAAGGAGAGGACGCCACCGTGCGCAAGGTTTTTCAGGAGGAGCTCACCCAGGTCGGTGAGGACCTCATCGAGATCTCAAAGCTGGTCACTGAGGCGATTCAGAACGCGACCACGGCCTTCGAGGGCGCCGACGTCGATCTTGCCCAGGAAGTCATTGCCGCGGATGCCCGGATCGATTTCCTGCAGAAGGGCCTCGACGAACGGGCCATCGACATCCTCGCCCTGCAAGGCCCGGTGGCAAGCGATCTCCGGATGATTGTCGGTTCCCTGCGGATGAGCGCTTCCCTGGAGCGCATGGGTGACCTCGCCCGGCACGTGGCCCAGCTGGCCCGCCTGCGCTACCCGGCCACGGTCATCCCCGAGCAGCTGGCGGCAACATTCAAGGACATGGCCCGCCTCGACCTCGAAATCATCCAGAAGGTCACCCTGCTCCTGGAGTCGCGCGACCTCGAAGTTGCCCGCGACATCCTCAAGCTCAACATCCGGGTGGACGAGCTGCACTCGAGCGTCTTCAAGGCCGTCGCAGATCCCGCCTGGGCCGAGACGGCAGCCACGACCGTGGATGTGGCCCTTGCCAGCCGCTACTTCGAACGATTCGCCGACCACGGCGTCTCGGTTGCCCGCAAGGTGACCTACCTGGTCACGGGTGAATGGCAGCCGGAAGGCTTCTAACCAGGCTTAAGACACAAACAGCGACGCCGGCCGGCCCACCTCGCGAGGTGGGCCGGCCGGCGTCGTTTTCCCAGAAGCTTGTCTCGCCCGGCCTACTTCTTGCCTTGGGCAGCTACGGCCTTGATGGACTCGGCCGCTGCCTCGGGGTCGAGGTAGGTTCCACCGGGATTGATCGGCTGGAAGTCCTCATCCAAGTCGTAGACCAACGGGATGCCCGTGGGGATGTTGAGGCCTGCGATGTCCTGGTCGCTGATGCCGTCGAGGTGCTTGACGAGGGCGCGCAGGGAATTGCCGTGGGCGGTGACCAGGACGGTCTTGCCCGCCTTGAGGTCTTCCTTGATGTCCGATTCCCAGTACGGAAGGAGACGCACGAGGACGTCCTTCAGGCACTCGGTGCGCGGGAGGGCGTCGCCGAGGTCCGCGTAACGGGGATCGTGGGCCTGGGAGAATTCGCTGTCATCGGAAAGGGGCGGCGGCGGGGTGTCGTAGCTGCGGCGCCACTCCATGAACTGCTCTTCACCGAATTCGGCGAGGGTCTGGGCCTTGTCCTTGCCCTGCAGGGCGCCGTAGTGGCGTTCGTTGAGGCGCCAATCTCGCTTGACGTCGATCCAGCCGCGGTCAGCCTTGTCCAGTGCGATGTTGGCCGTGTTGATGGCACGCTTCAGGCGCGAGGTGTAGAGGATGTCCGGGAGAACGTCGTTCTCGACCAGGAGCTCTCCACCGCGGGCTGCTTCCTCGCGGCCTTGGTCGTTCAGGTCGACGTCCACCCAGCCGGTGAACAGGTTCTTGGCGTTCCAGTCGCTGTGGCCGTGGCGCAGCAGAATCAGCTTGTAAGTCATGTTTTCATCCTAAGCGATGTGGCTCCGGGGTTGCCGGGCGTTACGCCGTCACCCTTTCATCCCAACGCGGGGTCACTTAGCGCCGGTGTTTGGGCCTCGGATGGGCCGTAAGTGACCCCGCGTTGGACGATAAAGTGGGCAGGTGGTGCAAAAAGCAGAGCGCGTGCAGGGAAGACGGGGCAAACCGGTCGGCAACATCACCAGGGGCACCACCAACCCCAACCGCATGCGCCGCCTGGACCGCTGGTTGGCGGGTCCGCAAGCCTGGCGGCTGCGCGCCGCCGTCGACCCCCTGGTGGTGGACCTCGGCTACGGCGCTTCCCCGGCCACCGCCGTCGAACTCTTCGAAAGGCTGCAGGCCGTCCGCCCCGACGTGCGGCTGTGCGGGATCGAGATCGAACCCGAACGCGTCAGGAGCGCGAAGTCCCTGGAAAGGCCCGGACTCAGCTTCCACGTAGGCGGGTTCGAGGTCCCCGTTCCAGGCGATCCCGTATTGGTGCGGGCGTTCAATGTCCTGCGGCAATACGAGGAATCGGACGTGCGCGGGATCTGGGCGCTGGTGCAGTCGCGGCTGGCACCGCAGGGATTGTTCATCGACGGCACGTGTGACGAAATCGGCCGCAGGGTGACGTGGGTTGCATTGGATTCGAACGGACCGTTGAGCCTGAGTCTTTCCATGCGGTTCGGCGCTTTCGAACTGCCCTCCGACGTGGCCGAACGACTGCCGAAGGCACTCATCCACCGCAATATCCCGGGTGAACGCATCCATGCATTCCTGAATGCCTTGGACCAGGCCTGGCTGGAGGCCGCACCGCTTGCCTCCTTCGGCAGCAAGCAGCGGTGGACCGCTATGTGCCAATCAATGCGCGACGCCGGTTGGCCGCTTCAGGACGGGCCGTCACGGTGGCGATTGGGCGAACTTACCGTCGACTGGGCAGCGGTGGCCCCGGCCTGAACTTGCGCCTACCAGGGACCGTACGGCCCTTGGTTGCGGCCACTGTTGCCGATTTCCTTCACTGCGGGACGGACGTCCGCCAAGTAGACGCACGCCGCAGTGACGGCGGCGATGCCAAAGAGGCCCAGTCCCCCGCCGCCGCCGAGGACGGAAAGGCCACCTATGGCGGCCGCGACTCCGGTCAATGCCAGCCAGAAGGTCTTGGTGCGCTTGGACGCGGCTTCGAAGGAGGAGGGTTTGTGGCGCAGGCAGTCCACCAGCGCCCACAGCTCCAACGCGAAGGCAACCAGTCCCAGAATGAGCCAAATCCCATTCTGGATGTATGAAATCAAAAGTTTTCCGTCCACGTCCTCCAGCCTAGCCGTCAAGCGCCTTGAGTGCTTGCTCCAAATCCGCCCAGAGGTCTTCTACGTTCTCGATCCCGACGCTCATCCTGACCAGGTTGTCCGGCACGCTGAGCGGTTCGGCCGTGTGCCGGCGTCGGCGTTCGATGAGGGATTCGACGCCGCCCAGGGACGTCGCGGGGATCCACAACTGCAATGCACGGACCAGTTGATCCGCTGCGTCGGCGCCGCTGCGGGTTCCGTCTCCGGCCAATTGGATGCACAGGATGGAGCCGAAGCCCTTCATCTGGGACTTGGCCCGTTCGTGGCCGGGATCCCCGGGCAGGCCGGGGAAACGCACGGACTCGACCCGCGGGTGGGCACTCAGTCGCTCGGCCAAGGTCGCGGCAGAAGCTTGCGAGCGCTCGATCCGGAGCGCCAGCGTGCGCAGGCCGCGGAGCGCGAGCCACGCCTCAAAGGGACCCGCGATGCCGCCGTGGATGATCCGGTGGTGCAGGAGTTCCGCGCGGAGCCCGGCATTCGAGGTCACCAAGGCGCCGAGTACGACGTCGGAGTGTCCGGCCAGGTATTTGGTCACCGAATGGAGCACGACGTCGGAGCCGAGGCTGAGGGGCTGCTGAACCAGCGGCGTGGAGAAGGTGTTGTCCGTGACCACGATGGCGCCCGCCTCATGGGCCGCGGTGGCCAGGGCCCGGACGTCGGCGATGCCGAGCATCGGGTTGGTGGGGCTTTCAATCCACAGCATGCTGGCGGCCTTCCCATCCGCCGGGGCGAGCTGTGCCTTGACTGCGTCGGTGTCCGCGATGTCAACGGTCCGCAACTCAAGGATGCCCTTGGCCGCGAGTTCGGTGGCCATGACGAGCGATCCTGCGTAGCTGTGCGTGGGCATGACGAGCACTCCACCCGCAGGCACTAGCGACAACGCGGAACTCACCGCGGCCAAGCCTGAGGCGTAGAGCAGACCGGGCAGCTCGGCGCCTTCCAGCTGGGCCAGCGCTTCCTCGAACGGATCCCAAGTTGGGTTGGCATAGCGTCCGTAGCCGCGGTCCCCGTCGCTCAGTGCTCCGGTGCCGAAATACGTTGAGGACAGAACGATGGGCGGGTTGACGGGCTGGTCATGGCTTCGTTCGGGACGGCCTGCCGCCACCACTACGGTGTCAGGGGACAGATCGTCGGCATGCTCTCGGGAAAGACTCATTGCCCCAGCCTACGGCGCGGCGAGCGGGCGCTGGAAGGTGTTACGGCTGAGCCTCGCCGGGCGGAAGGTTCCGTTCCGCCCGGGTGGGCATGCGCCGTCGTCGGGCACTGTCAGGGATCATCTGTACGCTTAGATCCGTGACTACGCAGCGCCTCGAGCAGGACCAGAGCCCCATACCGGACCAGCGCCCGGGACTCTTCATCGCGTTCGAGGGCGGGGACGGGGCCGGCAAGTCCACGCAGGCCGCCCGCCTGGCCGAAGCGCTCGAGGCCCTTGGCTTTTCCGTGCTGCGCACCCGCGAGCCAGGGGGCACGCCGATCGGCGAGAAGCTGCGTTCCCTGGTGTTGGACCACGGCCAAGGCACGATTGATCCCCGGACCGAAGCCCTCATGTTCGCGGCCTCCCGGGCCGCCCACGCAAGCCAAGTCATCCGACCGGCCTTGGCACAGGGCACGGTGGTGATCACAGACCGCTACATAGACTCCTCCGTCGCCTACCAAGGTGCCGGCAGGGACCTGGGAACCGTGGACGTCAGGCGGCTCAACGAATGGGCCACCGAGGGCCTCGAGCCGGACCTGACCGTGCTCCTCGATGTCCACCCAGGCGACGGCCGGGACCGCAGGACGGCCGGAGACTCCGCAGAGGACCGGCTCGAGTCGGAACCGGACGATTTCCACGCCCGCATCCGGGCGGCGTTCCTGGAGCTGGCCGGGGCCCGCCCGGAAACGTACCTCGTGCTGCCTGCCAAGGACGCTATCGAGGACCTCTCAATACGGATCCTCCGGCGCGTGCAGGACTTGCTTGGGAGCCGGACATGACCGTCTGGGACGAGCTCCAGGGCCAGGCGCCCGTCGTCGAACAGTTGCGCGCCGCCGCCGAAGGCGAGGGCCTGACGCACGCATGGTTGTTCACCGGACCACCGGGTTCGGGCCGTTCCAACGCGGCCAAGGCATTCGCGGCGGCATTGAACTGCGAACAGGACGACGTTTCGCTTCGCGGATGTGGAGAATGCGCATCGTGCCGGACCATCCTTGGCGAGACCCACTCCGACGTGACCTTTGTCCGCACGGAGAAAGTCACCATCACCATCGACGAAGCCCGCCAGCTGGTGTCCAAGGCCGGCGACCGTCCGGCGTCGGGCCGTTGGCGCATCGTCGTGGTGGAGGACGCGGACCGCATGGCCGAACGAACCACCAACGTACTCCTCAAGGCCATCGAGGAACCCACGCCCCGGACCATCTGGATGCTGTGCGCACCGTCGCCCGCGGACGTGCTGGTCACCATCCGCTCGCGCTGCCGCCCTGTGAGCCTCCGGATTCCGCCAGCCGCCGACGTCGCCGCGCTGCTCGTGAGGCGCGACGGCGTCGACCCGGCCCTTGCGGACCGGGCAGCCCGGGCTGCCCAAAGCCACATCGGAATTGCGCGCCGCCTGGCCCGCGATCCGGATGCCAGGGAGCGCCGGATGGAGACCGTCCGTTTCCCGCTGGGCCTGCGGGGCGTCTCTGCTGCTGTGATGATGGCCGAAAAACTGGTCAAGATAGCAAGCGATGAGGCCAACAGTTCCAACGATGAGCGGGATGCCGCCGAGAAGGTCGCGCTGCTCGCGAGCCTGGGCGCTCCGGAGTCAGGCACCCTGCCGCCGTCGATGCGAAGCCAAGTGAAGCAGCTTGAAGACGACCAGAAGCGGCGCGCCAAGCGCTCCATCACGGATTCGCTCGACCGGACGCTGACCGACCTGCTGTCCTTCTACCGGGACGTCCTGGTCATCCAGATGGGGAACGCCGTGGAGTTGGTCAACGTTGAACTCAGGAGCGAACTGGAGGCCTATGCGGCAGGCTCCACGCCTGAGATCACCTTGGCGCGCATGGATGCCATCAACAAGGCGCGCGTGCGGATCACCACCACCAACGTGGCACCGCTCTTGGCCGTTGAGTCCATGGCGAGCGGCCTGATTCAGCAATAGCCGGATAGTTTAGAAGTAGAACACGCTTCCCCACCCTGAGGAGAAACGCATGACCCCCGCACGACGCCGGCCCGCCGGGTCCAGTTCCAGGACACGGTTCCCTTCCCTGCGGCGGGCCGCAGCGGCAGTGGCGGCCACGGTCTCCGTCGGCCTGCTACTGAGTGGCTGCGTATTCTCGGTGCCGGTGCCCAACGACGGCGCGGGCAATGGGGCCGGCAACGTCAGCAGCCCGGACCCGTCGATCGCCGCTGCGGCGCCGGCAGGACTGGAGAGTTTCTACTCGCAAAAAGTGGATTGGACGTCCTGTGAGCAGGGATTCCAGTGTGCCAACATCAAAGTGCCCGTGGACTATGCCAAACCCGACGGCGGCAGCATCTCCATCGCGGCTATCCGGCTCCAGAGCCAGGGCACAAAGAAGGGCTCGCTGCTGGTCAATCCCGGCGGCCCCGGTGCTTCGGGCTATGACTTCGTCAGGGACGCGGGGAAGACGCACTTCACCAGCAAGCTGCGGTCCGGTTTCGACCTCGTGGGCTTCGATCCCCGCGGCGTCAAGCGGTCGGCGCCGGTGACGTGCCTTAGCGACGCCGAGCGGGACGCTTCCCGCGAGAAGGTGTACAACTATGACACCGACCAGGGCGTCGCCGCCGCGCTGGCCGACACAAAGGCCATCAATGCCAAGTGCGTGGAAAAGTCCGGACCCGCGCTGCCGCACATTGACACTGCCAGTTCCGCGAAGGACATGGACATCCTCCGGGCCGTGCTGAACGACGCAAAACTCAACTACCTGGGCTTCTCCTACGGCACCTTGCTCGGCGCCACCTACGCGTCCTTGTTCCCGAACAACGTCGGGAAGCTTGCCCTGGACGGAGCGGTGGACCCGGCCCTCAACAACGAGGACCTCACCGCGGGGCAGGCAGAGGCGTTCGAAAAGGAACTCCACACTTATGTGGCGGATTGCCAATCAAAGTCCGGATGCCCCATGACAGGCAGCGTCGATAACGGCGTGCAGCAGCTCCGGGACCTCATTGCCGACGTCGAGCAGAATCCCAAACGGGCCAAGGACGGCCGCCTGGTCACTGGGTCGACGTTTGTCAGCGGTATCTTCACCCCCCTTTATGACAACGAATCCTGGCCTGTCCTGACCCAGGCCTTGGTGGCCGCGTTCAAGGGCGACGTGTCACTCATGCTCCGGATCGCCGACTTCGGCGCAGACCGGGACCCGAACGGCACCTACACTTCAAACACCGCGTTCGCGTTCAACGCCATCAACTGCCTCGACTACCCCATGGTCACGGACACCCCTGGCATGCGAGCCGAAGAAGCGCGTTTGAAGCAGCTCTCCCCCACCTTCGGCTACTACTTCTCCTACGGCGGCATCAACTGCAAGGACTGGCCGTATAAGCCCGTGCACACGCCGGCTCCCATCAAGTACACGGGCTCGGCGCCGATCGTGGTTATCGGCACCACCGGGGACCCCGCGACCCCTGTGGCCTGGGCAGGCTCCCTGCGGAAACAACTCGGCAACGCCTCCCTCGTGACGTGGAAAGGCGAAGGCCACACAGCCTACGGCCGCTCCAACCAATGCGTGTCCGACGCCGTGGACAACTACTTCGTGGACGGATCGGTGCCCTCGGACGGGACTATGTGCTGAGTCTTTAGGTTTCGGGGGCCCGTTAGGTTCGGGGGTCCCTTAGGTTTCGGGGGTCCCTCGACAAATGACCACCATTGGACTCGCCTGACTGCTTCATTCCCCGGATTGGCGCGTCCGTAAGGCGCCTGGCCTGGGCAAAGGTGGTCATTTGTAGAGGCGTAGCTTGGCTTGATGGGCCCTTATGGCGGCCTGCACTTCAGCCACCATGGACTCCGGATGGTGAACGACGTCTTCGTAGAAGTACCTCAGCACCGTGAAGCCGCCGGCCACGGACGTGTTGTCCCGCCGTCGGTCCTTCTTGATGGCCCGGGGTTCGAAGTGCGTCTTGCCGTCCACCTCGACAATCAAGAAGCGCTCGACGACGAAGTCAACTTCCCCGACCCCCGGCAATTCCACGTGTTGCTCAAACGCGAGCCCAGCCCGCCTGAAATGCATGGCCGCCAAGGGTTCGAGCAAGGAATCGGCTCTTCGGCCGACGAAATCCAGCACGCCCCGTGCCTTGCCATTCCGGTTGCCGGGCAACCTTCCGCGCAGAAACTCCACGGTGATATCGCCGCGGGCAACGGCACTTTGCACCATGACAAGCGCTTCCTCGGCCGGCCGGCAGCGCAGGACATGCACCAACACGTCGGCCAAGGCGGCAAGGGGTCTGCCGGGCACGGGCGGCAACGACAAGGTCCTGTGCGGCACCACGCCCTCGCGCTCTAACCCGTTGCCACAGACCAAATGGAGCTCCTTGGCCGGATACAGCTGCCAGAGTCCGTGGTATGGGGCTGCCGAGATACAGGTGAGGACGCCACCATGCCGGTAGGCCTCAGCCAATTCCGGCGGTGCGCCCGCCAGAGCAACAACCCCTCGATAGGGAACGATGACCCCGTCCCGTCGTGCCGCAGTCCGCAGCTGCCACGAGCCGACGCCGGCTTTGAGGAGGTCCCTCCGGGTGACCGTGCCTCCCCGTGCACGAAGGGCAGCTGTGAGATCCATGGCTCCACGATGCCTTGGTGTCTGGCGGCCGCGAAGGCCTGGGTTCAGCTATGTGGAGAACTTCCTGCTTTTGGGGCCTTTCGCGCCTCCACTTCCTACCAGTATTGCCTTGTGCTCTGGCACCCGAGCGGCAGAATGACGGCCTTCGAGGCGCGGCTTCCAAGGGAAAAGTAGTAGATCGTTGCGGCGCGTTACAGCCGTGCCGCGCGGGGCTCCAGCTGCGCTGGAAGGTCCTTGACAGAGGGCACGACGGCGGTGGCGCCGGCCGCGCGCAAGGCCGCCTCGGAGTGGAAACCAGTAAGCACGCCCACCACGGCCGAGGCGCCGGAACGAACGCCGGACAGCATATCCGAGCTCGTGTCCCCCACCACGGCGACCTC
This sequence comes from Arthrobacter bambusae, assembly GCF_030812595.1. Classification (GTDB taxonomy): domain Bacteria; phylum Actinomycetota; class Actinomycetes; order Actinomycetales; family Micrococcaceae; genus Arthrobacter; species Arthrobacter bambusae_B. The sequence goes on from NZ_JAUSSZ010000010.1 coordinate 31,076, forward strand.
GCGGACATCATCGAGGTCGAGGGCAAGTACTGCGGTAAGAATCATGTCCGGGTAGGGCCGCCCTCGGCCGGCATCCGCGGGGCACAGGCTCAGATCGGCCTTGCCCATCCAGCCCAAGGACTCAAGCACCATGTTCTGCGTATGCCGCCCGAAGCCAGTGGCCAGGCAGACTTTCACACCGGCGTCCCGCAACCAGTCGATGGTTTCCTCGGCGCCTGGGATAGCCCGGACGCCGCCGTCGGCAATCAGCTCGTCGTAGGCCCGTTCGAAGGCCTTGTTGGCGCTCTGGGCCCTCTCGGTTTCTTCGAAAAGGTCGCTGAAAACGGTCAGCTTCGAAAAGCCCATGGTGTCCAAGGCGTAGCCGAGCATGCTTTCGAAACGGGGCGAACCAGGCTCGACGCCGGCCTCCTGCAGGGCGAGGGACATCGCACGCTCGCTACGGCCGTCGTCGGTAATCGTTGTGCCCACCATGTCCAAGACAGCAAGCCGGAGCCGCTGCGCACGATGTGCCCCGGCGTCGTCCGTGTTGATCCTCATGCTGCTGTCCATGCTCATGGCGCCCCTTCGCTGGTTGATGGCCGGAATCGTGCGGCCACATTAGTCCGCCCAGCTTGCCTCCGGTCCGCGACAACGGCCTGAACCCGGCACGACGCGCGGGTGAATTCCGCAACAACGGCGCCACGGGAGCTCCTCTTTGGGCTGTTTTGACCGGGACGAGGTGACTCTATTACAGTTGTATCTTGCGTGATTCAGCCGGTACCCGGACGATAACGCGGTGCTTCCTTAGCTCAGTCGGTAGAGCGTTTCACTCGTAATGAAAAGGTCATCAGTTCGATTCTGATAGGAAGCTCTGACAGCCCCGCCATTCCAAGGATTTGGCGGGGCTTGCTTTTTCATTCCGAACGGGTCTTCCCGCGCGTTCCCTGAGATTTCGCTCGTCGTACGGCGTCTTCATCACTTTTTCGTCACATTCCTGGCCGGGGCACGTACCATGTGGGTAGGCATACTCGAGGCGAAAACCTACCCGAGCGAGGAACAGACCGCCACCTTCCAGTTTCTCGCCATCCGCGACCAACTCGTGGCCGATACCCGGCGTCCACGGCCCCATGGAACGCATCCTGCTCGCCCACACCCTCGACAAACCGCAATGGTCCCGCGTTACGTGGGCCGAGCAGCTCCTCCTCCATTGCCTACACCCACAGCAGCACTAAACACTCGGCTCCCCTACTCGCGGCCATCGCCTACATCAACTGGTACGGCCGGGGCAGCAAAGCCCACCAATACCTCGAGCTCGCCCTGGAAGCAGACCCCGGCTACCGCCTGGCCAAACTCAGCGCACAACTCATGGGCAATGGAATGATCGCCGGCTGGAACACGGACAAGAGCACGGCACACCTGACGCGTGGGGTTGACCCGTACTGAACATGGATCCCTTGACCGGGACTGCTCCAAGGCAAGCTGACAAAACGTCCATCATCGGCGTTCGGACCAGGGACGAGTTGCATCTAATACAAGAACTCGTCCTCCCACATCAATTAGGCGTTTAAGCAGGTCAGGTCAGCCTTCCTGGGCAATACTCTCTCCGCGACGACTCGAATTGAACTTTTCGCCAATTCCATGCCCTTTGCCCATGAAAGAGTCGGGGTCGGTGACGTCCGCATGAAGGTAAGCGGCGCCGATCTCGGCGGCGTCATCAATCGGCGGGACCGAGTAGAACACATTGTGTTTGGGCCCAGGGGTTGTTGCGCTCCATTGCTGGAACGTCGGTCCGAAGCAACTTTCTATCTAAGTGTGGGTCCGTCCTTAACGTCCAAGGCACTAGCCCGTGACGCGGTTGATGCTCGGACTGCGGCAAATATTGCGGTCACTTGAACGTCTGTTGCCTAGTGAGCATCATCTGTTGTTTAATCGGGAACAATCAGTGATCTAGCTCACATGTTTGGGCTGTGACACGCCAACAGTTTGGAATGAGCCGGCCGATGGAGACCGGTGTCCTTCCCCTATCGCTGGAGAACCATGGGGACTACCCTCACCGAACAAGAAGTCATGGAAGCTGCCGGGCAGATTGTGCGGGCCTACGCGGCAATGGATGCCCAAGCCTATTTCACAGCCTTTGATCCGAAAGCCACCTTCCTCTTCCACAGCAGCCCGTCGCGTCTGGGTAGCAGGCGCGAATACGAAGAACAGTGGGATTCCTGGGTGTCCGGGGGCTGGAAAGTAGTCAGCTGCCACAGCACCGACCCTTTCGTGCAGCTGCTCGGTAGCGTTGCGATCTTCTCTCATTCGGTGCACACCGTCATCGAAGAGGGCGGCGTTTCAGCCTCCACCACGGAACGCGAAACCATCGTCTTTTCCCGCACCGGAGACGCCGGGATCACCGCCGTCCACGAACACCTTTCGCCGACTCTTGCTGAAGGGGCCGAGCAGTGACAAACATCAAAAGTTCCGTTCCGGCGTTGAAAGGCAGTGCGCCGCTCATTGAGGTCCGTTCGATTGACTGGGTGCCGGAGAGCGAACGGCATGGCAAACTCTGGCACCAGGCTCCGCTGTGGTTCTTGGGGAATTTCCAGTACTTCTCGATCCCGATCGGGTTCATCGGGCCTTCTCTTGGCCTGTCCTTGGGATGGACTATCGTTGCCAGCATCCTCGGCATCGGTGTCGGAACGATCTTCATGGCGTTCCATGCCTCCCAAGGACCCACCATGGGCCTGCCGCAAATGATCCAGTCCCGCGCTCAATTCGGCTACCGCGGCGTCGTTGTCCCCCTCATCGCAACGCTGTTCACGTACCTTGCATTCAATGTGGCCGATACTGTCCTGCTCGGCGATGGCCTCATGAGTTCCTTTGGATGGAACCCCACCGCTATCGCCGTCATCGCTGCGCTGGGCGCGGCTGCCTTGGCCATCTTTGGACATGACTGGCTGCACAAGGCCTTCCGAGTCCTGCTATACATCTCATTTCCTCTGATGACGATTCTGACGATAGGGGTGCTCACCGGGAGCGCAGGCGGCGGAGGCCACAGCACTATCCAATACGGATTCACCTGGGGGGCGTTCATGGCCCAATTCGCAGCCTCGGCCGCATACAACATCACATATGCACCGTACGTCTCCGACTACTCGCGCTACCTGCCCTCAAAGACCAAGAGCAGGTCCGTGATCGCCGCGGTATTCTTCGGTGCGTCTTCCTCCGCCATCTGGCTCATCGCATTGGGGGCATGGCTGGCGATCCAGCTGGGAGCAACCGACGGCCTGGCCGGCCTACAACTGGCAGGAAACAACGTCTTCATCCACCTCGGCGACGCCGCGGCACTGTTCTCCGCCCTCGCACTCGCAGCCACCATGGGCATGAACGCCTACGGCGGCATGCTCACCGTGCTGACGACCATCGACTCGATCCGGCCCATCAACCCAACCCGGAAAGCACGCGTCATAACCATCCTCGTCCTCACCGTCATGTGGTACCTCGCTGCCAGCCTCATCAGCTCCGATTCCGTCACGACCGTCTTCTCGGCACTTACGCTGATGCTGTACCTGCTCGTTCCATGGACGGCAACCAACCTGACAGACTACTTCTTCGTCCGCAAAGGCCACTACGCGATCGCCGATCTCTTCAGCACCAAAGGAATCTACGGGACATGGTCCTGGCGCGGGTTGCTGGCATTCGCTATCGGCCTCGCCGCCGAAATTCCTTTCATGGTGCTACCCCAGATTGGGTCCTGGACCTACACCGGCCCTCTCGCGAACCTCATCGGCGGAGTCGATATCGCGTGGCTGGTCGGGTTGATCATGACATCGATTGCGTACGTGATATTCAGCCGATCTCTGGATCGAAACATTGAACACGCCGCTGAAGCGCGAAGCGAGCATCAACTCGGTCACAACGGACAAGCCACTCCCGCAAACACCTAATCCGGGACCCGGGCTCCCCCAAATGGCGAAGCCGCCCGCGACAGCAACGATTTGTAGCCATGGCTGATTCGGAGTCGCCAAAGTTGTATGAACTTCGGCGGGATGCGTCTCACTCAACTTGGCAGAAACCATGCCGGAATTGCCAACAACACTGAGACCGGACATCGTGACCTCCAGCCGGAGCTTCGGCGTGGCCCTGCGCCGTTATTCCGCATTGGGGGTTTCATGTTCCTAGGCCAGTTCCTCGCATGCAACGTCCTCCTGTCCCTGGCCGAACTGCAGGCTTCCTGCCAAGACCACCCGCATCATGAGGCACTGGTGCGGACGGTGAGAACTGCTAAATCCGCCATTCAGACAGCGGCCGTCATGCTGCTAACCGAGCTGAGGCTAGGCGGGAATCACTACCGTACGGCTTGGCTGTAGGTCCCCTTTTTCCCGCTGCAATCGGCACGCGGTTTGTGAGAGCTTTCCAGGGGTTAGCGCGACGACCGGACTCTCGCCACTGCAGTCGTATGTTCTGGCTGCGAACCGCTAGGGCCCGATAGGCCAAATGCGGGCGGTTTCGTCTAGCCTCCGGTGCTTCTCGGGGCGCTGTCTGCAGCCTTATGTGCCGGTCATTGGTCGGCGACCGCCTCGAAACGGCGTGCTTGCTGCCGGGCCTCTGGGCTCCGGCAGAAACGCGGTCATCGGCACAGCCAGAACTTCGGCTATGTCCCGTACGCGGCACCGTAGCCGCAACCAGCGACGCTGCCGCGTACGTGACCGGGCCGCCGGCAGGCGGCCGATCCCCTTGGTCCGCATTCAGGGGATGGGACCGCCCGCCTACGCACTACCCAAGCTTTGCTGGGCCAGTAACATCCGGAAGCCCGGACATCACTGAAACACAATCCGGAACGCAAGGCGGGAGACATCTCATGGCTGCAACGGTTCATTCCAGAGCTTGCAAGTTTCCATGCGGCCTCGGGGTCGTCTATCGCGAACATGATGGCAGCCCAAGTGCCCCGCTTGTAGCAGTTCGCACAACGGATGTCGCACTCGGCAATCTCAGCGGCGAGCCGCTCGATGGAGTATCTCTTGGCGCTCCCCACGGCGTAGACCGGCGGCAACGGTCACGCTCCCGCCGGTTTCGCTCGCCGGATCATTCGACAGGCCAGAACACCTACTGCCCAGGCTTCGTCACATGGGCGACGATGGTCTTAGTCAGGGGGACGCTTTCCCCTGCTTTCTCCAAACTGGTCACCGTCCAATTCGACAGCAGGAACACGGAGTTGCCCGTGTCTGAATTCCAAACAACATGCTTAAACCCGAGTGCTTGGAGTTCATCACTGAGAGCCTGTGCATTTTGCCCTGCGGCATCAGCCGGCAATACGGCGGCAGCGGGAGCGGGCGGGGCAGCTGGAGCAGATACGGCAGCAGGTTCCACTGTTTGGACGACTGTAACTGTCGGCGCAGGAGCGGTGACAGTCTGAGTGGCCGTGACCGTTTGGATGGTGGTCACTGTTGGGGCCGACTGCGGACTCCCTCCACAACCGGCGAGTCCGACGGCCGATCCTGCAATGCCCAAAGCCAGGACATATTTTTTCAACTGATCCCCTTATTACAAAACGAGTGATTTGTACTGCGAACAACGACAGGCGTCGATGCAGGTGCAGTTTCTCATCTTCATCGCAAAACCGATAAACGCGTGCATCGAATATCGGGCGGCAAGCCTTATACAAACGGTTACATTAAAGCCTGATAGTTCGTCAGCATCTCGGCGCCGCCGGGCCGCGTCATTGGATTGCATGACGATGGGAGGCCAAGCCCGAGCTTGACCTCCATCCTTATAGCTGCAGATGCGGCTCTAATGACTCAGAGTCGCCACGACAGACCTTTGCCCAAGCGGATCGTAATCCTGCCCCGACTGTTCACCGTCACCGGACCCGCCTTACGCGAAAGTGACACCCCGCTTTTGGAAAAGTTCAACCTCGTGTTCTTGCCAAGCTTCTTTGTGCGTCGAAAAAAAATACCCACCGACTTCCCTTCCTATGAAATGCACAACGCGCTTACGCGCGCTACTTGTACCACACAGAAACGCCACCGTGGTAGGAGCACGTTCCCCGATGATTGGCAGAAAAGGACAGAGTGCCATCGGCACATAGCGCTGTAGCGCCGCTCGCATTCTGCTGGGGCGCTCCCTGGTTTGCTGTTTGTTGGGCTGCCGCAGCTTGATCCGCTGCTGCTTGCTGGTCGGCTGCCTGCTGCGCTGCCAGCGCGTCGGCGGCTGCCTTGTCCGCAGTCGCCTTATCGGCAGCAACTTTGTCTGCCGCGGCTTTATCCGCAGCCGCCTTATCGGCAGCAACTTTGTCTGCCGCAGCTTTATCCGCGGCCGCCTTGTCCGCAGCCGCTTTATCCGCAGCAACCTTGTCCGCCGCGGCTTTATCCGCAGCTGCCTTCTGGGCTACGACCCGTTTGGAGTCCGACTCGGCCAGCCACACCAGACGCTGGTCGCTACCCATGGTGCAGATGAAGAGGTTGTTGTTGTAATTCCGTGTCTCACTCGGGGTAAGACACGCCGAGTTTGCCGGGTTCGTGGCGGTCGGCGTTGCAGTCACCGACTCCCGGGAGGAAGCCCCAAAGGCAGACTTATCAGGGACGCTGCCAGGCGTGGCTGTAGCGGAGGCCACACCTGCGCCCACGATGAAAGCAACAACGCCTGCCGCGGCTACCAAGGCCGCCGACTTCCGATGCGGAAGTCCCACCCAGGATTGCCGCTTGAAGATCAAGGCATACAAACCAGTGATCACAGCCACGAGTCCGAGAAGGAAAAGGAAGCCGCCGAACCCGGAAGATGCCGTGAAGAGTATGGCCAGGAGCAGCACCAGTGCCGCAACGATCCAGAAAGACTTTGAAGGCTGCCAGCGGCGCTTGGGGCGCGCTACAGCACTGGGACGATCAAGCATTGTTCCCCCATGGAAGATTCGACGCGGTTTGCGCTCGGGTCAGAATAACACCGGAGGCCCATAATCACGGCACACATGAGCGCGGCCTTCCGGGCAGCCACTCACCGGAAACACCCACAGGTGCACTGGCGAAGAAACTGGAACCGGCAGCATAAACAGCCCAACTTGGCTTTGCGTGCTTGCCCGGCCGTGACGGCGCCCGCTGTGCCGTACGAGTTGAGAAAGATTCTCAATAACAAATGGAGGCATCTAAGATTGCCGAGGCTAGCCCCTGCAGCTGGCGCTTCTCCATCGCCCCTCCGGTCCGGTCGGCGCCGTCACTACTCCCCCCGCTATCGATGAAGTTAGGGCTGCCGGACCCCGAATTCCCCCGCCCGACGCTCCACGACCTTCACCCCACCGCCGTAAGCCTGGCGGTAAGCGCCAGCTTCAACGTCAAAGTCATCCAACGAATCGCCGGACACGCCAGCGCCACCATGACGCTGGACACCTACACTGGCCTTTCGACCACGATCTTCACGACAGTGCGTGCCGTCTGAACGATGCTCTAGCTCGGTTGGACTCGAAATAGTTCGTCACTTTTTCGTCACCAAGCGTGGCAGATTCCCTGCCACCAGAGGACAAAACACTGTGGCTGTAATGAAAAGGTCATCAGTTCGATTCTGATAGGAAGCTCTGACCCGAAAAAGGCCCGCATCCCAGTATTCACAAGGGATGCGGGCCTTTCTCATTTCTGGAGGCAACTGCCCGAAGTGCCCTAGCCGTGTACCCGTTGGTGTACTCAACACCGCTCCCCCGGCGGCCTGCTTCACCATCCCTGCTCAGAGTCTCGGCAGACCCGATTTGGTCGCTTGGCACGCGCGAAGAACCTCAACGTCCGACAGTGAAAGCTAGTTCCGACACGCCGCATCGAAATTTCATCTGCGGTACAACTTGACAGATCCTTTGGACCCCTACGATGAAGCGTCATCACTCGTCTATTTAGGAGATCCATTTGTCGTACCAGCAGCAACAGACCACTCAGTTCGGCAATGCCGTCCCGCTTTGGGCGCCCTATTACGGCGCGCCCATCGGCGAGGCAGCACGTCGGTTCTTCAAGAAGTACGCCACCTTCACCGGCCGCGCCAGCCGCAGCGAATACTGGTGGTGGACCCTCATCTCCTTCGTCGTGGGCATCGTCCTGAACATCATCATGTCAGTGGCCGGCTCCGCTGGGGCGACTGTCAGCGACTCGGGAGCGACTGTCCCGGGACCGGGAATGGCGGTCGGCGTCATTCTTCTCGTAATTTGGGGGCTGGCCGTCATCGTCCCGTCCCTGGCCCTCACCGTCCGTCGCCTGCACGATGCAAACTTCAGCGGCTGGATGATCCTCATCGGGCTCGTTCCGTTCCTCGGCAGCGTGGCACTGCTCATCTTCATGTGCCTTCCGCCCAAGCTCGAAGGCCAGCGGTTCGACGTCCCCGCCTAAGTCCACACCAGAGGACAGCCTGAAGGGTCACTGGTGTCAGAAGGCCTTAGCACGAAGGCTTTGGCTCGCTCCGGCCGGTTACCCGGCGTGCCGAACCCAACGATGCCCTGGCAACAGGATAGAAAAGACGGGCGGGAGCTACCGGCTTCCGCCCGTCTTTTCCCTTTTCCAGGGAGAGTCTTCCAAGCCGCCGAACACATGAGAGTCATGAACCCCCGCAAGCATTTCGCCCTGCCCTCCGCATTCCTCCTTGCCGCATTGGCCCTCAGCGGATGCCAGCCGGGGTCTCACCCCTCCACCGAAACGACGACCAACGCCGCGCCACCGGCAGTTCCCCGGGCAGTTGGAGCCGCTCCCGGGGAACTGCCCTCGGGTGCGTCGGCGACAGCAGTGAAGTCCATCCACTCCCCCGGCCTCGTTGCCACCGACGAGCAGCTTGCCGCCGGGCAGTGCTCCGCCAAGACGGTCGACGCCGCCACCGGCGAGTACCTGCCGGACCCGGCCTGTACCCCGGGAGCCGCAGATCCGGCAGTTACCCAAGAGAACATCGACTCAACCATCTGCGCGAGCGGCTACACGGCCACGGTTCGGCCACCCGCCTCGAACACGGATAAGGCGAAGGCCGAGAGCCTGCGCGAATACGGACAGACCGCAATGAAAACCACGGAATACGATCACCTGATCAGCCTGGAACTCGGCGGCACCAATTCGGTATCGAACCTATGGCCTGAGCCGAACAAGGCGAGCGCCACGGGCACCACGAACCCGAAAGACGCTATCGAAAACACCCTGCACAAAGCCGTCTGCACCCACAAGGTCACCCTGTCAGCGGCCCAGAAGGCGATCGCCCACAACTGGGTCACTGCGGTCAAAGACCTCGGTTTGTAGCTCAACGAAATGCGCCGAGCGAGGTGCCGGGAACGGAGGCGCGTGCGCGATTCCGCAACGAAGTGGCGCGTCAGCTGATGCGCTCGGCGAGGGCCACGATGATTCCCTCCGGGCCTCTCACGTACGCCATCCGCCAGGCCCGCTCATACTGGCCGATGCCACCGACCAGCGAGTATCCCTCAGCGGCCAGCCGGTCGACGTGTCCCTGAAGATCGTCGACTTCGAAGGACAGACTGCGCAGTCCGAGTTCGTTGGCCATAGCGGCGGGCGATCCCGGCTGCGGGTCCGGCCTGGTGAAACTGGAAAGCTCCACCCCTGTTCCCCCGTCAGGTGTTCGCAACATGACGATCTCTGTACGGGAATCAGGGATCGCAATGACCGTATCGATGAACTCGCCCTCCACAAACGTCCGTCCTTCGACCTCGAGCCCGAGTCCAACGAAGAACGCCGTCACCCGGTCGAGGTCCTCAACTGTGACACCGACGTGGTCAAACCGCATGATGGGCGACATGGGATAAGCCTCCAAGTGTTGGTTTGCACGGCCCACGACGAAGCCTACCGCGGACCAAGGTCAGGTCCGGCCGAGGAGCTCCTGGTAAAGCGCGCGGGTCGTAGGGCTGGGCGAGACGCCGAGCTGTTCCCGCAGAAGCTCGGACAGCTGCACGTACACCGCCAGCGCCTCGGCCAAGTTGTCCTGGGCGGCCAGCGCCTGCATCAGGTAGCGATGGCCGCTTTCACGCAGGGGGTCCAGGGAGATGAGCCGGCGGCCGGCGCGGACGGCACCAGCGACTTCGGCGCCGCCGACCCCGAGCTCGGCGGCGGCATAACATTCCAGGGCTCGCAGCCGGATCTCAGCAAGCCGATTGCGGGTCCGGTCGATCCATTCCGCATCCTCTCCAGGCAGGAATCCGCGCTCGGCGACGAACAAGGCCAGCAGGACCGGTCCCCAGGCACGGGTCCAGTCCTGCTGAGCGACGGCGGACTCCGCGCGGTGGATTGCCTCCACGGCGGCTTCGAGGTCGATCCACGCATCGGGAAGGTGAAGCTGGACAGTGACGCGTCCATCCACGGCATCCGGACCAAAGACGTGGCGAAGCTTCGAGATCAACGGGTTGAGGCGTGCATCGGTACCGACGGAACCGGGAGAGCGCCACAGCGCCTCGACGAGCTCGTCGCGAGGCACCTGTCGGTGCCGGTTGACGACAAGGTACGTAAACATCAGGCGTCCCTGACGACCGGGCAAGCCCTGATCTAGCCTCAGCCCGTCCCGCTCCACAACCAGCGGCCCGCAGATCTGGATATGCAGCGCTGACTGCACCGTCATGACACCATGATCGCATAAGGTCCTCATCACTTCGGAGGGCCCGAGCAAGGTTCAGGAGGGCGTTATGGCGAAGCTCATCCGATGCGAATGTGGGTTCGTCGTCCGCGGCGACACCGACGAGGAAGTGATCGGAGCAATCCGCGGGCACATTGCCAGCGACCACCCTGCGCTCCTGCGCGCAGTCAGTCGCGAGGACCTGCTGGGATGGATCCAACTGGAATAGGCAGGCAGAGCCGAACGCCAAGGTATCGCCAATGTTGAGCCAACCCTGTCCCAACAACAGGCGGCCAGACTATAGACATGCTCATCGAACCCAGCTGGCTGGCACATCACCTGCACGATCCTGCGGTCCGCGTCGTCGAAGTGGACGTTTCCGCAACCGCCTACAATCAATGGCACATCGACGGCGCCGTACTCTGGAACGTCTATGCCGACCTCAAAGACGAAGGATATCGCCCGGTCGGCAGGCAAACGATCGAACGACTGTTGGCTCGATCCGGAATCGGTCGGGAATCGACGGTGGTGTGTTACGGCTACGCTCCGGCGCTCGGCTATTGGCTGCTCAAGCTGTACGGTCATGCCGACGTCCGCATCCTGAACTGTTCCCGCGATGCCTGGCGCGCCGACGGGCATCCCTGCGTTACGGCGCCGTCCCATCCGGAAGCGGTGCCGTCCCATCCGGAAGCGGTGCCGTACCAACTCCCCGAACGCGTTCAAAGACTCTTCGCCGACATCCCGGCCGTGCGGCAGGCCATCGGGCGCCCAGGAACAACGATTGTGGATGTCCGTTCCGAGGCCGAGTACGCCGGTGAGCGGTTCTGGCCATCCGGTGGAATGGAACCGGGCGGGCGCGCGGGCCACGTCCCGACGGCGGTCCACCGACCGTTCGGCGATCTCTACGATCAGAAAGGTGCATTCCGCCCGGTCACCGAACTGCGCCAGGCGATGCCCCTGCCAGAGCTCGAGGGAGAAGACGAGCTGATCACGTACTGCACCGTAGGCGGCCGCGCGGCTACCGCGTGGTATGTGCTCACCGAACTTCTCGGGCGCGAGCGTGTCCGGGTCTATGACGGATCGTGGGCCGAATGGGGACTTAGCCCCGACACCCCTGTCGAAACATCGCATGCCATCCCCGCACACAACGGAGGAGTCAACGCCTGAACCAAGCGGCGAGAATATGCCCCGCCACTGGACGTGGCCAGCCGGGGATCTCGTCATCGGATTGATCTGCCGGCCGGACTTGAAATCCAAACCCGAAGCATGCTTAGGATATAGCAACGGCCGTATCGATCGGCTGCCGATCCAGAGGAGGAAACACCATGGGACTAGGCGACAAGATTGAGAACGCTGCTGAGAAGGCTGGCGGCAAGGGCAAGGAAGCTGCCGGTAACGTCACGGGCGATGACAGCCTGAAGGCGGAAGGCAAGGCTGACCAGGCCAAGGGCGATTTGAAGCAGGCAGGCGAGAAGGTCAAGGACGCCTTCAAGAAGGACTGACCCGACCGTACAGCGAAGGGCGCATCCCATCGGGGTGCGCCCTTCGTCGGTTTTCAGGCCCGGGAGCGCCGCTCCGCGCCTATGAGCCGCTGGCTCGGTCCGCCAAGCCTAGGACATAGGCCCGTAGGACATGGACGCCGGACATGGACGCGACGACATAGACGCCGGGCATCCTCGACGGTATTGTGATCTGCACCCGGCACTGGTCCGGGAACTGCGACGACGGGGTCGCCGCGGATTCACATTGGGGGATTTGATGACGACGCTGGTCCAGCCCGAGGATGAACTGCAACTTGCCACCGAGGTCAACACCGTCTCCGATGTGGACGGCGGTGGAGCGTGGTTCAGTTCAAATCATGAAAACGCCAGGCTCGAGGACGCGGGTGACGGGATCCTCAGGATCACATTGCGCCCAGGTGGCCGAATCACGGCGAAGGACGGAGCTCTCGTCCAGGAGCGGTGCCTCGCCCTGACGGGCGGAACGGGCGCCGCGGTGCTGCTGCAGGTGATCGGCGTCGAGTCGATCGACCGCGACGCCGTCCGGTTCTTCAGCGAGGCCGTTACGATCAAGGCCTTCGCGATCTTGGGCAGCACGCCGGTGGACCGTGTCATTGCCCATGCCAGGCACGGGCTCCCGGCACCGCAGTGCCCAACCCGGTATTTTTCCGACGAACAAGAAGCCTTGGGGTGGCTGCGCGGCCTCCTTGCTGAGCGGGCCCCCGGACCCCAGGAGGGACAAGGGGCCCCGGCATTTGTCTGACTGCCGTGCTGTGGAGCGGACTAAGCGCGACCCGCCTGCCGTTTCCAGGCTGCGCGGGGGACGTCGAAGCGCTGGCCTTCCGGCTTGGGTCCAAGAAACATGAATACGAGAAGGACGATGGCTCCAAGGATGGGACAAGGCCGATCAGGATCATCCAGCCGCTGAAGTTCGCATCGTGCAGGCGGCGGACGATAAGAGCCAGCGACGGGATCAGGGTAGCCAGCGTCCAGATGCCCGCCAGAACGAAGCCGGCCAACGCCACAGGCCCTGGAGCGGTCGCTCCGGCGTTAACGACGGTCGAACCGTCGGAACCGCCCATCATCACGACGATTTCCAGAATGAATCCAACAACACCGGAAACCAGGGTCCACAACCAGTATTCGCTGCGGCTCTTCCGGTGGGGACGATCTGCTGCTGATACGACAATCGATTTCCTTCGTGGACGATTGGCAAGGCCCCTGTCTGTTGGCAAGGCCCCTGCTGTGAGCACACCGGAATCATCAGTTTACTTAGCTCTTAAGGCAAGAACACCCCGCACCGGCAGGTGCGGGGTGTTCTTGTTGGGAAACGACGCGAGTCGGAAACTATGCGAAGTCTGAAACTGCCGGATCCGGTCCGATGCGGCCCTCGGCGCCTCGGTCCAGGCCGTTAATGGCCGCAATGTCGGCCTCATCCAAGGTGACGCCAAGTGCAGCGAAGTTCTCCTGGATCCGGGACTCGGTCACGGACTTGGGGATCACGACGTTGCCGATCGCCAGGTGCCAGGCGATAACCACCTGCGCCGGAGTGGCGTCGTGCTTGGCAGCGATCTGGACGACGGTGGCGTCCTCGAGGAGCTCGCCGCCCTGGCCCAGAGGCGACCAGGCCTGCGTCAAAATGCCGCGGGCGGCAGCGAACTCACGCAGTTCCGACTGGTTGAAGAACGGATGCAGTTCGATCTGGTGGATGGCCGGCACAACGCCGGTCTCGTCGATCAGGCGCTGCAGGCCCTCCTTGCTGAAGTTGGAGACGCCGATGGACTTCACGCGTCCGCGCTTCTGGAGCTCAATGAGCGCCTTCCAGGTGTCCACGAACTTGTCCTGCTTGGGCTGCATCCAGTGAATCAGGTACAGGTCAAGGGTTTCCAGGCCGAGACGGTTCATGGATTCTTCGAAAGCGGCGAGCGTGGACTCGTAGCCTTGGTCCGCGTTCCACAATTTGGTGGTGACGAAGATTTCCTCGGGCTTGAGGCCGGAGGATGCGATGGCGCGTCCCACGCCGGCCTCGTTGCCGTAGATCTTGGCGGTATCAATGTGGCGGAAGCCGGCGTCGAAGGCCTGACGCACAACCTTTTCGGCTACATCGTCCTCAACCTGCCACACCCCGTAGCCGAGCTGGGGGATGGAGTTGCCGTCGTTAAAAGTAAGGTTCGGTGACGAAGTCATGGCTTCAATCCTGCCAGCCGGGCACACCGGGTGGCTACGGGTTCCGGACCCTCTAAGCTAGGCGCTTAATAGTTTCCATGTGGGAATAGACGCGCCTGCACCTAAAGCAGGCTCCTAAGGGCCGGCGTTCGACCCCAGCAGCCGCTCGGCTTCCTCGACATGCTCGTAAACGGCCTCGGCGCGTCGGCGCACCGAAGCCGCTCCTACGGGAACGGGCCCGACGGCGAGACGCAGCATCGCGGCCGCCTCCGCCGTGGTGGCAAGGGAGTTTCCCGCTTTGGACAGCGCGCGGTGCACGCCTGCGAGCGATCCGGGAATGTCCAGCCCCTCACTGGGTGCACGGAGCTGGGCCTCCATGCAGATGGCACGCACCCTGGACAACAAATCCGCCAGTTCGTTGGCAATTACTACGAGCTCACCGTAGAGCTGCTCGTCCTCGACACCTTCCAGCACCTGGTGGTACCGATCAAGGCCCCGTTGAAAACGGTCATGGGCCCGCCGCCACAATCCTTTGCCGAGTTCAGCATCATCCTTCCGCCCCTGCCGGACGGCCCCGAAGAATCCCAACCCAGCGCTCAGAGGTACTGGCCTGGACCGTGGTCCGGTTCCACGCGATCGGGCTTGCCGGGTTCCGCGTCCTGACCGGGAAGGCGGGCACGCTGAGGCTCACCATTCTCGCCAATAACGACGCCCGGGGCGATCATGGTCCCGGGTGGCAGCTGGCGAAGCTGCAACTGGGCCACCGCGTGCTCGCGGGCTGCCTGCTGGGCGGCAATGGCGGTCTGGATTCCATGGAACAGCCCCTCAAGCCAGCCGACCAGCTGGGCCTGCGCGATCCGGAGCTCGGCGTCTGAGGGCGTGGCGTTTTCAGGGAAGGGTAGGCTGATGCGTTCCAGCTCCTCCACGAGTTCCGGAGCGAGGCCCTCTTCCAGTTCCTTGATGGAGCGTTCGTGGATTTCGGCAAGCCGTCCGCGTGCGGCGTCGTCCAAGGGAGCGCTCTTCACTTCTTCGAGGAGCTGCCGGATCATGGTGCCGATCCGCATGACCTTGGCGGGTTCGTCAACGAGGTCCTGCAGAGTGGCGCCTTTCTTGACGCCGGGCTTCCCTTCGTCCTTGGGACCCACTTCCGATTCGCTCTGTGCCGTGCCAGCGTCCAAGGTTGTGCCCTCCACCGGGATGTCGTCAAAACTCTCGCCACTGGGTTGAGTATCGTCCTGATCGCTCATGCGTTCATACTCTCACGCGCCGCAACTCAGCTCAGCGCCTTGACGAGTATTTCGCCTTCGTCCTTAGCGAAACCACATTTTTCATAGAAGGCCGTGGCATAGACATTGGCCGGGACCCAGACTTCCCTTATCCGGTGTTCCCGCATCCACTCCTCCATGACGGCCAAGAGGGACCGTCCCACACCGCGGCGGCGCCAATCCACATGAGTCCCCATTTCCATGAGGAGCAGCTCAGCCCAAGGGCCGGCATTGCGGCGGCGCTGAATGCAGCAGTGCAGGAATCCGACTAACCCGCCATCGAGCTCGGCCAGCCAAACCAGCACGGTGGGGTCGCCCAAAAAGGAGCGGGCGGCGTCGTACGTCAATGCGCCGGACGGCGCCACTGAAGGATCCTCGTCGAACAGGTTATCCATCTCCGCGAGACGGATCAGCGCGTCGGAGTCGTCGGGGCCGAGCAGCCGGATTCGGACGTCGGCATTCGTCGGTGTTTCGATGTCAGCACCTCCCCTGCAGAGCAGTCTATGCCGTGGGTGTCCCCGTACCTCGGACGGTCCCGTTCATGCCGTTGCTGGCGCCATTGGCCTGCTGGACCAACCTGGCTTCGCAAAGATCCAGCCAGCGGACCTCCGCCTCGGCATGGAAGACCAGGGAGTCAAGGACGAGCAGCCTGGCTGTATCCGTCATCCGTTGGTTGGCCGCCACATCCTTGCGGTCCTGGGTGTATACCTGCAGTTCGCGCAGGGAAATCTCACGTTGGGCCTGGATCAATGCCGGGACGTCGGCGCCTGCCGTCGTGACCGCCAGCGCCAGCTTGATGGCCAATTCATTCCTTGGCGGAGCTCCGCGTTCCACTGCGGTCGTAAACCATCGGCGGATCTCCGCCGTCCCGGCGTCGGTGATACTGAAGAGCACGTGGCCGCGGCCGTCGTCGCCCTCTTTGCGGACCAAAGCGTCGCGCTCCAGCCGGTTCAGGGTGGTGTACACCTGTCCGATGTTCAGCGGCCAGACAGCTCCCGTGCGATCCTCGAACGCTGATCGCAATTGGTAGCCGTAGCGTGGCTGCTCCTGAAGCAATGCCAGGATGCCGTACCGGATCGACATCGCTCTCCTTCGTACTTGCCGGTTTGCCGGGCGCCGGTCGCCGCTAGAGCAAGAGCAGGACTTTGCCCATGTGCTCGCCGGAATCGAAGTATTCGTGTGCTTCGCGGACCTGCTCCACCGGGAAGGACTTGGCCACGAACGGCTTGATCCGGCCGTCGGCCAGCATCGGCCAGACCGATTCGCGGACGGCCCTCATGATGACACCCTTTTCCGCGACGGGCCGCGGGCGCAGCGCCGTGCCGATGATCGCCGCGCGTTTACTGACCAACTGGCCGAGGTTGAGTTCACCCTTGACACCACCCTGCAGCCCAATCACCACCAGCCGGCCGTACTCGGCGAGTGCTTCCACGTTTTGCTGCAGGTATTTGGCACCGACGACGTCGAGAATCACGTCAGCGCCTTTGCCGCCGTTTTGTGCCTTGAGGCTTTCGGCGAAATCTTCTTCCGCGTAATTGATGGCAATATCGGCCCCGAGGAAGGCTTTCGCGGTTCCGACCTTTTCGGCCGTTCCGGCCGTCGCCGCCACAGTGGCACCGTACGCCTTGGCGAGTTGGATGGCCATGGTGCCGATGCCGCCAGTGGCGCCATGGATCAGCACCGTCTCACCCGCTTGCAGTTGAGCAGTCATGATGAGGTTCGAGTACACCGTTGCGGCTACCTCAGGCAAGGACGCGGCGGTGATCAGGTCCACGCCGTCGGGCAATCGCAAAACCTGCTCCGCCGGGACGGCAACCTGCTGTGCGTACCCGCCGCCCGAAAGCAAGGCAACTACCTTGTCCCCCACGGAAAACGGCTTGCTCACCCCGGGCCCGAACGCGGCAATCCTGCCGGAGACTTCGAGGCCCGGAATTTCGGACGCTCCCGGTGGTGGCGGGTAGAAACCGCGGCGCTGCTGGACATCCGCCCTGTTGAGCCCGGCAGCGACGACGTCGATGAGAACCTCGCCGGGGCCGGGAACCGGAGCGGGTACGTCGCGAATTTCCAGAACCTCGGGCCCGCCCGGTTCGGAGATGTAGACGGCTTTCATAGAGTTCTCCCGATCCCTTGCTCAACGCAGTTGGCCTTTCAGACACCTTAACCGCGTTAATCGCGGAGGCAGGTTTTTGGCGCAGCCAACTCCCTATGAAACACTACTAGGCAGGGAAGGTTGTCCGAGCGGCCTAAGGAGCTGGTCTTGAAAACCAGTGTGCGGTAACCCCGCACCAAGGGTTCAAATCCCTTACCTTCCGCGTGGCGCATTGTTTGCACAGCTATAGAGGTCGGTTCATGGGATCTTCGGGTTCCATGTCCGGCCTCTTTTGCGTTAAGTGTTACGGCGACGACGCGTGGTCCCCGCCGGTTCCGGCCACGCCGCCCCGCATCCCGCCGTCGGCGTTTTCCAGAAGCGCGCTCAGGCGCTCGACCTGCTCGGCCAGCCGGCGAACCTCCTGCCTCACCGGCTCCTCGGCGACTGTCGCGGCAGCCGCAGCTCCCGAGGAGACCTGTTCAACCAGCCACGAGGCAACCGAGGCGGTGACGACGCCCAAGACCGCTATTCCACAGACCATCAAACCGCCGGCAACACAGCGGCCCACCACCGTCACCGGGTAGTGGTCCCCGTAGCCAACGGTGGTGATCGTGACCATCGCCCACCAGATGGCATCGCCGAAGTTGGTGATGTTGGCGCCCGCGGCGTTCTCCTCGGCATCGAGCACGGCGAGCGCACCACAGTACGTCAGGAGGGCGGCGGACCCTAAAACAAAGGTGAGGATTCGGCCCCGCATGGCGTTCCCGGCGGTGCGATGAAGCAGCTTCAGCAGTGTCACCAGCCGCAACAACCTCAAGGGCCGGAGGACCGGGAGGGCAAGAATCAGCAATTCGTGCAGGTTCCGCACGAACCACCGGGCGCGATGCCGCGCCAGGACGAGGCACATCGCGTAGTCCAGGGCAAACGCCAGCCACGTAACCCAGATGATGGTGTCAACCACCGTGGATTGGGCCTCGCTGAGATTGGCGATCACCTGGAATGAATAGGCAACCAGGAACACCACCGCTGCCGCCACCATGGGCCATTCGGAAACCTGCCGCCATCGCTCTTGGGTCATTCGTCGATATTAGCCAGCTGGCCATCTGACCGCGCTCACCGGCCGCCACCCGGCTGCCTCCCAGCGAACGTTCACCGTCCAGTAACCGATAATGGCTAGGATCGAACCCATGATTAATATGATCCAGGCCATCGTTATGGGCCTGCTGCAGGGAATCACCGAGCTCTTCCCGATTTCCAGCCTTGGCCACAGCGTCATCCTGCCCAAACTCTTCGGTTGGGGCCTGGACCAGCAGGCGCCGGCATTCCTGAACTTCCTCATAGCCACACACCTTGCCACCGCGCTGGTGCTCTTCTTCTTCTTCCTCCGGGACTGGATTGAAATCGCCAAGGGGCTTGGCCGTTCCATCCGGGACAGGAAGATTGCTCCGTCAGACACGTATGCAAAGCTCGGCTGGCTCCTGGTCGTTGGAACCGTTCCTGCCGGAATCATCGGTTTGGTCCTCGAAAAGCCAATTCGGAACCTCTTCGGTTCGCCCCTGATCGCCGCCGCATTCCTGGTGGTCAACGGTCTCGTGCTTTTCGGGGCCGAACGCTTGCGCTCACGCGAAAGGCAGCTCACGTCCGCGCGCCACGTCAATACAACGGCAACGGCGTCCGACGAGGAGATCGCCACTTTGTCTTGGAAACGCGCCTTCGGAATCGGAACCGCGCAGGCCGCGGCCCTCATACCCGGAATCTCCCGCTCTGGCTCTTCCATGGCCGGCGGCCTGCTCTCAGGGCTGAACAACGAGAACGCCGCGCGCTTCAGCTTCCTGCTCGCAACGCCCATCATCGGTGCCGCGGCCGTGCTCAAGCTGCCTGAGCTGTTCACCCCCGACATGGCTGACGAGCGCGGCGTGTTCCTGGTGGGGGCACTGTGTGCGGGTGTGGCCGCGTGGTTCGCCACCAAGTTCCTGCTTCGCTTCTTTGAGACCCGCACCCTGACGCCCTTCGCTATCTACTCGGTGGTCGGCGGAGTGGTCTACTTCGTCTTGATGCTCGTCATGGGATAGAAACCCTCGAAGGCATTGAAACCGTCAGGGGCCCCGCATAGGGTTTTGACTGTCTCCAACACCCACTCACGAAACCGTGGCAACAACCGCGGCAACGACACAGGAGCAAATCATGCCCACGCCTGACATCACCCCCGGCTCGCCTTGCTGGATTGACCTGATAACCTCAGACCCGGAGAAGGCAAAGTCCTTCTACAACACGCTCTTCGGCTGGACCTACGAGACCGGGGACCAGGAAAAATACGGCGGCTACATCACGGCTTCCAAGGACGGCAAACTGGTGGCCGGCATCATGCAGAAGCAGGAGGACATGGGCCAGATGCCCGATGTCTGGTCCACATACCTGCGCACTGATGACATCAAGGCAACCACCGAAGCGGCCGTCGCCAACGGCGGCCAGGTCTACATGGAACCCATGGAAGTTCCTGAGCAGGGAACCATGGCCATGTACGCGGATTCCTCCGGAGCAGCAATCGGCGCCTGGCAATTCGGCGAGATGAAGGGCTATCAGCTGGCTGCCGAACCAGGCGCACCCGCCTGGCACGAGCTCTTCGCCAAGGAGTACGACTCGGCGGTTTCCTTCTACCAGAACGTCTTCGGCTGGGAAACCGCCGTCGTGGGCGACTCCCCGGAGTTCCGTTACACCACGCTCGGGGAGGGCGACAACGCCAAGGCAGGCATCATGGACGCCTCCGGTTTCCTCCCAGCCGAGGTGCCGTCCTACTGGGGCGTCTACTTCGCGGTGGACAACGTCGATTCAACCATCGAGCAGGCCGTCTCGCTTGGCGCCACCGTGGTCCAAGCGGCTGAGGACACTCCCTATGGCCGGATGGCCACCCTGACCGACCCGACGGGTGCGATCTTCAAGCTCACCCAAAACCTGGCTTCGTAAGACCACAGCCTCCAGGCGCAGCCCGCCACCCACCAGAGAGCATGCTCTCCCCACGACTCGGGGAATGGACATATTGGGATTATGTCCAACCCGCGCTTCAAAGGGAGGGCATGCTCTCTCCTGGTCCCGGCGGACTCGGATGAGCATGCTCTCCCCTGGTCCCGGCGGACTCGGAGGAGCATGCTCTCCCCACGACTCGGGGAATGGACATATTGGGATTATGTCCAACCCGCGCTTCAAAGGGAGGGCATGCTCTCCCCTGGTCCCGGCGGACTCGGATGAGCATGCTCTCCCCTGGTCCCACCGGCACGGATGAGCATGCTCTCCCCTGGTCCCGGCGAATGGACATATCAGGGTTATGTCCACTCGGGGGAACGGGCGGGGGGCATGCTCCTTTGCTGAGGGGAGCATGCTCATTCTTGGAGGGGAAGGCCGAGCATGTCCCTGGCGATTTCGTCCGCGTCGCGGAGCGTCCGTTGGCCGCTTCGGTAAATAGTGCCCTCGGCAGGCCGGGCCTCCGCGGCAATGGCCGTCCCCCATTGGGTGGAGGAAAGCTGGAGGCCAAGGGCGTACATCCCCGGGGTTACGGAACCGTTGGCGCCAACCAGCCGGTAGGGGTGCGGCTGGACATCCAAACCGGAGGTCTGCACCGGCATACCTTCTGCGGTCATCATGACCTTGGGCCGCGCCAACCCGTCGAGGAGCAGCTGCAGCAGCAACGGAGAAACGCTCATGCCTACCCGGTTCGCTGGGGACATGGCCTCTATCAGCGTCCTGGCTTCCGCGGCGTCGCCGTGCACCCACGGAGACACAGCCCGGAAGACGCGTTTGGAGCGATCCGCGCTGAATCGCGGATCCGGGCCCACGAAACTTACGACGCCGGCACGCGCCAAAGCGGCCAACTGTTCGGCGCGCAGGGCCGGAGGACCGCTGGCTAGTCCCTCGACGAAGGATTCGAACCATCCCCGCAGCTCGCCCACCCACGATTCGTCCGTGATGCCGCCGTCGGCCACCGCGCTTTTGAGGATCGCCCGTCCAGCGTGCAAAGCACCGATGGCCATCTTCACGGGGTCGGTTTCTCCGAGTGCGGAGCGGCGGGCGTCGTCGTCCAGATAGTCCACGACGGCGGCGTCGAGCTCCTTCCTGGACGCGAAGGAACGCCCGGCCAAGGGCGCCGCGAGGCCCAGCAGGTCAAGGCGGCGCGATGCTGCAACGTGGTTTGAGACCAACTCCCCCACCTGATTTTCCCATCGGCTGGTGGCATGCGCGTGTGGCTGCAGCAAATCGTCGAGGGCAGCCAGGAATTCCGTCGCATCCGACACGGCGACGGGTTCCGCCACCACCAGCGTTGAGTAGTAGGCCCACAGGGCGTCCCGGTACAGGAGGGGCCAAAGATCGTGGTCGAAGCCAGGCTGGATTCCCGCCACGGCGAAGCGTTCCACTGCGTCCTCAGTCAGATACCGCAAGCGCACCGACTTGGGATAGTAACCGTCCAGCCCGGCCTTGGCCCGGTACGGAGTGCCACGCCTGGATGCCGCGATGATCTTCGGTTCCCGGCCCGAAGGCAGGTACCTGAGCTTCCCTTGGAGCCGGTCCCCGGCCGGCACGAATTGTCCCCCGCGGCCCTCAGTCAACTGGCCCATGACGTCGAAGAAGTTCAGTCCCATTCCGCGTACCAGGACCGTCTCGCCGTCCGGGACCAGGGACCAGTCGACGTCGGCAGGAGCGGCTGGCGGCACGTACAGCAGACCGAGGTCCGCGGCAACCTCGCTGAATGAACGCTGCTCGGGGTTGAGGCGTGATTCGAGGTGGCCCAGCGCGAGGACGAGGGAGTCCACTGTGAGCCGTCCGCCGTCGTCGAGTTCGACGTCGAACCCCCCGTGCGCTTCCCCGCCCGGGCCGGCTGGCAAGGGATGCGCGGCCACGGCGTTTGCCCGGTGGAACGCGATCTCGACGCCTGCCGGGACGCGGTCCAGCAGTTCCTCCAGCGTGGAGCGCAGATACCGCCCGTAAAGGGCACGGCTGGGAAAGTCGTGGGAGGCGAGCGCGGCAAGTTCGGCCCGTTCCTCAGGGCTCAGGCCAGGCGCGCCGCCGGACCGTTGTTCCGCCCGCCACTGCTCAAAAGAGCCCCCGGCCAAGGGTGGCGCGAGCCGCTCGTCTTCGGGGATCAGTGTGGGGTAGAACGACTGCGTGTTCATGAGGTACAGCCGGGACTGCCCGGGCTGCCAGACGTGCCCTGGACCGGCGGGATAGGGGTCCACGACGTCGATATGCAGGGAACGCGATTGGTTTTCCGTCGCAGCCCAATTGGCGAGCAAACGCTCCAGCACACTGGTGCCGCGGGGGCCTGCCCCGATCAGCCCGACCCGAATGTTCTGCGATTTACCCACGCCCAAGCCTAACTTCTTATGACTTGCTTCCTGCTCAGACAGTCACTCTAGGATGAGGGATGACCACCACAGCAGCTGATCAAGCGCCCGCGCCCGACAACGAAACTGCCCAGGGAACCGCAACCGCCCCCGAACCTGTCGACGAGAATATCTGGCTCGAAGACATTCACGGCGAGGAACAGCTGGCCTGGGTGCGGGAGCAAAATGCCCGCACCGAAGACTTGCTCGACGACGGCGAGTACGCCGCCTTGGAAGCCGGAATCCTGGAGGTTCTGGACTCCACGGACAGGATCGCCATGGTCAACAAGCGCGGCGAGCACTACTACAACTTCTGGAAAGACCAGCAGAACCCCAAGGGACTCTGGCGCCGGACCACGTGGGAAAGCTACCTCAGCGAGGCGCCGGAGTGGGACGTACTGCTGGATATCGACGCCCTGGCCGCCGCCGAGGACGAAGAATGGGTTTTCCACGGGGCCAACTTCCTGCGTCCTGCTGAAGGGGAACCGCACCGCCTCGCCATCATCGCCCTGTCCCCCGACGGCGGTGACGCCAACCGCCATCGAGAGTTCGACGTCGAGACCCGCACCTTCGTGGACCCGGCCGCGGGCGGCTTCGACCTTCCGACCGCGAAGGGCAACGTGAGTTGGCTCGACGCCGACACCCTACTCGTCGCCACGACCGCCGACGGCCTGCCGAAAACCAGCTCGTCCTATTCGCGCACGGGGGTGAAGCTTCGCCGCGGCCAAAGCCTGGCTGAAGCCGAGCGGATCTTCGAGATCCCCGAAGACCACATGATGGCACTCGTCGCGCACGACTCGACGCCTGGATTCGAGCGCACCTTCGCCGTGGACTGGATCGACTTCTTCAACCGGACCACCTCGGTGCTGCGCGACGACGCGTGGCTCGCCAT
Organism: Arthrobacter bambusae; assembly: GCF_030812595.1. GTDB lineage: Bacteria > Actinomycetota > Actinomycetes > Actinomycetales > Micrococcaceae > Arthrobacter > Arthrobacter bambusae_B. Next base: position 54,886 of record NZ_JAUSSZ010000010.1, read on the forward strand.
CGATGTCCCCACCGACGTCAACCTGAGTTCCCACCGCGAATGGCTCATGTTCCGTCCGCGGCAGGACTGGAACGTGGGTGGAACCAGCTATCCCGCCGGTTCTCTACTGGCTGCCGACTTCGAGGGCTATCTGTCCGGAGCACGCGAGTTCACGGTGCTTTTCACCCCGGATGAGCACACGTCCCTCCAGTCGTGGAGTTGGACCCGGGACTACCTCCTCCTGAACCTGCTGCACGATGTTTCTTCCGAAATCAGGGTTCTCGACCCAGCCCGCAAGGACTCGACCGGCGGGTGGTCCTCGACTTTGTTGGATGCGTGCCCGCCTCTGCACGATGTGAACGCCTACGCCGTCGACGACGAGGACGAAGCGGAAGGCGACGACGCCGGCAACGACTACTGGCTCGTCGCTACGGGATTCACCACCCCCACGACGCTCATGCGGGGCACCTTGTCCCGCGGGATCTCCGGCTACACCCTCGGTGCAGGCCACGACGGCGGGGTGTCCAGTACGCACTCCGTGGTGAAGTCCTCGCCATCGTTCTTCAACGAGGCGGACTACGAGGTCCAGCAGCACTTCGCCACCTCGGCAGACGGCACACGCGTGCCCTATTTCCAGGTGGCCTCCAAAGATCTGGACCTCGACGGCGAGAACCCCACACAGCTCTCGGGCTACGGCGGGTTCGAGGTTTCAAGGACCCCGGCCTACAGCGGAGCCATCGGGCGCGCCTGGCTGGAGCGCCGGAGCGAAAGCATCGCGTCCGACGACGGCTCGGCACCGCACTCACGCGGCGGCGTCTACGTCGTGGCCAACATCCGCGGCGGCGGCGAGTACGGTCCCGCTTGGCACCGCGCGGCCGTGCAAGCAAATCGCCACCGTGCTTTCGAAGACTTCGCCGCCGTGGCGCAGCACCTCATTTCGCGGGGCGTGACCAGTCCGCGCCGGCTCGGCTGCGTAGGCGGCTCCAACGGCGGACTGCTGGTGGGCAACATGCTGACGCGGTACCCGGAGTTGTTCGGAGCGATCTCCTGCGGCGTCCCGTTGCTGGACATGCGCCGGTACACCAAGCTTTCAGCCGGCTACTCGTGGATTGCGGAGTACGGCGATCCCGACGTCCCGAACCAGTGGGAGTACATCCGCACCTTCTCGCCCTACCACCTGCTGCACGACGGAGTGGAGTACCCGGAGACGTTCATCTGGACGGCCACCTCCGATGACCGCGTGGGCCCGGTCCAGGCGCGGAAGATGGCCGCCCGGATGCAGGCGATGGGTATCCGGAACGTGTGGTTCCACGAAGCACTTGAAGGCGGTCACGCGGGAGCATCGGACAACCGCCAGGCGGCCTCACTCCAAGCCCGCAGCCAGCATTTCCTATGGCGGGCGCTTGCGGGCAAGGAGGGCTCGGGGCACTAGAGCCCTGGACGAGCGGAGCGCCCCACGGCGGCCCGCGCCAGGTCTGGCAGGCAGCGGCGCGGCGCCCGACGGCGGCCCGCGTCAGGTCTGACCCGCCGTGGCGCGGCGCCCGACGGCGGCCCGCGTCCCCGTTTTGCGCTGGGTGCCCAGTTCTGCGTATCCTTGGTTGGCTAGCAATAGCAACTGGAGACGTGCCAGAGCGGCCGAATGGGCTTCACTGCTAATGAAGTGTGGGGCACAACTCCACCGGGGGTTCAAATCCCCCCGTCTCCGCGTTTTGGCCCCGGTCCTTGGACCGGGGCCTTTTTGCGTTACAGGCCCCTTGCAGAATGACAAACAAGCGCCGGTTTCGGGGGCCGAGCGGCGGCGGACACGGTCTTCGACATTGCGCGGCCTCCCTCTGGCCCCGTAGCCTCACCCCGGCTCCGCCGTCTCTAGGATTTGCTCACAACGCTGCGGCTGACTTCAGCCCCGGCGTGCCGGTGCAGCGTGAGGCTGTCGACTGTGCTCAAGAGCATCGCAGCGGCCATGGCGAGGAACGCGCCACGGTAGGCCGCGGAAGGGCCGCCGCCGAAGAACGAGACATGGTCGAAGAGGCGCACGAAGAACGCCCCCACGGCAATGCCAGCCCCAGCAGCTAACTGCACGAGGGTGGCCGAAACAGCATTGGCCGAGGGAAGCTGCTCCGGAACGATGTCCGCATACTGCACGGAGGCGTACGCCGAGAATCCGATCGAACGGAAGGCTCCGCTGGCCAACAGCAACACAAAAATCAACGGTTCCGGGGTCCCCGCGTTGAGCGCGGCACAAGCGGCAAAAGTGACAGCCGAGGCAAAAGAGGCGAAGACCAACACGGGTTTGAAGCCAAACCGCCGGATGAGGGGCGTGGTAGCCGGCTTGATGCCGATGTTCCCGATGAAGACGGCCGCCACCATGGCCCCGGACTTGAGCGGATCCCACCCGAAACCGTTCTGGAACAGCAACGGAAGCAGAAAAGGCACCGAGCTGATGGTCAGCCGATAAACAAAACCTCCAGTGGAGGTAGCCCGGAACGTGCGGGTGGCGAAGACGCGAAGGTTGAAAAGCGGCGCCCTGGCCTTGAGCATCCACCAGGCCGAACCCGCCAAAGCCAGTGCTCCGGCCAGCAGCAAACCGGCCGGAACCAGGCCAGCGCCACGGCCACCGAACCCTTCCAGACCGACAACGAGGGACCCAACGCCTAACGTAATCAGCGTTAACCCGAGCCAGTCGAGGCGCCGGCCCGTGTCGCCTCCCGTACGGGGAACCAGTCTCAAGGCTGCGATGAATGCCGCAAGTCCCAGCGGTACGTTGACCAGGAAGATCCAGTGCCAGGAAAGATAGGTGGTGAAAGCTCCGCCCACGAGAGGTGCCAAAACGGGTGCCAACAAGCCGGGCCACACAAGAAATGCCGTAGCTCGGAGGAGCTCCGATTTGGGGGTACCTCGCAGCACCACCAGGGTTCCAACGGGCACCATCATGGCCCCGCCGGCCCCCTGCGCCACGCGGCTCAGGGTCAGCCAGATGAGGTCCTGACTTACCGCGCACAGCAGCGATGCCACCGTGAACACTGCAATCGCCAGACAGAATATCCGACGTGCCCCGAAGCGTTCCGCTAGCCAACTGCTAAGCGGGATTCCCATGGCCACGGTCACCAGGTAGGCAGTCATCGTGACGTTGACATCAGCCGAAGCGACTCTGAAGTCGGCCGCGATGCTCGGCATGGCGGTGGTGAGGACCGTGCCGTCAAGGAACTCCATGAAGAAGGTGGCGGCAACCAGCAACGCGAGCCGCGGTTGCCATGTGGACGCTGTGGACCCGGACGGGACGTCCGGGGCTGCCCCGTTCAACCTGCTTGACCGAGGACTAGAGGCAACACCGAGCCCACTCCGGCTTGCCTGAGCGCACGGCCGGCTACGGTCACAGTCCAGCGACTGTCCGCGAGGTCATCGACCAGGAGGATGCCTTGACCGTCCAGCGAGGCGAGGCTCTGTCCAAGTTCCGAGCCCACTACGAGGCGGTCCCAGACACCGGCCAGCCGGTATGCGCTGTTGCCACCCCTCCCGCCGGCGGGTCCGCCGTGCTGGAGTTGGAGGGGACCCAAATACGGCATCTGGCCGATCCCTGCTATGCCGCGGGCCAAGGATTCGACCAGCCGCGGCTTGTTCCTGGACGGGATGCTCACGACGGCTGCCGGACGCCCTTGGCCGCTCCACCCGGCAGATCGGCCATCTCCGGCGGACCATTCACGCAGCACCTGCACACAGGCCTGCAGCATGGCGGGGTCGACTTCGCGGTCAGCCGCGCCCGCCGCGAACAGTTCGCGAAGGGCCCCTCCCCAGCCGAGATCGGTCAGGCGGGCCAGGACACGGCCTTCTGCCAGCAACTCATCGGGCTTGATCTTGCCCTTCACCGCGACGCCCAGCCGGTCCATGCCGCTTGGCCACTGCAGCCGTGGTTCGAGCACGAGACCCGCGCGCCGGAGTGTTTGCCCTGCGGCGTCTGCGGCGGCTGCCGCCACGTCAGCCGCAAACCACTGGCCAGCGCAATTGTCGCAGCGACCGCACGCGGTGGCGGACTCGTCGTCCAGGACCGCGGTGATGTATTCCATGCGGCATCCGGCGGTGTCCTGGTAAATCACCATGGAGTCTTGTTCGTCCACCCGCGCTTCGGCAATGCGGGCATAGCGTTCGGCGTCGTAGATCCAAGGACGCCCGGTGGACCTCCAGCCGCCGCCAACGCGCTCCACTGCACCATCCACCGCAAGGACCTTCAACAGGAGTTCCAATGGCGTCCGGCGCAGGTCCACCCTCGCCTCGAGGGCAACGGTGGACAGGGCCGAGCCCGAATCGGCCAAGACCTCGAGGACGGCTGCGGCCTTCTCCTCCGAAGGCATGGAAGCGGTGGCAAAGTATTGCCAGATCTCGCGATCCTCGGATCCAGGCAGGAGGAGCACGTCGGCGTTTGCGGCGCCACGGCCCGCGCGGCCCACTTGTTGGTAGTAGGCCACCGGGGATGACGGGGCGCCAAGGTGGATGACGAAACCGAGATCCGGTTTATCGAAGCCCATGCCAAGCGCAGAGGTGGCCACGAGTGCCTTAACCTGGTTGTCCTTGAGAAGTTGCTCGGCCCGTTCGCGGTCCGCCGGGTCGGTGCGTCCTGTGTACGACAAGACGTCATGGCCCACCTCGGAGAGAAGCCGGGCGGTGTCCTCCGCGGCGGAAACAGTCAGGGTGTAGATGATTCCGCTGCCTGGCATGTCCGCAAGATGGGTCAGCAACCAGCCGAGGCGATCCCGCGAGTCGGCAAGCTTGAGGACACCAAAGCGCAGGGACTCGCGGCCAAGCGCGCCGCGGATGGTGAGGACGCCGGCGCCGAGTTGTTCCTCGATGTCATGGACCACCCGGGAGTTGGCCGTAGCGGTGGTCGCCAGGACGGGGACGCTTCCCGGCAGTTGTTCGATGAGATCGGAGATGCGCCGGTAGTCGGGGCGGAAATCGTGGCCCCAGTCCGAAATGCAGTGTGCTTCGTCAATGACCAAGAGACCGGTACGTCGGATGAGCTCGGGAAGCTGGTTTTCCCGGAACGCAGGATTGGTGAGCCGCTCCGGCGAAACCAGGAGGACATCCACCTCGTCAGCGGCCAGTTGCTCGCGGACGTTGTCCCACTCAAGCTGGTTGGCTGAGTTGATCGCCACGGCTCGCACGCCGGCACGTGCGGCTGCCGCTACTTGGTCCCGCATAAGTGCAAGCAGTGGCGAAACGATCAGCGTGGGTCCGGCTCCCCTGCGCCTCAGCAACAACGACGAGACGAAGTACACTGCCGATTTGCCCCAACCGGTCCGCTGTACCACCAAAGCGCGCCGTCCGGCGTCGACGAGTGCCTCGATCGCCTCATACTGGCCATCGTGGAATTGCGCCTCCGGGTTCCCCACAAGCTCCCGCAGAACCTCAAGGGCCTGCAGCCGGGTGGTTGATTGTTCTGCGAGGAGGGCTGCATCCGGGTTGTTGGGCATGGTTTCAGTATCCCAGCACCCGCAGACAGCAAGCACCCGCGGCTTCATCTATGTGGACAAACGTTTTCCGCCTTGAGGAAGCCCCGGCCTAGTGTCGACCGCGCTCCACAGTAAGATTGAGCGCGTGACTAGCGAGCAGAACAAGACATTCGACCTCTCGGCGTCCTTCAAGGCCTATGACGTCCGGGGAATCGTCGGCGAATCCATCACGGCCCACATCGTGGAGTCTGTCGGCGCGGCGTTCGTCGACACCCTCGGCCTTGCGGGTGAGACGGTGCTGGTGGGCGGAGACATGCGCCCGTCATCTCCCGAATTCATCAAGGCATTCGCCGACGGCGCCGCCCGCCGCGGCGCCAATGTCCAGCTCCTGGACCTCATCTCCACTGATGAGCTCTATTACGCTTGCGGTGCGCTCAACGCGGCCGGTGCCACGTTCACCGCGAGCCACAACCCGGCCGAATACAACGGCATCAAGATGGCCAAGGCCGGCGCTCAGCCGATCTCGTCCGAGACTGGCCTCAAGGAAATCCAGGCACTCGCGGAGGAGTACCTGAACCAGGGCAGTATCCCGGCTGCGGCGTCCCAAGGCGTGATCAGCTCCCGCGATGTCTTGAAGGAGTACTCGGAGTACCTTCGCAGCTTGGTTGACCTCAAGGGCTCCCGTCCGTTGAAGATCGTGGTCGACGCCGGCAATGGCATGGCCGGACTGACCACTCCCGCAGTGCTTGGTGACCAGTTGCTTCCTGCCCTGCCGTTCGAGATTGTCCCCTTGTACTTCGAGCTGGACGGCTCCTTCCCGAACCACCCGGCCAACCCGCTTGAGCCCGAAAACCTGCGCGATCTGCAAGCCGCAGTCATCGAGCACGGTGCCGATATCGGCCTGGCGTTCGACGGCGACGCCGACCGTTGCTTTGTGATCGATGAGAAGGGCGAACCGGTGTCTCCGTCCGCGATCACCGGGATGGTCGCTCGCCGGGAAATCGCCCGTGCACGGGCCGCGGGTGAAGAGACCCCCGTGATCATCCACAACCTGCTGACCTCGCGGGCCGTCCCGGAGCTCGTGGCGACGGATGGTGGCAGGGCCGTGCGCACGCGTGTGGGCCACTCGTTCATCAAGGCTGTCATGGCCGAGGAAGGAGCCGTCTTCGGCGGCGAGCACTCCGCGCACTTCTACTTCCGCGATTTTTGGAACGCGGACACCGGCATGCTGGCAGCCATGCATGTCCTGGCGGCATTGGGCGAGCAAGACGGCCCGTTGTCAGAGCTTGGCCGCCAGTACGAGCCTTACGTCTCTTCCGGTGAGATCAATTCCGAAATCGAAGACAAGGCGGGAGCCATCGAGCGGGTCCGCGTCGATTTTGACGGCGAAGACGTCGAGGTGGACACCATGGACGGCAGCACCTTCACCTCGAAGGATGGCAGCTGGTGGTTCAATCTTCGTCCGTCCAACACGGAGCCGTTCCTGCGCCTGAACGCAGAGGCGAAGGACGTTGCCACCATGGAAAAGGTGCGCGATCGCGTCCTCGCGCTGGTCCGGTCCTAGCTGGCAGCGCCGAAGGCGAGCAACATGAACTCCCAGATCGACAGTCTCGAAAGCACGGAGGAACGCGAACTCCGCGAAGTGCGTGAAACCCTTGGAGCCGCCTTGGCGACGGCGCAGGAACACTTGGAACAAAACGGTGGCTTCCTGCCTTTTGCAGTCACGCTCGCGGTGGACAACGAACTTCGGATCGTCTTAATCACGCCTGGAGAGCCGGACGACGAGGGAAACGTGGACACGGAGTCGATGCTGGCAGACATCCGCGAATTGCTGCGACAAGGCCGTGACGAATACCGCGCAGTGGCGATTGCCAGCGATGTCATCCTTCCGGAACACGGATCGGACGGGATTCACGCCGCGGCCGAACATCGCAGCGGCGGCCTGATGGCAGCAGTCGTGCCCTATGTCCAGACCGCCGAAGGCTTCGTCTTTGACAGCGCCGAGGCCGACACCAATGAATCCGTAGTATGGGTGGACTAGACCTTACTCCGTAAGCTTGAGGGCATGAAGATCAATGCCTTCGCGGATGTGAGCCTGCGTGCGCTCCTGGTTCTCTCGTCCGCGCCCGCAGGTGAACTCCTGACGACCCAAAACATCGCGGACGCTGTGGGGACTCCCTACCACCATGTCAGCAAGGCCATCGTTCGGCTTCGGGAGCTCGGCCTCATTGACGTCGAGCGTGGCCGAAACGGCGGATCCCGGATCAGTGCGGCCGGACAGGAAGCCACTGTGGGCCAACTCCTGCGGCGACTTGACACCAGGTCGGATCCCGCGGAGTGCCAATCCGCCCACGGCGACTGCCCGATGATCACCGAATGCGGCCTGCGCGTTGCCCTGGCCCGCGCGCGGGAGGCCTTCTACCGGGAGCTGGACGGCGTCGTCGTCTCTTCCCTGCCGCACCTGCGGCAAATGACGCCCGTATTTCAGGCGATCGGGCTAAACCCCAGGCTGCAAAAGCCCGGCCCTCGATCGACCAACCCCTTTTACAACGCGTAGCGTCACCTCGTCCACGACGTGCACCACTAAATCGTCACCGATCGGCACTGCGGAAAGACGAACCGCAGGTCGACGGCGCTCCGGAAACTCGGCGCTCCGGAAACTCAAGGTCTCTGCGCGGTAGCGGCGGCCCGGACCACCCCCATGGTCCCGTCCACGAGCACATACTGCCCGTCGGCCAAAGTGCTCGTGCCCGAACCCGTGCCCATAACGGCCGGAATTCCGTATTCCCTTGCGACGATCGCCGCATGCGAACCGAGTCCCCCGGCGTCCACCACTACAGCCGCGGCCCGCTGGAACAGGGGTGTCCAAGCGGGGTTGGTGTAGGGGCAGACGAGGACCTCTCCGCTGCGCAGCAGTCCGAACTCCGACGGTCCACGGATCACACGGACCGGCCCGGTCGCTTGGCCGCGGCTGGCGGCCGTGCCGGAGACGAGGGCTCCCTCGATCTGGCTGGCTCGAGCGAAGAGCAAGGCCGGATCGAGCAGCGGGATGCCGTCGAGCTCATGCCGCTTTGCCGCCCGAGCCAGCACGAGCGGCCGGAAACGGTCACGAATGGAAGCCGGCAACGCGCCGTCGTCGTCGTCAGTGATGGACTCTAGTTCTTCGAACCGCAGGTGATAGATTTCGTCCGGCTCATCGATCACGCCGGCCAGCACCAGCCGTCGGCCGAGCTCCCGGTAGGCCCGGCGAATCGGCGGGATGGCTTTGGTGGCGTAGAAGTGGCTGTCCTCGCGGAACGCCATTCCGGCCTGGGCGGACTCGACGGCGGCAAGTACCCTTCGTCGCAGTGCTTGGAAGCGGAGAGCCGGGTGACGTTTCAATTCCGCAAGCGCATTCCCCGCCTGGTTGATTGTTCTGGGTCGCTCTCCGGACATGGCCTTCACCAGCCCCAAAACCACTTCCGGGGCGTCGGACCACGTGGGCGAACTACTGAGGACAACGCTCGTGGTTTCGCGGTGGCCGTACTCGAGCTGGAACGCCTCGAAAGCCTCGCGGAAAGCACGATGTCCAGGGCCATTTTCCACCAACTCACGGAGCTCACGGGGTCCTAGAACAACCAGGGCGCGGGACAGCTCCGGATCGGCCGCCGCGATGGACGCGAGCCGTTCTATAGCCTTGTTCGCCTGGCTCGTCCGCGTTTGCGCCCCGGCGATCAGCGCGGGCGCAAGCTTTACCTTGCCCAGGAGCAAGAGCATGAGGCGCATTTTCAGCACCGGCACCAAAATGCCTGGCAGGTAGGAGACCCTCAAGTCCGTGATGCCCTGCATCGCCGCGAAGCATTCCTCCGCAAACCCGACAACTGCACGCCAGCGCAGCGGACCGAGATCCCTGCCGTTCAATCGTTCAATGTTGTCGATGAACAAAGAGAAACGGGGATCCCGGGTCCAGGCGCCGGCTTTGAATCGCCTAGCGCGGCGCAGCAAAGATACCGGCGCGGCAAGCGTTCGGATGGTCGGACGCGGCACCGGGGGAATGAGCTGGACCACCACTCCGTCCTCTTCCGGCAGCAACTCCCCGAGCGGAGGGAAGACCACGCCCACGCTCCCGGCCATACCGTGCAGCATGGCGAGGATTCCCCGGCTCATCCAACCGGATACGTCCAACGGGTACGGCCGTTCCTGGAACATCTCGATGAAAAACGGCCCCACCCGACGTTGGACGGCGTTGAGGTCGGGAGGCTGGGGCGGGAGTGCCGTCATTGGCCGCGACTGAAGTATGTACAGCGTCCCGGCGGTTGCCGCCCACTCGATGTCCTGCGGCCGGCCGAAATGCTGCTGGGCTTTCTTTCCCAGCATGGCCAATTCCACCAGTTCCTCAGCGGCGAGCCCCGGCTTTGCATCCTGCCGACCGGGGCTTTCTTGCGTGCCACCGCCCTCAGCCGCGTCAATCACCACCTCGCGGCCACCGGGCACGAAACTCAGCACTCTTCCCGAACCGTCCAGGACGTAATGCTCCGGAGTCACCCGCCCAGAGACCACAGCCTCCCCCAACCCGGGGTTCGCGTCCACCACCATCTCGGCCCGCTCGCCCGTGACAGGGTTGGCGGTAAACAGGACGCCCGCCATGGCGGCCGGCACCATTTTCTGCACGACGACGGCGATCGCCACGTCACGCGGATCAATCCCCTGCCGTCGGCGATAAGCGATGGCCCGGTCCGTCCACAACGAAGCCCAGCAGTCGGCGACCGCCCGGACTACCTCGGGCGCGCCCACCACGTTGAGATAGCTGTCCTGCTGACCGGCGAACGCAGCGCCCGGAAGGTCCTCGGCAGTTGCACTGGACCGGACCGCGACCGCCCCACCGCCCAGCCTTGAATAGGCCTCGATGATCTCCTGCCGCAGCTGGGCAGGCATTTCCGTCGCGGCGAAGAGGGCCCGCAGGGCGGCACCGGTGCCGTCGCCGCCGTCGGGAGCTTCAGCGGGCCCGACCGACAGGAAACCGTCCAGAGCTGCACCCACGTTCGTTTCCGCCAGGAAGGACAAGTACACCCCCGTGGTGATGACAAAGCCCGGCGGCACCGGAAATCCCTGGCGCACCAGCTCCCCGAGCGCCGCGCCTTTTCCGCCGGCAAGGGATATGTCCCCCATCCCGAAATCGGCCAAGGGCGCGATCACCTGACCGCTCTTCTTGGGACCTTCGTGCCGAGTTGGCGGCAGCGTGTCCTCTCCCGAGTGTTGCTGGAAATCGTCCATGGCCACCCCGGAAGTAGAGAACTGCTGGTTCTCCAGAAGCTACTCCCGCGCCAACCTCGGCACAATCCTTCCGCATCGGCTGCTCCAGATGGGAAGACGACGGCGGCCCCGCACCTTGAGTGCAAGGTGCGGGGCCGCCGTCGGACGTGTAGCTGGGCCTGTGCCGGGTGGGCTAGGCCAGCCGGGCCTTCAGGCCCTCGAGCTCGGAGATGAGCGCCGCCGGCAGGGAGTCGCCGAACTTTGCGTACCATTCCTCGATGGATGCCAACTCGGCTTCCCACTCGGCGGCGTCGACGCGGACTGCTGCTTCGACTTCGGCCGGGGTCATGTCAAGGCCTTCGAGATCGATGGCCTCGCCGGTCGGCACGAAGCCGATGGGGGTCTCGACGGCGTCCGCCTTGCCTTCGAGGCGCTCGATGGCCCACTTGAGGACACGGGCGTTGTCACCGAAGCCAGGCCACGCGAAGCCACCTTCGGCAGTACGGCGGAACCAGTTGACCAGGAAGATCTTTGGCAAGCGTTCCGGGTTTGCCTTGGCTGACAGGTTGACCCAGTGGTTCAGGTAGTCGCCTGCGTCGTAGCCGATGAAGGGCAGCATGGCCATGGGGTCGCGGCGAACAACACCGACTGCTCCGGCTGCTGCGGCGGTGGTTTCCGAAGACAGCGTGGAACCCATGAAGATACCGTTGGACCAGTCGCGGGCCTCGGTCACCAGCGGGATGGTGGTCTTGCGGCGGCCGCCGAACAGGATCGCGGAGAGCTCCACGCCTTCGGGGCTGAAGTACTCTTCGGCCAGCATGTCGATCTGGTCGATCGGCGTGCAGAAGCGCGAGTTCGGGTGGGCCGCAGGCTTGTCGGACTCGGGGGTCCACTCGTTGCCCTGCCAGTCGGTCAGGTGCGCCGGAGTTTCCTCGGTCATGCCTTCCCACCACACGCCGCCGTCGTCGGTCAATGCGACGTTGGTGAAGATGCTGTTGCCCTTGGCGATGGCGCGCATGGCGTTGGGGTTGGTGCCCCAACCGGTGCCGGGAGCCACGCCGAACAGGCCGGCCTCGGGGTTGACGGCGCGGAGTTCGCCTTCCTTGCCGAAGCGCATCCACGTGATGTCGTCGCCAAGGGTTTCGACCTTCCAGCCCTTAATGGTGGGATCCAGGAGGGCGAGGTTGGTCTTGCCGCAAGCCGAGGGGAACGCCGCAGAGATGTAGTAGGTCTTCTGCTCAGGCGAGCTCAGCTTCAAGATGAGCATGTGCTCGGCCAGCCAGCCTTCATCGCGTGCCATGACGGACGCGATGCGTAGCGCGTAGCACTTCTTGCCGAGGAGGGCGTTGCCGCCGTAACCCGAGCCGAAGGACCAGATAGAGCGCTCTTCCGGGAAGTGCACGATCCACTTGTCCGGGTTGCAAGGCCATGCGACGTCCGCCTGGCCGGCCTCCAACGGAGCGCCCAGGGAGTGCAGTGCGGGGACAAAGAAAGCATCGGTCTGGGTGATGCGGTCCAGGACGTCGGTGCCGATGCGCGCCATGATGCGCATCGAGGCAACAACGTATGCGGAGTCGGTGATCTCGACGCCGAACTTGGGATCTTCGGCATCCAGGTGGCCCATGACGAACGGAATGACATACATGGTGCGGCCGCGCATCGAGCCGGCGAACAGCCCGCGCAGCTTCTGCTTCATCTCGGCCGGGGCCATCCAGTTGTTGGTGAAGCCAGCGTCGTGTTCCTTCTCGGAGCAGATAAACGTCTGCTCTTCCACACGGGCTACGTCCGCGGGATCAGAGAATGCCGCGAAAGAATTCGGGAAGAGCTCTTGGTTCAGCCTCTTCAGGGTGCCCGCCTCGACGAGTTCGTCGGTAAGCTTCTTGTTTTCCGCTTCGCTACCGTCGACCCAGTGGATGCGGTCAGGCTGTGTCAGCTCGGCCACTTCCTCCACCCAGGCCAACAGGCGTGCATGCGTAGTAGGTGCCTTCTCAAGCAACGGCAGTCGCGCCAGATCGCCCATCGTGGTTCCCTTCCTCGGGTTCAGTGGTGTGTCCTAAATGCTAGGGGGCGCGGAGTAGACCAATCCGGGTCCGGACATGGGATCTCTCGACCATTTCGGAGCAAAACCCCTAAAAATCAAGGATCGGCGTCAGGGATTCGCTAAATTTAGTGATCAAGGTCACATAGACCGGTCTAGTTAGACAGATTACACCGCGTCGATTTGGCAGCGACAGGGATCTCGCGTAAAGTTTATTGAGGTTCGAGGGGGGCACGAGTTTGAAACTCCCGAGAATCACCAAGATGCGCCCATAGCTCAGCTGGATAGAGCGTCTGTCTACGGAACAGAAGGTCAGGGGTTCGAATCCCTTTGGGCGCACAAATAAAGACCCGCACCGGCTTCGGTGCGGGTCTTTTTTCGTTACATTCACCCTTTGTGTCCGCCACCCGCAGGCCGGCCGCGCACATTCTGCTGGATCATCGGCCCTGACACCTTCTGGCACCCCCGGAATCACGCGGCTGGCGTTCTTGGCCGTCCGAATGATCCAGCAGAATGTCACGCCGTCCCTCGACAAAGGGGGCACAGCGTGCACAAAAGCAAAGGGCCGCCGTCATACTTCGCGAAAAAGTACGACGGCGGCCCCTGCGCCTGGCTTGCTGTTGTCCCTAGACTGCGACGGCTTCGCTGATGCGGCGACGAATCCCGTCAAAGTGGCGGTTGAGCAGTTCGGCAGCGGCGGTCTTGTCCCCGGTTGCGACGGCGGTATAGATGCTTCGATGCATGGCCGCCGTTGCTACAAGATCCTCGTTATCGGAGCCGATCTCTACGTGGATCTTCCGGTAAACCTTCCAGAAAACACCCATGAGGTTGATGAGGAACTCGTTATTCAGCCCGGCGTATTCGCTGGATCTGGTCATGGACCTCGCCGGTCACCGGGATCCGCGGGGCAACGTTCCAGCACCAAGCCGTGCGGCGGCGGAATGACCGGGCGCCACCGAACGAGGTAAGCGATGGCTGATTGGAGGTACCCATCGGCCAGCCAAGGAACGCCTCAAGCTCGGAGCGTCTGCTGACATCCTGGCGTTCCCCGGAGCGGCTAGCCCTGTCCGCCACCCGCAGGCCGGGCGCGCACATTCTGCTGGATCATCGGCCCTGACACCTTCTAGCACCCCCGGAATCACGCGGCTGGCGTTCTTGGCCGTCCGAATGATCCAGCAGAATGTCACGCCGTCGCTCGACAAAGGGGCACAGCGTGCACAAAAGCAAAGGGCCGCCGTCATACTTCGCGAAAAAGTACGACGGCGGCCCCTGCGCTTGGCTTGCTGTCCCTAGACTGCGACGGCTTCGCTGATGCGGCGACGAATCCCGTCAAAGTGGCGATTGAGCAGTTCGGCAGCGGCGGTCTTGTCCCCGGTTGCGACGGCGGTATAGATGCTTCGATGCATGGCCGCCGTTGCTACAAGATCCTCGTTATCGGAGCCGATCTCTACGTGGATCTTCCGGTAAACCTTCCAGAAAACACCCATGAGGTTGATGAGGAGCTCGTTGTTCAGCGGTTCGAACAACCGGCGGTGGAACTCGGCGTCGGCAGCCACGAAGTTCTCGCCGGACTGCGCGAGCTCCTCCATCTGCTTGACGGATTCTTCGATCAAGGCGAGTTGCTCAGTGGTCATTACGTCCATCGAGGAGCCGATCAAACCCGACTCGAGGGCCTGGCGCACGTCCACTAGTTGCAGAGCCTCAAGTCCTTGGTGGCGCAGCGACAAGCGGCCCCGGAATGTCAGGCCGTCAGCGAGCGCCTCGAAGTTGCTTGGTGCCACGAACATGCCAAAGCCATGGCGGATCTCGATGACACCCAGTGCCTGCAGCACTTTCAGGGATTCGCGCAGGGTGTTGCGCCCTACCCCCAACGCCACGGAAAGCTCATTTTCCGTGGGCAAAGGATCGCCTGCCTCGAGTTCGCGTTCAAGGATCAATTCCATGATGTCCGATTGGAGGGCCCTGAGCCGGGCCTGTGCGCTGAACCGCGCCTGCGGAACGACACTGGAAGTGGTCATGGCTCTCCTTGCAAAAGTACCCACCCCCTGTCCGGATCCGTTCGGGACCGCGGACGAAGGAATTAGTGCAGTGTTAATGTTGAGGTGAGCCTAGCGCCCACCGCGAAAATAATGCTTCGCAACATACAATATCGGATGTCCCATCTCCTTGATAGATGTGCGCCTTAATTTCTGCCCGAGCCCTGACTGGGCTGCCAAGCGAATCGGGGCACGGTAGCCAGCCGGCGGGCGGCCCACCTTCCAGCACCCGCCCAGCGGCAGCGGCCCGGCCGACACGCCCCCGCCAGCGGCTCAGTCACCAGCGCCCAGCTGCCCATCGAACCACCTAGTGATCCGGATCTCGCTTGACGACTTCGTGTGACCGCCCTTACAGTTTCTTTACGAGCATCGGATGTCCTACATCCGATAACCAGAAAACTTGAATGGTGAGGCATCTTATGAGCAACACGATTAACAACCTGCCGCTGGTCAGCGACGCCAGCCGACGCAACTTCCTCAAGCTGACAGGGGCGATCGGAGCAGCGGCAGCCTTCACGGCCAGCTTGTCTGCCTGCGGCGGGCCCGCCTCCACCACCACGGGCGCGGCGAACAACACTGCGGCCGTCAACAAGGACCTCACCATCGAAGCAGGCATCTCGTATGCGCTGTCCACGGGTTTCGACCCGATGACGTCCTCCGGTGCCACACCGCAGGCCGCCAATCTGCACATCTTCGAAGGCCTCGTGGAGCTCCACCCCGCCACCCGCGAGCCATATAACGCGTTGGCAGCGGGCGACCCCAAGAAGGTCAACGACACCACCTATCAGGTAACCATCCGCGAGGGTGCCAAGTTCCACAACGGGGCCCCGGTCACCACCGACGACGTCGTCTACTCCTTCGTCCGGGTAATGGATCCGGCCAACAAGTCCCTGTTCTCCCAGTTCATTCCCTTCATCAAAGACGTCAAGGCCCTCGATGCCAAGACGGTGGAGTTCTCGCTGAAGTACCCGTTCCCGGGCTTCGGACCGCGAATCTCCGTGGTGAAGGTGGTTCCGAAGGCGTTGGCCACGGCCGACCAGAAGGGATTCGATGCCAAGCCGGTCGGTTCCGGCCCCTACAAGCTGGTCTCGGCCGTCAAGGACGACAAGATCGTCTTCGAAGCGTTCGCCGACTACAACGGCCCCAAGCCGGCACTCGCCAAGGGCATGACCTGGCTGTTGCTCTCGGACGCGGCAGCCCGTGTCACCGCAGCCCAGTCGGGACGCGTCCAGGCGATCGAGGACGTCCCGTACCTGGACATGGACGGCCTCAAGTCCAAGACCCGGGTTGAATCCGTGCAGTCCTTCGGCATGCTGTTCCTGATGTTCAACTGCGCCAAGGCCCCGTTCGACAACAAGCTGGTCCGCCAGGCACTCCACTATGGACTGGACAAGGACGCCATCATCAAGAAGGCCCTGTTCGGTAATGCAAAGGCCGCATCGTCATACTTTCAAGAGGGCCACCCGGACTACGTCAAAGCCAAGAATGTCTACGGCTATGATCCCCAGAAGGCCGCGGACCTCCTCAAGCAGGCCGGTGTGAGCAACCTCGAATTCGAGCTGCTCACCACGGACACCGCCTGGGTCAAGGACGTTGCGCCGCTGATGCTCGAATCGTGGAACAAGATCCCCGGCGTCAAGGTCACCGCCAAGAACCTGCAGTCCGGCGCCTTGTACTCAGACCGTGTGGGCAAAGCCGACTACTCCGTTGCCGCCGCCCCGGGCGATCCTTCCGTCTTCGGCAACGACGCAGACCTGCTGTTGAGCTGGTTCTACTCGGGCGCCACCTGGATGGCAAAGCGCGCCTACTGGACCACTCCGGAAAGCGCCACCCTCCAGGGCCTGATGGATAAAGGCTCGCAGGCCGCGGCCGCTGATGCGAAGAAGATCACCGGACAGATCGTGGACCTCGTCTCCGAGGAACTCCCGTTGTACCCGATCTTCCACCGCCAACTCCCCAGCGCGTGGGACGAAAAGAAGCTCTCAGGCTTCAAGCCGCTGCCCACCACGGGACTGTCCTTCATCGGCGTCGGCCGCACTTCGTAGCACGCCGCACCCCCCCGCTGGGCCCCGTAACAAAGCAAACCGGAGAACAAATTGGTCATGATATTGCGTCTGCTTGGACGCAGGCTCGCAGCATTGCCCTTGATGATCCTGGGCATCACGCTACTGGTCTTCCTCGTCCTACAAGCAGCCCCAGGCGACCAGGCCAGCTCGGCCCTCGGCGAAGGCGCCAGCGAGGCCGCCAAACAGCAGTACCGCCAGGACAACGGCCTGAACGATCCCCTGTTCGTCCAATACTTCCGTTTCCTCGGAAGGCTCCTGCATCTCGATCTCGGCGTAACCACCCCGCCGTCGAAATCGGTCGCAGTCATGATCGCCTCGGCCTTCCCGCTCACCCTCCAGCTGACCTTCCTCGGCGTGATCATCGCCGTCGTCCTGTCCCTGGTTTTCGGCATCATCGGCGCCCTTTACCGCGACAAGTGGCAGGACCAGCTGGTCCGCATCTTCTCCATCGCGGCCATCGCCACCCCGTCCTTCTGGCTTGGCATCCTGCTCATCCAGTGGTTTGCGCTCGGAGACAACCCGATGTTTCCCTCGGGCGGAATCGCGACGCCGGAGTCCGGCTTCGGCGGTTGGCTCAACTCCATGGCGCTCCCGGCCCTTGCTCTCGGCATTCCGGTCTCGGCTTCCCTTATCCGCGTGGTCCGTACCTCCATGGTGGAGGAACTGGACCGCGACTACGTCCGGACAGCCATCGGCAACGGGGTCCCCTACCGCGAAGTGGTTTCCCGGAACGTCCTGCGCAACGCGCTAGTGACTCCCGTAACCGTGCTGGGACTCCGGATCGGCTACCTACTGGGCGGCGCCGTCGTGATTGAAATGATCTTCGCCCTTCCCGGCATGGGCCAACTGATCCTCAACGGCATCACCAACCTGGACGTCAACCTGGTCCAGGGAGTGGTCCTCACCATCTCGGTCACCTTCGTCCTGGTGAACATCGTCGTGGACCTCCTGTACCTGCTCATCAACCCCCGAATCAGGACGGTATAGCCATGCGCAGCAAACTTGCTGAACGGCTCAGCACCCCGGGCGTCCGCTTCAAGTCGCTCCCTTGGGGATCGCGTTTTGCCCTGTTGTTCCTCGTGGTCATCGCCTTGGCGGCGATTTTCGCGCCGATGATCGCGCCACACGACCCCCTCGAAACGTTCATTCCGGCGCAAGCTCCGGACGGCGACCACTTCTTCGGCACCGACCGGCTCGGCCGCGACGTCTTCTCCAGGCTCCTCTACGGCTCGCAGTCCTCGCTCATGATCGGCCTCGGAGCGGTGGCCCTCGCCATCGTCATCGGCGCGGTGCTCGGATCCCTCGCCGCCACATCCAGCAAGGCCGTCAACGAGATCATCATGCGGCTCATGGACATCCTCATGGCATTCCCGGGCATCGCCCTGGCAGCCGTACTGTTGGCGGCGTTCGGCAACTCGGTACCGACCATCATCGTCGCCATCGCCATCATCTACACCCCTCAGCTCGCCAGGGTAGTCCGCGCCAACGTGCTGGCCCAATACGGCGAAGACTACGTCCGCGCCGAACGGGTGATGGGTGCGAGCCGCCCCTACATCCTGCTTAAGCACATTGTCCGCAATACCGCGGCGCCGGTGCTGGTTTTCGCCACGGTCATGGTGGCCGACGCCATCATCCTCGAAGCCTCGCTGTCCTTCCTCGGCGCCGGTGTCCAGGATCCTGCGCCGTCGTGGGGAAACGTCATCTCCTACGGCCGCAACCTGGTCCTGTCCGGCGGCTGGTGGGCAACCACCTTCGCCGGCCTCACGATCCTGCTCACCGTGCTTGCGCTGAACATCCTCGCCGAGGGCCTCACCGACGCCATGGTGAACCCGAAGCTGCGCAAGGCCCCGGTGGTGAAGGACGACGACGGTGCTGCCGCTGCTTTTGCCGGCGCCGCCGTGGCCGGTGCCGGCATCGATACCGAAATCGCGACGTCGGTCGCCCAAGCGTCCGTCGTGGAACAACACGAACTCGACGGCGTACGTGCCGCCAACGGCGATCCGCTCACCGAAGAGGACTACACGGCGTCGGCCCTTAGTGATCCGCGGCTCGCAATAGCCAATCCGCACGCGCTGCTGGATAAGGAACTGGAGCTTCTCGCTTCCATCGAGGCGAAGCGCACGGACCGGCTCCCCCAGGTTCCCGCCGGCGCCCGGAACGTGCTGGAGGTCAAGAACCTTTCCATCCGCTTCCCCGGCCGCTTCGGCGAAACCGCGATCGTGGACAACGTCTCCTTCACCGTCCGCGAAGGCGAAACCATGGGCCTGGTGGGCGAATCCGGTTGCGGCAAGTCCATCACGTCGCTCGCGATCATGGGCCTCCTGCCAAAGACAGCCGAGATCACCGGTTCCATCATCTTCGATGGCACGGAACTCCTGGACCCGGGCTCGAAACACAGCAACGCCAAGTCCTACCAGGGCCTGCGCGGCGAACAGATCGCCATGGTCTACCAGGACGCTCTGAGTTCGCTTAACCCGTCCATGAAGATCAAGGAGCAGATGACCCAGCTGACCAGGCGCGGCGGCCGCAAGACCCCCGCCGAGTTGCTGGAAATGGTGAAGCTCGATCCCGTCCGCACGCTCGCCAGCTACCCGCACGAGCTCTCCGGCGGCCAGCGCCAACGCGTCCTCATCGCCATGGCGCTCTCTCGATCACCGAAAATCGTGGTGGCAGACGAACCCACCACCGCCCTCGACGTCACCGTCCAGAAGCAAGTCGTTGAACTACTCAACGAACTTCGCGAACAGCTGGGCTTCGCCATGGTCTTCGTCAGCCACGACCTCGCACTGGTTGCCTCCCTGGCGCACCGGATCACGGTCATGTACGCCGGCCAGGTGGTGGAATCCGCACAGGCTTCGGAGCTCCTGCAGAACCCGCGCCACGAATACACACGCGGCCTGTTGGGCGCAGTCCTTTCGATCGAGGCCGACGCCGTCCGCCTCCACCAGATTCCCGGCACCGTCCCCTCCCCACGCGATTTCGCCGAGGGCGACCGCTTTGCGGCACGGTCATTGAGGCCAGACGCGGATCCGAACCAGCAATTGGTCCTCGCGGTCGTCGAACCCGCCGGCGGCGGAGCGGACAGGGACCACTACTGGGCCAGCCACCTGAAGGAGGACGCAAAGTGATTGACTCCGTACAGTCCCGCACGGCCAAGCCGGTCATCGAGCTCAAAGACGTCAAGGTCCACCACCGGGCCCGCACCGGCGGCCTGTTCCGGCCCAACATCGTCAAGGCAGTCAACGGCGTTGACTTCAGCATCAGCCGCGGCGAAACGGTAGGCATCGTCGGCGAGTCCGGCTGCGGCAAGTCCACGCTCGCTTCAGTGCTCGTGGGACTCCAGGCCCCGACGTCGGGCGAAGTGCTCTTCCACGGAAAGCCGGCCATCAAACGGAACGCCCGGATGCGCAAGGAATTCGGACGCGCCGTATCCGTGGTGTTCCAGGACCCGGCTACGGCGCTCAACCCGCGCATGACCATCCAGGACATCCTCACCGATCCCCTGCAAGTGCACGGAATCGGCAACGCCGTGACCCGCTCGGCCAAGGTCAAGGAACTGCTGGCGCTCGTGGGGTTGCCGCAATCGGCCGGCGAGGTCACGCCGTCGCACGTTTCCGGCGGACAACGCCAGCGCGTGGCGATCGCCCGCGCCCTCGCACTGGACCCGGACATCATTGTGGCCGACGAGCCGACATCGGCCCTCGACGTTTCCGTCCGCGCCCAGGTCCTGAACCTGCTATCCGATCTTAAAGCCCAGCTGAACCTCGGCATGGTGTTCATTTCGCACGACATCCAGACCGTCCGCTACGTCTCCGACCGCATCTGTGTCATGTACTTCGGCCAGATCGTCGAAGAAGGGCCGGCCGCCCAAGTCTTCGACCACCCGAGCAACGACTACACCAAGAAGCTGCTCGGCGCCGCACCAAGCCTGCTCCACACCTAAGTTTTCCCATCCAGTTCCAAGCAACGGAGATTTCTGTGTCTACTCAGTTCCAGGGCGTCATTCCCCCGGTCATCACACCCCGCCACGCAGACGGCCGCGTTGACACCGCGTCCCTGAAAAACGTCACCAAACACCTGCTCGACGGCGGCGTGTCCGGCCTTTTCGTACTGGGATCCTCGGGCGAGGTCCCCTACATGACCAACGAAGAGCGCGAACTGGTGGTCTCGGCAGTCGCCGACGCGAACGCCGGCGCGGTGCCCCTGATCGTCGGCGCCAACGAACAAACCACCAACCGCGTCATCGAAGAAGCGCGCAAGGTCGTGGACCTCGGCGCCGACGCAATCGTGGTCACCTCCATGTACTACGCCATCGGCAACACCCAGGAGACCGAAACCCATTTCCGCAGCATCCACGCTGCCGTGGACAAGCCGATCTTCGCCTACGACGTCCCCGTCCGCACCCACTTCAAACTGCCCACCGACCTCCTGGTCCGTCTCGGCCGCGACGGCGTCATCGCAGGAGTCAAGGACTCCTCCGGCGACGACGTCTCCTTCCGCCAACTCCTCCTCGGCGCCAAGGACATCCCCGACTTCGACATCTTCACGGGCCACGAAATAGTCGTGGACGGCGCCCTCCTCGCCGGTGCCCAAGGCGTAGTCCCCGGCCTCGGAAACGTAGACCCCGCCGGCTACCGCCGCCTGTTCGACGCCGCCCAAGACGGAGACTGGGCCGCCGCCGCCGCCGAACAGGACCGCTTGGCCGATCTGTTCAACATCGTCTACACCCCCAACGGCCGAGTCTCTGGCGGCGCGGCAGGACTAGGCGCGTTCAAGACCGCCCTCCAACTCATGGGCATCATCGAATCCAACACCATGAGCGCCCCCATGCCCGCCCTGAACGCCGAAGAAACCTCCGCAATCCGGGTCATCCTCGAGCGCAACGGTTTGGTCTAGGTTTTGGTCTAGGGGGCTGACCTGAGTGCCTTGCCGAGCGTCGCCTTGGCGGGTTGCCGAGCGTCGCCTTAGCGGTTTGCCGAGCGTCGACTTGCCGGGTTGCCGAGCGTCGCCTTGCCGATTTGGCGTTGTCGGGTCGTGCCGCAGGGCCAGTTTTGCCGTCCCTTAGACACCTCCCGCCATGCCGTTCCGGTCGCTGAGCGACCTGCACGACATTCTGGTCGGCGATGCGGGACTACACAAAACCATCCCTCCGCCACTCGGGCGTTCGGGCCACCATTCGCTTCGGGAACATTGGTATCCGCTTGCGCCGCAGGCGGCGGCCTGCGATCAGTCGGTCGACTGCCGGGAGCGTCAGGTGAGCCGATTGCGCAAAGCGCGGGCGCATTATTTCGTGTAGGCGCGCATCGCCGACCAGAGTCGTCTGAAGGTCGCCCAGCGACCGGAAGACGACGCCGGGAGGTGTCTAAGCGCCGGCGAAATGATGCGTGCGCGCTGCCCCAGCCCCCAACTAACCTGGCCACAGCGACACAGCACAAAGACGCGATCCAGCCCCAACTAACCTGACCACAAACCAAGCGCAACGCGGGCTCGGACCCAGCAATCGAACCATCCGGAGGACAAACATGATGTACGTGGTCGGGGTCGATCTTGGGGGGACCAAGACTGCCGCGGGGGTTGTTTCGGGCGATGGTGAGGTGTTGTTCTCGGAGCAGATTCCTACGCTGAACCGGGGTGGGGGCGACGCCATTTTGAAGGCGACTGCGGCTCTCGTGGGGCGGCTCATGCGGCGGGCGGCGGGTGAGGGAATCGACGTCGGGCGTGTAGGGGTGGGTTCGGCCGGGGTCATCGATGCCGTGAATGGCGAGGTGGTTTCGGCGACTGATGCGATTCTGGGGTGGGCCGGGACCAGATTGACGGCTGGTTTGGCGCAACTCCTTGGCTTGCCCCGGGGGTCGGTCAGTGCGGTCAACGATGTGCATGCGCATGCTCTTGGTGAGGCGTGGCGTGGGGCGGCTGCAGGGTCTTCGAGTTCGTTGATGGTGGCTTTCGGGACGGGTGTGGGCGGAAGTTTCGTGCTGGACGGCTCTCCTGTTTTGGGGCACCACTATGTGGGTGGGCACGTGGGGCACTTCGCTTCGCCGTACGCTTATCACGAGGGCATGGCCATCCCGTGCGTGTGCGGCGGCTCGGGCCACGTCGAGGCGATCGCTTCCGGACCGGCTATTCATGAATCTTTCCTCCGTTTCGGTGGCTCCCCCGAAGTCCCGGATACCCGTGCGGTGTTTGCCTTGGCTCACGACGGCGATCGTGCCGCCTCGGCTGACAGGGCTGCGGCCGTCAAAGCCATCGGTGCCGGAGCAGGTGCCGCCGGGCAGGCGATCGGCGGGCTCGTCAACATCCTCGACCCGGAGACGGTGGTAGTTTCAGGCGGTTTGTCGGATGTGGGAGATTTCTGGTGGAAACCCATGGAACGCGCCCTGCGCAAAGAGCTCATGGGCCCACTGGCTGGCATTCCTGTGGTTCGCGCGACGCTAGGCAACACCGCGGCCATTGTGGGCGCGGCCAAACTCGTCCTGGACTGACTCCGCAACACCCGAACGCCCAAATACCCAAATACCGGAATTACCCGAACACCCAAGTACCCGAACACCCTCGCAAGGAGATACCCCGTGATCCTGACCCCCGATGGCCTCGAAGCCCTCCGCTCGCAGTTGATCGTCTCCTGCCAGGCCTACCCGGGCGAGCCCATGCGCGATCCCCGGACGACCGGCCAAGTGGCGGCGTCGGCGGTTATCGGAGGTGCCGCGGCAGTCCGGGTCCAGGGGCTCGCGGACGTCCAGTTCGCCCGGGCGGCGGTGGAGGTTCCGGTGATCGGGCTCTGGAAGGACGGCCACGACGGGGTGTTCATCACCCCGACACTCCGGCATGCCCTCGCCGTCGCGAATGCCGGCGCACACCTCGTGGCAATCGACGGCACGCGGCGCCCGCGGCCCGACGGCTTGAGCCTTAAACAAACGGTCGACGGCATCCACGCCGAATCACAGGCCTTGGTCATGGCTGATTGCGGTTCCTTCGCTGATGCGGTGGCCGCCGTCGAAGCAGGCGTTGACCTGATCGGTACCACGCTGGCCGGCTACACCGGGGAACGCCCCAAGACAGAAGGCCCCGATCTTGAACTCATCGCGGAGATCGCCGGCGCCGGACTAGGCAAGCCGCTCATCGCCGAGGGCCGCATCCACACCCCCGCGCAGGCCCGCCAAGCGCTCGACGCCGGTGCGTTCGCCGTCGTCGTCGGTACCGCCATCACGCATCCTGCGAGCATCACGGGCTGGTTCAAGGACGCATTGGACGCCTAGCTGAGGCCAAAACTGGAGGATTTTGCTGGATCATCCCGCTCCCGACCGAAAAGTTCGGCGCAAATACGGGGCCGCCGGTTCCGCTCCGAGGGATGATCCAGCAGAATCCGACGCCACGCCCTCATTTCGGCCTGCCTCCGGGCGTAGGCTTCTCCCATGGCTGAGGAGAATATCCGGGAATTCGATGTCATTGTGATCGGCGCCGGAGCTGTGGGGGAGAACGTTGCAGACCGAGTGGTCCGGGGCGGCCTCACCGCGGCCATTGTGGAGGCTGAGCTTGTCGGAGGGGAATGCTCCTACTGGGCATGCATACCGTCCAAAGCACTCCTTCGGCCTGGAACCGCGTTGCACACAGCACAATCGGTGCCCGGAGCGTCGGACTCGGTGACAAAGATCCTGGATGCCGGAACGGTGCTGAAGTACCGCGACTACTTCACCAACAAATGGCAGGACGACGGCGCGGTGCAGTGGCTCGTGGACACCGGCATTGAACTCATCCGGGGCCGGGCGCGCATCACGGGCCCCCGCGAAGTCCAAGTGGATGGCAGGGACGGGAACAACTACTCACTCAAGGCCCATCACGCCGTGGTGGTGGCCACCGGATCCACGCCGCTCGTCCCCAAAATCGAAGGCTTGCGCGACGCACCCTATTGGACAACCCGCGGCGCCACGTCTGCACAGCAAATCCCCGAAAAGTTCATTGTGCTGGGTGGCGGAGTTGCAGGAGTCGAACTCGCCCAGGCTTTCGCCCGCTTAGGCTCGTCGGTCACAATAGTCGCCCGCGGCAGGCTGCTCAGCGCTTTTCCCGAGGAAGCCGCCAATCTGGTTGCTGCAGGCTTGCGGGCCGATGGGGTCGATCTCCGCCTTGGGACAGACACCACGCGCGTCGAACACGACCCGGACCATGGCTTCGGCGTCACCCTCGGCGACGGGACGGTCTTGAAGGGTGACGAGTTGCTCGTGGCAACGGGCAGGCGGCCGAACCTGGACAACTTGGGGCTCGAGAACGTGGGGCTCGACGCCGAAGAGGGCAAAGCTTTGCGCCTCAGCACTGACTCAAGCGGCCTGGTTCAGGGTCCCGCCAGCGACGGCACCAGCGGACTGTGGCTTTACGCAGCCGGCGATGCAGCGGGGGCCGCCCTCCTCACGCACCAAGGCAAGTACGAGGCCCGGGCCACGGGTGACGCCATCGTGGCGCGCGCCAAGGGAACCCTCCACGGCACCCCGAAGCCGTGGAGCGCCTTCGCAAAGACCGCCGACGAATATGCGATTCCCAGCGTGGTCTTCACGGATCCGGAAGTGGCATCCGTGGGCCCGAGCCTCAAGCAGGCGCTGCAGAAAGGCATCAACGCAAGCTCGGTGGAACTGCGGATCAACGTGTCCGGCGCCCAGCTGCATTCGGAGAATTACGAAGGCTGGGCTCAACTGGTGGTGGACGAGGACCGGAAGGTGGTGGTGGGCGCGACGTTCGCCGGACCTGGAGTGGCCGAGCTCTTGCACGGCGCCACCATTGCGATTGTGGGCGAGGTTCCGTTAGACCGGCTGTGGCATGCCGTGCCGTCGTTCCCCACGATCAGCGAGGTCTGGCTGCGCCTGCTGGAGAAATACGGCCTGTGATAGAAGTCTATTTGAACTGACCAGTCAGTTTTATTACAATTGGGAGCAGACTACTGTTTCTGCGAAAGGTCCCATTGTGCTGTCTGCACAGCAACTCCAGATCGACGGCCGCCGGGGCGATCTCCTGCCTCCCACGTCCCTCGAGGCCAGGCGCGGCGAACTCCTCTTGGTCAGCGGCAACGGCCAGGACCAGCGCACAGCATTGGCACTTGCCCTGAGCGGCAGGATGAAACCCAGCAAAGGCCTCCTGAGCTGGGACAATTCGGCAAAGACCAAGAAAGTCCGGTCCGCGAGCGCCTTGGTTGACTCCCCCGGCGTCAACGAGCCCGAACAGCACTTGAGCGTCCGCGACCTGGTCACCGAAGATCTCTCCCTCATCCCCCGCCGCTACCGTGGCGCCCTCCTCAGCACGCCGTGGCTCAAGGTCAACCGCTTCGAGGACATCGCCGGACTGTGGATTGAGCAGCTTCCCGCGGACCGCCGCCTCGAGCTGCTGACGGCATTGGCCCTCGCGGACCCGGCCCTCGACCTCCTCGTCCTCGACTCCCCCGACCGGCACAGCGCAGACCCCGCCGACTGGCTCCCACGGCTTGAACAGTTGGCGTACGACGCCGGGCGGCCGCTCGCCGTCGTCGCCGTGGTTTCCGCGCTCCCGGACCATTGGGACGGTCCGGCCGCGGTGATCGGCAACTCGGTCACGCATACGGCGCCGGCCGAACCCGAGGAGCGCACCGACCTCCTCGAAATGGCGCAAGAAGATCCCGAAGAAGTAACCGAAACCCTGCAAAGGACCGCAAAGTGACTGTTCTGCGGCTCGCCCGCTCCGAACTCAAGCGCATGACCGGCGGGCTCCTGCCTAAGCTGACCATCCTTGCCCTGACAATGGTTCCGCTGCTCTACGGAGCCGTATACCTCTACGCGAACTGGGACCCTTACGGCAACCTCAACCAGATCGACGCCGCCTTGGTCGTCGAGGACGCGGGAGCCCAGCCGGCGAGCGGCCCTGAACTGCAGGCGGGCCAGAAAGTTGCCGACAGCCTCGTGGCGAGCCATGTCTTCAACTGGCAGCGGGTGACCACCAGCGCGGAGGCCGACGCCGGCGTGGAATCCGGCAAGTACGCCTTCGCCTTGAAGATTCCGAAAGACTTTTCGGCCAACCTGGTCTCGCCCGGCAGCTTCGACGCAGCCAACCAGGCCATGCTCAACGTCACCACCAACGACGCGAACAACTACCTCCTCAGCACCATCGTCGACAAACTCACCACGGCGGTGCATTCCACGGTGGCCAAGGAAGTGGGCGAGGAAACCGCCAATCAGCTCCTGACGGGCTTCGGCACCATTCACGCTTCGATCGTCAAAGCCTCCGACGGAGCCGCCCAACTGGCCGACGGCGTCGGCAAGCTCAGTGACGGTGCGGCCACGCTACACGACGGCACCAGCAAGCTCAGCAGCGGCGCCTCGGAGCTCCTGGCCGGTCAGACCAAGCTCCGCGACGGCGCAAACCAGCTGAACGACGGTGCGGGGCAGCTCAGCGGGGGGCTCACGGAGCTGAAGAACAAGACCGCGTCCCTCCCGGCCGACTCCCAGAAGCTCGCCGACGGCGCCGCCCAAGTAGCCGCCGGGAACGCGCAGTTGAACGCGAAGGTCCAGGACGTCGTCGGGCAGCTTTCAGCGTTCGACGCCGGGGCAAGGGACCGGGTTGTGGCCTCCAACGCTCGGCTCGTGTCCGCCGGCGTGATCACCCAGGACCAGGCGAACAAGATCCTGGCGGACTTCGACAATGCCGCCGCGACCAGCCCTGTGACCGACGCCAAAGCCAAGATCTCGGCAGATGCCGCACAGGTCCAGCAGCTTTCCGACGGATCGGCCGCGGTCAGCGCGGGCGCCGCCAAGCTAGCGGGAGCCGCGCCGGCACTGTCGGGAGCCATCGGCCAGGCCTCGGCAGGCGCAGACCAGCTCAGCTCCGGGGCCGCGGCGCTGGCTGCGGGTGAACAGTCCGCCGTCAACGGCACGGCGGCCCTCGCGGACGGTGCGGCAAAGCTCGACGACGGCGCGGCGCAGCTCGCGAGCGGCGCCGCTACGGCCGCGGACGGATCCCGCACCCTGGCGAGCGAGTTGGCGAAAGGCGCAGGCAAGGTCCCCAACCCGAACGATGCCCAAAAGAGCGAGGTGTCCAAGGTGATGGCCGATCCTGTGGCGGTCAACAACGTCTCGCAAGCCAAAGCGGGGTCCTACGGTGCCGGACTCGCTCCGTTCTTCCTTACCTTGGCGCTGTGGATCGGAGTGTTCATGCTGGTCCAGGCGATGCGTCCCATCACGCAACGGGCCTTGGCCTCGAACGCGGCGTCCTGGAAGATCGCCGTCGGCGGTTGGCTCCCGTTCTTCGTTGTGTCCGTGCTGCAAGCCAGCGTCCTCACCGTCGTGGTGGACCTGGGGCTGGGACTCAACGCGGCCCACCCTGTGTGGATGTGGTTGTTCATGCTCGCCGCGGTGATGGCGTTCACGGCGCTCATCCAGGGCATCGTGGCTTTGCTGGGAACCCCGGGAAAGTTCGTGGTGCTGATACTGCTGGTCCTTCAGCTGGTGTCTTCCGGCGGAACGTTCCCCTGGCAAACCACCCCCATGCCTTTGCATGTGGTGCACGAGATCATGCCGATGGGCTACGTGGTGACCGGCATGCGGCACTTGATCTACGGCGGTGACCTGTCGATGATCTGGCCGACTGTCCTGGGCCTGCTTGGCTACACTGTGCTGGGTGCAGCGCTTTCCACGCTCGCCGTCAGGAAGCACAAGTTCTGGACCCTCAAGACCCTGAAACCGGAGATCGCGGTATGAGCATGCAAGAACCCGGCCTCACGGCCAGGACGGGTCCGGAAACTCCGGAGAAGAAGCTCCGCCCGGCCCGCACCAACGCGACCAAGCAACGCCTCTTCGACGCTTCCATGGAGCTGATCGGCGAGCGCGGCGCAGCGGGCGTCACGGTGGACGAGATTGCGGCCGCGGCCGGGGTGTCCAAGGGAACGGTCTATTACAACTTCGGCAGCAAATCCGATCTGATCGCCCAGTTGTTGCGCCACGGAGTCGACATCATGCTTGGCCGGCTCCAGACGATCGAAGGCCTGCACGCCGATCCGCTCGAGGCCATGGAGGCCATGCTCGGCCAAGCCATGGACTTCATGGACGACTACCCATCCTTCGCTAGGCTCTGGATCAGCGAGAACTGGCGGACACCCAGCGAATGGGGCAAACTCTTCGTCGAACTCCGCAGCGAGTTGTTGGCCGTAATCGGCGCAGCCATCGAAAAGGTCGCCGCCACGTACACCGTGGATTCCGGCATTGCCCGGGGCAGCCTCGAGGCCGCGATGTTCGGGGCGATCTTCGTGGTGGGCCTTGACCGGCAGACGTACAACCCGGAGCGCACCCGTGAGCAAAGCATCGCGGCCATCATGACCATCATGCGCGGGTATGTGCTGCGGTAACGGTATGGCAACTGCCGCGTCTTGAGGCGTGGCGAGCCCGCGGGTCAGGGATGATTAATCCCATGCGTCACATGGGGAACAGCGGAAAGCTTGCGATCATCTCTGCCGTGGTGTCCGCCGGTTTGCTGGTGCTCCTCGCCAGCACCCTCGACGAAACCGTGATGTACATCTTCCTCGGGGTCGTGGCGCTCGGCTATCTCGCGTGCGTCGCCGAGGTTTTTGCCCGCCGAAGGTACTTCATGCTGGTTCTCGGAGCCATCGCATCAATCCTGTTCATCGCGTTCGGAATAGCGTTCCTGCGCATGTGGGGACTCGCCTTCAACCAGGATGAGAACGCCTTAGGCAGTGCGGTGAGCACCAAGGATTCGGACATCTACTTCTACCTCGCCGCTGCTGCCGGATGCAGCTCCCTCCTGGTCTTGTTCATCGGGGCGGTTTGGCCCTCCCGCAGGAGCCGGGCGAAGGTAGCGGTCCGTCCGGCGGCCCGGCGGCCGTCTCCCCGGCCTGCTCCCCGCCCTTCCTCGGCGCCTGCCAGGCCCGCCCAGCGGCTCGCGGCCCGTCCGGCGTCGGGGGCTGTGAAGCGCCCCGCACCGCGGAAACCAACACCGGCACCCGCGGCGCCCGCCAAGCGTCCGACGTCGGGATCGCCTAAACCAGGGGCGCCGGCTCAGCGCAAGCCCGCCTCCAAGCGCTGAGGTACCTCAGCGAGCGCCGAATCCATAGGCTTCGCACGCCGCTGCAGGACGGCGGTCGCCACGCCGCCCAGCAGGAGGAGGCCGCCGGCCAGTTCCGCCGTCGTCGGAACCTCCGAGATGAGCAGCCATGCCGCGGTCATACCCACCACCGGGACCAACAACGTGAAAGGCACCACGGCCGAGCTCGGGTAGAGGCTGAGGAGCCGGTTCCAGATTCCATAGCCCACGAGCGAGGCGAATACGGCCGTATAGAGGGCGCTCAGGATGGTCGCCGGCTGGAGGTTGCCAAGGGTCCCGACCACGGCGGCCGGGCCGTCCACGATGAGCGACAATGCCGCTAGTGGCAAGGGGACCACGGCCCCGGACCAGACCACAAGGCCCAGCCCCGAGGTCGCCCTGGCCTTGCGTGCGATGATGTTTCCCGCGGCCCAGGACAAAGCCGCTGCGAGGACAATCATGAGCGGCACCACAGGGGCCACCAAGCTTCGACCTACCGCCACAAGGGCAAGTCCGGCCACACCCAGCACAACCCCCGTCAGTTGGCGCTTGTTCGGCCGCTCCCCCAGGAACCTGGCCGCCAACAGCACCGTCAGGAGCACTTGCGCCTGCAGCACCAGCGAGGCGAGCCCGGCGGGCATCCCGAGGGCCATGCCCAGGTAAAGCAGGCCGAACTGACCGGCGCTCATGAAGAGCCCGACGCCGATGATCGCTTTCCAACTCACGTCCGGCTTGCGGACGAAGAAGATGCACGGGAACACCACCAGCACGAAGCGGATGGCCACGAAGAGCAGCGGCGGCACGTCTGCCGCGCTCCCGTTGCCATTCCCGCTTGCGGGATGGAGACCGAAGTCGATCGCGACGAAATTCAGGCCCCAAAGGACTGCGACAAGGACGGCGAGTGCTGAGTGTCGAATATTCACGATTCAACTCTGGCATTCAAATGGATGAAGCACCAGCGTCGAGTTCTGCATTGAATCATGTACATTTGCTTCATGATTGAGATTGCGGCACTACGGGCACTCGTGGCAGTTGAACATCAAGGCTCGGTCGTGGCCGCCTCGGAAGCGATGGGGTTCAGCCCTTCGGCAGTCTCCCAGCAGATCAAGAAGCTTGAGAAGCAGAGCGGTGTGACCGTCCTGGAGCGCCACGGCCGCGGCGTACTGCTGACCGACCGCGGCATGGCGTTGGCCGAGTACGGGCGTCGGATCCTGGGCGAATTGGAGGAGCTACAGGCCACCTTGCTTGCCGACCCGGCCAAGCCGAGCGGAGTGCTTCGGCTCGTCGGATTCTCGACGGCCTGCCGCGGGCTGGTGGGGCCGATGCTTCGGAAACTGGGCACGGCCCAGGATGTTGCCCGCACCCCTGGGGCGGCCGCGGGTTCCGGGCTTGAAATCCGAGTGGTGGCAGAGGACCCGCGCGAGGCCGTCCAAAGGGTCGCAACCGGCGAAGCCGATCTCGGCGTCGTGCACAACTGGCACTCAGTGCCCCTGGCCATTCCGGAGAACATGGTCCACGAGGACCTCTGCCTGGACACCGCCGACGTCCTGCTGAACTCCTCGCACCCGCTGGCAGGCCGGACCGCCGTCGAGCCTTCCGACCTGATGGACGAGCGCTGGATCAGCACGCCGGCCGGCGCCATCTGCAATGAGGCGCTACTGGCGATCCTTGCAGGCTTGGGGCGGGTGCCGGACATCCGCATCTACGATCCGGACTTTTCCACGCACATCACCATGGTCCAGCAAGGAGTTGCGGTGGCGCTCGTGCCGCGCCTCGGCAGGCCCGAACTCCCCGCGGGAGTCGTGGCGGTGCCCGTCGTCAATCCGATGCAGCAACGCCAAGTGGGCATCGTCTATCGAAAGACAATGATGGCAAGCCCCAGCATCCGCCATGTGGTTGGCCTGTTGCGCGAGGTAGCCGGCGGACTCGACGTGGGCTAACGGCCGGGGCCACGAACTGGCACCAAATGCCCGCAAAATTCGATTCCGGGGGCATCTGCTGCCAATTCGCGCGAGGCGGACGCTACTTCTTCGGGCGGGGCACTACGAAGTGGGTCAGGCGAGCATCCTGCCCATCGAGTTCAGCCCACGGTTTCTCCAGTTCCATCACCGTTATGGCACTCGTGGGGTAGCGGGTCGCGGCATCCATGTAGGCGTCATGGTCCGAGTCACGGGAAGCCAAGTGCATCGCGAGGTCCTGCACGCCGGGCATGTGCGAAAAGACCATGAGGGTGGTGACCGTCTCAGGCACATGGTTGATGACCGTCAACATCCGCTGCGCGGAAGCGGCGTACAACCCGTCCTCGAGTTTCGGCGTCGGGGCCTTGTCCCCCAGCTCGCTGCATACCCAGGTACAGGTCTGCCGGGTCCGCAGCGCGGATGAACACAGGATGAAGTCCGGAACCACGTGGTGCTTGAGGAGCCATTTTCCTGCAATGGGGGCTTCCCGGTGGCCGCGCTCGGCAAGAGGCCGCTCATGATCCGGCACCCCGAGGGGCCAGTCCGACTTGGCATGCCGCATGATCACCAGCCGCTTGATGTGATGCTCGCTCATCCCCCCACCCTATAGCCGCGGAGGCACATGCTCACTGGACTAGGGAAGCCAAAAGGCGGCACATCCCGAAAGCGCCGTTGTTGCGTTGGGCCCACGCCGTCAGGGTTCCCTGGCCGTGGGGCCCCACCGGCGAGGGCCCCGGCCTGAGCTTGCGAAGGCTGGGAGCCGGTGGGGACTTGCGAGGCGAGGGGGACGGTGGGGAGGTACGAGCGCAGGCGCCGAGGGATGTTCTGCGGAAGCGAAAGCGCCCGCCCCCAGAGAAGGAGCGCGCTTTGAGCGGTTGCGAACCTAGTTAGATCGAGTATTCCGGAGCGGCCCAGACGATGACCTCGGGGTGCTCGTAGAAGCGGTAGCCTTGGCCGCGTACGGTACGGACAGTGTTCGCGAGGCGGCCGAGCTTGGAGCGAAGGCGCCGGATGTGGACGTCGATGGTCCGTTCGTTGGGAACTTCTTCGGCGTTGCGCCACAGGCCCTCAAGGAGTTCGTCGCGGCCCACGGTCCGGGTGCCGTTCTCAACGAGGTAGTTCAGGAGCTCGAATTCCTTGAACGTGAGGTTGAGTGACTCGCCGTCGAGGTGTACCTCACGACGGGCGAGGTCGATCAGGACGCCGGACGGGCGGGCTTCCTGCGCAGGCTGCGGGCGGAGCGCCTCGGAGCGCTGGCGGTTGCCAACGGTCGGGTCACCAAAGGTCGAGCGCACGACGTCGAGCGCGGAACCGGGCGCGGTGGCCGGGGCCACTGCGACGGCGGCGTAGCTCTCCGCACCGGAAACGAGGGACTGCGCGTAAGCCCGGATTTCCTGGGCAAGCTTGGCGATGGACGTTCCGGCGGCCGCCGCAGTGTCTTCGTCAATGCCCATGTAGAGCACAAACCCGCGGGCCACATTGTCGTTGGCAACGGGACGGATGGAGCGGTCCGCAGGAGCCAGGACCGGCGTGGGCGCAGTCATCGGCGAAGCCTCGGCAGGAACAGCACGGAGCTGGCCATAGGAGTTGGGGTTATAACCCTGTGGGACGTAACCCGGCGCCTGGCTGCCACCCTGCGGTGCCGGCTGGGCGTAGGCCGGGCGATTGCCGAAGCCGGGACGCAGGCCGGCGTTCGACGCGGCCTTATTGGCGTTACGGACGGAGATATGGACGTATCCGGATGCAACTGACATGGCTTGCTTACCTCAAAGTGAATAGCCGTTATCGCGGCTTCGAATGCTGGTCTGGTCCCCGCAACGAGATGGGGAGGGGCGCCCGACGCTGGGCAGGGGGCGAATGCCTGAAACTTTCCTGGGGTCTGAAGTTAGGCATGCATTCGACAACAGCTCATCGAAATACCAGCGGGTGCGCTGGACTCGATCGCTGCGGCTGCAGATGCTGTTGAGTTCTTGTTCACTTTTGAAGTGTGCAACGTAATAAAGGGAACTTGCAAGTAACAAAGGGCCGAACCGTCCACATTTTGAGACGAATCGGACTAGTGTGCCGCACATCACAATTCAGACATGTCCAAATGTGACCCGATCTCGTTCGTCACAATGGTCGTCGACTGCGCAATATTCGAATAAAATTTGATCAAGTCCGCATTTTTTGAATCTTAAATCACGTCATGCGCTTGCCTTTGAATCTCGAGATGTGAAACAACCCTTGTCCAATCCGAGGTTGCGTCTCACAAAAATTCTTTGGCCAATCGCACGCTAGCGCCGCCCCTGAAAACGCTCTGGCGTCACGCCGCGTCGGTGGTTTCCCGCTTCGGCTCATGCCGTGGCTTGGACCGATACATGTCGGCGTCGGCCTGGATGAGAAGCTGCCGCGCCAATTCTTCCCGCGCGTCGGGGAACATCGGCCCCATCTTTGCGGTCACCGCTTGGCCTACGGCGAGCTCGACGCGCAGCTTCGACTCCCCCACGAGGCACCCCGGATCGACGTTGTCCAAGATGCGCGAGGCGACCACGGCAAGTTCTTCGGGCGATTCCAAGGCCGGGAGGAGCACGACGAATTCGTCACCGCTGTAGCGCGCGACGGTATCGACGTAGCGTACCGCCCCGGCGAGGCGTCCGCCGACGTGGCTAAGGACCTGGTCCCCCGCTGCGTGGCCATAGGTGTCGTTGATGTCCTTGAAGCTGTTGATGTCGCAAAACAAGAGACCGACGTACAGGCCATGGATACCGGCCCGCTCCAAGGCCTCGTCAAGGCGCGACGCAAACAACGTCCGGTTCGGCAAACGGGTCAGGGCATCGTGCATGGCCTAATGCCTGGCTTCTTCAAGGAGCTTGGCACGTTCAGATTCCGATTCTTCAAGCCTGCGCAACGTGGCGGCAAGTTCCCGCTCATAGAGGCGCCTCTCGTGGACGCCGAACACGACCACGACGTTGAGTTCGGACGCGGCCGGCCCTGCCGTGGATAGCAATGTCCGGGACACCGCAAGCAACACTGGCAATCTTTCACCGTTGGCGGCCAGGATCTCCACCGCAAGCTCTTTCACCGAACCGTTGGATTCGATGGCCGGCATGGCATGGGTCAGGAACATGATCCTGTCCCCGGCGGGCAAGAGGGCGAGCAGGTTCATCCCGAGCAGCTCTTCCTGTCCACGGCCGGCCCACTCGCACATTGTCCGGTTTGCATCGACGATCGTGCCGTCTGGCCGGGTAAGCAGGTAACCGGCAGGGGCAGCGTCGAATATCTGCCGGTACTCCACAGTCCCCTCGCTCATGCCGCAGAGCCGAGGTAATCGAGGAGAGCGTTGGCTGTTTCTTCCGGGGCGCTTGTCTGTGGGAAATGGCCCGTCGCGGCAAGGGTGACGAGGACGCTCCCCGGCATGCGCTCCTGGAGGTAGGTGCCGATGTATTCAGGAGTGACGACGTCGTCGGTGCTCTGCAGAATGAGCACCGGCAATTCAACGCTGGACAACAAGTGCCGCGCATCGGATCGGAAAGCGACCCGGGCAAAGTCACGGGCAACCCTCGGGTTGATCCGGCGGAAGCTGCCCTGCAATTCCTGCTCCAAGTGCGGCGAGGAGGAGGCATTCATGAACACGGGGGCCATGGCTTCAGCCCAAACAAGGTAGTTGGCGTCCAACGATTCAAAGAGCTCGTCCAGCTCGTGGCTGGAATAACCGCCGAAGTAGTCGTCATCCGGGTGATTCATATAACTGGGCGAAGCCGTCACCAGAACGAGCCGGGCGATCCGCGACTGCTGGTCGGCGATGGCCGCCGAAATGGCCATCATGGCACCGACACTGTGGCCGATCAGCGTCACGCCCGTGAGGTCCAACTCGGCGCAAATCTCCAGGAGGTCGGAAACGTATGCGTCAAGGCTAGAGTAGCGGGACGAATCATAAAATGCCTGGTCGGATCCTCCCGAACCCATGTGGTCAAAGAGAACCAAACGGTATTGCTCCGTCCGCCAGCTACCCCTCGCCCAGACCCGCAGGATTAGTTGGTGGTGCCCGTCCCAGCGGTACCTGATGTCGAGGCGGTGACGATCTGGATGGACTGGGCAGTGTACTTATCGGATTCCTTGAGCGCGGTGACCCTCACGCTGGATCCGGATTTCACATCGGCGAGGGTCAGGGTGGTGCCAGTGTTTCCACCTCCACGCTGCCGGACGCCTTCCGCTACCACGACGTCATTTCCCAGCGCATAGCTTCGGGTGAACCCGTCCGCGCTCTTGACGGTCATCGAGCCCGCCGAGATATCGGTGACCGTGCCCAGCTGGCCCGCCATCGTGACGTAGCTGCCGTTTTGGAGGACTACGTATTCCGAGTGGACTGCAGCGTTAAGGCCGCCCATGCCTACTCCGAGGCCGCCCGGACCAGCGTTCGTCCCGCCCGGACCGCCGAACCCGCCCTGGCCGTTCTGCCCGGCTCCCGGCCCCTGCGCGTTGGTAGTGTCGGCCGTAGTAACGTTTCCGGCGGCATATGCACCGGCGCCTGCCGCCGCAGCGACCACCACCGCAACGCCGCCAACAATGAGTCCCTTCTTCAGGCTCCAATTCTTGAAAAACGAAGGGCGGGGCTCTCCGGGGATGTATTGCTGCGGCGCACCCCACCCGGCGGCAGGCTGCTGGTTCACCGGCGGCTGCGGAGAACCCCACCCGGCGGCAGGCTGCCCGGCGCCAGGCTGGCCGGCGTCGTCGACGGGGCGGATCACCGGCTGCGGGTGTCCATTCTCCGGTTCGGAACCAGGTACGGAGGGGTTGTTTTGCTGATCCATGGTGTTCTCCATTGAGGTCGGGACTGATAGCCGTATTTGTTCTCGTCCCAAACAGCGTCAGCCGCTTTGCTGTGCGTTGGCTGTGTCGAATTGCAGGCTTGCCTGTGACCTGCAGCTGTGTTGTGTCGGATTCTGCTGGATCATCCGCGGCGAACTTGCGCCGGGGCCCGCAATCATGCGGATCGCCGGCCCGGGCAGCGGAATGATCCAGCAGAATGTCCGCCGTTCCATCCCGAACCGGCACAAACTATGGACAGCTGGCTAGGCTGGGACTCACAGGGTCCTCACAGCAACGGCTAAGCACCGGCAAACCGGCAGATTGGAGAGTTGTCCCATGGCATCCTCGCACTCCATGACCAACAACCTTCCGCAGCTCAGCCACCCCGATGGTTCTCCCATCCGCGCCCTTGTGGTTGACGACGAGCCAAGCCTCGCCGAGCTCATGAGCATGGGCCTGCGCATGGCGGGGTGGTCGGTGGCGGTGGCCGGAGACGGGCCCGCTGCGGTAAAGCTGGCGAAGGACTTCCGTCCGGATGTCCTGGTGCTGGATGTGATGCTTCCAGGGTTCGACGGCGTCGAGCTGCTGGGGAGGATCCGCGCCTTTGCACCCGAGGTGCCTGCGCTCTTCCTCACCGCCAAGGATGACGTGCAGGACCGCATCCTTGGCTTGGCCGCAGGTGGCGACGATTACGTCACCAAACCCTTCAGCATGGAGGAAGTCCTTCTGCGCCTCCACCGCTTGGTCCAGCGCTCGGGAGTGGCCGCAATGGATACGGCCGAGCTGGTTGTTGGTGACTTGACCCTGAACGTGGACACCCGTGAGGTGACCCGGGGCGGCGAAGACATCCCACTCACGGCGACCCAGTTCGAGCTCCTGCGCTACCTCATGGAAAATCCCAAGCGCGTGGTCAGCAAAGCCCAGATCCTGGACCGCGTGTGGGACTACGATTTCGGCGGCCAGGCCAACATCGTGGAGCTTTACATCTCATACCTGCGCAAGAAGATCGAGGCCAACCACCCTCCCATGATCCACACGGTGCGCGGAGCCGGCTACGTCATCAAGCCCGCCGAATAGCCGGGGCGTCGAATGTCCGCACTCTCGGGTATCCCCCGCCAGACCGACCATAGTTGGTTGAATCCTTCAACGTGGCACTTGCGCACGCGCTTGATCCTTCTCTCCATGGCCCTCCTTGTGGCTATCTGCGGTGCCGTCGGAGTTGTCAGCTACGCCTCCATGGACGTGTTCCTCACAAAACAGCTGGACCAGCAATTGATGCAGGCCTCCCATGGCCGGCCGCCGCAAGGCAACCCGGGCGGCCGTCCGGACCCCTTGGACGCCCGGGGCCAGAGCATCGGCACGCTGAATGCACGCATTCTTGGCGGCCAGGTGAGCGGCGATGCCGGATTCCTTTCCTCCGATGCCACCCGTACGCCGTTGACCCCCAGCGACGTCGGAATACTGTTGGCGCTCCCGACTGATGGCCACCCGGTTGATCGCACCCTTTCCAACGGCGGCTACCGGCTGGTAGCCGCGGAAACCCCCTACGGCGACGTTGTCATTACGGGGCTCCCCCTCGCCTCGAAGGACGACACCGAGGCCTCGCTCGTCTGGACCATGGTCCTGGTCTCCTTGGGGGGACTGGTCCTGATCGGGCTAGCCGGAACCGTGCTGATCCGCCGCACAATGCGCCCTTTGGAACAGCTCTCCGACGTCGCCACGAAGGTATCGAAACTTCCGCTCGACGCCGGCGAGGTGGCACTCGCGGTGCGCGTTCCGGCGTCGGCGGCCCACCCGGGCACTGAAGTCGGAAGCGTGGGGCATGCTTTGAACCTGATGCTGGACAACGTCTCCAGTGCCCTCGAAGCACGCCAGCAAAGCGAAACAAAGGTCCGGCAGTTCGTTGCGGATGCTTCGCACGAACTGCGCACTCCGCTAACCGCCATCCGTGGCTACACCGAGCTCTTGCGCATGACCGAGACGTTCACCGAGGACGGCCGCAAGTCACTGGGCCGGGTGCAGAGCCAGTCCGAACGCATGACCACCCTCGTGGAGGACCTCCTTCTGCTGGCCCGGCTGGATGAAGGAAAGGCCCCCGAATTCACCGATGTGGACCTCACTCAGTTGGTGATCGAAACCGTCAGCGACGAGAAAGTCATGGCCCCGGAGCACATCTGGCAACTCAAGCTCCCGGATGAGCCCCTCACAGTCCGGGGGGACCCCTCGCAGCTCCACCAGGTGTTGGCGAACCTGCTCTCGAATGCCCGCAAGCACACGGAGGCGGGAACCACTGTGGTCACGGGCGTCATGCGCTCAGCCGATGGGAGCGCCGTGGTGACCGTGACTGACAACGGGCCGGGCATACCGCCTGAATTCCAGGGCAGGATCTTCTCCCGCTTTGCCCGCGCCGACGCCGCCCGCTCCGGTTCCGAGGGCACGTCCGGGCTCGGCTTGTCGATCGTGGAATCCATCGTTCACGCGCATGGCGGTACCGTCGAAATGGCATCGCGGCCCGGCCGGACGGAGTTTGCGGTGCGCCTCCCGGCGCCCGGGACCGCCACAGCCTGAACTGAACCCCAGGGCCGCGACGGCGGTGCGCATTCGGCGCAAGTCGACGCACCGGCGTCGTGATCTCCGTTACCTAAATGTGACTTAAGCGAAAACCTCCTGTACCGTCGAATGGGTGCGCTGGGTCATTCCGGCCACCGCCGGGTAGTCGCCGAGCTCTGCCACTCCCCGGTGCCCAAAAGTCCAGGCAGAGACGGGGGACCCAGGTCTCCGGGCAAGCGCTCATGTTGAGCCAGCCCTTGGGGTGAAGCCGTACCGCCACGATTCGCTGTGGCCACGGCCGGATGACCTCATCCGAATCCGACAGCTAACTCCGCAGGCGTCGAGAGGCAATCACCATGTCTGATTCCAGGAATCAGTCGCGCTCTGTTGCGCGCCACCGCGGCGAACCTGCCCGGAGAAACAAGTCACGTTCACGTTCCACGTTGAGGCGAGCCGCGTCGAACCTCGGCACCGGCCAGCGCATGGCAGTTGTTGCCGGCGTCGTTGCCGTGTTCCTCGGTGCAGGCGCTGCCACCCAGGCGGCCGGACAAGCCCTCGGTGCCCAGGATATGAGCCGCACGTCCGAGTCCCGCGCGACGGATCACGCAGCCACGCCAAGCGTCACTGCCACGCCCTCGGCAAGCGCGAGCGCAAGCGCGAGCGCCACGCCGACGCCGACGCCGAGCCACGCGGCCGCCCCCGCTCCGGCCGCCGTCGCACTTCAGGCTGCCGCGCCGGCCGCGCCCGCCGCTCCTCCCGCACCGGCCGCACCGGCCGCACCCGTCGCCGTCGATGATCCCGCCGGCGCCCAGGCGTATGCCGCCAGCCTCCTTCCCTCCTACGGTTGGGGCCAGGGCGAGATGTCCTCACTTCTGGCCTTGTGGAACAAGGAATCGGATTGGCGCACGACGGCCACCAACGCCTCCAGCGGCGCTTACGGCATCGGACAGTCACTGCCTGGCGACAAAATGGCATCCGAAGGTGCCGACTGGCAAACCAACTACCAGACGCAGATCCGCTGGGGCCTGAACTACATCAAGGAACGCTACGGATCGCCGTCCGCGGCGTGGTCCTTCCACTTGGCCAACAACTGGTACTAACCCAAGAGCTACGCGCAAAGTACGTCGAGGTCCGTCCCTTCCGGGGCGGACCTCGACGCATTTTGGCCAGTCATGCGCTTCGCCGCCGCCCACATCCACAGCCACGTCACAGCTTCCGCCTAAAGCCCTCATATTAGGCACCCTCACTCTGGATACATGACGCTCATCGAATCCACCGGAACCCTGAAGGACCCCGCGGTGGTGCCGCCGGGCCTTCCGCTCGAACCCAACATCCACGAACCCAACATCCACGGCCAAGCTGACACCTTCGCTCAACGCGGCACGGTGCGGCGCGCTCCTGTGGACACGCACGCCGCCGTCCCCGTCCTCGATGTCACGATCCCGGTCTTCAATGAGGAACGCGACCTTGAGGAATGCCTGCGCAGGCTTCACGGCCACTTGCGCGAATCCTTCCCGCACGGCTTCCGCATCACCGTTGCGGACAATGCGAGCACGGACGGCACATTGAAGATCGCGGAGCGAGTGGCCAGGGAACTGCCCGAACTCGCGGTGGTCCACTTGGACGAAAAAGGCCGCGGCAACGCCCTGCGCACGGTGTGGCTCGCATCGCCGTCGCCGGTCCTCGCTTACATGGACGTGGACCTTTCAACGGACCTCGCCGCTCTGGCGCCCCTTTTGGCGCCGTTGATCTCCGGCCACTCGGACCTCGCCATTGGCACACGGCTGACCCGCAGCTCGAGGGTTGTCCGCGGCCCCAAGCGCGAGTTCATTTCGCGCAGCTACAACCTGATGCTGCACTCGTTCCTGGGCGCGCGCTTCAGCGATGCCCAGTGCGGCTTCAAAGCCATCCGGGCCGATGTCGCCCGGCAGATCCTCCCCCACACCATGGACAACTCGTGGTTCTTCGACACTGAACTCCTGGTCCTCGCCGAACGCTGCGGCCTCCGGGTCCACGAAGTTCCCGTTGACTGGATCGATGATCCCAACTCCAGCGTCGACGTGGTGCGCACCGCCTTGGCCGACATACGTGGCATGGTCCGGCTCACCAAGGACCTCGTCTCGGGCCGCATCCCCGTTCCGGAACTCCGGGCAGCACTTGCACGCGGGCCGCTCCCGGCGTCGTCCCGCACCGCCGAGCAGAGCCCGCGCAGCAGCCTTTTCGGGCAGCTGGTCCGCTTCGCCGCTATCGGCGCTGCTTCCACGCTCGCCTATGTGCTCATCTTCCTGTTCTGCCGCGGCTTCATGGACCCGCAACTGGCCAACTTCCTGGCGTTGCTCGCCACAGCCATCGCCAACACCGGTGCCAACCGGCGCTTCACTTTCGGCATCCAGGGCGGCAATCCCGTTCGGCACCACTTCGAGGGATTAATCGTCTTCGGAATCGGCCTCGCGCTCACGTCGGGGGCACTCGCCTTGGTGCACCGTACGACGTCGGCGGACCGCTGGGGCGAGCTCCTCACCGTGGTCGGGGCGAACCTCGCCGCCACCGCAGTCCGCTTCCTATTGTTCCGGCTTTGGGTATTCCGGCAGCCCGCAGGGAAAACGGCAGCACCTGCCACACAAGCCAAAACGCGCACAGAAACGGCAGGATCATGACCTCCACGATCACCCCCTCGAGCGGAGGACCCGCCGCGGGAAATGCCGGCGCCGTCGGGACCGGCCATGCACCGCAGGGCCCTCATTCGACCGGCCCGTCAACCCCCGGCGCCACGCCGCGTTGGAACCGATATGCCTTCGGGCGGCAGCCCCGCTGGGTGCGTCCGTCCGCTGCCGGACTCCTCGTGGCCACTGCCTTCCTCTATCTCTGGAACCTCGCGGCGACCGGATACGGAAACTCCTTCTATGCCGCAGCCATCCAGGCCGGCACCAAGGACTGGACGGCGTTTCTGTTCGGTTCGCTCGACGCCGGCAACGCCATCACGGTGGACAAGCCGCCGGCCGCATTGTGGATTCCTGCATTGGCGGGCCGAATCTTCGGTTTCTCGCCCCTGAGCATGCTGGTTCCCGAGGCGCTGATGGGCGTGGCCGCCGTCGGTCTCCTCTATTTGACGGTCAAACGGGTCTCCGGGCCGGGCGCAGGCCTGCTCGCCGGCGGCGCGTTGGCGCTGACGCCTGTGGCGGCGCTCATGTTCCGCTTCAACAATCCCGACGCCATGCTGACCCTGTGCCTGGTGCTGGCTGCGTACTTCACCACCCGAGCCATCGAGCGCGCGGGATGGAAGTGGCTGGCCGCAGCAGGCGCGGTGGTGGGCCTGGCGTTCCTGAGCAAGATGCTGCAGGGCTTCCTGATTGTTCCGGGCTTGGGACTCGCATACCTCTGGGCCGCCCCCACCC
This sequence comes from Arthrobacter bambusae, assembly GCF_030812595.1. Classification (GTDB taxonomy): domain Bacteria; phylum Actinomycetota; class Actinomycetes; order Actinomycetales; family Micrococcaceae; genus Arthrobacter; species Arthrobacter bambusae_B. The sequence goes on from NZ_JAUSSZ010000010.1 coordinate 97,419, forward strand.
CGTTGCGGCGGCGGTTGCTACACCTGCTCGCCGCGTTGGCCGGCATCGCTGTAGTAGCGGGCAGCTATGTTGCCCTTTTCCAGCTGACTCCGGCTTCGGCGCGGCCCTACATGGCAGGATCGACTACCAATAGCTTCCTTGAGTTGACCTTCGGCTACAACGGGCTGTCCCGCATCACCGGTTCGGGCGAAGGCACGCCGGGCGGAGGCGGGGCGGGCGGAGGCGGGGCGGCTGGCGCACCTGATGGTGGCACTCTCGGCGGCTTCGGCTTCGGCGGAGGTGGTGGCAACACCGCTTTCGGCGGAGGTGGTGGCAACACCGCTTTCGGCGGAGCTGCCGGGATCACCCGCATGTTCGGCACGAGCTTCGGTGCTGAGGTGTCGTGGCTTCTCCCGGCTGCACTGATTCTGCTGGCAGCTGGCCTGTGGTTCACACGCCGGGAAGCGCGAGCCTCCCGCACCCGTGCCGCGCTTATCCTGTGGGGCGGATGGCTTGTGGTTACGGCGGGCGTCTTCAGCTTCATGAGCGGCATCGTCCACCCCTACTACGCTGTAGCGCTCGCACCGGCAATCGCTTCCTTGGTGGGCATCGGCAGCGTGGAACTGTGGCGCGGCCGCGGATATTGGCCTGCCAGGATCGTCCTGGCCGTCGTAGTCCTCGGTAGTTCTGCCTGGTCCGCGGTTCTCCTGGGCCGTGACTCCTCATGGCTTCCATGGTTGCGCAGCGTGATCGTCGTCCTGGGTGTGGTGGCTGCCGCAGCAATCCTGCTTCGCCTCGACTCACCGCGCTTTGCGGGCCAAAATACCGCTGGCAGGTTCCGGAACGCGGCGGCCGCGGCCGTCGTCGTCGTTTCCCTTCTTGCCGGCGGTCTCGGAACCGCAGCGTGGACGCTCGCGACGGCGGCTACCGCTCACTCCGGTTCCATCCCGACGTCGGGCCCTTCAGGCTCCGCCATGCGGGGTTTCGGAAACCGTACCGGAGGGTTCAGCGCGGGTGCTGGTGGCTCGGCTGCTGGTAGCTCGGGTGCTGGTAGCTCGGGTCAGGTGGGAGGGCCCGTTTCCGAGGGAGCGGCCGACGCCGGGCTGACCGCACTGCTGACATCCACCACCACGAAGTGGTCGGCGATCGTATCGGGTGCCTCCCAGGCCGCAAGCCTCGAGCTCGCTACGAACACCAACGTGATCGCACTCGGTGGCTGGAACGGCGGCGATCCCTACCCCACGCTGGCGCAGTTCCAGGACATGGTGGCCAAGGGACAGATCGCTTACTACATCGCGGGCGGCGGCATGGGCGGCGGTGGTGGCTTCGGAGGCCAAAGCGGCAGCTCCGACGTTGCCGCGTGGGTACAATCCAATTTCCAAGCCCAGACGGTGGGCAGCTCCACCGTGTACAAGCTGACAAAGTAGATTCCGATGACCACTTCCTATTCCACGGACACCGCTTCCAAACCAGTGCAGCCGGCTCCCACGGGTTCGGTGGAGCCGCAGGTGGCGGCCACTCCCCAGAGAGGGGGCGGGCGCAACCGGTCCGCTTTGACCAGAAAGTCCCGCCGCGACCCTAATCCGCATGCTTTGCGGCACCGGGTGGAACTCGGTTTCGTGCTCCTCGCAACCGCGGTCCTGTATCTCTGGAACCTCGGCGCTTCGGGCTGGGCCAACCCGTTCTACTCAGCCGCGGCCCAGGCCGGTTCGCAGAATTGGACGGCGTGGTTCTTTGGATCGTCCGACGCCGCCAACTCCATCACGGTGGACAAGCCTCCGGCCTCGCTCTGGATCATGGACCTGTCGGTACGGATCTTCGGGCTGAGCTCCTGGAGCATCCTGGTTCCCGAGGCGCTCATGGGCGTTGCCACGGCTTGGCTGCTATATCTGGCGGTCCGGCGGGCTGCGGCACCCGCCACAGGAGATCCACGGCTCGCCCACCGGGCCGGCTTGCTGGCCGCCGTCGTCCTGGCCATCACCCCGGTAGCGACCCTCATATTCCGGTTCAACAACCCGGACGCCCTGCTGGTGCTGCTCATGACGGCAGCCGGCTACGCCACGCTGCGGTCCATCCAGGACAACAAGCTGCGCTGGCTCCTTCTGGCCGGGGTGTGCCTGGGCTTCGGCTTCCTCACCAAGCAACTCCAAGTCCTGCTGGTGGTTCCTGGTTTTGCCTTGGCGTACCTGGTTGCCGCACCGGGCGGGGTGGGGCGTCGCCTGCTTCGGCTGCTCGGCGCCGGGACAGCCATGGTGGTCTCGGCCAGCTGGTGGCTCGCCGCCGTCGAACTCATTCCGGCGAACATGCGGCCGTACATCGGTGGCTCCCAGAACAACTCCATCCTGGAACTGACGCTCGGCTACAACGGCTTCGGCCGGCTGAGCGGCCAGGAGACCGGCAGCGTCGGGGGCGGCAACGGCTGGGGAGTTCCCGGTTTGTTCCGTATGTTCAACAGCGAGTTCGGCGGCCAGATCGCGTGGTTGCTCCCCTCAGTGCTGGTGCTCGGGGCCGCACTGTTGTGGCTCGGCCGGCGTGCTCCGCGCACCGATTCCGTGCGGGCCTCGGTGATCGTGTGGGGTTCCTGGGTGTTTGTTACCGGGCTGGTTTTCAGCTTCATGGCAGGCATCATCCATCCCTACTACGCAGTGGCCTTGGCCCCGGGCATCGCCGGGCTCGCGGGCTTGGGCGGGGTGCTCTTGTGGCAACACCGCGCGCAGCCCGTCGCGGCCGTCATGCTCGCCGCGGCAGTAGCCGCGGCGGGAATCACGACCTTCGGCGTTCTGGGCGGCACTAACGCGTATGCTCCGCTGTTCCGCTGGGCGGTGCTCTTGGGGGCGTTAGTGGCCGCGGCCGGGCTGGTACTCTCCGGCCGCTTCACTTCCCGCATTCTTCAGCGCACGACGGCAGTGCTCGCCCTCGCGGCCTCCTTGGCCGGTCCCCTGGTGTACTCCATCTCAACTGCATCCGTGACGCATAGCGGCGCAATCCCCAGCGCCGGTCCGACAATCACGTTCGGCGGCTTTGGTGCAGGTGGCTTCGGCGGCCGGGGCGGCTTCGGCGCAAGTGGCCTCGGCCAAAACACCGGCCAGAACACCGGACAAAACGCAGCCCAGAACACTCCCCCGCAAGCCCTCCAGCAGCCGGGCACCCAGGGCGGCGGCTTTGGCGGGAACCGGCAAGGCGGCGGTATGGCCGGCTTGCTCGGCGCCACCACGCCGTCGTCGGCAATGGTCGCCGCATTGAAAACCGGCGCCTCCAACTACACGTGGGCCGCCGCCGTCGTGGGTTCCAACAACGCGGCAGGCTACCAGCTGGCCACCGGACTGCCCGTCATGGCAGTGGGTGGCTTCAACGGCACGGATCCGTCCCCTACGCTCGAACAGTTCCAGCAGCTCGTGGCACAGGGGAAGATCCACTACTTCATCGCAGGCGGGACCATGCAGGCCACCAGCGGATCGGATGCCCCTGCCCGGATCGCAGAGTGGGTGGCCGCGAACTTCCAAACCCAGACCATCGGCGGGACCACGGTGTACGGGCTGGCCCGCTGAGGCCGGGGTTAGCCCTAGAACCGGAGCTCGATCAGCTGGCGGCCTTCGGCGTCGGCGGTGACTGTGGCGGCGATCCCGGAGTAGTCCGGGATCTGCCACAGCCCGTCCGCCGTCGGTCCGCCGTTGCCACCCACCACGATGGTGGTCATTCCAGCAGCGATGGCGGCCGCGATTCCCGCCGGGGCATCTTCGAAGACGACGACGTCGGCCGGCTCGGCACCCAGCAGCGCGGCTGCCGAGAGGTAACCTTCAGGATCGGGCTTGCCGCGGGTCACGGCCTCAGAGGTAACCGTGGTCGCAGGCATCTCGAGTCCGGCTGCCTTCATGCGCACCCCGGCGAGGATCCGATCGGCCGAGGTGACCATGGCGAAGGCGTCGGCAGGCAAGGACCGCAGCAGTTCCGCGGCACCGGGCAACGCCACGATCCCTTCCGTCCGGGTCCGCTCCATGCCTCCGAGTTCCTCGGCGAGCGCGTCGATGTCAGCTCCAGCCGGGGCGAAACGGCGCACCGTGTCCTTGGCCTGTACCCCGTGCGAAGTCCGCAGGATCTCGTCGATATCCAGTCCATACCGGCCGGCGAATTCGCCCCACACTTGCTCCACGATCGCGGTGGAATCCACCAAAGTGCCGTCCATGTCGAAGAGGACAGCCCGGACGGTCAGCATTTTCACGGCTTCGGCAGGCAAGTTCATGTATCCATCCTGCCTGCGCATCGGCTCCGCGGCCCAACTCTTGCGGTGTGAGTCCTAGCCGTTGGGCCTGTGGGGGATGTACTGCACGGCCCATTTGTTGCCGTCCGGATCGGCGAAGTACACAAACTGGCCCCAATCCTGGACGTCGATCTCGCTGACCTCAACCCCGTTGGCCTTGAGCTGGCTGTGGGCCTCCTGGATGTCGCTCACTACCATCTGCAGGCTGGGGGCGGTGCCTGGAGGCGCGTCGTTGAGGCCCTCGCCGATACAGATGGAACAGGCCGAGCCCGGCGGCGTCAGTTGGACGAAGCGGATGCCGTCCGTGGGGCGCTCGTCGTAGTCGGCGTTGAAGCCCACCTTGTTGACGTAGAAATCCTTGGCGCGGTCCACATCGGACACAGGGACAAACACAAGTTCAAGTTTCCAGTCCATGCGCCAAAGGCTATCCGCGGAGCCGGAAAACCGGTAGGGGGCGATCGCTCGGGCTCCGCGGACCCGCCGAGACCGTGGGTGCGGGCCGTGGGCTGCGTTCCGGAACACAGTCCACGGCCCGCACCCACGAATTCGCGGAACGGACTTATTAGCCAGCCACGCCGTAGAGGCGGTCTCCGGCGTCGCCCAGGCCTGGAACGATGTAGGACTTCTCGTTGAGCCTTTCGTCGATCGACGCGAGGACGATCTTCACGTTGGCTCCGGAAAGCTCTTCTTCCAGCTTGCTCAGGCCCTCCGGGGCGGCCAGCAGGCAGATGCACGTAACGTCCGAGGCGCCGCGCTTGAAGAGGAACTTGATGGCTTCGCGCAGGGTGCCGCCGGTGGCGAGCATGGGGTCCAGCACGAAGATCTGGCGGCCGGTGAGGTCCTCGGGGAGGCGTTCGGCGTAGGTGATGATGTCCAGGGTTTCTTCGTCGCGGGCCATGCCCAGGAAGCCCACTTCTGCGGTGGGGACCAGCTTGGTCATGCCCTCGAGCATGCCGAGGCCTGCGCGCAGGATGGGGACCACCAAGGGCGTCGGCTTGGTGAAGGCGGTACCGATCGCCTTCGTGACAGGGGTTTCGATCTCTACCGCTTCGGTCCTGACCTCGCGGGTGGCCTCGTAGGCCAGCAGGGTGACGAGTTCTTCGGTGAGTTGCCGGAAGACCGGTGAAGGAGTGTTCTTATCCCGCAGAACGGTGAGCTTGTGAGCGACCAGCGGGTGGTCCACGACGAGTGTGCGCATGACTCCAAAACTATCATTGAGGCATGAGCACCAACGATCCTTATCACGCAGAGCACGCGGCCTGGATGGGCCTGGCCCTGGACGAGGCCCGGCGGGCGCTGGAGACTGAGGATGTGCCGATCGGCGCCGTCGTTCTGGGGCCCGACGGCGGCGTGCTGGGTGCCGGAAGGAACGAGCGGGAAGCGCACGGAGACCCAACGGCGCACGCCGAGATCGTCGCCATCCGCGAGGCGGCCGCGGCTCTTCACCGCCACGCCCTCGAACTGGGCGAAGGCGGGGACGGCTGGCGGCTCGAGGATTGCACCCTTGTGGTGACGCTTGAGCCGTGTGCGATGTGCGCCGGAGCCATTGTGCTGGCCCGGATTCCACGGGTGGTCTTCGGCGCCTGGGACGAGAAGGCCGGCGCCGTCGGATCGGTGTTCGATATCCTGCGGGAGCGCCGGCTCAATCACTGGGTGGAGGTCTACCCCGGCGTCCGCGAAGAGGAGTGTTCGGTGTTGCTCCGCGATTTCTTCGCAGCCCACCGGATGTAGCACTTCACATTCTGCTCAATCATTCGAAGGGCCAATTCCCCGCACCCCCGGAATCACGCGGCAGCGGACCCGAGGAGCAAGGAATGATCCAGCAGAATGTGTCGCGTAGTGGTCAAAAGGGCCTTGCAATTGCCGGTCCGTTGGACGTCAGATGGTCTCAGAACGCACACCACGGAGGACCTCATGACCGTCTCGTTCAACCACACCATCGTCTACGCGACGGACAAGCGCCGTTCCGCGGAGTTCCTGGCCAAGGTGTTTGGACTGGCCGCGCCGCGACCCATGTGGTCCTTCGTGACCGTGTCCCTTGACCAAGGGGTGGCCCTTGATTTCGCGACCGCGGACCGGCCCATCTCCCCCCAGCACTATGCCTTCCTGGTCAGCGAAGACGACTTCGACGGGATCTTCGCCCGGATCCAGGCCGAGGACATCCCCTACTGGGCGGACCCTGCACGGTCCCGCCCGCAGCAGATCAACCACAACGACGGCGGCCGTGGCGTCTACTTCGCGGATCCGGACGGGCATTTGCTGGAGGCGATCACGAGACCGTATGGATCGGGTGCCGCATGAGCCAAGTACGCGTCATTGCCATGGTGACCGGGCGCGTCCAGGGCGTCGGATTCCGCTACTCGACCATGCACCAAGCCCGACTATTGGGGCTGACCGGAGAGGCAGCCAACCAGATGGACGGCTCGGTGCAGGTAATCGCTGAAGGTGAACGCGACGCCGTGGACTCCTTGCTCGAATGGCTGCAATCCCGGGACGCCCCCGGACGCGTGAAAAACGTGGATGCCACCTTCACTCAAGCCACCGGCGAGTTCTCCGGTTTCTGGGTGGACTGAACCAGACGTAGGCTAAGCCCGCCCCGGGCCGAACCAGGCTTAGGCGTTCGCGGCGTTCGCCCTGTCCAGGGCGTCAATGCGCTTCTGCCGCGAGGCCGCCGAGTCCAGGCTGAACGAGCGGAAGTCGCCGAGGTCCTCGCGGATCCAGCTCTCCACCTCACTGATCCGCTGAGTGACAGCCGCGGTGGGCTTGTCGAACGTCCAGGCCGCGATGCGTTCCTTGCCCGGATCGTACTGCCACAGCCCGATGATCCTCCCCCGGTCCAGGATCGGGTGGTCTGACAGGTCTGCCTGCAGCCCCAGGGTGGCGTCCAAGACCTTCCGGCCCCGATCCGCTTCAGCCAGCATTTCCGCCGAGTTCCTGCGCAGCAGCACCAAAGAGTCCGTCCCGGCCAGAAGCTGGATCTGTTCCTCCCGCGGTGCCTCGAACGCGGAAAGGTGGTCGACGTCGTCGGGCAGCATCCAGAGCGGCTCGCCTGCAGCTGTGCCCACTTCGACGGCGCCGACGGCGCCAAGGGCCGTCTTGCTCTGCGCGACAGTGAAGCCCGTGAACCATTGGCTCTGCTTGAACGTCGCGCCACCGGTCCACCGCAAGTATCGCTCGATCAAGCGCGTTCGGGCGGCGTCGTCGTCGAGGGTGCTGGGCGGGAGCGCCCACGACGTGTAGGCGTAGCGCTGCTGGTCAAGGCGACCATTGACGGGTACGCGGCGGATGCGTCCGTCGGCTTGCAGGAGGCCCAACGCCGTGGGGAGGGTGGTGGACGCACCCTTCTTTTTGCCTTCTTCGCCCAGGCTGCGGACGGATTCGCCTAGCTCGTCCTTGAGCTGCTTCGGATCCATGGGGTCGCTGGATTCCATGAGGGTATGCAGGACCTGCTCTTCGAGCAGGGTGATCTCACCGCGTTCGACGCCGAGCCGGGCCAAGACCTTGAATGTCGCCAACGCTGCGTCGCGGCCAAGCTGGAGGCCCCAGGCGAAGTCCTTGCGGCCGAGGACGTAGGTGCATCCGCGGGCCGTGGGGAGTTCGTGGATCCGCAACTCGGCGACGTCACGGTCCATCTGTTCGCGCCGGATCCCTGCACGGGCGAAGAGCGTCAGGTAGGGGTTGGCCCCGCCCACGGAGCGGGCCCAGCCCGCGCGGTCCAGCACTTCCTCGGACGTCTTGCCTGCCAAGGAGCCGTCCAGGCCTTGCCTATGCCACGCCCAGGCGCGGAGGAGTTCCGGGGTGAGCTTTTGTGTGGAAAGCGCCGCAGACGTCATGGCCCCATTCTGCACCGTTCGCCCGCCATCCGGAGCAGTCACGCGCAAGCTAGCGGTCTATTGCTCGAAATCCAGCGAGAAGCCCGCCCAGGCGTCTGGGTGCTCCCGGAGGATGACGTCGACGCCGGCGAGCGCGCCGCCGTCGTCGCTCTCGCGGACTTTCGCCGCGACCGCCTCAGCGATGAAGCGGGCCAGCACTTCCGTCGTCGTGAGCTGGCCGGCGAAGTCCGGGTGTTCGTCGAGGTTCCTGTAGTTGAGGCCTGCCAGCACCTCGTCCAAGATAGTTCCGGCTGCGCCGATGTCCAGCACGATTGCGTCGTCGTTCAGTGCTGCCCGGCGGAACGTCACCTCGGCGACGAACGTGGCTCCGTGGAGTCCTTGGGCCGGGCCGAACGCCTCCCGCGGAAGGCTGTGGGCGATCATGAAATGCTGGCGGACGGTAAGGCTGAACATGGTTAGGCCTCGTTCCTTTCCTGCTGCAGGGGCTCGGGGTAATTGATGACGCGGCAAAGAACATCCAGCTCGCCGTTTTCCAAGGCGTGGAAGACCTCCGGGAGTTGCTCGAACTGCGACTCTCCAGTGAGGAAGGCGTCGAACGCGGGGTCCCGCAGGAGGGACACGGCAAGCTCCAGCCGCTCGCTTGTGGTGCGGCGGTGCCGCCTCGAACGTGCAACCACGCCGACCTGGCTGGCTCGGATGGAGAGCCGCCGGGCATGGAAGTCTTCTCCCAACGGCAGGGAGACTGCCCGGTCCCCGTACCAGGACATCTCAATGATCTCGCCCTCGTCCCCGGCCAATTGCAAGCTTTGAGCCAGGCCGCCGTCGGTGGCTGAACAATGGAACACGATGTCGCAGTCCTGCTTTGCGTCCTCCGGAAGCACGAATTCCACGCCGAGGGATTCCACGAATCGGCGCTTCCCCGGATCTGTCTCCACGAGTTGCAGGCGCTCCAGCGGGAAGCTGCGCAGCAATGCTGCGGTCATGCCACCCACGAGTCCAGCCCCGACGACGGCGATCCGGTCACCGAGCCGGGGCCCGGCCTCCCACAGGGCGTTGAGGGCGATCTCCGCGATGCCCGTGAGCACGGCGCGACGTGCGGGCACGCCGTCGGGAATCCGCGTGAGTGAGGTGAGAGGTACGACGTAGCGGTCCTGATGCGGGTGCAGGCAAAAGACATGCTGCCCGATCCAGTCTTCGGGCCCCGCTTCAACGACGCCGACCGACAGATAGCCGAACTTGACCGGCCCGGGAAAATCCCCTGTCTGATGGGGTGCCCGCATCGCTTCCGCGATCCGTGGCGGGACATTGGCTTCGTGGACCACGAGCTCGGTGCCCCTGCTGATACCGGAATACAAGGCCCTGACCAAAGCCTCGTCCTGGGCCGGAGCCGGGAGTTCCTCGCTCCGGAGCTCGCCTTGGCAGGGGGCCACGGTCCAGTAGGCCAGCGCTTGTGCGGGCGGGTGCGTGTCCGTTTCCGTTTGCTTGTCCGTTTGCAGGGCGTCTGTGTTTCGGGTGCCTGTGTCCGGGGTTTCGTCTGTGTCCGGGGTTTCGTCTGTGTGAGTCATCGTGCTTGCGAATCTAGTCGTGCGGCCGGGATAACGAAAGCGAAGCCTACTTACTAAGTGGCTGCCGACCTCCCGTTTTGGGGAACAGGCCACCACTCCGGTACCCTATTTCAGTTGGTGACGTGTCCGAGCGGCCGAAGGTGCAACACTCGAAATGTTGTTTGGTGTAAAAGCCAACGTGGGTTCAAATCCCACCGTCACCGCCACATGAGAAGGCCCCGGATCCCTTTGTTTGCAAAGGGATCCGGGGCCTTTCGCTTTGCCAGAATTAGGGGTTTGCCCACATTTTGCCCACACTTGCCAGAGAGACAGCGTGATCCAGAGCGTCAGCAACGCTGTCCAAGTCCCCGTCAAACAGGTCCGCGTAGATGTCCAGGGTCATGGCCGCCGAGCTGTGACCAAGCATCTTCTGGACCACTTTCACGTTCGCGCCGGCCGATACTGCGAAGCTAGCCGCCGAGTGCCGCAAGTCATGAGGCGTGATCCGAGGAACCCCGGAGCGCTTCACTGCGCCGGCAAACCAGCTCATGTTGTCCTCATGCACCCGAGCCAGGCGCAAATGGTGCCCATCGTCACCAGGGAACACCAGATCATCCCGGGCCTTGCCCTCGCACTGCTGCGCCAGACGCTCGCCAAGGAACCGCGGGAAAGGCACGGTTCGTTTCTTGTGGTTCTTTGGAGTGCCCACCTCGATCACGGAGCCGACCTGGACGGCGTTCTCTTCGATCATGAGGCGGCGCCTAAGCATGTCCAGATGCTTGACCCGCAGTCCGGTAGCTTCACCCCACCGGATCCCGCAGTAAGCCAGCACCAAGACCAGCACGGGGTATTTGCTCGCGGCAGCCAGCGCGTGCACTTGCTCATGGCTGAGGTAGACGTGAGGTTTCTTCACCTTCCGGGGCAACGAGACTCCTCGGGCAGGGTTGCTGAGGGTCCTCCTGTCGCTCACCGCGTCGTCTAGGATCGCCGCCAGGACCCCATAGGCCCGGATAACCAGCGTTGCCCCTTTGGGCTTGCGCACCGGGACCGCATCCGGATCCCCGAGCGTCATTTCTGAGACCCATTGCTGAACAGCGGTCTTCCGCACGTCCGCCACGGCGACGCTCCCCCAGGCAGGCTGTACGTGGATCCTCCAGGCGGATTCCAGCGGACGAAAGGACGACGGTTTCAAATGCGTCTGACGGGCCAGCCACTCGGCCCCCAGCTGCCCAATCTGTGCCTTGGCGGCCGTCGCGTCGACAAACTCCCCACGGGCCTTAGAAACCTCCACGGAGGCTAGGAAAAGTTCTGCTTCACGTTTGGTCCGGAAGCCACGCTTGTCCGTCTGCGTCCGGTCAGGTTTCCGGTAACGCACCCGGTAACGCCGTCCCGCCGTCGTGTCATAGGGCTCAATCGTCGCCATCGGCGGAGGGCCCTCCAATTCCCATTTTCTGCCCGAGGACCTTAAGGTCTTCGCCGATTTCATCCAGGCGCCGATTTATGCTTTCTCCGAGCTCAGCCAGGCGCATGTCGAATTCGCCACTGCACGGCGGGGTCGCGCCATCGTCTTTGTATTTCGATACGGAATCGGCAGGGTTGCCGTCGATCGGAGCGACAGCACTTGCCCAGCCCCAGACCTTTTGCAAGTTGCCGACCTTGGCGCCAGTTACCTCCACCGGGCCTTCCGCTGAAGATGGGAACAAGAGCGCGTTTGGATTGACCCCCAAGACAACGGCAAGGGCCACTAGGTCGTCCACATCGACCCTCCTCGCCCCTGCCTCGATTTTCTGGAGGCCGCTCGCGGAGATTTCATGGTCTACATCCTTGAGCCTCTGCTGCAGAGCCCGCAGCGTCCAGCCGCCGCGCAATCGCTTGAGATTCCGAGCCACGGCTTCGCCGGTGGGTCCTAAGTCGTGTCCACGAACGCGCTGCTTGTCTTCCGCCATATTAGAAATAATACACGCCAGATTGACAACACGCGAGTAGAGAAACTATCGTCCCTAATACGACGTGAAAGTCGCTGAATAAGAGAAAGCAGGCTCATGGAATCGGAACTTCTGACCGCAGCAGAGCTTGGAGCAAAGCTTCACAAAACAGCTCCCGCATTGGCCCAGTGGCGCTACAAGGGTATCGGCCCGAAATTCGTAAAAGTCGGCAGCGGAGTTCGGTACCGCGCAAGTGACGTAGAAGCCTGGCTTGACGAACAGACCCGATCGCAGACGGGCCAATCGCTTCCAAGTGCCTAACCGCGAACCCACTCCCACAACATGCAAGCAAAGAATGGGCGCTTCGGAGTCGTCGCCAATCAACGCGCCGGAAGCGCCAAATAGCTCACTACGATCTAGGAGACCTTATGCCCGAGCCTAGCATTACATCTTTGGACCGGCGTAGAAATTTACCAGAAGTTGTGTCCGGAACGCTTCTCGGTGACCACAGTGGATTGGTTGTAGTCCGAGACAAAGTCTTCCTCAAGGCGGTCCACAAGTGAGCTGGGAGGCTCAACGCTGGGCCCACGAAATCGGAAAGCGCTACGAGCTAGACTCTGCACGGCGCTGGATGCTTGTGGTCTTGGGTAGCTACGCAGACAAGGAAGGAAACGATATCTACCCGAGCATTGAGACTCTGGTAAAAGCCACTGGCTTTGGGGAAACAACGGTAAGGCGCCATCTCAAGCACCTCACCGACTGCGGCCTCCTGGAATACGGGAACCAAGATGCAGCGCTCAAACTCCGTCCGGGTAATCGGCCGAAGGTTTATCGGCTAAGAATGGGCAAGAGTGCCGACACCTATCATCCTGCGGAGACACAAGTTGGGACCTCGCACGGGGACGGGTCCCATGGGAGCCTCCAGACTGAGAACTCCCAAAATGGGAGGTTCCAAGAAGCACCTTTGGGAGGTCCCAGGAGGGGTGCCGCGGTGGTGGGTAAAACTAAAAACCCAAAAGAAACCCCATGCGCCGCGTGTGAGCAGGTTCGTCCCACCTACGTAATCGACTCAACGGGCATTTGCGCCGATTGTCGCGGTTTCGGCCCGGAAGCGGCCGCAGACGGAGTAGCGTTCCTAGCTCAGCGTCAGCTCGCGCGACTGGCCCGTCCGCTTGGAGTGCTCCCGTAGTCAAACGAGCAACCATTGTCAACTGCTCTACCCTGGCGTGCACATCAACGAGCGCGCACATCAACGAGTAGGTCAAGAAATCCCACCGTTTTCCCCGCGCCAGAACGCCCCGATTTACGCAATCAGGGGCTTCGGAAGCGTATGTAAACACCCTTTGAGGCACACTCTGGAGCTACCGACGATTTCGTCGGTAGCTTGCCAAAAACCTTCATTTTCCACGGATCTTCCGGCCCGAGACAGCCCCCGACCGAGAGTTAGCAGCTTGCCGAATGCAAAACCTCCCCAAAAACACAACAAACCCCGGACCCCAGAAGCAGCGGGACCAGGAAGAGCCCAACTCACGTCTGAAACAGCTCCTGCACGAAGTTCAAACAGGCAGAACCGTATTGGGACCGAAGACCCTCCACAGGCTCCAGGCTTCCCTCGATGAACTGAAAACAGTCGTCGAACACCACAGCCTCCTCACTCAGCTTCTTGCGGCCCACCAAACACCGGGACGTTCACACCCCAAACGAACTGCAAAGTCCGACACCACGAGCCAGACCAGCCTTCAAACCAAGACTCTCGCAAAAACGGTCAAGATGAAACAAGTCGGCCGTCCGCGAACCCTAGACCTCGCGCAAGTCCAACGCATAGTAACCATGCGACAGGAAGGAATGCCCATCGCTGCCATCGCCAACCACCTAACTCGCGAAGGCATCCCCACTGCCCGCGGAGGCAAAGCTTGGAGCCCCGGAACCATCCAAACAGTCCTGAAATCAAAAACCGCCCGCGGCGAGCACATTGAAGAAAACTCGCTGGAACGACGTTCCGTCAACGGTGAACGGAGTTCCTGAAGGTGGGCTTATCGGCACCATCTTCGCTGCCGGCATTGGAGGTCGCGAACTTGGATTCAAAAGCCCTGGCGAATGTGGGAATCATGCCCCATCGGCCCGCGGAAGCCTCCCTCCGCACGACACTGTCCCCCAAACGGCCCTGCGGAAATGGCACGTGTGTCGTTGGCGTGACATCATGATTCGGGTCCGACACCCGCGGCCAGCTGCGCACCGAACTCTCGACCGAGCTGGTTCAAATCCTTCTTCGACGAGTGATGACCGCAGATTCAAATACTCCTTAGAGGAAACTTCCACCGGCAGCATCAACGGCTTGCCCGAGGAAACGAACGGTCCCGCCTGATGGAGGACCAGACCGGACACGGCCACAAGACGGCCTGATTCACGGTTGGGGAAAGTTGAGATAGTTGCGCACTGTCGAAGCGTGGCCGCTTCCGGGGCGGTAGTAGACCCTTTTATGGGCCTGGGCGATCTGACCATGATTTATCGGCGAGACCACGTCATCTCCCGCTGTATCTACGGAAAACATGGGGTCGTCCGGACCAGGGGGATACACCATGACGGCGAACCGTGGGTTCAGCGGGAGGATGATGGCTCGGGCGTCCAGCAGCGGGGGACGATTTCTTGGGTCCATCCCGGATGCTATGCCAACGGATGGGCAATCTCCCAAGAGGTACTCGCGGCTCTGGGTTACTGGCCGAATGGACAAGCTGTATTGAGAGAGGTGCTGGCGGGTCTGCTGGAAAACACCTTCGATCCAATCCTGAAAGAGTGATCCTTGCTCCTCCATCGTTTGAATGGGGGCAAGCACCTCTTCGCCTATCTTATCCAGGATCGACGGCGCCTTGGACAAATCGAGTCCGTATTTGGCGTTTGATAGCCGTGCCTGCATCTCCCTGTTCGCCCGCGTCTGCCGTTCCACCCTGGCAAGAGACTCCTTGTGGATCCTCTGAACTTCGAGACTTCTGACGAAGTGCAAAGCAACAAAATCGGTGATTTCAGTCCTCTTCGCATGGAGCATCTCGGGTCTGTCGTTATCCAGGGCGTCGAAGACTGGCTTCATAGGGGTTTCGTACTTGCCCCAAAGCTCTTCCATCCGGTCACCGTCATATTTGATGAAGTACCGCTCAAACCCTATGGCTCATGGTGACCTGGCCGGGAGTTCTTTTCCGTGGGCGACATCGAACTGGCCAACGAGCCCGTTTTTTAGGTTTGGGTCCTTTGAGAAGCGCGAGAGAAGGGCACGCGACACATAGTGTTGATCTGCAATTTTGGGGTTCTGTCCGCCGTTCATTACATGCAGGTCTATCCACAGCGGCCTCAAGGCGTCAAGAAGGACGAGGATCGAACCTTCAACTACCTGTTCACCCACAAGCACGTACGCCGCCTTCAGCGGCTTCGGTGGTTGGGCTCTATGCCGGCGTTCAGTGCCGCTCCGGGCAGACCGCCCATCGGCCCCAAACTCGCCGCTACCGCCAGGGCTGCTCTCGCTGTAGTCGGGCTTAGCCTGATATACATAACAAAACACGGTAAAACCGGGCTTTCTTCAGTTCGCTGGGGGAAGCCCGCTGTGAGTGCTACTCACTCGCTGACTGGAGGTTCCCGACATGGCCAACGCTTGGCTCTCAGCCGACGACATTGCGGTCCATCTCGGGGTTACCAAGGAGACCGTTTACGCGTGGATCTCGGAGAACGGGCTGCCTGCCCATAAAGTGGGTCGGCTTTGGAAGTTCCAGACGAGCGAGGTAGATGAGTGGGTCCGAAAAGGTAGCGCGCCTTCGTCAGAGGACGGCGGCACCCGAAACGATGCATGACCCGTATCGGAATGATGGGTCGATAAACGTGGGAGCGACTGCAGCTCGGCCGTACGCGCTTTCATTTACCACCGGCGCCCTTCTCACACGCGAGGCATCGCGGCTCGCACCGCTTTACCTCGAGCAACGCAATTGGGAGCAGACCCGCGACCGCGCTGTCGAAGACAACCTTCTTCAGGCAAGGACCTACCGCACCAGTGTCCGGCTGGTCCGCGAAACAATAAAGCGCATCTCCGCATTCAGCGACGCCGAGATAGCGCTCCTCACGGAGGCCACAGCTTCCGAACGTGGTTATCTCATGTGGGCGGCCGCATGCCGCCGGTACGAACTCATCGGGGAGTTCGCCGAGGAGATCGTACGGGAGCGGTTCCTCGTTATGGCCTCCACATTGGACTACACCGACTTCGACAGCTTTTTTCGGACCAAAGCGGTCTGGCACGGGGAGCTTACCCAAGTCAAAGACTCGACGCTGCAGAAGCTTCGGTCAAACCTATTCAGAATGCTCGTAGAGGCTAGCCTTCTCACCGACGACGGTCACATCGTTCCAGCCGCATTGTCCGAGCGGGTCGCCGAGCTGCTCGCAGCCAGCACACCGTCCGACATCCGCTTCTTCCCGACAGGGGGTGACCCCCGATGAAGTCCACCGACCTGAATCAGCAAGAGGACCACCTTTTCGCTGTTCTCAGCGGCACGCGCTTCCTTCAGATGGAGGGCCTAAGCAACGAGGTCCCGTTCTTCATCTACCCCTACCCACCCGAGCACGCCTTGCAGGTCGCCGCAGCGAAGAAGCGAATCAAGAGCCGCCTCAAGCGCGAAGGCATCGAGGTCCTCGAGATCAACCTCTACGACCTCGCCGTCGACATCCTCAAGAGCAGAGGCGTGTGGGACCGAGTGCTGGCGATCGAGCCGGACCAGGCCAAAGAAGACTTCCGCGAAATGCTCCAAGGGATGCTGGACCCCCAGATCCACATCGCGCCCGCCATCCGCGAACGCCTCAATGCCGCCGGCGCCTTCGACATCTTCTTCCTCACCGGCATCGGCGAGGTCTTCCCCTACATCCGGTCACACAACGTGCTCAACAACCTCCAGAGCGTCGTAACCGGCAAGCCCATGCTCATGTTCTTCCCCGGCCGCTACGAGCAATCCGACACTCTCGGCTCCTCGCTCGTGCTCTTTGGACGGTTGAAGGACGACCAGTACTACCGAGCCAAGAACATCTTGGAACAGGAAGCGTGACCCAATGCTGCTGAATGAGATCTTCGCCAAGGACGTCCAGCGCCCAATCGAGGGCGTCATCAAGGCCGACGACACCGCCCACCTCGGTACCGAGGTGGAAGAGTACGTCCTCACCAACGAGGCCGCCAGGGGCCTTGAGCTATTGCTGGAGGCTTACACCAACTACACGAACGCTAACGGTGCGTGGATCTCTGGCTTTTTCGGTTCCGGTAAGTCGCACTTGTTGAAAATGCTTGCCCACCTCCTCGGTGACGTTGAGGGGCAGGAATTCGACCGCGCCAAGGTGTCGGAAAGCTTCCGCACCAAGTCCAGTGGCGCATTCCTCCCGGCACTGCTCACGAAGGCCGAGCGGATTCCGGCCAAGAGCCTGCTGTTCAATATCGACCAGAAGGCCACCCTCATCACGAAGGACCAGACGGACGCTTTGCTCAAGGTGTTCGTGAAGGTCTTCGACGAGAGCCGGGGCTACTACGGCAACCAGGGTCACGTCGCTCGCCTCGAGCGTGACCTCGACAACCGCGGCCAGTACGAGGCGTTCAAAGAGGCGTTCGAGCGGATCGCCGGCATCCCTTGGACGCAAGGCCGTGAGCAGAGCGCACTTGAGGGCTCGAGCATTGACCGAGCCTTCGCCGAAGTCAACGGCGAAGCCACTGGCGGCATCATCAAGCAGTACCAAGCGTCCTACGCCGTCTCCATCGAAGACTTCGCCGACGAAGTCAAGGGCTGGCTCGACAAGCAACCCAAGGACTACCGCCTCAACTTCTACGTCGACGAGGTTGGCCAGTTCATCGGCTCCAACACCCATCTCATGCTCAACCTCCAGACGATTGCGGAGAGTCTCAACACCAAATGCGGTGGGCGTGCGTGGGTCATGGTGACCTCGCAAGAGGACATGGATAAGGTCGTTGGTGACCGCACCAAGCAACAGGGCAACGACTTCTCCAAGATCCAGGCTCGCTTCAAGACACACGTGAAGCTCACCAGCGCCGATGTCGAAGAGGTCATCCGCAAGCGACTCCTGGACAAGAACGAAGACGGCGCCTCGGTACTGAAGGCGATCTACATCAAGGAATCGGCAAACTTCAAGACGCTGTTCAACTTCGTCGACGGTGCGAAGACCTACCGCAACTACACCGACGAGGAACACTTCGTCGGCACCTACCCATTCGTGAGCTACCAGTTCCCGCTCTTCCAGGCAGCGATTGAAGGCATCTCCGACCACAACGTCTTCGAGGGCCGCAACAGCTCGGTGGGTGAGCGTTCGATGCTCGGCGTCGTCCAGCAGGTCGCCAAGGACATCGGCAACGTCGAGGTCAGCACACTCGCCACCTTCGATCACATGTTCACTGGGATCCGCGCCTCACTAAAGTCCGCAGCGCAGCGATCTATCGACGTCGCCGAGCGCAACCTCGACAACAAGCTCGCGATCCGACTGCTCAAGGCGCTCTTCCTAGTCAAGTACGTCGAGAGCTTCCAGGCCACGCCCCGGAACCTCACCGTGCTCGTCTACGACCATTTCGGTCTCGATCTGCCCGCACTCGCCGAAGACGTTAAGGAAGCGTTGACGCTCCTGGAGGCGCAAACCTACGTCCAGCGCAACGGCAACGTCTACGAGTACCTCACTAACGAAGAGCAAGTCATCGAGGAAGAGATCAAGAACGTCGACATCGACGCCTCCGAGGTAAGCGCTCAGCTCTTCAAAATCCTTTCCGGTGATGTCGTCAAGACCAGCAAGATCCGCTACGCCAAGAATGGCCAGGATTTCCCGTTCGGTTTCAAGCTCGACGACCAGGTCCACGGGCCGCAGAAAGAACTCGCTATCCACTTCATCACCCCGGAGTATCCGTACACGCCCGACGAAACACGGATGCACAGCGCCGGCAAAGACGAGCTACGGGTCATCCTTGAACCCGACGAGCGCGTGCTTTCAGACCTTCGTCTGCTGCTCAAGACCGATAAATACACCAAGCGCAAGCGAACCACCTCGCTGTCCGCGATCGAGGAGCAGATCCTTCAAGCGAAAGCGGCTCTGAACCGCGAGCGGGAGAAAGAGCTTGTCCAGCGCATCCGGGGTGCGGTGGGCAAGGCCGCGCTGGTCATCAACGCCGCCGACCTGCCCGCGTCCTCACAGGATGCACAGGGCCGTGTGACCGAGGGATTCCAAGAGCTTGTCAGCCGGACCTACACTCAGCTCAAGCTTCTTGGTGGTCTCACCTACAGCGAGCAGCAGGTGGCAGGTGCCGCCAACCCCGAGAGCGGACTGTTCGACGCCGACGCCTGGTCGAAGTTCAACCAGCCTGCTGAGGAAGTTCTATCCACCATCCTCCGAAAGGACGCACAGGGCGAGCAAGTGACGATGAAGACGATCGTCGACGCCTTCCAAGCCAAGCCCTATGGCTGGGACCTCGCATCCATCGAAGTGATCGTCGCGTCACTGATCGGTGCCTCGAAGATCACGCTGACCGTCGATAGCAATGTTCTCAAGCGAAGCGAGGTCGCCGCGGCGCTGCGCAACACGCAAAAGCACGCGCACGAGATCGTCGCCCCGCAGAAGACCTTCGACGAGCGCAAGGTCGCCAACTTCCGCAAGTTCTGCACCGACTTCTTCGACGAGGGTAACGCACCAAAAGACCCACTGGAGCTGGCCCGCCACGGCGCCGACAAACTCAAGGGCAAGCTCGACGAGCTTAAGGCGATCGTCAGCGTATCGAAGTACCCGTTCGTCCATCAGCTCAGCGGGGCCATCAGTGTCCTAGAGCAGGCCATCGGCAGGTCGGACGACTGGTACCTCAACGACTTCGACCTCGGTGACGACCTGCTCGAAGCCAAGGAGGCCCTCATCGACCCGATCCAGTCGTTCCTCAACGGAGCGCAGCGGTCAATCTTCGACGAGGCATCCGCGCTCCTTTCCACCCACAGCAGCAACCTCAGCTACCTTCCCCCGTGCAGTGACGAGACCGTCAGGACCGCCTTGGCTGATCCGAACGCGTTCCGCGGCAACAAGATGGCTCAGCTCAAGCAGGCCGCCGACGACCTGCGAAGCCAGATCGAAAAGATCGTCACCACCAACCGGACATCGGTCACTGCTAGGATCGAAGGCCGCAAGGCAGAGCTGCTCGGAGGGACCTACTACGCGAAGGCGACGCCGGAAGCACAACAGCGTGCCGTCCAGCGTGTAGACCGGACACTCGCCCGAGTCGCCTCTGAGAGCCAGGTTGCACTCATCCTCCAGATCGAATCAAACTTCGAGGCCAGGGATTACCCGGCCCTACTCGACCTCGTTGCCTCCTCCCCCAACGACCCAGGCCCCGACCCCACCCCGACGAAACACACGGTCTCCGTGAAGACGATCACCGTTGCTAGCCCGTTTGGCGTGCTCGAAACCGAAGAAGACGTCGACAAGTACCTCGCCGCACTTCGCGACGCCCTGGTCCAGACCCTGAACGACGGAAAGCGAATCTCACTCTGATGGAAACCGCACCACTGAAGTCTTTCGCGACGTGGGCACGTACCGCTCTCATCCGCGAGATCACCGCGCGCATCTCCGCGGTCCTGGCGCCAGCGTCCTCCGAGCGAGTCGAACAGGCGAAGGCCGTCGCTGCCTTAGAGAAGGCGGTCACGGCCGCGGGTAACGGCGACAAGGGCCGCGCCGCCGTCGCCGACAAGGTTGCCTACACCTGGTTCAACCGGATCATCGCACTGCGCTTCATGGACGCCAACGGGTACACCGTCATCGGCGTCGTCTCACCCCCGACGGGCGTCGACGTAGGCCAGCCCGAGATCCTCGCTGAAGCCAAGCGCGGTGTGATCGACACGGACGTCGCGAGTCAGGCGACGCGCGCGGCCATCGCAGGCCTCCTCGACGGGACACGCGCAAGCGGCGACGCTCAGGGCGAGGCCTACGCCTTGCTCCTTGAGGCGTACTGCAACTACTGGCACAAGGCAATGCCGTTCATGTTCGAGGTCGAGGGCGACTTCACCGAGCTGCTCATCCCAGCCAACCTGCTCGCCGACGACTCAGTCCTCAACCGTGCCGTGAAGGTTCTTACGACCAATGTCTGCCAGGACGTCGAGGTCATCGGCTGGCTCTACCAGTTCTACATCTCCGAGCGGAAGGACGAAGTCTTCGCCGGGTTCAAAAAGAACAAGAAGGCCGGCGCCGACGAGATTCCCGCCGCTACCCAGCTCTTCACCCCACACTGGATCGTCCGCTACCTCGTCGAGAACTCCCTCGGTCGCCTCTGGACGCTCAACCGCCCATCCTCCGGCCTGGTCAACCAGATGGACTACTACATCGCCCCAGTCGATGAGGAGACCGATTTCCTCAGGATCACCGGGCCCGAAGAGCTCATGATCATTGACCCGGCCTGCGGCTCGGGTCACATGCTCACCTACGCCTTCGACCTCCTCTACGCGATCTACGAGGAAGAGGGCTACAGTCCGGCCGACATCCCGGGGTTGATCCTTGCCAACAATCTCTACGGCACCGAGATCGACCCTCGCGCAGGTGCACTCGCGGCGTTCGCGCTCACGATGAAGGCTCGCGCCAAGCACCGCACCTTCTTCAACAAACAAGTCAAGCCGAACATCTGTGTTCTCGACCCAATCTCGTTCGGACCCGAAGAACTGGACTTCCTGATGACTCGGGGCGGCGACCGCCACGAGGAGAACGCGTTCTGGAATCAGTTCTCAGAGGCAAGCACGTTTGGTTCGCTGATCCAACCGGACCCTGATGTGACTGCTCGGCTTGCGCGGCACCTGGAGACAGTCGATGACGGCGGCGACATGCTCAAGGCAGATGCCATTGAGTGGGCGCACCGAGTCGTTGCGCAGGCGAACTACCTCGCCGCCCGGTACGCTGTTGTTGTCGCAAACCCCCCCTACATGGGCAGCAACAGCATGAGCGACCCGCTCGTTCGGTTCGCCCGTAACAAGTTCCCAAAGACCAAGTCTGACTTCTACAGCATGTTCATGGAGCGTGCTGCCGCTTTGTGCGTCGAAGGTGGAGCTTGGGGCGTCATTGCTCCTCATGGCTGGATGTTTCAGTCATCATTTGCCGGATGGCGTCACAGCTTCCTTTCAGAGAACGCCGTGACGAGCCTTGTTCATTTCGGTCGCGGCGTTTTCGGCTCCGACTGGGCATCAGCTGCATTTGTTGCCTTGCGGTCTGCGCCCGGCGTGAATGGCGCGGCCACCTATCGGAAATTGTTTGAACGCGCTCTCGAAGTGCGAGCAGGGGAGACGCTTGAGAAGTATTTCCTCGATCCGACGTATCAACGTTTCGTTGTCGGCCAACATTCGTTCCTAGACATCGAAGGGAGTCCATTTGCTTACTGGCTGCGGCCAGACGAGCTCGCGATGTACCGCGACTTCCCGCAGCTCTCAACACTTGGAGTGACTCGCCAGGGGCTCGCTACCGGCGACAATGCCCGATTCCTTCGTCAGTGGTGGGAAGTTTCGGCTTCGCGCATTGATCGATCTTCTACCAGTCGGGATGACTCAGCTCGATCAAGAGCCCGGTGGTTCCCAGTCCAGAAAGGGGGCACTCCACGACGTTGGGCGGGAAATGACGATTTAGTCATCGATTGGGAGAGCGATGGCCGGAGGCTCCTGGACTTCAAACCGCGCTCGGTCATCCGCAATCCGGCCTACTACTTTCGCGAGGGGGCGACCTGGTCGAGTCTGGGAGGTGAGTTCGCCATGCGACATTCGCCGGCCGGCTTTGTCTTCGAGTCGAAGGGATCAATGCTGTTCCCGAAGCGTGCGGGTGACCTGAAGTGGCTCCTCGGCTACTTGAACACCCCGATTGCCACCGCCCTTATTGACTCCATCTCACCAACACTCGACTACCACGAAGGTCCCGTCGGACGTATTCCGGTGGTCGAGCCCCGGGACGCGGACGCGGTTACCACCTATGTCGACGAGGCGATCGCCCTTGCCAGTGATCTCTGGGCATTCAATGAGACAACGCCGACCTTTGATGGCAGAGCCTTCCAAAGGACATCAGTCTCGTTGCAACTGCGGGAGGTTCTGGCTTTGGCGCGCCAACGACTCATCGACGGAGAAGAAAGGGTCCTTGAACTGGAGCGCACCATCGAATCGCACTTCCGCTCATCCGCTGGCCTAGGGATAAGCGCCTTCAACTCAGCAGTGCAACGGCCAACCGGCTTGGTGAGCGCTTCAATTCGAGCCGATGACGCCTTCGGACGGGAAAATGTTGCCAGCCTCGTCTCCTACGCAGTTGGCTGCATGTTTGGGCGCTACAGCGTTGACCAATCGGGCCTGATCGCCGCTGACGAGGGCGCGACGTTGCAGGACTACCTGGCCAAGGTCCCCACGCCGAGCTTCGTGCCGGATGCGGACAACGTCATCCCCATCGTTGACGGTGACTGGTTCGAGGACGACATCGTGGAGCGGTTCCGCCAGTTCCTACGGGTCGCGTTCGGCGAGCAGAACTTCGAGGAGAACCTGCGTTTCGTCACGGAGTCGTTGGGTGTGAAGAACCTGCGTGACTACTTTGTGAAGTCCTTCTACAAGGATCACGTTCAGAGGTACAAGAAGCGCCCGATCTATTGGCTGTTCTCCAGCCCCAAAGGATCGTTCAACGCTCTTATCTACATGCACCGCTACACACCGTCGACGGTCTCAACCGTGCTCAACGAGTACTTGCGCGAGTTCCAAGCAAAGCTAAAGGCGAGCCTTGAACACGCCGAACGGTCCAACAACGCGAAGGAAGCCGACCGGCTGCGCAAGGTGCTGGTGGAACTTGACGAGTACGAGCACGATGTTCTCTACCCGCTTGCATCACAGAACATTGCCATCGACCTCGACGACGGGGTGAAGGCGAACTACCCGAAGTTCGGCGTCGCCCTCAAGAAGATCCCCGGATTGGAGAGCGACACGTGATCACCTTTGAGGATCACGGATCGAAGGTCGCCTTGGTCTATGACCCAGGCTCTTTTAGGTCGGCGACATGGGTGGACCACAAGCTGGACTCCGAAGGTCGCGCCACGCTCTCGCAAGTCTTCACGGTCCAGAAAACGGACCTGCTAAGCCGAGAAGACACTGACGAGGAAGACGTCCGTCGTTTCGTGATCGGCAGCCTCGACGGCCAGTATCGGACCATACGAGCGGACGTCCTTGGCCTCAAGCATGACTTGCTGATCGCAATGTCGGTGCGGCTGACAAGATCAACGTTCGTCGCCGAACGCAACATCTCCATCTTCGGGCGAATCGACAATTTGCTCACGGAGCAGATCGTCGTCGGGGGAAATCGGGAAGACGCAATCCCCGTTGAAGAGTTCGCCCGGCTGCTCCGCAGATTCCCAACCTCGACCGAGGTCAACTATTACGCAGCGGCCCGGGTCACCCGCATCCTCCGCGAATACCTGGAAACCAAGTCCGACGCCGAACGGCGGCTGGAGAATTACATCGAGCGTCGCGAACGCGCCGGGACCAAAGAGCGGCTAGCGGCCCATGGTCGGATATCGGCCGCGAACGGGTTGGAGCTCGAGAAGTTCACCTACGTTCGCGAACGCCTGGCTGAGATGCTGGAGGATGCAGAGAGCTACTCCGAGGCCGACTGGCAGAGCGCAGTTGCCGACCTGTTCCTCCTTGTCTTTCCCCAGTACATCGCGGTTCTGCATAACGTGCACGTTAAGGAACGGTACTCAAAAGAATCCAAATCGACGGACCGCTACATCGACCTCATGCTTGTCCACGCCAACGGATGTGTAGACATCATCGAGATCAAGAAGCCCTTCCAGCGCGGCCTCATATCAAAGCGCCGGTATCGCGACAACCATATCCCCGTCCGCGAGCTGTCAGGGACACTCATGCAAGCAGAAAAGTACCTCTTCTACCTGAGCAAATCGGGCAGGGACGGCGAGAAAGCGATCACCAAGAAGCACGCAGCGAATCTTCCCGCTGGTCTTGACATCAAAATCGCCAACCCGAAGGCGATCATCCTAGCCGGACGAGACAGCAACCTCTCTGCAGAGGAGAGGTTCGACTTCGAATTCATTCGACGGAAGTATTCGAATGTCGTCGACATCATCTCCTACGACGACTTGCTGCGCCGCATGGACAACGTCATCGCCACCCTCACGAAGCGCGCTGGCACCGAGGGTAATCTCGTGCCTGACGACGAGATCGGAATGTCCGCATGAGTGTAACCGCCATCCGTCCCCATCTAGAGCGCCGATTCGTCGACCACCGGATTGTGTTTTGGCACGACCCGGAGGGCCAATTTGCCTCCGATCTGGACAGCCTCGACCTGCCGGGCGTAACGACGATCCGCGTTGGCAACGACGAATACACGATCAAGAACCGCCTGCTACACCACAATCCGGAGGACAAATTCCTCGTCTACCGCTCCCGTAGGGTGCCCGGCGGCATCGACAACTGGCTCCTCGACCTTGAGCTTGCTTACGGAGTCTTCACGGCCGACCGCAGTTCGCTCGTCTCCCAGGAACTCGGTCTCACCACCGATGGCATCGAGGAAGTCGTCGGAGCGCACTACAAGTTCTTCAACGCCGCCAAGCGTGTCCAGAGCCTCAAGACGCTGCTCACATCCACCGACGACACCGCCCGACTCCGCGCCAAGATGTCGGCCGTCGTCCTCGGCCAGAAAGAACACAGCCTTCTGGAGATAACCCGCACCCTGCTCACCGAAAACGCCAAGGGCCAGCACACGAAGTACGACGCCCTCGTCGACTATGAACTCGCCGACTTCTACTGGCGCGGCGCCGCCTCCATCTACGGCTACGAGTCGACCTCGCCGAGCATCGACGACTTCATCTTGTGGATGTTCCGCAAGGCCATCGACGGCTTCAAGTCCAATCGACCGGGGGGTCTGCAGAACATCCAGCTCGACTTTGCGAGCCTTCGCAACGATCGTCGGAGCCAGGACGCGCTCTCGACTCTGGCTAGGCGCGCTTCTGACGATCTGGACTACAAGGCGAGCATTGAAGTCACGGACTTCCGCGATCTCGTCGCGGACGACCTGTTCGAGGAGGCAGACCGCAAGATCATCGCCGATCTAGCCCGGGCCGTCACCGACCAGACGGTCACCGCCCGCGAGGTCGCCGATGTCGTACGCTCTCGCCAGAGCAGCGCGTGGATCGACGGCTACCGACAGCTCTACACCGCCATCGACGCGGCAGCCGAGATGCTGTCCGCGTTGGGCACGGTCGACTTCACGTTCTCGTCGTTCGACGAGGCATTGGAGCGCTACCGCAACGACTGGTTCCGCATCGACCAGCTCTACCGCCAGTTCACCTACGCCCGACGCGCCTTTGAGGGACCGCACCCCCTCGACCCGCTGCGCGAGCAGGTCGAGAAGCGATACACCAACAAGTTCGTCTACAAGCTTGGCAACGCCTGGCAGAAGCAGGTCGATGAGGCACGCGAATGGCACTCTACCGTGTTTCGTACTCAGCGATCCTTCTACGATGACTACATCGAGCAGCTCGTCCGCGAGGACAAGAAAGCCGTCGTCATCATTTCCGATGCTCTGCGGTACGAGGTCGCCGACGAGCTGGGCTCTCGCATTCGCCAGGAGGACCGTTTCGACGCCGACCTTGAAGCGGTGCTTG
This sequence comes from Arthrobacter bambusae, assembly GCF_030812595.1. Taxonomy (GTDB): domain Bacteria; phylum Actinomycetota; class Actinomycetes; order Actinomycetales; family Micrococcaceae; genus Arthrobacter; species Arthrobacter bambusae_B. Next base: position 123,626 of record NZ_JAUSSZ010000010.1, read on the forward strand.
GCGTACTCCCGAGCTACACCCAACTCGGCATGGCGGCACTCCTTCCGCACCGCACCCTCAAACACTCAGCAGACGGCAAGACCGTTCTCGCTGACGACCAGCCCACGAACGGTACCGATGGACGGTCAAAGATCCTCGAGGCAGTCGGCGGCACCGCCGTCCAGGCGGAGGACTTCAAGGCGCTCAGCCCCGAGGAGCGCCGCGAGCTCTTCAAGAACAACCGCGTCCTGTATATCTACCACGATGTCATCGACGCGACCGGAGACAAGCCCGGCACCGAACGCCGGGTGTTCGAGGCCGCTGAGCAAGCACTTGGTGAGCTGGTCGACCTGGTCAAGAAGGCCGCCAACGCCAACGCCACCAACATATTCGTCACCGCTGATCACGGCTTCCTGTTTCAGGACGAGGCCCTCCCCGAGCACCTCTTCCTCTCGGAGAAACCGCAAGGCGACAACGTCCTTGTGGCCAACCGCCGATACGTACTCGGGCACGGCCTCAAAGTCGATTCCGCCTTCACGACCTTCAGCGCTGTGCAGCTCGGACTCGACAGCGACATCGAGGTACAGATCCCCAAATCGATCCACCGCATGAAACTGGCCGGGGGTGGATCGCGCTTCGTCCACGGCGGCGCTACTCTCCAGGAGATCGTCGTCCCGGTGCTCGCGGTCAACAAGAAGCGAAAGAGCGACACTCGCCTCGTTAACGTCAAAGTGCTGCCGGACACCGACAAAATCACCACCGGCCAGCTCGTCGTGAAGCTCTTCCAGTCTGAGCCTGCGAGCGACAAGATCCAGCCGCGGACCCTGCGTGCCGGCCTCTACGTCGGGGAGACTCTGATCTCCAACGATCCGCAGCCCGAGCTGACCTTCGACTCGACCTCACCCGAGCAGCGCGACCGTTACCAGAGCGTCCAGTTGCTGCTCAACAAGGACGCCAACGACCACAACAACCGCGCCGTTGAGTTCCGCCTCGAAGAGCGGATACCCAACACGAACCAATGGCGCATTTACGAAAAGGCGATCTACACGCTCAGGCGCTCTTTCACATCGGACTTCGACTTCTAAGGCAGCTGACATGACTGAAGACACCGACCTCCCCCTGATCGACCGGACACCGCAACAGACCGCCCTCGACAAGAAGATCAACCAACACTTCGCGGGCCTCGTCGTCCGGAAGGACTTGGTCAAGGCCGTCAAGGGCAATGCGATCGTGCCGTCGTATGTCCTGGAGTACCTGCTCGGCCAGTACGCCGCCTCCGACGACGAAGCAACGATACAGGCCGGCATCGGATCGGTGCGCCAGATTCTCGCTGACCACTATGTCCACCGGAACCAGTCAGAGCTGGTGAAATCGACGATCCGCGAACGCGGTCGCTACAAAATCATAGACAAGGTCACCGTCTCACTCAACGACAAGGAGGACCGATACGAGGCCGAGTTCTCCAACCTCGGTATCAAGGGAGTGATCGCGGAGCCAGCCACGGTCAACGCGCACCCCAAGCTCCTCGTCGGCGGTGTGTGGTGCATTTGCGACATCGACTACTTCCACTTCGACGACACCCGCGTCACCCCGTGGCAACTTGGTTCGCTGAAGCCGATCCAGCTCTCCAACTTCGACTTCGACGGCTACGCCACCTCACGCCTCGATTTCACCACTGATGAATGGATCGACCTGCTCATCCAGTCGATCGGCTTCAACCCCGAGCTGTTCGGCCGCCGCGCCAAGCTCCTACAACTCGTCCGCCTCATCCCGTTCGTCGAGCGCAACTACAACCTCGTCGAACTCGGCCCCAAGGGCACTGGCAAGTCCCACATCTTCTCGGAGTTCTCGCCGCACGGCATGCTTATCTCCGGCGGCGAGGTCACCGTCCCCAAGCTGTTCGTTAACAACTCCAACGGCCGCATCGGACTGGTCGGCTACTGGGACGTCGTCGCTTTTGACGAGTTCGCCGGAAAGAAGAAGCGCACCGACAAGGCGCTAGTCGACATCATGAAGAACTACATGGCTAACAAGTCATTCTCCCGTGGTGTAGAACCGCTTGGCGCTGAAGCGTCGATGGTCTTCGTTGGCAACACATCCCACACCGTGCCGTACATGCTCAAGCACTCAGACCTGTTCGACGAGCTGCCTGAGAGCTATCACGATTCGGCCTACCTCGACCGACTGCACTTCTACATCCCCGGTTGGGAGGTCGACACAATCCGCGGCGAAATGTTCTCCGAGGGCTACGGATTCGTCGTCGACTACATCGCGGAAGTGCTCAAGTCGATGCGGAACGCAGACTACTCCGACCGCTTTCAAAGGCACTTCACGCTCAGCTCCGACATCTCGACCCGCGACCGCGACGGCATTCACAAAACGTTCTCAGGGCTGATGAAAATACTCTTCCCACACGGAGACGCGACCAAGGAGGAAATCGAAGAGATCCTCCGGTTCGCCATCGAGGGCCGGAAGCGTGTGAAGGACCAGATCCTGCGCATCGACTCCACGATGGCAGCTGTGAAGTTCGGCTACCTCGACAAGGACGGCGCGTGGCACGCCGTCACTACGCTGGAAGAGGACGAGTACCCCGGCTACTACCGGAACGGCGAGAGCGAGCCAAAGACCGTCAATGCGACCTCACCCGATGCCGGCGCTCCTAGCCCCTTGACCGGAGTCGCGCAGGCGCCAGCACCACAGTTATTCGAAGGGCATCGCGAGTTCCAAGAGAACCAGCGGGGAGTGTCTTACAAAACACTGCTGCTGCCTTACCTGTCCGGGGCAACCAACATCTCGATCATCGACCCGTACATACGCCTCCCCCACCAAGGGCGCAACCTCGTCGACCTGCTAGCGCTGCTTGCCACTGAGAAGGACTCCGCCGACGAGATCTCCGTGACTTTGGTGACCAAAGAGGACAAGATCGATGTCGAGCGCCGTCAGCTTTTCATGTTGAACGACATCCAAGAAAGCGCCGCGGCTGCAGGCATCCATTTCACCGTCGCCTGGGACGACTCCATCCATGACCGCTCGATCCGGGCCGACAATGGCTGGAAGATCCTCCTCGGACGCGGCCTGGACATCTTCCAGAAGGGCTCAGGGAGCCAGTACGAGCTCGGGACACGCAGCCAACAATTTCGCCAAGTCGCCGCTTTCGGCATCACCTACATCCGAGGGATCGAGCGATCGGATGGCGATGTTGCAAGAACTCCGAAACGAAGCTAATCACCGGGTTTTACGTTAACCTCGGGGACCTACAACCTATCGCCCACACTTGCCCGGCGCGAACCCGAGGATTGTTCAGGCCGTTGCCCCGCCGGTGCTGCTGGTCGTCCAGCATCGTTGCCGCGCTTCGAATCCGAGCAAGTTGGGATGAGCGGGCGGATGCCGGTTCTGCGAGTCGAAAGCCGTAGCCCATCGAAGGATCACCTGCGGAGTCGGCCACTTCGCTCTTTCCAAGGGAGCACGACCTCGCGCATCGTCCCGTCGCACTATAGGTCACGTTTGCGCAGCACAGTTTCCTGCTTTGCTCCGAGCGCAGCGATGGCCCGTCGAGAGCGCTGGCTATGCAAGAGACGCGGGATTCCAAGGTAAGGCAGTCAAGTGCATTGAAGGACTTGGCGGAGCTGAAGCAACCTCAGCTCGGGTTCGAGTCCAGTGCCTTGGACGCCGGAGGCGATCCAGCCCACAGCGGGATTGAGGTGCGCCTCGTTTTTGACATGGGATGGGCCCCCGGGGGGCAGTTCAAAGCATGCCCGATCTGCGAGCTCACGCGAATTTTTCCCCGTTCCTTAGAGGCGCAATCCATACCCCAAGGGCATATGTAAATCCATCCGACGCACCCTCAAGAGCTACCGCCGATAATCTTTCTTATCGGCGGTAACTGCCCAAAAACGTTGATTTTCCGCGGATTTTGCGGAGAGGATTCCCTCCACTGACCGAGCGATGACAGCTTGTCGAATGCAAACACTCCCAAAAACGCCCAAAGCCAGTCCTCAAAACCAGCGGAAACCGGAAGGTCTCAACTCATGTGAATATTCGCGCTATTGGGGTCCATCCGTCAGTGAGAGGTGCGCCGCCCGATGCTGGAGGGTCTCGAGGCTCAGGACGAGACACTCGTGCTCGGTGTAGCCTTCGAGGAACGCCTGCGGCTGGTCGTGGACGAGGCCTCCACTCCATTTCACACACCAAGATGAAGGGACTGATCCGACGGGCCGGGCTACGCCATCCAGGAGCGGATCTGCGCCCGCTCGACCTCGTGGACGAGCGCGGTCTGGGCCGGAACGTGACCGCCCCTGCCTTAAGCTGCAAAGCGTCGCACAGGAACAACAAGTGTCCGTGGGGACATCACCCGACAGCGCATCCTTGAACAGGCATGGGCGGCTTTTGCAGCAAGGGGGTCAGGACTGGAGGGGCGCTCCACGCCGGATCTGCCTGGCCTTTACTGGCGGCCACTGCTTTCCTGCGTTGTAATGACTTTCCTGGCTCTCAACGAGCTTTAAGACCGCGAAGCTTATGAAATCAGACAACGAACGAACCTGCCCAGTCGACTGCATGGCACGATGGGCCGCCCTCATACGCCGCGCTTCGTTCCGATACTGGTAGAAGCTCGTCTTCACTTTGCTGCCGCCGGGGCGGATATCGAGTCCCACCACACTCGGGCCCGCGTCACAGCGCCCTTCCTGACTCTCAACGATCTTTAGCACCGCGAAGCTTATGAAATCAGACAACGAACGAAACTGTCCAGTCGACTGCGTGGCAAGATAGGCGGCCCTCATACGCCCCGCTTCGTCCTCGTACTGGTAGAAGCTCGTCTTCACTTTGCTGCCGCTGAGGCGGACATTGTCAAGTGCCAGATTCTCTGGCGGTGCGGTGACCGGTTCTTCAAGGGCTGCTTCCACGGTGACCGTCACGATCACATTATTTGGGACAGTCACACGGAAATCCATAGCCATTATCGGCCCCTCATCCAGCCGGTCAGCAATTCGCTTGCCAGGTCCATTCTCTCACCCCGCAGACTGCAGAGTCCTTCGCGGCAACTATTGAGAGGCTTCAGGGCGAGGAGCTTGAGGATGAAGAGTTTTCGGACGGAAACGATCCGTTGTCGAAAAGGAGGACCATCTCCCTTACCGCCACAACGAGTTCGTCCTTACTTCACGCGGCCCGGCAGTCGCACCACCCGAGTTGAGTGTGGATTGGCAGTCCGAAGCCCCGGAGGCGATTGAGATCGTCGGCTAAAACCTCGCCCAGGGCGACCGAAGGGCCTGCTATAAAGGCGGCACAACGATGTTCGGGTCCTCGATCAACCCTATGGGCGCATGAGTGGCGGATTGAGGACCGTTCGTGATGACTGGCCGGTGCTCGAGCGGGCTGCCTCGGCGAGCCGGTAAAGTGCGGCCGGGCGGCCCGTGTCGCCTACCGTCGTCCGCCCGGTGTCCACGAGGAAATCGGGCGTGCCGGTGGCTTTGCGGTGGAAGTTCCGAGGGTCCAGACGTGTGTCCCACACTGCCTCGTAGACGGCGCGGAGCTGGGCGATGGTGAATTCATCGCCGCAGAACGCTGCGGCGAGCGGTGAGTATTCGAGTTTGGATTTTGCCCGTTCCAGGGCATCCATGAGGATCCGCTCGTGGTCGAAGGCGAGCTTCAAGTCACCATCCAACACCTGGCTGACCGGGTACCAGGCGGCGTGTTCGGCGTCGCTTCCCGCGGAGAGGACGGGGAAGTTGGGCGCGAGTAGGAGGTGGGCGACGGTGAGCACATCCCCGCGTGGGTCGCGCCCGGGCGGCCCGTAACTTCCGAGTTGCTCCAGATGCCCCGGAATCTGCTCGACGCCGGTTTCCTCGGCCAGTTCCCTCCCCGCCGCGGTCATCAGGTCTTCGCCGGCGAGGACGAACCCGCCCGGCAGGGCCAGTGCACCGCGGAAGGGTTTGATGAGGCGGGTGATGAGCAGGACGTTCAAGGCGTCATCGCGCACGGTGAGGGCGACGACGTCGACTGTCACCGGGAAGCGCGCAGGCGCCGGGTAAGACTTGGGCATGTCCACATCCTAGTTACTTATCGTCATATTGACAATAAATAAGAGCCGGGCCTACCGTGTCATTATCGTCAATTCGACGAGAAAATGGCTCGACTTAGGAGAATCCCATGGCCAACATCAAGCGCTACCCCTGGATCAACCACTTTCTGGGAAGCCCCACCGGCTACGTCGTGCACCTGCAAAAAGGCAATGTCAGGCACCAGGGCGTGGGCCAGGCGTTCTGGTACCGGCCGGTGAACTCGGTGCTCAGCGAGGTCCCCGTGGATGACCAGGAACTGCCCACGCTCTTCCACGCCATCACCCGCGACCACCAGAACGTGAGCGTCCAGGCCAACGTGACCTACCGCTTCATCGACCCCGTGACCGTGTCCGCCAGGCTCGACTTCGGGCTCCAACCGGCCGGCACCGGGGCAGGTTCCGCGCCCGCAACCGGGAAGGAACAGGTCGCCACGATCATCGGACAGCTGTGCCAGAGCCACGCGATCGACCAAATCGCCACCACCACCCTCGCCGAAGCTCTCGAACGCGGCGTCAGCCAGCTCCGCACCGTCCTCACCGAAGCCCTGCGCGCGGACCCGCGGCTGCTGTCCACGGGCATCGAGATCCTCGGGGTGCAGGTCCTGGCAGTCCGGCCGGAGTCCGACGTCGAACGCGCCTTGCAGACCCCGGTCCGGGAACAACTCCAGGCCGAGGCAGACCGTGCCGTCTACGAACGCCGGGCCGTCGCCGTCGAACGCGAACGCACCATCTCCGAAAACGAAATGGCAAGCCAGATCGAGCTGGCCACCCGACGCGAACACCTCGTCGCACAGGAAGGCGCCAACGCACGACGCGAAGCCGAAGAAAAAGCCGCCGCAGCACTGATCCAGGCACAAGCCTCCGCAGAACGCCAAGGCATCACCACCACCGCCGAAGCCAACCACATCCGACTCGTCGGGGAGGCAAACGCCGCACGCGAGGCCGCCACCATGGAGGTCTACCAAGGCGTGGAACACACCACCCTGCTGGCACTGGCCCTGCGGGAAGCCGCCGGATCACTGCCCAACATCGGCAACCTCACCATCACCCCGGACCTCCTCAGCGGCGCACTCGCAGGACTGCTCCGGGAGCCCGCCGGCAGCATTGAGGAATAGGACCCCGCCATGGCAAACTCCCGCCTCGTCATCGTCCACCGCCGCACCGAACTCCAGGAACTCCTGGACCGGCACGCCACCCGCGGCCAAGCAGAATTCTTCCTCCGCACCCGGGGCCGCACCATCCAGGAAGTCCAATACCACCACGACCGCCTCACGACGGCCCTGACAACCATCCACGCCGCAGTACCGGCCGAATGGCGCCACGCAGACGTCGAACGCGCCGACCTCAACCGCTTCCTCTTCACCCCCGAGGACGTCATCGCCGTCGTCGGTCAAGACGGCCTCGTGGCCAACACCGCCAAATACCTCACCAGCCAGCCCGTCCTCGGAATCAACCCGGAGCCCGGCGTCAACCCAGGAGTGCTCGTCCGGCACAGCCCCGACACAGCCGCCAAACTGCTACAGGCCGCCGCACCCGACCGGCCCGCGGAACGGCTATCCTGCCAGGAACTGTCCACCGTGACCGCACGTCTCGATGACGGACAGGAACTTTCCGGACTCAACGAAGTCTTCATCGGGCACTCCTCCCACCAATCAGCCCGTTACCGTCTCACAACCCCGGACGGGCAGACGGAACGCCAATCCTCCTCGGGACTTATCGTTTCCACCGGAACCGGCGCAACTGGCTGGTGCGCATCCATCGCCCTCGAACGCGGAGGACGCAACCTACCCACACCGGCCGACCCCCGGCTCGCATGGTTCGTCCGGGAAGCCTGGCCATCCCCCACCACCGGAGCCACCCTGACCGAAGGCACCCTGGACCCGGGAGAACAACTCGGGATCACCGTGACCTCCGATCAACTCGTGGTCTTCGGAGACGGCATGGAAGAAGACCACCTCACCGCATCCTGGGGCCAGGAAATCACCGTCCACCTAGGCGAACGACCACTCAAGCTCGTGACGTAACAAACGGAGGCAACCCGGACGGCGCACTTCTTTGGCTAGCCCGAGACCTCCTCCGCCGCGTATCTGGCCATGAGGCTGGCATTTTCACGGCCGGTCAGGACCGGGAAGTAAAAAAGATATAAAAGGTATAAAGATGTATAAAAGGTCAAACAGCGACAGCTACGTATCGGCCCACGGCACTGACATAGCCGCACCAGGATAAACGCAGCGAAACGTTGACTCTCTCCTCGGACCGGATATCTGACGACACCAATTGCCACCGCTTCGGATCATTCGACAAAGAGCGGCAGCCCAGCGGAGAAGAAACGCATCCTGACCAGGGACGAGGTCCTTCGCATCCGGGCCATCCTCGACGCGGACTATGAACGCGACGTGAAGAATACCACCGACGAGACGACAAATGACCTCGGACCCATACAGATCGCCCCCTTGGTCCGGAGCCCGAGACCACATCGGACCAAACCCCGTAAGAATGCCCCATGCGAACGACCGGCCGTCCCCAGCCAGCTAGTGCCGCGCCAACAACCGCCGCGGCTAGAGACGTGCACTCCAGACAGCGCCCGGTCTTGGTTATGGTCTGATCATGGCCATGACGGACGAACACCGGCTGAGCTCGCGAAGAACCGCCGAGATCATCAGCCGTGAACTGGCGAACGGAGACATAGATTTCGCCTTCCGAATCATGGTCACCGCCATCGACGACTTCCGCCAGACATCACCCGCGAATTACGAGGACTTCCTCATACCCCCACACTCCACCGGATCCCTACGATGGGACACACTGCTCGCCGCGCTCGTCGGCCGCGAATGCGAACGCCTGGGAATCCCCAAACCTCCCTGGACCCAACCGATGCCACTAGACGAAGAATGGGTTGTCACGATCCGGCCGAACGCCACCGATCGGTGGCTGGCCAGAATCAAGTCCGGCACCCCGGTCGAGTTCTCCCGCCTAGGCGTCTGGATCCACCCCCGGGATCTGGAAACCATGTAACCCGACCCGTCAAGCGTTGCCTTGTCGAGATGTCGATCACGTGCCAACTCGCGTTATGTTGGCTTCCCAACTCGGGCCCGGTCTTGCATCGTGTCGGATTGGCTCAGCCTTGGCCAACAGGCATCAAGTTCTCATCGCCGTCGAACCCACAGGACAACTGGTCCTCAGACCGGTGAAACCGGAACATGACCCGTCACGGGACCTCGGCTTAGAAAGCAACTCCAACAAGAATCACTGGTCGACCCGGCTAGCACCGTCCCAAGTGCGAGTCCTCACGGGCCGCGGAAGCTCCAATTGTCCGAGCGAATGCGACGACACAAACATGAAGCTGACCCATGAGCCGGGATTGAACCCAAGCCAGGAGCAATTGTTCCTTGTGACCAGGGGTGATCGACCTCCGATCGTCTATCGCCCTAGATCAGAGCGACCGCGGTTGCCACAGAACTAGATGACTCCAGGTGCGACCGAGGGCCAGTACCACGCGGAGTTGATGCTTCCTCTCGAGGAAGCAAAACCGAATCCTCGAGCATCCTTCCAGGCTTTTTGTCGGCGACGTCAGGCGACGTGCCCTCCGGGATTAACCTGGCTGTGGCCGGTCGGTCATCTTCGAGGGCAGCGTTGTCGAGTGGGGAACGTCCGGCGGGATCCAAAACCTACCTCGGCATCTCGTACTGATAGTTGCCTCGCCCGAGGCAGGTTACGGGTTTCTATAACCAGAAGTACGCGAACGCACTTTTGGTTATAGTGCCGGACCGACCCATCAAATGAAGGTCTTCAGGTCAGGCCTACGCTTGGCCGGGAGATGCGTTCCGTATAACATCTGACAGCAGGGGGACCGACCAGCGGCCAAACCGATCGACCCCTCGGATGTGGAAGCGTCACAACGCCAGTAATTCTCAATCACGATCAGCACTAAGGGCAGCAGGGCCGAGATAAGCACCGCACAAGTTCCTAGCGAGCGGGCGGGCTTTCCGGCCCTTCCCTCGGAAATTTGGGCTGAGGCCCTCTGCCGCGACTCGGTCATGCGCGAGTAGAAGAATCGTCTCCGCTTGTCATTCTGATAGTCCATCGTCGCTGGACGGGCCCTTCGTGCGACCAGGGCGCTTTGCGCCACTCAATCCAACGCTTCGCTCGGCCCTCCGTCGTCGCTCTGTCTTCCTCACGAACTAGTCCTCAAGCTGCACTCCTGCCCCTATGCCTCGCGGTGGGATCCCTTATCAGAACGACACCGAAAACCTACGACCATAGGCTGTCACCGAGGTCGACCTGAAACTTCGCAGGAGCGTCAAGTTCACGAAAGGTCCATTACCGGCTGTTCAGAGTACGGAAGTGGAAGTAGGCGGAAGACTTCCCGTCCCCCAGCAAAAATTTCGCGTAGAAGTTTAACCGGGCATACTCGTTTGCGTGCGCATCATTGATCACGTTGAGAATGGGACTGCCAGGAGTCTCTCGTCTGCAAAGGATCTGCAGCTCCGAGGCTATGACCAGGACGAACTCGGCGACGTAGTGCGAGATGCCGCAGCCCTATGGGAGCGATCATTGAAAAGTTCGGATCCTAGCTGGGCAGGTAAGTCGCTGTATGAGGTCCTCAACGTGTTGCATGACGCAGGATGGGCCGCTGGAGCGTACGAACTCCACCAAATCCGGCGCAGCGCAAACAAGGACAAACACGCGGCGGATCCTTTTCACGATGTAGATGCTCTTATCAGCACATTGGAACGGATTCTGGCCGAGCTTGGATCCCTTGGTTCCTGCGTGCCGGGCGTCCTAAGCGAAATTTCACCGAGGATGCGTGTCCGGCGAATAGTTTGCGCCGTATACGACTTTTTCCATGCGGGGGAAACCGTCTACGACTTTCTGGAAGCGGGGCCGGAAGACACCTGGCAGACGGCGAGACCTATCGACGGATTTCAAGTCGAGAACAAGCACTCTCGGGAGATCGAGGCCAAGTTGAGCTTGTTGCCGCGGTGGTCGATAAACCCTCCCGAGTTGAGCGATCTCAGGACCTCGTTGCTGGAGTCGGACAGCGAGCTTTGGCTGATTGCCAGTTTTGAAGCCTCTTATCAACAGCTCCACGACATTCTCGCCCCCTACCAGCACGATCTTCCTTTGCTTGGAGGTTTGCACCGTGAAGACGACGACTTCAACTTCCATGCTTCGGTGGCCCAATCCATTCTGGCTGGAGCGCTTCCTGATCTTCTGGGCCGGAGCCGGCTGGACGAGCAGCATGCGCGCACCCAGCTGCAGGCTCTGCTTGCCATGGTTCCTGAACGCCTGAAGCCGTTGAGGCTTGACCGCTGCAGTCCTTCCACCTTCAAATCTGAGTTCTCGCGGGCCATTGCTGCGGACTCACGAATGGGCGCGTTGGTTACTAACCGTGGAGTGCTCCTCATCTTGGCTCGGTAATTAGACTGCTTCGCTTGTCCGAGGGCCTCTGGGTTCTAATCGGCAGGTGCGCCGGATTGCCATGAACCCATCTAGCAAGGCCGCTCCACTTCGGGGGCGTGGTGAGATCACGCTGAGAAATTCGCGGACCGTACGATGCGCACGCCGGTTGCCTTGCAAGTCCGCTGGCGGCGCATCGCACTTAGTAATGTCCTCCGAGTAGGCCTCCCATTCTTCCTCGTAACGGCTAAGTGGAAACAGAAGGTCGGGGCGTCCTCGACTTCCTTGGCTCGCAAACAGACCTTGCGACATTAGAAGCGCAAAGTTCTGGCAGTTGCACTGTGACTGGGCGGAAGAGGGCCAGCATGCGCTTCCTCCATCCGCGGGCCCGAACAGAACCCGAGCACATCGGCTTTCTCGAAGCGTAGCCAGCGAGAGCGGTACTCAGAAGCATCAGTGGAGGTTACAGTTGTAGTTACACTCGAAGTTATAGAGGAAAGAACAGCCCCATATGAGCGAGATATTTCCAAGAGCACCATTGGCAATGGTTGTAGCGGAGATCAGGTTCGGATACTCCCCAACACTCGAAAATCGCAACGTCCAGGCGCAGGTCCTGGAGCGACTGAGCGGCTACGTCCCAGTGCTGAGACGTAACATTCAGGAAGCCCACACGATCGAGATCGGAGGAACTGAGCCGGTCCATGGCAAACAAACAATGGATGTCCTAGAGGCTACTGCGGTCGACGGCCAAACCACGATTGCGATCTCGGCCGAAACCATCACCATAGCTATGTCCGGACAGGCATATGGCCACTATGACAAATCCCTACGCCCGCTTATAGAAGACTCTGTACGCGCGCTGTGCGCTGCAGTACCCAATTTATACACCACTCGTACTGGACTACGTTACTTGGACGAAATTCGGGTGCCCGTTCCGCCGTCCGACGTTAGTGGATGGGCAAAGTGGATTACTCCGGAACTTCTCGGGGGGACAAGGCTTCTTGCAGACGAGGTGGAGGGAGCGGCCAAAGGCATGAGGTCGACCTGGCACTACCTTCTACCTAAAGAAAGGCAAGTTGTTCTCAACCTGGGCCCTTTCTTTGGGTCGGGTGTTATCGGGCCAGGTCACCCATTTCATCGAGAGTCAGCCCCTGAGCACATGTTCGTGCTCGATGTGGACGTTTCGCGGGCTCCAGCATCTCCCGAGTCTCTAAACGCAGACGGACTTCTCTCGAACTACGATGATCTTCACCAACCGGCGCACCGTGTTTTTTCAGCTGCTCTAACCGACGAAGCACGCAGGCTCTTTAGAGGAATGCAATGACTACTACGATTTGGCGGGAACAAACTGCTTCCGGTCTTCTCGATGCGAAGTACTCCAAAACAAATGGTCAGACCGGCACTGACTCAACCAGTTCGGGTTACCTAGACAAGGACTGGGTAGAGGACCGTACGTTCACCCGCATCTGGATCGGTGAAACCGAACTTCAGACAAGCGGTCTTCGACGTCAGGAATCTCATGCCACTGACCAAATCGCTATTCAATACGCGGACCAAATTGAATCGCGAGCCCAGGGCTACAACGTCGGCGACGGCAAGGATCTCCTACAAAAACTCGCGGTCGACTATGCGATGGCTTGGGTTGACATCGCCAAGATGCTTGGCGTTAGCGTTCCTGCGATCCGCAAGTGGCGGATGAACGGTGGGGTAAACCCCGAAAATCTTGCGAAGCTGGCACATCTCTGCGCCTTCGTGGACCTTTTGTCTGAGCAGGGAATTCGCCCAGCCTCCTGGTTGTCGACTCCAATGCTCGTTGGCTACACCGCCGCCCCAAAGCACCTCTACAACGAGTCCAACACATCTACGCTTCTCGATCTAGCCAAGAACGGGCAATCTGCTCGAGACGTTCTCGACACACTCGTTGCGGGGTGGCAAGAAAAGTATGACGCCCGCGGCTATGAAGTTGCACGTTTCGATGACGGCAGCTATGGCATCATTTCAAAAAAAGAATAGGCACCGCGATTGGAACAACTGGAAGACCTTCCCCTTGCCGACGAACTCTACGACTACCGCGGCACGGAAGTTCCGCTTTGGCTTCCCCATAACCAGGGCGACGTTTTCGCCGATGTGGATCTCACCTCACTTACAGGGAGGAGTGAGACAGGACATGTGATGCTGTTCCTTCACCCCTGCACAATGCGCGGAAAGGGGGGAGGCCTTGTGGAGCGGGCTACCGTTTTGCATGTCAAACCCAAGAGTTCACGGAAGCCCTTGGATGAAGCCGGCAGATGGAATCGAGCTTATTCCGTAATCCCACTTCCGGACTTTTCGGGCACCCAGAGTGATGCGTTTGAAGCGGACCTTATGGCCATGGGCGCAGTTCCGAGTGAGCTGCTTGAGCGCGCCAAACGAGTGGCGTCTTTTAGTCAGGATGGTAGATCACACATGCTCCATCGGATCATTTACCATCTGACACGGAAGGCTATCCCTACAGGGGTTATTGCACGGTCCACAGCGCGGGTGCAGTCGGAAATCGAACTTCAGAGCGAATGGACCATGTCCGCCTGGAAGCGCCTTGGTGAACTGAGCGAAAAGCAAGTTTTCGCTGTAGAAAGCGAGTTTCAAAAAATACTAAATGCGGCGTGGCCCGAGGGGCAGAACGACGAAGACTTGCTGCGTTCAGGTCTGTATTCAGAAGACGACGGGGTCCACGAGGACGCTGTCCGCTACCTTCGCCAGCTTTGCGAGACTAACCAGCCCGGAACATGCTTGAGCGCGGAAGACGATTAAGGACAAAGTCGCTTTTCGCATTGCCACACCTGTCGCAAGGTAAGGATGGCGTCAAGGTGGCGGATAGTATCGAGGACGTCCGTGGGTGCAGAAGGATCTCCCCAGTGCTTCGGTATATGGCCCGTCGTGTTATCGAGGACGAACTCAAGCTACTTCAGGCTGAATCCCCTGCCGAAGCAAACCGTGCTCCCAAGTCCCCCGTCGACGCCGGCAAATAGTTCAGTGTCCGCGCGGGGTGACGCATGCCTACGCATCAGGGTAACGCCGACCAGCTCGCGGAACTATTGACCGGCCTCAGGTATTGGGAAGGCCGGAGGAATGCAGTGCCCGACCCGGAGAGCGATTTTGTCTTTTCGATCCCCGGCACCCGGTGAACACCACCATCATGGCCTTCCTCATGAGGATTCCACAACCAAGATGCTTGAGGGTTTCGGTGATGGCGTTGGAAAGGCCGAGAAAGCCCGCCGCTGGCTAGGAACCTGTACGGTGCTTATCTCGGCCCTGACGCCCCTGGTGATCAAGCTGCTTGAACACTTAGGGCGAGAGACGCTCCCATATCGGAGGGGTCGATCGGTTTGGCCGCTGGCCCGCCCCTCTCCACCAGATATTAGCCGCCTCCGGATTTCCCCGCTACGCCGATCGGAGACCAGCGCCGGCACCACAACGGCTTCGTGATGGCTGCCTTCTGCAGGAAGATTGGCCAACGCTGTCAGCGATGGTCGAAAAGTGAGCCATTTCGTAGGCTTGGCGCCACAATGGCTCAGTTTTCGACCGTCACCGACAAACGCGCGACGGGCGGCCAAGCCCGCAGCAGTCGAGCTACCGCCGAGTTCTCGACGTCTCGCTCCATTGAATGTACCGTCACCTCACTAGGGCATTCAGCGATGCCTGGCAAATCCCCAGAACGTGGGCAATGACCCAGGTGCCTTCCCCGGCAAGGGCCACTCATCGAAGCGGCGATCAGGGTCTACGCTGGTCGCTATGACCGCCGTGGAAGACGTCGAAGTCGCCATCGATACTGCCCTCGGCCAGGATGACCCTGCGCTGGTGGCAAGAATGCTCAGCCTGATGACTCCGGAGGCTGCCCTACTGTGGCTTCAAGGGTCCGAGCCATTCCTTGGAGGGGCACGGCCCGTTGACGTTCTCGCCCTCGATGGCAGCGGCCCTCCTGGCTGCCTTGGACGCGATAGAACAAGGCGGATTCGCCTGAGCGAGGAACGCACAGTGGAGAAAGGCCATTCCTGACCAGAGACGACGTGCTGCGCATGCGGGAGCGGGATCTGGACACCGCCACAAGGCAGTGATGGCGCAGATGTACGTGTAAATCTTGAGCCCTCGGGTCCAGATCCAACCGTCTCCATGAAACCGCCGTTCCGACGATAGAGGGCGGGTGGTTGTCCCAGCTAGCCGGTTCCAGAACTTCGACGAATTCAAAGAGTCCCGGATCGGGTCATTCAATCACAACCAAGTAACCGCGGGTTCCTGACTTTATTCCGGCTGGTGTGGATCGACCGACAGTCTCGTCCTGGTGCTGCTGCGGGTCCGTCCACGTCGGACCGAACGCCAGTCGCCATATGGGAGGGCAGCACCCGTTCCGACCGCACCGTACACCGATGCAGAACCTGCCCGATGGAATGCGTGAAACGTGCCACCAGGTCCTGGGGCGTGATCCGCGGTCCAAAACCAGAGGGCCCCGGACGGCATCCGTAGGACAGGCCTTGCTGAATGGAAAACTGGTCAAGGCAACATCATGGCGGGTTTCCTTCCGGCCAAGTGTCAGGGTGGGATCTGAGACCGGCATAAGCAACTGTCATTTATATTGAAATTCGAACTATTCTGACGCGCGCGCGGCACCCCGAAATACCCTTCTCAGGCGCCCCGAAACCCGGCAATCCCGGGGCGCCTGACCCTGTCCAAAAATACTTGCCCCGACCGGTCAAACACCTGCCGCCAAGGGGCAAACCAACATGCCACCACCGGTCATTTCCAAGTTGCCGTTGACACACGCACAAAGAATGAACCGATTATAAGATCAAGCATGTTCGGGCGGCCGGTCGACTCCGTGCTCTGCCGGAGCGACTGCGTTTAGTGTTTGCGTCACCTTGTACAGGGTCGAACGCATCCTTGGATCATGCGCTTTTTCGGCATCGCGCACCCAACGTGTCAACTCTTGGCGCCAACCTGGCTTCGGTGGCTTCAGCACCCAAAGGGCATCGGCCAAGTGCTTAACAATTTCAGCTGCTGCGAGGCGATCGTCACCGGTATGCTCCAGTTGTGTCGCAAGAAGTAGGGCGTTGAACAGATCTTCATCTCCATCGTGGCGTGTACGGGCCCACTCCTCAGAGGCAAAGTACGAAATTTGGAGAAACTCGTGGTTTTCTTTGAAGGGTAGAAGCGATCGGACGAGGTACGCTCCATTATCCGCTCGTCGTGCTAGCTCTTGAGCTGCAAGCAGCTCAGCGAAAACAATATGCGTGAAACTATAAGTAGGCGTGTCGGACGTGCTCGCTTCCGCGTTCTGCACAATGTTTTGCCGTTTGACAAGCGCCTCGAACAGAGAGAGGGCGTCTGCGCCGCTTCCCTTATCTACCTGGAGGCCCCGTAGGGTATCTTCAATCCACGGCTCTGGCATCCGGTTCCAACTGACGCCTTGCTCAAGACTCGTTAACGCTAAATGACGAAGTACCTTTTGTGCGTGGGGATGAGGCGGGGGTGAGCTGGATATTCCGCGTTGTCGGTCCCATTGCCCCAACGAGCTGATCGTCATCCGAGCAAGCTCGTAAACTGAGGCGGCTACAACGCCACTTTGGCTAAAACCTCCCAATAGCAGGGTTGCCAGCATGGGATTTCCTGCGAGGGACTGGAGTCCAGGTCCAATAGCCTTGATAAATCCTCCGGCCTTGTCCCCGACGTTCGGTTCGCCCGCACGTTCGAAAAATTTCTGGGCAAACTCATAAAGATCACTGTGGGACCATGGTTCGACATTCAAGACAAGCCGCATTCCCGTCGGGCTGGCCAGGTCGGGCATACCTACCGTTCTCGTGCTCATAATGACTCGGGTTCCCCTGTACTTCTGGGTCAGAGCTTCGACGAGATCCAAAATTCGTTGGCGGTGTGCCGGGTCTCCTACTTCGTCCAGGCCGTCCAACAAGAACGTTATGTTCCGAGAGGCCAAGAGAGCGTCTGCAAATCCCGGCGCGACACCCAGATCGAGGTCTCGATTCCAGTTTTCCTCGAGCCCATCTAAGAATTCATTCAAGAAAGAGGACGAAACTCGCAGCGATCGTAAGGGAACAAAAATAGGGATGTGGCTAGCCTCCTTGGCCAACAGTCTTCCTACCTGCTTGAGGAAGGTTGTCTTGCCAGACCCTGCGCCTCCCGTGACGACAATGCACTGTGTATCGAGAGAAACGATATCTTGGGCGCTCCGCAGCCGGCTTCCCGCTCCCCGATCGCTTTGCTCGCTAACGCGCGTGTCAATGAGAATGTCAAGCGGCACATCCCCTCCCCAGTCGAATCCACGGTGCCTCAAGTCCGATCGCGTGGACGCAACAAGCCGCTCTATAGATGCTAAATCTAATTTGTTAGGCCAAATAGTAACGGTGGTAAAGCCGTCCACGAACCGCACGGATGGTTCAGCGGCGCCACTTTGGGATGCATCATTGATTGCCTTCGGAATGCCGGACCCCTCGGATTCCAGGTATCGCGCCAGCGACATTGCATGGGCCAAACTGGGGTTCCGGCTCACAGACTCTCCGACAAGACCTCCTAAGCCCGGATGCTCTGTTTCTGTAGATTTCACAGTGGCCCAACTTCCCGGGCTGGATATTTCGAGTCGATTAGAGTAAAGCCTAACATGCACTTTGCGGGCCCTATCGGAGTAATCTCGGTGAACTACCGCATTTGCAAGAATTTCTCGAACGCACACCATTGGGTAATCGAACCGGCTAACTGCGCGAGGCTCGTTTGGTGTAGGTCGATCTCTTTTTCCTATTCGCGAGGCCACGAACCTGAAGGAAGCTTCGAGCTGTTTTTGAATTGTACCGCTGAGCAACACCGAGTCCTGGTCCGACTCCTTTGAGACCCCAAAATATTGAACACATTGAACAAGTGCCGAGGGGACAACAGATTGCGGGGAATGCGCGAAGAGTAATGCGGCCGCCTTTGTCGGGTTTCCCTTTCTGAGTAGCAACAGTCGCGACATAAACTCCGTTGAGCTAAGCGTCGGATTACGCAGGTCTTCGAGTTCCTCACGTAGTAATCCGCGAAAGTCTTCTATCGCGCGCGAATCGATATCCGCGCTTTCCATAGACGTATCGAGATAACCGACTTCTTCATCTAACGATGCTGCGTGGTGGTCGTCTACAGCTGTCGTAACTGGCGGGGTTCCATAGCGTTCCTGTAACGCTGTAAGAATATAGTCCAACGCTTCTTTAGGATGCAGAGAGTAATCGGCGATTCTCTCGCCGAATGTCAGATGTGAGACGAGGGCGTCACGGTCGACTTTCAGAACCAAAATCCGATTTTCACCGCTGGAGTTCGCTGCGTTTACTAACTTCGCGGTCCATTCTGAACCCATGGTTTTTGCGGTCGCAAATAGGATTATAGGAATTCCCGAGGCGCGCACCTGTTGCGCTTCGCCGACTATAGACTGACCAACAAGGACTGTGCCAGGGTGCACGGGTTCATAACCCGCTTCTTTTAGCCTAGATATGATTGGAAGCAATGCCTCGTGCTCATTCTCGGCGAAGAGTAGATAGACTCTCACGACATCAAAACTCGAGTCAAATCACGGAGCCCAGTTTCCCAATCGGCAGAGAAGTCTGCGTACTTTATATCAGCCAAAATTGCTGGAGGTGCGCTACTCGGGAAACGAACCGGAATTATTTTGATGCCCGCATCGTTCATCTGGCGCGCCAGGGCTGACATCCACTCGCGGCTGGCCCATGGGCTATCCAAACTGTCCTTCGAGTAGCAGAGAACTAGATAAGCTGCACCTTCCAGGCCTTCGTTCATGCGACCGACTATAGAGTCGCCTGGCCTAATCTCGTCGTCGTCGAGCCATACTTGTAGCTTCAACGCCCGAAGGTCTGCGGCAAGACGCTTCACGTGCGCCATGTCGGAGGTCCTATGACTAATGAAAATCTTTTGCATACGTCACTCCAACTCGATTGCGGGCGCACGGTACACGTGCTTGGGCATTGCACCTAGTTTGAAAGCTGGGGAGACAGAACCTAACCCAACTCGCATCCTAGATGGCGTAACTATATACAGTTGCCGTTGACTAAGCGCAGGATGTCGTCGAACCCGTACTGCCCACGAGGGAAAGGGGACTGCCCGGCTTTTGTTGACTCGGGTCTTAGGCCGCTGTGAGCGCGGTCCGTTTGATTGTTTCATATTCGATTGGCGTGAGTTTTCCCAACCGTCTTTGCCGTCGCCGGCGGTGGTACGTCCGCTCGATCCAGGTCGTGATGGCCAGCGGAAGGTCCTGCCGGGTGGTCCACCGCTGACGGTCCAGGACGTCTTCTGCAGCAGCGAGAAGAACGATTCCATCGCGGCGTCGTCCGCGCACGCACCGACCCTGCCCATTGATCCTGTGAGCCCCGTGGTGCCGGAGGGATCGACGAAGCGGCGCGACCGGAACTGGGCGCCGCGGTCCGAGTGCACCACGGTGCCTGCCGGGCGGCGGGCCCGCACTGCGTTCTCCAGCGCCGCGACCGCCAATGAGGATTTTCACCTTAGGTTTCGGTTTGGCGATATCGACCATGGAGCAAGTGGCCGCTGAGCAAAAACGCCAAGCCGGACTACATCCAGTTGCTCAAAAAGTTGAAACACTATGAAAACCTAACGGTCCAAGACGCTAAGCGCACTGGCGCGTTGGCCGATTACGACATGGCGAAATGTCCAACAAGCTTGCGACGCCCAGGCTTGCGGAACAGTTTGGTGGAAGAGACGACCACTCTCGGCTGAAAGTCACCGATCAGCAACGGCTCCTCGGGTTTCGCGTAGGCAACGAATTCAGCATCGTCTGGTGGGATCCTGGACATGACGTGTGGCCGACCAGCCGATTCGGACCGCCCACATTTTGCCCACATTTTGCCCACATTCAGTGTGAAATAGTGTGAGTTCAGGTGATGAAAATCCCCGCACTCTAGAGGTTTTCCTTACCCTCAAAGGCGCCGGAGAGGTTTCAAATCCCACCGTCACCGCCAATGAAAACCCCCGGGAAGCCGGGGGTTTTCTGCATTCTCGGGAGCTTCGTGGTGCATTTATGGTGCAGATTTCGAAGAATCACACCCACCTCTTCGAGGCCGCCCGTTTAGTCTTCCAGAACTGCTCGCGCCGCTGACGTGTCATGGCGGTCCGGCAGATGGTTCTCCTGTTCCTCGATCTTGCGCCGGTAGAAGTCATAGGCGGCTTGTTTGGTAATCCCCAAAGCTTCGCCAATCTGGGCCCATGTCGCGCCGGCCTCACGCGCCGATTTCATCACGTACCAGCGCCTGGCCGTGAGCAGCTCGACGGCCCTCGCGTTCGCCCGTAGCGCCTGCAACGCTGCAACTTCTCTGACCTCCGCAAGGAAGTGTGCTGCTGCCTCCCGTGCCTCGTCACCTCCGATGGCTGAGGCTTCGCGCCAGGTTTCGCCGCGATTGAAGTCTTCCCACACGGTAAGCAACTCATGCACGTCACCACTGCTGAGCGCTTGCTCCACCGACACGCCGTCATCTCCCATGCGGTCAAGGTAGCTTGACATCAGACAAGGGTCAAGAGTCGGGACGCTTCCTTGGCTGCAGGGTTGGTTCGGCCCTCGTCAAGCGCTGACGGTCCCGACTGCACCTAAAAAGGATTGTTGGCGAGGAAAGTGGCGCGCAGACGGCTTTCATGTTCGGGACTAGTTGAAAGAATCCGGGCATGATTTTTTCAACTATTGGGATAGTTGAAAAGTTCTACGGGACGGCTTCTCGTCTTGGAGGACGGCTGACTCGGCAGGAAGTCTCGCACTCGCATGCACTAGCTGAGCCATCTCCCCCTTCCCGGCCTTGGTGGTCCCCGGCAAGTGACCGGCCATCTGGGTGCCACCCCAAGGACACCCCGTGGCACTAGAGTTCAGCCCATGATCGTATGGCTCAACGGCACCCACGGCGCAGGAAAAACGACGACGAGCGTGCTCTTGCAGCAACTGCTGACCGACGCGCAAGTCCTCGACGCCGAGAAGGTCGGGGAGGTGCTCATGGACATTAGGCCCGGACTTCCCGCAACGGACAACTTCCAGCACTGGGACCCGTGGCGGCCGCTCGTCGTCGAAACCGCCCGACGCGTGCTTGAGTACACCGGAGGCACCCTCGTGATGCCAATGACTATCCTGGTCGAGAGCTACTGGCGGGAAATCAGCAATGGTCTCGCCGGGCACGGCATCCCGATCCAGCACTTCGTGCTCCACGCCGACCAGGGCACGCTTCGCGAGCGCATACAGAACGACAAAGATCTCGGTCCCTCGACGTTCCGCCTTGCGTACTTGGAGCCATACGCTGAGGCAGCCCGCACCTGGCTGCACAACGAAGCCGAAGTCATCGACACCACAGACATCACACCAGACCAAGCCGCGCAACAGATCGCGGACTCAGTGCTTGGTCGCTGAGAGTACGCTGCACGAGGTGTTCACGCTGTAGGTGCGAGTCCGTGCTTGACCGTCATCCGTGCCCGTATGGCAACACGACCGCAGAAGACTTGTCGTACGATGAATTAGTTAGACGATCAAGCTATCTGCTTAGAGGGAATGACGTGGGGATGGATGCGCGGAAGGTTCGCGGCGGTTATTGGTACGGGTCCGACGGAGCCGACCCTGGTCCGATTGACCTGCTGAACGCCCTGCGGGATTACCGCGCGTCGGAAGCTGCGATGCGACGAAGGACCCGCACCTCCATGGGGATGGGAGAGACGGACCTACTGGCGCTTCGGTACTTGCTCGAAGCCGAACACCAGGGGCGCTCAGTTAGCCCCAAGGAGCTGGCCGCCTGGCTAGGAGTGACGTCCGCATCCACGACGGCATTGATAGACCGCCTGGTGGCGTCCGGAAATGTCCGCCGCGAGCCGCATCCCAGTGACCGCCGGGCCCTGATTCTCCGCCCGACCCCTGGATCCGACCAGGAGGTGCGCAGCACGCTCGGCGGAATGCACTCGCGGATGATTGACGTTGCGCGTTCCTTTGACGCCGGGGAAACCAAGGTCATCATCGACTTTCTGCGACGCATGCAAACCGCCGTCGACACGATCGACGAATAGTCCCCCGCCCGCGGCTGGTCCCCGCCCGCGGCTGGACCCGGCCCGCGGCTGGACCCGGCCCGCGGCTGGACCCCGCCCGCGGCTGGACAATCTTAGTAAGGTCCCTTATAAATAGTTCATCAAGCTACTTGCTGCATGTACTATCCAGGGAGATTCTTATGACGGCGGTATTGGAAAGCCCGGGCAGCGGCGACCTGCGCTCATCGAATGCCGTCCCTCAATCGGCTACAGCCGATCAGGCTGTTGCGCTGGTGGCCGAAGAGCCTGACCCTATCGACAATCAGGAATACGTCATTCATGGACACGATGGTCACGGGCACACTGCCGGAGCGCCGGGGATCGACAGGCCGTTTCACTGTGGGAGTGCCATGGCGCTTTGCCTCGCAGGTGGAACGCCGCCACAGACCTGGATATCGGTGGAACCCGAATGGCCGGAGTGGACTTGCGGGTGCGGCTTGCGGGTTTTTGCCGAGATCAGTGACCTTTTGGGTGCGGTGTTGACGGCATCAGCCAGGGTCCAGACGCTGCAGCTGCAATTGGAGGCAGCGCGTGCTGCACTGGACCATGCCGTGCACCAGGCTGTCGGTTCGGGGGTGGAGCACGAGGAACTCGCGCTCGCGTCGGGCTTGAACGGTCCCGAGATCGAGACTCTGCTGCAATAGGCGTTTCGGTGCCTGCAGAACAGGCACCGATTATCCGCCCGTAGCCTCAGTCCCTCTCCGCGGATCACTCACGACGAGTGGCTGGTACGCCAGGTGTGTTTGGGTTCGAAACCAAGCAGTCGCCGGGCCTTGTCGATGGAAAGCATGGTTTCATGTTCACCCAGGTCCTTGACCACCTTCACGTCGGGGTAAACCTCGGCCGCGAGGCTGGCACTGGACCGGCCCATAACCGTGTCCGCGTTCGCGATGATGAATGCTTCGAACCCCGGCTTGCCGTTCTCCAGTGCACGGAGCACGGCCTGCGCGCCGTCCCGGCCGTCGATGTAGCCCCAGAGGTTCCACTTGCGCAGCATGGCGTCGGAGTCGAAGGAGGGAAAAGCTTCGTAGTCTTCCGGGTCCATGACGTTTGAGAGCCGCAGCCCGACGATGCTCAGCTCCGGGTCCCAGCGCGTCAACTCGATGGCCATCTGTTCCTCCAGATGTTTCACGAGCGAGTACGTGGTTTGTGGCCTGGCCGCATACTCCTCGTCAACCGGGATATAGGGCGGATCGACGTCGAACGGCGTGCCCAGCACAGTCTCACTTGAGGCATACACTATCTTCTTGATCCCGGCCCGGCGGGCCGCACCCAGTGCCCGTCCTCCGCAAGCGTCCGAACGACATGTCGGCCCAGCTTGCCGCTACCACCAGTCACTGCAATTTTCATCAATACTCCGCTCAACGTTGTTCGAATGCCCCACCCACGCAAAGCCCCGAAGCCCGCCGCGTGGGAACTTGGCCGCCCTGATCGGACCAGCCATCACCAAGCCCAACCTAGACCGCATGCCGCGCCCGGCGCGTGGCCCTTTCAGTCCTAGGACAACCCGACCTGCCGACGGCGGGCTCTGTCCAGGAGTGCACGCGTCATTCCATCAATCCTCGACGGGGGGCTTCGGCGTGATCCTTGGCCGCTCAGGGTGCGGTGGCAGGGACGCCCGACAGCGTGCCGCATGTCCGTCCTGACCTTGTTTGGCGCATAATCACGCCGAAATGACGCGACTCGCCGTGGCGTAAACGCTTTCCGAAACCAAAGAAGGTCAGGAAGGCGCCGCCCTCATGTGTCGACCCCGCAAACGCCTCCATTGTCGGCGCTCGGCACCGGGCATACGCTGGGAGAGGCACAAGCGCTTGATACTACTACCGCGCTGAGAGGGCGCTGCATGGACGCCACTTCCATCACCGACACTTTCCACCGGCCCTTGCGGGACCTGCGGATTTCCGTCACGGACAGGTGCAATTTCCGGTGCGTCTACTGCATGCCCAAGGAGATCTTCGGCAGGGACTTCGTCTTCATGCCACGGGACCAGCTGCTGACCTTTGAGGAAATCACCAAGCTGGCATCGATCGCCGTCGGGCACGGGGTGCGGAAGATCCGGCTGACGGGCGGGGAACCCCTGCTGCGGAAAGACATCGAAGAACTGGTCCGGATGCTGGCCCGTTTGCGCACTCCCGACGGGCTGGCGCCGGACCTCGCCATGACCACGAACGGCTCGGTCCTGGCTCAGAAGGCGCAGGCCCTCAAGGATGCGGGTCTGAACCGAGTGACGGTCTCGCTGGACTCCCTCCGGGAGGAAACCTTCCAGGCCATGAACGACGTCGGCTATCCCGTGGCGAAGGTCCTTCACGCCGTGGACGTTGCCCAGGCCGCCGGGCTCGGGCCAGTGAAGATCAACATGGTGGTCAAGCGCGGGACGAACGAGCAGGACATTCTCCCCATGGCGAGGCACTTCAAGGGTTCCGGGTTTATTCTGCGGTTCATCGAGTACATGGACGTGGGCGCGTCCAACGGCTGGAAAATGGATGAGGTAGTGCCCTCCGCCGAGATCCTGGCCCGCATCGGCTCGGTGTTCCCGCTGGAACCCGTGGCGCCGAACTACCCCGGCGAAACTTCGGATCGTTGGCGCTACGCGGATGGCGGCGGCGAAATCGGAGTCATTTCCAGCGTCACGCAAGCTTTTTGCCGCGGCTGCACGCGGGCCCGGCTCTCCGCCGACGGGAAGCTGTTCACGTGCCTCTTCGCCACGGCCGGCACGGACCTTAGGGCGCTCTTAAGGGGCGGCGCGTCCGACGTCGAGCTTTCGACGGCGTTGTCCGCCCTCTGGGGCGGCCGCACCGACCGCTACTCGGAACTGCGCGGCGCCCGCACTCCCCGAGACGGTGCCCACAAGATCGAGATGTCGTACATAGGCGGGTAGCGCAGCCCGACTAGCCCTGGTGGGCCGGCGTGCTGTCGTCACGGGGATGACTGGAGCGCCCTTGAGTGTTCACGCTGTGTTTCCAACGACGCTTGCCGGGCGCCTCGAAGCATCGATACTATCAAGGTGGGTTATGCAGCGGCCCTCGGAACACTTTTCCCTGGAGCACCCCCATGACCCGCCGGACCCCCTTCTGTTCCCGCTTTTCTTGCGTGGCTGGCCTCCAGTTTGGAGCCGCCCTGTGAACGCGCTGCTTGCCTCATGCTTGGAGGGCGAACTGGACCCAGTCGACGGGCTTGCGAAGTTGTCCGTCGCCGAGCTCAACTTTTTGGCTGACGCGCTCTTCAGGCTGCTCGACGTGGGAGATCCCGGGTTCGGGGTTAACTATTGGTACGGCGCGGTCTTGGACGAGTTGGCTGCGCGGGGTGAGGGCGCTGCGCGCGTTGAACTGCCCACCGTCGAGGATTCTGTCGAGGATTCCCAGGACGATCCCGGTCTCCTCGGCGAGCAGGCCGTCTGACCGTTTCCAGGCCGTCTGACCGTTTCCCGTTGGCTCCGGGACTAGTCTTCCCCTGCCGCGGAGGCGACAGCGGCGCCGTCTCCCGCTGGTTCTTGTCCGCCTGCCAGCTCGCGCACGACTATTTTCAATTCCTGCCTGAACATCGACGTGTCTATGGATACCTGGGCGAGAACCTGTTGTTCCGATTCCACTGCCCGTTCAAGGGCTTCCCTGCCGGCGTCGGTCAGCGAAACGACGTATATCCTGCGGTCCTCGGAACTTCGACGGCGGCTTACGTGGCCGTGCGCCTCGAGCCGGGTGAGGGTCTGCCCCATGGTCTGGGCCTGCACACGGACGATCTGCGCCAGTGTGGTCTGGGTGATGGGTCCAGTGGCTGAAAGGACCTCCAGCGCAATAACACCGGCGTGGGTGAGACCGATCGCCCGGAGATTCTCATCCCAAGCGTGTTCCACCAGCCGCGCCGCTGTCGACAGCAACCTTCCGGTGGGCCAACGCTCAATGTCCGGCATATGACTTATTGTAGCCGCGAGGGGATTTTGAACACGAGCATTTGCCAACTGGATGCTGCTGCGAGCGAAAAACAGCACCAGTATGGTGATTGCATAATGCAAACACTGATCCGAGGAGACCTTTCACCATGGCTGTTCGAGTTGACCTGAATATCTCGCTGGATGGTTTCGCTACGACGACGGACGCAACGCCGGAGAATCCGTTCGGGTCGGACTGGGGCCGCCTGGTTGATGCCTACACGTCCACCCGCACATTCCGTGAGCGGGTCCTGCATGACACGAGTGGCGAAGGAACGTCCGGCGTCGACGACAAATACGCAGCGGCCTACTTCGAAGGGGTCGGAGCGGAAATCATGGGTGCCGGCATGTTCGGGTTCCATAACTTTCCCGATGATCCCGAGTGGAAGGGCTGGTGGGGCGACGAGCCTCCCTTCCGCGTCCCGGTGTTCGTCCTGACCCACACGCCCCGCCCTGACATCACGATGACCGGCGGTACGACCTTCCACTTCGTCAATGCCAGCCCTGAAGAGGTGCTTGAACGGGCGCTCAGCGCGGCCGGTGAAAAGGACGTGCGCATCGGAGGGGGGCCCACCGTGGTGCGCGACTACCTCAAGGCCGGACTCGTCGATCAGTTGCATGTCGCAATCACACCGATCCTGCTTGGTAGCGGAACTGGTAATGGAACCGGCAACGGAATACGGCTTTGGGACGATCTCCGGGGTCTGGAAAGCAACTACACCGTTACGTCAGAAACCGCCGAAAGCGGCATCATCCACGTCACCTTCCGTCGATAACCAGCCCGCGGGCTGGCTGCCGCGACGGACTTCCATCCCGATGCTTCGGTGCGACAGCTTGAGCGTTGCAGACATTCTGATTTCCTCCTGGCGTGGTCCCGTCGACCGCTACTCTTTCAGCGGCGTGAGTTGAATTTGCTTCGCCAGCGCGTAAGCGGCCGGAAGATCGCTGTCGCTTTCGACGAAGACGCGGCCAATGACAAGCGCGGATCGGGTTGGCGAAGAAATCTGTGCCATGCCGATTGGTACGGTTCCCTTCCAGCCGGGCCCACTGAGGACATAGGCGCCGGCGTGGGTCCCGGTCGTGCGCGTCCCGACGTAGGCAAAATTTGTACTTTTCGACGGGTCGGTGAACTGGACACTGAAGTAACGCCCGGCCATATCCGGTACATGGAGGACTTGCGGCCCGTTGCCCAAGTCGAGCCAGCCGCCGACGTACAGCAAGTCGTCGGCGCCTGTTGCCATAAGGCTCCCGCGCGACGTCGACGGTGAAGAGGTGCCCGGCGTGGCGTACAGCGTGTTGACCGGGATGGGACCCTCACCGAACCCCCCTTCCTTGATAATCGCCCGCTTGAACCCGTTGACCGTGAGTCGCGGCCAGAGGTAAATGAAAGCGGGCGCGCCCAGCGCCCATACGACGACGGCCGCTATGACGAGCGGAATGATCCCGTCCCCGTTGGCGACACGCCGGTAGATGACCCAGGCGAAGACCACCAGTATGACGGCAGATAGGGGACGTCCGTACTTCAAAATGAGGCGGTTCATTTCACTGCCCCCTGACTACCGGCGGCAATTGGTACGTGCCGTCGAGAATTTCCGCACCCGGCAGATACACGCGGAACATCAGCTTGAACTTCCCGGAAGGAATGGGCAGCCAATTCTGCTCGCGCCCACTCGGAGCCTGATGTTGGAGATGGATATCCACTGAGCCGTCGGCATTCTGCGCGAGGGGTGTACGGTCACCAACACTGTAGCGACGAGTGGGGTTGTCCACCATGTACCCGACGGTATCGGTCGGAATGAGCGACCAGAAGGCTTCATGAGGCGGGAGTTTCCCGGCAGGAAAATGCATGACGTACCCATGCGCGCCGCTCAGAGCCTTCCCCGAACTATCCACGGTGGTGGTCCAGTACGCGGCCTCTTCAAACACATTGACCACGGGAAGGGCTTTGGCGCAGGCGGCCCGTACGAGGACTCCATTGCCAGGCTGCCCGCATTTGCGGATGGCACTCCAACCGTTGACGGTGGTGGTGATCGCGTTGCCCACGGCATTCATCATGAGGATCGCCGTCAAGAACGCCAGCACGGCACCGAGGATTATTCCTTGCACGACACCGGACTGTGAGAACCACGCGAGGGCATTTGCCATAACGGCAAGCTACCACCGCACTAAATGGCTTTCGTCGACTTCTTCAAAAACAGATAACCGCGAGCCGTCCGGAATTAACTGCGCTAACGCCCTTGGGTAGGACGACGCCGGTACCACCCAACAAAGCCCCACAGCGCAATAGTCAAACATACAGCCGCGACAATCCCCCGCCACCAAACAAAAGGCTGCCAGAGCCCGAAAATCAGAGCCCAAACAAGGAGAACCCCACTCACGTCGAGTCGGGGGGCTCGGAACTTCATGGAGACACTCCTCTTTCATTTGTCTCAGTTTCATCTGGCTCGGTCCAGGCGCGAGGCCTAAAGACCGACTCAATGAAGGATACTTTCCCAACCGCCCGACGGCGGACGCCGCGACGCCCCCGGGCGCCCATCGCAAGCGCACCTCGTCGCCAGGGGCGACGGGCAGTGACACCACCGCCCAGGGCGCCCATACTGGGAGCATGAGCGTCAGCACCCGCCGCACAGCGGAAGGCGCCGCTGTTGCCACCCCGGCCCCCGCTGCAAAGCCACAACCAACCGCAGAGCCACAACCAACCGCGCCGGCCACTCCAACAACCGGTCCCATCACCCGCGAAGAACTCCAACTGGCTTCTCGCAACCATGCCATGCCCTTGGAAATGCTCCGATGGCCCGTCACACCGCTGGGCATGCACTATCTCCTGGTCCATTTCGACGTTCCCCACCTCGATCCCGTCTCGTGGAGGCTCAATATCGGCGGCCTCGTGGACCATCCGCACGAGTACACCCTGCCTGACCTCCACCACCGCGAGCGCCGCACTCTGGCCGTCACAATGGAGTGCGCCGGCAACGGCCGCTCGCGGCTGGAGCCGCGGCCTGTGAGCCAACCATGGGACCAGGGCGGAGTGGGCACCGCCGAGTGGACCGGCACCCCGCTCGCTCCGATGCTGCGCGACGCCGGGGTGTCACCGGAGGCCGTCGAACTCGTCTTCACGGGCGCGGACCGCGGGATCCAGGGCGGCGTGGAGCAGCAGTACGCGCGGAGCCTGACGCCAGCGGAAGCGATGTCCGACGACGTCCTGCTCGCCTATGAGGTCAACGGCCAAGCCCTTCCACCGCAGCACGGCTACCCTGTCCGCCTGCTCGTCCCGGGCTGGTACGGGATGACGAGCGTCAAATGGCTGCGATCCATCGAGGCAATAGACCACAGCTTCGACGGTTACCAGCAGCTCGGCTCCTACCGTTACGCCAAAGACGCAGACGATCCAGGCGAACCTGTCCAGCGGATCAAAGTCCGCTCACTCATGGTTCCCCCTGGCATTCCGGATTTCTTCACGCGGCAACGCACCGTCGACGCGGGACCGGTACAGCTGAGCGGCAGGGCCTGGTCCGGGAATGGAACCGTGGACACCGTGGAAGTCTGCGTGGACGGGGTCTGGGAGCAGGCTCAACTTCAGGTTCCCACCGGACGGTATGCGTGGCGCGGATGGACGTTCACATGGATCGCAACGCCCGGTTCCCACGAGTTGGCATGCCGCGCGACGGATTCCACCGGGCGGACCCAGCCAGAGACACCGGACTGGAACTATCAAGGCATGGGAAACAACGACATCCAACGGCTGAATGTGATCGTGAGGGAATAACACCCCGAGGTCACGCCGCAGCCTGGCCGTTGACCGCGTTCAACCGCATGAGTACTGTGAGTCCACAATCCATCCGCGCCGTGGAGGCAGCAATGGGCGGCACTTCCAAGAGCAACGCCGACTACGAAGTCCTCACCATCTGGCGCGTCGCGGGAACCCCGCGCGAAGTCATCGACATCCTGGGCGACGCCGGAACGTTGCCGCGCTGGTGGCCTTCGGTGTATCTGAGGGTTGTTCCGCTGGATCCGGGAAACCCGGACGGTACGGGGAAATCCTTCTCCCTGCACGCCAAAGGCTGGCTGCCGTACACCTTGCGCTGGAGGTTGACGGTCACCGAACCGATCACGGAGGAAGGTTTCGCAATCACGGCGAAGGGGGACCTGAACGGTACCGGACGCTGGACTTTCGAACAGGAAGGCCCGGAAACGGTGGTCACTTTCGATTGGCGAGTCAGCGCATCGAAACCGCTGCTCCGGCGGCTAAGCTGGCTGCTCAAGCCCGTATTTACCGCGAATCACCATTGGGCGATGGCCCGCGGTCACGAGAGTCTCGCCCTTGAATTACGACGACGGCGTCCCGGCACGGACCTCTCCAAGGTCCCCCGTCCGGCGCCGCCTACTTTTGCAAGGCGATACCGCTGGCCAAGGAGCACAACGCATGCCTGATGACAACAACGACGAAGTCCGCTGGTTGGCGCAGCCCGAAGACCAGGACTATCCGAACGCGGCTGACTACTTATCCTTGTTGGAATCCGACGACGTCGTTGCCTCCGTGGTTGCGGCACTCAAGGACGCACCCGTCCAGCACCGCAAGGCCAAGGACATTCTCCGGGCAGCCCGGCTAGTGCTGTTACCGAAGGACAACGCCCACGTGGCCTCGGACCTGAAGAAAATCAAGGAGGGCAAGAAGCTCTCGCCCATCCTGATCGTCAAAGGTGACCTTGCCCGAGGCATTCCAGCCCAAGTTGCCGATGGCTACCACCGGGTGTGCGCGAGCTACTACACGAACGAAAACACCGACATTCCGCTCAAACTGGCTGATGCGCCCCGGTAATCACCGCTAACCAACCGCAACGCCGGTAGAAGGAGGAACGCGTGTCGTTCTTTCAGCTTTCGCTGATCGCCACGGTCGCGCTCCTCGGACCGTTGCTCGCGTTGCCCCGGAAATGGCACCTTCCCGTTGTGCTGGGACAGTTGCTGGCGGGTATCGTCATCGGACGCACGGGTCTGGGCCTGGTGGACTCTTCGGATCCCACATTCACGTTTGTGGCCGACGTCGGTTTCGCCCTCATCATGTTCGTCGCCGGGACGCATGTCCCCGTGCGGGACAAAGCCATCCGGCCCGCCCTGGGCAGCGGGGCGCTTCGCGCCGGCATCGCCGCGGTGCTGGCCGCCGTCGTCGGCGTTGTCATCGCTTTTGCCTTCGGTACCGGACACGCTCCGCTCTACATCGTTCTGCTCGCTTCCTCCTCCGCAGCGCTGGTGTTGCCTATCGTCGACTCGCTTCGGCTGACCGGGCCGAAGGTCCTGACGACGACGGCGCAAGTGGCGATCGCTGACATCGCTTGCATTGTGGCGCTTCCCTTGGCCGTTGACCCGCCTAACGCCGGCCGGGCAGCTTTGGGGGCGGCCGTCGTCGCGGCGTGCGCATTGGTCTTGTTCTTCCTTCTTCGGTGGCTGGAGAACAGCGGCAACCGCGGGCGGTTGCATGAGATGTCCGAGGACCGGAAGTTCGCCCTGGAGCTGCGGATCCAACTGGCGTTGCTCTTCGCGCTTTCGGGGCTCGCGGTCCTGGGCCACGTCTCCATCATGCTGGCTGGATTCTCCTTCGGACTGGTGGTCTCCGCGGTGGGTGAGCCCCGTCGCCTGGCGCATCAACTCTTCGCCGTAAGCGACGGGTTCCTGGGGCCTGTGTTCTTCGTATGGCTGGGTGCTTCTCTTGACCTGCGGACCCTCGCGGGCAGCCCGAGAATGATCCTCCTCGGGATCTGCCTTGGCTTTGGAACGCTGCTGGTCCATGGAAGCCTGCGGGCCCTCGGCCAGCCCCTCCCACTGGCAATACTGGCGTCGTCCCAATTGGGAGTACCGGTGGCGGCCGCCACCATCGGCTCCCAATTGCACTTGCTGGAACCGGGAGAAGCCGCCGCCATGATCCTCGGCGCCCTCATCAGCATCGGGGCAAGCACCATCGCCGGTTCGCGGGCGGCACGCAGCTTTTCGGAAGCCGCACCCGAGTCCAAGGACTCGGCAGGCAAGCCGTCGCAAGGTGGTCCGGCGACGGCGACCGGTTCCCCCGAGCCAGCGGCGTGACATCCGGTATTCTCAGGTCGATGCTATGCCAGGGGGAAGATCAAGCTAACGGTATTGGTGGCGCGGAAGTGAGTTCTGATGGCTGATGTGTTCATGTATGTAGATGAGACTGGCAACTTGGACTTCGACGGAGCCGTCAAAGGATCCGCGGCCAGCATCTACTTCGGATTCGGTTCCGCGGTCTTCCGAGAAGATCACGGGCACCATCTTTGGGATGGACTGACGCTCCGCGCACGGCTGGAAGGCGAAGGAACGCAACTGGCTAGGGGCTTCCACGCGAAAAATGACCGTCATGCCATTCGGAACGAGGTCTTTGCCGCAATCCACCGGCAGAAACCTCGCATTGACACTACTTTCCTCTGTAAAGCGAATGCCTATGATGCAGTCCGCTCCCGGGGGCAGATGGAGCTGTACAAGCTGGCGTGGCGCCTGCATTGGCACTCCGTGAAGTCTGCAACGCGCAGGACCGGAAGATCATCCTGTGCGTTTGGGAATCTTCATCGTCATGGGGACTTCAAGTAGCCGATTACGCACTATGGGCTGTCCAGCGACGTCTGGAAGAGCGTGAATGCTCGTGGTTCGAGCCCGTGTCCAGCCGCAGTTGAAGTCTTACTTTTTTCCCTGGGGGCGGCCAAGATAAAGGCCAGCTATCCAGGAAACCTGGAAGACATCCCATGGACGTCTTGTCACTGACCACCACCAGTATAACCGGTCCATGGGGGCCACATAAGCGACCCCGCCGCCCGAGCCATCCAACAGCGGGCCGGCGGCGAACCATCGGTAGAATGACGGGGTTGACCAGCCGGAACTCCGCGGTCAATCACGACGCTATGCGGTCCATCACGACGCCACGAGGGAGGAAGCCGTGCGCGCATCACATGCCCGGACGCCCTTCCACGCCTTGCGTTCGGCAGCTCTTGCAGTGGCCATTGTTGCCCTCGCGGCAGGCGCCCACGTCCTTTCCGGCGGCGCCCTTCCCGTTGCGCCGGTCTTGCTGGCCGTCCTCGCATTGACCGGGCTCGTCACAACTCTTGCCACCCGGTTCAAGCTCGGATTGCCGGTCATTGCCGCACTTCTGGGAGCCGGTCAGCTGGTCCTTCACGAAGCCTTCACGGCATTCGGCCCGCTTACCGGCCCGGCTCCGGGGTCACCGCCGCACCATCTGGCCGCCGGGCACGCTCCACCGCCACTGGGTGCTGAAACAGTGCATTTTCACGAGGTAGACACTCCTTGGGGCTGGTTGATGCTGACCGGGCACGCCCTGGCCACCGCCGCTTCGGCGTTGCTCCTGGCCAAAGGCGAGCAGGCGTTGTGGCAGCTCGAGGGGTGGCTCCGTCCCCTCCTTCAGCTCCTCCGCCTGATCTTCCGGCCCGACGTCGGCAGCTCGGCTGTTGCTTTCAGCGAACCTGCAGTTTTCATCCCCCGACCGCGGCGGAACCTCAGGCAGGACAGCAGACGCGGCCCGCCCGCCGCCGTCGTACCCTCCTGACTCCGCCCGGCACCCCTTCAACTGGTGACGGGCACATCCCCGCATTTTGGCGCGCTTTCGCGCGCCCGTTGAAAGGCAACATCCATTAACAAGTCATCCCTCCGCCGTGCCCTCGCCGCTACCGGACTCGCCGGCGGCACCGCCGCCCTGATGATGGCGGGCATGGCAGGCGCTTCCGCGCACGTCTCCGTCAACCCGGACAAGACCACGGCCAACTCGTACGCATTGCTGACCTTCGGTGTCCCGCACGGCTGCGACACTTCGGGCACCACCAAGCTGACCATCAACCTCCCGGAGGAATTGACGGACGCCACGCCCACCGTGAATCCCAATTGGACGGTCGAAAAGGTGACGCAGACGCTGCCCGGACCCAAGAGGCTGGCCGACGGCACATCGATCACCAAGCGCACCAGCCAGATCGTCTACACGGCCAAAGCCCCGCTGGACCCGCACTTGCGCGACGCTCTGGTCCTGTCCGTAAAGCTGCCCGACACTGCTGGAAAGACCGTCTACTTCCCCACCCTCCAGAACTGCGAGCAAGGGCAGACAGACTGGGCTGAAATCCCGAAGGACGGCCAGGACACCCACTCGCTGAAGGCCCCGGCTCCGTCGGTGGCCGTCACGTCCGCGGATGCGGCCGCAGGTGCTGGCCACATGACTGCTTCAGTCTCCACGGAGCAAGCAGCTTCCGTGACCGACGACGGCTCACAGGCGCGCAGCTGGGCCGGCCTGCTCGCCGGGGCGGCGGGGCTGGTCCTGGGTGGAGCGGCCTTCTTCCGCAGCCGTACCACCAAGGGGTCCGTGTCCAAGTAACGAGTCCGCAGGTTTGGCGTCCGGAACATTACGATCCGGACGCCAATCCGGCGTGACCGCCGCGCCGGAGTTGACTCCGGCAAATGACGACGAAATGCTGTGCGCATGACGAATATGCGAGTCAAGAACGGTCTCCTGCTCACGATGGCAGCAGCCTCGATATTCCTGCTCTCCAGCTGTTCCCAGAGCCAAGCCCAACCCTCGGGCACAGCCGTGCCAAGCGGCACGGCTTCGGCCTCGTCGTCACCGTCGGCTTCGGCTTCGAGCTCTGCTACGGCTTCGGCCTCGGGTACACCAACTTCGAGCGGTAGCGCCGCACCATCGAACACGGGGACGACGGCATCCGGCCTCGCTCTCTGCAAAGCGGACTCGCTGACAGCTTCTGTCGACTCCACCGGGGGTGGAGCGGCAGGTAGCGTCTATATGAAACTCATCCTCACCAACTCCGGCTCGCAGCCCTGCGTCCTCAACGGTTTCCCGGGCGTCTCACTCACGTCCGGAGCCTCCGGCGATCCGATCGGTGCGGCGGCTGCGCGCGACGACACCCAACCGGTGACGGAAGTGGTGCTCGCTCCAGGGAAGGCCGGATTCGCCCAACTCCGCTACACCCAGGCCGGGAACTACCCCGAATGCAACCAAACGCCGGCCGCCGGCTTCCGGGTCTACCCGCCCGAGGACACTGCATCGCTGTTCATTCCGCAGCAACGCACGGCCTGCAGCAACACCAACATCAACCTGCTGAGCGTCCAGGCTTTCCAAGCGGGGTAGGGCCGGCGGGGTTTGGCCCCTGCTGTCCCTTATAGTGTCAGCGCCGTGAGGCATGATGGAGGAATGCAGGAGCAGGAGCCTCAACAGCAGGAGCCTCGACAGGGTCCGAGGAACGGCGGTCCTGGCAATTCGGCCATGGACCGCTTCAGCCGCGCCACGCGCGAATGGTTCCTCGGTGCTTTCTCCGCGCCCACCCCGGCCCAGGACGGTGCGTGGAAAGCCATTTCTTCCGGATCCCACGCCTTGGTGGTGGCACCCACCGGTTCCGGCAAGACGCTCGCGGCATTCCTGTGGGCGTTGGACCGGCTCCTGTCGGTGACCCCTAGCTCTTCCGCGGACGCCCTCCCAGGGCTTGAGGACAGCCCCACCCGCACCCGCACCAAAACTCCCAAGCGCAAGACCCGCGTCCTATATATCTCACCCCTTAAAGCACTCGGCGTCGACGTCGAGCGGAACCTTCGCTCACCGCTGATCGGCATCACGCAGACCGCCAAACGGCTGGGGCTTCCAGCCCCATTGGTAAGCGTCGGCGTTCGTTCCGGGGATACGACGACGGCGGACCGCCGCGCGCTGCTCAGCCACCCGCCGGACATCCTCATCACCACGCCCGAGTCCTTGTTCCTCATGCTGACTTCGAAGGCCCGGGAGACGCTCAGCGAGGTGGACACCGTGATCGTCGATGAGGTCCATGCGGTGGCGGGTACCAAACGTGGAGCCCACCTTGCGGTGTCCTTGGAACGGCTTGATGCGTTCTTACCGAAACCCGCCCAACGGATCGGGCTCTCGGCCACCGTGGAACCGCGCGAGCTCGTTGCGCAGTTCCTCGCTGGCTCGGCACCCGTGGAAATCGTCGCACCGCCGTCGCGCAAGAACTGGAACCTCACCGTCAGCGTTCCTGTGGAGGACATGTCGGACCTCGCGGGGGCTGCAGGCGCCTTCGACTCCGGGCCAGCCTCGGGACTGCAGCCGCAAGCGTCCATTTGGCCGCATGTTGAAGAGAAGATCGTCGATCTTGTGTTGTCGAAGCAGTCCACCATCGTGTTTGCCAACTCCAGGCGTCTCGCGGAGCGGCTCACAGCCCGGCTGAACGAGATTTACGCGGAGCGCCAACTCATGGCGGTGGATGTGTTTTCGGCTGCCGCGGATTCGGGGCTGCCCGACGCCGGAGGTCCGGCCTCGATCCTGCCGACCTCAACGGCGACACCCGCGCACATGATGGCCCAGGCCGGAAGCACGAGCGGCGCCGATCCGGTCCTGGCCCGCGCGCACCACGGCTCCGTGTCCAAAGACCAGCGTGCACTCATCGAGGACGACCTCAAGTCAGGCCGGCTGCGGTGCGTCGTAGCCACGTCGTCACTGGAACTCGGCATCGACATGGGAGCCGTGGACTTGGTAATCCAGGTCGAGTCGCCGCCCTCGGTGGCCAGCGGACTGCAGCGGGTGGGCCGCGCCGGCCACCAGGTGGGTGAGATTTCCGAAGGCGTGCTCTTCCCCAAGCACCGGGCAGACCTCGTCCACACTGCCATCACCGTGGAGCGCATGCTGAGCGGAAAGATTGAACGCCTCCACGTCCCCGCCAACCCTTTGGACATCCTCGCCCAACAAACAGTCGCCGCCACCGCACTGGGAAGCATCGATGTCGAGGAATGGTTCACCACCATCCGCCGTTCGGCACCCTTTGCAACACTCCCCCGCTCAGCTTTCGAAGCCACCTTGGACCTTCTGGCAGGACGGTATCCCTCGGACGAATTCGCCGAGCTCCGGCCGCGCATCGTATGGGACCGGAACGCCGGCACCATCGAAGGCCGCCCGGGGGCACAGCGCCTAGCCGTGACCTCTGGCGGAACCATCCCCGACCGCGGACTCTTCGGCGTCTACATCATCGGCACCGAGGTCGAAGGTTCGGGGTCCGGCTCCGGCCAGAGCGGCCGGACGTCCGCGCAGGAGCCCAGTCCGGCGTCGCGCGCTGCCAAAGGCGGCCGACGCGTCGGCGAGCTCGACGAAGAAATGGTCTACGAATCACGCGTAGGTGACGTCTTTGCCTTGGGCGCCACCAGCTGGAAAATCGAAGACATCACGCACGACCGCGTCCTTGTTTCGCCTGCCTTCGGCCAGCCGGGAAAAGTCCCCTTCTGGAAAGGCGATTCCCTGGGCCGACCGGTGGATCTCGGCCGCGCACTCGGGGCATTCGTGCGTGAACTCTCCGCCTCGGACCAAGGTCCAGCGCTGGAACGGTGCGAGGCCAGCGGGCTGGACGACTTCGCCGCCGGAAACCTGATCCAGTATTTGAGCGAACAGAAGCAGGCCACGGAAGTCGTCCCCAGCGACCGGACGCTCGTGGTCGAACGGTTCCATGACGAGCTCGGCGACTGGCGCGTGGTGCTGCACAGCCCCTTCGGCATGCCGGTCCACGCTCCATGGGCGCTCGCCGTCGGGCAGCGGCTCCAACAGCGCTATGGCTTGGACGGTTCCGCGATGGCCGCCGATGACGGCATCGTGCTGCGGGTGCCGATGATGGAGGACGAGCCTCCCGGGGCTGAGCTGTTCCTCTTTGACCCCGACGACCTTGAGCAGATCGTGACGGCGGAGGTCGGCGGCAGTGCTTTGTTCGCCTCC
The DNA here is from genome assembly GCF_030812595.1 of Arthrobacter bambusae. Lineage (GTDB taxonomy): Bacteria > Actinomycetota > Actinomycetes > Actinomycetales > Micrococcaceae > Arthrobacter > Arthrobacter bambusae_B. The sequence goes on from NZ_JAUSSZ010000010.1 coordinate 161,834, forward strand.
CGCTTCCGCGAGTGCGCCGCGAGAGCCCTCTTGCTGCCTCGGCAGAACCCCGCGAAAAGGCAACCGCTTTGGCAACAGCGGCAACGCTCCGCGCAATTGCTGGATGTCGCCAAGAAATACCCTTCCTTCCCCATCGTGCTTGAAACCGTGCGCGAATGCCTGCAGGACGTCTATGACCTGCCCGCGCTGAAAGACATTGCCGCCTCGATCGAGCGCCGGGAAGTGCGCTTGGTGCAGACCACCACGCAGCAGCCCTCACCCTTCGCGAAGTCGCTGCTCTTCGGGTACGTCGCCCAATATTTGTACGAAGGCGATTCCCCGCTCGCCGAACGCAGGGCCGCGGCTCTGGCCCTCGATTCCACGCTCCTGAACGAGCTTCTGGGCAGGGTGGAACTACGCGAACTCCTGGACGCGAAGGTCATTGAGGCCACCGAACTCGAGCTCCAGCGCCTGGCACCGGACCGGCAGGTCCGTGGCATGGAAGGAGTGGCGGACTTGCTGCGCCTGCTTGGCCCCTTGAGCGTCGAAGAAGTGGCTGCCCGTTTGCAGCCCGAAGGAGCCGAAGCCTCGCCCGATCTACCTGCGGGGCATCCGGCCCCCGGAGCGCCTCCTGCTGCATTGGAGCTGGCGGCATTGCATCTGGCCGCCTTGAGCAAGGCCAATCGCGCCCTCACTGTGACCCTCAGCGGCGTGGAACGGTTCGCGGCCATCGAGGATGCGGCCCGGCTCCGGGATGCCATCGGCGTTCCGCTGCCCATGGGAGTGCCGCTCGCCTTCATCGAACCCGTCAACGATCCACTCGGGGACCTGGTCTCCCGTTACGCACGGACCCACGGGCCCTTCACGGCCGAAGAAGCCGCCGCGAGGCTGGGGCTCGGTGCCGCAGTCGTGAGTACCGCGCTGAAACGCTTGGCAGCAGACGGCCGCGTGGTGGAGGGCGAGTTCCGTCCGCACCCGAGCGCGCCGGCCGCATTGACCGATCCAGGGACAGGGCCCTTGGCGCTGGAGGAATCCCCGGCTGTACCGCTCCACGGAATCCCGTTTAGTAGCGAGTGGTGCGATTCCGAGGTGCTACGCAAGCTCCGGCGTCGTTCGCTGGCCGCTTTGCGCGCCGAAGTGGAGCCCGTGGATGCTGCTGCGTACGGCCGGTTCCTGCCCGCCTGGCAAAACGTGTCCGTGCCTTCTGCGGGCCGCTCCCGCGGCACCCCGGCGCTGCGCGGACTTGACGGCATCATGACCGCCGTCGATCAACTCTCCGGAGTGCCCGTTCCGGCGTCGGCCTGGGAGCCGCTGGTGCTGTCCAGCCGGGTCTCCGACTATCAGCCGGCCATGTTGGACGAGCTCATGGCAGCAGGCGAAGTCTTGTGGTCCGGAGCCGGGTCGTTGCCCGGGAACGACGGGTGGATCAGCCTCCATGTGGCCGAGGCCGCGGAACTGACGCTCAACCCGGACCCTGATTTCGAGCCCGGTGACGCCCAGCTCCGCCTTCTGGATTACCTGCAGGGCGGTGGGGGCGCCTATTTCTTCCGGCAACTCACGGACGTTGCGGGCGGCATGGATGCTGTCCTCAGCGACGACGCCGTGGTGGCCGCCCTATGGGATCTCGTCTGGGCCGGCCGCATTACCGGCGATACGTTCGCCCCCGTCCGCGCGATGATTGCGGGCGGCCGCACGACGCACAAGCAGCCCGCCCGGCCGCCTCGGGCCAGGTCCCTGCGCATGAGCAGGCTCGGCCGTTCGCAAGGCACGGGTTTGATGGGATCGCCAGGACTCACGGGCGGACGCTACGGCTCGGCCACCGGAACGGCTCCCACTCCCCCGCTTGCGGTTGGCCGCTGGTCAGCGTTGCCAGCTCCTGAGCTCGACCCCACGATCCATGCACGTGGCACCGCCGAACTCCTCCTCGACAGGTACGGTGTCGTGACCCGCGGCTCCGTGATGGCTGAGAACATCCTGGGCGGATTCGGGCTGATGTACAAGGTCCTCGCGCGCCTGGAAGAAGCCGGACGGTGCCGCCGCGGCTACTTCATCGAGCACCTCGGAGCAGCCCAGTTTGCAGTGCCGGCGACCGTGGACCGATTGCGCTCGTTCACGGAAGATGCCCAACTCGCCAAAGCCGAGCCCGTCGCGTTGGCGCTTGCAGCAACGGATCCCGCCAATCCCTACGGCGCTGCCCTCCCGTGGCCCGCGTTGGCCGTCGACGCCGGATCGGGTCACCGTCCGGGCCGCAAAGCGGGGGCCTTGGTGGTGATAGTCGACGGCGCCTTGGTTTTGTACGTCGAACGCGGAGGAAAGACCCTGCTCACCTTTAGCGATGACGACGCCGTCCTGACGGCCGCAGCTTCCGCCCTCGTCGGCGTGGTGCGCCGGGGAGCGGTGGACAAATTGATCATGGAAAAGGTCAACGGCCACGACCTCTTGGACACCCCCGTGGCTACTGCGCTTGCGGCTGCCGGGGCGTACTCCACGCCGAAGGGTTTGAGGATCCGTGCCTGAAGGCGACTCGATCTGGCGGGCTGCCGCGGAACTGCACAAGGCCCTTGCTGGACAGACGCTGCGCTCCTCGGACTTCCGCGTGCCAAGGTTCGCCACGCTGGACCTGGCTGGATGGACCGTGTCCGAGGTGGTGCCACGGGGAAAGCACCTGCTCATGCGATTGCTTGCACCGGCGGAGGCTGCCCCAGGCGCCCTGACCATCCATTCACACCTGAAAATGGAAGGAAGCTGGCAGGTCTATGCCCCCGGCGGCCGCTGGAGGAAACCCGGCCACACGGCCAGGTGCGTCCTCCGCACGGCGACGGCCGACGTCGTCGGGTTCTCCTTGGGAACCCTGGAAGTGATCCCGACCCCGGACGAGTCCCGCGTGGTAGGGCACCTCGGCCCGGATCTGCTCGGGCCGGACTGGGACGCCGAAGAGGCCGTTCGTCGGTTGAGGACCGCACCGGACACGCCGATCGGCGTCGCACTGTTGGACCAACGGAACCTCGCTGGAATCGGCAATATCTACCGCTGCGAGGCCTGTTTCCTGGCTGGGGTGCATCCTGCGGCGCCGGTATCAGCCGTGCCGGACCTCGCGGGGATGCTCACGGAAGCCAAGGTCCTGCTCGAAGCCAACTTAGGACCGGGACGGAGGATCACGCGTCGCACCGGACTTCCTGGAGTCCGGGGGCTTCCCCGCCCTGGCTATTGGGTATACGGCCGCGAGCACCAGCCGTGCCTTCGCTGCGGTACGCCCATTCGCCGTGCGGCCCTGGGACCGGCCTCGGGGTTGGAAGACCGGATCATCTACTTCTGCCCGAAATGCCAGCCCAGCCCGCCGGCTGACGCTACGGAAATTTCCTGACGCTACGGAAAATTCCTGGCGCCCCCGGAATTCCGGGAGCGCCAGGAAGACTCCGCGTCACGGAGCAGCCGGCACCGCTTCGGAAGCAGCCTGGGACGCCTTCGCGGGAACCATGAACCGCGGCAGCAAGAGCTGCACAAGCGGCCCAATGGCCAAGGCATAGACAACGGTTCCCACACCAACGGATCCGCCAAGCAGCCAACCGATGCCGAGCACAACAACCTCGATCAAAGTCCGGGACAAGCGCACCGACCACCCCGTGCGGCGGGCAAGCCCGGTCATGAGCCCGTCGCGCGCACCCGGGCCAAGGCGTGCGCCGATGTAGCAAGCGGAGGCGATGCCGTTGAGGACCACGGCGCCTGCGAGCATGGCGATCTGGCCACCCAGGTTCGAGACCGCGGGAATCAGCGCAAGGCCGATGTCAGCGAAGACACCCACCAGAACTGCGTTGGCGAGGGTTCCGAAGCCGGGCATCTGCCGCAATGGGATCCAGAGGAGCAGGACCAGGAAGCTGACCACCACAACGACCGTGCCGATGCTCCACCCGATCCTCCCGGCGACGCCTTGGTGGAACACATCCCAGGGATCCAGGCCAAGGCCGGCCCGGATGAATATGGCCAGCGAGATGCCATACATTGCGAGGCCGATCAGGAGCTGGGTGATTCTGCGGGTCATCATGAAATCATGCTCCCGAAAACTGGCATTGCTTTCCATAGCCAGTTTGGAATACTGGTCTTATGCCCGGATCCCTGAACCCCACGGCCATGGTGCGTCTCCTCGGCGCTTGGAACACGGGGGCCGCTCCCGCCTATCGCGAGCTGGCCGACGTCGTACGCCTTTTGGTGATGGACGGGCGCATCCCGCTCGATGTCGCGCTGCCCAGCGAGCGCGCACTTGCCGTCACCCTGGGCGTCAGCCGGACCACCGTCACGGCCGCCTACGCCAGCCTGCGCGAACAAGGGTTCCTCAGCGGCGGCCAGGGCAGCCGGGGGCGGACGGGCATTCCACACCGGACACTTCCCGTGAGCGGACCGGGGCTGGCCGTTCCGGAAGGGATCCTTGACCTCGCCTACGCTTCCCTGCCTGCTACGGGCGAGGTGGTGCACCGGGCCTTTGCGGATGCATTGATTGACCTCCCGGCACTGCTTCCCGGTTTTGGCTATGACGCGGTCGGCCTGCCGTCCCTCCGGGAAGCCATCGCAGACCGCTACACGGCAGCGGGCATCCCCACAACGGCGGCCCAGATACTGGTGACTTCCGGGGCCCAGCACGCGCTGAACATCATCCTGAGGACCCTTGCCGGGCGGCAACAGAAGGTCCTCGTCGAGCACCCCAGCTACCCCAACGCGCTCGACGCCATCCGCGCTTCGGGCTCCCGCACGGTTCCGGTGCCGATGCCGCCAGCCGCCGAGCCTGCCGCCGAGCCGACGGCGGGCGGTGCCGCCGAGCCTGCCGCCGAGCCGACGGCGGGCGGCTGGGATATCGACGGCATGGTGGCGGCTATGCGGCATCAACGCCCGGCCATGGCCTACCTCGTGCCGGACTTCCACAACCCCACCGGGCGGATCATGTCCAACCTCCAGCGGCGCCGCTTGGTCCGCGAGGCGGCAGGGACGGGCACTGTCCTGGTGGTCGATGAAACGCTGCGGGAGCTGAACCTCGACGGCGTCAGCACATCGCCCCTCGCGGCGTTCAGTCCTGCGGTAGTGACCATCGGCTCGCTCAGCAAGTCACATTGGGCCGGGCTCCGGACCGGGTGGATCCGTGCGGAAGAGGACTTGATCAGCCGCTTTGTGCAGACCCGGACAACAATGGATCTGGGCGGTCCCGTCGTCGAGCAATTGGCTGCGGCCCGGCTGCTCAGGGCTTTCGGCGAACCCCTGGACGAAAGGCTTGCGAAGCTGCGGCGCAACCGGGAAGCGCTCCTCGGGCTCCTCGCCGAGCACCTGCCCGATTGGCACGTGGAACGTCCACGCGGCGGGCTGACAGCTTGGTGCAGGCTGCCCACGCCGTCGAGTACCGCGCTCACCGTCGTCGCCCCGGACTTCGGCCTGCGGTTGGCGGCCGGCCCGCGCTTCGGCGTCGGCGGCGCTTTCGAGCAGTTCCTACGCGTCCCGTACACCCTCGCGCCAGCCCGGCTCGAGACGGCGGTGCTGGCCCTGCGCGACGCCCAAGCCAAAATCGACGCGTCGCCGCAGCTGCGAAAGACGTTGAAGGCGCCCAAGGAAGCTGCCGCCGTCGCATGACGCGCGATTTGCCAGGCGACGCACAAATAGCCTGGCGACACCGGAATATCAGCGTCGCTAGGCCATCTGCGCGTCGAGGGTTTAGGCGAACACCTTCGCCAGGAACCCACCCCAGGCCTTGGCAGTCAGTTCGGAATCACCGCTCCCGCTGAAATCGTGCACCGTCATGCCCACAGGGGCTCCGAAGGAGTTGCGGCCGAAGAAGCGATACAGCGCATCGGCCGTGCGCAAGCCCAGGAAGTGCTGGTTGGAGAAGTCAACCTCCCCGCTCAGCCGGCCCACGCCGTCGAGGTCCACCTCAACCGTTGAACCCTGCGCGACACCGTCCACGCCGAGCGCCTTCTTCAGCTGCGCGAAACCGTCGGGCTTCTGGGACGACGCCGGGCCCTGGATGTCCGTGAAGACCACGGGCTTGCCGTCGAAGTACTCAAGATACTGGCCCAAGGTGTGCAGGTAGAACTCGGTGTGCTTACTGGCGCCGTCGTACTGCTCTTCCCAGTTGTCCGCGAAGATGCCGCTGTGGACATAGTGCAGTTTGGCCCGGCCGCCGTCGAGCGGCTCGAGTACGTGCTCCAGTTGGTTGAACCAGCCGCCCGGTCCATCCATCCGGGTCACGAGGTGGCTGGGGTATTCATCCACCGTCCTTACGGCCGGCCACTGGTCGGTCGGAAACATCCAGGCCGAGGTGTCCTGGGTGACAGCCTGCCAGACCCGTTCAGGAGTGCCGGGCAGTTCGGTGTCGGCCACAATTTCAAATTGACGGTTGTCAGTCATTGTCCTGTTCCTTTTCCGGAGAGTGCTGCGTATTTGTCTTGAGTGCGGGATGGAGTACGACGACGAGCCGGTGCTTGCGTGCGCCGCCCGCCGTTCCGGCCGAAGCAGTTCCGCCGTCGTGGTACTTGTCCACGAGCCGGGTCACCGCGACAGCGAGCTCCTCGGCAAAAGCGGCGCGGTCCGACGCCGAGCGGAAGCTGATTTCGCCGTCGATCGCGAAGCTCGCAAGCTTCTTTTTCGCTGCGGCCGCGCCCGCTATCAGCTTGCCCATCTCCTGGACCGTCCGGGCGGCAAGGGCCAGGAGCCAGAAGGCGGAAAAGCGGTCCGAGAAGCGTCGGGGGTCCGGTGCCACGGATGCAAGTGCCACCGGCGAGATCAGGTACGACGCCGCAGTCGCGCGCAAAACGCGTTCGGTAACGTTGCCCTTCTTCCGCTCCTCCACAAGCTCGACGAGCCCGTGCCGCTCCAGGGCCTTGAGATGGTAGTTGACCTTCTGCCTGGGCAGGCCCACTTTGGCGGACAACTGCGTGGCCGAGCCGGGCTCTGCCAGCTCCTGCAGAATGCGGGTCCGGATCGGGTCCAGCGATGCTTCGGCCGCGGCAGGGTCCTCGATCACTTCGATGTCCAACATGCTTCAATTTTGCATACCGACAACTTTTCTTGTCAAGAATTTTTTTCTCGTCGGACGGTTCGAGGGGCCCTCTGAGCAAGCCTCGCCTGCCGGTACCGCTGCAGCGGTCGAAGGAGTAGCCTGCGGGTATCACTGTGTGAGGTGCAAGATGAGGTTCGCTAGTCCGCCCGCCGGGTCCGGAGCCGATCGGCCACACCGGCGTCGCAAAGGTCGGATTCGGGCTTGGGTTTCACGGCGCCCCGCCCTCGCCGCCTTGTCGATTGTCGCCGTCATCGCACTTGTGGGCGCCGCGGTTTTTTTCGGCGCCTTCTGGCCCCGTGCATGGGTGATGGCCGGCTCGCCCGCAGCCGGCGCGCCCGCATCCAGGGCGCCGGCGGCCGGCGCATCAGCGGCGGATACGGGGATCTCGAAGATCCAGCACGTCATCGTCATCATGCAGGAGAACCGCTCGTTCGACAGCTACTTCGGCACGTTCCCCGGGGCGGACGGGATACCGATGCAGAACGGTTCCCCCGCGGTGTGCGTTCCGGATCCGGCCAACAGCACGTGCGTGAAACCGTACTACGACCCTTCCGACCGGAACTCCGGTGGCCCGCACAGCCAGAACAATGCCACGGCGGACATCGACGCCGGAAAAATGGACGGTTTCATCGCCCAAGCCGAGAAAGCCTCCACCAACTGCGCGCCGAATGCCCCCGCTTGCGCTGGAGGCAAGCAAAGCGACGTGATGGGCTACCACGACGCGCGCGACCTGCCGAACTACTGGGCGTATGCCAAAGACTTCACGTTGCAGGATCATATGTTCGAACCCAATGCCTCTTGGAGCCTGCCCGCGCACCTGTACATGGTCTCGGAATGGTCGGCCAAATGCAGCCAGGCGGGCAATCCGCAATCCTGCGTAAACGCGCTCCAGAACCCGGGAAGCCCGCCGGACTTCACCTCCTCGATCCAGTCCACCCTCATCGGCAAATGCCGGGCCGGCCTGCAGAACAAGGCGTGCCAGGACGCACTCGCTGCAGCGGGGATCACCCCGGACCTTGCCGCCCAGCTGCATACCCTCATCGCGCAAAACTGCGCCGGTTCCGATTCCTATGCGAATTGCCAGGCCGCGATCGACAAAGCAACCCTTCCCGAAGCGCTCAAACAAAAACTGCTGGCCGCGGCGAAACTGCTCGCTCCCCCGGACTACGCCTGGACGGATCTGACCTACTTGCTGCACAAACAGAACGTGCCCTGGGCCTACTACGTCTTCAACGGCACCGAACCCGACTGCCAAAACGACGCCGCCATGAGCTGCGCTCCCGTGGCCCAGAACGCGAAGACACCGGGCATCTGGAATCCGCTACCTTACTTCGACACCGTGAAGCAGGACGGCCAGCTAGGCAACATCCAGTCCCTCACCAACTTTTACACCGCCGCCAAAAATGGCACGTTGCCGGCAGTGAGCTGGATCGACCCCACCGGAGCGGTCAGCGAACACCCCCCGGCACTGGTCAGCACCGGTCAGGCCTATGTCACGGGCTTGGTCAATGCCGTCATGTCGGGCCCGGACTGGAACAGCACCGCCATTTTCCTCTCGTGGGATGACTGGGGCGGTTTTTACGACCACGTCACCCCACCCTCTGTCGACCAAAACGGCTATGGCCTCCGGGTCCCAGGAATCGTCATCAGCCCTTACGCCAAACAGGGCAACATCGACCACCAGACCCTCAGCCACGACGCCTACGCCAAATTCATCGAAGATGACTTCCTCCACGGCCAACGCCTCGACCCGGCCACCGACGGACGGCCCGATCCCCGGCCCGACGTCCGTGAGAACAGCCCCCAGCTCGGCGATTTGGTGAACGACTTCAACTTCAACCAACAGCCCATCAAACCCGTCATCTTGCCGGGCGGCACGACGTACTAAGCCCCAGCCGGGCGCCAGCCGGGCGGCCCTTGTGGCGCCCCCGGTAGAATAGACCGGTGATGCAATCTCCCCTTCCAGTGCGCGACGGCGTCAACGCCACCCGTCTGCGCCTCCCGGACGAGGGGCCTTGGGACACCGCGATGGACTACATGATGCACCGTTGGGGCCATATCGATCCCCAGGGCATCGAGGACAGGTTCGACGCCGGCGAAATCGTCGGCGAAGGCGGCGCTCCCCTCGACCGCCGCACGCCCCTCGAAGAACACACTTTCATTTGGTACTACCGCACCCTCCCGCCTGAGATCCGGATGCCGGTGGAGATCAACATCCTGCACCAGGACGAGCACCTGCTGGTCGTCGACAAGCCCCACTTCCTGCCCACCACCCCGGGCGGGACCTACATCCAGGAGTCCGCGCTCGTCCGGCTCCGGAACCAGCTGGACCTTCCGGACCTCATCCCGATGCACCGACTCGACCGCATGACCGCCGGCGTCCTGCTGCTCTCCACCAACCCGGAGACCCGCGGCAAGTACCAGGTGCTCTTCGAAAAGCGGCAGGTACAAAAGGAGTACGAGTGCGTCTCTGCCGCGGCACCCGCCGCAGGCTTTCCCGCCGTCGAGTTCCCCGCCGTCGTGCGCAACCGCATGAGCAAATCCCGCAGCTATCTCCTCGCGGAAGTCATCGAAGGCGAACCGAACGCCGAAACGCGTATTGAGCAGATCAGAACGTTCGACGGCGGCGCTCACGACGGCGGCGACGCTCGCCGAGCGCTGTACCGCCTCGAACCGCACACCGGCAAGACCCACCAACTCCGCGTGCACATGGCTTCGCTCGGGCTCGGGATCGTGAACGACTCGTTCTACCCGGAGCTCCTGGACAAGGCTCCGGATGACTACTCCAAGCCGCTGCAGCTACTGGCCCGAGGCATCCGATTCGTTGACCCCATCAGCAAGCAGGCCGTGGAATACCGGAGCCGCCTCGAGTTGAGCGAAGCCCACCCCGCCTGACGCTCGCTCACGTATACCCCCTCCTCCCCCAACGCTCGCTCACCAAGAGTGGGGGCGCACGTCCGCCTTGAGGTCATATCTGCAAGAGGGTCGGTCCAAACGCCCACATAAGTGAGAGAGCGTCAGTGGCGGATTCAAGTGGTGGTTGCAACGCGTCCTTTATGCTGCTGATTCTTCCAGTATTTGTTCGAGGGCTTGCGCGGGTGTTTTCCAGCCGAGGGT
>NZ_JAUSSZ010000011.1 GCF_030812595.1 Arthrobacter bambusae
GAAGGAAACCCGCCACACCTGACCGGGCGTCCGAAGGAAACCCGCCACACCTGACCGGGCGTCCGAAGGAAACCCGCCACACCTGACCGGGCGTCCGAAGGAAACCCGCCACACCTGACCGGGCGTCGGGAGGGAGGGAGGGAGCGAGGGAGGGGGCTACTTCTCCACGAGTGTCAGGACGTCGTAGGTGGCTACGATTTCGTCGTTCTGGTTGGTGAGCACGGCGTCCCAGGCCACTTCGCCATATTCGTCGGTCTCGCGCGGGGTGATCTTCTTGGCCGTGAGCGTGACGCGGATCGAATCCCCCGCGGCCACGGGGGTGATGAAGCGCAGGTTCTCCAAGCCGTAATTGGCCAGGACGGGCCCCGGCGCGGGTTCCACGAACAGCCCGGCAGCCCAGCTGAGCAGCAGGTACCCGTGCGCCACGATTCCCGGGAAGAACGGGTTGGCCTCGGCTGCTTCCTGGTTGGTGTGGGCGTAGAAGGTGTCGCCGGTGGAGTTGGCGAAGGCTGAGATGTCATCGAGGGCGACCTGCCGCAGTTCGGAACGCACGGCGTCGCCGATCCGCAACGAAGCCAGCGATTTCCGGAACGGATGGGTTCCCTCAGTCTCCAGCGTGAAGTTGCGGTCCGCACCAGTGTGCCAAACGCCGGTCACCGCAGTGAGCATGTTCGGCGAGCCCTGGATGGCGGTGCGCTGCATGTGGTGCATGACGGAGCGGATACCACCGAGCTCCTCTCCACCGCCGGCGCGGCCCGGTCCGCCGTGAACCAGGTGTGGCACGGGCGAACCGTGGCCGGTCGAGGACCGCGCGTCCTCGCGGTTGAGCATCAGGACCCGGCCATGGTGCGCCGCGATTCCGGTCACCAATTCCCGGGCAACAGCAGGGTCGTTCGTGCACACGGAAGCCACCAGCGAGCCGCCACCCCGGGCGGCGAGGCGGACGGCGTCGTCGAGGTCCGCGTACCCGATCACCGAAGACACCGGACCGAACGCCTCGAGCGAGTGGACCGCTTCGGCGTCGACATCGTTCCAGCTCAGGACGACCGGCGACATGAACGCTCCGCCCTCCACAACTCCTACCGTGCCGTCCAAAGAGGTGACCGACGGCGAATCGAGCGTTCCGTACGCGAGCTCGCCACCGGCGTCGAGCATAGACTGCACGGCGGCCCGGACGTCGGCGAGCTGTTCGAGGGACGCGAGGGCGCCCATCGTGACACCGTCTGCGCGGGGGTCGCCGAGCACGACGCGTTCGTCAACCCGCGCACCGATGGCGGATACGACGTCGGACACTAGCTCCTGCGGCACGATGGTGCGGCGGATGGAGGTGCACTTCTGGCCGGCCTTGACCGTCATTTCGGTGACGACCGACTTGATGAAAGCGTCGAACTCGGGGGTGCCGGGAACGGCGTCGGGTCCGAGGATCGCCGCGTTGAGCGAGTCGGTTTCGGAAGTGAAGCGGACGCCTCCCTGGACCACGTTCGGGTGGGACTTCAGCGAGTTGGCGGTCGACGCCGAGCCCGTGAACGCGAGCAGGTCCCGGTAGTCAAGGTGGTCCAGCAGGTTGCGGGCCGAGCCCGAGATGAGCTGCAGCGAGCCTTCCGGCAGGATGCCCGACTCGACGATTGCCTTGACCACGACGGCGGCGACGTAGCCCGTGGGGGTGGCGGGCTTGACGATCGTGGGGACGCCGGCGATGAACGCGGGCGCGAACTTCTCGAGCATGCCCCACACGGGGAAGTTGAAGGCGTTGATCTGCGCGGCGACGCCCGGGATGCGGGTGTAGATGTGCTCGCCGGCGAAGGACCCGTCCCTGGACAGGACTTCCATGGGGCCGTCCACCACAACCTGCGAGTTCGGCAGTTCGCGGCGGCCCTTGGAACCGAACGTGAAGAGCACGCCGATGCCGCCGTCGATGTCCACCATCGAGTCGATCTTGGTGGCACCGGTCTTGAAGGAGGAAGCGTAGAACTCCTCGCGGCGGCCATTGAGGTACTGGGCCAATTCCTTGAGCTTGAGGGCGCGCTGGTGGAACGTGAGCTTGCCGAGTTCCCGCTGGCCCACTGTGCGGCCATAGTTCACGACGCCGGCCAGGTCCAGTCCCTCGGTGTTGACCGTTGCGAGGATTTCACCGGTGCTGGCGTCGCGGACGGGCACGCCTGCGGAGGCGTCGGCGCGGGGGGTCCACCACTCGCCCTGGACGAAACTGGGCACGGTTTCAACGGTTGTGGCTTCCGGAGCGACAGCGGTACTGGTCATCGTCGACAGGTCCTTCCAAGGCACGGGCACGAAATGGACTGAACGGCCGCAAATTACTGACCGGCCGTTCGGTAATACAAACCAGAATACATGAGAGGCCCGATCTGCACACTAGATGCCTGCCTGGACTGCGTCCTTCCTGACCTTCTTTGACCCGTTGTGACGCCCGGAAGTTGCGACTCGCCGTGTCGTAAGCGCTTTCCCGATTCGAAGAAGGTCACGACGGCGCGTGCTCGCCCCCGCTAGTCCGCCCGGCACCCGAGTTTGGCACGGACGGCGGCAATTTCAGCCTCGGAGACGCCGTTCGCCCTGAGGAACGCGATCACGTCCAAGGAATGCGCGAATTCGAGCAGGCTCACTCTGCGTGACGCCAACATGGCTTCAAGTGCGTCTTCTTCCAGAAATGCATCATGGGCGTGCGGGGCTCGATGGTGTCGGTGTCGCTCGTTGATTCCCCGCATTCCCTGCTGGTAACCGCGCACGATCTCCTCGTCGCCGGCTCCGGCCAGGTTCTGCAGCATGACGGCGATGATCCCAGCCCGGTCGCGCCCGGCCGCGCAATGCACCACCACCCCGCCACGGGCTGCGGCGATTGCCTTGAAGACCGCGGCAAGGTTCTCTGAGAAGAGGCGCAGATAGTCGGCGTAGTGGGCAGGGTCTTTCAGGTACGGGCCAAAGAGCTCGGTGAACGCCTTGTTCTCCGGGTCCTCGGTGGGGCAATGGACAATGTCAAAGCGTGCCATCGCCTCCGCGGAAACCTCGGGATCGACCTCCCTCGGCTGCTGCTCGCGCAAGGTCCGCAGATCGATCACAGTGCGGATGCCGGCGTCGTACATTTGCTGCCACCCGGCATCGGTGAGCCATTCCCGCCGACCCATCCGATACACGACGCCGGCGATATGCCAGGCATTCACCGCACCGTCCCAGCGGACGCCCGACTGTGTGGAAGTGGTTGTGATCCCATCCATACCGGACAGCTAACCACACTTGCGCTCGGGATATGTGAGAGGGGGTCGGGGGAAAACGGGGAATATGTGATCGAGCGTTGGGTCTTGCGTGCTTTACGTGACCTATGTCATACTCTTTTTCGATACGCATCGACGATGCGTATCGACGGCATATAAAACCATCAGACCATCACCACTGGACCCGGCAAGGAGGCCTGGAACGTGCCCACCAGCAAGGATGTCGCCCAGGCTGCCGGCGTGGCCCAGAGCACCGTTTCCTATGTGCTGAGCGGGAAGCGTCCGATTTCCGAGAAGACCCGGAAAAAGGTGGAGGCCGCCATCGAGCAGCTCACCTACCAGCCCAACGCCGGCGCCCGTGCCTTGGCAGGGCGGCGGACCCATGTGATCGGCCTGGTCATCCCGTTCATCCCAGAGCTGGAAATGGGATCGATCATGGAATTCGTCTCGGTCATCGCGAGCACGGCCCGGCAATTCGACCACGACATTCTCCTCATCACAGACGACGAAGGTGCCGCCGGACTGCACCGGGTGGTCGGCCAGCAGATTTGCGACGGCCTGATCCTCATGCAGATTGAGGACGAGGACGAGCGCCTCCCTGTCGCCCGCAGCCTGAACGTCCCAGTGGTGCTGATCGGCATACCCCGGGACCCCTCCGGCTTGGTCTGCATCGACGCCGACTTCGAAATGGCCGGTGAGCATTGCGTCCGGGACCTTGCGGCGGCCGGCCACTCCGTGATTTCCGTCATTGACTGGCAGCCCGCAGTGACGGAGCGGCATGTGAACTACGTCGACCGGTTCATGCACGGCACGGATGTCGCGGCCCAAGCACTGGGCGTAACCGTGCTCCATCTTCCAGGCGGGACCGACCGCGACACCATTTCCGAATCGGTTGACAAAGCCCTCGCCAGCACCACCGGCAAGCCCGCATTCATCGCCCCCGATCGCACCATCCAAGACATTCTGCGCCGCGACTTGAGCAGCCGAGGCCTGACCCTGGGGCTGGACGTTTCCGTTATCGGAAGCGCCTCCCCCACGCTCGCCGAACTCCAACCCATACCGCTTTCCACCATCGACCTGCGGCCGGCCGAAGTTTCCCGCCAAGCAGTCAAAATCATGTGCCAGCTTCTCGAAGCCGACTCCCACGGACCACACGAATCCTTGGAGTTGGTGCCCACGGTCATCACGCACCGTTCCAGCACGCTCCGCCCAGAGTGAATCGCCACCCCTGATTCACCGCACCAACTCGTTTTTCGTTCCAGCCCCTCCTTTTCGTTTCAGCATCGTCGATACGCATCGATGATTCCCATCAACTATCCACCCATCCCCTCCTCCACAAGTAAGGAACAGACAATGAAGTCAGCTATCAGGACACGCCGCCCGCTCGCCTTGGCCGTCGCCGCGCTGCTCGGCCTACCGCTCGCGGTCTCCGGCTGCGGCACCACTGCCTCCGCCTCTTCCACGGAAGCCGTGAAGGAAATCTCCGTGATGGACTACTACAACAACGAGCCGGACAAGTCCTTCATCGGTGACGCCCTGACCTCCTGTGGCACCAAGGCCGGCGTCACCATCAAGCGTGAAACCGTACCGGGCAAGTCGTTGATTTCGAAGGTCCTCCAGCAGTCCTCGTCCAAGACGCTGCCGGACGTGCTCATGCTCGACAACCCGGACCTGCAGCAGATTGCCGCCACCGGAGCACTGGCCCCGTTGTCCGATTTCAACGTCAGCACCACAGACTTCGCCTCCGGCGTGCTGAGCGCAGGCACATACAAGGACAAGGTCTACGGGCTCGCCCCCACCGTGAACACGATCGCCCTCTTCTACAACAAGGACATCCTGGACAAGGCCGGCGTCACTCCGCCCACCACCTGGGATGAGCTGAAGGCAGCAGCCACCAAATTGACCTCGGGCGAGCAGTACGGGCTGGCATTCAACGCCAACCCCACCTATGAGGGCACCTGGCAGTTCCTTCCGGTCATGTGGTCCAACGGCGGCGACGAGAAGAACATCGACACCCCGCAGACCGCCCAGGCCCTTCAGCTCTGGACCGACCTGGTCAAGGACGGATCCGTGTCCTCCTCCGCGCTGAACTGGACGCAGGCAGACGTCAAAGACCAGTTCATGGCCGGCAAGGCCGCAATGATGGTTAATGGCCCGTGGCAGATCCCGGCCCTCGACAAGAACACGGCGCTGCACTACGGCGTTGTGAAGATCCCGGTACGCGACTCCAGCCAGACGGCCGTTGCCCCGCTTGGCGGCGAGGTGTGGACCGTTCCGCAAACAGGGAACAAGGCCCGCCAAGCCAAGGCCGCTGAAGTGGTCGCTTGCATGAACAGCGACGAAAACCAGCTCGCCATGGCCAAGTCCCGGAACACGATCCCGTCCAAGACCTCGCTTGCCGCGAAGTTCGCCAGCGAGAACCCTAAGCTCGCCACCTTCACGGATCTGATCAAGACGGCCCGGGCCCGGACCGGCGAGCTTGGCGAGGGATGGCCGGCACAAGCGACCAAGATCTACACCGCCATCCAGACTGCACTGACGGGCAAGGCTTCCCCCGCCGACGCCCTGAAGCAAGCCCAAGGCCAGTAAGCAGTTGGACATGTCCCTCACAACGGATGTGTCGCGGGCGAAATCCCGGCCCGGGTCTGAAAGGACCCGGGGCGGGGAGGCCGGACAAGACCCCCAAGCAACCCCGACCCGGGGCAGGCGGAACCGCAAAACCCGCGAGCGCGTCTTCCAGTGGCTGTTCCTGGTTCCTGCGGTGATCTACATGGCCCTGTTCTTCGGCTACCCGGTGGTGAAGAACGTCGTGATGAGCTTCCAGGACTACACGACGGCCACGTTCTTCACCGGCGAGGCCCCCTGGGTGGGGTTGGCGAACTACGCGAAGGTGCTGTCGTCGTCGTTGTTTTCAACGTCCTTGCTCAACACGGCACTCTTCACGATCGGCTCAATAGCAGGCCAGTTCGTGATCGGCTTGGCGCTGGCGGTCTTCTTCAGGCGTAGGTTTCCGCTCAACGGAATCCTCCGCTCTCTGCTCCTGCTCCCCTGGCTGCTGCCGCTCATCGTGTCGAGCGCGGTATGGCGGTGGATCCTGGACAAGGACAGCGGCGCGTTGAACCGGTTCCTGGGGCAGTTGCACATCGTGGACACAGGCATTCCGTGGCTGACCAGCACGTCACTGGCGCTGATCGCGGTGGTCGGGGTGAACATCTGGATCGGCATCCCGTTCAACCTGACCATCCTCTACGGCGGCCTCCAGGAAATCCCCGACGAGCTCTACGAAGCCGGTTCCCTGGACGGCGCCACCGGCTGGAAGTCCTTCCGGCACATCACGTGGCCGATGTTGCGGCCGGTGGTGAACGTGGTCCTGGTGCTCGGCGTCGTATACACCCTGAAGGTGCTGGACATCATCCTCGGCCTGACCAACGGCGGCCCCGCGAATTCGACCCAGACCATCGCCACCCAGTCCTACCGGCTCTCCTTCCAGGAATTCAAGTTTGGCGAAGGCGCCGCGCTGGGCGACGTCCTGGTGATCATTTCCCTGGTCTTCGCGGTCCTGTACCTGCGTGCCAGCCGCCGGTCCATTGATGAATGAGTCGATGAGTGAGGAAACCATGACGACGACGAAAATCACCAGCCGCCGTTCGGCGCCCGGGAGTTCCGCACCGGCGAGCGCCGGGAGCGCTCCCCACAACGCGAAACCAAGCCCCTCGGAAAAGAAGAAATGGGGCTACACCGTCCTGGCCATCTTCTTCCTAGCGGTGATGCTGTTTCCCGTGTACTGGATGATCAACGCTTCGCTGCAGCCCAACGGCACCACGCTGGAAACCTCGTGGCTGCCCCTGAAGCCGAATTTTTCAGGCTATGCGACGGCGATCAGCGAGCAGGGCGGGAACCTCGGAACCAGCCTGATCATCTCGCTGGGAAGCGTAGCGCTCAGCCTGGCCATCGCGGCACCGGCGGCCTATGCCTTGGCCTATTTCAAGGTCCGGGGCGCCGGCGTGGTCCTCTTCGCGATCCTGATCAGCCAAATGATCCCGGGAATCGTGGTGGCCAACGCCCTATACACCGCCTACAACGACCTCGGCCTCCTCAACTCGATCCCGGGGCTGATCTTGGCCGACTCCTCACATGGCATCCCCTTCGCGATCCTCATCATCAGGGCGTTCATGAACGGTATGCCGTCGTCGGTCATCGAGGCGGCAAGGGTGGACGGGGCCGGGCATGTGAGGGCCTTCTGGTCCATCGTGGTGCCGCTGAGCAGGAACTCGCTCATTACCGCTGGCCTCTTCACCTTCCTGTTCACGTGGAGCGACTTCCTCTTCGCCTTGACCCTGACAACCACCGAGGCCGTGCGGCCGGTGACCCTGGGAATCTTCCAGTACATCGGCGCCTACGTGAACGACTGGAGCTCTGTCATGGCCACCGCAGTCCTGGCGTCCATCCCGGCCATCATCCTGCTGGTCGCCGCACAGAAGTACATCGCCGCGGGCACCACCGGCGGCGCGGTCAAATAGACCGCCCTAACCACCAACCTGCCAAGGAGCAATCATGACTGACAGCAAGCCCATCCGCGTCACTGTGTGGAGCGAAAACCGGCACGAAAAGCGTGACGAACTGGTCGCCCGCCTCTACCCCCAGGGGATGCACGGCGCGGTGAAGGCCGGAATCGAGGAGAATCTCGGCGCCGCCGTCGAGGTCCGCACTGCAACCCTCGACGAGCCCGAGCATGGCCTCACCGAAGAAGTCCTCGCAAACACGGATGTCCTGACCTGGTGGGGGCACATGTCCCACGCCGACGTCGACGACAAGATCGTAGAGCGCGTGCACCGGCACGTCCTGTCCGGAATGGGCTTGATCGTGCTGCACTCCGGGCACTGGTCCAAAATCTTCACCAAGCTCATGGGTACTTCCTGCACGCTGCGGTGGCGCTCCGAGCAGGACCGCGAACTGGTCTGGACCGTCGACCCGACCCACCCCATCGCCAAGGGCGTCCCGCACCCCATCGTGATCGACTCGCAGGAAATGTACGGCGAATTCTTCGACATCCCGACCCCCGAGGAACTCGTATTCATCAGTTCCTTCAGCGGCGGCGAAGTGTTCCGTTCCGGATGCACCTTCCGCCGCGGCCACGGCAAGATCTTCTTCTTCAGCCCCGGCGACCAGGACTACCCCGTGTACCACCACAAAGACGTTCGGCGGGTGATCTCGAACGCCGTCGAATGGGCCGTCACCGACCGGCCGGAACGCGCGTACCCGGAACTCCTCCGCTACGAGACCAACGATTTCTTCAACGGCAAGAGCTACCAGGGAGCCAACGCATGACTACCCCTTTCGCTACTATTCCCGACGACGGCACTCCCCTTCGGGTCGTCGTCGTCGGCGCCGGGGGCATGGGCCGCGCCTGGCTCCGGACCGTGCAGGAGTCGCCGCTCGTGGAGCTTGCGGGCATCGTGGACCTGGACCTGGAAGCCGCGCGCGTCGGTGCGGCGTCGATTGGGCGTCCTGAGCTGCCGGTGGGGACCGGGACCGCCCGGTTGGCGTCCGACGTCGGAGCCCAGGCAGTCATCAACGTCACCGTTCCGGTGGCCCACCACCCTGTGACCACCGAGGCGCTGGCGGCAGGCCTGCCCGTATTGGGCGAGAAGCCCGTGGCCTCCACCGCCGCGCAAGGGCTCTCGCTGGCCGCTGCGTCGGAACTGAGTGGCCAGTTGTTCATGGTCAGCCAGTCGCGCAGGTACAACAGCCATTTGTTCGAGGCAAAGCGGCTTGCTTCCAGGCTGGGTTCACTGGGCATCGTGTCAGCCGAGTTCTTCAAGGCGCCACGTTTTGGGGGCTTCCGGGACGCGATGGACCACCCCCTGCTACTGGACATGTCCATTCATCAATTCGACATGGCCCGGTTCCTCCTCGACGCCGATCCCGTCTCGGTATTCTGCGAAGAATACAACCCGTCCTGGAGCTGGTACCGCGGCGACGCCGGAGCGACCGCCGTGTTCGAGATGACCGGTGGCCAGCGTTTCGCGTTCACCGGGAGCTGGTGCAGCCCGGGCCAGGAGACGTCGTGGAACGCGGCATGGCGTATCAGCGGCGAACACGGAACTGTCCTGTGGGACGGCGACGGGGCGCCTTTGTCCTCGCTGGGCGGAGATTTGGGCGCAGCCCCGGACGGAGATTTGGGTGCAGACACCGAAGATCCCGGGCAGGAGATCGCCGGTTCGCTGCGCGATTTCGTGCGGGCCCTGCGCACGGGAAGGACCCCCATGGGCCAGGTGCACCGGAACATCATGAGCCTGGCCATGGTGGAAGCGGCCGTACTCAGCGCCTCCACCGGCATGCGCGTTTCCATAGACGCCCTGCTCGAGGAATCGTACGCCCAGGCCGTCCTGACGGAACGCGCCCCGGGCGTGCTGGAGGTCCTCAAGTCCTGGACGTCGGTCCGCAGCGCCTTGGCCGGCGAAAGCGTGCCGCTATGACAGGGACCCTCAAAGTCGGGCTGGTGGGCTACTCCTTCATGGGGGCCGCCCACTCGCAGGCTTGGCGGACCGCCCCTCGGTTCTTCGACCTTCCGCTCGCCCCGCAGCTGACGGCGTTGGCCGGGCGGAGTGAGTCGGCCGCACGGGCCGCCGCCACGAAACTTGGCTGGGAGTCCGTGCACACGGACTGGCGGGAGCTGATCGAACGGGACGATATCGACGTCGTCGACATTTGCTCTCCGGGAAATACGCACGCCGAAATCGCGATCGCCGCCCTCGAAGCCGGGAAGCACGTGCTGTGCGAAAAGCCGCTGGCCAACACCGTGGCGGAAGCCGAACAGATGACCGAAGTTGCATCCGACGCCGCGGCCCGTGGCGTGTATTCGATGTGCGGCTTCACCTATCGACGCACCCCGGCGCTCGCCCTCGCCAAGCGGATGGTCGACGACGGCCGCCTCGGCTCCATCCGGCACGTCAGGGCCCAATACCTGCAGGACTGGCTAAGCGACGAGAACGCGCCCATGACCTGGCGGCTCGACAAGTCCGCCTCCGGTTCGGGATCCCTCGGCGACATCGGCGCGCACAGCATCGATGCAGCCCAGTGGATCACGGGACGGACCATCAGCGGCGTCTCGGCCATCCTCGAAACATTCGTGAAGGAACGGCCCATCGGCGGCGAGCTGGTCGGCTTGGGCGGGCACGGCGCCATCGGGGATGACGTGCCCCGCGGGAAGGTGACCGTGGACGACGCGGCGATCTTCACCGCGCGCTTCGGCAGCGCGCACGACGGCGGGACTCGCGACGGCGGTGCGGCTCCCGACGGCGGGCCGATCGGCGTGTTCGAAGCCACCCGTTTCGCGCTGGGACGCAAGAACGCCATGCGCCTCGAGCTGAACGGAACCCTCGGTTCGGTGGCGTTCGACTTCGAAGACATGAACGTGCTGCAGTATTACGGCGCGGCGGATGGCCCGGACGCCGGCTTCCGCCGGATCATGGTCACGGAACCGTCCCATCCTTACGTGGGAAACTGGTGGCCCACCGGGCATGGCCTCGGCTACGAGCACGGTTTCACCCATCAAGTGGTGGATTTCGTGTCAGCGATCGCCGAAGGCCGGCAGCCTGAACCTTCCTTCGCCGACGCGCTCCAGGTCCAGAAAGTGCTTGCCGCCGTCGAAGCCAGCGCGGCTGCCGAAAGCCGTTGGCAGAGCGTATGAGCTGAAGGCGAGGCCCGGTCGAAACTCCTTCGACCCGGGCCTCGCCGTCTGAGCTACAGGCGCTTCGCGAGCCGGAATTCGAGGCCGGTACGCACCGCCGGCCATTCGTGTTCGAGGATGGAGAAGACCACGGTGTCGCGGAGCACGCCGTCGGACGTGCGCGAGTGGTTCCGGAGCACGCCGTCCTGCTTGGCGCCCAAGCGGGCGATCGCCTCGCGCGATTGATGGTTGAGCCAATGGGTACGGAATTCGACGGCGGGGCAGCCGAGGGTTTCGAAAGCGTGCCGGAGGAGCAGCAGCTTGGAATCGGGATTGCTGCCGCTGCCGTGTACCGAGGCGGCGTTCCATGTGGAGCCGATCTCCACGCGCGGGGTGGCGGCGTCGATGTTCATGTACGTGGTCATGCCGATGATCTTGCCGTTCGCCTTCAAGCGGGTGGCGAACGGGAGCATGGACCCTTGCTCCTGCAGCCCTAGCCGGCGATCGATTTCCTCCGCCATGCCCTCCGGTGTCGGGACCGAGGTGTACCAAAGCTTCCACAACTCGCCGTCCTTGGCGGCATCCACGAGGCCATCGTGGTGTTCGGGGCTCAATGGTTCGAGGGTTACGAAGCGGCCATCCAGGGTCACAGGTGCGATGCGGGTCATCCCGCCAGCGTAACTGGGCGACTCACTCCCGATCAGAACGACTTGGCCAAGCCGACCCATACAATTTTTTTATTGCATAAGTGGAATGTAAAGTGTACTTTACATTCATGAAGAGCTCCCCCTTGGCCCTGAAATACCTGGCCGTCATCGTCGTCGCTCTTGCGCTTATCGCCGTGCTGGCCGCGTGGAGTGCTTCCGTTCAGGACGGGCCATGGAATGTTGTCCCCCGGGTATTGATGGTTTGTGTAGTTATCTTCACAGGCCCCGCGGTGATGGTCGCCAAGAAACAGAATGCGATGATGGTCCGTTCGGACTCCGCAGAGGGGATCGAACGTGAAGTGGCACTCAGGGCTTCATCGGCTGTCTTTTATGACGCCCTCGTCCTCATCACCGCCTTCGGAGCGTCCTACCTGATCTTTGGTAACTACGCGCACCCGGCATTCATGACGATTGTCCTTTTGGTGACGCTGATCGTGATGTATTTCATCCGGCACGCAGTCATCTTGAACAAGCTCGCTCAATGAAGAACCGGGTAGCCGAACTCCGGTCTTCGAAGAATCTCTCGCAGGAAGAACTCGCCCAGGCAGTGGGCATCTCACGGCAATCAGTCATTGCGATCGAAAAGGGCAGGTTCAATCCGAGCCTTCCCTTGGGCCTGCGCCTGGGCAAGTTCTTCGAGGTCAGCGTCGAAGACATTTTTGAACTGGACGACTAGACGCAGGAACTAAACACTAGTCAGCCCAGTCGAAGAATCCCTTGCCGGTCTTCCGTCCGAGCTCGCCGCGGGCCACTTTGTCGCGCAGGATCTGCGGCGGGGCGAAGCGCTCCCCCAAGGTCGACTGCAGGTACTCGGCAATGCCAAGGCGCACATCAAGGCCCACGATGTCCGTGGTCCTGAGCGGTCCGGTCGGGTGCTTGTAGCCCAGGACCATGGCCGCGTCGATGTCCTCGGCCGAGGCCACGCCTTCCTCCACCATCCGCATCGCTTCAAGCGCGATCGCAACTCCCAGCCGTGACGATGCAAAGCCGGGCGCATCGTTGACGACGACGGCGGTCTTGCCGAGTGCCTCGGTCCAGCTTTTCGCCGAGGCGGCGAGTTCGGGCGAAGTCTCCTTGGCCAGGACCACCTCGATGAGCGTTGAAGCCGGGACAGGGTTGAAGAAGTGCAGGCCCACGAAATTGGCGGGCCTGCGGAGCTGTGAAGCGAGGCCGGTCACGGAGAGCGAGGAGGTGTTCGAGGCTAGGAAGGCGTCGGCGGACAAGTGCTCCTCCACAGCCTTGAGGGCCGAAACCTTGAGCTCATAGTCCTCAGGCACGGCTTCGACGACGAGTCCGCAGTGGACGAAAGAACCATAGTCGGTGGAGGTGCTGAACCTTGCCATCGCCTCTTCCGCCGTCCCGCCCAGGGTGCCCCGGGCAGCGGATTTGGCCACGGCATCGGCAACGCGACCCTGGGCGCCGGCCGCGGATTCGTGGTCCCGTTCGACGACGATCACGGTGGCGCCCTTGATCAGGAAAGCGTGGGCGATTCCGGCGCCCATGCGGCCACCGCCGAGGACACCGACAACATGCGGAATAGCTGGCGTTGTTGTCATTTCAGGTCCTGTCTGGGTTGTTGCTGGATTGCTTGGCGCTCTTCTTGTCCAGGAATGCCTGCATGCGGTCGAACTTGGCTTGCGATTCGAAGAGCATTCCCTGGGCCAGGGTGTCGATCACGGGATGCGCCTCGGCCGGAGCGTGGAACACAGACTTGGTGATCCGTACGGCCAGGGGATCCTGCCGGCTGATCCGGTCGGCGAGGTTGTGCGCCGCTTCCATCAGCACGGGGGCTTCATGGATCTGGGTGATGAGGTTGATGCGCAGGGCTTCTTCCGCGCGGAGCACCGCGCCGGCCAAGAGGATTTCCTTGGCGATCGGCTCCCCCACGAGTTCCTTGAGGCGCCACGTGGCCCCTGCGGCGGCCATGATGCCCAGTCCGGTTTCCGGGTTTCCGATCCGCAGGCTCGGCGTACCGATGCGGAAGTCCGCGGCATAGGCGAGTTCGGCCCCGCCGCCCAGGCAATAACCGTCCAGGGCCGCGATGACGGGCATGGGCAGCTTTGCGATCCGCACGAAGATGGTGGAGTTGATGCCGCGCAAGGCATCGTCGCGGCGGCGTTCCCTCAGCTGAGCGATATCGGCGCCTGACGCAAAGACGCCGTCGACGCCGGCAATGATCAGGATCTTGGGCTCGCGTTCGAGGTAGTCGCACACCCGGTGAAGTTCATCCACCATCTGCTGGTCGATCGCGTTGCGGACCTCGGGCCGGTTCAAGAGGACCGTGACGCGGTCATCCCGCTCCTCGATAAGGAGCGTGGTGAAGTCGCCGTTCAGTGACATCAGACGCCTTCCAGGAGGAGGGCCGCGCCCTGCCCGACGCCGATGCACATGGTCGCGAGGCCGATCTTCCGGTCGGCGGCGCCGAGCTCGCGCTCCATGCGGCCGAGCAGGGTGATCGCAATACGCGAGCCGCTGGAACCCAGCGGGTGCCCCAGGGAGATCGCACCGCCGTCGAGGTTCACGATGTCCGGATCCAGGCCCAAGCGGCGCATGCTCGCGAGCGATTGCGTGGCGAAAGCTTCATTGAGTTCGACGGCGCCAAGGTCACCCACTGTGATGCCGGACCGGCCCAGGATCTTCTGGGAAGCCGGGACGGGGCCGATGCCCATGATTTCCGGTTCGCAGCCGGCCGAACCACCGTCGATGATCCGGGCCCGCGGAGTGAGGCCGAACTTTTCGATGGCTGCCTCCGAAGCGACAATGATGGCGGACGCGCCGTCGTTGAGCGAGGAGGAGTTGCCCGCAGTGACGACGGAGCCCCCGGGAACGACGGGACGGAGCCCGGCGAGGACCTCCATGGTGGTTCCCTCGCGCGGGCCTTCGTCGGTGTCTACCACCGTTTCGCCCTTGCGGGTCTTCACAGTCACCGGCACGATCTCTTCCTTGAAGCGACCGCCCGCGATGGCGGCAAGCGCGCGTTCGTGGGAGCGGACGGCGAAGGCGTCGGCGTCTTCCCGGGAAATGGCGTCCACGCGGGCGACTTCCTCGGCAGTTTCCGGCATGGAATACGTCATCTTGCCGCCGCGGGACAGCTCTCCCTTGCTGAAAAGGGGGTTGGCGAAGCGCCAGCCGATGGAGGTGTCGAAGATCTGGCCAGGCTTGGCGAAGGCCGTGGAGGGCTTCTCCTGCACCCAGGGGGCACGACTCATGGACTCGACGCCGCCCGCCACCACGATGTCCGCTGCTCCGGCCTTGATCATGTGGCTGGCCATGATGATGGCGCTCATTCCGGAGGCGCAGAGGCGATTGACCGTGATGCCGGGGATGTGGAGGGGAAGTCCGGCGAGAAGGGTGGCCATGCGGGCGACATTGCGGTTTTCCTCGCCGGCCCCGTTGGCGTTGCCCAGGATGACTTCATCGATCGAGTCGGGGTCGACGCCGGCGCGGGCCACGGCTTCACGGACCACGAGGGCTGCCAAGTCATCCGGCCGGACCGAAGAAAGCGCGCCGCCGTACCGGCCTACAGGGGTGCGGGCACCGCCAACAAGAAAAGCCTCGACCATGGGAACATCCTTCACGAAGGGAGCGGGGCCGGTGAATAATTTACCGACCGTTCGTTCTATAAAGATTACACGGCGCCGCCCGGTGGTCAACCGGCACTCAGACCACCCGGATACCCAAGTGTCCGGCCAGAAGAGGCGCCAGCAGGCTGAGCTGGTAATCATCGATGACCACGCCGGACAGTCCGCCCATTCCGTTGATCGTCCGGAAGTCCGAGCCCCGCAGGTCCACATCCTTCAGCTTGGCCCCCGTGACATCCAGCGTCCCGATGGTGCAATCCCTGAGTACCATCCGCGTCGCGGTACAGGCCCCGAGGTCGAGTTCGTTGATGATGCAGCCCGTGATCACCACGTCCGTGAGCTTGGATCCACGCAGGTTCAGGAAGTCCAGCTTCCCGCCGTCGATCTTTACCGAATGCCAGGTACCCTCGTACATTTCCGCCGAACCCCAACGCGGGTTGCTGATCTCCACTTCACGCCACGAGGTGCGTGCAGCGGTGAACACCGGCGCGTAAGGCTCATTCAGGATGCAGTCCCGGAAGGTTGCGCCACGCAGCTGTGCCTCGTTCAGGGAAACTTGGTTGAATTCGCAGTCAATGAAGTCCGCTCCACTCAGCTCCGCTCCGTCAGCCACAGCACGGGTGAGGCGCACGCCGTCGTACCGTTCCCCGCGCTGGAAATCCGGGGCCGGGTCGTCGCGGAGCTCGTCAAGCCTGATCGGTGAAATCCGGGGCTGGTTGGGCTTGGTGCTGTGTTCCATGCATCGAGCCTAGCTGCGACCGCTGACAAAGACAGCCGACAAAGACACTTGCGTGCTCTGGCAGGATTGCACCATGGCGCACATCGACTTGAGCACGGAAAGCGCGGCAGCGGGAGGCTCCCGCACCCTGCGGGGTTACTTGGCCGAGCCCGACGGCGAAGGCCCCTTTCCCGGCGTCGTACTTATCCATGAAGCCTTTGGGCTTGACGACGTGATGCGCCGCCACGCGGATCGCCTCGCGGCGGCAGGTTACTTGACGCTCGCCGTCGACCTCTACAGCGACGGGGGCGCGAGGCGCTGCCTCGTGGCGACGATGCGGTCCATCATGTCTGGCACCGGCCGGGCCTTCACGGATATCGCGACGGCGCGGTCCTGGCTCCGCGGCGATGCCCGGTGCTCAGGGAAGGTGGGGGTCATCGGTTTCTGCATGGGAGGCGCCTTCGCCCTGCTTACGGCCAACGACGATTTCGATGCCGCTTCCGTGAACTACGGCCAGTTGCCGCGGGATCTGGAGCACGCTTTGGAAGGGGCATGTCCAGTGGTCGCCAACTACGGCGCCAAGGACCGGACGCTGCGGGGAGCTGCCGCGAAGCTGGACGCCGCGCTGACGAACCTGGGGATCGAGCACGACGTCAAGGAATTCCCGATGGCGGGCCACGCCTTCATGAACGACGTTCCGGTTGGGCCGCGGCCGCTGCGGCCGTTGATGCGGGTGATGGGCATCAAACCCGATCCGGCTGCCGCTCCGGAAGCGTGGCAGCGGATCGAGGACCACTTCGCGAAGTATTTGAGGGACTAGACCGGATTAAAGTGCGACGGCGGCCGCCCCGCTAAGGAGGCGACCGCCGTCGTCGGCCTGCTCAGGAACCGGACGCTTAGCTAAACAGCTCGCTCTTCGGCTCGTTGTTCTTGACCTTCTGCCAGCCAAGCCACAGCACCAGGGCGAAGAACGGAATGGTGGCCAGGGTCCAGAGGCCCAGGAGGAACACCTCGCCCGTGGCCTTGTCCGTCATGGTGTCCATGCCGATCAGCACAGTGATGGCCAGGAGCGCCACGAGGCCCACCCAGCTGGTCCACGGCGAACCCGGCATGGGGAGGCTGGAGACATTGCCCTTCTTCTTGCGCAGCGCGATCTGGCTGGCGAAGATCGAACCCCACGTGAAAATGACGCCGATCGAGGCTGTGTTCAGCGCGAGGTCGAACGCGTGCGAACCGCCCAACCAGATGTTGAGCAGGATGCCCACGAGGTACACGGCGCCGATTGCCAGGATGGCCGCGTACGGCACGTGGCGGGTGGACATCTTGGTGAGCCACTGAGGAGCATGTCCATTGTTGGCCATGGTGCGGAAGATTCGGCCGATCGAGTACAGGCCTGAGTTGCATGAGGACAGCGCAGCGGTGATGACGATCATGTTCATGACGTCGCCCATCCACGGCAGCCCCATCTGGCCGAAGACCGTGACGAACGGGGAGGTGCCTGCGTGGTACTGGTCCGAGGGCAGGAGCATCGCCAGCAGGGTGACGGAGCCAACGTAGAAAACCACGATGCGGATCACGACGGCGCGGATTGCCTTGGGCACTTCGCGCTCCGGGTTCTGCATCTCACCAGCGGTAATGCCGACGAGCTCGATGGCGTTGTAGGCGAAGATCACGGCGTTGAGCACCAGGATCATCACCAAGCCGCCCTTGGGGAACATGCCGCCTTCGGCAGCGAAGAGGTTGGCCGGCGAAGCGTGTCCGGCGCCGACCTGCGCGTTCGTGACCACCATGAAGGTGCCCACGGCGAGAAAGATCAGGATCGCGGCGACCTTGAGGCAGGACGCCCAGAATTCGAACTCACCGAAGGCCTTGACGCTGAACAGGTTCACAGCCACCAGCAGCACCAGCGCGGCGATGGCGGACAGCTCAACGGGGACGTTCGGGAAGAAGAACTGGAAGTAGAGCCCGATGGCAATGAGTTCGGCGATGCCCGTCATGGCCCAGTTGATGAAATACATCCAACCGGAGAGGTAGGCGCCCTTTTTGCCGAACATTTCGCCGGCGTAGCTGACGAACGAGCCGGAGGTCTGGCGGTACATGATCAGTTCGCCGAGGGCCCGCATCAGCAGGTAGGCGATGACGCCGGCGATGGCGTAGGAGAAAATCAGGGCCGGGCCGGTGGAGGCCAGGCGTCCGCCCGCGCCCATGAAGAGTCCGACGCCGATCGCGCCACCCATCGCGATCATCGTGACGTGGCGGCGGCTCAGGGTCTTCTTGTAGCCCTCGGCGCTGAGGTTTTCGGAAGTTGTAGCGATACTCGGCGCAGCCAGGGTTCCCGGCTCACGCTGAAGGTCGGTTGTGGTGTTTTGAGGCACAGCTGTTCCTTGTGGGTTGAGTAGATGCCGGCCCCGGCTTCGCGCGCATTGGCACAGAACAATTCGAGGTTTCGACCAGTGGACGAGTCGAATCAGTGGCGAAAACGCGGAAGCGTCGAAGGTAAATCCGGCAGAACCATCGTACCCGGTGATTTCCACCGAGCGTGACGCGGGCAACAAACGGGGCGCTACGCTGGACACATGGGCACCATTCCGCCAGCCGGCAGGCTATACCGTTTCACGGGCTTGGACGCCGCGGCTTTCGGACTCTATGTGTCATTGGCAGTTGTCCTGAGCCTCGCCACCGCTCCGGTGACAATTTTCGTTCAACACGTCTTCCCCGACCCCGCCACCGCGGTCTTCGCCATCAACCTCGCTTTCTACGCTTCCGTCGGCCTGTTCGCGGTTGCGGCTGCGCGGCGCGTGATAACCCGCGACCTCCTGATCCTGGCCACCCGTCCGTGGTTCACGCTCGCCATGATTCCGCTATCCATCGTGGCGATGCTGGTGATCACCGCCATCCTGGTCACGGTTACCGGCATGGCCAAGCAGTCGCAGAACCAACTCAGCCTCCAGTCCCTGGTCCTGCAACTGCCGCCGTGGTTCGTGGTGCCGTTGCTGGTGGTGTTGGGCCCATTCGTGGAGGAATACCTGTTCCGGCACCTGCTCATCGGCAAACTGTCCCGTCACGTCAATATTTGGCTCTGTTGCACCCTGTCCGTGCTTTGCTTCGCGGCCATCCATGTGGTGGGTCGGGAGGGCCTGGTGGTGCCCGCGTTGGCCCCGTACTTGGGAATGGGCGTTGTCCTGGTGGCCGTGTACGTCTGGACAGGCAAGAACGTGATGTTTTCCTACTTCGTCCACGCCGCCAAGAACCTGTTGGCGGTGGTGCTGATCTACGCGATCCCGCCTCAACTGCTGGGCGGCTAGGAAACCCGGACCGGAACTGTCCGCCAGGCACTTCCCCGGCCACGCGCCGTCGTCGTAGTTTCAGTCCATGGCACTGAACATCCAGATAGTGATCGCCTGCAAGGATCCGCATGCCCTGGCCGATTGGTGGGCCCAGACGCTCGAGTGGATCGTGGAACCCCAGGACGAGGCCTTCATCCGGTCCATGATCGACCAAGGCTTTGCCACCGAGGACCAGACCACCACCCACAACGGCAAGCTGGTGTGGAAGGACGGCGCGGCCATTGGCCCGGAAGAAGACCCGGACAAGAACACCCGCCGCCGCTTCCTGTTCCAGACCGCCCCGGAGGACAAGACCGTCAAGAACCGCGTCCACTGGGATGTGCGCCTCGACGGACAGGACAAGGACGAGGTCCGCGCCGCGTTGGAGGCCCGGGGCGCGAAATACCTGTGGACGGCCAAGCAAGGGCCGCACGAATGGCACACCATGGCGGATCCAGAAGGCAACGAGTTCTGCATCAGCTGAGTGGATTACTAGACTCTGAGGGTGAGCAACGACTTCCCCGCCAAGGTATCCGACGTCTTTGACCCGTCCCGCTGGCGTACAGTGTCCGGTTTCGACGACTTCCAGGACATGACCTACCACCGGCAGGTCGAGCGCGACGCCGGCGGGAAGGTGACGAGGGACCTTCCCACGGTCCGGATCGCCTTCAACCGACCCGAGGTCCGCAACGCCTTCCGCCCGGGCACTGTCGACGAGCTCTACCGCGCCATGGACCACGCCCGGATGACCCCCGACGTCGCCACGGTGCTGCTCACCGGAAACGGCCCCTCCCCCAAGGACGGCGGCCATTCCTTCTGCTCCGGCGGCGACCAGCGGATCCGCGGCCGCGACGGCTACCGGTACGTGGTCCAAGACACCGCCGACGGCGGGACGCAGGAGAAGATCGACCCCGCCCGGGCCGGACGCCTGCACATCCTGGAAGTCCAGCGGCTCATGAGGACCATGCCCAAGGTGGTCATCGCCGTCGTGAACGGCTGGGCTGCCGGTGGCGGGCACTCGCTTCACGTTGTCAGTGACCTCACCATCGCCTCCCGCGAACACGGCAAGTTCAAGCAGACCGACGCCACAGTGGGTAGTTTCGACGCCGGCTACGGCTCGGCACTGCTCGCCCGCCAGATCGGGCAGAAAGCCGCCCGCGAGATCTTTTTCCTGGCCCGCGAATATTCCGCGGAGGACATGGTGCGCATGGGCGCCGTCAACGAAGCCGTGGACCATGAGCGCCTCGAGGAAGTCGCCCTGGAGTATGCCGCGGACATCGCACGCCAGTCCCCACAGGCCATCCGCATGCTCAAGTTCGCCTTCAACCTCGCCGACGACGGCCTGGCCGGCCAGCAGGTCTTTGCCGGAGAGGCCACACGCCTGGCGTACATGACGGACGAAGCGGTGGAGGGCAAGGAAGCCTTCCTCGAGAAGCGCGATCCGGACTGGTCCAACTTTCCTTACTACTTCTAGGACTGGCCCGTGAACATCGATCCTGTCCTCAAGGCCCTGGCCGCCACCCTCCACGACGAGGGACCCGCCGTCGAAATCATCGTCACGGAGGACGGCACCCCCGTGGCGGTTCCGGTTGAAACACCCGGTTTCGAGGACGCGGCGGTAGTTGTCCGCACCTCGGGTTCCACCGGCACGCCCAAGGCCACGGTACTCACGGTCGATGAGCTCGCTGCTTCTTCCATGGCCACGGCCATCGCCCTGCGGGGAGAGGGACAGTGGCTCCTGGCCCTGCCGCTGCAATACGTTGCCGGAGTCCAGGTGCTGGTGCGCTCGCTCTTCGCCGGCACGCGTCCGTGGGTCATGGACCTCTCGAACGGTTTCACTCCAGAGGCCTTCACTGCCGCCGCCGAGGAATTGACCGACACTATCCGTTTCACCTCGTTGGTGCCGACGCAGCTGCAGCGGCTCCTGGACTCGCCGTCGCCGCAGACCCTCGCAGCCCTGCGCCGTTTCAACGCCATCCTCCTGGGCGGCGCTCCCACGCCCGGCCCCCTGCTGGACGCCGCCAGGGAGGCCGGGCTGAAGGTCGTGACTACCTATGGCTCCGCAGAGACGTGCGGCGGTTGCGTGTACGACGGAACACCCCTTGAAGGCGTCCGGGTCATGCTCGACGACGAAGGCCGGGTCCTCCTCGGCGGCGACACTGTGGCGTCCGGTTACCTCGACGCACCCGGGGCGACGACGGAGGCGTTCTTCGAAGCGGAGGGCACCCGCTGGTACCGCACCAACGATCTCGGCGAGCTCGCCGCCGACGGCACGCTCACCGTGCTGGGACGAGCCGACGACGTCATCATCACCGGCGGCATTAAAGCCTCCGCCGCGTTCATCCAGGCAGAGCTTGAAAAGTTCGACGGCGTCACGGCGGCTTTCGTGGCCGGGGTGCCTTCCCGTGAGTGGGGCCAGGCGGTGGCGGCGTATGTCGCCGTCGAGGACAGCTCCCCGGAAAGCATCGCGGACTATAGGGCCCGCTGCCAGGAATTGCTGGGCACCCTCGCTCCCAAAACAGTGCTCACTACGGATGGACTCATCATGCTCCCCAATGGAAAGCCGGACCGGTTGGCCATGATCGAGCTGCTGACCGAGGTGCATCAGGGAGAATAGACAAGTCCTCCCTGACCGTCATTTGCCTTCTCCCAACGCGAAACAACACGAGGTACTGAACGTGGCAACAGCTGCACAATGGATTCAAGGCGCCCGCCTTCGCACCCTGCCGGCCGCGATCGCGCCGGTTCTGATCGGCACGGCGGCGGCCTACGAGCTGCAATCTTTCCGGCCTTTGAATGCCATCCTTGCCGCCCTCGTGGCAGTGCTGCTGCAGATCGGGGTGAACTACGCCAACGACTACTCGGACGGCATCCGTGGGACCGACGAGGACCGTGTGGGACCGCTCCGGCTGGTCGGTTCCGGCGCCGCGCGCCCGGCCCACGTCAAGTGGGCTGCCTTCGGCGCGTTCGGCGTGGCCATGATTTTCGGCTTGGTCCTGGTGATCATCACGCAGAGCTGGTGGCTGATCCTGGTGGGCCTCGGCTGCGTGCTCGCTGCCTGGGGGTACACGGGCGGCAAGAACCCCTACGGCTACATGGGCCTGGGCGATCTGTTCGTGTTTGTCTTCTTCGGCCTCGTTGCAACGCTGGGCACCACCTACACGCAGGCCGGGCAAGTGAGCCTTCCGGCCGTAATCGGCTCCATTGGCACCGGTTTGATCGCGTGCGCCCTGCTGATGGCCAACAATGTGCGGGACATCCCCACGGACATGGCGGCGGGCAAGCGGACCCTGGCAGTGCGCCTGGGCGACCGTCACGCCCGCGAGAGCTACGTCCTGATGCTGGCCCTTGCCATCCTGTTGGTGGTGATACTGGCACCCACGAGGCCGTGGATGTTGATCGTCCTGCTGCTGGTCCCGGCCTGCCTTATGCCGGCTTGGCTCATGGTCAACGGCCGGAAGCGCAAGAGCCTCATCCCCGTGCTCAAGCAGACTGGATTGATCAACCTTGGCTACAGCGTGCTCTTCGCGCTGGGCCTCGTGCTGAGCCACGGATTCTGACCCCCGATCACATCCGGGCCGTTTTTCGAAAACCCTCGGTCACATGATCTGACCGGGCGTCCGCAGGAACCCCACGTGACGTGACCGGGCGTCCTTTGCCCGACGCTCGCTCACATATGAGCGTCTAGGATTCCTTGGGGCGCCGGTCGTTCTCGACCGTTACTGCGGGGTTTTGGTCCACCAGCCGGTCCTCAATCGCGGCATCTTCGATCTCCAAGGCAGAACGGATGGGCTTGGCCTTCCCGGAGAACCGTTCGCGCATCGATGCCGTGGCGGCGTCGCGCTGCTTCCTGAAAAACAGGTAGCTGAGGGCGAACGCGATAAGGCCCGCGAAAATCGCCGACAGCAACAAACCCATCTGCAACAAGGCGAAGAGGACAAAGAGCGGCACGAAGAGCGCCAGGCGGATCAGGGAGTATTTGAGGAAAGCCACGGATCAAGTTTAGCGTCACAGCCTGATTGCACTCTGTGCCCGCAGCTTTCACGGGACCGGGCGGAGACTAGACTTGACGTTATGCTCCGCGTTGTTGCAGTTGTGGCTGTCCTGCTTGTGTTCGTCTATGGGCTGGTGGATGTCATTCGCACCGACCGCCGCTCTACGCGGGGAATTTCCAAAACCGCGTGGATTGTGGTGATGATCCTGTTGCCGGTTCTCGGCGCGGTTCTCTGGTTCCTCATCGGCCGCCCCTACAACATCCGCCCCACCCCGCAGCCCGCGAGCCACCCCACCGCTCCTGACGACGACCCGGACTTTCTCCGCAACCTGGAGGTCCGCCGTCGTAACCAGGCCGAAGCCGAACGGCTAAGGAAGCTCAAGGCCGAGCTCGAAGCCAAGGAACGAAAGCTCAAGGGCGAGTCCAAGGCCGACGACAGCGGCGATCTCAACAACTGACGGCACCCGGCTGGACCGTTGGCACAACCAGGCGCTCCTTCCTGACCTCCTTTAAACAAAGAACGACGGCGACACGCCCGCAAGTGCGGAGTGTCGCCGTCGTCGTTAACTCAAACAGGGTCAGGACGGCGAGGCGCCCATCGGGCGGAAGCCTTACTGCGGGAGCCCCGAGTACGAGTGCAGGCCGTTGAAGAACACGTTGACCACTGTGAAGTTGAAGATCACGCACAGGTAGCCCGCAATCGACAACCAGGCCGCGCGGGTTCCCGTCCAGCCGCGGGTGGCGCGCGCGTGCAGGTAGCCGGCGTAAACCACCCAGATCACGAAGGTCCAGACTTCCTTGGTGTCCCAGCCCCAGAAGCGGCCCCACGCCTTCTCCGCCCAGATCGCGCCGAACATGAGTGTGAAGGTCCAGCCCACGAACCCCACGGTGTTGATGCGGTAGGACAGGTTTTCCAGGCTCAGCGCGTTCGGCACGAGGCGCATGAAGCCCAGCTTGTCGACCCCGCCGGCCGCCAAGGTCCTCTGCCGGTGCGATTGCAGCAGCTGCAGGGCCGACATGGCGAACGTCAACGTGAACAAGGACGCGGACATCACTGCGATGGAGACGTGGATGACCAGCCAGTAGCTCTGGAGTGCCGGAACCAGATGGCCTACCGGGGTCCAGTACGTCACGGACGCCGCAACCATCATGATCACGGCGAGGCCCAGAACGAAGGTGCCCAGGAAGCGCAGGTCGCGGCGGATGAGCGAAAGCAGGAAGACTGCCACTACCAGGAAAGCACCGGTGGTCAGGAACTCGTACATATTGCCCCACGGCACGCGGCCTGCGCCGAACGCACGGGTGATGACCCCGGCACCGTGGACCACCACGCCAATGATCGCCACTGCCACCGCCACCCGGGCCGGAACGCGGCGC
Organism: Arthrobacter bambusae; assembly: GCF_030812595.1. Taxonomy (GTDB): domain Bacteria; phylum Actinomycetota; class Actinomycetes; order Actinomycetales; family Micrococcaceae; genus Arthrobacter; species Arthrobacter bambusae_B. The sequence continues at coordinate 24,600 of NZ_JAUSSZ010000011.1, forward strand.
TTGGCGGCGTACTTCATGTCACCGCCGGCGGTCTGGCTGACGGAGGTGATCGCCGACGTCGGGCGCTCGGCGCGGCCGGCAGGACCCCCGACGTCGTTTCCACCGGCACGGCCGGCGGCGACCGGAACCTTGACCTCGGCTGCCGCCGCAGACGCCGCTTTCAGGTCCACTGCCTTCAGCATTTTGCTGCTCTTGGCCAGGTCCCACGCGAAAGCGATGAACGCCACCGTGTAGGTGCCGGCCGCGAGCAGCATGAAAAGCTCGCTGTATTGGCCCATGGTTTCGTTGATGGGGAGCATTACTGGTCCTTCGAGGTAGAGGAAGAAACGGTGTCGGTCGGCTGTTCCTTGGTGAGCAGCCATTCTCGTTGCAGCAGTTCGCGGATCGCGGCAGCTTCGCCGGCCAGCCTGTGGTCCTCTCCGCGGGCAAGGAGACCATACTCCACCATTGTGCGCCCGTCGTCGTGGGTTCCGGTGCGGACCCAGACGCGTCGACGGTTCAGGTAGAGCGAGAGAATCAGTCCGGCGACTGCCAGCAGGGCGAACACGAGCGCGCTGGCCTGGCCCGGATTGTGGTGGATGTCGACGCCGACGTACTTCTTGACGCCGTCGAACGTGATGCTGCCCTTGCCGTTCGGAAGCGTGTACGTGCCTCCGGGGGCGATCGCGATCGCCTTGTTGGCCATGCCGCGGCCATTGAGCGGGGTCAGCTTGGCAACGTCGAGCTCGAAGACGTTCTGCGGGGCGCCCTTGTTCAGTCCGAGGTCACCATAGTACGAGTTGAGGTTCAACTGCGGGTTGATGAGTTCGGGATCGCCGCTGTAGGCGACGCCCTTGTCCGTCACCATTGCCGTGGGCAGGAAGAACCCGGCGAAGCCGAGCTGATCGGGCTTGGCATCGGGAACCTTGATGACCACTGAGGAGTAGTAGTTGTCCCCTTGCAGCTTGGCCACGACAGGTCCCTGCATGGCGACGTTGCCGGCGCCGTCCCGGACGGTGACCACGGGAGCATAGCCGTTGCCCGTCAGGTAAATGCTGGTATCGCCGAGCGACACCGGATCGTTGACCTTGAGGACCTGCTTCTTGGCAGGCGCGTCCGGGTTGTCTTTGGTGGTGACGTCAGCTGTGAAGTCGATCGGCTGGCCGAAGTGCGATGGCGATTCCCGGTCGAACTGGACGTCGAACTTGTTCAACTGGATCGAGTACGGCTGCAACCAGCTGCTCTGGAAGTTGGTGCCCGGGCTGAATTGGTCGTAGCCCACCAAGGTGTTCACGAAGGTATCGCCCTCCACCAGGATGCGCTGCCCGCTGTAGCCAAACAGGCCGCCGACCGCCACTGAAATCAACACACCGATCAGCGAAGCGTGGAACACCAGGTTGCCCACTTCCTTGAGGAAGCCGCGTTCGGCACCCAAGGAAGGCATGGCGCCGTCGACGTCGCGCACTTCCACACGGTAGCCGCGCTTCTTCAGCACCGCCGCGGCATCCGAGATAGCCTTCGACGCCGGGATCCCCGCGTCGGCGGGCAGCACCAGCGTGCCGTACTCCGGGAGGCGGGAGAGACGCTTCGGGGTCCGCGGCGGCTGGGAGCGCATTGCCTTGTAGTGGGCTATGGCCCGGGGCGTCACACAGCCGATCAGGGAGATGAACAGAAGAATGTAGATCGCCGAGAACCAGGCAGAGGAGTACACGTCGTAAAGCTGGACGGAGTCCAGGAGCTTGCCGTAGTCCGGGTGGTCGCTGATGTACTGGGTCACGATCGCAGGGTTCGCCGGGCGCTGCGGGAACAGCGAGCCGGGAACCGCGGCGACGGCCAGGAGCAACAGCAGGAACAGCGCTGTGCGCATGCTGGTCAGCTGGGTCCAGGCCCAGCGCAGCATGCCAATGATCCCCAGGACCGGCAGGGCCGCCTCGGCTTTAGCGGATTTATTGGACTTCTTTTTACCTTGCACGGGCTCGCTCATCAGATCGGCAACTTCACATCGGTTTGGAACCAGTACTGCAGCCCGGTCACCCAGGCGCCCCACACTCCCGTGGCCATCAGGAGTCCCAAGAGGATCAGGATGCCCCCGCCCAACCGCTGGATGGCCAGGCGGTGCTTACGGAAGAAGGACATCACGCCCATCCCCCGGCGGACCGCGAGGGCTATCAACAGGAAGGGGATCCCAAGGCCAAGGCTATAGACAAACGCCAGGAGGGCCCCCTTCGCCGCGGACGATCCCCCGGAAAGGCTCAGCAACTGGACTGCGGAATAGGTGGGGCCGATACAGGGCGCCCACCCGAGTCCGAACGTGATGCCCAACAAAGGCGCACCCCACAGCCCGGCGGGCGGTTTCGCATGGATTTTGGCGTCACGCTGCAGCCACCCGAACCCGCCCAGGAAGACGACGCCCATGATGATCACCAGTACGCCCAGCAATTGAGTGATCCAGGCGTTCTGCGGGCCGGTAATGAGGGTTCCCAATTGGCCGAAGGCACCACCCAGCAGGACAAAAATCACGGAGAATCCGAGGACGAACAGACCGATTCCCGCGAGCATGCGTCCGCGTCTTTGCTTCCGGAGGTCGACGCCGGTCAGCCCGGTCACGTAGCCAAGGTAGCCAGGTACCAAAGGCAGGACGCAAGGGGACAGGAATGACACGAGTCCGGCCAGCAAGGCCACGGGGATGGCCAGCAGCAAGGAACCGCTCAGGATGGTCTCGGCAAAAGGGCTGTTCACGCTGTCGGAGCCACCTACTCGGCAACCGCGGTGGTGATGAGTGCCTTGAGCGTGCTCTTGTCGATCTCACCCAGGACGCGGGCAGCCACCTTGCCCTCTTTGTCCAGGACCAGCGTGGTTGGCACCGCACCGGGAGGCACGATGCCGGAGACAGAGAGCAGCACGGCGCCGTCTTTATCGTCGAAGCTTGGGTAGGTGAGGTTGAACGTCTTGTCGAACGCATCGGCCGTGGCCTTCTCGTCCCGGAGGTTCACACCGTAGAACTGGACACCTTTGCTCTTGAACTCCTGGTGCAGTTCTTCAAGAATCGGCGCTTCGATCCGGCACGGCGCACACGCGGCAAACCAGAAGTTGAGGACGGTGACCTTGCCTAGCAGATCCTGCGGGGTCACGGCAGTTCCATCGAACAAAGTGCCTTTGATCCCGACGGCGGCCTTACGGTCCGCTTTGGCGAATTCGGTCACCGAGCCGTCCCCGGCCACGTAGTTCTTGTTATCGCCGGCTTTGGCCTGCTGGGCCAGGGCATCTTGCTGGGCACAGGCGGACAAGCCAAGGGTCAATGCCGAGATGGCTACTCCCCCTACAGCCAGGAAGCTGCGGCGCGAGGTCAAGGGCGCGTTGCCCCTCTGGCCGCTGGTGGTGTTCCGTTCCATGCTCATGCTCCGGGGGTCCTCGCCGCTCCCGGCAGCAGCACGGCAGCTGGTTCGCTGTATTCCACCCGCGCAACCTTGCCGTCGTCGAACACCAAGGACGTCAGCGACGTCAGCGTGCACTGGCGTTTGCGCGGATCGTGCCACAGGGGGCGGCCCTCCGCGCTGAGGCGCGTGGCGTAGATCGGAAGCTGGTGGCTGACGAGGATGGCTTCCGCGCCATCTCCGCCGATTTCAATTGCCTTCAGCCGTGCGTCCTCGACGGCGGCACGCATGCGGGCGACCTGGTCTTCGTAAGGCTCGCCCCAGGACGGGCGCAGCGGATTGCGGTACTCGAACCAATGCTTGGGCTTGATGAACTCGGCGACGTTGGCCCGGAGCCCTTCAAAATGGTTCTCGGCCTCGATGATCCGCGGGTCCGTATGGATCTGGAGGTCCAAGGCCTGGGACGTAGGGAGGGCGGTTTCCTGCGCGCGGGTCAAAGGCGAGGAGACGAGGTGGACGATGTTCGCCCCCTGGGAGGCGCGGGCCGCGAAGTGGTCCGCGAGCATCTTGGCCATCTCGCGGCCACGTTCGGAGAGGTGGAATTCGGGCAGCCTGCCGTACAGGATGCCGTCGGGATTGTAGACCTCGCCATGGCGGAGCAGATGGACAGTTGCTTGGGGCATGTTTACCAGTTTCTCAAAGAAGGCGGGCGATCCGAAATCTTCTACGTTTCGTAGAACTGAAAGTTTCCTCAGAATGTTCCCTGAAGGTGGAATAAAAGATGCATTTGCATGTTTATACTTGACACAAGGTTCGGTTGACACTTCAACTAAGTTAGGCCGAACGCCCGATGAAGCTACGATCACACCTTCCCAAGGAGAACCCCATGAACCTTCCCGCTAACGTCACCACCGGCGTCTGGACCCTCGACAACTCCCACAGCGAGATCGGCTTTACCGTCCGCCACGCAGGCATCAGCAAGGTCCGCGGCCAGTTCACCGAGGCCGAGGCCACTCTGGAACTCGGCGACAGCCTGGCCGACTCCAAGGTCAACGCCACCATCAAGACCCCCAGCTTCGACTCGGGCGATGTCAACCGCGACGGCCACGTCAAGGGCGAGGACTTCTTCGATGTGGAGAAGTTCCCGGAAATCACCTTCGTTTCCCGCCACGTGCAGGCCAACGGCGACGGCTACGACCTCGTCGGCGATCTGACCATCAAGGGCGTCACCAAAGAGGTAACGATCGAAACCGAGTTCAACGGAGTGGCCGTTGATCCCTTCGGCAACACCCGCGCAGGCGTCTCCGGCGAAACCACCATCAGCCGCAAGGACTTCGGCCTGACCTGGAACGCAGTGCTCGAAGCAGGCGGCGTGCTCGTCAGCGACAAGGTTGCCATCAACCTCGAACTGGCCTTCATCGCACCTGCCGCCTAGTTCACAACCGGACTCCCGGACTGAACGGCGCCTCCTGGGCTGCACGCGATCGCGTGCGCTGCCCAGGAGGCGCCTTTTCGTTGCTTGCGGTGTCACCCGCCTATTGTTCAGCTGGAAGCCGATACTTACCGGCGAATTAGCCAACAATTTCCTATGAATCCTTAAACCTCAGGTCTAAAGTGATGCCATGAGTAACCCAAACGAAGCTCCTCAGCCTCAGCAGCCCGGAGCCCAGCCTCCGCAGCCCGGCAACGTCCCTCCTGCGGGTTACCAGCCTCCGCAGGGATACCCTTCCTACCAAGCACCTCCCGCCTACCAACAGCCCGCCGCCGGATATCAGCAGGGCCTGCCCGCATACGGGGAGGCCACTCTCGGCGCAAACAACGCACCGCCCGCTGGACTTGGCTACGCCGCCCCGGCGCGGAACACCTTTGGCCTTAACTTCAACAACATTGCCCAGCGCTTCCGGGATACCACAGGGGTGCCGCAACAGCTGACCATTTCGTACTGGCTCTGGGTTGCAGCAGCCGCCCTTGGCATCGTGCTCGGCATCGTCAACGTAGCCGTCATCGGGAGCCAGCTTGGCGCGATCTTCGTCGGCGCAGCAATCACGGGCCTGATCATTGGCATCATCTTTTCCGCGTTCTACATTTTTTGCGCCATCCGCCTCAAGGAAGGCGCACGCTGGGCCAGGATTGTCCTGACCGTGCTGGGCGCTTTGGCCTTGATCGGTCTCTTCGCCCAGTTGGCTACAGGGAACCTCAGCTTCATCGGATCGGCAGTAGCCGTCGCGGCGACGGTCCTGATGTGGCTTCCGGAGTCCAGGAAGCACTTCGTTTAGCAACAAACACGGCACCACGGCTGAAGGCCGCGGCAGGTCCCGGGAGGACCCCGCGGCCTTCGCTTTGCCCGGTTCCCTTTCCGCGAGATCCGCTGAACCTTGTTTAGCCAGAATTCTTCCCGTGAATCCGCACCAGCACTGTGCCGTCAGGGTACGGTGGAATTAAGCCGAGCTGGGGGCAGGGGCATGTTGCACCCGGCAGCCGTATCTGCAGTCGACACGCAAAGGAATGCCATGAGCACCCCTCCGTCCCCGCCGTCCACTCCGGGCGAAAATCCGACCCCTGAGCAGCCGAAATACGGGCAGCAGACCCCGCAGCAGGATCAGCAGGCGGGTCAGCAGCCGCAGTACGGCCAGCAGGCTCCGCAGTACGGGCAGCCCTCCGCTCCCCAGTACGGACAGCAGGCTCCCCAGTACGGGCAGCAGGCCCCGCAGTACGGCCAGCCCTCCGCTCCCCAGTACGGACAGCAGGCTCCCCAGTACGGCCAGCAGGCGCCGCAGTACGGCCAGCCCTCCGCTCCCCAGTACGGACAGCAAGCTCCGCAGTACGGACAGCAGGCCCAGCAGTATGGCCAGCCCTCCGCTCCCCAGTACGGCCAGGGCGGCCCGACCACCTGGCCGAGCCAGCAGCCCGCCGCAACGTCCAGAGTCCCGCAGTTGGTCAACATCTCCTTCTGGCTCATGCTTGCAGCCGGTTTTCTGACCTTGCTCGGCATTCCCTTCACTATTGCTACGCTGAACTCCCCCGCGGGCAAGAACATGCTCGAACAGGCGTTGACGGCGCAAGGAAGCAACGCGTCCGGCATAGACGTCAACAGCTTCATCAGCATTTTGATCACCGCCTTGGTTATTTTCTCGGTGATCTTTGCCGGACTCTACGCTCTGGTTGCGTTCAAGGTCCGCCAGGGCAAAAACTGGGCCCGGATCCTGGGCACGGTATTTGCCGCCATTTCCCTGCTGGGCCTGACCCAGATCGGCATGGGCACCATCACAATCCTCCTTGGCATCGCCGCGATCGTGCTGCTTTACCTGCCGGCCTCGGCGCCGTATTTCCGGAGGACCCAACCGTTCGCCAATCCTTACGGCCAGACGCCGTATGGCCGTTGAGCCTAAGGCCGTACGGCCGCTAGGACTGTAGCGGGGAAGAAAGCAACAACGGGCGCACACCCGGTTGGGCCTAAATGGCCTGGCCCGGGGTCTGCGCCCGTTGTGCGTGATACGCCAGGATCTGAAGCTCAGTGGCCATGTCCACCTTGCGCAGATTTACATACGGCGGAACCTGAAGGAGTACCGGAGCAAAGCTGAGGATACTGCGAATACCCGCGCTGATCACGCGGTCGCAGACGTCCTGTGCTACCGCGGCGGGAAGGGCCAGGACAACCATGTTGGTGCCGGTCCGCTTAAGGACCGTTTCAAGATTCGCGGCGTCGCTGACCCTTAGCCAGCCGACTTCGTTCCCGATGACCATTGGATCGGCGTCGAGGATCGCCACGACGTCGAAACCGCGCGACTCGAAGCCACCGTACCGTGCCAAGGCTTTGCCAAGGTTTCCGGCGCCCACAATGGCCACTTTCCAGTCGTGGGTCAGACCGAGGGCCGCCGCGATGTGCCGGCTCAGATACTGGACTTCGTATCCCACGCCACGCGTTCCATACGAGCCGACGTACGAGAGGTCCTTGCGCAAGGTGGACGAACTGACTCCCGACGCCTCGGCCAGCGCCTCCGAGGACACGCGTTCCACGCCTTCGCCCAGGAGGGAGTTGAGAGCGCGCAGGTAAAGCGTCATCCGGGCCACCGCAGCGGGTGGTATCTGCTTCGCGGCAAATTCCTTGTCCCCGGGTATGGCATCGGCGGACGGTTCCAGCGCAGTCACGTTCTTCTCCATTGCGTCGCTTTGTTTTCCCACTCTATTGCCAACAAAGCGCTGCACGCATGTTCAGGCAGCGATCGCCTTCTTCAGGACGCGTGCCAATCGTGCCTCGTCGATTTTCCAGAAATCCCGCTGTATTCCATCCACGAATACCACCGGGATCTCTTCGGCGTAGCGCTCGCGCAGTACCGCGTCCGTGTCAATCGATTGTTCCGTCCACGTGAGCCCAAGGCCGGAGGTCACGCGTTCGACGGCGTCACGCGCCGCGGCGCAAAGGTGGCAGTCAGCTTTGGTGAGGAGTACGACGTCGGGATTTGGCATGGTTCCACGGTATCGCTTAAGCGCCCATACAGCGGGAAAGCAGCTGCCGGGCCGACGCGGAAGCAGTCGAAGAACCGTCGGGCGGTAACGCGCTCGCACTTCCGCGAACGGCAGGGGACCGGCGATTGGCTAGACTCAAGGCATGCCCGTCGAGAAGAACGCCATTGTGGCCACCGCGCCGGCGGCAACGCAGCAACGCAGCGAAGCCGCATTCTTCGACGTCGACAACACCCTCATGAAGGGTGCGAGCCTCTTCCACGTCGCCCGGAAGATGTATGAACGCAAGGCTTTCACCCTCTCCCAGGCCGCGGGCTTTGCCTGGAAGCAGTTCAAGTTCGTACTGCGGGGCGAAACAATGGAGGACGTGCACTCCGTCCGGGATTCCGCCCTGATCCTGGCAGCCGGTATCAAAGTGTCCGATATCAAGGAGCTGGGCGAAGAGGTCTACGACGAGATGATCGAGTCGCGGATCTGGCCCGGTACCAAGGCTTTGGCAGAACAGCACCTGCGTGTCGGCCGGATGGTCTGGCTCGTGACCGCCACTCCCATCGAAGTTGCCACCGTCATTTCCACGCGCCTCGGCCTGACCGGCGCCCTGGGTACCGTGGGAGAGGTTGAAGATGGTGCCTACACTGGCCGGCTTGTGGGCGAAATCCTCCATGGGTCAGCCAAAGCCGTGGCAGTGCAGCGCGTAGCGGACGAACAAGGCCTGGACCTCAAACGCTGCTGGGCCTACAGCGATTCACATAACGATATCCCCCTGCTCACTTTGGTGGGCCATCCGGTGTGCATCAACCCCGACGCCAGGCTGCGCCGCCATGCGCGGGAGAACAATTGGCCCGTTTACGACTTCCGTTCCGGCCGTCGGGCAGCCACTCTCGGCCTCAAGGCCGCGACTGTCGGAGGCGCCATCTACGGTTTGTGGCGGGGTTTCGCCAAGTTCCGCAGCCCGAGGGGCTAACCCAGCAACGCTCGCTCACATATAACCCAAAAATCGACAACCATCCTGCACTCCAGGTGAAGGACGGCTCCGCCATCGGGCCGTATACGTGAGCGCGCGTCTCGAAAAAGACATCCATACGTGAGCGCGCGTCTCGGAAAAGACATCCATACGTGAGCGAGCGTCTCCGGGAGTGGACGCAAAAATGCCCGCCGCCTCGGGAGGCAACGGGCATTCACGCTGTAGGAAGTATCTCTACTTCTTATTGCGACGCTGGTGGCGGGTCTTGCGAAGCAGTTTGCGGTGCTTCTTCTTGGCCATACGCTTGCGGCGCTTCTTAATAACTGAACCCACGTAAGTTCCTTACCAAACTAGATTGAGATTCTGTCTGCTGGGTGAGGTCCTTGAGCTGAGCAACAGACTTTACAACTGACAGATTTTTACAATGACGTAAAACGTTCCTTAACAGGGTACCGCCTATCGGAGGCACCCAATGACCGCCGGTCCGTGCGGGGACACGCAAAGCTCAAGCGGTCTCCGAGTGTCCGTCGACGACCGCGCCCTTGAGGTACTGGCTCACAGCTTCTTCGGGGACACGGAATGATCGTCCAAATCGGACGGCCGGCAATTCTCCCGAGTGAACTAGGCGGTACACGGTCATTTTGGAAACCCGGAGGACTTCGGCAACTTCAGCCACGGTCATGAAACGCGCATTCGAGAAGTTAGTCTCTGCGGACATTTCTCCATATTCCTTTGCTCTCAGCGGTTAGCGGCGAACCCCAGCATTCATTACCTGGTGTGCCGATGCTGAGCCATCAAACAACCATGTGCTAGATACTCTAGAGGCTGCTGGTACCAAAGTGAAAGTGTTTCGGCCAAGTGGGGACCAGGTTTCGCTCAGTCGGAAGCAGCCGTCCGACGCTTCCGGGCCGAGGCCGCCAGCTGGTCCAGGACGGACACCGTGACGTCCCATTCCATGCAGGCGTCGGTGACGCTCTGTCCGTACACCAACTCTTGTCCGCCAGCCGGCTGCCGCTCCACATCCAGGCTCTGCGCCCCGCCAACAAGGAAGCTCTCGAGCATGACGCCGGCGATCGGCGAAGCAACGTTGTCTTCCAGCTGCGCACCGATCTCCAAGGCGACTTCGGCCTGGCGATGGTGGCTCTTGCCACTGTTGGCGTGGCTCGCGTCCACGATCAGCCGGGGATTCAATCCCTTGGCCGAGAGCTTCTCCGAGGCGGCGGCGACGTCGCCGGCGGAGTAGTTCGGCCCTTTGCGGCCACCGCGCAGGATCACATGCGTGTCCGGGTTGCCCGAAGTCGCCACGAGGGCGGCGCGGCCATCGCCGTCGATCCCCAGGAACGCCTGCGGGGCGGCAGAGGCGCCGCAAGCGTCGATCGCCACCTGGAGGTCGCCGTCGGTCCCGTTCTTGAAGCCGATCGGCATCGACAGCCCGGAGGCGAGTTGGCGGTGGATCTGGCTCTCGGTGGTTCGCGCACCAATGGCGCCCCACGCCACCAAGTCGGCCATGTATTGCGGGCTGATGGGTTCCAGGAACTCGGTGGCCGTCGGCAGACCCAGGGCCGTGACCTGCTGGAGGAAGCCACGCGCCGCACGGAGTCCGGCCGCGATGTCGTGGCTGCCGTCGAGGTGTGGATCGTTGATGAGGCCCTTCCAGCCCACCGTGGTGCGCGGCTTCTCGAAGTATGCCCGCATGACGACCAGAAGGTCTTCCTTGTGCTTCTCGGCCTGGCTCACCAGCCTGCGTGCGTATTCCAGGCCGGCTTTCGGATCGTGGATGGAGCACGGGCCCACGATCACCAGGAGTCGATCGTCCACGCCGTCCATGATGGCGCGGACTGCGTCGCGTCCACGTTCGACGACGGCGGACGCCCGCGCATCAAGGGGCAGTTCCGTGCTGATTTCCTGCGGTGTGGGGAGCGGTTCGAAGCGGCTGACGCGCAGGTTCGACGTCGGCTGGGCAGCGGCATCCTGGACGGTGGAATCTAGTGACGCGTCACGAGTGGTGGGCTCTGCGGCGATGCTGGTCATGAAAGGGGTCCTGTTCCGGAAGAGGTGCGGACCCTGCGCAGAGCCCGCCTGGAAATGGCGAAGGGCAGAGAATAATCTCTGCCCTGTTGGCTCTGAAGGAAAGTTGGATGCGTGTCAGTTAGACGCGGGCCCCTCCAGAGCCAACGAAAAATACGCATACCAACGGTTAGTCATAGTCAGACCATAGCGCCCGGCTCCAGACGCCTGCAAATCGAAATGCGACGACATCAAGGGAAACCGTTTCCCCGCGCAATATAAACTTCATCTCAGAACCAGCGTCCCAGCCGCGCGAGAGCCGGGCTGCAGCCGTTCCAGGAAGGAAACCATGCCAGGCAGAAGGAACACCCGGCGGGTGGGCATCGCAGATGTCGCATCCATGGCCGGCGTTTCGCATGCCACGGTTTCCCGCGTCATGAACGGAAACACCACCGTGGACGCGAACATTGCCGCTCGCGTGCGCGCAGCCGCCTCCGAGCTGAAATACAAACCCAATCCGGTGGGCCGGAGTTTGGCCCTAGGCAAAACGGACACCATCGGAATCGTGGTGCCGGACCTGTCCAACCCCACCTTCCAGGCCATTCTCCGCGGGCTGAGTATTGCCGCTGCCCGCGACGGGTACCGCGTTTTGATCGCCGATTCGTCCGAGGTCCGGAGCGAAGAGGCAATCCTCGCCGGGGAAGCCCGGCGCCGTTGCGACGGCGTGGTTCTTTGCGCCCCGCGCATGAGCGACGAGGAGCTTGAAGAGCTCGCCCCCACGCTCCATCCGCTCGTCCTCATCAACCGGACTACCGAGTCGGTGCCGACTCCCAGCCTTGTGGTGGATTACGGCCAAGGCATCCAGGAACTGGCCGCCCATCTGGTGCAGCTGGGCCATCGCAAACTGGCTTACTTGACGGGCCCGGACCGCAGCGCGTCCAACGTGCAGCGCCTGCGCGGACTCGAGAAGTTCAAAGCCGAATACCCGGACATCGAATTGCAGTACCTTCCTGGCGGAAATACCTACGACGCCGGATTCGAGTCGAGCGATGCCGTGGCCTCATGCGGTGCCACCGGAATCCTCGTCTTCAATGATGTCGCGGCGATGGGCCTCTTGAGCGGACTGAGCGAGCGCGGGATCCGCGTGCCCGAAGACTTGTCGCTCACCGGTTTCGATGACATGCCGTTCGCCCGCTACACCATGCCTCCCCTCACCACCGCCGCCGTGCCGATCTCGGACCTCGGGGACCTTGCGTGGCGCCACATGCGGGAGCAGATCCAGACCAACGACGCCGTCTCCCCCACCAACTACTTCCCGCCGCGGATCGAGCTCAGGGGCAGCACCGGGCCCGTCAAGGCCTAGGTTCGGCAAGGCTTAGGTTCGGCAGGGCTCCGCCCCAGCCCGGCCTGCTCCAATCCCGCCTCCCGGTAGTAGCCCTCGATGTGCGCGGCCACCAGCGTCGCTGCCCGGCCGCCGTCGCCGTCGTTCACTGCCGCCAGAATGGCGCGGTGCTCGGACCGCAGGCGATGGGCCGTGCTGTCCCAATCCGGCAGGTTTGCCGTGAGCGCGGCCGCGTATCCCTCAATTGCCTCACGGAGCGAGCCCATGATGGTGCTCACCACGGCGTTGCCCGCGGCTTCCGCGAGCGCCAGGTGGAAGGCGACGTCCAGTGCGAGGAAGTCGTCGACGGCGGTACTCGCATCCATTTCGTCCACCAGCCTCGCAGCTTCCGCAAGCTCGGGGGCATCGGCCTTGGCACGGGACACCGCCCATGACTCAAGCAGGACCCGCGTCTCCACGATGTCGGCGACGGGCAAATGCTGCGTGGCCACGTGGAGGCGGAGCGCTGAGCCGAGGGCCGTGGCTGGTTCCGCGATGACCACCGTCCCGGCATCCTTGCCGGAGCCGACACCTGCCCGCACGACGCCCATGGCTTCCAGGATCCGGATGGCTTCGCGGACAGAGGTCCTTGAAACCTCCAGCTGCTCGGCCAGGGCCCGCTCAGCAGGAAGCCGTCCGCCGATCTTCAAGTGCCCGTCGGACAGCTGTTTTTCGATCCAACGGAGGACGAGCTCGTGCGTTCGCATGGATAAATAGTAGTTGATGTGGTTAGACCACATGACATAGAGTGTGGTCTAACCACACGACACCTTGGAGACAGCACTATGACGCAGACCGTCCAGCCGAGCAACTCCCCTTCTTCCGGGATGTCCGCGAACGTCCCCGCCGCCGTCGGGCGCCCCGCGGCACTCAAGCGCCGGGTTCCCAAATATGCCGACCTGGCGCCGCTCATGAAGTTCAAGAAGCCGGAGTTCCGCAACGCCGCGAAGCTGCGCCGCGCATCCACCATCTGGGAATTGCGTGACATGGCCAAGCGACGCACTCCCCAAGCACCGTTCGACTACACGGACGGTGCGGCGGAGGCGGAGATCACCCTTCGCCGGGCCCGCCAGGCGTTCCAGGACATCGAGTTCCGGCCGGGAATCCTGCGCGACGTTTCCAGCATCGACCTCAGGACCGAGATCCTCGGCAAGGAATCCCGGCTTCCGTTCGGGATCGCGCCCACTGGATTCACTCGCATGATGCAGTCCGAGGGTGAGTACGCGGGCTCGCAGGCGGCCGAAGCGGCTGGCATTCCTTACACCCTCTCCACGATGGGCACAGCTTCCATCGAGGACGTGGCCGCAGCGGCTCCGAACGGCCGCAATTGGTTCCAGCTGTACCTCTGGACGGATCGGGACCGCTCCTTGGAACTGATCGAGCGCGCCGCCAAGGCCGGGAACGACACCCTCATGGTCACGGTGGACACCGCCGTCGCCGGCGCCCGGTTGCGGGATGTGCGCAACGGCATGACCATACCGCCGGCGCTAACGGTGAAGACCGTCCTGGATGCTTCCTACCGGCCCTCTTGGTGGTTCAACTTCCTCACGCACGAGCCACTGACTTTCGCTTCGCTCTCCCGCTACACGGGAACCGTGGCCGAGCTCATCAACTCCATGTTCGACCCCACCCTCACTTTCGACGACCTCGCCTGGCTGCGCGAAACATGGAAGGGCAAGCTGGTGGTCAAGGGCATCCAGACGGTGGAAGACGCCCGCAAGGTGGTGGACCACGGCGCTGACGGCGTCGTAATCTCCAACCATGGCGGACGCCAATTGGACCGGGCACCGATACCGCTGCACCTGGTTCCGGAGGTCGCCACCGCGCTGAAGGCGGAGAACAGCGATGCGGCCATCATCCTGGACACCGGCATCATGAGCGGTGCCGACATCGTGGCGGCCTTGGCGCTCGGCGCAGACTTCACGTTGATCGGCCGCGCCTATCTCTACGGGCTCATGGCCGGCGGCCGCGCGGGAGTGGACCGCACCATCCACATCCTGGAGAAGGACATGGCCCGCACCATGGCCCTGCTCGGAGTCACCAGGATCTCGGAACTCAACCCTGACCACGTGCGCCTGCTACGGGCGTAGGCTCCCGCTGAGCCAGCTGTTACTTCTTGCGCCCGAACTTCGGCAGGTTGGGCAGGTTCGGCAGGTTCGCCAAGAGGTCCGCAGCCTTGGTGGCGGCACGGCCAACCGTGCGGCCGATCTGCTGCGGCCGGGTGTCGTCAATCCCCGCGACGGAAGCAGCAGCTCCGGAGGCGGGAACGGTTTCAGGCGAGCGCTCGACGTCGGTGCTCGCCGGAGACGTGCCGAGCGGCTCTCCGTCGGGCTGGGTGAGCTGCTCCTTCGCGGCGCCTGCGCCCTGGCCTGCCGCACGGGGGCGTGGGCCACGGGCAGGCGTGGCGGCTTCGGCCGCGTCCTTGGCGGTGCCGACGTCGAACGTCTCCAGCCAGCTGGCGACCCCGGCCAGCGGCTTCGGATTCAAGGCGTAATAGCGTTTCTGCCCCTGTGCGCGCATGCTGACGAGATCCGCCTCGCGGAGGACCTTCAAATGCTTTGAGATGGTGGGCTGGCTCGCTGCGAGCTCCTCCACCAGTTCCCCCACAGCCTTATCCCCAGAGCGGAGGGAAACCAGAATGTCACGCCGGGTTGCCTCAGCAATGACGGCAAATACGTCGTCAGTCACCATGCCTCCCACCCTAGCGACATATACGCCAAAAGGCATCAACTATTTCCCATATGCGCGTGGCGCTGGTTCCGGCACTGCGCCCGTTAGCCGCACACCCGCTAATCGAACCAGGGATCCAGTCCATAGAGCGGGAAGATTTCCTTGCGCGTGGCGATGATAGTGCGGTCCACGGCATCGGCGGGGTCATACCCGACTTCCCAAGAACGCCACCACGTGTCGACGCCGTCGCCCATGAGCTCGGGCACCGACTCCCCGTATTTTTCCCTGACATAGCTTCGGAAAGCCTCCGGGACCGGAGCCGTGAGCTGGACGGGACGTTGGGCCACGATGCCGATCAGATGGCTCCACGTGCGCGGCACCACTCCCGTGATGTCGTAGCCTCCTCCCCCGGTCGCGATCCAACGGTTTTCGCAGAACCTGGCGGCAAGGCCCGCGACGGCGGCGGCCGCCTCCCGTTGGCCGTCCACGCTCAGGTTGAGGTGGGTGAGGGGATCGAGTTTGTGGGAGTCACAGCCATGCTGGCTCACGATCACTTCCGGTTCAAAAGCCTGCACGAGTTGCGGTACCACGGCGTGGAAGGCGCGCAACCACCCGGCGTCCCCCGTCCACGCGGGCAGCGCCACATTGACGGCCGCGCCAAGGGCGTCCTGGCCGCCGATCTCATTGGCGAATCCCGTTCCGGGGAACAACGAGAGGCCGCTTTCATGGAGGGAAATCGTCAGGACCCTCGGGTCGTTCCAGAAGATGCTCTGGGTGCCGTCGCCGTGATGGGCATCAACGTCGATGTAAGCGACCCGCCTGACGCCGCCGTCGAGCAGCCTCTGCACGGCGAGTGCGGCGTCGTTGTAAATACAGAAGCCGCTGGCACGCTCACGGGAAGCGTGATGCATGCCGCCGCCGAAGTTGACGGCCCGGACCGCGGTCTCGGAGAGGATCGCCTCGGCTGCGAGCAACGAACCCCCGGCAAGCCGAGCGCTCGCTTCGTGCATCCCCGCAAAAGCGGGATCATCTTCGGTGCCGAGCCCGCGTTCCGGGTCGGGCGTCGTCGGGTCTTCGCTGGCACGCCGCACGGCTGCGACATATTCGGCACTGTGCACTGCCAGAAGTTCGACGTCGGACGCAAGCTCGGGCGCTTGCACTGACACATGCTCCAAGTTGAAGAGTCCGAGCGCTGCGGCGAGCCTGGCCGTCAGTTCAAGTCGCTCGGGAGCCATCGGATGGGATGGACCGAAATTGTATGCGGTCATGGCGGGATCCCACGCCACCGTCGTTGGCAGCGCAGACGGACGGAGGCCTGCCCAGGAAGTCATCAATGACAGGCTACCCGAGCGGCGGGAACGCAGCTGCCCCGTTACTCCGGGCGATTAGTGGTTTACTACTCAAGAAAGCAGAATCAATCGACCAGAAGCGAACAGCACTGCCATGACTCAGAGCCAGTCGGGGTCCCGAGACCCGGCCAGCTGGCAATCCGTCCAGCCGGAGCGGGGAGGCCTGTGGATTTTCACGGGCCTCCGCGACTTCATCGACAACATTGCCAACACCTCGCCGGCGCGATTGGCGCTGAGCGCTTACGGCTTCGCGATTCTCTTGTTCACCGGTCTGCTGTCCCTGCCGGCGGCCTCGGCCGACGGTGCGGTCACTCCCCTCTACCAGGCATTGTTCACTGCTGTCTCGAGTGTTTGCGTGACCGGCCTGACCGTCGTGTCGACGGCGACCCACTGGACCTTTTTCGGCCAGCTCGTCATTCTCCTCGGCATTTTCGTGGGCGGCTTGGGAGCCCTGACGCTCGCTTCCCTCCTGGCGCTCATGGTCAGCAAACGGTTGGGCGTGAGGGGCAAGCTCATCGCCCAGGAGGCCCTGAACAACGCAGGACGCTTCGGCGAAGTGGGTAGCTTGCTGCGGATCGTCATCTCGACGTCCGTGACCATCGAGGCCGTACTCGCCATTGCCATGGTTCCCCGGTTCCTTACACTCGGAGAGGACTTCTGGCAGGCCGTCTGGCACGGGGTCTTCTACTCGGTTTCTTCCTTCAACAATGCCGGTTTCACGCCCCATTCCGACGGTATTGTGCCGTACGAAGCGGACCTGTGGATTCTGGTGCCGCTCATGCTTGGCGTGTTCCTCGGCAGCCTGGGCTTCCCTGTGATGCTGGTGCTCCGCAAGCACGGCCTCAATTGGAAGAAGTGGAGCCTCCACACCAAGCTGACCATCCAGGTTTCGCTGATCCTCCTCATTGCCGGAGCGTTCCTCTGGGGCCTGATGGAGTGGAACAACACCAACACCATTGCCAACATGAGCGTCGGGGACAAGGTCACGCATTCCATTTTCGCCTCGGTCATGACGCGCTCCGGAGGCTTCAACCTCGTTGACCAGAGCCACGTGGATTCCACCACCAGGCTGCTGTCCGACGCGCTCATGTTCGCCGGCGGTGGTTCGGCGTCGACGGCGGGCGGCATCAAGGTGACCACCATCGCCGTCATGTTCCTCGCCATCATCGCGGAAGCGCGGGGCGATGCCGACGTCAAGGTCTACGGCCGCACCATCCCCGAGGGCACCATGCGCGTGGCCATCTCCGTGATCGTTGCTGGTGCCACGTTGGTGTGCGTGGCCGCCTTCCTGCTGCTGTCCATCAGCGGCGCCAGCCTGGACCGGGTACTCTTCGAAACCATTTCGGCCTTCGCCACCGTGGGCCTCAGCACGAACCTCAGTGCCGAGCTGCCGCCGTCGGGGGTCTACATCCTTGCCGCCCTCATGTTCGCCGGCCGCATCGGTACCATTACCCTTGCCTCCGCCCTGGCCCTCCGCCAGCGCAGGCAGCTATTCCATTACCCGGAAGAGAGGCCGATCATTGGCTAGTTCATCAGGCGCCCCCAACCGTCCGGCGCACAACGCACCCGTGCTGGTCATCGGCCTCGGCCGCTTCGGCGCTGCCACCGCCGAACAACTCGTCAAGCAGGGACGCGAAGTCCTCGCCATCGAACGGGACCGTACGCTCGTGCAGAATTGGGCCTCCGTACTGACGCACGTCGTGGAGGCCGACGCCACAAACATCGACGCCCTCCGCCAGCTCGGAGCGCAGGAATTCAGCTCCGCCGTGGTGGGGGTGGGGACGTCGATCGAGTCCTCGGTGCTCATCACGGTGAACCTGGTGGACCTCGGCATCGAACACCTCTGGGTGAAGGCCATCACCGCCTCCCACGGCAAGATCCTCACCCGCATCGGCGCCAACCACGTCATCTACCCCGAGGCCGACGCCGGGGTCCGCGCAGCACACCTGGTCTCCGGGCGCATGCTGGACTTCATCGAGTTCGACGACGATTTCGCCATCGTGAAAATGTACCCGCCCAAGGAAACCGTGGGCTTCACGCTGGATGAGTCGAAGGTCCGCTCCAAGTACGGCGTGACCATTGTCGGCGTGAAGTCACCGGGCGAGGACTTCACCTATGCCCGTCCGGACACGAAGGTTTCCGGGCGCGACATGCTGATTGTGTCCGGGCACGTCGACCTGCTGGAGCGCTTCGCGGCACGTCCGTAGGCAGCGTCCGACGCTACCCCAGTTGCCGGGTGATTTCCGCGGCCCGTGCCGCAGCGGCACGGGCTCCGTCCGCGATGATCGCGGGTATCCCGCCGTCGTTGAACGCCGCGATGGCGCGCTCCGTGGTTCCGTTAGGGCTGGTCACCGCGGTGCGAAGCGCGGTGGGGTCCGCTCCCGGCTCGGCGAGCATGAAACCCGCGCCTGCCACGGTCTCGCGGGAAATCATGAGCGAAAGATCGGGATCCAGGCCAAGCTCGACGCCGGCGGCAGCCATGGCCTCGGCAAGATAGAACACATAGGCGGGGCCCGAGCCGCTGACAGCCGAGAGGGCGTCAACCTGCTCCTCGGGGATTTCCACCACCGTGCCGGCGGCGGCGAGGAGGTCTTTGGCTTGTTGGAGCTGCCCGGGGGTGCAATTGGTTCCGGGCGAAACAGAAACCACCCCGCGGCCGAGCTTGGCGGGCGTGTTCGGCATGGTGCGGATGACCGGCTGACCCGCGGGAAGGGCTGCTTCCAGCTGGGCGATGGATACGGCAGCCGCAACACTGATCACGATCGTGTTCTTGGACAGCGCGGGCGAGATTTCCCGGGCAAGATCGGCGATGCCCACGGGCTTCACGCCCAGGATGACTACCGAAGCGCCCTTGGTGGCCAGCTTGTTGTTATCGGGTTCCTCGGCTCCGGCGATGGTCATGACGTGGTGGCGCCCAGCCAGTTCGGCGGCGCGTTCTGCGCGACGTACAGTGGCGACGATGTCCGACGGATCCGTTCCGGAAGCCAGCAGGCCACCCAGGATGGCCTCGTTCATGGACCCACAGCCAAGGAATGCGATTCGGTTGCTCATGGCTCCATGATGCCAGTTCAGCTACGGCGCTGCCGAACCAGTTGCAGGACTCAGCAGAGGAGCCAGGATTCCCAGCTGGCTCACAAGCTTATTGCAGGCTGCACCCAACATCGCTCCGTAACTTTGTAGTTACCTCATTGAGGGTGCGAGTGATGAGGCGGGCATGGGGATGTCCGCCACAAGCACCGGTGGTCGAGCGGGTTTCCCCCCATTTTCCCGTGGCGACCGCCGGTGCTTTCTCATTTAAGCGGAAACCCTAGATCTCGAAGGCTCCCACAAGAGGCGCCCCCAAGTGCTGGCGCGCGAAGCGCAGCGTTTCGGCGAGCCATTCCTCGCGTTCACCGGCAAACTTGGCCTTGCGCGTGGAGATCTCCGCAACCACTGCGCCTTCGAATCCACTGGATGCGAGATACTGGAGGGCCTCTGCGCACCGTTGGGTGCCGTAGCCGGGGATCAGGTGTTCGTCCTTGCCAGAGCCTGAACCGTCCGTCAGGTGGACGTGGCGCAGCTTGCTCCCAAGGACCTGGATCGCCTCAAGGCTGTTTGCACCCGCTGTGGCGGCGTGCGAGAAATCCCAGGTGACGTCGTCGTAGTCCTGTCCCAGCGGATCCCAGTGCGGAAGGTAAGCGAGGGCCTCGCGGCCGCGCACACGCCACGGATACATGTTCTCCACCGCGATGTGCACTTGGTACATCGCCGCGATCTCGCGCACACCGGCGGCGAAGTTCTCCGCATAGTTCGACTGCCAGCGGAACGGCGGATGGACCACCACGGTGTTGCAGCCGACTTCGCGCGCCATCTGGCAGGACATCTCGATCTTGTTCCACGCCGGACCCCAAACCTGCTGCGTCAGCAGCAATGTGGGGGCATGGATGGAGACGATCTGCTGGTCATAGCGATGGCTTAGCTGGATGAGGGCATCCGGGTTCTGGCTGGTGGCATTGTTGGTCACCATCACCTCCACCCCGTCGTATCCGAGGTCTTGGGCCACGGCAAACGCGTCATGAACGCTGAGCGGGTACACCGAAGCGCTGGATAGCGCCACCGGGATCCTTGGCGTGTCTTCTTCGGAGTGCTCGACGTCGGTACTCATGTTAGTTGGCCTGCCTCCCGGCGACGGGGATTGGTATCGGTGCTGCCGCGGACGCGGCCTTTCCGGTGTTGGCGCCCCGGCGTGGCACCGGTGCCGCGCCCCCGAGTCCGACATGCGGGGCCGGGGCCAGCGGGCCATCGAAGATCAGCTGGTCGAGCCTGCGCAGGATCAATCCCTCGCGCAGCGCCCAAGGGCAGATCTCCATGCTGGGAAACTCGAACATTTCCAGTGCGGCCTCGGCAACGAGGGCACCAGCAAGGATCTGCGCCGCCCGTGCATCCGAGACACCCGGGAGGTACAGGCGGTCCTCAACGGTCATCGCCGAGATCCGCTGCGCCCAGAGTCCCAGGTCCGTGGCATGGAGTTCGCGCTTGACGTAAGGGCCGGCGCCGCTGGGGGCCGCACCTGCGATGCGGGCAAGCGATCGGAAGGTCTTGGAGGTGCCGGCGACAAGGTTGGCCCTGCCCAATTGCTTGAACTCACGCACCACGGGCTTGAGGGTGTGGCGGATGTACTTGCGCAGCTCTTTGACGCTCTTGGCCGTGGGCGGATCGTTGTGGAGCCAGTCCCGGGTCAGGCGGCTGGCGCCAAGCGGCACTGACACCGCCAGCTCGGGCAATTCGTCCTGGCCGAACGCCATTTCGAAGGAGCCTCCGCCGATGTCCAAGTCCAGGATGGGGCCAGCCCCCCAGCCGTACCAGCGTCGAACCGCGAAGAACGTCATGGAGGCTTCTTCGCTGCCGGTGAGTTCCTGCAGGGTCACCGTGGTCTCATGCTTTACCCGGGCCAGGACCTCGATGCCGTTGGTGGCTTCGCGGATGGCCGAGGTACAAAAAGCCAGGAGGTCTTCGGCCTTGTGGCGGGCTGCGAACTCCCAGGCTTCGAGCACGAACTCAATCAACTCGTGCTGCCCGGCGTCGTTGATGTTCCCGTCGGCGTCCAGGAACTGAACCAGCGAAAGTGGCCGCTTGTGGGAAGCAAATGCGACCGGGCGTGCACCCGGATGCGCGTCCACCAAAAGCAAATGGACGGTGTTGGAACCGATGTCTAGGACGCCAAGACGCATTCTGCCATTATTCCCCGATTCGAAGCGTGTGAAGCAAGTTCCACTGCCGATTCATGCCGCCGGTTAGTCAATTAGTGCCGGGGTCCGCCTAGTCGCGGGGTCCGTCGGTATCCGCTTCTTCGGCTGCGGCTTGGGTGGGGGCTTCGGCGGGGGCTTCGGGAGCCGCGGCTTCGGCGGCTTCGTCAACGCGAGTGAAGTCGCGGCGGACGTTGGCGATGCCTTCCGGGCCCATCTCGAAGCCGTGCTCACTGCCCGGGTTGATCACGAGGCCCAGCTCGTTACCGATGCTGTCCAGAATCGCGGCGCCGTGAGTGCCGAGGACGTTGGGTGCGGCCTCGAGGAAGTGCGATTCCACCCGGCTGGGGTGGCTGAATACGGCCAGGACAGGCTGTCCCTCGGAGTTGGCGAGGACCAGTGGCTCCACGGAGGCGTCAGGCTTATCCAAGGAGTCGGTGCTCAGGATGTAGACCTCGTTGTTCAGGAACGCCAGGATGACGTCCACCGGGTTCGCGTCGGGTTGCCCGGCCTTCGCGAGCTTCGCCTCAAGGTCGTTCAAAGGCTGGGATTCCGGGGCTGCAGGCTGATCTGTCATGGTTCCACTCGATCACGGTTCCCATGCTGAAGCAATTCGCCCACGGTCGCCCGTCGAGATCGTGGGTGTGGGCCCGGGGCTGCGTTCCGGAACGTAGCCCCTGGCCCATACCCACGATCTCAGCTCCGGAGGAGCCTGAGTAGGCGTATTTTCAGGTCGCGTTCGTCGAAGAGGTCTTTCCAACCGATGCGGAGAATCCGCCAGCCCTGCTCTGTCAGCAGCTTCTCCCTTTGCCGTTCTTCGAAGATCACTTCCGCAGTTGGCCTGTAGTCGAAGTACTTTGCCTTGCCGTCGAACTCCAAGGCCGCCCGAAGATGCGGCCACGCAAAGTCGAACCGGTAAGCGCCGCGAGGTGTTTGGACCCGCAACTGGAGCACGGGATCCGGGAATCCGAGCTTGGCGATCGCGTCCCGGGTCAAGCTCTCCCCTGGGGATTCGGACAGTGGGTCCGCGAAGGCCAGGGCTTTTCGGAAAGCGGCGACTCCCCTCGCACCGACCAGATTGGCGCAGGCTGATTCCAACCACTCACGATTGCATCCGCGCCTCAAACCGTGGTCCAGGAGAATCAGGGCCTGCCGATAATTCAATATTCGCGCGCAATCCAGAACGGTGCGGTCGAGTGTTGTCACTGGAAGTCCGTCAATCTCGATCCGCTGCCCGGGCAGGAGGAGGCCTGAATGGGCCCTGACGTCGGAAGCGTGGGAGCCGCGAGCCGCGCGGTACGGAATGATGACGTGGATCAACTGATCAGCCCTCCACAAATACAAGCGGTGCAGACGGGCGGCGGAAGTGTGGCTGAACGTCAGACCGTCCGCGGTAACACGGAGGGTCCGATGGCAATACGCCGCCAACCGGGCGCGCTCCCGGCCAGCACCCGAGAGTCCCTTCCAGACAGCGCCGCGGACCATGACACCCGTGCGGACCTTCACCAGTGAGCCGGAACTGAGGTATTCATTGATCCGGCGCTTGCTGAGTCCGAAGGAAAGTAGCTCCTCTGTCCGCCACATGTTCCCGGGCGGAAGCCAAACCCCCGCTAGAGGGTCAACCGGGACAAGCGGGCCAACATTTCCGTAGCTGTTCACTGCACCAGCATCTGCGAGCAGCGGAGTCCGCGGAACCAGCCAATCGAGCTATGTGGAAACCCATTACGTGGGTGTGGGCCGGGCGCTACGTATCTGAAACGCAGCCCCCGGCCCACACCCACGAATTCGGCAACTCGAGTCGCCGGGCGCCGCCCTACTTCTTCGCCGCGACCTTCTTCGCCGGCGACTTGCGGGCCGTAGTGGTCCGCTTGACCGGGCCTTTGGCGCGCTTCTCGGCAAGCAGCTCGATGGCCTGCTCCCGGGTCAGCTCCTCCAAGGATGTGGCGCGCGGAACGGTGATGTTGGTGACGCCGTCGGTGATGTACGGACCGAAACGGCCTTCCTTCACCACGATGTTCTTCTCCGAAACAGGGTCCGGACCGAACTCGGCCAGGGGCGGTACGGCTGCCCGTGCACCACGCTGTTTCGGCTGGGAGTAGATCTCAAGCGCCTGTTCCAGGGTGATGGTGAAGATCTCTTCCTCGGATCCGATGGACCGCGAATCCGTGCCCTTCTTCAAGTAGGGTCCAAAGCGGCCGTTCTGCACCGTGATGGGGTTGCCTTCGGCGTCCTCGCCGAGGACGCGGGGCAAACTCATGAGTTGCAGGGCTTCGTCGAGCGTGATCGAGTCAACGGTCATTGACTTGAACAGCGAGCCTGTGCGCGGCTTGGCCTTGACGGGCTTCTTCGGCGGCTTGGGTTTGCCGTTCTTGTAGTACTCCACGGGCTGGTTGGCCAGTTGCTCTTCGGTCATCTCCGGGATGATCTCGGTGACGTAGGCGCCGTAGCGGCCGTTCTTGGCAACCACAGTGTGGCCGGTGTGCGGGTCCGTCCCCAGGACGCGTTCCTCGGGGGCAGCCGTTTCCATGAGCTCCACGGCCTTGGCCGCAGTGAGCTCGTCCGGCGCCAGGTCCTCGGGGACGTTGGCGCGGGCCGACTCCACCACTTCGCCGGTCTTGGGGTCGACGGTGGGGACCGAACTTTCCAGGTACGGGCCGAACTTGCCAACGCGCAGAGTGATGCCCTCGGCAATCGGCACCGAGTTGATCTCGCGTGCGTCGATTTCACCGAGGTTGTTGACGATACTCAGGAGGCCGGGATCGGCGTCTTCACCGTAGTAGAAGTGCTTGAGCCAAGCGGCGCCAACTGCCTGCCCGTTGGCGATCTTGTCCAGGTCGCCTTCCATGTCGGCCGTGAATTCGTAGTCCACGTAATCGGTGAAGTGCTGCTCCAGCAAGCGGATCACGGAGAAGGCGATCCAGCTGGGAACCAGGGCAGACCCTTGCTTCCGGACGTAGCCGCGGTCCTGGATGGTGGAGATCGTGGACGCGTAGGTGGACGGGCGGCCGATCCCGCGCTTTTCCAACTCCGCGGTGAGCGATGCTTCCGTATACCGCGGCGGCGGGGAGGTCTCATGGCCAACTGCAACAATTTCCGATGCCGTGAGGGAATCGTCCTTGGCCACGTTGGGCAGGCGCCGGGCTTCGTCGGAGTCCTCGTCGCCGCGGCTCTCGTCCTTGCCTTCTTCGTAGGCGGCGAGGAAGCCAGGGAAGGTGATGACTGTGCCCGAGGCCGAGAACTCGGCGTCGCGCCCATCGTTAGCCACCGCGCCGAGGCGGATGGTGGCCGTGGACCCCTTGGCATCGCCCATCTGGGAGGCGATGGTGCGCTTCCAGATGAGTTCGTAGAGGCGGAAAGCGTCGCCGGTCAGTTGGTTGGCCACCTGGGCCGGGGTGCGGAAGGAGTCACCTGCGGGGCGGATGGCTTCGTGTGCTTCCTGCGCGTTTGCCGCTTTGTTCGCGTAGACGCGGGGAGACTGGGGCACGTACTCGGGACCGTACAGCTCAGCAGCCTGGCGGCGGGCAGCTGTGAGGGCCTCGTCGCTCAATGCCGACGAGTCCGTACGCATATAGGTGATGTAGCCGTTTTCGTACAGGCGCTGGGCGATCTGCATGGTGCTCTTGGAGGAGAAGCGCAGCTTGCGCCCGGCCTCCTGCTGGAGGGTCGACGTCGTAAACGGCGCGGCGGGACGGCGGGTGTAGGGCTTGGTGTCCACCGAGCGGACGCGGAAGTCCGCGTTTTCCAGCCCGGCCGCCAACGACGTCGCGAGTTCCTCGTTGAGGTGCACCGCGTTAGCGGAAATGAGGACGCCATCGTCGTTGAAGTCACGGCCGCTGGCCACCTTGGCGCCGTCAACGGCGGCGAGCTTCGCTTTGAAGGTCGCGGAGTCGGTACCGAACTGACCCGTCAGGTCCCAGTACGAGGCTGCTTTGAAGGCCATGCGTTCGCGTTCGCGGTCCACCACCATGCGGGTCACGACCGACTGCACGCGGCCGGCGGACAGGCCACGGGCAACCTTGCGCCACAGCACCGGGGAGATTTCGTAACCGTAGAGGCGGTCCAGGATGCGTCGGGTTTCCTGGGCGTCGACCAAGGCGCTGTCGACGTCGCGCAGGTTGTCCATGGCGCGGTGGATGGCTTCCTTGGTGATTTCGCCGAAGGTCATGCGGTAGACGGGAACCTTGGGTTTCAGGACCTCAAGGAGGTGCCACGCGATGGCCTCGCCCTCGCGGTCCCCATCGGTTGCGAGATAGAGCGCGTCAGCGTCTTTCAGCTGGGCCTTGAGTTCGGCAACCTTTTTCTTCTTGTCCGGCGACACGACGTAGTACGGCTTGAAGTCGTTTTCGATGTCGACGGCGAACTTGCCTACCGAGGTCTTCTTCAGTTCTGCAGGAAGGTCCGAGGGCTGCGGCAGGTCGCGGATGTGGCCGATCGAGGCCTCGACAACGAAGCCTTCGCCCAAGTACTTGGCGATGGTCTTGCTCTTGGCCGGAGACTCCACGATCACGAGTTTCTTGCCGGTTTTTGCCTTGCTGGGCACGGTTCTCCTACAGAAAAATGAATTGCTTGGGCTCGTGCCCATATTGGCCTAGTTCACCATATTTTGCAGAATCGTGCGTTTTCCGCGTGGGTTCCCTGGCCTTGCCTGCGAGGCTAGGGTGGCGGTGGGGACTAGCTTGAGGACGGGGTCCGGTCGTCCGGGATCATTGACCACATCGTAGCGATTCGCACCGCACCTTCGGGAATCTGTGTAGGATCTTCGAGCTCATATGACCTGATGAGGTTTTGGAATTTGGCCTTGAGGTCCGCCCGCTGATCCGGAGTCAAATACAACAGATCGCTGGACAGAACCATGGCGGCTGCCTCGTTCGCGACCTCGCCGCGCTGGCGCCGCTCACCGCGGGCGCGGGTGAAGGCGGTCGCCCGACGCCGGAAGGCGTCCAGTTCGAGCTCGACGACGGCGATCTCCGGGCTCGGAGCGTTGCCTCCGGACTTGATGGTGAAGTCCGAACCTGCGGCCTTCCAACGACGTTCGCGCGCATCGCCCTCGTTGTCAGCAGCAGTCACAATCCCCCATTTCTGGAGGGCCCTCAGGTGGTAGCTCATGGCACTGGGCGTGAGCCCGGTCTGTGCGGCGAGCTCGGTGGCCGTGCGGCTCAGCTGAGTGGAATACAGCTCCGAGATGACCTCAAGCCGGGCGGCGTGGGCAAGCGCACGGATCGCTTTAGGGTCGGTGATCTCCACCGTCTTCCCGGGCCGTTTCCGGCGTTTCGGAGATGCGAGCCCGGTTGATACCCCATTGTCTTCATTCACCGCAACAGTTTATCCGCCGGTGCAGCCCGCAATCGTCCTATGCGTCCGCGTTGTATGCCGCGGGAAGCAGGAAGCCATCGCGGACCAGGTTCCCGACATCGGAGAGCAATCCGGCGCGGAAAGCGTCGTCGTCGAAGTCGTCCCCGCCACCCAGCAGGGCGGCCAAGGCGCCGATCAGCTGGCGCACGGTCAATTCCCCGTCACACGCCGACACGAAACCGGCCAACTCGGTGCTCAACAGATTCGTCCGGCGCAGCCCCGCGCCCTGGCGCAACAAGATGACGCCGGGGTGCTCGGCGCCGGGCCGCTGGTGGCGTTCCTCTGTCACATCCTCGGCCACCAGCAGGTGGGCGTCCGAGAGCTCATGGGTGCCCAGCCAGTCGGCGCGTTCAACCGCCGCCGCAAGGTGCGGACCAATCGGTTGCTCGATAGGGTACGTGATTTCTTCGAAGCGGGTAGGCGCGGCTCCCCCGGTCTGCGTAATTTCGGTCCCTGCGGGCCTCCGCAGCCAGATCATTCCGAAGCCGATGGCCTCCACGTTGCGTGAAGCGAAATCCTCCAGGTAGGCCGCGTAGGCAGCACGGTAAAGTTCACGGTCACGCCCCTCGGAGGCGTCCTGCAGCCAGGTCTCCGCGTACAGTTCGGGACTCACCTGTTCCCTCTGGATAAACCACGCCTCCGTGCCGGAGCCAGCCAGCCACGACGCCGGCCGTTCGCTCCAGGCAGTGCCCGCCGGGATCTCCCAGTTGCCGAGCATCTGCGCCGTGCCGCCGGGCGCCAGGACGTCGGGCAGCGTGCGGACGAGGTTGGCGACGATGTCGTCGCCCGGCAGGCCGCCGTCGCGGTAGGTGAACTGATCCGAAGAAAGCTCGCCGGCGCGCCGCGGGGTAATGACGAACGGCGGGTTGGACACTACCAGATCGAAAGTCTCCCCCGCCACGGGTTCCAGGAGCGAGCCAAGCCGCAAGCTCACCCGGGACTCGAGGTCGGCCGGATCAAGGTGCAGTGCCTCGGCATTGAGCATCAGATTAAAACGGGTGAATGCGAGGGCCCGCCCGGAGATGTCGGTGGCTGTGACGTGCTCGCTGTGGTGCAGGAGGTGGAAAGTCTGGATTCCGCAGCCCGTTCCGAGGTCCAAAGCTCGTTTCGAGTGCCTGCGGATGGTGGTCTGGACAAGCGTTGTGGAGGCCTGCCCGATGCCCAGCACATGGTCGTGCCGGAGCACTCCGGGCTGCTGGTGGGCGGCGAGATCGCTGGCAACCCACAGTTCGGCGCCGCCGCCGTTGTCTGCTCCGGACTCACCTTCCCAGCCGTACGGGCGCAAATCCACTTTGGCGGCGACAGCACCGCCGTCGTTCTTCTCCACCAGGCCAAGCTCCGTTAGGCCCGAGGTGCGGATGCGCGGCAGTGCGGCGTCGATGTCGTCTTCAGTTTGGGGGACAGCGAGAAGCCACAAGCGCACGACGACGGCGAGCGCGGCTTTCGCGCGGTCCGCCGGCGAGCCTCCGGTGAAGGCCGCGGGATCGGTGACGATGAGTGCCGGGATAAGTTGGTCCCGGGCGAGGGCCGCGTGGGCGGACTCTCCCAGGAGGCCGGCCACTCCGTCCACGGTGTAGCCAACGCTTCGCAGGTCGTCGGCGAGCGCTGTGAGCAACTCGGGAAGGTCGCTGCGGGGAGCATCGTGGGAGGCGGGGGTATCCGGGGTGGTCCCCAAGGTGGCGGGCGTCGCGGGATCAGTCACCGTGCAAGTCTATTGGGGCCGGTGGCCGGGCTCTGTTGGGGCCGGTGGCGTGGCTCTGTTGGGGCCGGCGGCCGGCGTCGGCCGGGAGCCGTTCGAGCAGGTAGCGTTGAATCATGGCAGTTCTCCCCTCTACTTGGCGTCGCGCAGCACTTCTGGTCATTGGCGCAGGCACCTTGGCGGTGACGGCGTGTTCCTCAGGGGGGTCCGTCTCAAACGCCGACATCCCCGCGTGGAAGGCGACAACCATGCCCTCGGCGGCCGGGATCGTCGTGGAGGACTCCGGGAAGATCCCGAACCGGGACCACTTGGTCAAGAGCTTCCCCGGCGTCGCAGCGGGAAGCTACGTCTTGACGGTTGCCTGCGACGGCGGTGGCAAGGCATTCTTCGACGTTTCTTCGGCTGGTACGCAAATCACCGAGGCTGGGGCGGCATGCAATGGCAGCCGCGAAACGTCCCGCATCAAGATTCCCTCCACCGGCCCGTTGAGCATCAGCGCAAGCAGTGTGGATGCGCCCGTGATCTACGCATACCAATTGGTGCCGGCGTCGTAACTGGCCTCGTTCGGGATGACCGCCGGGCGTAGAGTCGGGTTATGGGGTGGGCACGCGCCCTGACGGTATTGACGACGCGGTCGGCGATTCCCGCCGTCGTGCTTTGCGGTGTGCTCGCCTCCGGCACAATGTCCTCGTGCGAGTACACCTATGAAGACGGCAGGGCCCCGGTGAGCAGTCCGCCGTCAGCGGTCGTTGTTGAACCGGCGCTGCCCCGCGATCCGCCGTTGAGCCAGACCGTCACGGGCGATGCACTGAAGGCTTGGGCACAGGACGTGCTTCCGGACCTGAACGGGCTGTCGTTCCATAGCAGCTTTGGCCTGTTGTCCGCCGGAAAGCCCCGCGACGAAGAGACAACCCAGCTTCCGGGGGGAACGTATGCGGTGACAATGGCGTGCCGTGGCGGGGCCACCAGCGCGGAATTCACGGTGCGGGAAGGGGGCGAAGTGCGCGTCGAAGTGATGCTGCGGTGCGGCAGCACGCGGGTCAAGGTCCTGCAGCTGAAGACGGACGCCGTACTGGGCATCACGATCACCGCCAATGCCCCGGCGAACTTCGCGTACCGGGTGAGCCGGATCTAACGACCGGACCTAGGCTGCGCAACCCTCCGGACAACGCAACGTTTCCGGGCTCGAGGCACATTCGGTGCAATACAGTGTGAGGTTGCGGCAGCTCAGGTTGGAGCAATTTTCAAACTTGTTGGTGGGCGCCTGGCAGCGGACGCATTGGCCGATCGTCTTGGCGTCTTCACTGAATTCCATATGCATGCGCTTGTCGAAGACGTACAGGGAGCCCTCCCACAGGCCCTGGTCCTTATAGGTTTCGCCGTAGCGGACAATCCCGCCGTCAAGTTGATAGACCTCTTTGAAACCGCGGTTCACCATGAGGCTGGAAAGGACTTCGCAACGTATTCCGCCTGTGCAGTACGTGACCACAGGCTTGTCTTTGAGATCGTCGTATTTTCCCGAGTCGAGTTCCTTGATGAAGTCGTGGGTAGTGGCGACGTCGGGAACAATTGCGTCCTTGAACTTGCCGATCTCGGCTTCGAAGGCGTTCCGACCGTCGAAGAACTTCACGTCCTGCCCGGCCGCCTTCTTTTCCTCCAGGAGTGCGTGGAGCTCTTCGGGCTGGAGGTGGGTGCCGCCACCGACAACGCCGTTCTCATCGACCTTCAGTTCGCCGGGGGCCCCGAAGGACACGATCTCATCGCGAACCTTGACGCTGAGCCTCGGAAAGTCCGCGGCTCCGCCTTCGGACCACTTGAAGTCGATCCCGTGGAAACCCCGGTATTCCTTGGTGGTCTTCACATACTGCTTGACGTTGTTCAGTTCCCCGCCGACGGTGGCATTGATGCCGTCTTTGGAAATGAGGATGCGCCCGGTCAGGCCGAGCTTCTCGCACAGGGCGCGTTGCCACAGCCGGACGGCGTCCGGGTCAGCGATCGGGGTAAAGCCATAGAAAAGCACAATTCTGTTCAAAGCCACGTGTTTAAGGGTACTTGGTGGCCCCAAACCCGTGTGTCGAGCTATGGTGCGGTTGACCAAAGTGTTAATGGAGCTGTTACTGACCGGCCCTGTTGATTCCCGAACCGCTAGCATAGTCTCTCTACATGAGCCACGACGCCTTGGTTGAAGACATCGCTGAGCTGCTCGACGTCTGGGTGGCTGGCTGGTCCGGGTCCCGGAATTACGAAACGCGCAAGGAAGGCCGATTCCCGGCAGCTTTGCGCGCGGACAAAACCGGCGACTGGGAATACTTTGCGCATGACCCCTCGGATGCCGAGTTCGCCGAACTGGCGGCCAAGACCGCCCAGGCGGACAGCCGCATCCTGACGATCCTCACGAACGACGCTGGGCGCTATACCCAGCTGGCTCGGGAGAACCAGCTGAACATCACTTCGGATTCCCAGACCATGATGATCGTGGACATGGGGACTCAGGATGCCGAAGACCCTTGGCTCTCTGATGACGACCTCAAGCTCTCCACTTCCGAAAGCAACGGCGTCCACTATGCGGTGGTCCATGCCGGCGAAGAGGTGGCAGCCAGCGGTCAGGTGTTCGTGGTCCGGCAGACGGCGGTGTTCGACAAGATCGTCACCGAACCCAACTACCAGCGCCGCGGACTTGGCAGTTTCGTCATGAAAGCCCTCGCCGCCCAGGCATTTCAACACGACGTCGACAGCGGCCTCCTTCTGGCTTCCTTGGACGGACAGCATCTTTACTCGCACCTTGGCTGGAAGCACGTCTGCCAGGTACTCATGATGTCCACCAAGCCGGTCGACGAGACCGACCTGTCTGTGGCCTAGCCAGCCGTCCTGTGGCGTAGCCGACTTCGGTCCGCTTCAGGACCGCGGCGGCGCCGGCAACCGTCGTTTTCCGGCGCAATGGCAGAATGTTCAGGTGGACGCAACTGAATCGATGATCTCCCTTCTGGGCAGGAGCCCGGACCCGGAGCAGTTGCGACATGTCCGCACGATTCCGGCGCGCCAGGCCGTCCATGAAGCATGGCCTGGCTGGGCTCATCCCGATGTGGTTGCCGCCTACGGGTCCTTGGGCATCCATGAACCTTACCGGCACCAGATCGAAGCAGCCGAACTCGCCCACTCGGGCCAAAACGTCGTTATTGCCACGGGGACCGCCTCGGGCAAGTCGCTTGCCTATCAGCTGCCTGCCCTCGACGCGATCCATCGTTCCGAGTTGCGGGTGTTGTCCGAGCCGGGCAAGATCCACGACGACGGCGCCGTCACCCTGTATCTCTCTCCCACCAAAGCACTTGCAGCCGATCAGCTGGCAGCGATCCGCGGGCTCAGGCTCCCTACGGTTCGGGCGGAAACGTACGACGGCGATACGGACCAGTCCCAGCGCCGCTGGATCCGCGATCATGCCAACTTCATCCTCGCCAACCCCGACATGCTGCACTTCGGGATCCTGCCCAACCACACGTGGTGGGCCCGTTTCTTCCGCAGGCTGCGATACGTCATCGTGGACGAAGCGCACAGCTACCGTGGGGTCTTCGGGTCCCACGTCGCCAACCTCATGCGCAGGCTCCGGCGAATCTGCGCCTACTACGGTGCTGGCACCTCCTTTCCTGAACCGGTGTTCATTGCGGCGTCCGCGACAGCTTCAGACCCCGGCACGTCCTTTGCCCGGCTCATCGGCACTCCCGTCCGCGAAGTTTCCGAGGACTGTTCACCGCATGGCTCCACCACGGTGGCCTTTTGGGAGCCTGCCCTGACCGAGCTGAAGGGCGAAAACGGGGCGAAATCCCGCAGGACCGCCGTGGCTGAGACCGCGGACTTGCTGGCAAATCTGGTGTCCTCCCGGGTGCGGACCATCGCCTTCATCAAATCCCGGCGCGGCGCGGAAACAATTTCATCCATTACCAAACGACTCCTCGACGAGGTGGACCCTAGCCTGCCCCGGAGGGTTGCCGCGTACCGCTCCGGCTACCTTCCAGAGGAGAGACGGGCTTTGGAAAAAGCCTTGCGCTCCGGTGAGCTGCTTGGCGTCTCCAGCACGTCCGCGTTGGAATTGGGCATTGACATTTCCGGGCTCGACGCCGTGCTGGTAGCCGGCTGGCCCGGTACGAGGGCGTCCCTGTTCCAGCAGATCGGGCGGGCCGGCCGTGCGGGCCAAAACGCCATTGCCGCATTCATTGCCAGCGACGATCCCTTGGACACGTACCTCGTGAACCATCCGGAGGCGATCTTTGATGTGTCTGTCGAAGCCACCGTCTTCGATCCAGGAAACCCTTACGTGCTGGGCCCACACCTGTGCGCGGCGGCGGCCGAACTCCCCATCGGTGTGGCCGAGCTTGGCATGTTCGGGCCAACGTCCGAGTCGCTGCTGAATCAGCTGGTGGAACAGGGGTACCTGAGGAAACGGCCCGCGGGCTGGTTCTGGACCCACCCCGAGAGCGCCGCGGCCATGGTGAACCTCCGCGCGGACGGCGGCGGCCCCGTAAGCATCGTGGACTCCGACACCGGCTCCCTTTTGGGCACCATGGACTCGCCACAGACGCATTACCAGGCGCATGCAGGTGCGATCTATGTGCACCAAGGGGACAGTTACCTGGTCGAGGAACTGAACGAAGAGGACCATTGCGTGGTGGTTCGTCGAACCAACCCGGACTACTACACCACAGCACGGGACGTGACCCAGATCGAGGTGCTGCAGACGCTCCGGACGATGGAATGGGGGGATATCGCTGTCCACTTCGGCGAAGTGAAGGTAACAACACAGGTGGTCTCCTTCCAACGTAAGGCACTGATTTCCAATGAGGTCTTGGGCGAAGAACCGTTGGAACTCGGGGCCAGGGATCTCTTCACCAAGGCGGTGTGGTTTGTGGTCCACAACCGTTCACTGACTGCCGCGGGCCTTGTCGAGGCACAGTTTCCGGGTGCGCTCCACGCCGCTGAGCACGCCGCCATCGGGCTTCTCCCGCTGGTCGCTTCAAGTGACCGTTGGGATATCGGCGGTGTCTCAACAGCGCTCCACGCCGACACCGGAGTTCCTACGATCTTTGTCTACGACGGCCATCCAGGCGGCGCGGGATTTGCCGAGCGCGGCTTCGAAAAAGCCAAAGTCTGGTTGACCGCCACAAGAGACGCCATCGAAGCATGCGAGTGTGACACCGGATGCCCTTCCTGCGTTCAGTCCCCCAAATGCGGCAACAAGAACAATCCCCTGGACAAGGACGCCGCCGTCACGCTGATCAACGTGCTCCTACGGGACGCGTCCTAAGGCGGCGGCCCAGCTCGAGAGCGGCCGCCCGCTGTCCCGAAGAATGCACCGCGGACCAGTTCAGTGCGGATCTCCACGATCCCGCCTCCAAGCACTGTGCAGGCCGACAAGGAAGCTCCGTGCCGCGCGGCCGTTTCGCTCGCGACCAGGCAAGGATCCCCCGCTGTCAGGCCGCGTGCCGCGTCGGCTCCTGCGAGCGCTGCGAGGTCGGCAGCAGATGCTGCGCGGTGGGCCATCGCCATGGCCCGGGCCAACGTGAGTGCCGCCACCATGCAGACCATGACAACAAGGGCCAGGGCAATGGCCAGGATGGTTCCCGACCCGTGTTCCGCCTCGCGACAGTGCGCACCGGCGCGGGCACTGCCCGCCCTCACGCCGCAACCTCTTCCATAGCGGCTTGGGGCCCTGCAACCTGCACAGCACCTCTGAAATCCACAGCGCCTTTCCGGACCGCGAGCCCTGGAACAGTGGCGGCGGACGGCTGCGGGGCCTCACCCCTTGCCGATGCCGTCGCCGAGAGACTCCACGGGATGAGGGAGCCCAACGGGCCGGCGACCCGTGCAGAGACTGTGACCTTGATCCATTCGCCGTCGGCGGCAACCACAGTCGAGGCCGTATCTCCAGCCAATTTTCGAACGATTCCGTCCACGGTTGCGTGGCCATCTCCCCTGGCGAGGGCCCTGGCTCCTGCCCTGGCTGCCTCTTCCAAGCGAAGTTGCGTAATTCCCGCGGCCGATCCTGCCAGAAGCAAGGCCAGAAGAAGCAGGACAGCGGGAAGTGCCACAGCGAATTCCGCAGTGACGGCACCGTTGGCCCTTTCGGGGAAAACACCTCGCCGCCGGCGCCTCCGCGGGGTGTGGAGCTTCTCCGCCGGTGGACGCACCGAACTCTCGGCGCCGAGGTTTGCACCGTGCCGTGTCATGGCAGGGAAAGCGCGCTGCGAATGAGGTTGAGGAGGAAGCCACGAACTTCCTCGCTGCGAAGGATGACCACAAGAAGTCCGGCGAAGCCCACCGCCGCCAGCGTGGCGATTGCATACTCCGCCGTGGCCATTCCAAGCTCGGACCCCATGAGCCGCTTCTTCGACCTTTTCGGAGAGGAAGAATCGTCACTGGAACCCGCACGGCTTGTTGCAGCGTTGGAATTCAACTTGGTTGCACGCCGAACGGCCTTGCTTCCCGGCGGGACCGGGAACAATTCCCGGATCTCGGCTTCCAGCCTGGGAGGGGCTGCCTGGGCGAGGGCCAGGGCGGTCTGGACCGTATCGGCGGTTGCTTTCATTTCCGTTCCTTTCTGCGGGGCCGGCTTGGCTGCCGGACATACTTCGACTCTTCCGTCGGTACCGGGGCTTCAAAAGTCCCGAAGTCTCCTAAGTGGAAAACTCGCGCCTGACCGTTTGTGTGGAGGGAAACTGGCTTGAGCGGGATACCTCAAGCGCCGGCTCGGTCCGGGCCGCCGGCTATCCACCGGACGGAAGCATTGCCAACAGCACCGGGACGACACCGAGACAAATGAAGGCAGGCAGGGAACACAGGCCCAGCGGGATCACAAGCTTCACTCCGAGCGCGGCGGCGCGCTTTTCTGCCGCCCTGAACTGTTCACGCCGGAGGCGTGCTGCCTGGGCATAAAGGATGGCCGAGGATGGCGCTCCTGTCAGGGCCGCGAACGCGAGCGCGTCCTTGAGTTTGAGCGCTTCGGCGCTGTGCCGTCCCGAACTCCGCCACGCAGTCTCCCAATCCGTTCCGATGTCGAGCGCAGCGACCACCCTGCCCAGGGGGCGGCTGAGCTGCGGGGATGCGCACCCGGCGATCAACTCGAGGGACCGTCCCAGTCCCGCCCCTGAATCGAGCATGGCAGCCACAAGTTCAAGGATCATGGGCACGTTGCGTAAGCCGTCCTGGCCCTGAAGATCCGGGAGAGCGCCCCCTGCCTCGCCCGGGTGGGCCTTCTTCAGCGGGCCGTTGCTCGCGGGGGAGCCCCGATGCATTCGCAGGGCTGTACGCCGCCGGGCCCTCCCCTGATGCGCAAGCCCGAGAATTGCTGCGAAGATCAACGCCAGGGACGCTGCGATGGCTGGGAAAGTCGGGCCCATCAGTCAACGCCCGCGGCGGCATGTACCAAACGGGATGACCAGAGTCTGCCGGTGACGGTCAGGACTCCCCCAGCTGTGAGCGCTGCCAATCCGAGCCCATTGGCCAACAGGACCCCCACCGGGTCCACTCCAAGCATCATGCCCAGCCCCAGGCCGAACACCGGCAACCACGTCAGGAGGCGCGCTGTGGCTTTGGGTCCGGCCAATGCAGTCTGCCGAGCATCACCGGCGTCGTCCTCGGCCTCAAGCTGGGCGGCGAATCGTGTGAGCACGTCGGCCAACGGACAACCAGTCGCCTCCGCAACGTCCAAACAGGAGGCAAGTTCTCCCCAGACTCTGCGCTCCACGGGATTCCCGGATTTAGGATCCATTGCTGACGACGCTCTGATGGCCTCGGCGACCGAGGCACCGAGCATCGAGGCCGCCCGTGCTGCAGCGAGAACCTGAAAAGACCCGGAGGACAGCTTGGGCAATCCCGAAGCCTTCCCCCGCGCATGAAGGATCTCCGGGTTGCCCGCATCAACGCACTGATCCCTGCCCTCATGAACCATCCAGAGTTCCTCCCAGACCCTCGACGTAGAACGGCCTCCCCGGAGGAGCGCGGCCAACTGCTGTACGAGTACCGCGAGCGGCAATGCGTCCGCGCGGGAGTGTCTCAGGTGCACGCGCGTCACACGCCCCGCCGAGCGAGCACAAGGCAGAGCGCGCACTACCCGTTTGCCAAGTCGCCGGGAGGGCTGGAAGATCACCCATGCAGCAGCCGCCAGGGCGAGCATCAGGAGGCCGCTCACTCGACCACTCCGGAGCGACCTGCGCGGAGACTCGAGCCTTGGAGCCCGGGCAGAAGTCCAGGGTCCACCGCGATGCGGGCTGTGAGGTACTCCCACGCGGGACCGGCCACAGCGGTACCGGCCCGCAGTTCCACAGCAGGCACGATCGACTGGGCATTTCCGTCCTCCGCCAACATTCCAATACAGGAAACCCTTCTGCCGGCAGGCGTCCGCTCGACGTGGACCACTGCGTCCAAGGCCGTTGAAAGCTGGAGCTGAACGGCTTCGCGGCTCAAGCCTGCGAGCGCGCCCAAGGCCACGAGCCTGGCGGGGACTGCGGAGGCCGCGTTTGCGTGGATGGTGCCACCGCCGCCGGTATGCCCGGTGTTGAGTGCCGTCAACAGCTCGCGGACTTCGGTACCACGGCACTCGCCCACGATCAACCGGTCCGGCCGCATCCTCAGCGCCTGCCGAACGAGTTCACCGAGGCCGACTGCGCCGCCGCCTTCCAGGTTTCCGTGCCTGGCTTCAAGCGAAACCACATGCGGGTGGACGGGGTTCAGCTCCGAAGCGTCTTCAATCAGGACAAGCCGATCATGGGGGCTGCTCAAGCCGAGCATCGTGGAGAGCAGTGTGGTCTTCCCGGAACCGGTGGCCCCGCTGATCAGGAAGCTCAGCCTGCGGTCAACCACGGCCTGCAGCACCTGCTGGACGGATGCTCCAAACATCCCTCCCGCACGGAGCTCGTCCATGGAGAACACCTCCTCGCGCCTAATCCGAATGGACAACAAGGTTCCGCGGGTGGAAATCGGAGGTAGCACCGCGTGCACCCGGTATCCACCGTCGAGACGCACATCGACGCACGGCGAACCGTCGTCCAAACGACGCCCACCGGCCGCCACGAGCCGGGAGGCCAAGGCACGGATCTGAGCTTCGCCGTCGAGGTGCAACTGGGCCCGTTCCAGTCCTTTACCGCGGTCGAACCACACCGAGTCCGGGCCATTCACGAAGATGTCCGTTACGGCAGGATCGCGTGCAAGCTGTTGGAGAGGTCCAAGTCCGCTCAGTTCGGCGCTGATCGATTCGACGGCGGCAAGCGCCCCTGCGGTTCCGAGCAGCCTGCCCGTGGCATGGACAGCCGCGGCTACGCGTGATGGAGTGACCGGTCCGGCGTCGGCCATGACGGTTTCCCGGACGGTTTCAAGGAGCGCGGCGTCCAAGTGCCGGTTATTCCGTCGACGCTCGCCGCTTGGGAATACAGGGGAACTCATACTGCTCCGTCGTCGAGTAGTTGAAGGACGGATTCCGCAAAGCGACGCACGGGCTTGCGCTTGCCGAATTCCAGAAGGCGTCCAAGCTCAGCAGCTCCTGCAGTCCCGCGGAGTTCGGGGAGCACGCCGTGAAGCGGCAGTCCGAGCGATTCTGCTATGAGGGGTCCGTCCAGGGCCGAACTCGCATTTCCGCGTATTACCAGTGCCGTGTCAACGGGCGGCAGCTCCTGGAGAAGCCTGGCCGCGGCTACTGCTGCGCGGAGTTGGGCCGGTGCCACAAGAAGGATCCTGTCGCAGTCCCAAGCGAAGGTGCCCAGCGATTCCGTTCCGCGGCCGATATCGACAATGACCAGCTCGAACCCCCGTCTCGCCGCATCCAGGACAGCCGCGACGGCCCCGGGTTCCACGTCCGGGGAACGGTCGCGGTTTCCCGGCCAGGACAAGAAGGAGAAACCTCCGGCTATGGGCAGTGACTCGCTTAGCTGCCCGGTGCCGATGCTGCCGCTGGCGCCTGCAAGGTCGGGCCAGCGCAGTCCTGGCGCATCTTCAGCGGCCAGGCAGAGTTCAAGGCCCCCTCCCCTGGGATCGCCATCAACAAGCAGCGTCCGGACTCCGTGGACCGCCGCGTCCTGCGCCAGCCAGACCGCAGCGGTCGACGCGCCCGCACCACCGCATCCGCCTGTCACCCCGAGGACCAGCCCTCCGGGGTCCGGGTCACGGGACCTCCCGAGGTGCTCCGCCAGCCAGGCCGCAGCTTCGGGCAAGACGGCAACGCGTTCGGCCCCCAAAGCCGCTCCCAGTTGCCATACGGAGCCGCTTTCACTGTTGAGCCCCAGTAAGACGGACGGTGCACGACGGCGGGGCGGGAGTTCGCGGACATCGCTGCCAAGAAGCACCATCCCCGCGTTGTCCCACAAGGACAAAGCGGCCGATAAATCAACGGCTGTCCGGAGATTGGCACCGACAGCGGCTGCGATCCTCTCTGTTTCAGCTTGTAGCGGGGTGTTTCCTGTCACGAGAAGGACGTCGCCGGAGGTGCCAGGAAGCCACCGTTCGCGAGACACCGGGTCTGGTTCCGGTCCGGACCTGGGGCCGGACTCTGCGGATGGAGGCCGGCCGCGCTGAAACACCGACGAGCCGCGCCCAGCGCGACGCCCGGCCCGCGCTCCTACGCCGTTGGCCGCTCCCGCCTCGGCACGGGCCGCCATATCGCCACCCGCCCCGGTATCGGCACGCGCTCCGGTACCGGCACCCGCCCCCGCATCGGCACCCGCCGGGAAGCCATTGCGTTTTTCGTTCGGGCCGACCCCGCCTGCACCGCTGCTGCCGATCCGTTCGAGATGTTGCCCGCTCATGAAGCCACTCTCTCCGTTCCACCGTGGGCATTGAAGTGCCGTATCGACGTATGTGGACAAACGACCGCGACAACCTCTGTGGAGGACGAGTACGCATCGCGGACGGCACCTGTCCTCGAGGTGCAAGGTTCCACGGAATCACAGGGCAGAATTGTCAGCATGTACCTGCTGCTCGCCGCCCATCCAGACGGCGCAGCTATTCAGGAAAGCAACGCGTCCGGAGCTGCCCTGGCTGAGCCGCGGGTCGTACGAAAGGCCGATCTCGCCGGCGTCGTGAGCGCGTTGGAGAAGGGCCGTCCGCGCTGGGTCTGGAACCGGACTCAGGATTGGTACCCGGCATTGCTCCAGGCCGGGGTGGAACTGGAACGGTGCCATGACCTCACGCTCTGCCGCGCCATCCTGATCCACTCCGAGTTCACGGCTCATACCGACTATGCCCGCAGCGCCGAAAAGCTCACGCAAGACGAGGAAATGCCTGTTCCACCGCGGATCCTCCAGCCTCCCCCGCCGCCCGCGCCTGCGCATGCCGGGCAGGATGCGCTGTTCGACGACCTGGTCCGGCACAGCATCCAGCCTGGGCTGAACGAGATCCGGGCCGAGTTCGCGGCCCAGCAGCACGCGCTCGGCCAGGCCTCCACGGAGGAAGGACGGCACCACCGCCTGAAACTGCTGCTGGCTGCAGAATCGGCCGGCGCCCTGATCGCCGCCGAAATGCAGTTCACGGGCGTGCCGTGGCAGGAGACCTTGCACGAAGAAATCCTCGAAGGCCATCTGGGTCCCCGGCCTCCAGCCGGCCAGCGGCCAGCCAGGCTGGAGGCTCTCTGCAACGAGCTTCGCGGGATTCTCCAGTCTCCGAAGCTCAATCCGGATTCACCGCAGGACCTCATGCGGGCCCTGCACCGGAATGGCATTGAAGTGAAAACCACCCGCCAGTGGGAACTCAAGGAATCGAAGCATCCGGCCATCGAGCCGCTGCTGGAATACAAGAAGCTCTCGCGCCTGTTCGCCGCCAATGGTTGGTCCTGGCTGGACGCGTGGGTGAGCGACGGGAGGTTCCGTCCCGAGTATGTGGTGGGGGGCGTGGTTTCCGGGCGTTGGGCGTCCAGGGGAGGCGGCGCGTTGCAGATCCCTCGCCAGATCCGGGGCGCGGTGCACGCCGACCCGGGGCACAAACTGATCGTTGCGGACGCCTCCCAACTAGAACCCAGGGTTCTCGTGGCGCTGGCACAGGACTCGAAGATGGCCGAGGCTGCGCGCGACAAGGATTTGTACGCGGGCATCGCCGCGCAAGGCTTCGGTGGCGACCGCTCAAAGGCCAAAATCGCCCTGCTCGGCGCAATTTACGGCGCGACCACGGGCGAATCCGGGCGCCTCATGCCTCAGCTCACCCGCACTTATCCCCGCGCAGTCGGCTTCGTCGAACAGGCAGCCCGCGACGGCGAAGGCGGCCGTAGCGTGACTTCAAGGTTGGGCCGCAGCAGCCCTCCGCCGTCGGAACGCTGGGTCCGCAGCCAGCAATCCACGACGGCGGAAGAACAGCGGCGTGCGGACAGCATCGCGCGCTCGCGGGGCCGTTTCACGCGGAACTTCGTGGTGCAAGGTTCCGCGGCGGATTGGGCGTCGTGCTGGCTTGCCGAACTTCGACGCCGGCTGCGCACCGCACGTGCCGACGGCCTGCCCTCAGGGGAACTCGTGTTCTTCCTGCACGACGAAGTGATGGTCCACGCCCCTACCGAGTCGGTAGAAGCGTGCATCAATGCCATCGAAGAGGCCGCAGCCGCTGCGAAGGAATTGCTGTTCGGGCGCGTTCCGGTCGAATTTCCGGTGAGTGTCGCCGTCGTCGATTCCTACGACAAAGCGAAGTAATTGGCGCTATTGCCCCGGGGACAACAGCAGAGGACGATTACCCCGTGGGACACACAGGCCACGCACCGCTGGCCGCATACATCGCCTTCCAACTGACGGAGTTGGAAGGACAGTTGCCGCTGATCGCAACGGCCGATCCGGAGGCTGTACACAACGCAAGGCTTGCCCTTCGCAGGCTCCGCTCAGTCCTCAGCTGCTACCGGGGCATG
This sequence comes from Arthrobacter bambusae, assembly GCF_030812595.1. GTDB lineage: Bacteria > Actinomycetota > Actinomycetes > Actinomycetales > Micrococcaceae > Arthrobacter > Arthrobacter bambusae_B. The sequence continues at coordinate 65,923 of NZ_JAUSSZ010000011.1, forward strand.
ATCCCGAGACTCCCCCGGCAGGCCCGCGAGGAAGTCGACTGGCTCGCGACTTCGCTCGGCGAGTCCAGGGATGCCTACGTCCTGGCACAGAGGATACGGCTATCGCTCGACACCAATGATTCCTGGAAAAGCCCCGAGGCCGTGCACGCGGCCGTGGAGGAACTGGAAGCTTCCAGCGCCCGGCTGGCGGCTGCCCTGGGCGGGCACAAGCGCAGCAAGCGCACGGTGCGGGCCGCGAGGGCCGCACTGTTGGAAGTCCCTGCCGGCACGAAATACCAGCCCCCGACGGCGGACCTTGCGGAGCGCCTGCAGGCACGGTGGGAGCGGTTGCAGCACAGCCTCGGGGAGCAGGCGGGCACCAGCGACCCGGAGGTGCGCAACGCGGCGTTCCACCAGGCGCGCAAGGACGTCAAGTGCCTCCGTTATTCGGTGGAGGCTATAGCGGATGCCTTCAGCCATCACGCTTTCGGGGTGATCCAGCCGGCGATCGGCCTGCAACGGGTGTTGGGCGAGCAGCACGACGCCGTGGTGGCGACCGAATGGATCAGGGAACTGGCAGATAACCCGGGCATTGACTCCGACGATGCCCGAATCCTGGAATCGATGGAGGTCCGGAGGCGCCTCAACGCCGAGGAAGAGTTCAGGATGGCGATCGCCGAATACCCGGTCCCGGCGCCGAGGCGCGCGTTGATCTTTTGAGGCGCGGAACCCTAACGGCGGGAAGGCCCGAAAGCGAGTCATATGGCGGAAACGAACCCGGCATGACCCGGGCAGGTCATGTACCCCAAAGTAACTTCAACTCTGCCGTTCCTTCTGGATAGTCTCGCCATATGGTGTTCGAGGTGAGGAACGCCACAGTGCGCAGACGCACTCGCTGCAAGTCACTAAGCAAGTCACTAAGCAAGGCCGTATTCAAGGGGGAACAGCAACGATGGCTGGACGATTCGAAATTCTCAAAGACAGCGAAGAGGGCTACCGGTTTCGGTTGACGGCAGCCGATGGAACCCTGGTGGCGGAATCACCGCGGTTCAAACACCTGAAAGCGGTAGTTGCCGGCATCAACGCCGTACGCGAAAACGCCGCCACGGGAATCGTCGTGGACAACTCAAAAACAGCCCGGCGCGCCGCATAGCGTTGATCGGCGCAGCTAGATCTCGATTTCGAGCAGTCGCTCGGTGTCCCAAGGAACAGTCCAGCCCAAAGCGTCGAACAGTCCGCTGAGCACCATCCCGGTGAAACCCCAGACCACCAGTCCGTTGACCCGGAAGACCGGGCTCGAGAAGGTCCGGCCCAACCGGGTGAGCGTCCCGGTGTAGCGATTGTCTGGATCCAGGAGGTCCCGCACCGGCACGCGGAACACTTGGGCGGATTCGGCGTAGTCCACCACCCTCACGGGCGACGGCGACGCCCACCACGCCAAGACCGGGGTGACCACAAAGTTGCTGCGGATCAGGCCGAGTTCCGGCATGACCCCGAGCACCTGGACACCACCGATGTCCAGGCCGGTCTCCTCCACCGCTTCCCTGAGAGCTGCCGCGACAGCTGAATCATCCCCGGGATCGATGCTGCCGCCGGGGAACGCCACCTGGCCTGGATGGTCGTCCAGGGTGTGCGCGCGTTCCAGAAGCAACACGTCCAGATCCGCCGGTGCCACCGGTTTCCCGGATTGGGCAGGGACGTCGTCCAAGGCCCCGAAGAGCATGAGCACAGCCGCTTTCCGTGCTTTTTCCGGATCGACGGTTGCAGCCGCAATCCGTGGATCAGGACCGGGATGCAGGCCGGAATCAATCCTTGTGATGAGACTGACGAGGTCCTCGAGCGCGGTCATGCCGGTCTCCTTTGCGATTCCATCCGAATCTCCGCCGCGCGATGGGTCTCGGCAAGGAGCTTTGCGAGAAGCGCTTCCTTGCCCGGGGCCAGTTCGTATTTGAGCAATTTGGCAGCTTTGACGGGATCCTTTTCGCCTTCACCGTAACTCGGGCACCAATTGGCCACCGCGCACGCCCCGCACGCCGGCCGGCGCGCATGGCAAACCCTGCGACCGTGGAAAACCACCCTGTGGGACAGCATGGTCCAGTCCCTGGGCTCGAACAGTTCCGCGACATCGAACTCGATCTTCACGGGATCCTCGGAGCTCGTCCAAGCAAACCTGCGCGCCAGCCTGCCGAAATGCGTGTCCACGGTGATTCCTGGAACTCCGAATGCGTTCCCTAGCACCACATTCGCCGTTTTACGCCCGACGCCGGGAAGCGTCACCAGGTCTTCCAGCCGGCCGGGAACCTCGCCGTCGAAGTCGTCCACCAAGCGTGTGCTGAGCGCCAGGACGTTCTTCGCCTTGGCACGGAAGAAACCGGTAGGCTGCAGGATCGCCTCCAGCTCGGCAAGCTCGGCCTCGGCCATGCTCCGGGCATCCGGATAGCGCGCGAACAGGATCTTGGTGACCTGGTTGACCAACACATCGGTGGTCTGGGCAGACAGCACCGTGGCCACGAGGAGCTCGAACGGGTTCCGGAAATCGAGCTCAGCGTGCGCGTAAGGATAGAGCTCAGCAAGCGCCTTGTTGATTTTGCGCGCACGCCGCTTCAAGGCCAGCGGTGTTTCCACGACAGCAACCACGGCCGGCCTGCTTAGCCGCGTTCGATGTTGCTGAGATCGCGCAGGACGCCCACTTTGCCATCAGTATCCTGCACGAGGAACTCCTCGCCGCGGTCTTCGAGGGCCAAGATCCACGCGCCCGGTTCGATGGTGAAGGCGGGCATTCCGGTGTGCTCGTCAACGACGACGCGGGGATGGGCCACGGCGAACCAGAATGCCTCGTACCCGGAGTCGTGCTCGGATTCATCCCTACGCGTCGCTGGATCAACCGTGGCGCCGATGGTCTGGTACGCCCGGGGCTGATCGACCATGCCGATGTGCTGGGTTGCGGCCCCGGCTCCCGCATCGGCGCCTCCGACGATCGGCGTAGCCATGGTGGCGGCAGGCATGTGCTTGGGCTCTGCAGGCATTGGCGCCTGCGCGTCCCGTGGGCTTTCGGCAACCGCAGGCTCTGAGGACTCTGCGGGAGGTACGACGGCGGCGGGTGCTGCAGGTGCCGTGGCGGCGGGTGCGGCCGGCCCCGCAGCAGCCGGCACCGCGGCAGGTGCGGCGGCCGCGGCGGGTGCGGCGGCCGCGGCGGGTGCGGCTGGCTCAGGCTTGGCCGGCTTCGGCGCTGCAGGCTTGCGCGTAGGAATGGCCGATTCGCGGGCCACAACGTGCGCGGGCTGTTCGGCCCGGTCCTTGAAATCGTCACGGAGAAGCGGCAAATGCGGAGCCAGCACGGTTGCAGCCAGCAGGCCTACCGAACCGATAAGTCCGACGAGCACGAAAACGGTAAATGCGCCTGCTGCGGACAGGAAGAACAAGGTCAGGGCGAACGACGCCACGACGGACGCGAACTGGTCAGTCGACAGGGAGCCGATCCGCACAATGTTCCCCGGCTGCAGGCGCCGCGCAACAAACAAAGCGGCAACAACGAGGGGAAGAAGGACGCCCAGCGCCAGGAAGAAAAGGTTGTCAAGGTTCCACAGGTTGTACCGTCCGCCAAACATCGGCAGGAGGGACCCCACAAACATCAGCAACACGGAACCGAAGACGGTCAGGTCCCGGATAGTGAACGGACCCAGCACGGCTTGGTACTTCGGGGAGGTCGCGCTGCCAGGCCCTGGCGTCCCGGATCCAGCTGCTGCTTCAGGGGCCGGTCCTGGCGTCTGCGCGCCATTCTTCGGACCTAGGCTCGTCTGGTTCATGTGCAAATCTCCTTAGTACGGCGGTTCCGGACGCTGCCGCCCATGGCTGCGCCCGATATTTTCCGGGCCGGACCGGGCGGCAAGTTTTCGCGTCTCGAGACCTCTTCAGCCTATGCCACCGGTCTGATAGTCCACTAGTTGGCGCCGGCGAGGAGGCCGGGATGCCGCTCTGTAATATTCCCCGCGCGCCGGGACCCGGCTTGGAGCTTTCCGGGCGACGCGGCGGCATTCACCCGCCGCCCACGGTCCAGAATGTGACCGCAGACACTTGTTGTCGCCTCAAAACGCTAAGGTGGGTTCCGGAAAAGCTCTTTGCGGAACCCCGTGAGGCACAAGCCCAACGCCGTGCACGTTTGGCATGGCCGGGCGGCCTCCCCACGGGGACACCCGCGCGGCAGAGATCGATGAATGAAGAGGTTCACATGTCCCAGGACGCCAATGGATCGACGACCACCGCTGCAACCGGATCCGACGGAGCAGGCAACGGCGAGGCCCTCGAAAACCTTCTCCACGAGAACCGGAAATTCGCGCCGACCGCTGAGTTTGCCGCGAACGCCGTAGTCGGCGCGTCGGAATACCAGGAGGCCGACGCGGACCGGCCCGCGTTCTGGGCTAAGCAGGCCCGGGAACTGCTGGACTGGGACACGGACTTCACCGAGGCACTGGACTGGTCCAACCCGCCGTTCGCTAAGTGGTTCGTCGGCGGAGAGGTCAACGCCGCCTACAACGCCTTGGACCGGCATGTGGAAAACGGGCTCGGGGACCGGGTGGCCATCCACTTCGAGGGCGAGCCCGGCGACACCCGCTCCTACACCTACGCGCAGCTGGCCGAAGAGGTCAAGAAAGCCGCGAACGCCTTCGAGTCCTTGGGCGTGGCCAAGGGTGACCGAGTGGCCGTGTACCTGCCCATGATCCCCGAAGCCGTCATCACCATGCTGGCGTGCGCGCGGATCGGTGCCGTGCATTCGGTGGTTTTCGGCGGATTCTCCGCAGACGCCCTGCGTTCGAGGATCGATGACGCCGAGGCCAGGCTCGTGGTCACCGCGGACGGCACGTACCGTCGCGGCAAGCCCAGCCCGCTCAAGCCCGCCGTGGACCAGGCCCTGGATGCAGCAGGCCACACCGTCCGGAACGTCGTTGTGGTCAAGCGCAACGGCCAGGACGTGGACTGGCACGAGGGCCGTGACCAGTGGTGGGAGGACACCGTCGGCGCCGCCTCCGGCGAGCACACCGCCGTCGCGCATGACGCCGAACACCCGCTGTTCATCCTCTACACCTCCGGGACCACGGGCAAGCCCAAGGGCATCCTGCACACCACCGGCGGGTACCTCACCCAGACCGCGTACACGCACAAGGCCGTCTTCGACCTGCACCCGGAGACGGATGTGTACTGGTGCACCGCCGACGTCGGATGGGTCACCGGCCACTCCTACGTCGCCTACGCCCCGCTCGTCAACGGCGCCACCCAGGTCATGTACGAAGGCACCCCGGATTCCCCGCACCAGGGCCGCTGGTGGGAAATCGTGGAGAAATACAAGGTCTCCATCCTCTACACCGCCCCCACCGCGATCCGGACCTTCATGAAATGGGGCCGGGACATCCCGGCCAAGTACGACCTGTCCTCCATCCGGGTCCTGGGTTCGGTGGGCGAGCCCATCAACCCCGAGGCCTGGATGTGGTACCGCGAAGTCATCGGCGGCAACGCCGGAAAGAACGGGGAAAAGAAGGAGCACCCCGCCCCTATCGTGGACACGTGGTGGCAGACCGAGACCGGCGCACAGATGATCGCGCCGCTGCCGGGCGTCACGGCGACCAAGCCGGGTTCCGCGCAGGTCCCCCTGCCGGGCATCGCCATCGATGTGGTCGACGAGGCCGGCCAGTCCGTGCCCGACGGGCACGGCGGCTACCTCGTGGTCCGCGAACCCTGGCCCGCCATGCTGCGCGGCATCTGGGGCGACCCCGAACGGTTCAAGGACACCTACTGGTCGCGCTTCGAGGGGATGTACTTCGCCGGCGACGGTGCCAAGAAGGACGAAGACGGCGATGTGTGGCTGCTGGGCAGGGTGGATGACGTCATGAACGTCTCCGGCCACCGGCTCTCGACCACCGAAATCGAATCCGCGCTCGTGTCGCACCCCTGGGTGGCCGAAGCCGCCGTCGTCGGAGCCAACGACGAAACCACCGGCCAGGCCGTCGTCGCATTCGTCATCCTCCGCGGCGACGCCGCCAACAACGGCGACGCCACCGTCGGGGAGTTGCGCAACCACGTGGGCAAGGAAATCGGCCCCATCGCCAAGCCCAAGCACATCCTTGTGGTTCCCGAACTGCCGAAGACCCGCTCCGGCAAGATCATGCGCCGCCTCCTCAAAGACGTCGCCGAAGGCCGCGAAGCCGGCGACGCCACCACACTGTCGGACCCCACGATCATGGCCCAGATCGCGGAGTCGCTGAGGAAGTAGGCCCGGCACGATGCCAGCAAAGGCGGCGGTTCCCTCCAAGGGGGACCGCCGCCTTTTGCGTTGAGATCATCTATCGCAAGAATGTGATTTTTAGTTCTTTCATGTTCTCTTTTGAGCGGTTATAGTGAGTCCTAAGTGAGATAACTCACAAGCACCGCGCTTTCAAAGGAGAGAACATGGCAGCGAACCTTGACCCGTTCCAGTCCGCGCACAGCGCTGGTCCGGGACGCCGCACCATCCTTAAGACGCTCGGCCTGGGTGCCGCCGGGCTGGCCGGCATTCCGCTCCTGGCCGGGTGCACCGGCGGTTCCGGCACCGCTCCCGGCGCTTCCTCGAACAGCCTGACCTTCGGCTCGGGTTCCTCGGACGATGTCCCTAAAGCCGCCTACAAGGCGGTGACCGACGCCTTCACCAAGAAGACCGGCATCACCGTAGCCACCAACGTTGTTCCGCACAACGACTTCCAGAACAAGATCAACTCCTACCTCCAGGGCAGCCCGGACGATGCCTTCACCTGGTTCGCCGGCTACCGCATGCAGTACTACGCAGGCAAGGGCCTCCTGGCTCCCGTGGACGACGTTTGGGACAAGATCGGCAGCAACTTCTCCGACGCCATGAAGAAGGCCTCGACGGGCCCCGACGGCAAGATGTACCTGGTCCCCAACTACAACTACCCGTGGGGCTTCTTCTACCGGAAGAGCTTCTGGGCCGAAAAGGGCTACGCAGTCCCCAAGACGTTCGATGAGCTGAAGACCTTGGCCACCAAGATGAAGTCCGACGGCATCGTCCCCATCGGCTTCGCGGACAAGGACGGCTGGCCGGCCATGGGAACCTTCGACTACATCAACATGCGCCTCAATGGTTACCAATTCCACGTGGACCTGACCGCGCATAAGGAAAGTTGGGACCAGAAGAAGGTCAGTGACGTCTTCGACACCTGGAAGGCCCTCCTGCCGTTCCAGGACCCCAATGCCCTCGGCCAGACATGGCAGGACGCGGCCAAGGCCCTCGAAGCCAAGAAGACCGGCATGTACCTGCTGGGTTCGTTCGTGACCCAGCAATTCACGGATCCCGCCGTGCTGGCGGACATCGATTTCTTCCCCTTCCCGGAAATCGCGGTGGAAGGTACCGACGCAGTCGAAGCCCCCATCGACGGACTGCTCCTGTCAAAGAAGGGCGGCGACAACAAGGCGGCCCACGACTTCCTGGCCTTCATGGGAACCGCGGAGGGCCAGAACGCCTACGCCTCCGTGGACAGCTCCAACATCGCCACTGTCAAGGGCGCGGACACCTCGAAGTTCTCCCCCTTGAACAAGAAATGCGCGGACACCATCGCAAACGCCAAGCACATCAGCCAGTTCCTTGACCGCGATGCCCTGCCCGCCATGGCGAACAACGTGATGATCCCGGCGCTGCAGTCCTTCATCAAGGACGGCACCGTGGACGTCAAGAACCTTGAAGCCCAGGCCAAAACCCTTTACGCAGCCCAGTAGCAGGTACGACGACGGCGGTTCCGGCCGCCGTCGTCGGGCTCCGTTTTTGCAAACTAAAGGATTCCCCCATGAGTACTACCGCCGCAAAACCGGCCGGAGCGGGCAGTGAGCCCGGCGCCGCCGGGCAAACCACGGCCGGCAAACGCCAGCTGAGTTCCGGAAGGCGGACCGGCAAGGCAGGAAAGGTCCGCCGCCTCACCCGGCGTGACAAGTTGGTTCTTGGGATCATGGTGGGGGTCCCCACCCTGATCCAGCTGCTCCTCGTCTGGCTGCCGACGGTGTTCTCGATTGCGCTGAGCTTCACCCGCTGGAACGGCCTGGACCTCTCGGACCTCAAAGGCGCCGGGACGGATAACTACCGCTTCGTGGTCCAGGACTATCCCCCGTTCTGGCCCGCCGTTCAACACAATGTCCTGTGGCTGGTTTTCCTGGCATTGATCGCGACGCCCCTCGGCCTGCTCCTGGCCGTGCTCCTGGACCAGAACATCCGCGGCACCAAGATCTACCAAAGCATCTTCTTCACCCCCGTGATGCTCTCCCTGGCACTGATCGGCATCATCTGGCAGCTGTTCTACAACCGGGACAGCGGGTTGCTTAACTACCTCCTCGGCACGGCAGGCACACCAGCGGCCGTCGACTGGTTCGGAAACTCCAACATCAACATCTGGGCCGCCATGGTCGCGGCTACCTGGCGCCACGCGGGATACGTCATGATCCTGTATTTGGCCGGGCTGAAGGGTGTGGACCCGTCGTTGCGGGAAGCTGCATCAATCGACGGCGCCAACGCGGTCCAGACGTTCTTCCGGGTGGTTTTCCCGGCCATGCGTCCCGTGAACATCGTGATCGTGGTGATCACCATCATCGAGTCATTGCGTGCCTTCGACATCGTGTACGTCATCAACCGAGGCACCAACGGGCTGGAATTGCTCAGCGCCCTGGTGATCCAAAACCTGGTCGGCGAAGGCCAAGTGATCGGCGTGGGCTCTGCCCTGGCCGTCATCCTCCTGGTCATCTCCCTGATCCCGATCGTCTTCTACCTCATCCGCACCTTCGGCAAGGAGAGCAAAGCATGAGCACGCTCGCCAACCCCATCCCGAACACCACCACTTCCATCGTCGTGGGTAAGAACGCCCGCAGGCGCCACTACGGGACCCATATCTTCCTGACGGTCATGGCCATCATGTGGCTCATCCCGCTGGTCTGGGCCCTGTTCACGGCTCTGCGACCGAAGGCGGACACCGACAAATTCGGCTATTTCAGCTTCGGCGGCAGCTTCAACTTCGACAACTTCATCACCGCATGGACCCAGGGCGGCTTCTCGAAGTACCTCCTGAACTCCGTACTGATCACCGTTCCTTCGGTATTGGGCACGCTGCTTTTCGCCTCCATGATGGCCTTCGCGGTGTCCCGGGTGAGCTGGAAATTCAATATCACCCTGCTGATCATGTTCACGGCAGGCAACCTCCTGCCGCCGCAGGTCCTCGCCGCGCCGTTGTTCGAGATGTTCAAGCACCTCACGCTGCCCTATTCCTTCAGCGATTCCGGCAACCTGCTCAATACCTATATCTCCGTGATCGCCGTGGACACGGCGTTCCAGATCGGTTTTTGCACTTTCGTGCTCTCCAACTACATGAAGGCCCTCTCGTCCGACCTGACGGAGGCCGCGCTGGTGGACGGTGCCGGGATCTGGCGGCAGTACTGGAACATCATCCTGCCGCTGTGCCGGCCCGCGCTCGCGGCGCTCGGAACCCTGGAAGTCATCTTCATCTACAACGACTTCTTCTGGCCGCTGCTTTTCATCCAAAGCGGAGACCGGTTGCCCATCACCACCGCCATCAACAACCTCCAGGGCGAGTTCCTCAGCAACTACAACCTGTTGGCGGCGGGCGCGACCATCACCGTGATCCCCACCCTGATCATCTACCTCGTGTTGCAGCGCCAATTCGTGGCCGGACTCACGCTCGGTTCCAGCAAAGGATAAGAACGCATGGCAATGGACTACATCATCGAAAAGCTCGGCGGCCGGATCGCCTTCGGCGGAGACTACAACCCCGAGCAATGGCCCGAGGAAATCTGGAAGCACGACGTCGCCCTCATGAAGGAAGCCGGGGTGAACCTGGTGAGCGTAGGCATCTTCAGTTGGGCGCTCCTGGAGCCCGAGGAAGGACGGTACGAGTTCGGCTGGCTGGACCGGGCATTGGACCTGCTCTACACCAACGGCATCAGCGTGGACCTCGCGAACGCGAGCGCTTCTCCCCCGCCGTGGTTCAGCCGCAAGTACCCCGATTCGCTCCCGGTGGATGCCGACGGCGTCCGGCAAAGTTACGGTTCGCGCCAGGCTTTCGCGGCGTGCTCGCCGGACTATCGCCGGGCGGCAGCAGCCCTGACGACGGCGATCGTGCAGCGTTACGCCGGGCACCCCGCCGTCGTGATGTGGCATGTCCACAACGAGTACGGCTGCCACAACCAACCGGACTTCGGCCCCCATGCGGAGCGCGGCTTCCAGGAGTGGCTCCAGCGCAGGTACGGGAATCTGGAGGCGCTTAATAAGGCCTGGGGCACGGCTTTCTGGTCCCAGCATTACTACGACTGGGCCGAGATCCTGCCGCCGCGCCGCTCGGGAACATGGGTGAACCCTACGCAGCAACTTGATTTTGCGAGGTTCTCCTCGGATGCCCTTCTCGAGTGCTTCAACGCAGAGGCAGACATCATCAGGGCACATTCGAAGCACCCGGTGACCACCAATTTCATGGGCTTCAACATGGGCCTGAACGCCCCTGTGGACTATTGGCGCTGGTCCGGACACATGGACGTCGTGTCCAACGACCACTATCTGATTGCCGCAGACGAACGGAACTTCCAGGAACTGGCCATGACGGCGGATCTCACGCGCGGCTGGGCACAGGGCAAACCATGGCTCCTGATGGAACATTCCACCTCGGCGGTCAACTGGCAACCCCGGAACATCGCCAAGGCGCCGGGTGAGATGCTGCGAAACTCCCTCCAGCACGTGGCCCGCGGAACCGATGGCGTCCTGTTCTTCCAGTGGCGCGCTTCCCGCGCCGGGGCCGAAAAATTCCACTCCGGGCTGGTCCCCCACGCCGGCCGCGACAGCAAGGTGTGGCGCGAAGTGGTGGAGCTGGGCCGTGCGCTCGAGAGCATTTCCGAGGTGGCCGGCTCAACGGTCAAGGCCGAAGCCTGCATCATCCATGACACGGACGCCCGCTGGGGCACCGAACTGGACTCGCACCCCAGCGAGGACGCACGGAACCTCCCGGAAACGCGGCGCTGGCACGACGCCCTCTACCGGGCCGGCGTCACCACTGATATTCGGCAAAGCACGGACGACCTTTCCGGCTACAAGCTGGTGATCGCGCCCATGCTGTACCTGGTCACGGACGAGGCCGCCGCGAAGCTGCACGAATATGTCGAAGCCGGTGGAACCTTGGTGATCACGTATTTCTCCGGAATCGTCGACCAGAAGGACCACATCCGGATGGACCCGGTCAACGGCGGCGGCTACCCGGGGGCATTCTCGGAACTGCTGGGCGTGAGCATGGAGGAATTCTTCCCCCTGCGTTCCGGCGATGCCGTGGGCTTGAGCCGCTTCGGCTCCGGGACGGTCTGGAGCGAGTTGGGGAAGGCAACCGGCGCGGAGGTTCTTGCCACGTTCGACGACGGGGGCTCACCGGCGGTGACCCGCCGGGCGGGATCGACGGGTCGCGGCGCCGCCTACTACGTGGCCACCAGCCTGGGCAGCGCGGGACTGGCCGAACTGCTCCAGCTTCTCTGCCCGGATGCCGGAGTGGAGCCGGTCCTGGGCATTCAGCCTCCGGAAGACGTGGAAATCGTCCGCAGGAGCAACGGCGCCAAGGACTGGACTTTCGTCATCAACCACAGCGCGCAGAACGTCCAGGTCCCGCTCGACGGCGTCGAGCTCCTGAGCGGCACCGCAACCGGAGGTACGCTAAACCTTACTGCCGGAGGCGTCGCTGTCGTCGCCGCTCCCGCCTAACCACCCGCCCCCCGAAAGGCTCCGATGCTTCAGGCAGCTCGCCACACCGCCATTGTCGACGCCGTCCAACGTGAACGCGTGGTCCGCGTCTCGGACCTCGCACAACTGCTGGGCGTCTCAGCCATGACCGTCCGGCGGGACATCGAGTCGCTTGAGGAGTCCGGACTCGTCGAACGTATCCATGGCGGCGCCAAGATACCCGGCGATGCCCGGACCCACGAGCCCGGCTTTGAGCTCAAGTCGACCCAGTTGATCGAGGAAAAGCACGCAATCGCCGTCGAGGCCGCCAGCCTGGTCCATGAGGGCATGGCCGTGGGCCTGAGCGCCGGAACAACCACCTACGAGCTCGCCAAGGTCCTCATGGAAGGCCCGCGGATCACGGTAGTGACGAACTCCATCAGGATTGCGGATCTCTTCCACAATGCCTCGGGTCCCCGGGAGGGTTTCCCGGTCATCGTGACGGGCGGTGAGCGCACGCCGTCGGACGCTTTGGTGGGTCCCATCGCCACGGCCGCGCTGAAGCAACTGCACTTGGACACCCTGTTCCTGGGCGTCCACGGTATGGATGCGGACGCCGGATTCACCACGCCGAACCTGCAGGAGGCCGAGACCAACCGGGCCTTCATCAGCGCAGCCCGCAACGTGGTGGTTTTGGCCGACCACAGCAAGTGGGGAACGGTGGGCATTGCCTCGATTGCCCAGCTGGAGGAAGCCGACGTGCTCGTGACGGACTCGCACCTCGGCGAGGATGCACGGCGCATCCTCGCCGACGGCGTCGGGAAGCTCAGGATCGCAACCGCGTAAACCCAACTGACCCGGGGGTGCGGCTAGTGGCAGCCGCACGACTGGCGGATGCGCAGCTGGGTCGGGAAGAGCCTGTGCTGCGGGGGTTCGTTTCGATTCTCGCCTACCAGTGCGGACACTGCGGCCTCTGCCATCTCCCACACCGGCTGCTCCACGGTGGTCAACGCCGGCCAGGTGTATTCGGCCTCGACGGAACCGTCAAAGGACGCCAGGGCAATATCCTCCGGAACGGACAAACCGGCCTCGCGGATTGCCCGCAGGACCCCGATCGCCTGCATATCGGAGCTGGCGAAGATCGCCGTCGGACGGTTCTCTGAGGCAAGAAGCCGCTGTCCCGCCGCGTATCCGCCGGGACGGTCGAACCGGTTCCGGGCCAGAGGCCCTTCCGGCAAGCCCGCGGCGTGCAGTGCGCGCAGCCAACCCCGTTCCCTTCCGTCGGCCTCGTCGTCCGCTGTGGTTCCCATGGCAAGCCCGATGTTCGTGTGGCCATGGCTGATCAAATGTTCCACGGCCAGGCGGGCGCCGGCTTCAAGGTCCACGCCCACGCTGTTGAAGCCGGGAGCCGCGGAAGCGTGGTTGAGCAGGACGGATGGGATTCCAGCTCCGACGAGTTCCATCAAATCGGGTTCAAACAAGACGCTGGCAAGGACCACGCCGTCCACCTGCCGCGCCGCGAGGTTGCGGATGTGCCGACGCTCAGTGTCCAGTTTGTTGTCCGAATTCGTCAGCAGCAGGGCGTATCCGCGCTTGGCGGCGGCCAATTCCACGGCATGTCCCAGCAGCGCCCAAAACGGGTTGCTGGAATCAGGAATCACTAAGCCAACAGTCTGGTTGGATCCCATTTTGAGCGCACGGGCAATGGCGTTGGGTCGGTACCCCAGGATCCGGATGGCTTCCTGGACTTTGGCTTCGGTGGCTGGCGCCACCTTCTTGGGGCCGCCATTCACGACATAGCTCACGACGGCGGTGCTCACCCCGGCGTACCGGGCCACGTCTTTGCGCGTCACCGGTCCGCGTGGGGTGTGCACCGCCGAAATAGTCATTGGATCATGCTAGCTACAAAGCCTCCGGAGCATCTCCGAAATCGCGGATGGCGAGACGTTCGCCGCCGCGGAGGGCGGACTCGTGGGCCACGATGCCGGGGAGCGTGAAGCGCGCCGCTACCCAGGCGTTGACCGGGGGAAGGCTTCCTTTGTTCACGGCCGTGATGAAGTCGTCAACCAGGAACTGGTGGCTGCCTTCGTGCCCGTTGGGGGCTCCCTCGAATTCAACGGGCAGGCGCCCGGCGTCATGCACCGGAGCGAGCCCCGAGATGAAGGCACCGCGGAGTTCCGGCGCGACATCCGCGAGCGAGGGATCGTCGGGGGACATGCTCGGCTTGGTCTCCACCTCTTGGGACACGTCCAGCACGCCCTCCTTGTCCTGCCATAGCGTGGTGGTGGCCAACTGTTCAAAGCTTGCCTCGGTGCCGAAGAAGCGGAAGCGCGATTCGCGGATGTGCGAGGGGTAGCCCACGCGGCGCATCTCATTGGTACGCATCACGCCGCCGTCGTTCATTTCGAAGAGCGCAGTCGCGTTGGAGAAGTCATTGTCGAACATGCTGACTTCCTTATCGAAGACGCCATCGCCCCGATCGTCCTTGACGCCTATGCAGCTGACGCTCACGGCGTGGCCCGGAATGGCGCCCAGCACGCCTCCGATGGCGTGGGTGGGGTACAGCATGGGCGGGTAGCTCGCGGTCGCTTTCCAGTTTTCGCCACCGCTGTACTGGTAGGCCTCGTAGAAGCCCAGGTCCATGTCATGGACGTAGTCGCCCTCAGTGTAGAAGATGCGGCCGAACTTGCCGGCGGCGTGCTGCTCGCGGGCGTAGACGGTGGCCGGGTTGTAGTAGCTGGTCTCCCCCATGGCATAGACGAGCTTGGTCTCACGCACGGCCTCGATGATGCCGGCGATCTCGTCCTCGGAAATTGCCATCGGAACAGCCGAATAGACGTGCTTTCCGGCGCGAAGCGCCTTAAGCACCAACGGCCCGTGCGTCCAGCGCTGAGTGAAAATGGCGACGGCGTCGACGTCGGAGGCGAGCAACTCATCGAAGCTGCCCATGGTGCCGTCAAGCCCCAGCTGTTCGACGGCCCTGGTGGCCCGCTCCGGGAGCTCGTCCACGGCGTAGACGGCGGAAACACCGGGGTGAAGCTTGAAGAGGTGGGCAAATTGGCCGCCGAATTGGCCAAGGCCCACTACTCCCATTGAAAACGTCATTGTTAGCCCTTCGTTTTGTTTTGTGCGGATTGATTCGAGAAGGTCCCCACGCACCTGGGTCGCGCTCCCGATTGAAGCCCCGGCGAGGATCAAAACCAGTCAAACACCCGGTTCTACTCGAGTCAACAGAACGCAATAAATACAAAATAATCGAACAAAACTTCACAGAAACACTTGACCCCTCCAAATCTACTCGTGTAGATTCGCTCCAGATGTTAGCCGTGTCACACCTAGGAAGGGTCGACGATGACCACGCTCACCAAACAGCCTGATTCGGGGCTCTCTACCGTCGGTGGCTCCCGGAAGTCCCGGAAACGGGGCAAGTCCGGCGCGGGCTTCCGCGCCATGGGGGATCTCAAAATCGCTTTGTTCTTCATTGCCCCGGCCATGATCGGCTTCGTGCTCTTCTACGTCGTACCCACGATCCGCGGCATCTACCTGAGCTTCACCGAATACAGCATCCTTGGCGATCCGGAGTGGATCGGGATCAAGAACTACGAACAGATCGCCAAGGACCCGCTCTTCTGGAACGCGCTGGGCGTCACCTTGGAATACGTCGTGATCAACATCGTCCTTCAGACGGCCCTGGCCCTTGGACTGGCTCTCCTGATGCACCGGGTGGCGAAGTCGACCCTTGTCCGCGGTGCCCTGCTGCTCCCTTACCTCATGGCAAATGTCATCGCAGCGCTCCTGTGGTTCTGGATGCTCGACTACCAAATCGGCATCGTGAACCAGCTCATCGAGTGGTTCGGCCTCCCCCGCGTTGCCTTCTTCGGCAGCGAGGAATGGGCCATACCCACCCAAGCACTTATCAACACCTGGCGGCACATGGGCTACACCGCCCTCTTGATCTTCGCCGGCCTGCAGGCGATCCCCGCCAGCGTCTACGAAGCCGCCAGCATCGATGGTTCCAAGGCGGCCAGCACGTTCTGGCGGATCACCCTCCCGCTGCTTCGACCCGTACTTGTCCTCGTGCTTGTCGTGACCGTGATCGGGTCATTCCAGGTCTTCGACACAGTCGCGGTCACCACCCAGGGCGGTCCGGTCAACGCGACCCGCGTCCTGCAGTACTACATCTACCAGCGGGCCTTCGCCCAGCAGGACTTCGGCTACGGCTCGGCACTCGCCGTCATCCTCTTCCTCATCCTCGCGATCGTGGCCTTCATCCAGATGAAGTTCCTCCGGGGCAGCCAGTCGGACTTGGACTAAGGACACACCCCCATGACTACCGTTTCCTCCCCCAACGCGACCACCCGCCGTCGTCCGTTCCAAAAGAACCGTCCATTCCAAAAGAACCGTCCAAGCAACGGGAAGCGCCCGTTCAATTGGCGCCGCGCCACCGCTCGGATCCTGCTCGGACTCGCCATTGCCGTAAGCGTCCTTCCCTTCTACTGGGTGCTGCGGACCGCCCTTTCGACGAACGGCTCCCTCGCAGCCAACTCCGCGAGCCTGTTGCCCGCGGACTTCAACCTCGGCGCCTTTGAGCGGGTCTTCGGCCTACAGAGTGCTTCCGATGCCATAGCCGAGGGCGGCTCGGGCGCCTCGATCAACTTCTGGCAGTACCTGCTGAACTCGCTGCTCTTCTCCAGCATCACCACTGCGGGCGCCGTTTTCTTCAGCTCGATGGCCGCCTACGCCTTCGCGCGGCTGCGCTGGAAGGGCCGCGACGGGGTCTTCTCCCTTTTCCTCGGGACCATGCTGGTCCCGCCGATCTTCACCGCGCTGCCGAACTTCCTCCTCATCAAGAACTTCGGACTCCTCAACACGATGCTCGGCCTTGTGCTGCCCTACCTGTTCATGACTCCTTTCGCGATCTTCTTCATGCGCCAGTTCTTCCTCAACATGTCCCGCGAGGTCGAAGAAGCCGCCATGCTCGACGGCGCGAAGCACTTCCGGATCTTCTTCCAGATCGTGATGCCCAACGCAGCCGCCCCGATCGCGACCCTCGCCCTCTTGACGTTCATGGGTCAGTGGAACGAGTACTTCTGGCCTCTGCTCGTGGGCTCCTCCGAAGAATCGCGGGTACTCACGGTCGGCTTGGGCGTCTTCAAGTCCCAGTCCCCGCAGGGCGCTCCGGACTGGTCCGGACTCATGGCCGCAACCCTGGTTTCGGCCATCCCGGTCCTGATCCTGTTCGCAATCTTCGGCAAGAAGATCATCAACTCGATCGGCTTCAACGGCACCAAGTAGGCCGTGTCCTCCATTTCGTCCCCCACCGGGGCTTGGCACCTGCCCGGCCCCACCGGGCCCGGCGCACGCCCGGCCCCACCGGGGCTTGGCACTTCTGCCCGGCCCCACCCCACCATGTCTCGAAAGGACGCACCATGAAGAAAAAAGCACTCGGCGCAGTCGCCGTCGCAGCTGTCGCCGCAATCGCGCTCGCCGCGTGCGGGAGCGGAGGAGGGAGCAGCGCGGACTCAGGCAAGGGTGAGATCAGCTACTGGCTTTGGGATGCCAACCAGCTCCCCGCGTACCAACAGTGCGCCGACGACTTCCACAAGGCCAACCCGGACATCACCGTCAAGATCACCCAGACCGGCTGGGATGATTACTGGGGCAAGATCACCAACGGCATGGCCTCGGGCACCGCGCCGGACGTCTTCACTGACCACCTGTCCAAGTACCCAGACTTCATCAAGACCAAGCAGCTCGTTCCCCTGGATGACGCAGTCGCCAATGACAAGATCGACCTGACCCAGTACAACCCCGGCCTCGCGGACCTCTGGGTCGGCCAGGACGGCAAGCGTTACGGACTGCCGAAGGACTGGGATACCGTGGCCCTGTTCTACAACAAGAAGATGGCCTCCGACGCCGGAATAACGCCTGAGCAGATGGCTTCCCTGACGTGGAACCCGCAGGATGGCGGAACGTACGAGAAGGCCATCGCCCACCTCACCGTGGACAAGAACGGCAAGCGCGGCGACGAGCCAGGCTTCGACAAGAACAACGTTGCCGTCTATGGCCTCGGCCTGCCAGGTTCAGACGCCGAAAACGCCGGACAGACCCAGTGGAGCTTCCTTTCCGCCACCACGGGTTGGACCACCACGGACAAAACCCCGTGGGGCTCGCACTTCAACTACGACGACAAGCGGGTCCAGGACACCATCGCCTGGTGGGCCGGCCTCGCGCAAAAGGGCTACATGCCCAAACTCGAGACCACGGTGGGCGCCAACGCAGCGGACAGCTTCGGTGCAGGCAAGGCCGCGATCAACTCGCACGGTGACTGGATGATCGGCCAGTACACCAGCTACAAGGGTGTCGACGTCGGCATCGCCCCCACCCCGAAAGGCGTGAACGGCAAGAACGCGTCCATGACCAACGGCCTGGCCGACTCCATCTGGGCCGGCACCAAGAAGAAGGACGCCTCCGTCAAGTGGGTTGAGTACCTCGCTTCCGCCAAGTGCCAGGATGTCGTCGCCTCCAAGGGTGTCGTGTTCCCTGCCATCAAGAGCTCAAGCGACACAGCGGCGGCCGCGTTCAAGGCAAAGGGCGTTGATGTCACCCCGTTCACCGAGCACATCAAGAACGGCACCACCTTCTTGCTCCCCATCACCGACAACGCCGCCAAGGTGGCGGGCATCATGAAGCCCGCCATGGATGCAGTCATCGCCGGCAAGTCCCCGGCAAGCTCCCTCACAGCAGCCAACGATCAGGTCAACGCCCTCTTCGCGAAATAGGAACCCCGGCGGGGCCAGGCCGGGGCCGCCCCCCGCTATCCTGACAGCAAGTTCTTCACGCTGCAGGCACCGCACCAGTTCGGGCGCCGCCGCTTCTGTCCTTTGACGGCGGCGCCCGGGCCCTACACCTTTAACAGCACACGACTCTCTCGAAAGTGAACAACCCATGGATCCGATCCACCTCCGTTCGGCCGGCACAAGCCTGGTGATCAGTTTCGATAGCGGGGAAGCCGAAGTCATCCACTGGGGTGCCGACCTCGGCAGCACCCTCCCGGACCTCGCCATCCTGGGTGCCCCCATCCCGCACTCCGCGGCCGATGCCAGGGTTCCGGCTGCGCTCCTCCCGCAAGGTTCCTCCGCTTGGCTGGGCCGCCCCGGCCTGCGCGGACAGAGAATCGCAGACGGCGTCCCGGGGCTGGACTTTTCGGTACGGCTTCGCGTCGCGGACGTCCAGGCTGACGGCAGTTCCGCCGCACCCTCGGCGGTGATTGTCCAGAAGGATCCCGACGCCGGAATCACAGTGACGTCCAGGCTCACCCTTCACCACGGCGGCCTCCTTGAGCTGCGCCACACTGCTGTCAACGACGGCGCATCCCCCTTCCAGCTCGACGAACTGGCCACCGTCCTCCCGGTGGGGCCCGACGCCGTCGAACTCCTCGACCTCACAGGGCGTTGGTGCCGGGAACGGCACCCGCAGCGCCGTCCCGTCCAGCAAGGGACGTGGGTACGCACGGGACGCCACGGCCGCACCGGGCACGACTCCTCATTGCTTTTCGCCGCGGGTACCGCCGGATTCGGCCACCGCCACGGGAAGGTCTGGGCCACCCACTTGGCTTGGAGCGGCAACCACGAACAATTCGCCGACACCGTGGCGGACGGCCGCACCATGATCGGCGGCTCTGAGCTCCTGGGGCCGGCTGAAGTCGTGCTCCAGCCCGGCGAGGAATACACCACGCCCGCACTGTTTGCCGCCTACTCGGACCGCGGCCTGGATGGCATCAGCGAAGCCTTCTACAGCTGGTTCCGTTCGCGGCCGCATCACGTCCTTCCGGCAGCTTCCACGGGTCTGCCCACCGGCAGGCCCCGCCCCGTGGTCCTCAACACCTGGGAGGCCGTGTACTTCGACCACAAGCTGGCCACCCTGATCGAGCTCGCCGAGTCCGCTGCGGAGCTGGGCGTTGAGCGCTTCGTGCTCGACGACGGCTGGTTCCGCGGACGCCGCGACGATCACTCCGGGCTGGGCGATTGGTACGTCGACGACACCCTTTGGCCCGACGGCCTGACACCGCTCATCGAGGCCGTGAACTCGCACGGCATGGAATTCGGGCTCTGGGTGGAACCGGAAATGATCAACCTGGATTCCGATGTCGCCCGGGCGCACCCCGACTGGATCGTGGGGCCCGCTGCCCTATCCCACAAGGACGGCGGCCGCCTCCCCCTGGAATGGCGCCACCAGCACGTCATCGACCTCGTCAACCCGGCGGCCTGGCAGTACGTGTTCGATCGAATCGACGCCCTGCTTGCGCAAAACAACATCAAATACCTCAAATGGGACCAGAACCGGGACCTCAGCGAGCACGGGCATGCCGGCCGTCCATCCGTGCATGCGCAGACCCTGGCCGCCTACCGGCTCTTCGACGAGCTCCGCAAGGCCCACCCCGGCGTCGAAATTGAAAGCTGCTCTTCCGGCGGGGCGAGGGTGGACCTCGGCATCCTTGAGCGAACCGACCGTATCTGGGGATCGGACTGCAACGACGCCCTCGAGCGGCAGACCATCCAGCGCTGGACCGGCGTCGTGGTTCCACCGGAGCTGGTGGGCGGCCACATCGGCCCTACCACATCCCACACCACGGCCCGCACGCACGATCTCTCCTTCCGTGCCATCACTGCCTTGTTCGGGCATTTCGGCATGGAATGGGACGTCCGGCAGGTCCAGGGAGCCGAACGCGAGGAACTCAAGCGCGTCATCGGCCTGTACAAGGAACACCGCGGGCTCATCCACAGTGGACGGATGGTCCGTGCGGATGTCCCGGACGACTCGCTGATGGTGCACGGCGTGGTTTCCGACGACGGCGACGCCGGCTTGTTCGCCGTCGTCAGCACCCGGACGTCCTTCGCCGAACAGCCCGGCCGTGTGGCCGTTCCGGGCCTCGATCCCGAGCGTTCCTACCTGGTGCAGGCTATTTTCCCGGCTCCCGGCGACGCCGACTACGTCCGCACGTTCACCCAGGTGCACCCGCCGGCGTGGCTGCCATCCGGCGCCGAGGCAAGCGGCCGATTCCTTGCCGAGGTGGGCCTTCCCATGCCGGTCCTGAACCCGGAGCACGCGTTGCTTCTCCGGATCACTGCGGTGTAGGTGTTATTTTGGAGCATGCTCAATCCTCGTTGTGAGCAGTGGACATCATTGGGTTATGTCCGCTGCTCACCGCGAAAAACGGGCATGCTCCGGGGATCGGGGCGAATTCCTAGACCGCGCTCGCCAAGTAATCGATAGCCAGCTTGTAACCTTGGACTCCTGCTCCGACGATGACTGCGGTGCACACGGGCGAGAGGTAGGAGTGGTGGCGGAATTCTTCGCGCTGGTGCACGTTGGTGATGTGGACCTCGACGGCGGGGAGCTGCACTGCCGCGATGGCGTCCCGCAGTGCAACTGACGTGTGGGTGTAAGCGCCCGCGTTGATGACGATCCCGGCGGCTGTTCCACGTGCACCGTGGATGGCGTCCACCAGGTCGCCTTCGTGGTTCGACTGGACGCAATCCACCGTGAAGCCGTGCGCCTCGGCAGCGCTCATGGCGAGCTGTTCAACGTCGGCCAAAGTGGACGTACCGTACTTTTCCGGCTCGCGGGTACCCAAGAGGTTCAAGTTGGGTCCGTTGAGGACAAGGATCGTGCCGCGGTCGGCTTCATTGGCAGCGGGAGCTTCAGTCATGCGTTCCAATGTAGCGGGCTACGAGTCCGCCCGGCGTTTCTTACGCACATGCCCACTCTTCAGGACCAGCACCGGACATATAACCACTATGTCCAGCGCTCAACCCCACCGCTGAGCATGTCCCTTGGTGGGCCGGGTTATTTCTTGGTGCACTGCCCAGACGGCACTGCCGCGCTCAGGGATCCTGCTTGCTGGGCCACCGGTGAGAGCTCGTCCATGGTGAGGGCGTAGCCCACTGCCACATCCGAAGTGGTCTTGGCGAAGACCACGCCGGCAACTTGCCCCTGGGTGGTCAGAAGCGGACCGCCCGAATTGCCCGGCTGCACGTCTCCGGCAAGCTTGTAGACCTGCTCCGGTGACGGGTTGTTGCCGTAAATGTCCGGGACAAGCAATGTAGAGATGCCCTCCACCGCGGCCGGTTTGGACTGGAACGGACCGCCGTGGGGGTAGCCTGCGAAGGCTGCGGGCGAGCCTGCCGGAAGGTCGACGCTCAACTGGAGCGGCGCCGTCGGGAGGCCGTCGACGGCGATCACGGCCAGGTCGCGTTGGCTGTCGAAGTAGACCACGCGGCCCGGCATCGCACCGCCGTCGGGAATTTCCACCACCGGCTGCGACACGCCGGCCACGACGTGCGCGTTGGTCACCACGCGGCCAGGGGAGACAACGAAGCCGGAGCCCGTCTGGTTTTGGCCGCACTGGTAGGCCGTGCCGGCAATCTTCAGCACGGAATGGGCCGCATTGTTGAGTGCGGGAGTGTCCGTGCTGGTGTTCGGAATGGGCACGGGAGCCACGGGTCCGATGCCCTCGATGAGCTGCGGAATGCCGTTGCCCATGACCGTCGAACGCAATTGCGCCACGCTTGCCTTCACGGGCGTTGGCGTGACGGTGTCGATGATGCGGATCACCTTGGAATCAGCCAACTGCTGCGAAACGAACGGCACACCCAAGGAACCGATGCTGAACGCCAACATGGACATGACCAGTGCGGCGACGACCAGGCTGACCAAACCGCCCAGCACGCGATCCAGCGCGTGCAACGGTTGGACGCGCACGGCCCTGCGGACCATCTGGCCGATCCAAGTACCAAGGCCATGCCCCAGGACAATGAGCAACACGGCCGAGCCGATAATGGCAGTCAGCCTCCAGCCGCTGTCTTTCACCCAGTCGCCGACTAGCGGAACGGCGATGAAAGCGGCCATTGCGCCCACGGCGAAGCCTGCGATTCCACCGAGGGTCACGAAGAAGCCGTTGCGCAGTCCGTAGACAAGGTAGGAAAGAAGCGTCAAAATCAACGCCAGGTCCAAGATGGTCAAGCCGAACACCAAAGCTCCTCACAGCCGTGTAAGCACCAATTGTAGTTGCATGGACTGACTGCTTCCCTTCGCAAGTAAGCTGTCACCCAGCTCACGAAGCCGCCGTCGAACGAAGCATTCCGGGCGGGTCGGGGCGCCATTTTGGGCCTGTTCCGCGTGATTTAGGGCGTTTCGGCTGCCAAGTACGTCACAGACACGACAAAATTCTGAAACAATGGCTGAAGCGCCCCAGCCGAACTTTTACTCAGGAGATTTCATGGATATCGAGGTATTGCGCCGCGCACCCCTCTTCGCCACACTCGACGACGATGCTTTCCGTCTGCTGACGGACGAACTCACCGAGGTGGACCTTTCACGCGGAGCGTCTGTTTTCCGCGAGGGAGATCAGGGTGACCAGCTGTACTTCATCGTGTCCGGCAAGGTTAAGCTCGGCCGCACCTCTCCTGATGGCCGCGAATCCCTGCTGGCCATCCTCGGCCCGGGCGAGCTTTTCGGCGAGATGGCCCTGTTCGACCCCAGCCCGCGCACCGCAACGGCCACGGCCGTTTCCGAGACCCGTCTGGCAGGCCTGAAGAACGAAAGCCTCAACGCCCTGCTGCGCACCCGGCCCGAGGTATCCGCACAATTGCTGCAGGCCCTCGCCCGCCGCTTGCGCCGCACCAACGATTCGCTGTCCGACCTCGTGTTCTCGGACGTCCCGGGCCGTGTCGCCAAGGCCCTGCTGGACCTCGCGGACCGCTTCGGCCGGCCCGCCACCGACGGCGTCCTCGTAGCCCACGAACTGACGCAGGAAGAACTGGCCCAGCTTGTCGGAGCTTCCCGCGAGACGGTCAACAAGGCTCTCGCCGAGTTCGTCCAGCGCGGCTGGCTGCGCCTGGAAGCACGCGCAGTGGTCATCCTGGACATGCAGCGCCTCCGCCAGCGCTCCCGGTAATTTCTACGACACGAAAAATGCCTGGCGACACCGGAATTCCGGTGTCGCCAGGCATTTTTTGTGTCGCCGGTCGATTTGTGTGTCGTCAGCGCTCCCTCTGCGGCTCCCCTGACACGGTGCGGGCCGCTTCGACTTCGAGCATGAGGGCGCCGTCCTCTTCTACGAGCCGCGGCTGGTACATGTGCGGCTTGCGTTTGTAGCTGAGGTACGCAATACATCCTTGGGCGGCGGCCATCTTTTCGAGGATGATCTCCGAGCCCGGCACCAGCAATTGGCCCAATGGCAAGCCAACTGTGTTTTCCTGGCCGATTTCGTCCCCAAGCAGGGTGGTCTCGCGCTCGGCCATGAGTTTGGAAACGCACACCCAGCGCCCCCAGACACCCTTGCTAGCCAACAACGAGGGCTGCTGGTTAACGGGAAGGGTGGCCGCGAAGTAGCGGGTGTTGAAGCGCCGGTGCGCAAAGTCCGGGCTGAGCCAGTTCACGAGCGGCTTGAGCAGGTCCGTGCGGAGCGACAGGCCACGCTTGGCCAGGACATCCGTGAACGACTTGTCCTGGGCTGCTACGGCCTCGCGTGCCTTCATCCACTCCGAAGTGGAGGTTGCCTCCACTGTTGAGGACAAGTCGGGGCCAGCCAGGAGCACGCCGGTTTCTTCGAACAGTTCGCGGATGGCGCCCACCACGTGGCGGCGGGCAAGTCCGACGTCGGCCGTCCCCAGAGCGTCAGCCCAATGCTGAGGCGAGGGGCCGAGCCAGCCCAGGGCGTCGTCGTCGCTGGGTTCCAGCGACCCGCCGGGAAACGCGACAACGCCCAACGGCGAGGAACCCGGACGGTAACCCATCCATGTTTCCAAGCCAGTAGGCGAATCGCGGAGAAGGACAACAGATGATGCAAAACGCGCGGCGCGGGGGGCTGGTGCGCCGAGCTCAAGCCAGTTCCGTGCTGCCCCTTCCAGTTCAGGGGGTAACGCAAACAGGCGTCGGGCTAGTTGTGGCAATTGAGTGAACCGGTTCCTTAGCTGAATTCAGCGATCAACTCGACCTCGACGGGAGAGTCGAGCGGCAGGACGGCAACGCCGACGGCGGAACGCGCGTGCTGCCCTTTGTCGCCGAAGACACGCCCAAGGAGCTCGGATGCACCATTGATTACACCGGGCTGGCCGGTGAAGGAAGCATCGGAGGCCACGAAGCCAACGACCTTCACGATGCGCGTGATGCGGTCAAGGTCTCCGATGACGCTCTTGACGGCGGCCAAGGCATTGACCGCACAGACGGCAGCGTACTTCTGCGCGTCTTCCGGAGACACCGTGGGCTCTTCCGAAAGGCCTTCTTCGCCGCTGGAGACTTTGCCGGTAGCTTCGAGTTTGCCGTTAATAAAGGGCAGCTGGCCGGAGGTGTACACGTGGTTGCCGGAGACGACGGCCGGGACGTAGGCGGCCACCGGAGCGGCGACAGCAGGCAGGGTCAGTCCCAGTTCGGCAAGGCGCTGCTCGACAGCGGATGCCGGAGTTGTGGATTCCGCGCCAACGGCGGCTTCTGCGGGCGTTGTCATGGTTACTGCTTCTCCCTCTTCAAGTATGCAACAAGCCCGTTTCCGTCGGGCCCGGGAACAACCTGGACGAGCTCCCAGCCGTCCTCTCCCCACTGGTCGAGAATCTGCTTTGTGGCGTGAATGATGAGCGGAATCGTCGCGTACTCCCATTTGGTCATGAAAGAAAGACTAGCCCTTGCCGGTAAAGTGGTGAACATGGTGACTCGTAGGAACCCTCTATTCGACACTGCCACCACTCTTGGAAAGATCCTCGGATTCCTCGGTGTGAGCGCTATTTGTGGTGTCCTGGTGGCGGGCTTGCTCGTCCCCGCGGCCGCAGTTTCGGGCAGTGCGGCGAGTGGGTCCATTCAGTTCTTCGACACACTGCCGGCGGAGCTCCAAGTGAACCCGCCCAGCCAGGCGACCACGATCCTGGCCGCGGACGGCAGCCAGATCGCCTCCATCTACTCGGAGAACCGCACGCGGGTTTCGCTCGACCAGATGAGCCCATACATCAAGGACGCGATCGTCTCGGTCGAGGACAGCCGCTTCTATGAGCACGGAGGCATCGATGCCACCGGCATCATGCGCGCCATTGTCAGCACGGCGCGCGGAAAGCAGCAGGGTGCCTCCACCATCACCCAGCAGTATGTGAACAACGTCATCAACGAATCGCTTGTTTCCCAGAACAAGGCTTCCGACGTCAAGCTCAACGGCGTGAACAAGGGCGTGGGAGACAAGCTTCGGGAGATGAAGCTGGCCATCGCACTCGAGAAGAAGTTCACCAAACAGCAGATTCTTGAGGGTTACCTCAACATCGTCTTCTTCAATAAGGACGCCTACGGCATCGAGGCCGCATCAAGGCTCTTCTTCAGCACCAGCGCCAAGGATCTCACCTTGCCGCAGGCCGCCTTGCTGGCGGGCGTCGTGAACAGCCCGGCCTATTACGACCCGGTGACGAACCCGGACCACGCGAAGCAGCGCCGAGACCTCGTTCTCGGCCTCATGCTGGACCAGGGCAAGATCAAGAAGGCTGACTACGACGCTGCCGTCGCGACGCCGGTGACCACCAAGGTCACGCAGCCTCGCCAAGGCTGTGCCTACGCCGCTACCGCTGCGTACTTCTGTGACTACGTACTCCATTTGGTCTTGAACAACCCGGCCTACGGCGCCACGCCGGAAGAACGCGGAAACCGCGTCGCAAGGGGCGGTCTCACCATCCAGACCACGCTCGATCCGAAGGCCCAGGCCGTGGCCCAAGCCCAGGTTGACGCTTCCGCTGGCGCGAATCCGGACAAATGGGGCGCTTCCTTGGTGTCGGTCCAGCCGGGCACCGGCAAGATCATTTCGATGGCCCAAAATACCGTCTGGTTACCGGCCGACGGGAAGTTCCAGGCCGAGCAGAACTTCAATGTGGACAAGCTCGACGCCAATGGCAACGATCTCAACGGTTTGGGTGGCTTCCAGCCCGGTTCAACCATGAAGCCCTTCACCTTCGCTGAGTGGTTGAACGAGGGCAAGTCCATGAACACGGTGTTGGACGGCACCGTCCGGAAGTATCCTCAGAACTTCCCCTGGAAGAATACTTGCCCGACACCCGAGGACGGCTTCTACGACGGCAACGTGCAGGGCAGCTTCGACCTTCAGAACGCCGAAGGCGGCTATTACAAGCCCATGACGGTAGTCGATGGTTTGGCCAACTCCATCAACACCATGACATTTGCCACGGCTGCAAGGGTTGACCTTTGTGGAATCCAGAAGATCGTCGACGCCGTCGGAATCCACGGCGGCCTGCCCGGAGCCAGCGGAGATCCCAACCCGAAGATTCCCATGACTCGCCTGGCCAACCTCATCGGCGCCACCCAGACCTCACCCCTGACCATGGCCAGCGCCTTCGCAACCTTTGCCAACAATGGAAAGTACTGCGAGCCCATCGCCATCACGTCGGTCACCGACGAAACGGGTGCCAAGCTGCCGGCCCAGTCCACTAGCTGCAGGGATGCGGTGACCCCTGAGGTCGCTCACGGAGTTGCTTACGCAATGCAAGAGGTTCTGAACAAGGGTTCCGGAGCGCTGATCCAGCCGCGTATCTCCACCAAGACCACTTTCCCCATTGCAGCCAAGACCGGTACGAACGACACCAACAGTTCCACCTGGGTTGCCGGCTACACCTCCGGTCTCGCGACTGCCACCTGGTTTGGCGATCCGCTGGGCAATCAGCAACGCCCCGGACAAAATGTGACCATCAACGGCAAGTTCTACCAAGGCATTGACGGTTACATGATCGCTGGTCCCCAGTTCTCCAACTACATGCTCCAGGTTGCTCCCGCCTACGGAACCAACCCGTTCCCGGCTCCGCCGTCGAACCTCTTGGATCCTCCGGGGTACAAGACTTCAACGCCGTACAACAACACTCCGAGCAACACCTTCCCAAGCACCCCGCAGAACAACAACGGAAACAACAACGGGAAAAAGAACAATGGCTAGCGGCTCCAAGCCCATCATTGAATCGCTGGCAAGCCGCGTCCGACGCATCGGACGCGGCTTTGCCGTAGCCGCGGGCGCGGGCGCAACTGCCGGTGCTGCGGGATTTGCGTATGGCCTCTGGGAAAAGAACCAATTCGTCCTTCGGGAGGAGACCCTTCCCATCCTGCCCGACGGCTCGGCTCCCCTCCGTGTGTTGCACATCAGCGACATCCATTTCGTACCGAGCCAACGCAAGAAGGCCGAATGGCTACGATCGCTCGCGGAGCTTGAGCCTGACCTCGTGGTGAACACGGGTGACAATCTCAGCCACCCTCACGCCGTCGTCCCGCTGCTGGATGCATTGCAGCCACTCATGAAGTTCCCGGGCGTCTTCGTTCCGGGATCCAACGACTACTACGCCCCGCGGTTCAAGAACCCCGCCGCGTATCTCCTCGGCCCGTCACGCGTCCAGAACAATCCGGTCGAGCTCGATTGGCCGCGCCTGCGTTCAGGTTTCGGGATGTCCGGCTGGATCGACCTCACCAACAGGCACCAGTCCCTGCCGATCAACGGGATCCGCTTCGATTTCTCCGGAGTGGATGACCCCCATTTGAACCGGGAGCGCTACACCGGCTGGCCACGCGGCACCGTCGGACAGGACTCCCGCCCGCACCTGCGCGTTGCCGTTATCCATGCCCCCTACCAACGGGTCCTGGACCATTTCACGAACGACTCCGCAGACCTCATCCTCGCCGGACACACCCACGGCGGCCAGATCTGCGTCCCCGGCTACGGCGCCTTGGTTGCCAACTGCGATCTCCCCACCTGGCGCGCCAAAGGCCTGCACGACTGGGAAAACGACGGGCGCACGACGCCGGTCAACGTCTCAGGCGGCATCGGAACCTCACGCTTCGCCCCGGTCCGGATCGCGTGCAAGCCAGAAGCCGTGCTGCTGACACTGACGGCCCGGCGATAAGGAGCACCACCACCGAGCATGCGCATTCCCCCGAGCAAAGGATGGACATGTCCACCTCGAGCAAAGGAGCATGCGCACTCCCCCACGCCAGCAATGGGCATAACAGTGATATGTCCATCCGTGGCTACCAGCGTTGGGCATGTCCGGGAGGACCGCTCCCAATACCTCGCATCACGCAACGCAATGGTGCTGTGAATCCCGTTACGCGATGGCATAGGGTAGTTGCTATAGGAAACTACCTTCACGGGACGGGTCGCGCCGGGCGGGCGCGGAACGCCGGACAAAGCTGTTGAGAAGCGGGCATGGCCAAACAGACTTCATTCTTCACCTCCATCAAACGTCTCTATCCACACGTCAAGCCGATCCTGCCCCGGCTTTTCATGGGGCTGGTCAGCGCTTTGCTGGCCAGCATCATGGCGCTTGCCATTCCGCAGGTCCTGCGCGTTTTAATCAACGGCTCCCTCCACCCTGGCGGCCCCACCAACGCGGTCTGGACTGCCACCGCCGTGGTGCTGGCTCTCGGCATCGCTGAAGCCGGGCTTGTGGCACTGAGGCGCCAGTTCGTCATCAATCCCGCAACCACGGTGGAATCGAGGATGCGGGTGTCCCTCTACGGGCACTTGCAGGACCTCACCGTTTCCTTCCACGACCGTTGGGGTTCCGGCCAGCTTCTGTCCCGCGCGATGACGGACTTGAACTTCCTGCGGCGTTGGATGGCGTTCGGCACGATCATGCTGGTGGTGACCACCTTGACGGTGGTGATCGGCGTCGTGGCGATGTTCTCGATGAGCTGGCAACTGGCTTTGATCTTCCTGGCCGCCGCGGTACCCATCATGGTCTATTCCTTCCGCTTCCGCCGCCGCTTCAGCCTGGTGACCCGCCTGAGCCAGGACCAGGCCGGCGACCTCGCCACCACGGTTGAGGAGTCCGTTCACGGCATCCGCGTGCTCAAGGCATTCGGGCGCAGCCGCGAAGCGCTGGAAAACTTCAACGAGCAGGCCGAGGAGCTGAGGCAGACCGAGATCGCCAAAGCCAAGCACCAAGCCACCTTCACGCTGGTGGTGACGCTCTTGCCCGAACTGGCGCTCGGCGTCGGGCTCGTGGCGGGCATCCTGCTGGTGTCCACCCACGAACTCAGCATCGGCTCCCTCGTTGCGTTCTTCGCCACCGCAGCGGTGGTTGCGGCGCCCGTGGAATTCTCGGGGACCCTCCTGGCCATGGCACTGACCGCCAAGACCGCCCTCGACCGCCACTTCGAGGTCATGGATACGCCCAACACCATCAACAGCCCGGCGGAACCCCGAACCCCCACGGAGCTGCTCGGGGCCTTGAGCTTCAAGGGAGCCGCTTTCGGTTTCGACGACGGCGACCGGCTCCTGCACGACATCACCCTCGACATCAGTCCCGGGGAAACCATGGCGCTCGTGGGTATCACCGGAAGCGGAAAGAGTGCCTTGCTCCAGCTCGTCCCCCGGCTCTATGACGTGACCGAAGGGTCGGTGACGATCGACGGCGTCGATATTCGCGATTTCAGCGTCGAGCAACTGAGGACCGTCGTGGCGGTCGCCTTCGAGGACACCACGCTGTTTTCCAGTTCGGTCCGGGAAAACGTACTGCTCGGCGCGCCCGACGCTTCCGAGGATGCCCTCGAGGAAGCGCTCGACGTCGCGCAGGCGCACTTCGCCTATTCGCTGCCCGACGGCGTCGAGACCCTCATCGGAGAAGAAGGCCTGAGCCTCTCCGGTGGGCAGCGGCAGCGGATCGCGCTTGCCCGGGCCATCGCCACCAAGCCCCGGATCCTCGTGCTCGATGATCCGCTGTCGGCCCTGGACGTGAACACCGAAGAACTCGTCACGGCGAGGCTCCGCGAAGTCCTCAGCGACACCACCACGCTCATCGTCGCGCACAGGCCCTCGACCGTTGCCCTCGCCGACCGCGTCGCGCTGCTTGAAAACGGCACCATCACCGCTGTCGGGACCCACACGGAGCTCTTGGCCAACAATGCCCACTACCGCTATGTGATCGCCAGCCTCGACTCCGCTCCGAAGGACCTCGACCTCGAACTCGACGAACTCGAACATGAGCTGGATTCGGAACAGCACATGGACCAAGCCGGGGAGGGACGCCGATGAGCACGTTCGGAACCGCCAATGAAGATAACGCCCACCTGAGCCGCAGCGACAGCAAAGCAGTACGACGGCGGTCGGTAGCCTTGCTGGGATCGCTCATCCGCCCGGTGCGGTTGCGCTTCTGGCTGACGCTGGGCATGGTGGTGCTCTCCCAGGCCACCCGGGTTGCCGGGCCGGCGATTATTGCCTTCGGCATCGACCACGCACTTCCCGCCCTGCTCGCCGGGAACAACATGCCGCTGGTCCTGGCCGGCGTCCTGTACCTGACCGCGGCCGTCGCAACGGCGGTCTTGACTGCCCTCTACGTCACTTCCACGGCGAAGCTGAGCCAGTCCATGCTCCTTGACCTGAGGGTGCGGGTCTTCCGGCACACCCAGCGTCTAAGCTTGGAGTTCCACGAGAAGTACACCTCGGGCCGGATCATCGCGCGCCAGACCTCGGACCTCGAGGCGCTGCGTGAACTCCTCGATTCGGGCGTCAGCTCGCTGGCTTCCGGGATCCTGTTCATGCTCTTTACGGCATGTACGGTATTTGCCCTCGATTGGCGCAGCGGGCTCCTCATGCTCGCCGCGGGCGTGCCCGCTTACTTCCTGGCCCGCTGGTACCAGAAGCACTCGCAGATCGCCTTCCGGGAATCGCGTGTTGTGTCCGCCAGGCTGATTGTGCACTTCGTGGAGACCATGACAGGAATCCGGGCCATCAAGGCCTTTCGGAAAGAGCCGGAGAACGCCCGACGCTATGCCGAGCTCTCGGAGGAGTACCGCAAAGTCACGGTCCGCTCCATCAACCTCAACGGCGTCTTCCAACCGGGCCTGGTCCTGATC
The DNA here is from genome assembly GCF_030812595.1 of Arthrobacter bambusae. Lineage (GTDB taxonomy): Bacteria > Actinomycetota > Actinomycetes > Actinomycetales > Micrococcaceae > Arthrobacter > Arthrobacter bambusae_B. The sequence continues at coordinate 97,517 of NZ_JAUSSZ010000011.1, forward strand.
GGCAATGTGTGCGTGGCCGTAGTCCTGCTGTTCGGCGGATTCCGGGTGCTCTCCGGAGAGCTGGCGGTGGGTGTGCTCCTTGCACTGATCCTTTCAACCAAGCGCTTCTTCCAGCCCGTGGACCAGATGGCGATGTTCTATAACTCCTTCCAGAGCGCGCAGGCCGCGCTGGAGAAGGTGTCCGGGCTGCTCGAAGAAGTTCCCACCGTCCGGCCGCCCAAGAACCCCGTGCCCTTGCCCCATGCCCGCGGCGAAATCGACTTCCGTGGCGTGGAGTTCGGCTACGGCAACGGCAAGGTGGTGGTCCCCAAGCTGGACCTTCACATTCCCGCCGGACAGACCATTGCCCTCGTTGGACAGACCGGCGCCGGGAAATCGACCTTGGCCAAGCTGATCGCCCGCTTCTACGACGTCACCGAAGGATCCTTGACCCTCGACGGCGTCGACCTCCGGGAGCTCTCGACGGCGGACCTGCGCCGCGCCGTTGTGATGGTCACCCAAGAGGCCTTCCTCTTCAGCGGCACCGTTGCGGAGAACATCGCGCTGGGACGACCGGAGGCTACCCGCTCGGAGATTGAAGAAGCTGCCCGGGCAGTAGGGGCACATGACTTCATCTCCGCCTTGCCTGAGGGTTACGACACGGATGTCAACAAGCGGGGCGGCCGCGTTTCCGCCGGGCAACGGCAGTTGATCGGCTTTGCCCGCGCATTCATTGCGGCCCCGGCAGTACTCATCCTGGACGAAGCGACATCTTCGCTTGATATTCCGTCCGAGCGGCTCGTGCAGGCCGGCCTCAGCAGCCTGCTTTCCGGAACGGACTCCGAGCGGACGGCCATCATCATCGCCCACCGGCTCTCGACCGTTGAGACCGCGGACCGGGTGCTGGTGGTGCACGAGGGACGCATCGTGGAGGACGGCACGCCGGCCGAGCTCATCGGCGGCGGAGGCCGGTTCGCCCGCTTGCACGGCGCTTGGAAGGACTCGCTGGTCTGAGTCCGGCCTCCCCCCGGTGCCCCCCTTCGATTTCGCATCCGGGGAGGGATCGGCTATTCTTGAACAGTTGCTTTCGCAGCGGATCGGGATGTAGCGCAGCTTGGTAGCGCGCTTCGTTCGGGACGAAGAGGTCGCAGGTTCAAATCCTGTCATCCCGACCAATTGGTAGAAGGCCTTCCACTCGGAGGCCTTCTACTTTATTTAACGAGTTTTTCGACCATCGCCGAAAAACGCACAAGACATTCTCCGACCGGATTACCCTGGGCCGCCCACGGTTTAGAGACAAGTGTTGTTAACAACCCCGACGCAATGCTGGTTAATATCATGGCCGGGCGCTCTTCGCGCAAAAGAAATCCCCGGTGTGTCGATTTCACAACCGGGGACTTCTTCACTTCGTTTGAATTATCCGTGGCTGCCGGGATCTCCGGCGGCCCCGTCAAGCTTCGACTACATGGGATCGGGCCAGTTACCGATAGCCTGCGAGACCCTCATGGGATCAGGCCAGTTACCGATAGCTTGGGAGACCACACTCATCGGGTCCGGCCAGTTACCAATGCTGAGCACCGTGCTGACGGTGTCTGCCACAGGGGCTGCGGAAACCACGGCGGGTGCCGCGGCGGAGAATGCAAGAGCGCCAGCCAAGGCCACTGCTGCAGCGATCTTCTTCAACATAATTTTTCCTCAATGCGAGTCGGATTCGTTACGGAAATTACGCGGTCCCTGTTGACATTCATTGTAAAATGTTTTCCACAGCGACTGTCAAGCTTTAAGCGTAAAGACAGGCAAAGACAAGCCTCTAGGAGGAACCTGTGGGGAACGGATTCGGAGAAAAGCTCCGTGCCGAACGGCTCGAACGTGGGCTGACCCAGGCTGAATTGGGCAGGGACCTTTACTCTCCCAGCTACATTTCGCTTCTTGAAACCGGCCGTCGGGAGCCTACGGCCGAGGTTATTGAGGAACTCGCCCGCCGTCTGGAACTAGCACCAAAAGCCTTGGAAGCCTGGAGCCAGCCCGTGTCCGTCAGTGACGCCGAATACGTGCTTGCGGGGCTGTACGCAAGGCAAGCCTGGGATCTGAGGGATTACCCGCTGGCCGCAAGCCACGCGTCAACCGCCGCCCAAATCGCGCTCGAGGCAAAGAACACCAGCGCTTGGTGGAATATGACCTACATGCAGGCTGAATGCCTCATGAAGCAGGGGCAGTTGAAGGAGTGCCAGCAGATCATCCAACATCTCCTGGAACACCCCATGGCTACGGAATCTGCGGGCCTGGGGGTCCGAGCCCGGCAGATGCTTGCCGCTGTCTGCCACGGGCAAGGGCAGCTGGCCACCGCCGTCGAGCACGCCAAGGAAGCCGTGAGGCTGTCCGAGCAGCTGCCCAAAGGCTCAACCCTGATCATCGGGGCGCACCGGGCACTGATCGGAGCACTGGCCGAGAGTGGCAGGTTGGACGAAGCCTGGACGTACTGCCAGGCCATGATCAACCAGATGGACGACCATTCGATGTCGCAGCTCGCGGGCGAAGTGGCCTGGGTTGTGGGAAACGTGGCCTTCATGCGCCACGACTATGTCGAAGGCATCAAGCATCACGAGCGTGCCGCGAAGCTACTCTCCCCCGCCAATGACATTGAACTGTGGGCCCGCTTCAACAAGGCGTCGGCGGCGGTACGGCTCTCCTCGGGAATCGTGGAGCCGGAGACCCTTTCGGCCATTGAACGGGCCGAACTCGCCCTGTCCATTGTGGGCGGAAACAGGACGGACCAGCTGGAGGTTGCCTTCATCCGCGCCCGCTGGCTCTACTTGACGGGCGACATCCCGGCAGCAATTGCCAAGTTGCGCGAAATCCAGGCGGACCGTGAAGTCCTGGCCCGGCACACGGCAGGCGAAGTCGCCTTCCTCCTCGGCAAGGCGCTCAAGGCGGCCGGTGAAAACGCTGACGCCTTGGTCCATCTCGAAGAAGCCCAACGCGATTTCACCGCCGCGGGCGCAGCCGACCGCGTCCAGCAGGCCATGGACTCCGTACTGGAGATCCGGTTGGCTGAGCGCCGGGCGGCGGCCGGCCCCGGCGGCAGCGCGCAGTCATCCCGCGCAAGCTAGGGCCGCGACGAACACATGTGAAGAGCCCCGAACCGCTCACAGACGGTCCGGGGCTCTTCACATACCTGCTGCACCCTGTGGCCTAGGCGAAAGTCCTGCCGGTCAGCTTCTCGTAGGCTTCCACGTAGCGGGCGCGCGTCTTCTCCACGACGTCGGCCGGCAATGCGGGCGGCGGGGTGTCACCGAAGCGGTCCCAGCCCGATTCCGCAGAGGTCAGCCAGTCACGCACGAACTGCTTGTCGAACGACGGCTGCGCCTTGCCCGGCTCGTACGTGGAGGCATCCCAGAAACGCGAGGAATCCGGAGTGAGCACCTCATCGCCCAAGGTGATGACGCCGGTATTGACATCGATGCCGAATTCAACCTTCGTGTCGGCCAGGATGATGCCGCGGCCCCGGGCGATCTCTTCCGCGCGGGTGTAGATCTTCAACGTGAGTTCGCTCAGGCGCGCGGCGATGTCGTCACCCACGATCGCAACGACGTCGTCGTACGTGATGTTCTCGTCGTGTTCGCCGACGTCAGCCTTGGCGGAAGGGGTGAAGATGGCGTGCTCGAGACGCGAGCCGTCAACCAGGCCCTCGGGCAATGGAATGTCGCAGACGGTGCCTGACTGGCGGTACTCGGCCAAGCCGGAACCCGTGAGATACCCGCGGGCGATGCATTCCACGGGGAACATCTCCAGCCGCTTGCAGATCATGGCGCGGCCCTCAACTTCCGCGGGCACACCCTCGGCGGCCGTGGACGCGATGACGTGGTGCTCCACGCCAAGCTGCTCGAACCACCACAGGCTCAGCTGCGTGAGGACCCGCCCCTTGTCCGGGATCTCGCTGCTCAAGACGTGGTCATAGGCGCTGATACGGTCGCTGGCCACCACCAAAACGCGGTCCTGGCCGGATTCGGCCCCGCTGAAATCGTCCGCCAGAACGTAGAGGTCACGGACCTTGCCCGAGTAGAAGTGCTTCCACCCCGGGAGGTCGAGGGTTTCGGCCTGCAGGCCTTTGGCAGTGTTTTCAGGCATGGTTCAGGCCTTCACGTTCGGGATGGAACCGGTGGCCGGGGAGACCACGTGGATCTCGCCGCGGGCAGCCTTGCCGGCGATATCGGTGCGGAACTGTCCGCCGTCGAGCTGGACCAGCTCCACGCCGTCGTATGCCCGCTCGCGGGCCTCGACGAGGTCCGTGCCCAACGCCACAACTGCCAGCACGCGGCCGCCTGCGGAGACAAGCCGGCCTTCGTCGTCCAGTTTGGTACCGGCGTGGATGACGTGGACGCCTTCCAGCGCGTCCACCTTGTTCAGGCCGCGGATGCGGTCCCCCGTGCGGGGCTTGTCCGGGTAGTTTTCGGCGGCGACGACGACGGCGACGGCCGACTCCTTCGACCAGCGCAGCTCTTCGGCCTGGTCCAATTCGCCCTTGGCGGCCGCCAGCAAGAGGGCCCCGAGTGGAGTTTTGAGGCGAGCCAGGACGGCCTGCGTTTCGGGATCGCCGAAACGGACGTTGAACTCGATGACGCGCGTGCCGCGGGAGGTCAAGGCCAAACCACAGTAGAGGACGCCTACGAACGGAGTTCCACGGCTTGCCATCACGTCGACCGTGGGCTGCGCCACGCGGTCGATGACTTCCTGGACCAGGCCTTCGGGCGCCCAGTCGAGCGGAGTGTAGGCGCCCATGCCACCGGTGTTGGGGCCTTCGTCGTTGTCGAATATCCGCTTGAAGTCCTGGGCCGGGGACAGCGGCACCGTCGTGCGGCCGTCGCACAGCACGAAGAGGGAGACCTCGGGCCCGTCCAGGAACTCCTCGATCACCACGGTTCCGCCGGCATCGAAACATGCCTGGGCGTGGGCGAGTGCTTCCTCACGGTCGTCGGTGACCACTACGCCCTTGCCGGCGGCCAGTCCGTCATCCTTGACGACATAGGGAGCGCCGAAAGTGTCCAGTGCGTCAGCAGCCTCTTCAGCGTTTGTCGCCACGCGGGCCATGGCAGTCGGCACGTCGGCCTCGGCCATGACTTCCTTGGCGAAGGCTTTGGAGGCTTCGAGCTGCGCCGCCGCCTTGCTGGGACCAAATACCGGAATGCCCGTCTCGCGGACGGCATCGGATACGCCTGCCGCGAGCGGGGCTTCGGGGCCCACCACAACCAAGTCCACCGCCAGTTTTGTCGCAAGCGCTGCAACGGCGCCGGGGTTGTTCCCATCGATCGCGTACGTGGGGACCAGCTTGGCGATGCCGGCGTTTCCCGGAGCCGCGTGGACTTCGGAAACGTTGGGATCCTTGAGCAAGGAGCGGACAATTGCGTGTTCGCGGCCGCCGGGGCCAATGACGAGTACCTTCACAGTCTTCAAGGGTACTTTGTGCGGGGGCGGGACTCCTAAGCTGTGTCTACGACTGGACATGTCCACCCTTCCCGAGCTCCACGAGTGAGCATGCCCACCCTTGGCCCTGACCAACGGACATAACACTGATATGCCCACTCCTGAGCACCAACGCAGGGCATGTCCCTCCGGCACCAACCACCAATCACCAAGAGGGAGCATGTCCAACCCATCTCGGGGGCTTTCCGCTACGAACAACCTGCATGAAGAAGATCAGGAACTGGCTCGGGGGACCCACGGCGTTGGCAGCACTGGCCGGGGTGGCCGCTGCCGGCGTCGTACTTTCCGTTGCGGAACTGATCGGCGCCTTCTTTACGGCCCGGGCCACACCCGTCATTGCGCTGGGATCCACGTTCATCGACTTCACACCGCCGTGGATGAAGGACTTTGCCGTGACCACGTTCGGCACCAATGACAAAGCTGCACTGTTTGTGGGCATGGGCCTGACCATCTTTGTGCTCGCTTGCGTGCTTGGAGTCGTGGCTTTCCGCAATTGGGCGCTGGGCGTGCTGGGCGTGCTGGGCATGGGTGTGGTGATCGTGGCCGCCGTGGTGACCAGGGCCAGCGTGAAGCCCATGGATTCCATCCCGAGCCTGATCGGCACCGCGGCCGGGCTCGTGGTCCTCCGCCTCTTGGTGGCACTGCTCTGGCGGATGAAGTCCTTCCCCGACGCTCCTGCGGACACGGCGGCCAAAGGCATCGAACGTCCCGCCACGTCCCGCCGAACTTTCTTCGCCGCTACCGGCATTACCGTTGCCGCCGCGGCCATCGCAGCCGGAGGAGGCCGGTTCCTGAGCGCGGCGCGCAGCAATGTGGCCAAGGCGCGGGATTCTTTGAAGCTCCCCGCTCCCGCCCGGGCGGCTGCTCCCGTTCCGGCGGGTGTCCAGTCCCCGACGCCCGGAGTCACCCCCTGGCTCACCCCGGCCAAGGACTTCTACCGGATCGACACCGCCCTGAGCGTGCCGGAGATCAATGCCCAGGACTGGGAACTGCGGATCCACGGGCTCGTGGAACAAGAGGTCCGGCTGACCTTCCAGGATCTGCTCGACGCCCAACTGATCGAGACCCATGTGTCCCTCACCTGCGTGTCCAACCCCGTGGGCGGGAACCTGGCCGGCAATGCCAAATGGCTTGGCATGCCCATCCGCGACGCGCTCAAACAAGCCCGTCCCAAACCCGGCGCGGACATGGTCCTCTCCACCTCGATCGACGGCTTCAGCGCCTCCACTCCCCTGGAAGTGCTCCAGGACGGCAGGGACGCCATCCTGGCCATCGGTATGAACGGGGAACCCCTCCCGCTGGAACACGGCTACCCCGTGCGCATGGTGGTTCCGGGCCTTTACGGCTTCGTCTCCGCAACCAAATGGGTTGTGGACCTGGAAGTCACCCGGTTCGCGGACAAAAAAGCGTATTGGACCACCCGCGGCTGGTCCGAACGGGGTCCCATCAAGACCATGGCCCGCCTGGAAGTACCCAAGTCCTTCGCCAAAGTGACTGCCGGCAAGGTCGCTTTGGGAGGCACGGCCTGGGCCCAGACCCGTGGCATCATGAAGGTGGAGGTCCAGATCGACAACGGTCCGTGGGCAGAAGCGACCCTGGCCGCGGAGGCGTCCGTTGTGACGTGGAGGCAGTGGTCCTTCATTTGGGACGCCACTCCGGGACCCCACTACATCAAGGTGCGGGCCACGGACGGAACCGGCGATCTCCAGACCGAAAAGCGGGCGGATCCTGTGCCTGACGGCGCCTCGGGATGGCAGTCCGTCATGGTCACCGTGGAGTAGCCCGGGAAGACGGTTCCTTCACCCTAGACTTGCATCATGCCCTTGAGTTCGCACGAAACCTTCAGCGTTGAGTCCGCCGTCGAACTGGCAGTGATCGAACGCAGCGGCTTCATCGAATCGCGCCACATCGGTTCCGCGGTGGTCCTTTCCGGCGACGGCTCCGTGGTGACCCAACTCGGCGACATCACCACGCCCATCTACGCCCGCTCGGCGCTCAAGCCGTTCCAGGCCCTCGCGTCCATGCAGTCGGGGGTGCCCCTGCGCGGCGCACAGGTGGCTTTGGCCTGCGCCAGCCATGTGGGCTCACTGGATCATATGGACGTGGTGGAAGGCATGCTGAAAGCTGCCGGCGTCCAGGAAGAACAGCTGCAATGCCCTTCGGCCTGGCCGCAGGACGAAGTCGCCCGCAATTGGCTGATCCGTTCGGAGCACGGCAAGTCCAAGCTGGCCTTTAACTGTTCAGGCAAGCATGCTGCGTTCCTCTGGGCCTGCACCGAGAACGGCTGGGACACCCACAGTTACTTGGAGCCCAACCATCCTTTGCAACAGCGCGTGCGGTCCGTCATCGAGGAATACAGCGACGAAAAGATCGCCCACCTGGGCATTGATGGCTGCGGGGCGCCGGTCGCCGCCCTTTCCCTGACCGGGCTGGCACGGGCCTATTCGCGCCTGGCCCAGGCTCCGCAGGACCAAAGCTCGAACGCCCGTGCGGCAACCATTGCCACGTCCATGCTGGACTATCCGTGGGCAGTGCAGGGCCGCGGCGAGGCGAACACCATCGTCATGGACGAACTTGAAGTGCTCGCCAAGGGCGGGGCGGAAGGTGTCTTGGTCTTGGCAACGCCCACCGGCGCCTCGGCGGCGGTCAAGATCCTGGACGGCAATCCCCGCGCGGCCACGCTGGTCGGGCTGACGCTGCTCGCCGTTGCGGGCGCCGTGGATATTCCCGGCGTCTCGAGCGTGCTCGAAAAGGTAGTGGAGCCTGTCCTGGGCGGTGGCCACTCGGTTGGCAGGATCCGCTTGGGCCATGCCGTTTCGGCGCTGCTGGACTGATTGGCGCTGCTGGACTGATTTGGAGTTGCTGGACTGATTGGAAATGCGAACCATGGCAATTGCACGACGCCGAATCGACATTGAGGAAGGGCGCGCGGCACTGGCCGCATGGCAGGCCGCCGTCGGACAAGAAACAGGGCCTGCGACGCCGCCGTCGCGCACTCGGCTGGCCACCGCGGTACGTTACTCGCTCGAGGAACTCACCGCCCGCGCCCCAGGCAACTCCGTGGAAGTCAGGGTGCCGCCCTTCGGCGTCACCCAGTGCGTGGAGGGCCCCCGACACACGCGCGGAACGCCGCCTAACGTCATTGAGTGCGACGCCGCCACCTGGCTCGCGATGGTGACCGGCCGCCTGAGCTGGGAGGCCGCGGTCGACGCCGGACGGGTAGCCGCATCGGGCCTGCGCGCGGATTTGTCGGAGCTACTGCCGCTGTTCTAGGAAAGCGGTCTCCAAGGCAGCCGGCAAAGCACATTCTCATGCCGCATTACATTCACCAGCATATCTATGTATACAATCGTATGCAGCGATGGAGCTGAGGAGAATGATGATGATCAAAAGCGACGTCTTGGTAGTTGGGGGCGGCAACGCGGGATTCGCGGCGGCGCTCGCCGCCGCTGAACGCGGACGCAAAGTTGTGCTGCTTGAAAAGGCCGAGGAGGCCTCTTCCGGCGGCAACAGCTTCTACACCGCCGGTGCCACCCGTATCTCCCACAACGGGCTTGAGGAGCTCATCGATTTCGTGGAACCGGATGAGCGCCACGCCGTCAGCGAAGTTCCCGCCTACGCCGCTCACGAGTATCTGGCTGACCTGCGGAAGGTCTCGGACGGCCGGAATGACCCCGAACTGTCCGGGGTCCTGGTCAATGAGAGCAACCCGACCTTGCGCTGGCTTCAGGGCATGGGCCTCAAATACCGCTTGATGTATGAGCGGCAGGCATACCGGACCGAGGAGGGCGGCTATCTTTTTTGGGGAGGACTCCACGTTGGCAACGTCGGCGGCGGCAAAGGGCTCATGGCTGACCACCGGGCGGCCGCAAAGCGCCTGGGCGTGGAAGTTATCTACGGCTGCGCGGCAACCGGACTGATCCTGGAAGAGAACCGGGTATGCGGAGTCCGCTACCGCACTTCCTCGGGAGAAGGCGAGTTCCGGGCCGAATCGGTAATTCTGGCGTCCGGGGGCTTTGAAGCCGCACCGGGTCTCCGACGTCAATACTTGGGCGAGGGCTGGCAAAACGCGAAGGTGCGCGGCACCCCCGGAAACACCGGTGAGATGATCGTAGCCGCCTTGGACGCAGGCGCGGCCAAGGGCGGCGATTGGTCCAGCTGCCACAGCGTGGCCTGGGACGCGTGGCATCCGGAGAACGAGAGCAACCTTGAGCTCACCAACCAGCTGACCCGCGGTGGATACCCGCTCGGGATCGTGGTGAACAACGAGGGCAAGCGGTTTGTCGACGAAGGCGCCGACTACCGCAACTACACCTACGCGCGGTATGGCCGGGACATCCTTGCCCAGCCGGGATCGGCTGCTTTCCAGATTTTCGACGCCTCGTCCCGTCCCATGCTCCGGACCGAGGAATACGACATGCCGGGGGTCTCCGTGGTCACTGCGCCAACCCTGGCCGAACTGGCCGAGAAAGCCGGCATAAGTGTCACGGGCCTCGAGGAGACTGTCAGGGATTTTAATGAGTCGATCAGCGAGGGTCCGGCCTTCAACCCCAATGTCAAGGACGGCCGCCGGGCGGATACCCAACCGCCGAAAAGCAACTGGGCCCGCAGCATCTCCACCGGTCCGTTCTACGCCTTCCCCGTCACCTGTGGGATCACCTTCACTTTCGGAGGCCTGAAGACTGATACCTGGGGCCGCGTGCTGACCGAAAGCGCTGAGCCGATTGGGGGGCTCTACGCGTGCGGTGAAGCACTGGGCGGATTGTTCAGCGGAAACTACCCCGGCGGTTCCGGGCTTGCAGCAGGAGCTGTCTTCGGACGACGGGCCGGCTGCGTCGCCTGAGGCCGAGCTGTCGAAACCACACGGAAAGAGGAATAATTGACCACGCCCATTCATCAGCAGCTGCGCGACGACGTTTTGGCGAGCGTATTCGCCCCTGACGAGCCCCTCACGGAGGCCAAGCTCACTGCGCGCTATGGTGCTTCGAGAACCCCCGTGCGGGAAGCATTGCAGCGGCTGGAACAGGACGGGCTCGTCGAAAGGCGCGGCAAAGCGGTGGTGATCCGCACGCATTCGGCCGAGGAAATCATCGATATCTACGAGTCGAGAATCATCCTTGAACAGGCTGCCGCTTCCAAAGCTGCACTCAAGGCAACGGCCCTGGACAAGAGCTCGCTCGACGCGCTGCTTGTGAAAATGCGCGGATTGGACATCAATGATGGACCAACCCTTGCGGAAACAAACCGTGCTTTCCACACGCAGCTTTGGCACGCCACCCACAGCCCATCGCTTATCAGCCTGCTGGAGCGCCTGGACCAGCAGGTCCGCCGGTACACCCTCACGACTTTGACCTACCCCGGCAGGTGGCCCGTGGTGCTGGCTGACTATGCCGAACTGCTCGCCGCCATTGAGGAGAACAACCCCGAGTTGGCGGGCCAGGTCGCCGCCCGCCACATGTCAGAGGCCTTGGCCATCAGGTTGAAGATGTACGCCGCGGACCCTAGGACGCTATAGCCCGCACCCACGACCCGGGGACGTTCCCCACCAGGCCCGCCGGCCGATGCTCCTGCATTACTCCATCGCAACAGGTAACCCGAAAGTCGGGCGCAGGACATCGGTCGGCGCAAGAGGTGGGCCAGGCTCACAAGGAACCCGGCCCACCTCGCATTTCATATCAGTCGGGGCTGACCGAGGGGCTCCGGTGTTGGCCCGGCTTGATCATTTCGAACTGCGGGATCGCGTCGGGGTTCGGGCCGCCCCGGAATTTCGGCGATGGCTCGCGTCCTTCGCTGAGGCGTTCGATTTCCTGTTCTTCGAAGATCGCTTCGGCTCCGAGCATGATGGCGGAATCCTCGTTGGTGATTTCGCCACGGAAGGCGCGCACCATGACGGAACGGTCGAACTGGCCTTCCCACTTGGCGACGATGAACGTCGCAACGCAGTTGCCGAGGAGGTTGACGACGACCCGCATGGAGTCCATGAGGCGGTCGGCGCCCAGGAGCAGGGCAACACCGGCAACCGGGAAGATGCCCAGCGCGGCGGCCGTGGCTGAGAGGGCCAGGAACGAGGATCCTGGAACGCCCGCCATGCCCTTCGAGGTCAGGAGCAGCACGCCGAGGGCGGCTAATTGCTGGCCGAGATCAAGGTGGTGTCCGAATGCCTGGGCAAGGAACAGCAGCGAGATCGACAGGTAGATAGCGGCGCCGTCGAGGTTGAATGAATACCCCGTCGGGACCACGAGGCCTGTGGTCGCGCGGGAGCAGCCGGCGTTCGTGAGCTTGGTCATGATCCGGGGCATGACGGCTTCGGTGGAGGCCGTGCCGAGCGCCAGGAGGAATTCCTCGCGGGTGTATTTGAGGAACTGCCAGAGCGGGACGCGTGCGAAGCTCCAGGCGACGAGGAACAACAGTCCGATGAAGACCAAGGCCGCACCATAGCAGGAGGCGATCAGGAGCGCGTACGTGCCAAGCGTGTCCAAGCCGTATTGGCCGATGATGAACGCCATCGCACCGAAGGCACCGATGGGCGCCACTTTCATGATCCAGGACATGATCTTGAAGATCAGTTCCAGCAGCGTTTCCATGAGGCTGATAACCGGAAGGCAGCGCTCGCGGCCGATGACGACGATTGCCGCGCCGAAGAAGACCGAAAAGAAGAGGACCTGGAGCAGGCTGTTGCTCGCGAAGGCCCCGATGACGCTGGTGGGGATGATGTCAAGGAGGAAGGCCGCGGCATCCTTGGGCGGGGCCGTTCCCGTCTTGGCATTCAGCGCATCCTGGGAAAGGGTGCTCGGATCGATGTGGAGTCCAGCGCCCGGCTGGACAAGGTTTCCGACGATGAGGCCGAAAACGAGTGCGAAAAGCGTGGCGCCTGTGAAGTACAGGAGTGCCTTGACCCCGACTCTTCCGACCGCCTTGACGTCGCCCACGGCCGAGATGCCCGTGACGATCACGAGGAAAATCAACGGGGCAATAATCATCTTGATGAGTTGAATGAAACCATCGCCCAGTGGCCGGAGGGTGGACCCGATGTTCGGCCAAAAATGGCCGATGAGCACACCCGCGACGACGGCGATCAGAATTTGGAAGAAGAGCGACTTGTACAGTGGCTTCTTCTTCCGCGGGGCCGAACTCGCCTTCAGCGCCGCAGAGTCTGGAAACTTCATTGATCTGAACCAATCATTTGGGAACAGCCCCCGATTTCGGGGATGAAATCAATGTAATCCCGCTCACACCATTCCACAAGGGGAAATTCAATTTTCACAATGTGGAATCCGGATGATCCAGACCCGCGCCTCTCTACTCCTTGCCTGTGAAGACCCTGAACCCTCGCTCGGAGTCAAAGCCGTGGACTTCCCGGGTATCCAGGGCAGCCATGAACTCCAGCGCCCGGTACGTGATCACCTGTCCCGGGACGAGAATCGGGAAGCCCGGAGGATAGGGGGTCACGAATCCGGCCGAAACAACCTCCTCGCCTCCCTCGATCCTGGCTTTGATGTCCTCGGCAGACAGGTAGGTGGTTGCTCCATCCTTGTAGCTCTCGAAGTAAGCGGCACGGATATCCCCATCGGGGCTGAGCTGATCGCGTCGGTAGCGGTCTGCAAAGCTGCTGAAATCGGGCAGCGGCGGAGTGGCTCCAGGGAGGCACTCGTCGAGACCGGCGCCTGCCGTTTTCCGCGCCGGCCGTGCCTCTTCGAAAGACTCGGCCAGCTTGACCAGGACTTCGATCAGGTAGGCGACGGCGCTCCGCGACGTGCCGATGTTGGTCATGAAGAGCACGGTGTTACGGGAGGTCTTGTTGACTTGGATGCCGTGCTTGTCGGCGAGATACCGGTGCCGGAAAGTGTCGCCGTCGATCCCTGTCCGGCTGATGTCCAGCGTGAGGCGGCTGGGGTCGACGACAAACTCGTCGTGCAGCCAGGCGTCCGCCAGTGCAGCCAGCCCGTCCCGTAGCGGCATGGCGCTGCCGGTTTCCCGATAGGGCGCCGCAATGAGGTCCCTCGACGTGAGGACCCGGAAGTATTTCTTCAGCAGGGCGTGCCGGGCCACCGCCTGGGCAACGATGGTCGCCAGGTCCGCCTGTTTCTGCACCAGGCCGAACCCCTCAAGTTCCACTTGGCGGCGGCCGATATCCAGGGACGCGAGGATCTGGTAATTCGGCGAGGTGGAGGTATGGGTCATATATGCCTCGCGGAACGACTCTTGGTTATGCTCGCTGAAGTCTTGGTCGAAGACATGGATCATGGATCCCTGACGTAGCGAGGTGAGGGTCTTGTGCGTGGACTGCGTGGCGTAGACGCGCAGCCGCGCTTTCGCTGGATCCGGGATAAGCCGGGTCTTGAGCCAGAGTTCATCATCGGCCGGCGCGCCAGTCACCGCGTCGTGGAGCGATGCCGCTTGTTCGGCATGCCTGGCGGCATAGCCGGGATCGCTGAAAGAGGCCTCAAGCTTCTTCGCCGCGGCCATGGCTGTCCTGCGCCGGAAGACGGGGTGGGACCGGGCGAAGGCGAACCACGCTTCGTCCCAAAGGAAGACGAGGTCCGGTTTGATGGCCAGGCATTCTTCCATGACGCGCTCGACGTCATAGACGATGCCGTCGAAGGTGCAGTTGGTCAGGGTGATCATCTTGACTTCGTCCAGGCGCCCGGCACGTCGGTAGGCCAGCAACCGGGCCTTGATGGTGGCCAGTGGAACGGCACCGTAGAACGCGAACTTGTCCAGCGGGTAGGCGTCCAGGTAGGCCACCTGGGCTCCGGCGAGGACGAAAGCGTAGTGGTGGGATTTGTGGCAGTTACGGTCGACGAGGACGACATTCCCCGGAGCGAGGATCGACTGATGAACGATCTTGTTGGCGGTGGATGTTCCATTGGTGACGAAGAACGTTTTCTGGGAACCGAAAGCCCGCGCCGCCAAATCTTGGGCCTCCTTGATCGATCCATGCGGATCCAACAGCGAATCGAGTCCTCCCGACGTCGCGGATGTCTCGGCCAGGAGAAGGTTCATGCCATAGAAATCGGCCATGTCGCGGATCCAGGGAGAGTTCCCCACAGAGCCGCCGCGAGAGATCGGCAAGGCGTGGAAAACGCTGGCAGGCCGCCGGCTGTATTCCTGCAGCGCGGTGAAAAACGGGGTCCTGTAGCGCTCGGCGACGCCCGACAACAGCGAAAGGTGCAAGTCGAGATTGTCTTGCCGGCGGAAAATCCTCCGGAACCGCTTCGTCAGTGAACCCGCGAGGCTCTCCATGGCGACTCCGGCTACCAGGTACACATCCAGTTCGGAGCGTAACTCGGAGATCTGTTCCGCCAGGCTGAGGAACCTTCCCAGCGGTGGCATGCCCGAAAGTTCGGGGCTCACCAGGCCGGAAAGGTACTTCCTCAGATCCCGGCCAAGGGGCTGGCTGCTGCCGATGGCGAATCCCGGGCGGAGGATGCACGCCTGGATGGCAGGGTTCAGAAGCAAGGCAACCAGCGCATCCTCGTAGCTGGGAACCACGACGAGCTCATACGTGAAGGCATCGGACGGCCTCCTTTGGGCCAGCATTTCCGCTTTCAGCGCTTCGCCTTCTTGTTCGGTGATGTCGTCGACAACCAGGACCTCGAACCGGGGACGCTCGCTCGCAGGCCGTGGCACCGCGGACCCTTCGTCCTGGACACCCGGCATGGAGCGCCCGGCCCAGGGCTGCCGCTGTTCCGGATCCGCCTGGCCCGGGTCCACTCGGCCCGGGCCGGCGTGGTCCGGGCGGAGCGGTGCCGGACTGATTGGTGCGGGACTGATTGGCGCGGGACTGATTGGTGCGGGACTGGCGGAAGGCAGCAGATGGGACACTCCGTGGATCAGCTCCAGTCCGGCGGCGTAATCACCGGAGTCCACGCAGGCGAGTAGCGGCGCCAACGCAGCGCTCCCCGGCGCCGCCCAATACAGTTCCGTGGCCTGGAGCAGGCGCAGTGCCTGGACGGTTTGGTCCCGCAGGCCTGAGTGCGACGGCGTTCCCGGGCCGACCTTTGCCAGCTGCTTGAAGGCATACCCGAGGAACTCCCAGGCATCAGCACGCGAACGCCACGCGCTGCTGGGCGTGCCGATCTCCCGCCCTGGAGCTCGGTTGTTGACCTGGCTTCGCTTGCCCAGGGCGGTTTGCTTGGTCAGGGTGGCGCTGTTGTTTCGTGCCGTCATGCCGGGCAACGTGGTTCCGCTTTCCATCAATTCGTTTTGCATCAGGAGCGTCGGCCGCCCTGGGCGAAGGAGCCTGCGACGACGGGCAGGTCTCCGGTGTGGTCGCGACGGGCCTCGGCCGCCGCGAGGATGCGTTTGCGGCAAGCGAACCAGCCGGCAATGAGCATGGGTATCAGGAGCAGTAGGGAAGCGAGGACCCACCGCCCAGTCTCCGAGAAGCCCATCGTAACGAGGACACAGGCAAGGAAGGCGAGTGTGAGGTATGACGTGAAGGGGGCACCGAAGAGCCGGAACGATGGACGAACGGCCTTGCCCAGCCGGACCCAGGCCTGAAGCTTGATGTGGCACAAGATGATCGTTGCCCAGCCGCCGATGATCCCGATCGCAGAGACCTCGAGAACAATCTCGAACACTTTGGACGGCGCCAGGGCATTCAGGCCGACGCCAAGCAGGGTGATCACTGCTGTCAACAGGATGCCGCCATACGGCACCCCCGATTTGCTCATCTTGGCGGTGAACCGTGGCGCGGAGCCATTGACCGCCATGGACCTCAAAATCCGCCCTGTGGAGTACAGCCCCGCGTTCAGGCTCGACAAAGCCGCCGTCAGCACAACAAAGTTCATGACCGACGCCGAAACGGCGGCGGCGTGTGGATCCCCAAGATGCGAGAAGAACGTGACGAAGGGCGATTCGCCGGCTTTGTACGCAGTGAACGGCAAGAGCATGGAGAGCAGGAGCACGGAACCGACGTAGAAGAGCGCGATCCGGAAGACTACCGTGTTGACTGCCTTGGGCATCACCTTTTCCGGGTTGGCAGTTTCGCCTGCTGCCGTACCGACAAGTTCGATCGCGGCATACGCGAACACGACGCCGCTGATTGCCAGCAAAGGCGCCACCGCCCCCGTCGGAAAGGCTCCGCCGTTGTCCAGGATCACGCCCAGTCCGGGAGCGCCGATGTCGGTCTTCCCGCCAAAGACGATGAAGCAGACCCCGACGACGAGGAAAGCCACCAGCGCCGCTACCTTGATCAGCGCGAACCAGAATTCCATCTCTCCGAAGATCTTCACGGAGACGAGGTTGAGGGCCAGGACAATGACGAGGGCGCAAAGTGCGATAAGCCATTGTGGGATCGTTTGCAGCGGCTCCCAGAATTGTCCCCAGAATTTGACGTAAAGCGCCACGGCCGTGACATCGACAATCGACGTCATGGCCCAGTTCAGGAAGTACAACCAGCCAGCCGCGTAGGCAAGCTTCTCGCCGTAGAACTCCCTCGCATAGGACACGAACGAGCCTGAGGATGGCCGGTGGAGGACCAGTTCGCCGAGGGCCCGCAGAATCAGGAACGCAAAGAAGCCGCAAAGGGCGTAGACCAGGACCAGGGCCGGACCGGAACCATTCAATCGGCCGCCCGCCCCCATGAAGAGGCCCGTTCCGATTGCGCCCCCGATCGCTATCATCTGGATCTGGCGGGGCTTGAGCGTCTTGTGATAACCAGCATCCTCACGTGAAAAGTCCTGCGCGGCGGTTGAACGGTCGCCAACAAGCTCCCGGTTGTTTTCCAGCGAATCAGCGGGATCAAGCCCGGCAATCCGGGCCCCCGCGATCGGGCTCGGCGCAGGCTGGTTCAGTGTGCGTTTCATTCCAGGGGTCTCCTTTGACTCCGGTTCCGCGGGTGCGGCTGCATGCTCCAGGATTTGTCCCCCGGCTCGCGTGGAATCACAGCGGCACTGCTGAATCGCCAGAGGGGGGGACGGAAAACAACTCTAGGTTCCGGCGCAAGGGAAGGAACTGTCTGGCCAGCTAAATTCGTCCGATCCCCGTTGTGCTTGGATGACAATCCGGTTCCCGCAGAGTGCGAGTAATGTTCAAAGCTGTGAGCGCGGTTAGGCCGCTTAGAGGAAGTGAATACGGGTGGCACCCCTTGAATCTGCCGAGCATGTCAGTGGCGCCATGCTCAGCGACATACTTGAAGACCTTGGCGTCGACAACGGCCAGCTGCTGGTCCCTCCTGGAAGGGACAATGGCACGGTTCGTGAAACGGTCATCGCGGACGCCGAGGACGAGACTCCAGTCCAACGCGGGAGCTTGGTCCTGCTGATCGGAGTCCGGGGCCGTGCGGCGTTGCCTAGCGTTCGTAGGCTCATTCCGGACTACCCCGCCGCAGTCGCGGTGAAAGGGAACGAGGAGGAGCTGGACGCCGTCAGGGAAGTGCTGCTTCCCACCGGAATCGGCCTAATCGCCGTGTCCCCGGCAATGAGCTGGGGCGCGCTGGAGGGCATCGCCAAGAACCGCATCCAGGAGCCTGCATTTTCCACCGACGCCTCCACGATCATGCACAGGGATCTTTTTGCGATCGCCCAGACCACCGCGACACTGGCCAACGGCCACGTGGTCATTGAGGATCCGGCAAACCGCGTCCTGGCGTACTCACCGGCATCCAACGACGTCGATGAACTCCGCAGGCTCTCCATCCTGGCCCGACGCGGGCCGGAGCGTTACCAAAAACTGTTGAAGGAGTCGGGTGTCTACAAGCACCTGCAAGCGGCCGAAGCTCCCATCCATATGGAAGCCAACCCGACGGAAGGCCTCCGGGAACGGGTGGCGATCGGCATCCACGCGGGCAACAGGATCCTGGGGTACATCTGGCTTCAGGAAGGGAAGGAACCTCTCGCTCCCAACACGGACAAGCTCATGGTTGGAGCGGCCCGCCACGCGGCCATAGAACTGGTCCGGCACCGCAACGAGCAGTCCCAGGCACTACGGCGAGACAGGATCTCCAGCCTTCTGAGCGGCACCGCCCAGATCCACGCCCAGGCACAGTCTGCAGGTATCGATCCCTCCAAGCCGGCCGTCCTCGTCCTGATTTCCGCCAAAGGCGACGACGAGTCCGCAGCAGGATTGCAACTGCGACGCGGCGAGCTGGCCAATGTGGCATCGATCCATGCGGCCGCCTACCGTCCAGGTGCCGTGGTGGGAGCCATCGGTCTGGAAATTGCCATGGTTCTTCCCGACCTCGACCCCATAAAGTCCCCGCCGGCCATCAACCGCCTCATCAACGTCATTGTGAGGGACGCAAGGGTCCACCTCCACTGCCAGGTGCAGGCCGCCGTCGGGCCCGTCGTCGAACGCCTGGACGCCCTGCACGGCACCCTTGAGCACGTCCGCAGCGTTCTCAAGGTCCTGGAAAGCACACCCTCGATCCATGTGGCGTCCTACGCCGACGTGGAAACCACCGTTTTGACGAAGGAATTGCTGGCGCTGCTTGCCTCCAGGAGCGATCTTCGGCATGGCGGCATCACCCTACTGTGCAGCCGGTACCCGGAATTCGCGACAACGCTGCTGACGTACCTTGAATTCTTCGGGGATGTGAATCGCTGCGCGGAGGAGCTGGCCGTCCACAGGAACACGGTGCACTACCGGCTGCGGCGCGCGTGCGAAGTAGCCGGCATCGATCTCTCCTCCGCAGAGCAACGGTTGCTCGCGCATCTTCAGCTCAGGCTGTGGACCCACTCCGAAGGACGACGCTAAGAACATGGACCTCCAGAATCTCCTCGACGACATTGTCGGCACGGTTCGGCCTTTGCTCGGCCAAGGGGCGCCCGCGGACTACATCCCGAGCCTCGCCGCCGTGGATACCAAGCAATTCGGCATTTCGGTGGCCACCGCCAACGGCGATGTGGTCTCCTCCGGCGACGCTGACGTGCCTTTCTCCATTCAGAGCATTTCCAAGGTCTATGCCCTCGCGTTGGTGCTGGCCCGGGACGGCGACCACATCTGGAAGCGGGTGTTCCGGGAACCCTCCGGAAACCCGTTCAATTCCCTCGTGCAGCTCGAACACGAAGACGGAATTCCGCGCAATCCCTTCATTAACGCCGGGGCCCTGGTTGTCACGGACAGGTTGCTCAGCATTGCGGGCAGCTCGCCCTCTCCCGTCCGGGAATTGCTTCGGCAGGAAAGCGGTAACCCCTCCCTCGACACCGACCCCGAGGTGGCCGCGTCCGAGGCAGCGAACAGTCACCGCAACGCCTCGCTGGCACACTTCCTGGCCAGCTACGGAAACCTCGAAAACCCCGTGGACTCGGTCCTTGAGGCCTACATCAACCAGTGCGCACTCGAAATGAGCTGCACAGATCTGGCCCTTGCGAGCAGGTTCCTGGCCAACAACGGGCTGCGCGCGGACGGGACGGCCTTGCTCTCCCCATCACAGACCAAGAGGATCAATGCAGTCATGCTCACGTGCGGCACCTACGACGCGGCAGGCGAATTCGCCTACCGCGTGGGAATCCCGGGCAAGAGCGGCGTGGGCGGCGGAATCGTGGCCGTGGTGCCGGGCAACTGCACGGTGTGCGTGTGGAGCCCGGGCTTGGGACGATCGGGGAATTCGCTGGCCGGCGTTGCCGCGCTGGATGAGTTCACCACCCGGACGGGCTGGTCGATCTTCTGACCGGGCCGGTCGTTCAACCAAGGCCAGTTAGCCGCGCCCCACGAACGGCATCCCCGCCGCGGTCACCACCACTGAACCAACATTTGCCGACGACGGCATGTCGGCCATCATGAGCACCGCGCGGGCGGCGTCCTCCACCGGGAACATCGGCTCCACCCGGCGGGTCCCATCGGCCTGGAGCGCACCCGAGCCCACGCCGATGGTGTCCATGATCTCGGTACGCGTGTTGCCGATATCGATCTGCCCGCAGCTGATGCCATAGGCACGTCCGTCCAGTTCAATGCTCTTGGTCAGGCCGCTCATGGCGTGCTTGCTCACCGTGTACGCGACGGACAATGGCCGCGGCGAATGCGCGGAAATAGAGCCGTTGTTGATGATGCGGCCGCCTTGCGGCTCCTGCGCTTTCATGGTCCGCACAGCCTCGGCGGCACACAGCATGGATCCGGTGACGTTGACCGCCAGGGTCGCCTCCCAGTCAGCGACGCTGATCTCGTCCACTCCGCCACTGGGACCGAAGATGCCCGCGTTGTTGAAGAGGACGTCCACCCTCCCCCAGCGTTGGCGGGCGGCGGCGAAAAGGCGCGCGACGTCGTCGGGCGCAGTCACGTCGCACGGCACCACCAGCGCTTCCGGGTGGCCGTCAGCCGTCTCGAGAAGCTGCGCTTCCCGTCGCCCCGCGAGGGCAACGTTGTAGCCTTCCGCGAGGAAAAGCCGGGCGACCGCCCGCCCGATCCCGGACCCCGCCCCGGTCACGACGGCGACGCGGGGCTGGGTGGGGATGGTTTCGCTCACTCGGTTCTCCTGCTTTGTCTAACCTGCGGCGGGCGCCGTGGCGGTGTCGGTTACAGTCAACGGCCAGCCTATGACGGTCTTGGGGCGCGGTGTGGCGTAAGTCCGGACCTTGGACGTGGACAGTCCGAGACGGACAAGCGACTCGGCGACGGTCACTGCCGCGGCCACTCCGTCCACTACCGGAACTCCGCAGCGCTGGCGGATCTGTTCGTCGAGGCCCGCCATCCCGCCGCAGCCGAGGACAATGACTTCGGCTTTGTCGTCCCGCACGGCGCGTTCGGCCTGCTCGACAATTGCTTTGACTGCCCGGTCCGGGTATTCCTCCAGCTCCAGCACGGCCATGCCGCTCGCACGGACGGAGGCGCAACGGTCGTCAAGCCCGGCAAGTTTGAGGCGGTCCTCGATCAGCGGGACCGCGCGGTCCAGGGTGGTGACCACGGAGTATTTGTGGCCGAGGAACATCGCCGTGCTGGCCGCGGCCTCGGTGATGTCCACCACCGGCACGTCGAGGAGCTCCTGGAGTCCCTCGCGGCCGTGCTCGCCATAGCCGGCCTGGATGACAGCGTCGAACGGTTCGGGGTAGTTGACCACGCGGTCCATCACCGCGATGGCCGCGAGGTAGCTTTCAAAGTTCCCTTCGCAGGAGTCCGCGCCGAAGCGCGGGGTGATGCCGATGATCTCGGTACCGGGAGCCGCGACACTTCGTGCCTGGGCTGCGATGGAGTCGGTCATGGATTGGGTGGTGTTGACGTTTGCGACGAGGATGCGCATGGGTTCCTCCTGGCTCTAGTGGTTGCTGACGACGGCGATCGGCTCGCCGGAGACGTCGGTATGCTGTTGCTTCCTGTCTGCGAACAGGTAGTAGCACAACGCCCCGATGCCCGCGCCGAAGAACCAAGCGAACGGCGCCACTTCTTCCAGTGCCGGGATGAACGCGATAAGGACGGCGACGACGGCGGCCGGAACCATTGCGGCGACCGCCCGGGGGTTGACGCCGCGCTTGTAGAAGTAGGTACCCGAAGGATGGTCCGTGTACAGGTCGAGGACGTTGACCTTACCGCGGCGAACGAGCCAGTAGTCGGCCATGACGACGCCGAACAGCGGGCCGAGCAGCGCACCGAGTCCGCCCAGGAAGTACACGATCACCAAGGGGTTGTTGTAGAGGTTCCACGGCAGGATGATCAGGCCGATGGTGCCGCTCACCCAGGCCGCCTTGCGGAAGTTCAGGTGCTTGGGGAAGAGGTTGGTCAACGCGTAGACCGGTGCCACGAAGTTCGCCATGAGGTTCACCGCGATGGTCAGGATCAGCAGGGCGAGGCAGGCCAGGACGAGGAAGAGCGTGTTGGGGATGCTCTGCACGATATCCGAGGGGCTTTCGATGATCCTGCCGTTGATCTTGTACTGGCCGCCGGCCATGATGACCACGATCGAGCCGAACAGGAGCATGTTGATGGGGATGCCCCAGAAATTACCACGCACAATCGACTTCTTGGACACCGAGGAACGGGTGAAGTCACAGAAGTTCAGGACGAAGGTTCCGTAGATGGAGACCCAGAGGGCGCCGCCGGCAAAGATCGTGCGCCACATTTCCCCTCCTTCGAGGCCCTTGATGCCGGACCATTGGATGGCGCCCCCGGCCTCCACGAAAACCCAGATGGCGATGGCAAGCATCGTGGCGAGAATGATGGGTCCCGCGAAGGCCTCGTACTTGCGGATCATCTCCATGCCGAAGCTGACGATGATCAGCTGGACGATCCAGAGCGACACGAAGGCGATCCAGCCAAGGGTGGACAGGCCCAGGATCGAGTTGGCGTCCATGTCCTTGAGTCCAGGGAACATGGCGACAAGCATGACCCGGAGCACCACGGAGGCAAGGTATGTCTGGATTCCGAACCAGGCGATAGCCACCGCGCCACGGACCAGGCTGGCCAGTTGTGCGCCGCGGATGCCAAAGCTGATCCGGCTCATCACAGGGAAAGGGACACCCGTCTTCTGGCCCATGAATCCGGAGAAGGTCAGGAGGGTGAACAGCAAGACCGCGCCGATGCCCAGGGCGACGAGGATCTGCCACCCACCCAGGCCAAGCGAAAAGAGGCCGATGGCGAAGGCATAGTTGCCAAGGCTGTGGACGTCGTTGGCCCAGAGGGTGAAGATGCTGTAGCTGGTCCAGCGTCTACCTTCTTTTTTCGTGGGGGCAAGGTCGAGGTTATAGAGGCTGGGGCTAATGGTGCGGCCCGCGGCGACGGACGCTACATCGCACAGGGTTTCAGTTCCTACTGACGGATGGGCCGAGCTGCCTGGCAGTATGGTCTGCTCCGGAGCCGTCGTGACGCCGACCGGGGGAGTCGATTGCATCGGGGATCTCCACTTCTTTGTGGTGCTGCAACTAGGTTTCCGGGACGCTGTGAGAGGAATCAAGGTTTTTCGCATCGTGGAATCTAGTTATTGAATAGTGAAATAACTTTATGAGCTAGGTCACCTTTGGTCAAGGGCTGCACTCCCCGCGGCGGTCACAAACGGCCGCGCGGGGGCTGCGGGCCCTGTAGCCGCCGGCCTTCGCCGGGCGAGATTGACGCTTCGCAAACGCCTAGCTAATCTCGAAAGACAGAATTTAATTCTCACAATACGAAATTTCCACACACGTTTCAGCGCGCACTACAGTGCAAGCGCCCAGACATTCAATGAAGAGAGGTTGGACGTGGCTGCAGGAGAAGAGACCTCACACATCCTTAGCGGGTTGACTTCCCAGCTGCCTGATCGTGATCCGGAAGAGACTGCC